>NZ_CP179200.1:0-1794440 GCF_051201565.1 Pseudothioglobus sp. nBUS_23
TTAGGGATTTAAATCCAACTATTCTAGATTAATGCTTTAATCAAATTTAACGTCATTACAGGTATCATTAGAATTTTAATTCCAAATTTTTTAGTCTCCAATGTCACAGACCTGGGCCAAATGTTTAGACTCTCTTAAAAGCTCTCTACCCCTTGGCGAGTATAGTGTGTGGGTCAAGCCACTGCAAGCTTCTGAACGAAATGAAATTCTTTATCTTAATGCACCTAGCGCTTCAGCGCTTAAGTATATTCAAAATCACAAAAACCTAGAGTCGGCAATTGTACTTGCCGTTTCAGAACAAGACAGAAAAATTAAAGTTCGGTTTGGGGTAACAGAGTCCAAAAAAAAATTAAACAGCCAAACAAAACATCATACAACACCGCTTTTTCCAGAATATACCTTTGATAATTTAGTTTTAGGAACAGCAAATCAAGTGGCTGCTCTAGCTAGCCGACAAATCGCTGAAAAAATTGGTGCCTCTCCCTACAATCCATTTATTATTTATGGGGAATCAGGCTTGGGAAAAACACATCTCATGCAAGCAGCAGGACACCTTGCGCTTGAAAAAAATCCTAGCGCTAAAATAATCTATGTGCCTCTTATGGATTTTGTTAGAAACATTACGACAAGCCTTAGACACAACACAATTGAAAACGTGAAGCTTTTTTATCAGTCTGCTGACCTTTTGTTAGTTGATGACATTCATCTTATTGCGGGAAAGGACAAATCTCAAGAAGAGTTTTTTCATGTTTTTAATTTTCTCTTTAGCACCAAAAAACAAATCATCTTCACTTGTGATCAGCCTCCTAAAAACATTAAAGATCTTGAGAACCGACTAAAAACAAGGTTTTCACAAGGCCTAAATTTACAACTATCTCCACCAGAATTAGAGATGCGCGCTGCAATATTGCTTAAAAAATCACAAAACCCACAAATTTCTCTTAGTCTTACCGAAGACGTTGCCTTGTTTATTGCAAGTCATGTTGTTTCAAATGTGAGGGATTTAGAGGGGGCGCTGTTAAAGCTTAAAGCCTTTGTTGACTTCTCTCAAATCGACCACTCACTTATAACCAAAGATGTTGTAGAGGGCGCACTTGGTGATTTAATTAAACCAAAAAAATTATTTATCGAGGTTAATGAGGTACAAAAAACTGTCAGCAAATATTATGGTATTACCGTCTCAGATTTGGTGTCAAACTCTCGAAAGCAACACCTGGTCAAGGCTAGGCAGATGGCTATATATCTATGTCATGAGCTTACTTCTTTGTCTTTAGCAAAAATTGGTCAAAATTTTGGAAATCGTGACCACTCTACTGTACTGTACTCTTGTGAAAAACTGAAAGCACTAATTGAAACAAACGAGGAAATAAAAAACGACATAGAAAACATTAAAATTAAAATTACTAACTTATAAACAAAATAATTATTAGTTGTGTTGTTAGCAAGAATGAAAACATTTTATAATTAGTTTAATAACTAACAACTTAAGAACTAATCAGCAAAGATACTAACAAAATAATCACAAGATAGGTTATTGATTTTAATTATTAAATGAAAGAAACTAACAAGAAACCCATAGACTAATAGTAACAATAATTAATTTATATAGAAAGGTAAATTATGAACACGGAATTAAGCGTTGAAGAGTTAATCGAGCCACTTCAAACTGTCATCGGTGTTGTGGAGAAAAAACAAACACTCCCAATACTTTCTCATGTATTAATTCAATTAAGTGAGAACATACTTACACTAACAACAACAGATATGGAGTTAGAAATAAGTGCGTCATCTAAAATCAAAAGCAGCTCAGAAGTTACTTTTACTATTTACGCCAAAGATCTAATCGATATTGTTAGGAAGCTGCCTGAAAAAACTCAAATTAAGTTCAAAATTGAAGAAAACAAAGTTTATTTAAACGCAAATAAAAACACTTTTGAGCTAAATACCTTCAACCATTTAGATTTTCCAGCGCTTCCAAAAACACAAAATACTAGTATTATAAAAATCAAACAAGAAGCCTTAAAGGAGCTGATTGAAAATACAAGTTTCTCGATGGGAAACCAAGACATTAGGGCCTATTTAAATGGGCTGTATTTTGAATTAAACATAGACTCATTGACTGTTGTAGCGACAGATGGTCACCGATTATCAATAGGTGAGGTCAGTCAAACTAATAATTTAGATGAAAAAAAGACAGTTATTTTGCCAAGGAAAGCAGTTTTAGAGCTTACTAAGCTTTTAAATAAAAGCTCTCAGGATATTGCTGAAATACACTTATCAGACAACTACTTTTCACTAATTGACAGCAATACAAAAATCATCAGTCGCCTTATTGATGGGAACTTTCCAAACTATAAGCAAGTAATGCCAACAGATTTCAGCAATACAATTGTTATCAATAGGGAGGATTTTTTATCAAGTCTTCAACAGGCTTCAATCTTTGTTGACGAGAGAACAAAGGGAGTCAAGCTTGTATTTAGGGAAGACAAATTAAGTATTTTTTCTCACTCAGAAAGAGGAAGGGCTGAAACTCAAATTGAGGTTACAAAACAAGAAAAAGAGCTTGAAATAGCATTTAATATTCACTACTTAATTTCTGTTTTAGAAAAGCTTTCTTCTCAGAGCGTGAACATGGTGATACCTGGCGGTGAAAACAAATCTTGCTTGCTCAGCGCTATAGATGATGAGAGTTATCAATATATTATTATGCCGATGAGAATCTAGATATCAAGCCAAATGGCAACTATCGAAAAGATCCATATTCTAAAGTTTAGAAACTTATCAGATCAATATTTTAATCCCATAGCTACAACCAACTTAGTTGTTGGAAAAAATGGCCAGGGAAAGACTAACTTTATCGAGTCTTTATATTACTTGGGACACGGAAGGTCTTTTAAAACCAAAAACCTTAAAGACATTATTCCTTTTGATGATCGTCAAATTCAAATCACTGCAATTGTGGATGAACAAAAGATTAGTTTGAGCAAAAGCCGAGAAAAGAGCCGTGTTTTAGTTGATGGAAAAAAAATCCCTAGTAATAGTTTTTTAAGTCAACTTCTACCCATTCAAATTATATCTCCTGATCGTGGGTTTGTTGTAGGTGGAACCCCAAAGCTTAAAAGATCTTATCTCGATTGGGGTGTATACCACGGAAACGACAAAACACTTAAAACCTACGCTTCATATAAAAAAACACTGAAAAACATTAACATCATATTGAGTAATGGAGAAAAAATACATCTTGATGAATGGCTAACCCAACTTGCTAGTCTTTCAGTAGATATTACACAGGATCGCATTACCTATATAGAAAAACTTTCTTCAATATTTAACGAAAATAAATCTAAAAGTTTTGTAAATTTATTAGACTCATCTTCTAGTTTTATATTTGAGCTTCAAAATGGGTGGTCAAAGGAGACTGACCCTCTTAACAAACAAAACATAACCTCATTTTTATTAAACAACAAAAGAACATTGGAGAGAAACAAATACTTAAATTATGGCCCGCATCGAGCCAGTGTTGATTTTTCCTTAAACGGACAAAGCGAAAACTATCTTTCAAGAGGGGAACAAAAGAAAATGTCTATCGTTTTTTGGGCGCTTCAAGTTTTAGCGTTGGTTAAAAAAGGTAAAAAACCAATTGTACTTATAGACGACATTTCTTCCGAATTAGACAATATAAAAATTAAATCAATACTAGACTTTCTGACTGATTTAGAAGTTCAAATTTTTATGACTGATATAGGCAACAAAAAACTTCCTTTAAGAGAAAAAGCGTCTGCTATTTATAATATCGAAAATGGCGTCATTACTGGGCTTTAAGAGCAATAAACAATTATTTATAAAACCTTAAAATAAGTAGATGATTTAATGCCTAAGTTATTAGCCGTGGTATAATAAATTTTATTTAAAAAGGGCAAATATGGCCGAAGAATACCAAGCCTCAAATATTAAAGTTTTAAAAGGTTTGGACGCCGTTCGAAAGCGCCCAGGAATGTACATTGGTGACACGGATGATGGCACTGGTTTACACCACATGGTTTTTGAGGTTGTAGACAACTCAATAGATGAGGCACTAGCTGGCCATTGTTCAAAAATAGAGGTGATCATTCATGATGACAACTCTATATCTGTTACAGACGATGGCAGAGGAATTCCTGTTGACATTCATCCTGAAGAAAAAATATCTGCTGCTGAAGTTATTATGACAGTTCTTCACGCTGGTGGAAAGTTTGATGATAATTCATACAAAGTTTCTGGAGGGCTGCATGGTGTAGGAGTTTCCGTAGTTAATGCTTTATCAGAATCCCTTCATTTAACCATTCACAGGGATGGCGATGTTTATGAGCAAGATTATGTGCTTGGTGTGCCTTCAGCACCAATCAAAACAACAGGAAAAACCGATAAATCTGGAACAATCATTCATTTCAAGCCTAGCGCAGAAATTTTTACAGAAACAGTGTATAAGTTTGAAACACTATCAAACCGACTTCGTGAGCTTTCTTTTTTAAATTCAGGTGTCCATATTGAAATTATTGATGAAAGAAGTGATAAAAAAGATGTTTTTGTTTATGAGGGGGGTATTACAGCTTTTGTTGAGCATCTTAATAAATCAAAAAACCCTATCCATAGTGACATAATTTCAATTGCCACCGAAAAAGACGACATCGCTGTTGATGTTGCTCTTCAGTGGAGCGACTCCTATCAGGAGAGCGTCTATTGTTTTACTAACAACATACCACAAAGAGATGGTGGAGCCCACTTGGCTGGTTTGAGAGCAGCGCTGACAAGAACACTCAATAGTTTTATTGATGCCTCAGGGTTGGCAAAAAAAGAAAAAGCAGCCATTACAGGCGAAGACACTCGAGAGGGACTAACTGCAATTTTATCTATTAAAGTTCCCGACCCTAAGTTTTCATCTCAAACCAAAGATAAGCTTGTTTCTTCTGAGGTTAGGGCGCCCGTAGAATCTTCGGTTAACGAAAAACTAGGTGAGTATCTTTTAGAAAACCCAGCCGAAGCCAAAATAATCATTAGTAAAATTTTTGAGGCATCTAGGGCAAGGGACGCGGCCAGAAAAGCTCGTGAAATGACAAGAAGAAAAGGGGCTTTAGACATTGCAGGCCTTCCTGGAAAGCTCAGTGACTGTCAAACTAAAGACCCTGCCGAGTCAGAAATATTTCTCGTTGAGGGTGACTCTGCTGGTGGCTCTGCCAAACAAGGAAGAGATAGAAGAACCCAAGCAATTCTTCCACTTAAAGGTAAGATCTTAAATGTAGAAAAAGCTAGGTTTGAAAAAATTCTTTCTTCTCAAGAGGTTGGTACACTCATTACTGCGCTAGGATGTGGCATTGGTAAGGAGGAATACGATCTTGAAAAATTACGATACCATAAGATTGTTATCATGACAGATGCTGACGTTGATGGGGCACATATAAGAACTTTGCTTTTAACGTTTTTTTATAGGCACTTTCCAGAGCTGATTGAGAATGGCTACCTGTTTATTGCTCAACCCCCTCTTTATAAAATTAAGAAAGGAAAACAAGAGCGTTATTTAAAAGACGATGCTGAACTCAATGAATATTTGCAACAAGAAGCTATCCATGATGCAAGCTTATTTGTATCTTCAGATGCGCCCGCTATTCAAGGCGTTGCGTTAGAGAAAGTTGTAAACAAATACTATAAAACCATCGGTGTTATTGATAGGCTGTCAAAAAAATACAATGAACTGCTCTTAAAGTCTATTTTGGGTATGCCGAAACTGAACTTGAAAGAGGCTAATTCTGCCAAGGAGTGGTGTCAAAACCTTCAAGAAAAAATGAACCAAAATAGCTCTATGGCTGAAAGCCATACACTTAATTACTCCGGTGATGCGATTAGCTACACCATGAGAACTTATGGGGTTGAAACAGACACATCGGTTCTAGATGAGGCTTTTTTTGGGTCTAAGGACTATCATAACATTGAGAGCTATTCTAGCGAAGTAGAGAGTATGTTTAATGATGAGTCATATATTCAAAAAGGCGCAAAAGAACTAAAGACACCAGATTTCACCACTGCACTTGAGTTTCTTTTAAACGAAGCAAGGAAAGGTCAGGGCTTCCAAAGATATAAAGGCCTTGGTGAAATGAATCCAGACCAGCTTTGGGATACCACAATGAATCCTGAGACTAGGGTTATGCTTAGAGTTAAGATTGAGGATGCGATTGCTTCAAACGACGTCTTTACAACCCTTATGGGAGATGAAGTGGAGCCAAGAAGGAACTTCATTGAGGACAATGCACTCAAAGTTGACAACCTAGATTTTTAGTTTTTGGTTGCTCTAATAACTTGAATTCAGCTAATTAGGGCAATGAATTTTATTACCAACTAGCCAACCCCCTTTGTATGATAATAATCTAATTACTTACAAATGGTAGGGTTATGTCAAAGAAACATCCTGTGATCGCAATCACCGGCTCTTCAGGAGCAGGCACATCTACAGTTAAAAATGCGTTCAACCATATTTTTGAAAGAGTGGGTGCAAAACCAGTTGTGATAGAAGGGGACAGCTTCCATAAATACGATAGAAAGCAAATGGCAGCTGCCATGGAAAAGAAAAACAAGATAGGAAATAAACATTTTAGTCATTTTGGCCCCGAGGCTAATCATTTTGATCTTATAGAAAAAACCTTTAAAGATTATGGTGAAAACGGATACTGTAAAAGACGTTACTATATTCACACAGATGAAGAGGGCATTCCGTTTGGAAGAGGCGCGGGTGAATTCACAGAGTGGAAGGAGGTTGGAAGAGAGAGTGATCTTTTGTTTTATGAGGGGCTTCATGGAGGCGTTAAAGATGGACCAATTGACGCTGCAAAATTTGTAGATCTTTTGATTGGGGTTGTTCCAGTTGTTAATCTTGAATGGATTCAAAAAATTCATAGAGATAAAGAGCATAGAGGGTATTCTGCTGAGGCAACGGTAGATACAATTCACAGAAGAATGTGGGACTACATAAATTACCTCACTCCTCAGTTTTCAAGAACACACATTAATTTTCAGCGCGTTCCAACCGTTGATACTTCAAACCCCTTTATTGCAAGGGATATACCCACTCAGGACGAGAGTTTTGTTGTTGTCAGGTTTCAAGATCATAAATACTGTGACTTTGTTTATCTACAAGATATGGTTGCAGGATCCTTTATGTCTAGACCAAACACATTGGTTGTGCCAGGAGGCAAGATGGGGTTTGTAATGGAATTAATTTTAAGAGAGCAAATAGAGAAAATGCTAGACCAATGAATCCTTCTTCACTTGTCTCTGACCACAATATTTATTAGTTTATTTGGCACTACAATTACTTTAATTATTTGTTTATCCATTGTGAATTTAACAATTTTTTCATCTGAAAGTGCAATTTCTTGAACAGCCTGGTTGTCCGAATCAAGAGGCGCCATGATTTTAGATCTTAGCTTTCCATTAACCTGAGCAATGATTTGCACTCTTTCTTGAATCAGCGCAGACTCATCAACTTCGGGCCACTGCGAATCTACTACAGCATTTTTTCCGCCTAATAAAAACCACAAATGATGACAAACATGAGGCATCACAGGGCTTAAACATTTGACCATTATCTCAATAGCCTCTTGTTTTACTGCTATACCTTGTTGGGAAGTGTCCGCATACCTAGAAACCAAGTTGTTAAGTTCCATCATAGTTGCAATAGCAGTATTGAACGAATGCCTTCTTCCAAAGTCATCGCCAACTTTTTTCAGTGCCAAGTGAGTCTTTTGACGAATAGACCTCTGCTCTTCATTTAGATTTAAATCATCTATTTTGGAAATCTCCACACCCTCTTTTAGTTTAATAAAGCCGGTTACTAATCTAAAGAATTTATTAATAAACCTATGAGCCCCCTCTATTCCTGAGTCGGACCACTCTAGGTCTTGAGTTGGTGGAGCTGCAAACAAGATAAACAGACGAGCAGTGTCTGCACCATACTTTGAAATCATCTCTTGGGGGTCAACCGTATTCCCTTTGGATTTACTCATTTTTGCACCATCTTTTAAAACCATGCCTTGAGTCAGTAGGTTTGTAAATGGTTCGCTAGTTTTTACAATGCCCTCATCGCGCAAGAGTTTCGTAAAAAAACGAGAGTATAAAAGATGTAATATAGCATGCTCTATTCCACCAATGTATTGGTCTACAGGCAGCCAGTAATTTGCCCTCTCATCCAAAATCGCTTCCTTTTGATCCACACAGGTATATCGCGCAAAATACCACGATGATTCAAAAAAAGTGTCAAAGGTGTCAGTCTCTCTCTGCGCTTCGCCCTTACAGTTTGGACATTTAGTTTTAACAAAGCTTGACATTTGTTTAAGTGGTGATCCTGCACCATCTATAGAGACATTTTCTGGCAGCCTGACAGGAAGCCTATCAAGATCTTCAGGAACAGCGCCGCACTCTGAACAGTGTATTATTGGTATAGGACAACCCCAGTATCGCTGTCTAGATACTCCCCAATCCCTAAGGCGGTAGTTTGTCTTTTCCTCGCCCATTGAAAGGCTGGATAGTTTCTTGCTGATGGCCTCAAATGCTTCGTCAAAACCTAGGCCAGTAAATTCACCTGAGTTAATGAGCACACCTTTTTCAACGTAGGCCTCATTTGATGTGTCTACAAAACCGTTTTTATCAGAAATAACATTCACTATAGGTATGTCGTATTTTTTTGCAAACTCATAGTCTCTTTGGTCGTGTGCGGGAACGCTCATGACTGCGCCGGTGCCATATCCCATAAGGACAAAATTAGCAATCCAGATTGATACCTCTTCGCCTGTTAGAGGATGGATGCATTTCAGCTTAGAATCAATCCCTTTCTTTTCCATTGTTTCCATGGCGGCTTCGGCCGTTTCCATTTTTTTACAATCATCAAGAAAAGTTTGGATTTCTTGGTTATTTTTTCCTGCCTCAATTGCAATAGGGTGCTCTGCAGCAATGGCCAGATAGGTAACACCGAAAAGTGTATCAGGTCTTGTTGTATAAACTGTTAGAGAGCTTGCAGTACCAATCTTAAAATTTATATCTAGACCGACTGATTTTCCTATCCAGTTTGTTTGCATCATCCTAACCGCATCTGGCCAACCTTGTAGGTTTTGAATGTCTGCTAAAAGCTCATCAGCATAATCAGTTATTTTCATATACCATTGCGAGATTTCTTTCTTTTCAACAGGTGCGCCTGAGCGCCAACCACAACCCTCTACTACCTGCTCATTTGCTAAAACAGTTTGATCAACAGGATCCCAGTTAACAATTGCTTTTTTCTTATAAACTAAGCCTTTTTCAAAGAGTTTTATAAAAAACCATTGCTCCCATTTGTAATATTCAGGATGACATGTTGCCAACTCTCTTGACCAGTCATAACCAAAGCCTAGTTCAATCAACTGCTCTTTCATGTGGCCAATGTTTTCATATGTCCAGCCTGCTGGCGGCACTTTATTTTTAATGGCCGCATTCTCTGCTGGCAGTCCAAAAGCATCCCAGCCAATGGGCTGCATCACATTTTTACCCAGCATTTTTTGGTATCGTGAGATCACATCGCCAATGCTATAGTTGCGAACATGCCCCATGTGAAGCCTTCCTGAAGGATATGGCAACATAGATAGACAGTAATACTTTTCTTTTTTTGGATCCTCAGTTACAACAAATGAGTTATTCTTTGCCCAATAGTCTTGAGCTTCTTTTTCAATATTTTTGGCGTTGTATTCGTATTGCATTGTTGATCGGTGATTAATTAATTTAAGCTTAGTGTTCCGACAAGAGAACTCACATTGTCAAGTTTGTGTGCGTCTAAATAGCTACTTATTCCGTCGTTAATTGATTTACAAATAAGTGGATCGTAAAACAATGCAGTGCCAATGCCCACTGTGTCAGCGCCTGCAATTATAAACTCTATTGCATCTTCAGCAGTAACAATGCCGCCCTGTCCAATTATGGGTATGTTGTGTTTCTTGCTAACCTCGTATACCTGGTGAACTTTAAGAAGTGCAATTGGCTTGATAGCGGGACCAGAGAGCCCACCTTGGTTGTTGCCAATAACGGGTTGTTTTTTTTCGATATCTATAGCCATTCCCATAACCGTATTTATGACCGCGAGTCCATCACTACCAGCATCAATGCAGCGTAGAGCATTCCCAGCAATATCAGTTTGATTGGGCGATAGTTTGGTGATTATGGGTTTATTAGTGTTCTTGCGACATATTTCTACTACACGAAATGACATATCGGGGTCATTTCCAAAAGCAACACCACCCTCTTTTACATTAGGGCAAGAAATATTAATTTCTATAGCATCTATATCGGTGTCATCAAAGTGTTTTGCAATTTCCCCATATTCCTCAACACTAGATCCAGAGATATTAATGATAAAACGAGTTTCATCTTTGTCTAGAGCAGGCAAGATATCATTAATCACAGTATCTGTTCCTGGATTTTGAAGTCCAATGGCATTCAGCATACCATTTGGGGTTTCTGCAATTCTGTGCGCTTTGTTTCCAAGTCGCGGAGCCAGAGTGGTTCCTTTTAAACAAACAGCACCCACATCAGAATTGGAAAAACCTTTGATTCTAGTGTACTCCTCGCCAAACCCTACACATCCTGAGAGCAAAATGATTGGGGAGTTAAGAGTGATCCCACAAAAGCTTGTTTTAAGATTATTTTGCATTGACGACATTATACTTTTATGACGACTTTGGAGTCAGCAACTTGGTCTAAAATGTCTTTATGAATGGAGTTTTTATCACTGGAAGCAACACAGAGGTTGGAAAAACAACCGTTTTAGTCGAAATAATAAAGCATCTTAGAAAAAGAAGAAAAATTGTTGTAAGAAAACCAGTAGAAACAGACTGCGAAATGGTAAACGGCTCTTATGTTCCAAAAGATGCTATTAAGCTTAATGAAGCATGTGCTTCTGGAGAGGATATAGATGTAGTGTGCCCATTTTGTTATGAGCTTGAGGCGAGCCCCGAAGAGGCAAGCGTCTTCGCTGATAGGCCCCTAGGGCTTTTTGACCTTGTTAAAGCCTGCCAATCAAAGATAGGAGAGCAATTTGTTTTCGTTGAGGGGGCTGGAGGCATATACTCCCCTATCGCAAACAATGCGCTCAACTCTGACCTAGCGATTGAGCTAAAAATGCCAATCATCATCGTGGTTAAAGATGAGCTTGGTGCAATTGGCCAGGCGCTTTTATCAATCAATGCCGCTCAAACTAATAATTTGGATATAGCCTGTGTTGTTCTTAATGAAATGACGCCAAATCATCTATCTAATGCTCAGGCATTAAGGGCTTATACTAAAGCCCCAGTCTTAGAATATTCAAAAAACAAGCAAAAGCCTTTTTGCGCTGAGATAGAGAAACTAATCTAGAATTTTAAGGCTTGGTTTTTTGTCGTTTTTTTCTTGATCAGATTTTGGCATATCAAACATCATGCCCTCACCATTTTCATGAGCATAAATTGATAGAACCGCATTACACGGCACAACAATTTTTTGCGACTTGCCCTGAAAGCGCGCTTTAAAGATTATTGCTTCGTTATTAATAGTACGACCAACAGTTGCAGAAGAGCTAATGTTTAAGACCATTTTTCCGTTTGCATCATGCCCCTCAGGAACAACTACGCCAACACTTTTTGTATTTACAAGCAAATATGGCGTAAGCTTGTTATCCTCTATCCAGTCACAATAAGCGCGAATAAGATAGGGAATAACTCCTGACATTTGCTAATTAATTGAAGTCTTTTTCAGCAAAAGTAAGACTGTCATGAAAGCCTTCTTTTTCAAAAAGCCTATTTGCATAATCTTTGATTGGCTTAGCTTTTTCACCCAGTGATATTCCTAAAACATCAAGCCTCCAAAGAATTGGTGCAATACAAACATCAACTAGAGTCATTGTGTCACTTTTGAAATATGGCTTATGAGCAAAAAGAGGGAGCAACTCTAACAAGTTTCCGTTCAAAGTTTTTCTTGCTGCGTCCGCCTCTTTTTTGTTTCCGTTAAGGATAGTGTTAACTAACTCATACCAACAGCCATCTGCTCTTGTAAAGCGATAGATTAGAAGGCGCTTTTCAGCTTTTTCAATTGGGTCCACCGGCAAAAGAGGGGGGAAGGGAAAACGCTCATCGAGATACTCCATGATCACAGAAAGGTCGTACAGAACCATGCCTCTGTCAAAAAGAGTGGGCAGTGTTTCGCATGGATTGAGTTCTAGAACTTCTTCAGGCATTTCCTCAAAGCTGACTTCTACCACTTCTCTTTCAATCGATTTGTGCGCCATAATGAATCTTACAGCGTGAGACTCAAGTTCTTGCGATGCAGAGTATAGTGTTGTAGAAGCGGGGTTAGGTTTTGATAGCATATTTTTACCAGTTTAGTTTAATATTCAGTCAGCACAGCAGAAGACAGAAGCGATGAAAGATTGTAACAGAAATTAGTCGCGACGTCTCCAAACGCCATACTTGACATCTTTCCAGTATTCTTTTTTAAGCATATAAACAAGAATAAATAAGACACCTAAAAACAAGAGAACCCACTTGCCAAGCTGCAAGCGAATGAGCTTTGCTGGTTCGCCGACATAATCTAAGAAGTTTGTAATATCACGAACACTATTGTCGAATTCAGCTTCAGACTGATCTTTTCTGAGGGACCAGAGCGCATCAGGCATTGATGCATTGACTAGAACCTTGTTATTTACGCCGAATATTCTTGATTCGTCTTCATAGAAGCTTCTTAGGTAAGTATAGATCCAGTCTGTTCCTTTTGATCTTGCAACTAGAGAAAGATCTGGAGGCACTCCTCCAAACCACTTCGATGCGGCATTTTCTGGCATTGCAGTAACCATTGGTTCGCCTGGTTTATTGCCTGCAAACATAAGGTTTTGGGCAATCAACTCATCTGACAAGCCCAAATCACTACCTATTCTGTTGTAGCGCATAAAGCTTATTGCGTGACAACCCGAGCAATAATTCATAAAAAGCTTAGCACCGTTTTGAAGAGAGGCTCTATCCATAATGTCTGTATCAGCGTGGTCAAGGTGAACTTTGCTCGCAGCAAACCCATTCAATGATAAAAGCGATAAAGAAAAGACAAGAGCTAGAGTTTTCAAACTTTTCATATATTACTCCGTAACTCTTAATGGCACTTCTTTTGTTTTTCCAATTGAAGTGTACCAAGGCATTAAAATGAAATAGGCAAAATATAGTACTGTTGCAATTCTCCCCAATAAAGCATATGTTGGGGTTACAGGTTTTAGTCCTAACCAGCCAAGCATAACAAAGCTAACAACAAAAATGCCTAGAGCCCACTTATAAATAGGGCTTCTATAGCGTATTGATTTAACTGGGCTTCGATCCAGCCATGGCAATGCAAAAAAGATAAGAATTGCAGCAAACATAGCCAAAACACCTGGAAATTGAGAGCCAAACATTGGTGGTATCGCCCTTAAGACTGAATAAAAAGGAGTTAAGTACCATACAGGGGCAATATGCTCAGGCGTTTTAAGAGGATTTGCTTCGACAAAGTTGGCATGCTCTAAGAAATAACCATTAAGAGCAGGCGCATAGAAAATCACCGCGCACATAATCCATATAAAGCCTACAACAACCATACTGTCTTTGATTGTAAAGTATGGGTGAAAAGGAATACCATCTTTAGGGATGCCATCTTTATCTTTGTTCTCTTTAATTTCAATACCATCAGGGTTGTTAGAGCCAACATGATGAAGTGCAACCAAATGAAGAAAAACTAGAACCACTAAAAGCAATGGTAATACAATTACGTGAAGAGAGAAAAAGCGATTCAGGGTGGCGTCTCCAACAGCATAGTCACCCAGTATCCATACCAATAGGTCTGGCCCAATAACTGGCACAGAGCCAAACAGAGAGATAATTACTTGAGCACCCCAAAAAGACATCTGCCCCCAAGGAAGGACATACCCAAAAAACGCCTCTGCAGCAAGCAAAACGTAAAGAAGCATTCCTAAAATCCATAGAAATTCTCTTGGACCCTTGTAAGAGCCATAAAGAAGAGCCCTAAACATGTGAAGATAAATAATTACAAAAAATGCTGATGCGCCTGTAGAGTGAAGGTAGCGAATTAGCCAGCCCCATTCGATATCTCTCATAATGTATTCTACTGAGGCAAATGCGTTAGCCGCATCTGGCTTGTAGTACATTGTTAAAAATATCCCTGTAATTAGTTGCATACCAAGCATTAGCACGGCAAGCCCACCAAAGAAATACCAAAAATTAAAGTTTCTTGGCGTGTAGTATTCTGCTAAATGTTCGTTCCAAACTTTTGAGAGAGGGAACCTTTGGTCTATCCAGCTTTGATTTTTTTTCATACTGATTAATTATGTATTTTTATGATCAATGCCAACTCGAATAAGTGAATCAGTCACATACTGATATGGCGGTATTTCAAGATTTGTTGGTGCTGGGACCCCCGCATAAACACGACCAGCAAGGTCAAACTTAGAGCCATGACACGGACAGTAGAACCCACCTTTCCAGCTATCACCACCTAGGTCAGAAGCGCCTGGCTCTGGTCTATATGTAGGAGAGCAGCCAAGGTGTGTGCAAACACCAACTATCACAGCAACCTCTTCTTTGTTCTCTATTGAGCGAAAACTTGAAGACACATATTTTGGTTGTTGATTTTTTGAATTTCCGGTTCCACTTGGGTCTGCTAGCTTGCTCATTAATTCTTCCGATGTAAGGGCGTCTAGAGCAGACTTATCTCTTTTAAAAACCCAAACAGGCTTTTTTCGCCACAAAACTCTCACAAGTTGACCTGATTCAAGCTTTGAAATGTCGACATCAACTGGAGCTCCTGCAGCTTTAGTTTTGGCTGATGGTTTCCATGTTGACAGGAAGGGCCAGGCTACGAAGCCAACCCCAACAGCACCAACAACACCAGTTGCTTGTGTCAAAAAGCGTCTCTTTTTTAAATCAATAGTTTGTTCAGACATATAAATTCTAGGCGATGTTAAGTTTTAAAACCGCACTATTATAATGTATAGAGGCAAAATTTAAAAGCAAAAATGATTCAACTTAACTAGTATTTTTTTCATCAACACTGATCGATAACAATTCAATATTTGAGAGCCCATCGATTTTGTTAATGATCGACAAAAGTTTATTTTTTTGCTTCTTTGCTCGAAAAGCAGTTGAGGGGTTTTTTGCTGCAAGAAAGACTTTGTTGTTTTCAATTAAACATAAAGAGAGTCCAGCAAGCTCTCGAGGAAGCTCTTTCTTCAAAAGTTCATTAAAGTGGTTGTGAGACTTAGCCTTTTCAAACAAAAGGCCAAGGCTGCCACCAGGGGTAAAATTTGTCGGGTTTTCTTTAGTTTTATCCTGCATATGTGAGAAAATACCACAGTTTTGTCAACTAATGTTTTGTTCTTCAATGAGTATTATAAATAATGTTTTATCAAAGGTTATTGGCTCTCGCAATGATCGCCTTATCAAAAAATATAGCGGCCAGGTAGCAAAGATCAATGCCCTAGAGTCACAAATGGAGTCTATGAGTGACGATGAGCTTTCTTCAATAACTGCCAGACTCAAGCAAAGAGCAAAAAATAATGAAACTACAGAAGATATTCTTCCTGAGGCTTTTGCAGCGGTTAGAGAGGCTAGTCAAAGAACGCTTGGATTAAGGCATTACGATGTTCAGCTTATTGGCGGAATGGTTCTTCATGAAGGGTGCATCTCTGAAATGGGAACAGGAGAAGGAAAGACTCTGGTTGCTACGCTACCAGCTTATCTTAATGCAATATTTGGCAATAAGGTTCATGTTGTTACAGTTAATGACTATTTGGCGTCGAGGGACGCAGAGTGGATGGGTAAGATTTTTTCTTTCCTGGGCCTCACTGTTGGAACTTCAATATCAGGCATGTCTGGAGAGGAAAAGCAAAAAGCATATTCGTGCGACATCACATACGCCACAAATAATGAGCTTGGTTTTGATTATCTAAGAGATAACATGGCTTTTTCAAGTGATCAAAAAATGCTCCAAGACCTTTCTTTTGCAATTATCGATGAAGTTGATTCAATCTTGATTGATGAGGCCAGAACCCCTTTGGTCATATCAGGACCAAGTGGCGATCATGGCCAAGTTTATAAGGCTATCAACACAATGATTCCAAGGTTTACCCTCCAAATAGAGAGAGGCCAGGGAAAAGAATTAGAAATCATAACACCTGGAGACTATACGGTTGACGAGAAACATAAGCAAGTATTTTTGAGCGATGATGGCCATGTAAAAGCAGAAAACATGCTTATTGAGGCAGGCGCATTGACTGAAGGATCTACTCTATACGATCCAAGCAATATTATTTTGCTGCAGCATCTTATATCTGGGCTAAGGGCGCATGTACTCTTTCAAAAAAACGTACATTACATAGTTAAGAATGATGAAGTAATAATCGTGGACGAGTTTACTGGAAGAACAATGGAAGGTAGAAGGTGGTCAGAAGGTCTTCACCAGGCAATAGAGGCTAAGGAAAATGTCAGCATTAAGCAAGAAAACCAAACCTTAGCATCAATAACATATCAAAATTATTTTAGGCTGTATGGCAAGCTTTCTGGTATGACTGGAACTGCTGAGACAGAAGCTGCTGAACTACAAGATATTTATGGCCTAGAGGTTGTTGTTGTTCCACCTAACACCGCCTCAGCCAGGACAGACTTCTCGGACTTGATTTACGGAACCATGGATGAAAAACTTGATGCAGTGCTTAAAGACATTGTTGAGTGTCAAGAAAGGCTGCAACCAGTTCTTGTTGGAACCAGTAGTATTGAAAGTTCAGAGAGTGTTTCTGACATTCTCAAGAAAAACAAAATTAAGCATGAAGTTCTCAACGCAAAACAACATGAGCGCGAGGCTGAGATAGTTGCAAATGCTGGAGCCCCTGGCGCTGTAACAATTTCGACCAATATGGCTGGTCGTGGAACAGACATTGTTCTTGGAGGGAGGCCGGTAGAAGGCGCTAGTGAGTCAGACAAAAAATCTTGGGCTGAAAATCATGATACCGTAATTAAGGCAGGAGGCCTTCATATTATTGGAACAGAAAGGAATGAATCTCGCCGAGTTGATAATCAACTAAGAGGCCGGGCTGCTAGACAGGGGGATGTTGGATCTACCCGATTCTACTTGTCTTTAGAAGATAGCTTAATGAAAATATTTGCTTCTGAAAAGACAGCAAGCATGATGAAAAAATTAGGTATGAAAGAGGGAGAGGCTTTAGAGCACAGTTGGCTGAATAAAACTATCGCCAATGCGCAGAAAAAAGTCGAGGGGATGCATTATGATGCCCGAAAGCACCTTTTAGAGTATGACGACGTAGCAAACGACCAGCGAAAGGTTGTCTATGAGTTAAGAGACGAGCTAATGGGCAAAGAAGATGTTAAGGATCGTTTTGAAACAATTCGAGATGAGGTTATAAGCGACCTCTTTGCACAACATATCTCGCCAAAAGTACTCGAGGAGGATTGGGACGTTGACGGACTTCAGCGCGCTTTATTAGAGTCATATGGTACTGATATTCCTCTTAAAGGAATGATTGATGAAGGAATGGATGTTGATGAAATTCTTAAAATGATTCAGTCTGGCTTTGCAGCATCTCATGAAGCCAAAGAAAAAAATCTTGGCGCTGATACTATGAGGACATTTGAAAAAGCTGTTATGCTCAGAGCTCTAGACCATCACTGGAAAGAGCACCTAGCCGTAATGGACCAGCTTAGACAAAGCGTAAACCTTCGTGGATATGGCCAAAAGAACCCAGTGCAAGAGTATAAGAGAGAGTCATTTGATATGTTTACGCAGCTTCTTGACACAATTAATATTGAAATTGTGAAGGCACTGAGTAGTGTAAATCTTGAACAAGTTAGCGCGCAACAAAAAGAAATTATTGAGGAGAGGGCGCGGGCAGACAGCCCTGAGCCGCCCCAAAGAAAGGCGTCTCCCTCCAGAAGAGCAACCCCACAAACAGCAAAAAGAAATGTTAAGGTGGGCAGAAATGATCCTTGCCCATGTGGATCGGGTAAAAAATACAAGCAGTGTCATGGGTAATGATTTAACTCTATGCTAGCTAAGCCGCTGATTAAGCAAATTAAACTTGCTAGGCCTGATGACTGGCACCTTCATTTGAGGCAGGGAAAGGCTATGAGATCAGTTGTTGGTATGACAGCTAGACAGATGGGTAGGGCAATTATAATGCCAAACCTCTCCCCTCCAGTTAAAACAGTCAAACAGGCACTAGATTATCGAAAGGAGGTTGTTAGCGCGCTGCCAAAAAGCTCAAACTTTAACCCTCTGATGACTTTGTATCTTACTGATAATACGACTAAACAAGACATCATTAATGCAAGCAATGAAGAGCATGTCTATGCTGTAAAGCTCTACCCTGCTGGGGCAACCACAAACTCAGAGAGCGGGGTGACAAGCTTGCCAAATGTCTATCCAGCTTTAGAACAAATGCAAAAAGAAAGCATCCCTCTTTTAGTTCATGGCGAAGTTACTCATGATGATATAGACATATTTGACAGGGAGGCTGTGTTTATAGAAACAATACTTGAGCCTCTTACTAATAAGTTTCCAGGGCTAAGGGTAGTTTTGGAGCATATTACAACAAAGGACTCGGTTGACTTTGTTACACAGTCTCGGGATACCATAGGTGCGACAATCACTGCCCACCACCTTCTAGCCAATAGAAATCATATGCTTGTTGGTGGAATCAAACCCCACTATTATTGCCTGCCTGTTCTTAAAAGAAAAGTCCCTCATCAAGACGCTTTAATTGCAGCAGCAACCTCTGGAAATCCTAAATTTTTTCTTGGGACAGATTCAGCCCCTCATTATCAAAATGAAAAAGAGTCAGCTTGCGGTTGTGCGGGAGTTTTTAGTGCTCATGCCGCAATCGAGCTCTATGCTGATGCCTTTGAAAAAGCAAACAAGCTTGATATGTTAGAAGGCTTTGCTTCGAACTACGGGGCAGATTTTTATGGTTTGAAGCGAAATACAGAAATAATCACGCTTGAAAAAAGGCCATGGATGGTTCCAAAAAGCTATAGTTTTTCTGACTCTAAAGTTATTCCTTTTTTAGCTGAAGAGCAGCTTTCATGGAGGCTTATGCTCTAGTTTGTGGGGGTTTTAAAGTATCCCTGGCTCTTTTCGACATCCCTTTCTATTTGTTTTTTCAATTCATCAAACGACCCAAACTTGATTTCGTTTCGGCACTTTTGTCTAAAAATAACGTTAACATACTCACCATAGATTTCTTGGTCAAAGTCAAAAATGAAAACCTCTAGAAGTGTTTTTGTGCCGCCAAGTGTAGGACGCCTTCCGACATTACAAACTCCAGCGTAGGTGTCAGAATTATGCACAATATTTACGCTATAAACCCCTAACACCGGGCTAAGCTTTCTTTTTATGCCTATATTTGCTGTAGGAAAGCCTATCGTTCTTCCTATTTGGTCTCCATGTGCTACTTTTCCACTTATTGAAAAAGGTCTTCCCAAAAAGATTTCGGCGCTTTTAAAGTCTCCTTTTGAGAGCATATTCCTTATTTCAGAGCTGCTGACACGAAGGCCTTCTATTGAAACACCTTTAATTTTTTGTAATTCAAAGTTATGCTCTAAAGACATTTGTTTGAGCATAGAGAAGTCACCCTCTCGGCCTTTTCCAAAGCGAAAATCATCACCAACAAGGCAGTATCGCACCCCTGTTTTTTCAACAAGCACTTTATTAACGAAGTCAGCAGCTTTTAGCTCAGAAAAAGACTTATTGAATCTAATTAAAAGGTGCTTATCAACTCCAAGGGATTCAAGCAGTAGGTGCTTATCTCGGAAGTTGTTAATTCTGGCCTTAGGTCTGCCAAAAAAGGTTTCAGGGGTTACTGAAAAGGAAATGACTAGAGAAGGAAGCCCAAGTTCTTCGGCTTTTTTTACAAGTTTTTTTAGTATTTCTTGATGGCCGACATGAATCCCATCAAAATTACCAATAGTTAAAACGCACCCAGACAGGCTTTTTAGATTGTGAAGTCCCCTAATTAATTCCATAAGCGTATTTTACTGTCGATAACATTCTTTATTTATCATTAAAGTGACTGAATTATTTTTTTAACAGGCGCAGGCACTCCCTTTAAAAGAGTGTTTGTTTTAAAGTAATTTTTTTTGCCACCTGGAGAGTTAATTATTATGGGGGTAATCCATAAATTATAATGAGTAAAGGCGTGTTTAAATTTTTCGAGGCGACGAATAACTGTTGCTCTGCTGTTATGTATTTTTATTGTTTTTTCAATCATTGTTTTTGTCTCTTGACACTCTTCAAAACACCAAAGCCCGCCCCAAACCCCTGGACTTGGCCTCTTCATCAAAAAAACATCTTTTTTTTCATTAAGATAAATCAGAAAAACTATTTTTTTTTCAGGCTTTGGGGCTGTTTTTGTTTTTTTCTTCGGGAAAAGCAGTTGCGCATTGTTGATGAATGCTTCACAGCCGGTTGAGATTGGACATTTGTCACAAAAAGGGTTTTTTGGAACACAAACTGTTGCTCCAATGTCCATTATTGCTTGAGTGTACTCTGCATTTTTCTCTGAGGGGGTGTGAAAGTTGGCAAGACTCCAAAGTTTCTTCATCACAGGCGCCTCTGAATAATGGCCATCTAACATGTGATATCTCGTAAGAACTCTTTTAACATTGCCATCAAGTATTGGCGACCTTAGGTTGCTTCCTAAAGACAAGATTGCCCCAGCAGTTGATGGGCCGATTCCAGGCAATGAGATCAACTCAGACTCGTTTTTAGGAAACACCCCTTTATACTTAGCAGATACTATCTTTGCAGTTTTGTGAAGGTTTCGAGCCCGGCTATAATACCCAAGTCCCGCCCAAAGCGCCATTACTTTGTCTTCGCCAGCTGAAGCCAGTGCATGTATATCTGGAAATGCCTTAATGAAGTCATTGAAGTAATCTTTAACGGTGGATACTTGGGTTTGTTGGAGCATCACTTCAGAAAGCCAAACATGATAAATGTTTGGCGGAGAAGACTGCCATGGAAGGTTTTTTCTTCCATGGCTCTTAAACCAAATTAATAGCTCCTTGGCCAGTTCTGTCACTTTTATAAACCAAGTGGGTTTTGTGGGTCTACTGACTCCATAAATGGCAACTTAATTTCTACATTGGTTACTTGATAAAAGCAACCAATCCAGTTGTTGATAACGGCGCTAGCGCTGTCGTGCCATGTGTTGTCTATTGTTTTCATAATAAGCGCCTCTGGAAAGTCTGCGATAGTGGCCGAATTGTTTTCTAATCTTGACCTGTATTCATCTAGAATGGCGCAGTTTTGTGACGATAAATAGTTGGTTGGAAAAGGCGGATAGTCTGGGCGACCTCCCTCCAAATATATAGAGACCTCCCTTTTATATTCTTTCAGAAGACTAATTGAGTCATACTCTGGATGCCCTTGAAAAAAAACAAGCCGAAACTGGTCTTGACTCACAGCTAAATGAACTCCAACCGAGCTGGTAGCTAAAACCTTTGCTCCTGCTTTTTTAAACTGAGCTTCAGAAATTCCATTGAAGCGGGAGTGTGGAATATCAAAACGCGTGTTCACGCCTTTGACCAGCGGGTGAGTTCTATCAACGACCTGATGAGGAAAAACCCCCCAGTGTTTTTTGCCATTTGGGGTGCGTTTTTGTGAGTACATGAACTCTAAAACAGCATGAGTAGCAAGGCAAGAACAAAGCGTTGAGGTAACATTATCGTAGGCCCAGTCAACTACTTGGCGAAGCTCTTTATAAAAAGGCGCTTTCTCAAGGTCTGGATGAGATACATTTGCCCCAGAAATAATTAGAGCATCAAGACCATGGTCCTTTATTTCATCAAAGGTTTTGTAATGCTTGTCAATATGCTCTGAGGCCTTTTTGCCTCGTTTGATGCTAGGAATTGAGAATGGATGAATATAGAGCTGAAGCACTTGGTTAGAGCGACCAATCAACCTAAAGAACTGTCTTTCAGTCGCCTCGAGTGCAGAATCTGGCATCATGTTCAGCAGGCCTATATGAAGAGCTCTAATGGCCTGATGAGAGGCCCTTTCTTCGGAGAGTATTGTTTCCCCTTGCTTTTCAAGGCGTTCAAAGGAAGGCAGATTGGTGTTTGCTATAAGTGGCATGGTTTCAGAGTGCGCTAGAGATTAAATCAATCACATCATTTGCAGAGCTGCAGCTATGGAGGTCGTCGCTTTGAATAGTGCAGCCATACTTGTTTGCAATTTTAGAATATTTTTTAAGCCTGTCTTCAATAAGCTTTGGAAAAACCCAGCTAACGAATGAGTCTGGGCTGATTTCTGCAGCATACTCTAAATTGTTTTCGGTCAGGTAGTTCTTTATTGAGCGCTGAAAAAAAACAGGATTGTAATACATTGGCTTCGGGTTTTCTTTGGCCCGCTCAATAAGCGCATGCTCGTTTTCTTTGCTAGTTTTAATATAGATAATAAGGGTATTAGCAGAGAGCAACTTAAAAAGTTTCGGGTCTTCAAGCTCACAAAGACTTCCGCCAGCATCATTTATAAAGTGGCTAAACCCTTTTGCTTGGGATTTTGCAATAAATTCTGGCACTTCATGCATTGTCTTTTTTTCTGCTTCAAAAAAAAGACTTTGGCGGCGAATAAATTCACTGATAGGAAGTCCGCCTTCTTCGGGGTTGCCAACCTTTCCAAGAAACGCCGATATCGGTTCGAGGTTGTCAAAAGTCACTTGGCTGTTGACACTAATAGATTTGTTCTCTAAAAGCACTTTAAGCCAATTATTGGAGCTCATTTTGTTGGCAATATTGGCAATGATTTCTTCCTTGAGGTGTTTGGCGCCAATTCGATAGTCACCAGAAAAATGGAACCAATCACCCTCTTCGCCTATAAGTTTTGCAAGGTGTGTTTTTCCAACACCAGACATCCCTAAGAGCGTGATGCGTTTATTTTTAGCTTCCAGAAAGTCTTTGGCTAAGGTCATTTTATAAGCCCGTCTTCTTTAAACATGTTTCGGATGCCCCTAATTGCCTGGCGGATCCTATGCTCATTTTCAATTAAACAAATGCGCACATACTCATCCCCATAGTTTCCAAATCCAACACCTGGAGAAACTCCAACCTTGGCACGATTAATCAGCTCTTTGCTGAATTCCAAAGAACCCATGGCTCGATAATACTCAGGTATTTTTGCCCACACAAACATCGTTGCTTTTGGTTTATCAACGCTCCACCCAATGCTTTCAAGTCCCGAGCAAAGGATATCACGCCTAGACTGATACATTTGACATATTTCTTGAACGCAGTTCTGATCTCCCTCAAGAGCTTCAATGGCAGCCACTTGAATTGGAGTAAATATTCCATAATCTAAATATGATTTTATTTTAGTAAGAGCAGAAACTAGGGAGCTATTGCCGACCATAAAGCCAACTCTCCAGCCGGGCATATTGTAGCTTTTTGACATAGAAAAAAACTCGACTGCCACTTCCTTTGCCCCCTCGACCTCGAAAATGCTTGGAGCCTTGTATCCATCAAAAACAATATCAGCATAGGCTAAGTCTTGAATAACCCAAATTTGATGGTCTTTTGCAATTTTGATTACACGTTCAAAAAAATCCAGCTCAACACATTCAGATGTTGGATTTGACGGATAGTTAAGAACTATTGCCTTTGGCTTAGGCCACGTGTCTTGAATGGCTTTTTCTAGCTCAGAAAAAAAATCATGCTCAGGACCGCATGGAACTGACCTAATATCTGCTCCGGCTATAGCAAACCCATAAGGATGGATAGGATAGGCAGGACTTGGAACAAGAACCGTTTCTCCCTTGCTTACGATTGCCTGTGCTAGATTAGCAAGCCCTTCTTTTGAGCCCAAGGTAACAATAGCCTCCGTTTCAGGGTCAAGCTTTACGCCATACCTGTCTTTATACCAATTGGTGATTGCGCGGCGAAGGCGAGGGATGCCTCTTGAAGCAGAGTAGCGGTGAGTATCTGTTCGCCTAGCGACCTCGACCATTTTTTCAACAATATGAGCTGGTGTAGGCTGGTCTGGATTGCCCATTCCAAAGTCAATAATGTCTTCGCCTTTGGCCCGTGCTTTTGCCTTTAGTTCGTTTGTAATTGCAAAAACATAAGTGGGTAGTCGGTCTATTCTTGCAAAATTTTCGTTCATTATTCTAAGTTATTCACACAGATAGCTCAACGTGATATGAGCTAAATTTTCGCAGATTGAGCACACCACTATCAAGCAATAAATATTGGCCTTTAATACCATCTAAAACCCCTGAAACAACTGGTGTCTTGTCAAGGTTTAAGGACACAATTTTTGAAGGATATTTTAACACAGGGTAGTTTATATTTAACGTTTCATCGTCAAGATGTTGAGCTTCTAGCTGTTCTAAAAGTCCAGGTATCTTCATGAGCAGATCATTTCTTATTGCAAGCAAGTCCACTAACTCTACTTCATTTTTTAACATTTTGCGCCAGTTTGTTTTGTCTGCTATAAAGGGCTTTAGAGCAGACTCTATCTTGCCAGAATCAATTCTTGAATTTACCTTTAGAATCGGTAACGCACTAATTGCCCCTTGGTCAATCCATCTTCCAGGCATATTCGATGCTCGAGTTATTCCAACCTTTGGTCCAGACGAGTTTGCCAAATAAACGATATGAGGGGAAAAGCAGTTTGATAGGCCCCACTCGGGTTCACGACAGGTTCCAAGGTGATAATGACATGTTTCAGGTCTCATGATGCACATGTCGCACCTTGCAAGAGATCTGGCGCAAGGAAAGCAGTATCCTTGAGAGAAGCTTTTGCTGGTTCTGTTGCCGCAATTCGAGCAGGCTATATGGCCAGCAAAGGCCAGCTTGATAGGACTCCCTATGAGTGAGTTCATATCAACAGTATCTTCCCCAATGGTTAGAGAATAATTTGCCCTACCCTCAACCAGAGAGGTTTTCATCATATGGATTTGACCGTCTAGTTGCATAGAATTGTTTGAATTTCACTATATTTACTAGCAGCTTTAGCCATAATCTCGTCAGGAATTAATGGAGCAGGAGGAGCCTTATTCCAATCGAGTGTTTCTAGATAGTCTCTAATTATTTGTTTGTCAAAGCTTGTTGGGCTTTGTCCAGGCGAATAATCAGACAAAGACCAAAACCTTGATGAGTCTGGTGTTAACACTTCATCCATCAGGGTAAGCTCATTGTTTGAGTCCAGCCCAAACTCAAATTTTGTGTCAGCAATAATAATGCCTCGATTCGATGCATGCCTAGTTGCATAGCCATAAAGCTCAAGGCTTTTATCTCTAATTTGTTTTGCTAGGTCTGTGCCAACCAAAGACGCGGTTTCGGCAAAAGAAATATTAGCATCATGCTCTCCAGCAGCAGCCTTTGAAGAAGGCGTATAAATAGCACTTGCAAGTTTTTCAGCTAGCTGAAGGCCTGAGGGCAAGTCGACGCCACAAACAGAGCCAAGGTTTAAGTATTCCTTCCAGCCTGAGCCAATAATGTACCCTCGAACAACAGCTTCAATTGGAAGAGGCTTGAGTTTTTTGACTACTATTGCCCGCCCATCAAGTGCTTCTGCTTCTGCTGCAGAAAGAATCTCGGTAAGTGAAAGCTCTGTGAGGTGATTTTGAATGATATGGCTCGTTTTATCAAACCAGAAGTTAGCGATTGAGGTGAGAATTTTTCCTTTATCTGGTATGGGCTGATCAAAGATAACATCAAAAGCAGAAAGTCGATCAGTGGCGACAATTAGCATGTGATGCTCGTCAATATCGTAAATATCTCTTACCTTGCCCTGGTGAATCAGCGAAAGAGACAATGCTTTGTATGGGCTCTCAGCCATGGCTATAAATCAAAGTCTGAAACCCTTATTTTAATCGATTGAGGCTGGCGTTTGTCTAGTTGCTAGTTTGAAAAGCTTATTTAATATTTAATTCAAACAGAATTCTTTTCGCTCGTTTTTGAAAGCCAGACATTTTGCTATTAGGGACAGCAGACCTTTTTTCTAGGCTAATTTTTTCAGCATCTTTGTGAATGCCATTAATCCTTATTTCATAATGAAGGTGAGGCCCCGTAGACATGCCTGTGCTGCCAACATAACCAATTAGTTCACCTTTTTTAACTCGATTTCCTGCTTTAAGGCCTTTTGCAAACCTAGACAGATGAGCATAAACAGTAACTAATTCTGAGCCATGCTTCAAGTAGATTACATTTCCATAGCCTGATAATGTTGCTACATATTTCACCAGGCCTTTTGCTGGCGCATAAACAGGCGTTCCTGTGGGGGCAGCAAAATCAGTTCCACGGTGAGGCCTATAAGTTTTGAGCGTTGGATGCCATCGCCTTTTTGAAAATCCAGAGCTTATTCTGTTATATTTTACTGGCGCAAAAGCAAACGTATCATTAATCGTCAAGCCGTTTGCTGTGTAGTATTTTTTTCTGCCTTGTGTGTCTGTGTGGGAGAAAAGCGCAATCGTTTTCCTGTCACCAATATAAATCATCGCTTCTGGCGTTTTGCCTCCATTCCAAGACAAAACAAACCGGTCTCCTTTTCTCAGATCACGACTAAAGTCAAGCTCCCAAGAAAAATGATCAACCATCATTTTTACAACTTCAGCATCAACTCCCGCTTTTTTTGCATCAAAGTTCAAAGACTTTTGAATGTTAACAATGGTGTAGGCAAGCCCACTATTAGAGCGAGCATCATTTTTTTCGTATGTAAAATTGTTACCATCATAATAGATATTTAGCGGGTTTTCGGTAAGTGGACTAAACACTATTTCTTTGAGCGAGTGATCATCATTTAGGATGATTCTAAACTTATCCCCTGGAAAAATATTGTTTAGTCTTTGAGCCCTCTTATCCGAGCTCATAAGCCTGGTCAACAGCTCTCCAGAAAGGCCTGTACTAAAAAAGAATTTATAGAAAGCATCGCCCCTAGATACTTTGAAGCTAAAGTCGTGTTTGCCACCGGCATATGAGGAGCCGCATAGCAACAGCAACGCCAAAAAAAAGGAAGGTAAAAAAGACTTTTGCATCAGTGTGTGATTTTAGTCGCTAGATTTTACAAACGACTGAGCTATTTTTCGGGAAAGTTGGTCATTTTCCACAACACTCTCTAATGTGTCAAGATTCTGGCAAGAGACCTCTTGAAGGGTTTTCTCTACAATCTCAGGAATGTTTAAAAACCCTATTTTATTTTTTAAGAAAGCATTAACCGCAACCTCATTAGCTGCATTAAGGGTGCCAGGCGCGCTTTTCCCTTGTTCCAAAGCCAAATATGCAAGCTCTAAACACTTGTATTTTTTCAAGTCTGGCTGATGAAACTCCAGCGACTCTTGTTGTGTTAGGTCAAGCGCTTTAACGCCAGATTTGATTCTTCCGGGGTGGGAAAGCGCATAGGCTATTGCGCTTCTCATGTCTGGTAACCCAAGCTGAGAGAGAACACTCCCATCGTCAAAATAAACAAACGAATGCACAATGCTTTGAGGATGAATAACAACTTCAATCTGGCTAGCGCTCAGTCCAAATAGAAAACTTGCCTCAATAATTTCAAGACCCTTGTTCATCATGGTTGCTGAATCAACAGAAATCTTTTTTCCCATCTTCCAGTTAGGATGGTTGCATGCTTGTTCAGGAGTTGCTGACTTTAGATTTTCAAACGAAGTTTTTAAAAATGGTCCGCCTGAAGCAGTAAGCTGTATTTTAGAAAGTCCATCACTGCCTCCTTTTAGGCATTGAAAAATAGCGCTGTGCTCGGAGTCAACAGGGATGATCTCGGCACCTGAATTTTTAACTAAGCCCATAAGAAGATTACCGCCTAGAATTAGAGACTCTTTGTTTGCCAGCATGATTCTTTTTCCAGCCTTAGCCGCCGAAAAAGTAGACGACATGCCCGCCCCTCCAACGATCGCTGCCATTACAAAGTCTGTATTTGGATGTGCCGCTATTTCATCCAAAGAGTCTTCGCCACACAGCACTTGGACTCCGGGCGATACAACCGCTCTGAGTTTTTCTGCCGAGGCCTCATCAGAAAGCACTGCAAAAGAGGGCTGGTAGTCTTTACAAATCTGAATAAGGCTCTTCCAGTCTGAGTTAGCGCTTACAGCAAAAACGCTAAACTGATCTGGATGGCGTGAGACGACATCCAGGGTGTTTAATCCAATAGAGCCAGTTGCGCCAAGAATTGTTATGTTTTTCATAGCACAAAAACAACAAGCAACAAAAACATCGGCGCAGATGCTGTAAGGCTATCAATTCTGTCAAGTAAGCCGCCATGGCCCGGGAGAAGACTGCCACTATCTTTTTGATTGTTCATTCGTTTGAGGGCGCTTTCAAAAAGATCGCCAAGTACTGAGACTAAGGATACGACTAGCGCTAAAAAACAGAACACAAAAAAATCATTTATTTTTGGTCCTTGTACAGCAAAAACTACATACAAAATAGCAACAATTTGTGCAAGCAAAATCCCACCATAAACCCCCTCAAAGGTTTTGTTTGGGCTAACCTCTGGACAGAGTTTTTTTCTACCAAAGTGCCTTCCTGAGAAATAAGCTCCTATGTCGGCCGCCCATATGTAAAACAATAGAAGCAGCATAAGAAACTTCTCTTGTGATTGAAGGATTGCTAAAGATGCCAACATTGGGGCCAAAAGAAAAAGCCCATTAACAAGACTTAAAGCGATGTTGTTGTTGAGCAGAGGAGCGCTTTTTGGGAAGTTTACAACAACAAGCAACGCGCCTAGCCACCAGGCACACACTAGAAATAACGCCGGTTTTAGAATTGATGGGCTAATCGCTAATAGAAAGGCGCCGGACAACACCACAATAATATAAAAAGATTTGTTTGAAAATCCGTTTAGTTTGATAAGCTTACAATACTCCCACGAGGCAATACAAGCCATTAGCCCCATGATTAATGAGAACCATGACGGGCTCAAAAAAAGAACGCCCAGAATAACTGCTGGCACCAATACCAATGCAGTTGCAATTCTTTTAGCAAGCATTGTTATTCTCCATTACGCTCTCCAAATCTTCGCTCTCTACTGTGGAAATTCTTAATAGCCTCATCTAGAGACTTCTCATTAAAGTCCGGCCAAAGGGTTTTGCAAAAATAGAACTCGCTATAGGCAATATCCCAAAGAAGAAAATTGCTGAGCCTGACTTCTCCGCTGGTTCGAATCAAAAGGTCAACGCTAGGCAGCTCTGAAAGTGATGTATATCTCCCAAACAAATCTGTATTGATATTATCTGGAGCAATAAGTCCTTTTGAAACATCTATGGCAATCTTTTTGGCTGATTCTGTAATGTCCCACTGGCCCCCATAGTTTGCAGCAATAACAAGCGTTAAGCCAGTATTTTTTTGAAGGCTGGCCTCAGCTTCATTCGCCAAGCTAATAATTTCCGGAGTAAACGCAGACAAATCACCAATAATCTTAAGCCTAATATTGTTTTCTTTCAGTTTTTTTGTTTCTGTCTTTAAAACAGACAGAAAGAGCTTAAACAAAAGGCCAACCTCTTCGCTTGAGCGCTTCATGTTCTCACTACTAAATGCAAATAAGGTAAGCGAACTAACGCCAAGTTTTGCGCAGTGTTTTACAACTTTCCTTACCGTTTGAACTCCTTTTTGATGCCCTCTAGAGCGAGGAAGGTGTTTTGACTTCGCCCACCTTCCATTTCCATCCATAATGATGGCTATATGTTGAGGGGGAGGCATTCCAGAGATATTGCCGCTGTCATTTTTTGAGCTCATAGAGCGCAATTATACCCACTGGCAGTAAGATTACCCATCCTAAAGCAATTCAATCTGAGCTCTAATAATAAATAGTGATTCTTCCCTGCGGGTTATCAAGGATTTATGCGGTAAAATTGAGTAATGAGCCTAGCTAAAAGAATAATTCCCTGTCTAGATGTTCGAGATGGAAGAGTCGTAAAAGGCGTTAAATTTGTCGACATCAAGGATGCCGGCGATCCTGTTGAGGTTGCCAAGCGATATGACAGAGAGGGAGCAGACGAAATTACTTTTCTTGATATCACGGCCTCTCATGAGGGAAGAGATACAACAGTTGCTATGGTTGAAAAAATTGCTGAGCAGGTGTTTATTCCTCTTACGGTCGGAGGAGGCATACGAAAAGCACAGGATGTGCGTTCAATGCTAAAAGCAGGGGCAGACAAAGTGGCTGTTAATTCAGCAGCTATTTTTAATCCAAGTTTAATTAATGAGCTTTGTAGTATTTTTGGGTCGCAGTGTATCGTCATCGCGATCGATGCTAAAAGAGTTTCAAGCAACCCCTCCCGATGGGAAATCTATACTCATGGAGGGCGAAAGCCAACAGGGATAGATGCGGTAGATTGGGCAGTTAAAATGACTAATGGAGAGTTTGGTGCTGGAGAAGTCCTGCTTACCTCAATGGACAGAGATGGAACAAAAGTTGGCTTTGATCTTGAGCTAACAAAGACTATTTCAGATGCTGTAGATGTTCCAGTTATAGCCTCAGGAGGAGTTGGAAGCCTAGAGCACCTTGTAGAGGGCATTATTGATGGAGGCGCTGATGCTGTTCTAGCTGCAAGCATTTTTCATTTTGCTGAATACACAGTAGAAGAGGCCAAAAAAACAATGCAACAGAAAGGCATAGAAGTAAGGCTTTAGAAATTTGAGTTTTCAATTTCTTAAGCGTATCATTACGCACTTTTAATTCTGGGAAACACATGACGTTTAAAAAAGAATTTTGGACTCTTTTATCGATATTTCTGCTGCCAATTATCCTCGGGACTTTGTTTTTTTATTTGAATCCTGGTTACTTCAGTCAAAACACGGTTAATTATGGTCAGCTGATTAGCCCAGTCATAGTGACTGAAGAGTCTGATATCGAGCTAAATGGAGATGCCACATTAGATGGGATCTGGACTTTTGCCTATGTAACTGAGAGCTGTGACTCTCTTTGCGATAAGGCAGTTGAGGATATTAAAACTATCCGCACACTTATTAACATGGATATGCGTCGAATACAAAGAGCGCTGATAACTAAGGATGGCTCAAGTCCATCTCAAGAAGATGAAGAGCTTATTTTTGCCAGCATAAATAGCGAAGAGCTATCTTCAAAGCTCGCAAGCTTTCCTAAAAACTCGATTTTTTTAATTGATCCAATTGGAAACTTTATGCTCTACTACAATCCAATAGACATTAATGTCAAGTTTGTTCTGAAGGATCTCAAGCGCCTTCTTAAATATTCCAGGATAGGTTAATGAACAGCTATCCATCATTAACAGATCTTTTGGGTCTTTGTAAGCTTAAGGTTGTTTCGCTAATATTATTAACTGCTATAGTTGGAATGCTTTTGGCGGTGCCTTATTTGCCCAATCTGTTTATTGTTTGCCTAGCGTCTATAGGCATTTCATTAGCAGCAATGTCCGCTGCAGTTTTTAATCACGTTGTTGATGAAAAAATTGACATTCAAATGTCTAGAACAGATCGTCGTCCACTGCCACAAGGGAAGGTTACAAGGGGACAGGCCCTAGTTTGGGGCGCCTTTTTAGGCATCGTTGGCATCGCACTTTTGATAGTATTTGTTAATCTTTTGACTGCAATGCTAACCTTAATTTCGTTAATAGGGTATGCGGTTTTTTATACAATGTATTTGAAGAGGGCAACGCCTCAAAATATCGTTATCGGTGGTGCAGCTGGTGCAGCTCCACCAGTTTTAGGCTGGACAGCTGTTGCTGGATCTAATGGCATTGAGTATGCACTCCTGCTTTTTTTGATTGTTTTTATTTGGACGCCACCACATTTTTGGGCTCTGGCGATTCATCGAAGCGAAGAATACAAAAAAGCAGAAATTCCCATGCTGCCAGTGACGCATGGTCTAGAATTTACTAGAGTGCAGATCCTTTTGTATACGGTCCTTTTGTTTCTTGTAACTTTGCTGCCCTTTCTAACAGGAATGAGTGGCTTGATATATTTAATTTGTGCAGTATCTCTTGGCGCTCTTTTTTTAGGCTACTCAGTTAAGATTTTTCGTGAACCTGAGAATCCTAAGATTGCATTTAAGACTTTTAAGTATTCAATTAATTATTTGATGGTTTTATTCGTGGGACTGCTCATAGACCATTACCTGCTAATGAATTTTGGAGTTGCTGCGTAGTCATGAAGTCTTTGCTTCAGGTTTTTAGGGCTGTCGCCTCAGCAATGATTGGAGTTGGAAAAAAAAAGAATCTTGCACAAGACTTTGATGCTACAGAAAAAACAGGCCCATGGCCATACATCATTGTAGGCCTTATAATGACAGTGCTTTTTATTGGTTCTTTAATTCTTGCTGTAAGGCTAGTGCTTTCCTAAAGCCTCTATGATCTTGTCAAGGGCTTTGGCCATAGGCGCAGGCTCGTGTGGATTTGTCAATAGTGCAACGAGCTCCAGTTCTGGATTAAAGAGCAAATAGCTGCTAGTGTGATCAACATCATAATGAGCAACTTTTGTAGAACTTGGTTTCTCGTCTGTTACCATTTTGTGCGAATCATGCGAATCATGCGAATCATGCGAATCATGCGAATCATGCGAATCATGCGAATCATGCGAATCATGCGAATCATGCGAATCATGCGAATCATGCGAATCATGCTCATAATGAACATAACCTAGCTTCATAAGCTCCAAATGCTTTTCATGAGTTTCAACGTTTTGGATATCCCCCGTTGCATTGTTGATCATTTTGTGAATGTTAAAATCATTATCGTGACTTTCGGCATGATTATCGTGAGCATGATTATGATTGCTATGATCCTCTTGAGCTGTCTTTTGAGATTGAACTACTTCGTGATAAACACCAAGAGTTTTGCTAATAGACATTAGCTCATCCTGTTTTGCAGTCAAGCCCTTGAATGATTGATTAAAAGCTTTAGCAAAGTTATCAAGGTTTCCAATGTCTCTATCAGGATCAACAGAGACAAAAACAACTTGAAGTTGGTTGCTATTTTCCATTAACTGAGCGGCTTGATTTATTTTAGAAAGATCAATAGGACAAACATCTGGACACGAAGTGTAGCCAAAATAGAGAAGCGCCCATTTACCATTTACCACATCTGATAAATGAGTTTTATTTGATGCATCGTCGATAAAGTTGAGTTTATCTGAAACTGATTTTGCTTCAGGATATAGAGAAGCAGCAGGAGCGACAGATTTTTTGAGTTCGTCCATATTGGGCTTGCCCCCAAGGAAGAAGAAAGCGGCAGCGCTAATAACAGCTACAAGAATGAGAAGATAAGTTTGAGTAGTTTTTGTCATAACAAGATTAATAAATATGGGAATTAGTTTTTAAGAGCATTTTCTTTTGTAAATATTTTGTGAGCAAGGTTTACAAGACTTAAGAGCAGTGCAAGTCCAACTACGTTATGCATTGTGGCTGCAAACATTGGAAGAGACATCACCACGTTAATAATCCCCAGCGCAACCTGAACTGTTAGAAGTGCAAGAACTATAAGCACACTCTTTCTCAGCGATTTATAATTTTTAAGAGCAAATGAAAAAGCAAGAATAGCTGCGGTTACAACTAGAGCGCCTATACGATGTACCACCTGAATCGCAGTTCTTGTTTGATTTTCAAGCACACCAAATTCATAGTCAATTCCAAGAGGCCCCCAATAGTAGGCGTTTTTAAAGTCCATGTTATCAGGCCACATTTCTCCTAGACAGGTAGGAAAATAGTCTCCACATGATAGGGCGGCATAGTTAGTGCTGGTCCACCCTCCAAGAAAAATTTGAAAAACTAGAAGGACAGTCACAATGGCAAGCATAATTTTGTGCTTCTTCAAAACAGGCTGGTCTAACTCAAGAGGCTTTCTCTCGTTGAGCAGCAGCCAAAATAGAAGAGTTGTTGTCGAAAAGCCCCCTAATAAGTGCATTGTAACTATCCCGGGGTGAACGAGCTCTGTAACTGTCCACATTCCCAAGGCCCCCTGAAAGCCAACCAATAATAATAACGCTGTTGGAAGCTTTACAGAGCGGAGCGTTTCTGGCCTTCTAAAGATCGCCAACAAAAAGATGACAACAATAGACAGGCCTAGAATGGAGGCGGCATATCTGTGAATCATCTCTTTCCAGGCTTTACCAATATCAAGAGGCCTATCATATTCTGAAGATATAACATCAGGCACTAAGAGTTGACCATAGCATCCGGGCCAATCAGGACATCCGAGGCCTGCGTCTGCAAGTCGAGTATAGGCTCCTAGGATGACAACTATTAGGGCCAAAATAAATGAAAGATTAAGAGCTTTAGAGTACATGTAAATCCTATTATTTGAGGCATGCTATTTTAAGGAATTAAATAGCTGCTTGAAAAAAAATACAAAACTTTAAAAAATGCATGCTTTATTTGGGTCTTAAAACTAATTTTTCAATATCTATTGCTCTTTTTTTTTCTAATTATTTTAATCGTGAAAAAAGTTCAACCAATATTGAGAATAAATAGCAATAAATACTTGGTAAAACGGGCAGAAACAGGTATCATTTGGTTGCTTTTTTTGATTGCGCTTGTAATTAATATAAAGGCACCTATATACATGACAATTATGAACACTTATAATAACCACAATTTTACAGTGGTTATTATACAAAAACGATTAAGATTTAATTCGGAGAATCTATGAAATTATTGTTGACTTTTACTGGCGCTATTGCAGCATTGATTGGCTCTAAGTCTGCTTTCGCAGAGTACACACTCAATATGACAAAGGGGATTACTGACATCAGTCAAGATATCTATTGGCTTCATATGATGGCGTTTTGGGTTTGTGTTGCAATCGGTGTTGTGGTTTTCGGCGCAATGTTTTATTCAATCATTGCTCACAGAAAATCTAAGGGCGTAAAAGCAGCAAATTTTCATGAAAGCACAACAGTAGAATTTATTTGGACTGGAATTCCAATCTTGATCCTTATTGCTATGGCAATACCTGCCTCAAAAACCTTGGTTGATATTGAGGTTTTAGATAAGGCAGACATGACCCTAAAGGTCACAGGCATTCAATGGAAGTGGCAATACGATTATCCTGAAGAGGGTATAACCTTCGTTTCAAATCTTTCCCAATCATCAAGAGATGTTATTAGCGCGTCTCCTGAGGAGCGTGCAGCAGTTAATAGCGACGACACATACTTGCTGTCAGTTGATAACAGGGTAGTGCTTCCAGTCGATACTACAATTAGATTTTTAATCACTTCTAATGACGTAATCCATAATTGGTGGGTGCCAGCTTTTGGTGTGAAACAAGATGCTAACCCTGGTTTTATTAATGATGCTTGGGCAAGGCCCAATGAAATTGGAACTTACAGAGGGCAGTGCGCTGAGCTTTGTGGAAAAGACCATGGCTTTATGCCAATAGTGGTCGATGTTGTCTCAAAAGAAGATTACGCAGCCTGGGTTGAGAGCAAACAGGCAGAAAAAGTTGCTGAACTAGCTAGCGCTACAAAAGAATGGACAGAGGCTGATCTGGTTGCCAGGGGCGAGGAAGTATACAACGCCAACTGTTCTGGCTGTCACCAGAAGGATGGCTCGGGCATTCCGGGAGTATTCCCAGCAATGATAGGGTCAGAAGTAACAAACGGACCTGCAGATTATCAGATAGGCATGGTTTTAAATGGCTTAAGGGGTATGCCAGCATTTAAGATGCTTAGTGACACAGATATTGCATCGGTAATTACCTACGAAAGAAGATCCTTTGGCAACAATGGGTCAGTTGTTCAACCATCAGATGTTACATCTGCACGTTAATTTAAGGAGAAATACATGAGCTCAACTACAGCGGCAGCAGCACACGACGATCACCATCATGGCCCTGAAAAAGGCCTACTAAGATGGGTTAAGACAACTAACCATAAGGATATTGGAACGCTCTATCTATGGTTTTCTTTTGCAATGCTTTTGGTTGGAGGTGCGTTTGCTATGGGCATTCGTTCTGAGCTATTACAGCCTGGACTGCAATTGTTTGAGCCACAGTTCTACAATCAGCTGACAACGATGCATGGCCTTATTATGGTTTTTGGAGCGATTATGCCCGCCTTTGTGGGCTTGGCTAACTGGCTTATTCCTATGATGGTTGGCGCCCCTGATATGGCACTTCCAAGAATGAATAACTGGAGCTTTTGGATTCTGCCTTTCGCTGGAACGATTCTGCTTAGCACATTTTTTATGGAAGGCGGCGCACCTGCGTTTGGGTGGACTTTTTATGCTCCGCTTTCAACAACATTTGCACCAGACTCAACAGACTTCTTTATTTTTGCAATTCACTTGCTAGGGTTCTCTTCAATCATGGGAGCAATCAATATTATTGCAACAGTTCTTAATATGAAGGCGCCTGAAATGAGGCTGATGGACATGCCTCTTTTTGTTTGGACTTGGTTAATTACTTCGTTCTTGTTAATTGGAGCAATGCCTGTATTGGCTGGAGCTGTAACCATGATGCTAACAGATCGTAACTTTGGAACTGCGTTCTTTGATGCAACTGGCGGTGGAGATCCAGTAATGTTTCAGCATATCTTCTGGTTCTTTGGACACCCAGAGGTATATATTATGATTTTGCCAGCTTTTGGTATTATCTCTCATATTATTCCTACCTTTGCTAGAAAGCCACTATTTGGCTATTCTTCAATGGTTTATGCGACGGCATCAATTGCATTCTTATCATATATCGTATGGGCTCACCATATGTTCCTGACAGGAATGCCGGTTGCAGGAGAGCTTTACTTTATGTATGCAACAATGCTGATTGCTGTGCCAACTGGGGTGAAAGTATTCAACTGGGTTGCAACGATGTGGAAGGGCTCAATGACATTTGAAACCCCAATGCTCTGGGCGCTTTCTTTTGTGTTCTTGTTTACCATTGGCGGCTTCTCTGGCTTAATGCTTGGAATAGCTCCTGCAGATATTCAGTATCACGACACTTACTTTGTTGTTGCTCACTTCCACTATGTTCTTGTAACTGGTGCGTTATGGGGAATTATTGCAGCAGTTTTCTATTGGCTGCCAAAGTGGACAGGAAAAATGTACAACGAAAGACTAGCAAAAATCCATTTTTGGATTGCAACGATCTCAGTTAATGTAACGTTTTTCCCGCAACACTTTATAGGGCTGGCGGGTATGCCTCGTCGTATTCCAGACTATGCATTGCAATTTGCTGATTTTAACTATATTTCATCAATTGGCTCATTCGCTTTTGGCCTTTCATTTATTTTGTTTACCTATATTCTTGTTGACTGTATTCGAAATGGTAAGCCTGCAGAGGCAAGGCCTTGGGGCAGCGCAAAGGGGCTAGAGTGGACTTTGGCGGCGCCGGTCGCTTATCATACGTTTGATGAGCCACCGACAAGAGCCGAAATTTTGGCTGAGTCTCAGCACAGCTAATGGCAGATAAAGGGAATAGAGGCGTTGGAAGAACAGCGCTTATAGTGGCCATAGTAGCAATAGGATTATATGCAGCGACCATAGTGCTTAACAGCTGATATGGAAAGAAAAAAGATTACGAAAGGCTTTTGGATAAAGCTTGTATCGGTGCCGGTTTTAATGTTCTTCTTTGCCTATGCAATGGTGCCAATATATGATGTGTTGTGCGACCTAACAGGCTTTAATGGTAAGACGGGTACTGTGGAAACAGAGCAAGAGTACCTAGTGGATGAAGAGCGTTTGGTGAGCGTGAGTTTTTTTGCGTCAACGAGTCCTGGATTCCCAGTGCAGTTCTCGCCAAAAGAGAACTCAATGGAGGTTGTGCCTGGGAAGTTTTATAACACCAGTTATATTGCTAAAAATACGACTGATGAGGTAATCTTTGGTCAAGCAATACCGAGTGTAGCGCCAACAGATGCGGCTCTTCACTTTAAAAAATTAGAGTGCTTCTGTTTTGTGAAGCAAGAGTTTCAGCCTGGAGAGGAAGTAGAAATGTCGCTTCGGTTTGTGGTTGAGCCTGAAATGGCAGAATGGATTAAAGATGTTAGTTTGTCGTATAATTTTTATAAGTTAGATAGTTAAAAAAGGGAGTAGAAATGAGCAACGAAAAATATTATGTCCCACACGGAACATACTGGCCAATAATTGGATCAATTGGTATTTCAACGCTATTTATTGGTTTTGCTAATCAAATGCATGATGTGAGCTGGGGATGGCCAGTGATGGTTTTAGGGTTTGCAATTATTGCTTTTATGATGTTTGGGTGGCTAGGAACAGTTGTAGCTGAGAGTGTTGGCGGCATGTACAATTCTCAGGTGGATAAGTCTTTTAGATGGGGAATGAGCTGGTTTATTTTCTCAGAAGTCATGTTTTTTGCTGCCTTCTTTGGTGCTTTGCTATATGCAAGAGTTTTGAGCGTTCCATGGCTTGGGGGAGCAGATAACAACATGTTTACTCCCGAGCTTTGGGAAGGTTTTAAAGCGACGTGGCCATTAATTTCTACGCCTGGAGAGGTTGGGCAAAATGGAGTGGCCTTCTCTACCAACTTCAAACTAGTTGATACATGGGGTCTTCCAGCAATTAATACTGCTCTGTTGTTGACATCTGGTGTGACGTTGACTTATGCGCATCATGCGCTTAGAGCTGGACACAGAGATGCGCTCATGGGTTGGATGCTTGCAACAATTGCTTTAGGAGTTGTGTTCTTAGGGTTTCAGATTACTGAGTATGGGCATGCATACCATGATGGACTTAAGTTAACATCAGGTATTTATGGTTCAACATTCTACTTGTTGACTGGGTTCCATGGTTTTCATGTAACGATTGGTGTAATTATGTTGACAGTGATCCTTTACCGTATTCAGAAAGGGCACTTTAACCTGGAAAATCATTTTGCGTTTGAAGGCGTTGCTTGGTATTGGCACTTCGTAGACGTTGTTTGGCTTGGATTATTTATTTTTGTTTACTGGATATAATGCTTAAATAGAGGTTATGACAAAGGCCCCTATCAAGGGGCCTTTTTTTCAATGATTTAAGGAAAATTATGAGTTTATTTGTTATTGTTATACTGGCTCTAATATTTGTTTTTTTAGGCTCAGCTGTTATTGGTCTTTTAAGAGGCGGCAAGGCAGGATCTGATAGAATGTTTAAAGCACTTAGAATGCGAATTATTCTTTCAGTGCTTCTATTTGTATTCTTGTTGCTGGCGGGACTACTTGGCTGGATTGAGCCAAACGGTTTTAATCTTCTGCCAACGCAGTAATGAGCTATAGGCTTTTAGTTCCTTCTATCCTTGTCCTTGCGACAATGGCTTTTTTAGCCTCGCTTGGATTTTGGCAGCTAGATCGTGCTGACCAAAAGCGCACAATTGAGGCGTCTATTCAAAAGGCGAATACCGGAGTTGTTGAACTCATTGTGAATCAAAATGAACTCTTGAATAAAGAGTATTACGAGGTAAGGCTTCAGGGCAGTTATCTCAGCGATAAGCAGTTTATTTATGACAACCAGATTGTTGACCAAGCATCTGGTTATTATGTGTTAACCCCTTTTGTATTAACAGGCCAATCAAATGCTATTATGATTAATCGTGGTTTTATTCCCTGGAATGGCAGGAGAGATCAGTTGGCCGATATTGCAGTTGATTCCGCCTCCAGGGAGATCAAGATCCAAGTCTCAAAGCCCATTAAAAGAATTGAGCTGAAGGCCAGTGATATAAGCAATCAGTTTCCAGTCTTAATTCAAGCAATTGACTTTGATGTCATAGAAGAAATTTCAAGCACCAGCTTTGTTGATGTTATAGGGCTCTTAGATCCTTCTTCAGCTGATGGATTCGTTAGAAAATGGGAGCCTTATACTGGCAGTATAGAAAAGCACATTGGCTATGCAATTCAGTGGTTTTTAATGGCATTAGTCCTAGGAATTATAGGGATTCGAATAGGACTCAAGCAGCGTAAAAAATAAACCTGTTTTAAGGCAAATAAAATATTGCTGAAAAAAAATCCTTTACTGTATAATTTCGCTCTAAGCCGACATAGCACAGTTGGTAGTGCAACTGATTTGTAATCAGTAGGTCCGCGGTTCGAGTCCGTGTGTCGGCACCATTTTTATGGGATTAAGCGGTCTTATTAGGACCGCTTTTTTATTGCCAGTTCTCTGAGTATAAATTTTTGAACTTTCCCGGTTGATGTTTTTGGAATGTTGTCAAAAATAAACTTACGGGGGATTTTGAAGGATGCCATATTTTTTCTACACCATTGGCTTAATTCATCTTTACTAGCTTCAGAGTGCTCTTTGATCTGAACAAAAGCACAAGGTGTTTCTCCCCACTTTTCATCTGGCATGGCAACTACAGCAACGGCCTCTACAGCTGGATGCTTATACAAAACCTCTTCAATTTCTATTGAAGATATGTTCTCACCGCCTGAAATAATAATATCTTTTGACCTATCTTTTAATTGGATATAGCCGTCCTCATGAATGACGCCAAGGTCTCCAGAGTGAAACCAGCCATCCTTAAAAGACTCTTCGGTAGCCGACTTATTTTTTAGATAGCCTTTCATGACTACATTGCCCCTAAACATAACCTCACCAATTGTCTTGCCATCACGTGGCACGGGCTGCATGGTCTCGGGATTCATTACATCTAAAGACTCAAGTGGTAAGTAACGAACCCCTTGCCTTGCCTTTAGGGATGCTTGATCATTTTCATTGAGCTGATTCCAGTCTTGATGCCATTCATTGACTACAGCAGGGCCGTAGGTTTCTGAAAGGCCATACAGATGGGTAATATTAAAGCCAGCAGCTTTCATGTTCGTCAGAACTGACTCAGGTGGAGGGGCTGCGGCAGTAAAAAACTCAACAGTGTTTTCTAGTAATTTTTTTTCACTATCACTTGCCGATAGAATGGTTGACATGACTATTGGTGCGCCGCATAAATGGGTCACCTTGTTCCTATACAGAGACTCCCAGATTGGCGCAGCTCGCACTTGCCTCAAACAAACATGTGTTCCAATTATGGCCGACATGGTCCATGGAAAGCACCAGCCATTGCAGTGAAACATGGGAAGTGTCCAAAGATATACAGAATGTTTATTGATTGAAGCAATCATGGCATTGCCTTGAGCTAGAAGGTAAGCTCCACGATGATGAGAGACAACACCCTTAGGATTGCCAGTTGTTCCAGAGGTATAATTAAGTGAAATTGCATCCCACTCATCTGCAGGCATAACCCACTCAAAGCTTTCATCGCCCTCTAACAAAAAGGATTCATACTCGATTGCATTAGGTAGCGAGTCGCTTATCTGGTGTTCGCTATCATTATAGTCAATCAGTATTGGGTTAACCTTCGCTATCTTGAGTGAAGACTTGGCAGTCTCTAGAAATTCACGATCGACAATAAGAGCTTTGGAATTGGAATGGTCTAACTGATAAGCAATTGTCTCAGGATCTAGGCGCGTGTTGATGCTATGCAAAACGGCGCCACACATTGGAACCCCATAGTGAGACTCAAGCATAGCAGGAGTATTTGGCAAAACAACTGAAACAGTGTCCCCTCTAATAATGCCCTGTTTTGATAATGCTGATGCTAGTCTCAGGGAGCGCTTATAAAACTCAAGATAGCTTCGTCTTATGGACCCATGAATTATAGCGGTATGCTCAGGATAAACCTCTGCTGCCCTTTCAAGAAAGCTAAGAGGGGTGAGTGGTTGGTAATTGGCGGGGTTACGATCTAAGTCAGTGTTATATGGATTGCTCATACTAAGTATTACTTATCTTTCCATTCTGGTTGCCGTTTTTCAATAAAGGCATTTATGCCCTCCTTGGCATCATGCTTTAGCATGTTATCCACCATAACCTTTGAGGCAAACTCATAAGCCTCAGATAAAGGCATTTCTTTTTGGCTATAGAAAGCTTTTTTGCCCGTCTCTAGAACCATACTTGATTTAGATGCGATAAGTCTGGCCAAATCTATAGTTTCTTGGTCCAATGCATCATCTGCAACAACTCGATTAACCAGTCCAATCTTCTCCGCTTTCTTTGAGTCAACCATTTCACCTGTGAGTAGCATTTCCATTGCCGCCTTGTTAGACACATTTCTTGAAAGGGCAACCATCGGGGTTGAACAAAACAGGCCAATATTTACCCCAGGAGTGACAAATAGAGCAGAATCCGCTGCGATTGCAAGATCGCAGCATGCAACTAGTTGACACCCAGCTGCAGCAGCAACCCCTGAAACCTCAGCAATGACAGGCTTTGGATGGTTAACAATTTGTTGCATGAGGGCAGAGCATGATGCAAATACCTTTGTAAAGTATAATTTCCCATCATCGTCATTTTGCCTTCCTGCTGACATTTGCTTCAAGTCATGCCCTGAACAGAAAGCAGGCCCATTGGCGGAAATGACAATTGCCTTTACATCTTTATTGCTGGACGCTTTTTTTAGAGCAGAGCTGAGTATGGCCATCATTTCTTCTGACAACGCGTTTCTTCTTTTTGAGTCATTAAGCGTCAATCGAAGGACTGCATCAGCAGGAGTATCTTCAAGCAAAATCGCTATATCTGAATTGTTATTTTTTCTGATGCTCATAATTTAAGCTACATATTAGCAGAATCAGATCGCTAGCTTGTTAAATGTTAATGCTGACTTCTACCTCTGAGTCTAATGTATTGGCAATAAAGCAATACCTATGAGCTCTATCATGCATTTTATCAAGCTCATCACTACTCACTTCAAACCCAGCATCAAATGAGACTACTGGATTTAAATCTATACGATTAACAACCATTTGTTTTTTACTGTTCTTGCCCAAGTGACCTACGGCATGATCGTTGTATGAAGAGACCGGCCACTTTGTTTTTGCTGCAAGTGCGAGAAATGTCATCATGTGACAACTGCTTAGTGATGCAGCAAGTGCTTGTTCAGGGTTTGTGTTGCTTGAAGAGCCGCCCCAGTCTGGAGCAGTATCTGCAGTCACTTTAAAATTTACGTTATAACTTACTTCATGCTCACTAGAAAATTTTCCAGGCAAGAGTTCAGATTCTTTTCTATTCCAGGTTAAATCAACTGACAGTTCTGACATTCATGTTCTCCAGGATAAATAATGAAATTTTATGATTTAGAGGCGATTTTTTTCTTAGGATCATAGAATGGTTTTTGCACTATCTTGATGGGATAACTACCACCAGGTGTTTTAACCTCTCCAGTTGTATCCAGGGTTGAAAATTCAAAATCCATAATAGCAAGCGCAATATTTTTATCAAGCCGCGGCGTATACACTGCAGAAGTTACATAGCCGACTTCTTTTGAGTCAGACATTATTGGCCAATAGGTTGTATTTGGATGCTCAAGAGGAGGACATGATATTTCAAGTCCAACCTGGCTTCTCCTAACACCCTCTGATTTGATTTTTTTAAGCGCTTCTTTACCAATATAATCTGCATCCATTTCAAGGTCAACTAGCCTGCCTAGTCCAAGCTCAAAAGGATTTACAGTATAATCCATATCTGCCTGATATGAGAGCATTCCACCTTCAATTCTTCTAATAGTTGAGGTATGTCCGGGGACTAATCCCATAGGCTCTCCAATTTTCATAATGTGGTCCCATAGCTCGTTTCCACGACTACCGTCACGAAGATAGATTTCATAGCCTAACTCACTTGACCAGCCTGTTCTTGAGATGATGAGCGGAATTCCATTAAGCTCAAATTCCTCAAGCCAGTAATACTTTAAATCATCAATTATGTCACCAAAGATGGCTTTAGCAATCTCGCCTGATTTTGGACCTTGAAGCTGAAGCGGTGAAACATCAGGCTCACATAAATTTACATTGAGACCTGAGTTAACCGCAACTCCCTTAGCCCACATCAGAATATCGCTGTCAGCTAAAGAAAGCCAGAAGTGATTTTCTGCAAGTCTTAATAAAACAGGATCATTAAGAACACCTCCATTCTCATCAGTAATAAGAACATACTTGCATTGGCCAACAGCGCATTCAGAAAGATTTCTAGGGGTTAATAATTGTACAAATTGAGCAGCATCGGGTCCAGTAATTTCAACTTGACGCTCTACTGCAACATCGCAGAGTATTGCATCGTTGACTAGATTCCAAAAGTTTTGAACTGGGTCACCAAAGTCTCTGGGTATATACATATGATTGTAGACCGAAAAGCCTTGGGCTCCCCAGCGAACAGTTGCATCGAAATAGGGTGACTTTCTTACTTGAGTTCCGAAACTAAATTCTTTTTTCATGGTAGGCAATGCGTGATTATCAGAATTTGCAAATAATACACATTTTAAAGGTGTTACAAACGTTTTTTGAGTGCTTTATTATTGTAGTTTTTTATTAAATTTGATTATAAAAAAAACAAGATCCAATAATAAAAAAACTGAAAGATAGTCAATCATTGGAATTCTAAAGGCCTCATTAATTTGACTCAAGTCTTACATGGCATGACATTTGAATAGATTATTCATGGGTTAATTATCATCAGGCTCAATAGGCTCTGGTGCTAGGACGTCTCGATTTCCAGCGCTATTCATTGCGCTTACAATTCCGCTGGCTTCCATGTCTTCAATAATTCGTGCAGCGCGGTTATAACCAATTCGCATCCTGCGCTGAAGGCTAGATATTGATGCTCTTCGAGTTGATGTCACTATCTGGACGGCCTCATCAAAAAGTGGATCTAGTTCACCGGTGTTTTGAGCTGAATCCTTGTCGCCAACCGGCTCCGATTTTGGATTTAATATGCCATCGAGATAGTTAGGGCTTGAATTCTTTTTAAGATGTTTGACGACTCTTAAGATCTCGCTATCCTCAACAAATGCGCCATGAACCCTTGTCAGGTGAGCAATTCCTGGAGCCATATATAACATATCGCCCATACCTAGAAGCTGCTCCGCACCAGCCTGATCAAGAATTGTCCTTGAGTCAGTTTTTGATGAAACTTTGAAAGATACCCTTGTGGGGATGTTAGATTTAATTAGCCCGGTAATTACATCAACGCTTGGTCTTTGGGTAGCAACAATAAGGTGCATGCCCGCTGCGCGCGCTTTTTGTGCAATTCTTACAATGAGGCCCTCGACCCGTTTTGATTTGGCTCTGTCTTCTTGTGCTAAAGCGCCGAGCATATCAGCGTACTCATCAATCACTATTACAATTAGCGGGAGAGCCTCAAGCTCAGGATGCTCCTCGCCTTCTTTAGCAGTATCTGGATCAAATGAAGGGTCCAAAAGAGGTTTTCCAGCTTTTTTGGCTAGACTTTGTTTTTCATTAAAGGATTCAATATTTCGAACGCCAAACTTTGCCAAAAGGCTGTAGCGCCGCTCCATTTCGTTAACTGACCACCAAAGCGCACTTGCGGCTTCATTCATATTGGTGACCACTGGTGTTAATAGATGAGGTATGTCCGCATATGAGGCAAGCTCTACAATTTTAGGGTCAATCATAATGAGCCTTACTTGCTCTGGAGAGGCTTTGTAGAGAATACTTAATATAATTGCATTGAGTCCAACCGACTTACCCATTCCAGTTGCACCTGCAACTAGTAGATGAGGCATTTTAGCCAAATCAACCACAACAGGCTGCCCATTAATATCTTTTCCAAGGCCCATTGACAGTGTTGACTTTGCCTTCGCAAAGGCGTCGCTGGAGAGTATCTCTTTAAGCCCAATCATCTCACGCGTATTGTTTGGTATCTCAAGACCAATGACCGGCTTTCCAGGAATAACATCAACAATCCTCACGCTCTCAACTAGAAGTGCCCTGGCGAGGTCTTTGTTCAAGTTCATAATTTGACTCACCTTGATTCCTGGCGCAAGAGAAATTTCAAACTGAGTAACAACAGGTCCTGGCGTAACAGCAGTTATCGTCACATCAAAACCAAAGTCCTTCAGCTTAATTTCAACTTGTTGACCCATCTCTACTAGGAGTTCTTCTGTGTAGCCCAGCCCAGAATTATCAACATCATCTAAAAGCTTTAAATCGGGAAGTCCTGCTGAAGCACCTGATTTAAAAAGATTGCTGCTTTGTTCTTTTTGAGACTTCTCAGCTTTTTTTTGCTTTTCAGGTTTTATGACTTTTTTTGGCTTTTCAGCCTCTTCATTTTTTAGAGGTTTTGCTGTTGCTGTTTCTTGAGCTGAAGATACTTTGGGACTAATAATTTCTGGTTTGACTTTTTCTTTTTTAGTGCTTTTGGGCGTTTTTTCTAAACGAGGTCGCCTTTTAAATAAGGCAACACTAATATTTTTCCATGAGGCTCTAGATGCTATGCTGAAGCTAACGAGAATAATTCCAATGTAAATTAGAGTTGATGAGCTTCCAAAAAGCTCATAAAAAAGCAGTTCATGCATCGACTTTCCAATCATTCCTCCAGCTAAAAAAGTTTCTTTTAGGCCTTCCATTACCTTTATTTCAGGAGCGTATTGATGAGCAAGTGCTGCAAGAAAAAAAAGCATAACAAGATATGAAATGAGGCGAATGAGGAAGGTCAGCTGATTTTGGCGCTCTTTATTGGCGTCACGATGAAAGTTGTAGCCTAGCCAAATTATCGAGATTGGAACAACATACGAGACATAGCCCAGGACTCCAAAGCTTATATCTCTTAAGTAGGCACCAAAGATTCCAGCACTATTTTCAACTGGTTTAGATAGTTCAGCTCCCCCTGTCCACGGATCCTCAGAAGCTGAGCCCGTCATAAGAGAAACAAAGAAAACAGCCCCAATTGTTATAAGCAAAATAAAAATTGACTCACTGGCAAGTTTAGAGCGCGGATTATTTACAGGGGTATTTTGAGTGGTTCGTTTATTATTTTTTTTCAAGACAGCTTATAATACTCATTTGATTAATTAGTATAAAGTATTTCATTATGAGTGATATCAAACATTGCCGAGTTTTGATTGTTGGTTCAGGCCCTGCCGGCTATTCTGCTGCGGTTTATGCGGCTAGAGCCAACTTAAATCCAGTTATGGTGAGTGGACTAGAACAAGGCGGCCAACTGATGACAACAACCGACGTTGATAACTGGCCCGGTGACCATGATGGGCTTCAAGGTCCAGATTTGATGGAGCGTATGAAAGACCATGCTTTGCGATTTAATACTGAAATAATTAATGATCACATTACAAGTGTTGACTTCTCGAAACGACCTTTCACATTAAAGGGCGGTGACACAACTTATACTGCTGATGCAGTGATTATCTCAACTGGCGCAACCGCTCAATATCTTGGACTAGACTCTGAGGAGGCTTTTAAGGGAAAGGGAGTTTCTGCCTGTGCAACCTGCGATGGTTTTTTCTACAGAGGACAGAAAGTGGCAGTTATTGGGGGTGGCAATACTGCTGTTGAAGAAGCCCTCTATCTTTCAAATATAGCGGATCACGTTACAGTTGTACATCGAAGAGATAAATTTAGGTCGGAGAAAATTTTGTCAGATCAGCTCATGGAAAAAGCAAAAAATGGCAACGTTACTATTGAGTGGGATCATAATTTAGAAGAGGTTTTGGGAGATGATATGGGAGTCACTGGGCTTCGAATAAGGGGTAATGACGGCAGCAAGAAGGAAATTGATGTGCATGGAGTCTTTATAGCCATTGGACATACTCCCAATACTGGCGTATTTGAAGGGCAGATTGAAATTAATAATGGATATATAAAGGTTCAGGCAGGTCTAGAGGGCAATGCGACCCAAACAAGTGTTGAAGGTGTCTTTGCTGCTGGCGATGTTGCAGATCACATATATCGTCAGGCTGTTACTTCAGCAGGCTCCGGATGTATGGCAGCTTTGGATGCTGAGAGGTTTTTAGACAACTCCTAGATTAGACAAGGCTTTCAGAGCATAAATTCAAACTCAATTTTGATTTGCCTTGTGTATAATTACGCGATTTGGCCATATAGCTCAGTTGGTAGAGCAAGGGACTGAAAATCCCTGTGTCCCTAGTTCAATTCTAGGTGTGGCCACCATTTTTAAAGCCGAATTAGACCAGTGTTTAATTCGGCTTTTTTGTAGATAATCGTTTAATCGGAAGCGCGAATTTGCCAGAAAAATAAAGCAATTAAAATAACTGTTGGAGCAACTCCAATAGGGTCAAGTTTTGCTGTTCCAGCAATATAAACTTGATAAGCCTGTATTAAAAGAAAACCAATATTAAGATAAATACCAAATATCATGGCGACTTTCTTTAAATTATCTCCTACCCAGCTTGGTGACATCCAAGCAAAAATACCTAGACCAATTAGTGGGACAGCAGTAACTTGCCCAAAGGCCTTAAAGTTACTAGCCATATCAGTTCCCTCAACATACCAGCCAGGACCAGTTGCCGCAAATTCAGGCGCAAACCACAACATTGCTGCATAAAACCATACGTAAACAGCTTGTATCTTAAATAGAATTGTTAAATTCATTCTATACTCCTTGTTATTATTTAAAGTAGCTCTCTTTGGCTATAACAAACATAATAAGTTAAGCCGAATATAATTATAAGGTTTGTAGATGGTGAAATATTTATTTATTAGCCAATCAGGGTTTTATCAGTGCAGTTGAGTAGGGCTTATAAAGTCTTGCTTTGAGGGCTGTAGCGTTTCTTGAATAAAGAGAACGCCTATTCGAACAAACTCAACGATTTCATAAAAATCCTCCGCATTGTCATCAGTATCTAGAAGGTCTGCATCAAGTTGAGATATCTCACTGATGTCCTTAATCATCTCTGTTACCTCTTCATCAGAGGTTTCAACTGAGCTCAGACCTAAGCCAACTAAAAACCCTTGGCACCATTCGATTAGAGTATTCGCCTGCTCTCTGAGCGGCGTATCATCGTCGGCTATCACTGGCCAAAAGTTTAACGTTGGGTCAGCAAGTTGTTCGCTTGTGTTATTGAATATTTCAGCAAGGATTTGATGTGCTTCCTTTTCAAGCAGATTGTTAAGATCAATGCTAACTAGGATTTCATTGAGCCAGTCATCAAGATCTATATTTTGTTTGACGCAATAAAAGCCACACAATAAGCCATGAGCAGAGGAGATAGTGTCATCAGTATTGAGCTTATGGAGCGCGTCTTTAGCGAGCTCATAATTGATAGATTGACTCATTAATTTAAAACGCCCCTGCCAAAATTTCCATCACCGCCATTCGCACAGCGATTCCGTTGGTGACTTGTTGCAATATGACAGATTGAGGTCCATCTGCAACTTCAGAGCTGAGTTCAATTCCTCTGTTAACTGGACCAGGATGCATCACGATGGCGTCTGGTTTTGCAAGCTTAAGGTTTTTAGAAGTGAGACCAAATCCATCAAAGTAGGTTTGTTCATCTGGAATGTCAGCTGCAATCATCCTCTCTTTTTGAAGTCTAAGCGAAATAATAACATCAGCACCTTCAATACCTTTTTCTAGGCTGTCAAAGCGCTCTAAGCCCGGAGTTTCTTCTTTGTAGTGAAGTGTTTCTGGTGCAATAAGTCTAATATCAGTTGTGCCCAGAGTTCTCATGGCCTGAATTCCAGAGCGAGCAACTCTAGAATGCCTGATGTCTCCAACTATAGCTACAGAAAGGTTGTCAAATGATTTTTTGTGCTGCCTGATCGTCAGCATATCTAGCAATGCTTGGGTCGGATGCGCATTAATTCCATCGCCTGCATTGAGTATTGCGACTCCTTCTATATTTTCAGCGACCCGATGAGGCAATCCGTTTTGTTTATGCCTAATAACAAACATATCAATCTGCATCGCCTTTAGGGTATGCATGGTGTCCATAAGAGTTTCATTCTTTTTGGTAGCTGAGTTTGCAAGGTCAACATTAATTGTTTTGGCGCTGGTTCTCTTTGCCGCGATCTCAAAAGTGTTTCTGGTTCGAGTCGAAGGCTCAAAGAAGAGATTTGCAACAGACATATCCCTTAAAATTTTCGACTTTTGAAGATTTCCTTTGGAGTCTATAAGATCATCAGCAACATTAAGAATTTTTTCGATTTGATTTTTAGGAAGACCCTCTAGCCCTAAAAGATGGATTAGACGTCCGTTCGAGTTAAGTTGAGCATCATTGCTAATCGTATGTGGTTTCATTGAGCCATGTCTGCAAAATTAATTCAGCTGATTTTTTGTCTACTGCGCCTCTATCAGCGTTCTTATGAGCGTAGTGCCATTTTAGTTGGTTTTTTGCTTCTGAAGAGGATAAATGCTCATCCACAAAAACAACATCTATACTAAATCGTTTCTCAAGTTTTCTGCCAAACGATTTCGCGATGAAGGTCATCTCTTGTTCTTTATTCTCTTGGTCTAATGGGAGTCCCACAATAAACTTATTTGGGCTATGCTGCTTGATAATCTCCTCAAGCTGAACCCAGTTGGTTGAACCATCCTTGTTGTGGGTAACTGTAGCTAATCCATTTGCTTGAGTAGTAAGACTATTGGCTATAGCAATGCCCGTTCTTTTTGTGCCTACATCAAAACCAAGGTAGGTTTTAATTGTCATTGGAGCTGTTGAAAGAGCTCATATCCCACATACCCATCTGCAACGAATCCAATGTCAGACTGAAATTTTCTGGTCGCTTCACGTGTTTTAGGTCCCGCCATACCATCTGGAGTCCCCGTATCATAACCCAGCAAGTTAAGTGTATTTTGAATTTGAATAATATCTTCTTTGCTCAGAAGTGGCTCATCCAGCGGCTTTGCAGAAAGCCTACCTGCCCCATTCAGTCTGTCGGATAAGTGGGCAACTGAAAGCGCATATAAAATTGACCTATTCCAACCCATAATCACATCAAAGTTTCTGTAAACAAGAAAAGCAGGGCCTTTGTGACCCATTGGAACAATTAACGAGGCTTTGAAGTTAGATTTTGGAAGGGCTGCCCCATTACCCCTCAGAACTCCAAGTGCAGCCCACTCATTAACTGTTTTTTCATTTTTTAGGCCAGTCAATCGATAGTCAAAATTTTTGGGTATGAGTGCCTCTCGACCCCATTTTTCTCCTTTCTTCCATCCCAGCTCACTTAGAAAGTTTGCGGCGCTAGCGTAGATGTCTTCTTTGTCATCCCAGAGATTCACCTTGCCGTCTTTATTCGCATCAACGCCGTAAGCAAGAACATTGGTTGGCATAAACTGAACGGCACCCATAGCTCCAGCCCAAGAGCCCGTTGCATCGATTGGAATGGTTTTGTTATCCATAAGCTTTAACGCAGCAATTAATTCTCGTGTGAAGAATTTAGAGCGCCTAGGGTCATAGGCGAGTGTTGCCAAAGACTGTACTAAGCGTTCATTGCCCATATAGTTTCCATAATTACTCTCTAACCCTAAAAAAGCTACAATCACATAAGCCGGTACGCCATATTTTTGGGAGGCTTTGTTAAGCAATGAGGCGTTTTGTTTTAATGTATCATTTCCATTATTGATGCGCGTTTTGCTAACTCTTTTATTGAAATAACGCCAAAAGTTTTGACTGAACTCAGCTTGGGCACTATCTTTAGAAATAATTGACGGGTCAGGGGCGGTAAGGCCTGAAAATGCTTGGTCAATTGTTGATTTGGAGACGCCTTGTTCGATTGCAGATTGACGAACTTGGTCTAAAAAGTCATCAAATGAATCTGAATTTGCAAAAACGCTTGTTGTTAGAAAAACTAGACAAAAAAATCTTAAAAACATGAGAGAATTATAATGAGTAAATTCATTCTTATTTTAATTAATCTAGCAAGAGATGTCGACCTATAAGCCTCTTGCTGAAACATTAAGGCCTGATGATCTGAGTGATTTTATTGGCCAACAACATTTACTTGACTCTGACAAGCCAATAGGGAAGGCAATAAAAGACAATCAGCTCCACTCCATGATTTTATGGGGGCCTTCAGGTGTTGGAAAAACGACTCTAGCGAGAATTATTTGTAGCCAGATGGGCGCTCATTTTGAGCAAATGTCAGCCGTACTTGATGGGGTAAAAGAGCTCAGAGATATCATTAGACATGCGGAGCTTTATAAACAAAACAATAAAAGTACAATTCTATTTGTCGATGAGATTCATCGATTTAACAAAGCGCAACAGGATGGTTTTTTGCCTCATATAGAGTCTGGACTATTAACCTTGATTGGTGCAACGACTGAAAACCCGTCCTTTGAAATTAATTCTGCATTGCTTTCAAGGGCAAGGGTGTATGTTCTCAAAAAGCTCAGCAATGAAGAGCTTGAGGTAATTGCTCTAAGAGCAATGAAAGCTCAGCAGATAAGCCTAGAAGATGATGGGTCTTTGGCTCTAGTCATCGAAAATAGTGACGGAGACGCGAGAAGACTGATCAATATAATTGAACAGTTGACGACCAGCTCAGGCAAGGCCCTTAAAAAAACAGACGTAGTTAAAACTCTGCAAAAGAAGCTTGGCAGTTTTGACAAGGGGGGCGATATTTTTTATCAACAGCTCTCAGCCTTTCATAAATCTGTCAGAGGCTCATCTCCAGATGGTGCGCTTTACTGGATGGCAAGAATGATTGTGTCAGGATGTGATCCCAAAGTTATTGCTAGAAGGCTGCTCGCAATAGCCTCAGAAGATATAGGAAATGCTGACCCAAGAGCACTCCAGATTTGTGTTAATGCTTGGGATGTCTATGAGCGCTTGGGCGACAAAGAGGGTAATCGTGCTATCGCACAGGCGGCAGTTTTTTGTGCGTGCGCACCTAAGTCGAATGCTGTTTATAGGGCTTTTAATTCTGCAATGGAGGCAGCACAAGAGAGCAATGATCTTGAAGTGCCCATTCATCTCAGAAATGCCCCTACAAAACTTCTCAAAGAGCTCGGGCATGGCAAGGACTATCGTTATGCCCATGATGAGCCAGATGCCTTCAGCAAGGGACAAACCTACTTTCCTGAGGAGATGGGAGAAAAAATCTACTATGAGCCGACTGATCGTGGCTTAGAGATTAAAATTAAAGAAAAACTAGAGCAGCTTAGATCTGTCTTATGAGTACATTTTTATCTATAGCAAGTATTGGAATTGGCGCTACGGTTGGGGCATCTTGCAGATACTATATTGGGATAATTTCTGCTCAATACCTTGGCAAAAGCCTCCCTTATGGAACCCTAATTTCAAATGTTATTGGTTCTTTTATAGCTGGCGTTTTGATTGTTTTGGTTTTAGAAAAGCTCCTTCTGAGTGAAACCCACAGGCTTATGCTGCTTGTTGGCTTGGCAGGCTCACTAACGACAATGTCAGCACTCTCAATAGAGTCTGTTGAAATGATAAGTGTAGGCCATTATTCTCAAGCCTTGATCAATATTCTTTTAAACTTGCTGCTTTCTCTTATGGCTGCAAGTTTGGGAGTTGTTGCTTCAAAATATTTATTTAATTTAGCTTAAGGCTAGTCTTCTTTCAACTTCGTCCAAGAGTGATGAAGAGATATTAATTCCATATTGTTTGTCCAGTTCCCTAATGCAGGTCGGGCTGGTCACATTAATCTCAGTGATGAAATCACCGATGACATCGAGACCAACAAAGATAAGCCCTTTATCAATTAATGTTGGAGCAATTTGAGTGCATAGATACCGATCTCTATCGGATAGTGGCTGACCCACCCCTTTTGCACCAGCCGCAAGATTTCCTTTAAAGCTGCCTTCTGCAGGTAGCCTGGCAAGAGCATGGTCAACTGGATTTCCATTAATCAAAAGGATTCGTTTATCGCCATCTTTAATCTCTGGCAAAAACTCTTGTGCCATGATGTAGCGAGATTCATTGTTGGTGATCCTTTTGAGAATGTCATCAATATCATTGTCACCTTTTGAGAGCTTAAAGATATCTGTTCCGCCCATGCCATCAAGAGGTTTGACCACAACTGTTCTTAACGAATCAATAAAATTATTAAGTTCACGAATTTTTGAGCTCACCAGCGTTTTAGGTATGCACTCAGGAAAGTTTAATGCAAATAGTTTTTCATTGGCATCCCTTAGTGAGCTTGGTTTATTTATGACCAAAACTCCTTCTGATTCTAGTTGTTCAAGCAGGTATGTAGAATATATATAGTCCATATCAAAGGGCGGATCTTTGCGCATAAAGACCACATCCAGGGTGCTTAAATTGACCACGCTTGAGGGCTTTGAGCTGAACCAGCTTATTTCTGAGTCTTGAACTTCTGTAATTCTTGTTGAGGCAAAAACCTTGCCATCCGAATAATACATATCAGGGCTATCAAAGGTATGAATTTCCCAGCCACGAGCCTGCGCTTCTAGCATCATTGCAAATGACGAGTCTTTGTTTGGCTTAATATTGGAAATATCATCCATCAATACGCCGAGTCTAATTCGCTTCATCGGCATATTATAATGCAATCAGATTGAATAATAATGAGCATGACGGGCAAAAAATGTTGAATTGACGAGGTTTTGGGCGTATAATTTCGCCTCTTTAGTGCGGGGTGGAGCAGCATGGTAGCTCGTCGGGCTCATAACCCGAAGGTCATAGGTTCAAATCCTATCCCCGCTACCAATTTAGACCCCCTCTTTTGGGGGTTTTTATTAGGAGTTTTTTGTGGCTAAGATAGCAGACAAAGTGCTTTCAATACTTAACCCTAGTGTCCATGCCCTGGGGTACGAGTTGTTGGGCGTTGAATATGTGCCTAGTGGTAAGCACTCTGTCTTGAGGCTTTATATAGACTCAGAGAAAGGCATTGGGGTTGATGATTGTGAGGTTGTTTCCCGTCAAGTCAGTTCGATAATGGATGTTGAGGATCCAATTAGTGGGCAATATAATCTTGAGGTATCTTCCCCAGGAATTGAAAGACCCCTTTTTAGTGTTTCTCATTACATGCGTTTTTTGGGGCATGATGTTCGAATAAGAACATATAGACCAATAGATGGAAGAAGAAGCTTTACTGGTGCAATTGGAAGCGTTAGCGAAAAAAGTAATGCAATAGAGTTGGTGACAGAGCTAGGCCCTGTTACCTTAGAAATAGATTTAATAGAAAAAGCAAATTTAGTTGCTCATTTTTAGGAGAAGCCGATGGATGGCAAAGAATTATTTTTAATGATTGAGGCAATCTCAAATGAAAAGAATATCACCAAAGAGGATGTTCTGGAATCTTTGGAAGAGGCGTTAGCGGTTGCAACGAAAAAGCGCAGCAATATAGAAGTACGTGTTGAGGTTGATAGGCACACAGGTGAGTTTAAAACTTTCAGGCAATGGCAGGTCATTGAAGATGGAGAAGAATTTGTTGATGATGATGGAAACATGTTTGATCCTGAGTTACACATATATCAGGCTGATGCAAACGGATTGAATGTAGATGAGTTTGTTGAGGAGCCAATGGAGTCTCTTGAGTTTGGAAGAATTGCAGCCCAGGTGGCTAAACAGGTCATTATTCAAAAGGTTCGTGAGGCAGAGAGAACGGTTGTAGTTGATAACTATTCCGAAAGAGTTGGCGAAGTGGTGATGGTGACTGTTAAGAGAGTTGATCGAGGAAATGTCTATGTTGATATGGGCGGAATTGATGGCATGATTTCAAAATATGACCTGATTCCTAATGAGTCGATAAGAAAAAATGACCGTCTGAGAGCCTTCATTAAAGAGGTCAAGTCAACGCCACGAGGCGCACAAATTTTCTTAAGTAGAACTGCTAATGACATGATGGTTCAACTATTTGAGATGGAGGTTCCTGAAATCAGTGAGGGAGTTATTGAGATCAAGGCTGGGGCGAGAGATCCAGGCCTTCGTTCAAAGCTCGCTGTGAAAGCAAAAGATAAGCGTATTGATCCGATTGGCTCCTGTATCGGCATGAGAGGGGCAAGAGTGCAGGCTGTTTCTAATGAGCTTAATGGTGAGCGCGTTGATATCATTCTTTGGGATGATGATCCAGCACAATTTGTGATTAACGCTATGGCTCCTGCAGAGGTGAGTTCAATTGTTGTGGATGAAGACAAAAGATCTATGGACATTGCTGTCGAGGAAGATCAGTTAGCGCTTGCTATTGGAAGAGGTGGCCAAAATATCAAGCTTGCGAGCAAACTCTCAGGATGGAAGCTTAATGTCATGTCTTTAAATGACGCTGATGAAATGCAAGCTCAAGAGATTCAAAAAACGGGCGAAAAACTCGCTGAAAAACTTGGTGTGGATGCAGAGGTGGCCGGCGTTTTGATTGATGAGGGATACACCAGCTTAGATGATATTGCTGAGGCAGAAGCTGAGACTCTCTCAAAGATTGAGGAGTTTGACTCTGAGATGGTTGATGAGCTCCAAGAGAGGGCTCAGGATGCTCAGCTCGTCAAAGCTCTGAATGATGCAGAGGCTACTGAATTATTACTAGGGGTTGAGGGAGTAGATGATTCACTTGCGTCAGCACTTGTTGGCGCTGAAATCAGTACCGTAGATGATTTAGCAGAGCTCTCAATTGTTGAATTATTAGAGATTCAAGATATTGGAAATGACAGTGCATCTGCTGTTATCATGGCAGCCAGAGAAAAAGAGGGCTGGTTCGACTAATCACTCAGGATAGTTTTAGTAATCGATACTCAAATATAGGTAGGAATATGGCACATACAGTTGAAACTTTATCAAAATTACTTAGAAAGTCGCCTGATCAGGTTATTACTATCTTGTCAGCAGCAGGAATTGATGGAAAGACTGCAGATTCAAGTATTTCTGCTGAGGAAAGACAGGTTTTAATGTCGAGTTTGAGCAAACGATCTGCAACAAAGTCTAGTATCTCTGTTTCCAGAAAAACTACAAAGCCTTCCTCAAGCGCCTCCACTGGAGGAGTAAAAATCCAAGTTAAAAAGAAGCGCGAAGTTCCTCAAACTAACCAGTCGATAGAGGTTGATGATGCAGCTGTTTTGAAAGCCAAAGAGGCTCTAGAAGCAGGCAGAATTGCTGAGCAAAAAGATGAAGAGCATGACGCAAAGCGAAACGATATGGTTCGCCAACAAAAAATTAAAAATGAAGAATTGCAAGCTCAGAAAACTTTAAAAGAGCAAGCTGAGAAAGAAGAGAAGGAAAAAAGAGAAAAAGAAAAGATTGAGGCTGATAAGGAAAAAGACAAGAAGAAGGGGCCAAAGAGACTAAGATCTGCTCCAGAGACTGCGCCGAAAAGAAAAGAGCTTCATGTTGCAAAGCACAACCCGAATAGAAAGCTTAAGAAGAAAGAGAGAACTCAAATATCTCAAAAAGTTCAAGATGAGCAAGCACAACACGGCTTCCATATGCCAGTTGAGCCAATCAAGCATGAGATACTGATACCGGAACAAATTAAGATCTCTGAACTTGCCCTCAAGATGACTACCAAAGCTGGAGAGGTTTTAAAAGTTATGATGGGTATGGGTGTCATGGCAACTCTGAATGATGTTATAGATCAAGATACAGCAATCTTAGTGGTAGAAGAGATGGGCCATACTCCTATCGCTAGTAATGAGGAAACTGTTGAAGATACCTTAATCCAGGATGATATTGATGATGCAAAGTCAGTTCCAAGACCTCCGGTTGTGACCATTATGGGTCATGTTGACCACGGAAAAACCTCACTCCTTGACTATATTCGAAAGTCTAAAGTAGCCTCTGCTGAAGCAGGTGGCATTACTCAGCATATTGGTGCTTATCAGGTTGAACAAAAAGGAAGTTTAATAACGTTTATCGATACTCCAGGCCATGCTGCATTCTCTAAGATGCGCCTAAGAGGAGCTTCAGCAACTGACATTGTGATTTTAGTTGTTGCGGCTGATGACGGCGTAATGCCGCAAACTATTGAATCTATTAAACATGCAAAAGACTCTAATGTGCCTATTATTGTGGCCATTAATAAAATTGATAAAGAGGGAGCTGAAATCGATAAGGTTAAACAAGTTCTTTCAACACACGATGTGATTGCCGATGAATGGGGCGGTGATGTCTTAATGGTTGGCGTTTCAGCGCATACGGGAGAGGGCATTGATGAGCTTTTGGAAAGTATCACATTGACAGCTGAGATGGCTGAGATTAGCGCAGTTTCAGATAAGCCTGCAAGCGGCGTTGTCCTTGAAGCCAGGCTAGATAAAGGGCGAGGAAAAGTGACAACAGTGCTCGTTCAGTCTGGAACACTTAACAAAGGTGATATTGTTATTGCAGGGCTGGAGTTTGGCAAGGTCAAGCAAATTATTGATGATCAGGGTAAGCCAATTAATAAGGCTGGACCTTCAACTCCGGTTGAGATCTTGGGTCTCTCAGGTGTTCCTGATTCAGGCGCAGAGGTTCTGGCTGTAGAAAGCGAAAGAAAAGCGAAAGAAGTTGCTGAGTTCAGGAAAACAAAAGATCGTGAAACGAAACTTCAAAAACAACAAGCAGAGAAGATGGATAACTTCTTTTCAAAAATGGAAGATGGTGAAATTTCAACAGTTAATGTTCTCATTAAGTCTGATGTGAAAGGCTCAGCACAGGCACTAGTTGAGGCGCTAGAGGAGCTTTCAACTGACGAGGTAAAAGTAAAGGTGGTTTCTTCAGGCGTTGGAGCCATAAACAATACCGATATTTCTTTGGCCAGCGCGTCTGAGGCAATCGTTCTTGGATTTAACGTTAGAGCAGATGCAGTTGCTAGAAAAACTGCCGATACTGAAGGCGTTAAGATTGAGTATTACAGCATTATTTATAACCTGATTGATGATGTCAAGGCCATTATGGGTGGAATGCTTAGCCCAGAGCTAAGCGAAAACATTATTGGAATTGCAGGCGTTAAGGATGTGTTTAGGTCTCCTAAATTTGGTGATATTGCTGGTTGTATGGTTGAAGAGGGTGTGGTTAGGAAAGACAGTCCAATTCGTGTTTTGAGAGATAGCGTTGTTATTTACGAAGGTGAATTAGAGTCTCTGAGACGCTTCAAAGACGATGTTAAAGAGGTTAAATCTGGAACTGAATGCGGAATTGGCGTTCTCAACTATACTGATGTTCAGCCAGGAGACCAGATTGAGGTTTTTGAAAGAATTGAGAGAGCTCGCTCACTGTAGGGGTAAAAACTAGGTGCCAAAACAGCCAAGCTTTAGAGCAGACAGAGTGAATGAGCTGATCAAGCGTGAGCTCATAATGCTTCTTGCAACAGGCACGAAAGACCCTAGATTGCAAGACGTTATCATTACAGATGTTGATGTTAGTAGAGACCTAACCAGTGCCAAAGTCTTTTTCTCTGTTGATGACAACATGCACAAGAGTGTCGCTCAATTGCTCAATAAAGCGGGCGGTTTTTTTAGATCATCTCTGTCTAAATCTTTAGACTTGAGACACACTCCCTCACTAAGCTTTATTTATGATACAGCCCCAAATACTGGAGCTAGAATGGATGACCTATTAAGAAAATTGTGAATTCATAGCCTTATGTCAAAACGAAATAAGAAAGGTAGAGATATTGATGGAGTTTTGATTTTAGACAAAGCATCTGGACAGAGTTCAAACAATGCATTGCAAGAAATAAAGCGCTTATTTGGAGCAAATAAAGCAGGACACACTGGAAGCCTTGACCCGTTAGCAAGTGGCCTTCTTCCAATCTGCTTGGGCCAGTCAACTAAAGTAGCCCAATTCCTACTTAATGACGATAAGCGATACTTTGTAAGAGGCAAGCTTGGTGAAATAAGTGATACTGGCGATTCAGAGGGCCAGATAAGCCAATTTGGCTCCACACAGGCGATAGATGAGGCTGTTATTAAGGATAGTCTAAAGAACTTTACAGGTGTAATTAGTCAAATACCACCGATGTTCTCTGCCCTTAAAAAAAATGGCACGCCATTGTATAAACTTGCAAGAAAAGGCATAGAGGTTGAAAGAAAGCCAAGAGAAGTAAGCATCTATGAAATAGAGTTCATTAGCATAGAAAACGATATCTTAACCCTAGAAGTGTCTTGCTCAAAAGGTACCTATATTCGAACTTTAATAGAGGACATTGGAAAACATCTTTATTGCGGCGGCCATGTAATCGAGTTAAGAAGGATAGGTTTTGCGCACTTAAATATTGGCCAAAGCAAAACCTTTGAGGAGATAAAAGAATTGAGCTTGGATGAGTTAGATAGTCTTCTAATTGGGTCGGACGAGATGATTCCAAATTTGCAGTCGATACATTTAGACAATACTCAGACAGCAGACATCAAGTGTGGCAGAAAAATACAATGCAGTGAGCTAAGTACCCCTCAAAAAGTTAAACTTTATGATGTACATAAAAGATTTGTTGGTATCGGAGAGAGCAACACCTCCTCTGAGGTTTTGCCAAAGAGACTGTTTGTTTAACGTTTTTATTTTATTTTATTTAGGAAGATAATGAAAGTTTTAGTTATTGGTTCAGGCGGAAGAGAGCATGCGATTGCTTGGCAATGTGCTCAATTTGATGAGGTAGAGCATGTTTTTGTAGCTCCTGGTAATGCAGGAACTGCTCTTGAAAGCAAAATATCTAATATTGGTGTTGAATCTGAAAATATTTCTGGGCTTATTTCTTTTGCTAAAGAAGAGATGATAGATATTACTATAGTGGGACCAGAGGCTCCACTAGTCCTTGGAATTGTTGACCAGTTTAAAGATGAAGGGCTTGCTATTTTTGGGCCTTCGAAGCTGGCTGCTCAACTTGAGGGATCAAAAGCGTTCTGTAAAGATTTTTTAGAGAGAAACAATATACCTACTGCATTCTATAAGGTCTTTACTGAAACCAAGTCAGCGATAGAGTATGTCAAAGAGAAAGGGACGCCTATTGTGATTAAAGCGGATGGCCTTGCCGCTGGAAAAGGCGTGATAATAGCCACTTCACTCGAAGTAGCAATAAATGCAATCAATGATATGCTTGAGGGCAACAGGTTTGGCGAGGCGGGCTCAAGAGTTGTCATTGAAGAGTTTTTAGTGGGGGAAGAAGCAAGCTTTATAGTGATGGTTGATGGAAAAAACATACTGCCTATGGCAACATCACAGGATCATAAGGCTAGAGATAATGGAGATATGGGTCCAAATACAGGCGGCATGGGGGCTTATTCTCCAGCTCCAGTCGTCAGCGATTTAGTTTATGAAAATGCCATGGAGAAGGTTATAAGGCCAACTGTTGACGCTATGAAAAATGAAGGGATGCCGTATACTGGGTTTTTGTATGCGGGCCTTATGATTGATCAGGATGAAGGCGTTAAGGTTCTTGAGTATAACTGCAGGTTCGGAGATCCAGAAACTCAACCTATTATGATGAGGCTTCAATCCAATTTAGCAAACTTATGTCTTCTAGGGGCTAGGGGATTTTTGGCTAATGTAACAGCTGAATGGGATAGTCGATCATCTTTAGGAGTGGTTATGTCAGCAAAGGGGTATCCAAATTCATATCAAAAGGGAGATTTAATTTCTTTGCCCGGATTATCATCGAACGCAAAAGTTTTTCATGCGGGCACAAAACTTGATAACGAGAAAATACTCAGTAATGGGGGCAGGGTATTGTGCGCAACATCTCTTGGTAAAGATTTGAAAGATGCCCAAAACAGAGCGTATTCTCTTGTCAATGAGATCGATTGGGATGGAAGTTATTTTAGAACCGATATTGGCTTTAAGGGCCTCTAGAGTGATTAAAGGATGCTAGTTATTGGAGTAGATGAGGCAGGTAGAGGGTCTTTAGTTGGCAGTGTGGTGGCAGCTGCGGTTGCTTTTCCATCGGGGCTATTGATTGATGGACTGACCGACTCCAAAAAGCTATCTGAAAAAAAAAGGGAGGCGCTCTATGAGCAAATTACTAGTGAGTGCCTCTGGTCCATTGGTCAATCGAGTAGCTATGAAATTGACCAAATTAATATTTTAGAGGCCACAATGCTGGCCATGAAAAGAGCGGTAGATAAATTAAAGACAGAGCTAGCAAATAATAGTCAAATTACTAGTGTTCTTGTTGATGGGAACAGGTGCCCTGATATAGAAAACTGTAGGGCCATTGTGAAGGGCGACTTAACTGTGCCAGCCATTTCAGCTGCATCAGTCATTGCCAAGGTAACTAGAGATAGGCAGATGGTGAATCTCGATCAGGATTATCCAGGATATGGTTTTGCAAGGCATAAGGGCTATGGAACCAAGGCCCATCTTGAAGCACTTAAAAATTTGGGCCCAATTGAAGGGCAACATCGTTTTACTTTTGCACCAGTAAAAAAATTAATCAGATCCTAACTCATAAAGCTGCTGGTTAAGCTCATTCTGTTTAGCCTCCAGTTCAGCTTTTTTAGCCTCCAGCTCAGCTCTTTTTTCAGCCTCAGCTTTTTTCTTGTTGTCGCGCTCAATTTCCTTAGCAGGCCTTGCCATTAGATAGTTAAAGAGCTTGACAACTTTTTTAACATTTTTTGCCTTGCTGGCTATATTTGTTGCGTGCTCAGCCTCTCTTTTTGTAACTGAGCCCATCAAATAAACAACGCCTCGTTCTGTAAGAACCGAGACATGGCTTGGGTGGAAGACTTCTTGGTCAAAGAATAAAGTTTCAATTTGAACAGTAATAACACCATCTTTTGCTCTATCTAAATAACTACTATTTGGCATTACCTCAACTTCATTGATGAGCTGTTTAATTTTTGAAGATTTGCTTTTGACAATGCTTTCAAGGTACTCTTTTGCGTTTTCAGTTGGAGCTTCACCAGTAATTAAAACAGCTTGGTTATAAATATTAAAGTTAACATGCGCATCTTCTAGCATGGGATCTTTATTGACCATATTCCCTAAGTCCATATATAGAGTTTTGTCATCTAATATTTCGCCCATAGTTCTGCGATCATTGTTCATTGTAGCGACCGTAGTTACTGCAGCAGCGCCTTGGACTATTGGTGAGCAAGAACTAAGGATTGAAGAAGAAATAATGATTGCACAAAGAAAGAGAATTTTTTTCATATTGGCCTCTAATTTATTGAACTGCAAGGAAACAATTAAGTTATATTTTAAATCAGATTCTATTAAGGCCCAAACAGAAATATTAATTTAGATTGTGCTTTCAATTTATAAAGCATAATATTAACACTCCTAGGATTTAAAAAAATTATGACTACTCTATGATTGGATTGCTTTATATTGTTGCGACGCCCATTGGGAATTTAAGTGATATTACTTTTAGGGCGGTTGACATTCTTAAAAATGTTGACTTTGTTTTATCCGAAGACACAAGACATAGCAAAAAACTGTTTGATCATTATGAAATTAAATCTCCTTTAAAGGCATTCCATGAGCACAATGAAAATGAGAAGGTCAATGGGATTATTAGTGCGATTAATTCTGGCCAGTCAGTCGCACTAATTAGTGATGCAGGCACGCCTCTAATAAGTGATCCTGGTTATCAACTCGTATCAGAAGCTAAAAAAATAGGAATTAATGTAGTGCCCATTCCAGGCCCTAATGCAGCAATCGCAGCACTATCCTCTTCTGGAATCGCGAGCAGTAGCTTTGCCTTTTTTGGGTTTCTGCCATCAAAACAAACATCAAGATTAAAATTTTTAAAATCTAAAAAAAATCTTGATGAGACTATTATTTATTATGAATCTCCTAAAAGGATATTATCAACACTCAAGGATATGATGGATGTCTTTGGAGAAGATCGAAGGGTTTGTCTAGCAAAAGAGCTTACAAAATCATTTGAAACAATTCTTAATGATAATTTACCAGCTTTAATTGATTATCTTGAAAGTGATTCAAATCATCAGAAAGGTGAATTTGTGATTTTAGTCTCACCTGCTGATAAAATAGAACTTGACGAAGCCAATGTTGAGCTTGAAAAAATCTTGCCTATTTTATGTGAGGAGATGGGAGCTTCAAAAGCTGCCAAACTAGCATCTAAAATTACTGGGCTAGATAAAAAATATTGTTATAAAAAAGCGATAATCCTATGAGTAATTTCTATAAACGCCATATTTTTTTCTGTAATAACATTCGAAATGATGGCAAGCAGTGTTGTTCAGAGAATGGGGCAAAACAGATGTATCGTTATGCCAAAGATAAGTGTCGTGCTAATGGCTCATTGGGTGTTGGAAGGCTGGGGGTAAGTGAGTCAAGATGCCTGGGTCGATGTGAAAATGGTCCTGTGGCAGTGGTTTATCCTGATAATGTTTGGTATCAATATATTGATGAAGAGGACATTGACGAGATATTTGAATCGCATATGGAGAGCGATAAGATTGTAAATCGTTTATTGATTAAATAAACGAGCTCTCTAATCCAGTTTTTTAATTGCCTCAAGAATATAAGGCTTTAAATTGCTCGCCATCACTTTTATGCCTTTGGCGTTTGGATGCTTGTAATCAGCTAGAAGCATATCTTTCTCTAGCGCAACTCCCTCTAATAGAAACGGCATCATGATTAGGCTATATTTTTTTGAAAGCTCTGGATAAATGCTATCAAATTCTAATTGGTATTTAGCCCCCATACTCTCAGGCGACTTCATGCCAGCCAGAACAACAACTGACTTATTCTCGACAAATTTATTAATGATCTGTTCAAGATTATTACCTGTCAGTGATGGGTCAAGGCCTCTCAGCATGTCATTTGCACCAAGACAAAGGATTACAATGCTAGGCTTATCGCCAAGTGACCAGTCAACTCTGGACAACCCATTTTTAGAGGTGTTTCCTGAGATGCTTGCGTTGATAAACTGGATTGGAGGCTCATTGTTTTTAAAATTCCTTGTTAATTCGGAGGTCAAATTTTCTGTTTGAGACAAACCGTAGCCTGCCATCAGGCTATCGCCATAAAGCATAATTTTTATAGGGTCTTGTGCATAAACATTAGTGAATAATAATGTCATTATTAGCCCCATAAATAATGATTTAAACGCGTGCTTTTTTGAGATAATCATGCGCTGAATTTTATATTAGAATTTGAAATGAATGCATCAATACAGTTCAATAATGTTTCACTCAGTTACGGTGATATTGCCGAGGAAGTTGAAGTTTTAAAGGACATTAGTTTTTCAATTGATAGCACTGAGGTTGTTTCAATTGTTGGCCCTAGCGGATCAGGCAAAACTTCAATTATTATGCTCGCATCTGGTCTTGAGAGTGCAAGCAAAGGCTCAATTCAAATTAATGGCAAAGAAATTGTCGGCCTAAAAGAAAAAGAATTGTCAGAGGTAAGAAGGAAAAACATTGGCATTGTTTTTCAATCCTTTTATTTGATTCCTAACCTGACTGCTGTGGAGAATGTTTTGTTATCTCTTGAAGCGAATCAACAATACAGCTTAGAAAAAGATGCCGAGAATCTTTTGGGAGAATTTGGCCTCTCACATCGAATGCACCATCTGCCAAGTGAACTTTCTGGGGGAGAGCAGCAGAGGGTTGCAATAGCCAGAGCACTCATAAACAAACCCAAAATCATTTTGGCTGATGAGCCAACAGGTAATCTTGATAGCGTTAATTCAGAGAGTATGATCGACTTGCTTTTTGAGTACACCAAAAAAAGTCATACCTCTCTTATCATGGTGACTCACGATAGTTCAATTGCAAAAAGATGTGATCGAATTATAGAAATTAGGGATGGCCAGATTGTTTGATATTCAGCAATTCAAATTAATCAATAAATACGCCTTAAGGGATTTCTCAAGAAGCTATAAAAAGCTATGGGTAGTTACCTCAACTCTATTTGTCAGTCTGCTACTTCTTTCACTAACGTTTTCAATTAAAGAGGCGCTCAATAGCGAGATAGAAAATAATTCTAAGGAGCTTTTAGGTGGTGATATTCAAGTAGATAGTGATATAGATCCACTTCCTGACGCAGTTATTGAGCAGTTTAATGAGCTTGGAAGGGTCAGCGCAACCATTGAGTTTGCCACCATGCTATCCAAGGAAGGCGAGTCGCCGGTATTCACTGAGCTTAGGGCAGTTGATAATAATTATCCACTCTATGGAGAGATTGAAACAACCACCCAGGGAGCTTCCAAAAAAATATTTTCTAGTACTAAAAATCCAGCCGTCTTAATTAATGAGAGCATCCAGAAACTGCTCAAAGTCAATGCTGGTGATGACATTATTATTATGGGCCAAAAATTTGAAGTTGCCGGGCTTGTCTCATCTGTTCCAGACCTTGCTGAGAGCGCTGTTTTTGGTGAATTTGCAATTATCAGCATGGACAGCTATAAAAAATTCGGGCTGAGCTCGGGGGGCAGCTTTCTTGACCATAAGTACAGAATTAAGTTTAATAATTTAAATGATATTCAAGAGCAAGAGAATACAATTAAGACTATTGTTGCCTATGATGATAGAATCCAGACCCGCCTTCCAGGCCAGAGTGGGCGAAGTCTAAGTAGGGTTATAGATAACTTTTCAAATTTTTTAAATTTAGTTTCTGTGAGTGCTATGGTCATAGCAGGAATTGGTATTAGTAATACACTCTTGTCATTTATAAACCAAAACAATACTAGCATAGCAGTCAAAAAGTCTATTGGTTTTCCTTCCAGCTTTATTCAAACCATGTATTTTTATGAAATCATGTTGATTTTGATTATGACCTCAGTTATCGCATATCTGATAGGTGTTTTTAGTCCATTATTGGCGAATGAGTTTTTGCCGGAGGCTCTGGGAATCGATTTGCAGCCTTCATTTAGTGTTTTGGGCTACCTAAACATTTTCTTTATTGGCCTTCTGGTGGTATTAATTTTTTCTATTCCATCTTTATATTCGATTAGTGAGATTAAAGCAGCCTCCTTGTTCCGAAATACATTTAATCCTGTCAGCTTAAATTTCTCATTGAAGAATATTCTATTGTTAACTATTTTGGTATTGGTCCTGACCACGTATTTTGTTTCTCAAACCAATCAGAAGCTTTATACAGTTTTTTACTTCGTCTCTTTTTTTGGCACCATGCTTATTTTTTATGGAGTGTCGCGATTGTTAATTGCTTTGATCAAGCGCATTTATAAATTTTCAAATAATAGTTACAGGATAGCCTACAGAAATATTGTAGCAAAAAAATCACTTGCACCAATCATGACAATTTCTCTAGGAATTGGGTTAACTCTTCTACTCACGCTTAGTTTTGTCGCAAACAATTTGAAAAAAGAAATATCAGATAGCATTCCATCTTTGGCTCCAGATTTATTTTTTGTCAGTATTGACAGAGATGTTAAAGGCGATCTTGAGTCCTATATAAAAGAAGTTGACCCAAGCGCTGAGATTGAATTTAGTCCAATGGCAAGTGCATCCTTTATTTCACTTAATGGAACCCCCATTGAAGAGATTGTCTCTAATAACAATAGATCAGCATGGGTAGTTAGGGGTGATAGACGAATTTCTTGGTCAGAGAAACCAAAGCCCGATAATCCAATAGTGGAAGGCCAGTGGTGGGAGCCGGGTATTGAGGATGAGCTTTTCATTTCAATGGATAGCAGGGCTGCCTATGATCTTGGTATGAAAATTAATGACAAGATAGTTCTGAATATATTAGGTCGAGATGTCACTGGAACAATTAAGAATTTCAGAGAGGTAGACTATAGGGATATCTCAATTAACTTTGCTATCATCATCAATAAAGCCTTTGCAAATAAACTGCCATATGAGTATGTTGGAACTCTAAAGTCTGGACTACCTTCAAGTGAGATTTTGGCTATGGTGGTTGAAAAATTTCCAAATGTTTCAGCAATCAAGATTGATAGAATTCTGAAACAGGTCAGTGAAGTTTTAAATAAAGTATTCATAGCTGTTACAGCTATATCGCTGATTGTTATTATCGTTGGTTTAATAGTTATTGTGAGTGCAGTGTTGGTGCAGACCACATTCAGGAGATATAACAACCTTATCTATAAGATACTAGGAGTTGACTTTCCAACCATACTGAAGGCTATGACAATGGAGTTTGCTGTTATCTATGGCACTTTAATATTTTTTGCACTTTCAGTAGCAACAATTAGCTCTTACCTAGTGGTAGAGAACGCACTGCAACTTACTTGGTACTTTGACTTTGGTCTTGCCTTGTGGATACTTGTTTCAACAGCAGCAGTTTCGTTTTTGCTCATAATGCTTGCAAATCGTAGCATTTTTAGCCCAAAGGTCTATCCACTCATCCGGAATGAGTAATACTTTTTAATGTTTAATTAAGCCTAGAGAAATGCAAGTAGTTTTTGATTAAGCGCCTGAACTTTTTCTTTAAGGTCGCTCACTCTCGAATTATTCTCAATGATATCGGTTGGAACATGTTCATTGAGTTTAAGGCGCTGCTCTCGACTTGCTTGAGCAAGCAACATCGTTTTTGCTTTTGCTGAGTCAATATCATCTCTTTCCATGAGGCGCTTAATTTGTGTTTCATTTTCACAGTCAACTAAGATAGCTCTATCAAATGGTCCCCAAAGTTCTTTCTCAACAAGAAGAGGTATCACAACTATCATTACTCCCTCATGACAGTCATCCATCATTGCTTTCATTTTATGAAGAATCCTTGGGTGAAGGATCTGTTCAATTAATGCTCTATTTCTTCCTTTTTTATAGAGGACATCTCTTAAGTTTTTGCGATCAAGCGAGCCATCACTCAATAGAATTGATTTACCAAAAGTATCAACTAATTCCTGGAGGCCCTCGGTGCCTGGCATCACAACTTCACGTGAAATGATATCAAGATCAATAATTTTGCATCCATGAATTTCAAGTAAGTCGCTGACTAAACTTTTGCCTGATGCAATGCCTCCAGTTAGAGCTACTTTTAGAACTTTGCTCGTCATATAATTCTGAATTATTGATACTAATATCCAAATTTTATAACGAAATGAGGCTGACACAGTCCCAATGATATTTTTATTGCTCTATTTTGCTAATTAGCTTGACTTTTGGAGCAAATATTTCGATAATAAGCGCTCTTTTTGGTTATGTAGCTCAGCTGGTTAGAGCACAGCATTCATAATGCTGGGGTCGGTGGTTCAAGTCCACCCATAACCACCATATCCCATAAGGCTTTCAGCCATTTCACTTAAATCAAAATAATGCTCCAGTACACACTCAGTACACAATAGGACTAAAAAACACCCCTTTTCTACACCTCGCTTAAGTCCAAATAATTAGATAAATAATAATAGTTAAATAAATAGAGACTAGTAACCGTTGGTTTGAAGTGTATATAACCGATGGTTTAGATAAATACTATGAAAAAAGTACCATCCCTCGCATATATATACTGACTTTGAGGTACGGGGGGGGAGCCCCTCTCGACATCGGAGATAGATATATACACCCTCCCTCACACATCAAACGAAATTTGGACTTTAGTTCTAATTGACATATAATTTTAGTATGAATTTGACACCAGAAATGCTCTTTGTTATTTTTTAGCCGCGCATAATTTTTTGAATACGTGGTTTAATGGTGGTAGCCATAATTAGCCCAACAGTCAAGCCCAATGGCAGGGCTGCGGTAAAGGCAGATTTCCAAGCACTGAAGTAGACTGTCATATCAGCAATTCCAACGTTACTTAAGGTGGTCATAGTTACCATGACTGATTCCATCACAATACCCATCATGACACCAATTAACAAATTAGTTTGCAGCTTGGATAGATTCGGCCAAAGGCTGGTAACTAACTTTTCGAACAGAGTCATCATAATGATACCAACGGGTGCCATCACTAGCATAGATAGGGCAAAACTCTTTAACCATGCCAAGGCGAAACTATCGCTCAAGCCAATATTCATGTAGGTCATTACCCCAGTTAGTGGACCACCAATAAACGTCATCATTGTTGCGATGATTGCTACTTTCTTCCATATTAGCGTTTTATTTGCACTTGTGTTCATAGTAAATCCTTAGATATTTAACGACTTATTTGATAAAAGACTTAGATTGAAAAAGCCTTCCTTAAAGTAATGGAAGGCTAATAAAAAAAACTAATTAAATCTTTGCAAAATCGCCTAACTGATCTCTATAAAAATATAGAATATAGGCAGCTAAAACCCCAAGCATGACAGGTGCAAATGCTCCAGGCATGCTTAACGCAATGTGAGTAATAAAACCTCCTATCATGGTGCATACAAGAAGTGCCGCTCCAAAAACTTGTTTATTTGGTAGCCATATCAATACAACTGCAGTAACTTCGATTAAACCTGTTACATACCTGAACCATTGACCCCACCCGATCAGCTCATACATACCAACCATTTGCTCAGCACCTATAATTTTGAAAGCGCCCGCACTTAAAAAAGCCAGTGACAAAAGAATTTTTACAAGCGGTATTAAATATTGATTTAGTTTATTCATAATTTACTCCTATGATTTATAGAAAAAACTCCCTAAAAAAAAGTCGTTTTATTTTTAATTAGCGCCTTTATTCAGCCAGTGATGTGATTTTTAATGAAGCGTGATTAACGCCAGCATTCTCTCTACTTTCAATCATATTAGGCTCTTTTAATTTCTTATCCTCGATTGAATTCATTTCGACAACTGTATATACATTACTTTCGTTGCCCTTTTCATGGCCATAGGCTAAAACTTTAACGTTATTTTTTTGTCTCATAGCCTCATTAGATTCGAATGCTTTCTTCCAGACCTTGTAACCTTTAGTAACTTCAAAATTTGATATTACTATCATTTTTCTCCTTTATTTTGAATAGCAGCTCCTTGAACAGGAGCTGCCTGTGAAAAGACTTTAATTTTCACTTTTTTCAAACATCGCCGCTTTGTCAGCATCAGTTTTTGCCGCATACTCTTCTTCAGTTAACATATGCCATCCAATACAATCTCCAGTAGGTGATCTACCGCAACCACATGTACCATTTTCTTTTTTAACGTTATCCATCATTTTTTCCTTTGAATTGTTAGATTATTGCCAGCTTTTGACTTCAGTGCTGGCGACTGATTAAATAACGCCTCTGCAGATTATTAGCGTTTAGTCATTGAAATAAAATTATAATCATTTATAATTTGCAATAAAGTCACTATTAAACAAATTACTATTACATATTATGAAACAATACTCTTTAATCGAATTAGAAACTTATCAGGCTGTTGTTGAAGCCGGAAGCTTTAACCTAGCTGCCGACAGATTGAGCACAAGCGCTGCAACTGTGAGTCGTCGCATAAGCACCCTAGAATCAGCTTTAGGTGTTAGATTACTGAATCGTACGACTAGAAATATAAATCTAACAGAAGCTGGTGAGCAATATCTTGATGATGTTAAAAATATCTTAGAAAGCGTAGAGATCTCAGAAGAAAGGATTGGGGAAGGTAAAGCAGAAGCAAAGGGTGAATTACGAATTGCTGCTCCACTTAGTTTTGGCATAAAACACTTATCTCCAGTACTACCATCATTCATGAAGAGCCATCCAAATATAATCATCAACTTGAAACTAGAAGACAGCCAGACTGATCTTCAAGCTGAAGGAATAGATATAGCGCTTCGAGTTACTCAAAATATTAAGGATTCATCCCTTATTGCAACTCCCTTATGCTCAATTCCCATAGTAATTTGCGCCTCACCAGACTATATCAATAAACATGGCAAACCTAAATCTATAAATGATATTCAAAAGTATAATTTTCTTGGATATAGCTTAGCATCGAATAACCTTAAAACTCGACTTGGTTCAAATTCTGATCCTCGAATTGGCTTTGTGGCAAATAATGGTGATGTCATAAGGGAGGCTGCAATTAATGGTTTTGGCATTACTGCACTTCCATTATTCTTGATTGAAGACGATTTAAAAAATGGAAAATTAGTAACAATAATCGACAATCAAGTTAAACCTGAAACACTATATGCCGTTAGATTGTCTCGAAGGTTTACCCCAACAAAGGTCAAAGTGATGGTTGATTATTTAAGAGATACCTTTAAAGACTAAAAAACATTCAAAAAATAAACTTCTCGAGCAATTAATCGATAAATTATGGCATTACTAAACTGAGTAATTTCTTTGACTTGTTTGAGATTTAAATATGACACTTTTCGTACTCCTTTGATGATTAAAAAAAGGATATTACCAACCTGGGTAAATTCTATTTTGGTTCAATGCTTTTTTATCCCTCGCATATATATACTGACTTTGAAGGTACAGGGGAGCCCCTCTCGACATCGGAGATAGATATATACACCCTCCCTCACACATCAAACGAAATTTGGACTTATAATCCTTTTATGAGATTCGCACTTTCAAATAATGAGCGTATTGAACCTACCAAAGGAGCAAAGGGGGTCTGTCCTAGTTGTGGTTCTGAACTAGTTGCTAAGTGTGGCGAAATCAAAAGACATTATTGGTCGCATAAGAAGAAGTGTGATGACCATTGGTGGGAGAATGAAACAGAGTGGCATCGCAATTGGAAGAATAACTTTCCTAAAGAATGGCAAGAGATAATCCAAAGAGATGAGAGTGGTGAGAAACATATTGCCGATGTTAAAACGAGTTCGGGTTGGACAATTGAATTTCAACATTCACCAATTTCTAAAGAAGAGCGCGACTCAAGAGATTACTTTTACAATAAGCTGATATGGGTGGTTGATGGAACAAGACGCAAGACTGATATTAAGCAGTTTGAAAGTTTAGTTCATCACGCACATCCCCTCATTTATCCTGAATTTCCCAAAGATTACAGGTTAATTAGAGAATGGGGCTCTAGTCAGTCATTAGTATTTGTTGATTTTGGAGCTGATGAGCTATGGTTAATTAATAACAATGATTGTATTAGTGCTTTTTCAAGAAATTCTTTTGTTGAAATGATGAATGATTCTCGCTCAGATGAGGTTAATATAAAACTACTAGAGCCAATTCAAAAACAAATTGATGAAATAAAGGCTGAACAAGAAAAGAATAGAAGAGAGCAAGAAGAAAAAGATAGGATTAGGGAGCAAGAACTCATTGAAGAAGATTTAAGAATAAGAAAAAAATATAACATGAAGGATGATGAAGAGTGGTTTGAAGGGTCGCTCGGAATTAAAATATTTAAGCGTTATGGAGAAAAGATTGTATATAGAAGACCTAAGCCAAAAATCCCATATGTCATAGGAATTTGTAGAAATAGATTTCATTATTTTGACACCAAGGTTGCCTCATCAATTCTAAATAACTATGAAGAGGTTATGAAACAATTAGACTACACCGATGAACAAATTGAAGATGAGTTTGATATTAATGTGATACCCAAAACCATAGATGTAAAGAACTGGACTGAATGGAAAAATCTAATGGAGCAATTGAAACAGAAAATTGGTAAAAAATAAAAAACGAAATTTGGACTTTAGTTCAAGTTGATATACAATCCTAGTATGAAGAAACTTCTATTAACAATACTACTAACTTTCTCATCATTATCATTCGGTGCTGATGAGTATCAATATGAAGCTGTTGTAAATCCAAATGAAATGGGTGTTTATCTCATAGACCAAGTTAATGGCAAGGTGAAATTCTGCCAAGCAGTTTCAGGAGAAGCCCAAATGCTTACAGGTTGTACTCCTTGGAGTGGAGAATATGGACTAACTCCAAATCCACTTCAGCAAGAACTTCTTGAAATGATGAACCAATAGTATGAAATTAATCGCACTAATTATTGCTGGTTTAGGTGGAATGCTAGTTTGGTATGGTGGAGGTGGATTTGAAAATACTCAAGTGCCTCATTCCATTGGCATACAATATATGACGCTTGGAGGCGGTTTCTTATTTGGCGGACTTTTTCTGTACGCCTATATTGATAAAAAGAAATAGATAAATAAAGGGCTACTGCTTGGTTACTAAGGACACTTTCCTAGTCGAGTAATACCATCACCCCACTAGCCAAATACGAGCCCCGTATAGTGGCCTAATTAGACCACTTTCCACAGGTTTCCATACATAGCAAATCATCTATTCCTATCGATCATTTTTTTAATAATGAATTCGATTATTTTGTTCTCAGACCAACGAGAAGTTCTTTCAGATAATTTAATCTGCTTTGGGAATTTATCCTCTTTCATAAGTCTATAAATCGTAGCAGTACTGAGTAGTGTTATTTCCTTTACTTGTTTCAATGTGAGTAGTCTCATAGTTCTCCTTTTTGTTATGGAAAAAAATGGAAGAGTGTAAAGTAATAATCCTTTCATATGGGCGTTTGACGGCAATTCACAGTACACTTTTCCAATACACAATAAAGTGTGTATCGAGTGTGTATTGAGTGGGGTACGGAAAATTTCCATTCAGCGTATCTTTAGCACCATGTCTTTCCAATGGCGGAAAGATAGGCGCTTCAAAAGAAGCATTTTAAAATCCCTATAAAGGAGATTAGATGGAAAGATTAAAGACGTTGTTAGATACACACCAAGTAGCTGAGAAGTTTGGTATTGAGTCAAAGACCTTGGCAAATGCGAGAAGTACAGGAGTTGGAATTGGTTCGATTCCTTTCGTGAAGTTTGGGCAAAACGGAGCAGTCCGTTATAGAGAGTCCGATGTATTAGATTACATTGAGGCCAATACTTTTAAACACACAGGAGAAGTAAAGTAATGAGTAGTAATACAAAAAAACCCCCTCAGTCGGCTAGGACTCAGGGGGCTTACAGTAAAACTTTCAGCAAGAATGATACCATACTCAACGCCCTTGTTGAAGGCTCTCTAACGAGGTTTGACGCAGAGCAGTTAGGTGACCATTGTCTACCATCAACTATATCGGCTCTTTCAAATCAGCATGGTTTGGAATTTCCTCGAAGATGGATTAAAGTTCCAAATCGCTTTGGTGGTGAGACTCTTTGTAAGGAGTACACAACTAGCGATGAAGACAAAATTTACATCAACAAGTACTTGGAGGTGTTGGATGGCTAGTATGAGTAGAGCAATGTTGGAGCGTGGCATAACGCCACCTTCCGCTTTTGTTTATGATGGTAAGATTAAAAGGTTCAAGAATGAGGGCGATACCAAAGCTAATAGTTGGTATGTTGGCTTTCAGGATGGAGACTTTCAGTCAGGTGCTTTTGGCTGTTGGAAGTTAGATATTCACGAGGACTTTTGTAATCGTGATACATCGTCTTTCACTCCTGAAGAAAAGAAAGCCTTTGCCATAAAGCAAGAGGAAGTAAGACAGCTTAAAGCCAAAGAGAAAGAAGATAAACATCAACAGGCTGAGAGAGATGTCAATGAAAGATGGGCAAAAATCGATCAAGTTGATTCACATCAATATCTTTCAGATAAAGGTGTCAAGTCTTATGGCTTAAAGGTTGAAAAGGACAATTTGGTTGTTCCTATCTTTAATGCCGATGGAGAGTTGGTCAATCTTCAAACCATTTCACCAAGTGGTGGTAAATATTTTGCTAAAGGTGGAAAGATAGAAGGCTGTTTCTACTTGATTGGTGATGTTGATGAACATCTTATTATCGTAGAAGGAATGTCAACTGGAGCCAGTATCCACGAGGCTACTAAGTTGGCTGTGGTTGTTTCATTTAATGCGGGTAATCTTTTGCCTGTAGCTAAAGAAATGACTTCCTTATACCCTCATGCTTCAATCATTGTTGCGGGTGATGATGACCAGTTCAATGATGTCAATACAGGTCTTATAAAAGCCTCTGAGACAGCGAAGCATGTTGGCGGATTTGTTTGTTTTCCTCACTTTGAAGGGTTAAACAAGAGTCAAAGATTGACAGACTTTAACGACCTTCATCAAGAGCAAGGTTTGATGGAAGTTAAGAAGCAAATCTATAAGGCAATTCATAGTAACGCTAGAACACCACAACATGAATCTGTAATTGTCTATGGTAGTTTTTTCAAAGCCATGAAACATCTTGATGGCTCTGAATTAAGACTTGTGTTTGACGCTATGATGAACTACGGCTTGTATGAAAAACAATCTAAGTTGCCTGACAAACTTCAATCTTTATTTGAATTAATAAAGCCTCAGATTGATGCCAATATTAAAAGGCGCATCAATTCTAAGAAAGGTGGAAGAAAGCCAAATAAAGAATAGTCTATAACCAACGGTTAGCTAATTGTTAAACCAACGGTTAGCTAACTGTTAAACCTAAAGTAAAGGTAAAGGTTAAAGCAAAAGTAAAAGTAAAAGTAAAAGATAAAGTTTAGTAAATACCATAAAGAAATATTTGGTGTTTTATCTTGTTGTAATCTTGGTGTTTTCGGAGTCCATAAAAAGGGAGTTTAGTGACACCATAAAAAGGGGTTTTCGTACGCCATAAAAAAGGGAGTTTTCGGAGACCATAAAAAAAGGCCTATGTCATGGATATTTAAGGTGTCTCCTGTCCGTATTATTGTAGCCTTCTAACAAGTAGGTAACGACTTCTTCAATCACAGCATCTTGTCTCGTTGTCCTGTAATCTTTTGGATGTCCTTTGTAGTCAACATGGATGTAATGTTCAAGGTTAGCCCATTTGATTTGGTTACTCGATTCCTCTGTGTGGTATTCAGTAGGAATTGTGTTGACATGAAGCATTCTTACTAAATGACTATATGCTCCAGTTTCTTTAAGCCAAATCCATTTACCTTCAAGGTCACCATTGATACAATCTTTTTCAATAAGTTGGTCATATAACATCTTGGAAAACTCAGCCTTAAAGGGTGCCTCTTCAACATCTCTCAAGGCAGTATTTTCTTTAATATATCCTAAGCCTTTTGCCCACCCAATAAACTGCTCCTTGTCTATGTCGATAGGTACAACAATGTGATTATGAAGTTCGTTTTCCGACATATTAGAACGCTCTTGACGGCTGAGTTGTCTTTTTTTGGTTTTGAACTCTCTTTCAACCCACTTCCATTCATCATAGTCTCTACCACTTTCGCCTAGCCCACCTTTTTCTATGAACCCATCTTCATCTTTAAAATTAGTGGCATTCATATCCCATTGCGCAATATATCTTTTTTCAATATCAGGACAGAGACCTAGAAGAATATAAAAACCTTCATGTTGATATAGGGTTTGATGTCTATCAAGAAGACTTAAATCAAAAGAGGCCTCTTTGAAAACTTTTAATAATCTTTCAGAAGTGCTCGTTCTCCTATCCATCCTTTGCCAGTTATCGATGTTGTAAATGTCTTCGATATATAAGGCTCGTTTATCTTTCTTTGGATTGATAAAGTGAGGGTTCTTTTTCTTGTGCTCAAAATCCCTCAATCTTTCAGCAAGGGATGTAAATGAAGGCATATCATCATTCTCAAATTCTCTTGGGTCTTTGATTATTAAATCTTCTTTGACCCAACCATGGCTAATATAAACAACTTCCCATGATTCTTGAGTTAAGTCCTTATGGGGTTCTAACTCAGTATCTAATTCAAGCAACTGCTCAAATAGAGGAACTTCATCGACACATATTTTATGAAGTCTTTTTCTCTCTTTACGAGAGGCTTTGACCTGTGCCTCAAACTCCTTAATGAGTTCTTGTTTTCTGTCCTTTGCTTTTTGGGTGAACTGATACTTCATTTGATGTGACTCCATAGTTCTGCCTCGATCAAATTCATAGGTTCCCTGAGGTCTTCTAATTGAATGATTATGTAGCGCCCTGTAATGTCTTTTGGGTCTTTGTGATTGATGAGTTTCTTTAGGTTGTATGTTGAGAAAACAACTCTACTTGCTGTAGTTTCAAAAGTCCTTCTAAGGTCGTGTAAGTTGAAATAACAACCCGCTAAATCTCTTGCTCTAGCCATTTGTCTTTTTTGTGGCGGTGACAAATGAGTGTTTGGTTTCTGACCTTGGAATACATATGGATTGTCAGAGCCATCTTTACGCCTATCGAGTATCTCTAATAAAGTTTTAGTCAATGGAAGGGCGTGTGTTTCGTGGTTCTTGGTATCTTCAATAACAAAAGAATTGTCTCTAAAGTCTATGTCTTCCCACTTGAGTTCTAATGCTTCATTTCTTCTTAATCCTGTAAACAAAATAAAGATAAACAAGTCTCTAACAACCTCGGCACTATTCTTCTTAACTGAGTTCTTCTCATGCTCAGGTAGTGACATAATTCCTTCATACCATTGCTTTAATTCGTAGTTATTAACTAGGCCTTGTCTAACCTTTTCTCTATTCCAAGACTTGTTATGAGAGATTCTTTGAACAGGATTGTGAATAAAGAGGGGTTCTCCTTTGCTATCTTCATATTGACCATGAGCATAATTAAACAAAGCCCTTAGAACTCTCATTGTAGTGTTTGCTCTTGTTGGTGATTCTTTGAACTTACCAAGTCCATAGGTGATGTCTCTATGTCTTTGCTCCACCATGTTGCGTGTAATATCTGCTATCGGTTTATGTTTCCAATCACCTAGATATATATTTAGAGCAGACCTATAGTTTTCAACTGTACTTTCCTCTATCTTAGTTCCTCGGCTTCTAATGTAATCATTGAAGACTTGTTGAAGGGTAATGCTTTGCTTAGAAACTAAATCACCTTTAACTTTATTTGGGTCAATGCCTTTATCGATATTAGAGAATGTTCCCTGTGCTTGTGTCCTAGCCTGTGGAATTGTCATTGAAGGATAGTAGCCTAGAGTGACATAAGAAGCGTTTTTCTTTCCCTTTAGTCTTTTGCGAACTATAAAAGCCTTAACCCCTAGATGGGTGACTCTTAACGATAAGCCTTTAACTTGTGTGTCACCGTAAGCAACTTGCCCATTGCTAGGTATTTCAATGTTGTCTAGTGCTTTGCGTGTAAAGTTAATCTTCATGATACTAACTCCAGTACACATCCAGTACACAGATGTGGGTTATATTGAGTTATACTAAAATGGATGTCTATGGAAGTGTTCATCTCTTTAAACCTATGTATAATAGGATGTTTATGGACATACCAGTATTATATAGGAAATAAAGGATAATAAAGTAAATTAAATTCATAATGCTGGGGTCGGTGGTTCAAGTCCACCCATAACCACCATATCCCATAAGGCTTTAAGCGATTTCACTTAAATCTAAATATTAGACTGGTACTCAACTGGTACTCAAAGAAACGATTTTCGATACCTTTTCTACACCTCGCTTAAGTCCAAATAATTAGATAAATAATAATAGTTAAATAACTAGAGACTAGTAACCGTTGGTTTGAGGTGTATATAACCGATGGTTTAGATAAATACTATGAAAAAAGTACCATCCCTCGCATATATATACTGACTTTGAAGGTACGGGGGGAGCCCCTCTCGACATCGGAGATAGATATATACACCCTCCCTCACACATCAAACGAAATTTGGACTCTTTTTGAGCTATAATTTAGCCTTTCTAAATTTCTATTCACACCCCCTAATGAAGAAAATTTTATTTATTTTTGTGCTGTCTTTGTATTCAATTCAAGGATTTGCATCATCATGCCCTGATGGCAGTGAGCCAATCAAGAGTGTTTCTGATGATGGAAGTTATTATGTTTTTAACTGTGTAAATAATAACGTTCTCTCAGGCAAACCCTACACGAATTTATCTGAAAACGATGGTCCTTGGTCAGGTCCTATGATTGAGATAACGGAGAATACATTAATTAATGGTCCAACTCCAGGCAGGTATTCACCATTTTTGAAAGATACTGGTCGTCAACGAGGTGGACCCCAACATTGGACTGGAGATTTCAATAATGATGGCTACGTTGATTTCATTTATGGTGGAGCCGTTGATGATGCGAAATATAATTTAATATACTCAAACAGAAAAGGAATCAACAATGCTACAGACATCGATGATAATGACCCAGTAGGGCAATTCTATTCGTGTGGCAAGAAGGCTTGTATTACTCCAAATATGATGCCTGAATTGTTTCTTGGGCATGCTGATGGAATTTGGAAAAGAAGTTCTTATCTTCTTATCGATAAGCGCAAAGATGCAGGCATACGTGGTGGCAAGCCCGCTGTTGCTGACTTTAATGGTGACGGTATCCAAGACTTCTGGTTTTATGATGATAAAGCAGACGAGAGCGGCCACGCATCTTCTAACAAAGTTCGTTGGAGAGGCTTTCGTGACAGTTACTACTTGTCTCAATCTAATGGTACCTGGTTAGAAAGTTCTGATACACATCTAAACAAAGTCATTAATGATTTTGGCCATGGCGGTCAAGCAGGGGATATCAATGGTGACGGTTGGATAGATATGTTATCTACAACAGGTGGTAAACATGTCGATTGTTGGATAAATATTGGCGGCGGTGTAATGAAATACCGCAAATGTATCGATGGTGCGGGGGCATATATTGTTGAACTTGCTGATTTCGACGGCGATGGTGATTTAGACATGTACACTCAGCAACAAGAAAACGCAAGTCAACCTGGACACCCAAAGATATCCTGTAACGATGGTAATGGTTGGTTCCGTGTATGTAAAGATATGTCAGTATTCACTGATGGAGATTACGATTGGGTTGGCTCAGTCGGTGCACGTTCATGGGACTTTGACAATGATGGTGACCAAGATATCATACTTATGCGTTTTAGAAACTTGTATGTTGGGGTTGCAATGGAGATTAAAGAAAATCTCGGTAATATGAACTTCAAGTCAGATTTGACTATTCTTTGGGACCCTATGACAAAAGAAGAGCATGCTGAGTTAAAAACTGAGATTAATTGGGCAAATAAGTACTTTACATTGAAACTACATGATGTAAATGATGATGGCTTAATGGATGTTATATTTTATGATGGCAAATCTGGCAAGTATGACAATGCAATCTGGTTAAACAAAGGAAATCTCAAGTTTGAACTGATTAACAAGAACCAGCCAGACAATCCTATGGTACAGATCAAAACTCAACAGACAAACTATAAAGAAACTGCAGGTGAAGAAATAAAACAATTAATTGAAAATTATAATGGTGAAGTGGTTAGAGTTGGTGAAGTGGCTAATGAAGAACAACCAAAAGAATTATCTTTTCTTGAATCACAAATCAAATTATTAACCGACCAAAGAAGATTACAGGTCTGTAGCGCCGTCTTTAGTGAGTTGTTTGGAGGTGAATACTACAAAAGAACAAATAAGGACACTTACTTTTTTGTCTCTCTTGATAGTAATGGTAAGGATTGTCATTATGAGTGGTCTACTAATGAGATGACAGCATTCGAACAATGCGAAGAGAATACAAAGGCTATTGGAAAATGTACTATCTATGCCATTGGCGATACTGCTGTTTGGGGGAATCCCAAACTGTATGAAAATTTAAGAAGTCAATAATTATTCCTTCGCATATATATACTGACTTTGAGGCACGGGGGGAGCCCCTCTCGACATCGGAGATAGATATATACACCCTCACTCACACATCAAACGAAATTTGGACTTTAGTCCAAGTTGACATATATCTAATTATTTAAATTTAGCTATGGTATTCTAAATCTAATCCCATTTAAACCTTAATACTTCTATGAAGAACCTACTTCTGATTTTAGTTTTATCACTTTTCTCAATTCAGAGTTTTGCGGGCTCGTGTCCTGATGGCAGTGAACCAGTCAAGAGTATTTCTGCGGATGGCACTTATTTTGTTTTCAATTGTGGCGATGGAAATGATAATGCTAATAAAAAAACAGCTAATCAAATTAATGAAAATATAATTTCACCAATATCGCAAGGCACTTATACCCACAACAACAAGTATCACTCTGAACCTCCATTTTATTTTGCTTATGCTAAATTACTTGATACAAGAATGCGAATAGCAAAAATTCAAGGAAAAGGTGAGGCTTTTCAAATAAGTAAACTTGATGGAATTCCTGAATTAAATGAATTGTTTAAAAAGAACAAAGTTTCAGAGTTTCCAAATAAAAAAAGGTGGACCGCAGAGCTTTATGGGGATTTTATGGCAATTGATGAAAAGGTAAAGTGGATTGCTCAAATAAATCCATCAGCTTTGGTTGAAGATTTCATCAGTATAGATTTAGATAATGATGGCGATAAAGATTGGCTTGTTTTCTTGTTTGGTTTCACACAAGCCATAAAAGATTCTTCAAGTGGGATTTATAAAAACTGTGGCAGAGAGGGCTGTGTAAGTGGAGACGTGGTATTCCCAGTTGTTGCTTTTCTGACTGATGAAAATGGCAAGGCTCAAGGACCAAAAGATGCGGGTCAATTTTTTGTAAGTGGAAACGCTCCATATGTAAAAAATGCTCGCATGATACGTATTGCCGATTTTAATGGTGACAGTATTGATGATTTTGTTATTGCAGATGGTGGTTGGGATAACCGCGGTTATAGCTATAGACCGTCTTATCAAAGTCATCTATTTATGAGCACAGGCGACAAATTTAAGCATGTCGAATTTGGCATATTAGATAAAGCCCATGGAATAACTGCTGGTGATATAGATAATGACGGTGACCAGGACTTTATCATTTCCTATGTCGATAGGTCAGTCATTCATATTAATGATGGAAAAGGTAATTTTAAAAATCAAGGCATGATTCAGATGGGATATCACACAAATTATCTTGAGCTTATAGACTTTGACTCCGATGGTTATCTAGATTTATTTATTGGGACAAATGGTTGTAAAAATGCTTCAAGTGTTCTCAGAAATAATGGAAGAGGCTCATTCTCACCATGGGATCAAATTAAAATTCCTATAAAAGCTAGTAAGTCATCACAGGATTGTCAGTCTCGTACATGGAGTGGTGACTTTGGGATGGTTCATCATATTGTTGAGTATGATGATAAATTTCTACTACTTACAAGTAATAACCATGTGGGCTGGGGCTTTACAACGCTTCAAAAGAATGGCAAGAATGTGAAAATAATGAATTCAGGCAAGTTTAAAAAAGAAAATGTTTCCGATGGAACTTTTCCTTATAAGTTGATGGTAAATAAAGACCAGGTTGTTATTTTTGATTTTAATTTCCATCCTTATTATTTTGAATTTAATCATGAGACTGGAGAACTTATTCAGCAGCTAAAAGAATCATCTTTTCATAAATCACAAATCGAATTATTAACTAATCAAAAAAAATTACAAGTCTGTGATGCGGTCTTTAGTGAGTTTTTTGGAGGTGAATACAACAAAAGAACAAACAAAGATACTTACTTTTTTGTCTCTCTTGATAGTAATGGTAAGGATTGTCATTATGAATGGTCTACCAATGAGATGACAGCATTCCAACAATGCGAAGAGAATACAAAGTCTAATGGAAAATGCACTATCTATGCCATTGGCGATACTTCTGTTTGGGGAAATCCCAATCTTTATAAGGAATTAACTGGAACAAAATAAAGACCATCCTTGGCATATTTATTTAGACTTTGAAGGTACGGGGGGAGCCCCTCTTGACATCGTGGATAGATATATACACCTTCCCTCACACATCAAACGAAATTTGGATTTCTATTTGAACTATAATTCAATTATGAAAAAACTATTCCTACTTTTAATTCTATCCTTTTTCTCAGCTCAAAGTTATGCTGGGTCGTGCCCAGATGGCAGTGAGCCAGTCAAGAGTATTTCTGCGGATGGTACTTACTTTGTATTTAACTGCGGCGGTGCTAATGAAGCACCTTCTTCTAATGCTAATTCATCTAATACCAAGTCAAACTCGAATCAAGCCTATCAATCTTTTCCAGTGCATGAATTTGCAAAATCCCCACTTCGTGATTTGAAGGTTCCTGAAAACTGGAAACTATTCAAAGACCCCAGTGAGTTAGATCTTTTTCATGAGCGATTCAAAGGCCCAGTTCATGAAAATCAACCTATTAATTCGTGGAAGATGCAAAATTATGTGGATGATTGTGAACGCGGTATTTCTGAATTTGATCAAAACTTTCGTTTGCTTGAAGAGAATTTGGCCAGAAGTTTTATAAGATGCGCAAGAGTATTCACTCTTCGTCATTTTCGAGATCGAGCTGAAGGTATAAAGACCTTTGAAAGAATACTTCTGTCCTGGGCAAAAACAAAGCCCGTCATCTATGCAGCAAACTCAAATGATGAAAATATATTTGGTAGTCAGGCGTATGCAGCGTCTATGCTTATGGGAGATTTTGCATCTTTTTACGCTGTTTATTATGATGATTTTGATTTCACTCAAGAGCAGCGCCAATCTGTAGAGGAATACTTAAGTGATTGGCTAATCAATCATGATCTTACCCTTCCTGGATTCCCAATCTGTAACCTCAAGGATATAAAGCAATTCGAAGTTGGTGGTGCCAATACAACTAGAGCTGCAAACTATTGCGGAAGTAACCGCTGGCGTATGGGAATAGGTGCTGTCTATCTCGGTCTTAGAACGGGTAACCAAGAGCTATTTACAGCAGGTAATAGGCATATTGAAATAAATTTAGCTACAATTGATAAAGATGGTATTAATGCAGTTTGGGCTGGAAAAGGAGTCTTGGCTCTGAGCTATTTAAGACAATTTCCAGAGGTCCTAACGCTGCTTGCAGTGGCCTACGAATCGATCGGCTATGACTTTTATGAACACCAATTGCCTCGTGGAAAAAAAATTCATGAGGTCTATGAGGCATTATTTGATTTTATTTATCATCCTGAGAAACTGAATAAGTATGCACATGGAACTCGTTACTATGGAGGCAAGGGAAATCCAGGGGTTATTGACGTCTATGAATTCGATAAACTTCCATTAAGTGAAAAATGGAACCGTGAAATGATTTCCCCAGAAATACTAGCAGCCGAGTCCAAGGGTTATGTTATTCGATATCGTCCTGATTTAATGGACAAGATTGAATACAAAAAAACATGGGGGTATAACCCCAATAAGCAAGCAGAATGGAAATGGGGTGAGTATGAGCACTGGCAGGAACATGTTTCAAGATTTGTTAATATTTCAGGTTTAGCAATTTATGAGGCGTTTAATCAAAATGTTTCAAAGTTAATCATCGAGGAACAAAAAAAATTAGAACAAGATCAAGAAAAAAACAGGCTTCGATTAAAGAACAATGCTGAATCATTAAAGGTTAAAAAGTCTCAAGAGCAAGAACAGCTTTTAGCAGAAATTCCAATTTATGATATGAATGATGAGACTCTAATTTTAAATCTTGACCTAGCTGAATTTGTCGAAATAAGTCCGCCAAAAAAACAAAACAAAAATTCTGGATTGGAGACACACAAAGCAGAAATAAGTTGCGAGTTAAGTATGGGCAGTTTTCAAGTTCCTGAGTTTAGGCCATTGGCTTTTAAATATGTTTTATATAATGAGAATAGATTATCAATCAATGTCGGTGATTTGAATGCGCCTGAGTTTAACCCGTTCAAAAGACATCGAGCCTCTCTTCAAAAGGAATGTGGCCTTGAGTTAATGAATGAATATGACTGGATGAGTTTTGTCAGCGAAACGACCAATATGAAGAGTGCTAAAAACCAACAATGTCATTATGATTATTTCAAGGATGCAAATGACGAAGAGGCTTGGAAGTTGTTTCAGGCTGTCTTAGGTGGGACGGCTTCTATACTGAATTATCTAGAAGAAAATGTTGAGCGATGACTTGCTAGCTAGCATAGCTTCTCATTAAATCTATAAACCCTCCCTCACACATCAAACGAAATTTGGATTTCTATTTGAGCTATAATTAAATTTTTATCTACCAATCCTCCTTTTTGTCTAATGAAAAAAATATTATTTATTTTTGTGCTGTCTTTGTATTCAATTCAAGGATTTGCTTCAAATACTTATGACTCTTTTCCAGTTCATGAGTTTGCAAAATCTCCACTTCGTGATTTAAAAGTAACTGAAAACTGGGAACTATTCAAAGACCCCAGTGAGTTAGATCTTCTTCATGAGAGATTCAAAGGTCCAGTTCACGAAAAATACTCTATTGGGTGGTGGAATATGCACCCTTATGTAGATGATTGTGAACGAGCAATTTCTGAATGGGATAAAAGCTGGCTTTCTCATAAAGGTCAGGGGCTTTCAAATGGAATTCAATCAAGCTTTATCAGGTGTGCTACTTTTTTTACGCACCAGCATTTCCGTAATCGTGATGAGGGGATTAAGGTATTTGAGAGAATCCTTTTGTCTTGGGCTAAAAATGAGCCAGTTGCTTATCCTACTTCTAATAATTTAAAGATGTGGGAACACGGCGCTTTAGGATATGCTTCTACCATGCTTGTTGGTGATTTTGCATCGTTCTATGCTGTCTATTATGATGATTTTGATTTTACGCAAGATCAGCGTCAAGCAGTTGAGAGCTATCTGAGTGATTGGCTCATAAACCATGATATTGATCCACCTAGAATGTATCAAAGATGTGACCTTGAAGATCTGACAAAGTTTGAATTTATAGGGAATAATTTTATGTCTATAGATTACTGCGGCAGTAATAGGTGGCGTTTAGCTCTAGGGGCAGTCTACCTTGGACTAAAGACTGGCAATCAAAAACTTTTTACTGCCGGAAATCGCCACCTTGAAATAGCCTTAGCAGTAATTGATAAAGATGGCATTTACGCCCCTTGGGCTAGAAAAGGCGCACTGGCTCTGAGTTATCAAAGGCAGTTACCAGAAGTATTAACCCTACTAGCAGTTGCATATGAATCTATTGGCTATGATTTTTATGAACATCAACTTCCTCATGGGAAAAAAATTCATGAGGTCTATGACGCTTTCTTTGATTTCATTTATCATCCTGAAAAGCTCAATAAATATGCTTTTGGAATCCCAGACTATGGGGATTTAGATGTTCACGAATTTGATAAGTTGCCACTTGAAGAAAAGTGGCATCGTGAGTATATTAACCCTAAAGTATTGGCGGCGCAATCAAAAGGGTATGTCCTAAGGTATCGTCCTGATTTAATGAGTATGATCGACTACTCTAAAAAATGGGGCAAGTTTTGGGACAATTATATATCGGTTTTTGTTAATATCAGTGGTGTAGCAGTATATGAGGCATTTAATCAAAATGTTAGTAATTTTCTCCAAGAACAGGATGAAAAACTGAAAGAGAAACAAGAAGAAAATAGGCTTCGATTAAAGAAAAATGCGGAAGCAATAAAGGCTAAAAAAGATCAAGAGCAAGAACAACTAGAGACTAAAAAAGCTCAAGAGCAAGAACAACTTTTAGCAGAAATTCCAATTTATGACATGAATGATGAAGCCCTAATTTTAAACCTTGACCAAGCTGAATTTTTCGAAATAAGTCCGCCTAACCAACAAAATAAAAATGTTGGGTGGGAGACACACAAGGCAGAAATTTATGGTGAATTGAGACTTGAGAATTTTCACATTCCTAAATTTAGACCGCTGGCTTTTAAATTCGATGTCCTTAATGAGAGTAGATTGTCAATTAATGTAGGTGAACTCAATGCGCCTGAATTTAGACCTTTTACAAGACATCAGGCTTCCCTTCAAAAGGAGTGTGGACTGGGACTAATGAACGAATATGATTGGATGAGTTTTGTCAGCGAAACGACCAATATGAAGAGTGCTAAAAACCAACAATGTCATTATGATTATTTCAAAGAAGCAAATGATGAAGAAGCTTGGAAATTATTCCAGGCTGTCCTAGGTGGTACGGATTCTACACTGAATTATCTAGAAGAAAATGTTGAGCGATGACTTGTTAGCTAGCATATCTATTCATTAAATTTATACACCCTCCATCACACATCAAACGAAATTTGGACTTTAGTCCAAGTTGACATATATCTGATTATTTGAATTTAACCATGGTATTCTGAACCTAATCCAATTTGAACCTTAATACTTTTATGAAGAACCTACTTCTGATTTTAGTTTTTTCACTTTTATCAATACAGAGTTTTGCTGGCGGATGTCCAGATGGAAGTGAGCCAGTTAAGAGTATTTCTGCTGACGGTACTTACTTTGTATACAACTGTAGCGCGGGTAATGAAAAAGCGTCCTCATCAACTGCTAAAAGCCTTAAGTTTGAGCTAGATACAACAAATGGCAAGCTTGAGGACTATTCTTATATAACTGACCCAACAGGAAAGTTTAACAAAGTTCATAAATTTACTACCGGAAGTGAATGTGGGTCAAAAACAAGAGATATTGATTGGGATAATATGGTAGGTGAAATGGAAACCAGTGACTGTGGAGAAAATTCAGTAAGGTCGCAAATGGTTGAACAAGTGTGGGAAGATAATCGACCAGGAGATATTCAGCCAAATCAGCAGTGGTATAGCTGGGATGTATACTTACCAAATGATTTTCCTATACAAGATAGTGGTAAATTATTGCTTGGAGAGTTTCATAATAGTGAATGTCCACATATAGCATTTACAAGTCAAGGAGGAGAAGACAATGGAGTTTTACATTTCACAACACAGAAACTATGGGATGGAGATTGTGCAGATTATGGTGAGGATACATCTAAGATACCAATAACACAAATCCAAGACATGCGAGGCAAGTGGACAAATTTTCATTTAGAAATGAAGTGGGAGAATAATGAAACTGGCTTGGCAAATCTTTGGCTAAATGGTAAACAAGTCTTAGCCTATAAAGGCAGAACTTTAACATTGCAAAAAGAAAATCTAAATTTTATGCTTTTCGGTCTTTACCAATGCTGTAATGATAGAGATAAAGTTATAAAACCAGCTATGGCTTACTTCACAACTCCAAAGACCTCAATGAATCCAATTACACCTGTAGAGGTTACTCTTGATAATACAAAAACTTCAAGCTCTTTTAAAGTGAAGTCTAAGGCTGTAAAACCTCTCGAGCCTATTAAAAAAGTTGGTGAGGCAGCTAATAACTTCGATGGGTCTTATGCACTCATAATAAGAACTGAACCGACAGATGGACAAAAAAATATTGGCACCGCACAATTTATAATTAAAGATGGGAAGATTAGTATTGCTAGAAAATACCGATATCTCAGTACGAGTGCAATCAGTAGTTATGATACTTTTGAAGGCGTAATTGATAAAGAAGGAAACATAAAAGCTTCAATTGAGCTCAATCCAATAATGGATATGGTAGAGCCTAAGACTATTAAGTTCTCGGGAAGTATGGACTCACTTCAGTTGAGAGGAAAGTTTGAGGATATTAAGTCTTGGGATAACAATACTAAAGAGTATGTCCTTGATGAAAATTTTTATCCATCTTTTTTTGATGTGATTATCGACTTCAAAAAAGAAAATTATTAAACTTTTATTAGCATTTTTAGATAAGTTCAACAAGCCCATGCGAAAGCTTCTAATACCGCTACTTTTAATTCTATCCTTTTTCTCAGCTCAAGGTTTTGCGGGGTCTTGTCCTGATGGTAGTGAACCAGCCAAGAGTATTTCTGCTGATGGCACTTATTTTGTATACAACTGTGGTGGTTCAAACACGGCAAACAGCAGTACTTCCTCACAAAAAGTAGCCAAGGCACTTGCTGGTATTAATATTGAAAATGACCCAAATTTAGATTTTTTCAGTTTGCCATTAGGTCTATACCCAACAAATAAAACGTTGCATGGATCTGAGGGAAGAATTGCTGATTTTAATAATGATGGTTTATCCGATGTTATTTATATAGGAATGATGGATATGAATGCTTCTCCCTCATGTACTTATTCAGATTGCAGTTATAGTCAAATAGATGATAATGATAAACCGCTACCGGCACTTTATTTGGGTAATGCTGATGGTAAATTACACTACTCGCCTGAGCTTTTTATAGATAATCGATCCAATAAAGGAATGTCGCTTGGAAGAAGACTTCTAATCGCGGACTTCAATAATGATAAATTGTTAGATATTTATATCAATGATACTTCAGTTAGTGGGCCAGAAAAATGGGGGTATCGAGATAGCTATTTTTTAAGTCAGCCTAACGGAACTTGGCTTGAATCTAGTAAAACACATCTAAGTCAGCCTAACTTTAGGGTTTATGATCATGGCGGAGCAACGGGCGATATTGATAATGATGGAGATATGGATATTGTGATAACTGAATTGCATCCTCAATTCAATAATGGGTTTTACTGTCTGATGAATAATGGAAGTGGGTTTTTGAAAATGCGCAAATGTGGCGGCACAAGTTCTGCGTCATCTGTTGAGCTATCTGATATCGATAATGATGGCGACTTGGATGCAATAGTTGGTGGCATGAATAGAAACCAGTTTACAGGCATTGTTTGGAATGATGGTTCAGGAAATTTTCTATCTTATATGGCGAGCCCTCTTAATGATCACAATGATGTATTTCATGGAATTCCTGATGTTACAGCTTCAGATTTAGATAATGATGGAGATATGGATATTGTGTTTAGTAAAGTGGGAACACAAATCTTCAACTCCAAGGCAGACTATAAAGGCTCTGCAATTCAATTTATAGAAAACTTAGGTAGTAAAAAGTTTAGAGAGTATGATCCAATCCCAATAGTTAAAGATTCAAGAATTGGTTGGATTAAGAATATTCTATTTAGAGATTTAGATAATGATGGGGACATAGATTTATATCTAAACTCCATGGATCAAAGCACTAATGGTTCAGTTTTTGTAAATAATGGCGACTTTAACTTTTCATTAATAATGCCACCTGAGGCATACAAGTTATATGGGTCGCTAGCGCAAAATGGCATAATTGAGTCTCTCGTAGATAGAGAAGAAAAAGTAAGTCAGCTTGCTGAACTTAAAAAGAAACAAGAAGAGGAAAAAGCTAAAAGGCTTGCCAAGGATAGGGAAAATAAAAAAAATAATTTTAAATATTCGTCACGAAACTTTAAATCTCAGTTAAAACTATTACAGACTCAAGGTAATTTAGCGGTTTGTAAAGCTATTTTAAAAGAGTTCCATGCTGGTGATTACTACAGCCAAACTAATAAAGAAACTTATTTATTTATCTCCATTGATAGTAATGGCTTGGATTGTCATTATGAATGGTCTAGAAATGAAAACAATGCCCTTAGACGATGTAAGCAAAATAATAAAACAGATGGTAAATGCACAATCTATGCCCTAGGTGATAACATTGTTTGGGGTGATCCTGAGCTTTATAAGGAATTAACTGGAAGAAAATAGGTGCCATCCTTCGCATATATATACTGACTTTGAAGGTACGGGGGAGCCCCTCTTGGCCTTTCGGATATATGTATACACCCTCCCTCACACATCAAACGAAATTTGGAATTCTATTTGAGCTATAATTTAACTTTCTATTTATCTCATTCTGCTTAATGAAAAAAATATTATTTATATTTGTTTTGTCTTTGTACTCTATTCAAGGATTGGCCTCATCATGTCCTGATGGAAGCGAACCAGTTAAAAGTATCTCTGATGATGGCACTTATTTTGTTTTCAATTGCCCTGATCAAGTATCTCCTGATACTGATACTAATAAAGGTCTTATTAAATCTAATGACATTAGCTTTCCAGGTAAATTTTATACAACAGAAATTAGCGCCTGTAATGCCTTAGTCCCCGTATCTTTTAGCTTGAATTCTTCTATTAATCTTGTTAAAGGTTTAGTTGGCTATGATTGGCATGCTGATTGGGAGGCAAACAGTAATTCCATGAATGTTTATCATCAAAAAATTACAGAACCAATGAATATGCTAATGGCAGCAACGCATAACGCATTGGGAAACGATTATCAAGCTAATATTAGCATAGCTAAAAACTTGTTAATAGAACTGGCTAAAACAGATACCTTGTATGACAGTATTGGCTATATTGAAGTCAGAAAGAAACCTGGTTGCTATGCCGGTGGTGATATAAATGCACCCTGCTGGTACCATGAATATCAATTCGCCAGTAACGTATTTTCAAATTACATGATTACTGCATTATGGTTGCGAGATGAACTCAACGAGCAGGAGTTTGAGATTGTAGATAAGTACATCAAAAAGATGTACAAAAAGTTTCTACAGCCAATAGAACTTCAGGAAGAGGAGCAGGGTTTTTATGCCATGGCTAATGGTGGCACATCAATTCTTGCATACGCATCTTGGACAAATGATAAAGAGCTTGCTGCAGAAGAAATAAATCACAGGTTTAAAGAAATGGATAGGCTATTCTATGATGATGGCTACATAAACAACAATTCATTCAGAGGATATAGAGGTCAATGGTACCACTCTTATGGATTAGATATTGCACTTGGTTACGTCTATATTGCGGAATTATGGGGCGCAGAGATTCCAGACAAACTTCAAAACAAATTAGTTAAAGCATCAGAAGTTGTAAACCTAGCTATAACTGATTGGGACAAGTTTAAAAGCAGAAAGTATGACGGCAATCAAAGTAATGCTATTAATGACCCAAATAATGCCATAAAGCACACTCACCAAGTCGCAATTGCAATAGACACACTAATGAAAATTGTCACTGGTGTAGAACTCGAGTACGACCCTGTGTACCTTCAAAAAAGAAAGTACCAAATTGGAAAGTCCAACGGAATAGATGAATTGATTGGATTTCCCCCAAATTGTATTAATTAGGCATCAGCGTTAGGACACTCTACTTTCCCTTACACATCAAACGAAATTTGGACTTTAGTTCAAGTTGACATATATCTGATTGTTTAAATTTAGCCATGGTATTCTTAATTGAATCCTAGTTAAACCTTAATACTTTTATGAAAAAACTATTCCTTCTCTTAATTCTTTCCTTCTTCTCAGTTCAAAGTTTAGCGGGGTCCTGTCCAGATGGAAGTGAGCCAATCAAGAGTATTTCAGAGGACGGCACTTATTTTGTTTTCAACTGCGGTGTTAGCAATGAACAATCATCTTCAAATAGCAACGATTCATCTTCCTCTTCCTCAGTAAAAGCTGTTAAATTTGAATCATTTGTGGATACTGAGACATCATCAAGTTGTAAAGACCTCGATACAAATTTTTATCGTAAGAGCTCCAATAAGTGCTCAATCATTGCTGTCCTAGATAGAAAGCCTAAATTTCCAGGCGGACATTGGTTCAAGAATGTTTGGCAAACATCAGGATTGCTTATCCATCGAGTTAATAAAAATGGAAATCTTGAAATAGTTGGTAAAGCTGAAAACATTCAAGTAGAGACAAATGAGAAAACAGATCGGCCTGGCCAAATGGAGATTGCAACCATTGAAGTTAATACAGAAGAGCTTGGCTCAAAATCTGTTGAAGTCATTAAAAACCCAATTGTTGAAATACCAGCCTCTACTATTCGAATGGTCTTGACTGATGTTAATCAAGATGGCTTAACTGAATTAGTCATTGCAGGTATGCTTGAAGATGGTAGGCATCAGGATTCATCATGGAAGGATGTGAATTATATCTATGACTTTGAGACTGAAAGCTATACAAAGTTTGGCAAACCAATGTATTCACATGACTTCGTAGCTGGAGATTTAGATGATGATGGCTATGATGATTTTATTGATATATCCTGGGGTGGAGATCATCAGGGATCGGGGATTGGTGTGTGTAATGGAAAAAGCTTGGAGTGCGTTTATCAGAACCATCCTACAAGACTTCAAACATCTAAAACATCACTTTCTGTCTATCCTAACAAAAAAGGTGGCATCTTATTTCACAACTGCGATAAGGAGTATTTAAGTTGGTGCTGGTCAGAGGTGACTTACAATAATTGGGGTATAGAGTTAAAGCCTTTAGACAAGTATATTGCTAGTAAAAAGCCTGATAAGGAGGAGCTATTTAATAACTGGTCAGGATGGGAGCAAAAAAGAAAAGGATGGGCAGTGCCTGGATATGAAACGAGCGAAAGATTTAAATTAATCAGCGAATCCTATCGTTCTCATCAATTCGACATGGATGGCGATGGTGACTTTGATACTGCCACCTGGAAAGAAAATCGACTTTGCAAAAAATCAGCTTCAGAAAAAGTATATCAAATTACCTCCGATTGTAAACCTGTAGGAGAGATGTTTTTCTTTAGAAATGATAATGGCAAGTTTACTGTTTCGGATAGGCATGAGATTGACCCTGGCGCAACAACGCGCTTATACAGCTTCGACATAAATCAAGATGGCCATATGGATTTTTATGCCTTTAGAGACGAGTGGAATACATTTGAGTGTAATAATCAAATTAATAATATATTCTTTGGTAATGGCGATGGAACTTTTAGGAGGCCGTCAGTTAAAGAGCAAAGTGAAATCTTTGGGAACTACGGCTGTGAAATACAATCATATTTCTTCGACTTTGAGGGTGACAGCTATAGAACTTTCTTTACTCACAAATACTCAAAGAATTTCTCTGGAAGTAGGGCAGTATATGTTGGTGTGGAGAAACTTGCTAATAATTAAATTAGATTAAAAAAGTTTAATAATTAATTCATTGAGGATTGATACTAGCCATTCACTTACACATCAAACGTAATTTGGACTTTAGTTCAAATTGAGTCTAATTAAGGTATAGTTTATGTATGAAAAAACTACTCTTATTTTTAATTTTATTTTTCTTTTCAATACAAAGTTATGCAAACTCCTGCCCTGATGGCAGTGACCCAGTTAGGAGTATTTCTGCTGATGGTACTTATTTCGTCTTTAACTGCAGTAGTAATAGTGAAAATGCTTCTCAGTCCAATAATTCAGCTTCAACTGAGGAAAAAACTCAAATTGAGTGGGTTGATGGTTTATATGCAAAATCAATAACAGATGAATTCAATGTCTTAAGCAAAGATTTCAGTAAGTCTGTCGAATCTGGGGGTTCAATGATTACACCCCTTGGTTCGGGTGATTTTTCAGGAGACGGCATGCCTGAAATTGTTTACGGCATACAATATTGGGATTTAAAAAAAGGCTCTCATATTAAGCCAATATTTTTGACAAAAACTCCTGGCAAGGGTTTTTCTTTGTTTAGACCAATAATGGATATAGTTCCATATACTTGCAATGCTAGAAGTTCGGTCATTGAGGATTTCAATGGAGATGGGGTCAACGATATTTTCATTGCTGACACTGGAGTTGACTATGATCCATTTCCTGGCTGCCAAAACTCATTAATCTTGAGCGCTCCTAACGGCAAATTTATAAATGCTACTTCAAACTTACCACAAATATTAGACTTTACTCATGGAGTTACCAGTGGAGATGTTGACTCAGATGGGGATATTGATTTGTTTGTTACGCAAGCAGGCATTGACGTTAATGTACCCCATTATTTCTTAAGAAATAATGGCAAAGGTAGATTTACTAAAATTCCAGATGGGCAACTATTAGATAGGGGTCTTTCTTATATATCGTGGAAACCTGGTAATAAAAGAAGAAACATTTTCTATACTCCAGGTTTGGAGTTTGTTGATGATGATGACAAGCTTGATTTAATTCTTTTAAGTGGCAAGCTTGAAGGTGTTGACAACAACAGAATAATTTTTGGTTCGAATTCTGGATTCAAAAAAAGCGATGCCCTTGAACTTCAACCCGGAAGATTTGGCAGGAAAAGTGCTGGATACAATTATCTCGTAACAGATATTGATAATGATGGTGATAACGATATATTGATACTTCATGTAACCATAAACCTATTGATAGAGCGGAGTCATCTCGGCATAGATCTTCAAGTTCTTATCCAAGAAAATAATCGAAAATTCGTCGATAAAAGTAATTTTTATTTTCCAGGAATTACCTTTGATTATGGAACGTGGAACAAATCGCTTAATTTGATAGATATAAATAATGACGATAAAAATGATATTGTATTGGTTTCTGGTAACGGAATTGACGACCCATCCAAACAGCAAATAGGAAGTCAAATTAAAACAAGCCCGCCTAAGGTGTTGATTAGACAAGAGGATGGCTCATTTAGACCTCTAAATAATGATTTACTTACTGGGGGAGAAAAAAACACTCTTGCAGGTATTCGCCCAATCGATATAGATAATGACGGAGATATAGAATTTGTTGTCCATAAAGGCTCAGAAAAAGGGTTTACTCTTCAAGTACTCGAGTTAACAACTAATAAAGATGAATCCACGTTGGAGTCCTTTAGACCCACCCATAGCAATCGCTCGTCAGATACAGTTCTAAGTAGCCCGTTATTTGATGGACGCTATTCTTTTACTATATCACGCTTCAATGAAAATGATGGAAGTCAGCGCCTAGGAAATGGTTATATTGAAATCAACAATGGAATCATGACTGTGGCAAAAGAGGGTCGCACTCTAGATAAAAGAATTGGTTCAATAGACTTGTATGATTCATTTAAAGGTCAAATTGATAAGGAAGGCAATATTATCAGTTCGCTTAAAATAAATGTCTTGACTGGAAAGACCCATTTATTTTTAGTAGATTTAAATGGGAGTATCGATAGCCCATTACAAGGTGAGTGGGACCATTATTTTGACGTGATTTTGAAGTTGGATAAAAAAGAGTAAGTCAAAAACCACCCTCCCTCACACATCAAACGAAATTTGGATTTCTATTTGAGCTATAATTAAATTTTTATCTACAAATCCTCCTTTCTATCTTATGAAAAAAATATTATTTATTTTTGTGCTGTCTTTGTATTCAATTCAAGGATTTGCTTCATCATGCCCTGATGGCAGTGAGCCAGTAAGGAGTATTTCTGCTGATGGAACTTATTATGTTTTTAGCTGCGAGGGTGGAAACAAAAAAGCATCTTCATCTAATACGAATATAAATGTAGGGCCAGTAAGCATTAATATCCACGATGAGTACCATTATAATAATTTTCCTGGACTTGTCAGTTTAGACTTTGCCTTTGCGATTAGAACAGCCTTTTATGGATATGTCCAAATACCCTTGATTGATGTCAATGATGATGGACACAAAGATTTGATATTTAATTCAGACCCACCTTACGCTGGACCTAATGTTGAAGTTACACAAAACACTGCGAATTTAGTGGTATCTCCTTGGCTTGAGGAGTGGAAAGAATACGATATGATTGATACACTCGAATCACCAAATACCACATTTGGAAGAGGTGATAACATTCGAGTCGCTGACTTCAATGGTGACGGCAGAATGGATATGGTAATCGCGTCAAGTAGTCTGGGACAAATTGACGGTCGGTTTGATTATGGAGGCGTAATAGTACTTACAAATACAGGTAAAGGTATATTTACTCCCAAGTATATTGGCAAAAAACAATTCACTCACGCACACGGTGTTGGCGATGTAGATAGTGACGGTGATATTGATATTATCTATCATCAATTAAATGATAAAAATATTTTGTGTGCTTACAACGACGGCAAAGCAAATTTCACAGTCAAACCGTGTCTGCGAACACCAATAGATACAATACGAGGATTCATTCAAAATGTTTGGGGTTTTCGTATTGCCGACTATGATAACGACGGATTTAATGATGTTCTTGTTTTAGCACACCACGGCCCTAAAAAAACAACCTTCTTTCAACATCAATATCGTAACAACCAACTAAAGAACCCAGGAATATTTTGGGGCAATGGAAGTGGCCAGTTCTCTTGGAATGATATGACATTTATCGACTTATCTGAATGGAATGATAAACCATTTGACCAAGGTGAAGTTTACTTTGATGGTTCAGGAGCAAGTCAAACCACAGTAGATATTGGTAATGATGGTGATGTTGATATTGCTATCAATATATTATCCAAGTGGACTGTAGGTAGTGCGGTTGTGTTAGTTGAAAATTTAGGTAATCGAGAGTTTACGACTAAAGAGATTACTCGTTCAAAGTACCTAAAAGAAGACCCCAAACGTTTTCGCACAATTCAGGACAAACATACACAAGCCAGTACTCCTGTTAATTTGCACGAAGGTATCGTTTGGAACCAGGCTTGTATGCCAAAGTTTATTGATTTAAATAGCGACAACATAGATGACATGATTTGTGAAGGTATCTCTTATGTTGTTACTAATGAAATTGCAAAAAGTGATTGGGAGAATCATTCACCCGAGCATCAACGAATTACTCCTTTTGCAAATACGAGTGACTGGACTTGGGATTGGAGTATGGGCCAAACTTATTACATCTTAGACGAAGAAAGCAATGTGCTTGATGAAGGTCATATCTTTAACAAGACTAGAAGTGACTTTTCTAATGAATTCAAACGTGGTGGTTACAAAATCAAAACAGTTGGGTATAGATTTCAGAATGACTCTACTAGTCAAGCACAAATAGCAACAGAGATTGCTGCTCAAGAGTTAATGGATGAAATATTAGAGGAAGTTGACGACAAAGTTTCTTTACCTGTTATTAAAGAAAAAACATCAGCAGAGATAGCTGCTCAAGAGTTAATGGATGAAATATTAGAAGAATTAGAAGCAGAATCTAGTCAGTAAATAAAGCCCCTCTCGACCTCGTAGATAGATATATACTTCCTCACTTACACATCAAACGAAATTTGAATTCCTTTTGAACTATAATTTAACTTTCTATTTATCTCATCCTACTTAATGAAAAAAATATTATTTATTTTTGTGCTGTCTTTGTATTCAATTCAAGGATTTGCCTCATCATGCCCTGATGGCAGTGAGCCAGTAAGGAGTATTTCCGATGATGGTACTTATTATGTATTTAACTGCTCAGAGCCAGTTTCAACTTCTGAAGATTCAAGCCCTCGCTCTAGCAAACTACTTCCAGACAAGCTTAAAGAAATCAAAGTGGTAAAGGATTGGGAGCCCATTGCTGATTGGGAGTCTGTAAAAGAATATGCTAAGCTGGTTCCAATTCCCAGATGGAAAAATGAAAGTATTTATGATCAATATGTTGACAGAAATTGTAGTGAGAGATTTACGAGCGTAAACCCTTATCCAGGTGATAATCCTTCAGCAAGAATTTTTGCGCATTGTCAATCATACCTTCATGCAGCGTCTTCAAATAACCCACAAATACTAGGTGACATTTTACTGTCCTGGGCCTCAGCTTCAAAAGATCCAATGTTTGTTGTGCCTTATGAGGTTGAAACCCATGAAATCAAACATTCTGTTGCAGGCTACAATATCCCATCAGCCATTGGCACATTTGCCCAGTCTTATGCATTCTGGTATGACGAAATAGCATACACGCCAGAGGAGCGTCAACGGGTAGATGATTACATGACTAAGAAACTAATGGAGCAAAAATTTCTCCCGATAAGTCGTGACTACAATGGACCGCGCATTAAATGTGATATTAATGATCTTAGTAGCGTTTACAGTGAACGAACCGGCACAAATAACTGTGGCAATGTGCGAATGAAAGTAGCAGTGGGTGAAATTATGCTTGGTTTTAGATTAGAAAACCAAACTTTGTTAGATAAAGGGCATGATGATATGTATGTCGTGCATGCCTTTATTAATGAAGACGGTATTAATATCAATCATGCTTCAAGGGGCGGTAATACAGTGAACTACTCTTGGGAATACACATACTACTCAAGTCTATTAGCAGAGATATATGATTCAGTTGGTTATGACTATTTTGAGCATACGCTTCCTCGCGGGGCAAAAGTTCATGAGTATTTAAGCTTTAATTACAGGCTATTAAAAGATTTTAAGCTGACTGCCCAATGGGCAAAATATAATATTGGGTCATTGTGGCTGCCCTATGATCAGATCAAGAATTTATCACAACAATTATATGAAAAAACTACTAATGGGGGATGGGCTTATAGCTGGGAGGATGGTGATAAAGAGTTTGTAAAAGCACACACTAAATTTGTGAAGCGTTATATGCCAGAGCTTTACAATTTTGATGTAAAAAATTACATGGGTTCAAATTTTAATGATTCACCTAATTTTGGTGTTCATCCCTACATGCTCCATATAGGTAATAACGTATTAGAAGAAAATTCTAATACTTCAAAGATTGAACTTTTACGTCAAGCTAAGTTACAAGAAGAAATTGATCAATGTGCTAAAGCAACTTCTGATAGTGGGTTTAATGGCGAATATGAGGCCAAATGGTTTCGAGATCATTGGAATGGCAATGGTGAGTGGGAGTTTGTAGGCTCAGAGCCTCTCATTCTAGATCAATGCGAAGGTGAATTTGAAGGCTTAAAACAATTTGATCCTCGCCCTACACCAGCAGTTAGAAAAAAGCTAATTGTCAAGTATCAATCAAATGGTGACATTTCAATTAAGGGTGATTTGAATTTATATACTATTGATGACCTTAGATATACCGAACTTTATGGAAATATTAATGATGGTGAAATTTCAGGAGTTTGGGGCTTTGGTAATCGCCTAAAGATAGAGTTTTCCAAGAAACCAAAGCCAACAGAACTCTTTGATGGTCGCTATAGTTTTGAATTGTTTCGTTATGCAGAGGATGAAGCTGACGATATAGGCAATGGCATCATTAACATATCTAATGGTCAAATAACTATTGATGAGAGTAATCGAAATTTGCAAACAGGAGATTCAGATTTGTATGATACTTTTAGTGGTCAAGTTGATAAAAATGGAGACGTATCTGGCTCTGTTAAACTCGATATTTATAGTTCGGGACAAAAATCAGAAGAATTTTTCTTTGAAGGCCTGATAGATGAAGAAATATGGGGAGAATCTCCTATAGAAGACTTTTTCAAAGTTTATATGAAACTAAAAAAGCAATAGAAACTCCCTCCCTCACACATCAAACGAGATTTGGACTTTAGTTCTAATTGACATATAATCCTATTTTTTTTAGGAGAGACTTAGATGATGCGATTTGCTAAATACGAACAACACTTAAAGTGGTTCGCACTATTCCTTGGTATCCTAAGCACAATTGCCATTATCAATGACTTGTATCCTTATACAATGTTTATTGGACTTCCTTTTTGCTTAATCTGGGTTTACTGTGCTTGGCTTCATACTGAAAAACAATTGAAATGGATTAATATAATCTTTACTGGGTTATATACATATGGAATAGTGAATTACTATATTTAGCATTAATTAATACCCCTCCCTCACACATCAAACGGAATTTGGACTTTAGTTCAAATTGAGTCCTATTAAGAGGTATAGTTAGATTATGAAAAAACTATTCCCTCTCTTAATTCTGTCCTTCTTATCAGTCCAAAGTCTTGCGGGTTCATGCCCTGATGGCAGTGAGCCAATTAAGAGTATTTCAGAGGACGGCACTTACTTTGTATTCAACTGTGGTGGTGGCAATAAACAATCATCTTCATCTACTGCTAATTCATCAAATGTCAATTCAAAAACAAAAGCATTAGCTGGTATTTATATTGAGAATGATCCCAATATTAATTTCTTTGCTCCGCCATCACATCCTCCACCAACAAGAGTGCTATACCCTGGAACAGGTGGATATTTTAAGGCTGATTTTAATAATGATGGTCTAACTGATCTTATCTATGCTGGTGGAATGCATGCAGAAAACTATGGCTGTTCTTATCAAGATAGATGTACTCTCCAACAGCAGGATGATGGTATTAAACCACAACCTGCACTTTATATGGGCGGCGCTGATGGTAAGTTTAACTACTCGCCTGAGCTGTTGATTGATAATCGTGACAATAAAGGCATGTCAGTTGGAAGGCAGTTACTAATCGCAGACTATAATAATGATAAAGTGTTAGATATTTATATTGCAGACCACGGACAGACGCATCAAAACCAAGGTTATCGTGATAGTTATTATCTAAGTCAGCCAAATGGAACGTGGCTCGAGTCAAGTAACACCCATCTTAGTGATAATAACTTCATAGCGTATGCACACGGCGCGGCTACCGGCGATATTGATAATGATGGCGATATGGATGTTGTGCTAACTGACTGGAGAACGTTTTGGTGTTTAATGAATGATGGTAGTGGGTTTTTAGCAAAACGTCAATGTGGCGGCAGTAATGCATTTGGTCTGGAGCTAGCTGATATGGACAATGATGGCAACTTAGATGCTATATTTGGCGGTAATGAATATGGGGGCAATGGTTTCCCAACTGGAATTTACTGGAATGATGGTCAAGGAAATTTTATACCCTATACCATAACCCGACTTAAGCAACACAAAGTATGGGGGGGAATATCTGAAGTATCGGCCTGGGATTTAGACAATGACGGTGATATGGACATAGTTTATGGTAGGAATAAAAAATCAATTAAAGGAGCTGCGATACAAATTATAGAAAACTTAGGTAACAAGAAGTTTAAGGACCATGGAATCTTTCCAGTAGATAGTAACTTTAGTGTTTTTATCATGTCTATTCTATTCAATGATTTAGATTCTGATGGTGATTATGATTTGTATCTTGCTTCAAAATCTCATTTGACTGATGGAACAGTTTTTATAAACAACGGTAATTTTGATTTTACAATGATTAAGCCAGATGATAGACCGTCACCTAAATCATTAGGACTTTATGAAATGTTAGATGATAGCAGTGTAGTAATACCTAAAAAAGTATTAGAAGAACTTGCCGCAGAAGAAGAAGCTAAAGCTAAAAGTTATAGAGAAGCCTTAGCAGCTAATCTCAAACGTATCGCTGAAAAAGCTGATAAGGCAACAGAAAATGAAACTGAGCAATCGATTGAAGATGAAATCGCAGCGTTTGAAGCTGAACTAGAAGCAGAACTTGGTCAGTAATTAACCTCCCTCACACATCAAACGAAATTTGGACTTTAGTTATGTACCTGATAATTATTGGCGTAGAATTTTTTCCATCACTTTTCCACTGGCAAGCTCGTCAATCATCTTATCTAAGTATCGGATTTCTTGCATAGTAGACTCTTTGATGTCCTCTACTCTAACCCCACATACAACACCCTGAATTAGAGTGCGACAAGGATTTAATTGGGGCGCTTCTTTAATAAAGGTTTCAAAATCAACCTCTTGTTTTAATTGTTCTCCAAGTTCTTTTTCGTTGTAGCCTGTTAGCCATTGGATAATCTGATTCACTTCAGTCTTTAGGCGTCCTTTTCTCTCTGCTTTTTGAATGTACAGTGGGTAAATACTTGCAAAGCTCATTTTATAAATGTGGTGTGCTTGGGACATATTATCAAACGAAGTTGGACTGTCTTAGGGTATCAAACTAAATTTGGACTTTAACTACAGTTTATTTTCCCAGATTGCTTCCTTGATAGCCGGAATAAGCATTGATGAAGTAGGCCAATCTTCGCAATGCTGATAGCGGTGAGCAAGCTGAATTATCCCTTTTTGATCAACGACAAATTCTCCTGGCAACTGCCATGGGCTATCTACCAGGCCACCATCTGTGCCGTGACGAGACTTCTGCAATTCTGCACCAGTCTCATAATCGATATTAAGGTACTCATCAGGCGCGTCATAGACAATTTGTGAAGGCTTGCCTTCCAACAAGTCATAGGCTTCATAGACACTAAATGTTGGGTCACATAAGACAGGGCAGGGTATGCCGTTTCTTTGACTGTATTCTTTTGAACGCTCAGGCTCGCCTTGACCAATCACGACGACAGAGGCGCCCAGCTTAATGTAATCCGCGTATTCATTTTTTAGACTATTGGCACGGTCAACCCCGCAACTACAACCATAATGCCTCCAGAACATGATTAATGCTGGACCATTACTCCAAAAATCTTGCAAATGAACTAATTTCCCCGATGTATCTTGCAATTCAAAATCAGGAGCCAAGTCCCCAACTTGGAGCGGCACTTTATCCCACCGAAGACGCGTTGGTCCTTTTTTCCAAAGATCTAACCACTCTTTTTCAGCAGCTTCGATTTGGTTATCTACTATTGATTTCATATTTACCCCTTTTTAACTAGTTATGACACTTGTATTATAGCTCAAAAAAATTCATCTCAGGTTTCGTAAAACGAAAATAGGATTCTTTATCTAAACTATATCTAATCTTCATCTAACTTTATTTCTGCCAAATTAAAATTTGATTTTTTTTAAAATGATTAACCAATAAAAAACGATTTATGGAAACTAAATTAGTCCTCTGGATAACTGCATGTATGGCATTTATGCTCAGTTTTATGTACGTGATGGTTAGCTTTATTGCTAGGTTTGTACAATATTAAATTTAAGGATTTAAATAATGACACTTGCAAAATATAACACAAAAAATGGCTCTCCAAACCATAGGCGAAAGTCTAAAAGAGCATTAGAAACAGAATTTAAAGAGCTTAGAAAAATGGAGTCAATGATGGACAACCATCTTAAAGACGCTTACCTTGATAACCTTTCCTTTCTAAAAGATGGGCTGAGAGGAAATGAGATTATTTAAAAACTTGTTGACGGTTGTAGGCTATTTGTTCTTGACAGTTTTTATGTATGTCGCTGTCACAAATATCTAACTCGATTTTTTTTCATTAAAAATGATCTTATCGCAACGATTATTCCAATGATGACTAGCACATAGGTTAGGCTCGACATAATCCATTTGAAGGAGTTTATCCCCGAGCCAAGGGAAACTAATGATTGGGTTATTGAGCCAGAAGTCACATAGCTTTGAATCATCAAAATTTCAGAAAAGTTCTCGGACCAATCTGCAATCATTCCAAGTATTGGAATCACTAAATAAATTTTCTTATTAAGCAGATACAAAATCCAAGAGCCATACATTAACGTATAAATCATAGCAAAAATGATATCCCAGACTTTGAGAAACTGGCTGTAGCAATGTAGCTGCTCCTGATTTCTAGCAGCAAAGAAATCTTGAACCATTGTCAAGGTGTAAGAAAAAGATAGGCCTAGGGAATTTGAGCCACTTTCAAGCCTAAAGCACCCAGATGCCGGATTTAACACCAGAGATATATAGAGGATAAAAGCTGTAGTAAAAATTATAGCAATATAAAGTTTTTTATTCAAATTTAAGTGAGTTATGTTGTCAAATTTTTAAATAGCTAGGAATTATTTACTCCACTCTATTTCTTTATAAGAATGGAATATACACTATCTCTGGTATATTTTTAATCTATAGTAAAGTCACAATATATTTCCATGTGTCTTATTTTAAATTTTTTATACTTTATGAAAATAAGTTATTTTTTCAAAGCAAGTTTTTTAAAGTTTATTAGTCGAAAAAAGTCGAGATCAATAAACCTAGATAAATCACAAAAAATCTTAATTTTGATGAATCAAAAAATTGGAGATATGGTGGTTTGCAGCCCCATAATACGTGAAATTAGAAAATCATACCCCAAATCAAAAATACACGTATTGGCTAGCGAGGTTAATAAAGAAATTGCAATCTGTAACCCTTATATTGATGAAGTTCATATATATAAAAATCAATGGCAAAAATTAATGCCACTTTTGCTTCAACTCCGCAAAATAAATTTTGATCTTGCAATAGAGCTAGAATATCAAGTAGTGTCAAAGATTATTATTTTGCTAAAAATTGTTAAACCAAACTGCATTATTGCAGTTAGTAAATGTGTCGGAAGATATGGTATGGGTCCTCAAGATATTGAGCCATATGATCACTATACCAACTCAAAACTTACTCATCAGCGTGATACATGTTTAGACGTACTAAGATTGATGAATATTAAAGCTACAGACAAATCTTATGATGTCTTCTACCCAGAAATTAACAAATCTGAGGCATTATCATTTCTTTCGTCGTTTGATAGAGAAAATTTTTTTATTGGTTTTAATATTGAGGGTTCCAGTGCTGAAAAAAGAATCACCGATGAAGATGTAAAAAGTATTATTATGAATCTTCACTCAAGATTCAATAATTTGATAATTATCTTAATTCATAAGCCAGATGAGCTAGACTCAATTAAAAAGTTAATACCCAAAGAAAGTTCTTCAAACACATTTCCAAGCTATCCCACTAAGTCTATTCATGACCTAGCGGCAATTATTGATAGTCTTGATCTGATTATTTCTCCTGACACATCTGTTGTTCACATAGCTTGTGCTTTCAATAAGCCTCTTGTATCAATTTATAGAAATAATATGCCACTTTTTAATATTTGGCATCCAATTTCAGAATGCAATAAGGTAGTTTTTTCTAAGTATCCAGATAGTCTCAAAGGAATTGATATTCAGATTATTGGTAATTATGCTTCAGAATTAATTAAAGATTCTGCATAACCTTCTTTAGAGATATGTTGCTATATCTTTGAAAGTTTTTACTCTTTATCTAAAAAACTCCATTTCTTCACTAGCTTTCTTGTGCAATCTTTTAGAATTGACTTATGAAAATTAAATATTTATTAGTATTTATTAGTTGTCTTTTTGGTGTTTCATTAGCAAACAATCTTGATGATTGGTCTAATGAGGACCTCTGCAGGTGGGTTGAGGCTGTCTCAGTGCCAGACCCAATTTTATTTGAGATAGAGGTCAGAGAGCTAGCATGTTTTTCAAATCTTGATGTAAGCGATAACTCTATTCAAGAACCCTATGCCGCAGAACATGGAACAGTATTTCCTTCACCTTCATCTAATAATGGCTCCAACAAAAATTCAGAGAGCGGCATAAGGTTCATTTTCAATTACAGGGTTAAATTATAAAAAATAGCGATGAGTGGACAAAGAAGATTCTTAAGGGTTTGGGCTAGAACAGTTGGGATGCCAATCGGTCTTAATGATGAAGATAAGCCCGAGTTTTTACCTATTGCCCAAACAGATGTGAAGAAAGCTCTCCTCTTTAGAACGTTTTGGATTGTTCTTCATGTGGTTACATGTGTTCTTATTATTGCTGGAAATGGTAGAGTGCTTTCCTGGTGGTAAAAGAATGAAAGCAATACTGTTAGTTTTGTTAGTTCTTACTCAATCAGTTACTTATGCCCAAGACATTCTTGAATTTCCTATTGAGCCAAAGATGGCAAAAGAATGGAAATATCAGAGTGATCAAGTGATGGGGGGTGTATCTAAAGGGAGTACTTCATTAATGCAAGATGGAGATATGTTTTATTTAAGACTTACTGGTGATGTAAGCACAAAGAATAATGGAGGATTTGTTCAATTTAGATCAAAAGTATCATTATTCAATAAACCGGAGATGTTCCAATTAATCCATAAAGCTAATAAAGAGGGCAAAGGCCTTGAAGGGGTTAGGCTTAATGTTAGGGGGAATGGCGAGACTTATCATGTCATGATTAGAACTTATTTAACCTGGTCTCCGAGCGACTATTATTATCACACATTTGAAACAAGTCCTAATTGGCAGCAAGTGGATTTACCTTTTAACAAATTTAAAAGCTCAAAATACAGACAGAGAGGTCTAGAAGTTAATCAGATAAGAGATTTCTCTGTTGTTGCCTATGGTCGCGATTTCAGGTCCGATGTATCAGTCTCTGAAATTAGTTTTTATTAACAATTAGTTGGGCAAAATCACTCAACTAGCTTAAAGGAAATTGTTAGATTTCTTCTTCTTTTCTTTGATCCAGCGAACCCTTTTTCGCCAAAGCTTATAAGAATTAGGCCTAAGATTTGCCTGCATAATACGTTTAACTTCTGGCTCTTTGATTCCAATCTCTTTTTCAATATCTGAGAAAGTGACATCATCGCTCCAAGCCATCTCAATAACCTCATTGATATTAATCATATGGCATTATCTACGTTCATTAGTATTGGCCTTCCATCAGGCGTATTGAGGGGAATAATTTTTCCATTGTATTTGGCGCAAAGAGTCGGACTGTTTTGTTTGTTATCTCCAAGATTGACCTCGAGATCTACCAATACTAACGCTGCATCTAATAAATCAAGTATTTTCATTGCTTCTCCTTATATGTTTTGTTTTCTATTGCTTTGTCTGGTTCAACATTAATCAGTGCAGAGTCTATTAAATCGCACTCCTGAAGAAAAATCTTATCATCATTTGTATGACTCAAAACATCAGGTGATGTTAGTATTGCTTGATCCTTTAGAGGGTAAGCTGACCCATAGTGAATGTATTTTTTAATATCTTCAAAGGGGCTAGTTGTTTGAATTAGATTTCTGTTAACAAGCTCTGAAGTCAGATAATTGAGTGAGGCCCAGGACATACCATCTGCCAACTCCCAGTTGTAATCAAATGTGCCTTTGATGTAACCAGTCTCTAATAAAGAGCTGAAAAGTTTAAAGGCAAACCCCTCTCCAAATGGACTATCTGCACTGTTTCTAATTTTTGGCACCCTATCCTCTAAATAGTGATTTTTATATGCCCATTCATTAAACTTTATTGATGAGAGCCTATCACTAAAATCTGACGGTTGACCTCTTGTGGCTAATCTTTCAATGAGGACATATTCCTCTTTTTGTTTCAAATACCATTCCAAGTGCCCATAGCCATCATTGGAATATAAGTTGCTGTTGACTAGCAGTTTGTTTCCTTGGTAGTCTTGATACTCGACACTGTCAGTCTCAAACAGCCTTTCACTGAGACTGAAGTTTTCAAAGCCTGTTGTGCCTTGAACCGATGGACTCAACCCAAGAAGCACAAAGAGTGCCTCTTCTATTCTTGTGGCTTGTGTTTGAGAAACTCTCCTCATATCAAAGCGCTCTTTCTCTAATTTGTTGAGCCTAAATTCCCATTTTTGATAGTATTTATTCCAGACCTTAAAAAATGTTGAATAAGACTTGTCAAGTTCATAGGATGTCCAGGTGCCGCTTTGCTCATTATCACTGTTACCTTCTACTGACGGATGGGCTGTAATAGTCTCATTTTCAATTGAGATGCTTTTAGGATTATAAAAGCAATGATAATCTGAGATCTCAATCCACCCATGTTGTGAATATATTTCTCTCCACTTTTCAAAAGAAATATTTTCATTTTTAATTTTTCCAAAGGCTCTTTTATCTGATTTTTCTTTCCAGTAATCAACAATATTTTTAACAAGTCCTAGCTCATGCCTTAGCTCTTTTATTGTCTCTTGAGTGGGTGCACGAGTAACAGTTAGCTTCATTTCACCATCAAATTTTTTACGTGATAATTCAATCATTAGCTTTGCTGAAAAAAGTTACACTTGAAATAAGATTTTCATTTAGAAAACACATAATTTACATTTAAAAAAAAATAAATTAGCATATATTTGATGTTTTTTTAATAAAAACCCATTTTGATGAAAAAAATATTAGTAACTTTCCTGGCTGTAGGTTTCACTAGCAAAATTTATGCGGCATATCTTGATGACTGGTCTAATGATGATCTGTGTGGATGGATGGACTCTGCTAGCACGCCTGAATATATTCAAAAAGAAGTGGAGAAAAGAGAAATACTCTGTTATGGCAGCGTTGAAGTTGCCTCTTTGCCTACTGAAGTAAATCTTTCATTAGAGAGTGGAACAGTTTTCCCTTCACCTGATCCAGATCTAATTAAAGAAGTCAGCCCTGACAAAGATAAGTCTTATTCCTATTAATTTATTTCTAGCATAGCATTGTATTTTAATATTTAGATTAATCACTCAAACGAAATGGCGGATACTCGTCTGTTGTTAATAGAAGAGCAAATGCACTCACTCTCAGTGTCCATCTTAAAAAACCCTCAACAAAGTTAAAGATGCTTTTAGGATATTTTCCTGTAAATAAAATGGCTATTAATGCAAAAATTGTAGAGAGTACAACTCCGATAAAGAGGAAGATAAGAATAATGATGTGAGGGATAACCAGTATCCATTTAACAAGTGGCATCCATCTCTTTAAATCATTTTTAACGTCAGGGTAAGGAACGTCAATCTGAACTGATTGATCGTGATCTGTTGACGGGTACTCATCCCTCATGAGAAAAACATATGCAGCGATTCTGTAGGTAAATTTAGTGATACCAATATGCCATTCAAACCACCATTTGGGATACTTTTCTTTAAAGAGTATCATCATTGCAATAGCTAATGACAGAGCTTCAGCATAGGTTGAAATTAGTGCAAGAATGATGACAATGGGGATGACAAGAATTAGTCTAAAGATTGCCGTTAGGCGATTAGAGGATTCTGAGTAGTCAATATTCAGCTTTACTGGGTATTCTTTCATATTTATGCCTGATTATTTAATAAATTCTAAATAGATAATATAGCCTAATATTGTTAACCATATTAGACCTACTTGATCACTATTTCTATTAGAGTTTCGTTCAAGTTTTTCTAAATTATCATCAATACTATTTATTTGTTGTATGAGATGATTTTCATCATTTATCATTTTGATTCCTCTTAAATGTTTCGTTAAATATTGCGTCTACCCTTCTATTAAATTCATCTTGAGTATAGAGATCAATAAATAAACCCTGCACATATTCTTTAAATTTTCGAGTTTTTTCTTGATGCCTTATGAGCTCCTCTTGAGTGCCTTTTATATTTGGATCTAGCTCTGATATTTCCATTACTTCCTCCTGATAAAAATTACTGGTTTATAAAAAAAACTTCTTGTATCTCCCTATCAAAAGCTAGCGCAATCTTAAACGCTAGATCTAATGATGGGGTGTATTTGTATTTTTCAATGGCGACGATAGTCTGTCGTGACACACCAACTTCTTCTGCTAGCTGCTGTTGAGTCATCTCATCGTTATTAAATCTGAGCTTTCTCACTGCATTTTTAATTTGAATTTTTTTCTTAAACATCTCTACCTGTAGAGGTAAATCTTTAATAGTAGACTCAAAATACTTGCTATAAATCCTGAAAAAGTGATAGCAATAAGGCCTGAAATGATTGTAAGATTAAACCATCCCAATAAGACAAGAGTAGCTACAATTGATATTCCAAAAATTGCACTACTCACTTGAAGTGCATAGAGTTCAAAAATTTTATCTCTTTCATCATCAATATCTTCTTCGTATTGTCCTGTGATAATTGAAGACAGTATATTGAAGATGATATGAAGAGCAATAATTAGAATAATACTGCCTCCAATTCCCTGGGCTAGAACTTTAGAAACAGCTTGAATAGTCATTAATGAGGCCTCTGTTAGGTTAAGCCACATCCAAATCATCGCAAGTGATGCTCCAGTTATTTCAGCTAAAGTATTTCTAATTTTTATGTTCATTAGTTTTTGTAAATTGTTCTTAAAAATGTAAAGTATACCATACATAATGTTATAAATATTTTACTTAATGTAAAAAAAAACATACACTATATTTTTTTAAAAAAATTAAGATATAGTTCCTAGTGACTTATAATTATTTAATAATGAAAGCAGCCCTATTTATTTCTCTCACTTTAACTTTAAAAATTGCATATGCTGCTCTCGAGGTCAGTGGTTTTAGTGATAATCAGCTTTGTATGTTTGCTAAAGACCCTCCAATCTCTGAAGAGGTGTTATCTCAAATAAATGAAAGAGCAATTATCTGCGAAGATGGTATTGCAATTGATGAATCAGAAATTTTGATCAATAAAGCATCTGCTAGAGCTATTAAACTTCAAAAGTGGAATAGGATGCTAAGAGGAAAGGGGCCAGTCTATTCAACGCGCTCAGGTACAAATTTTAAGATTGATACTCTTGGTGAAGAAAAATCAATAACAATCGATAGGACATTCTAAAGATTTCTTTTTTATTGATTAGACTTACCAAATAAATCTCATTACACTAATGCTATTATGGCAAGAGGTCAAAAATCATTTCAGCATTTAAATAAATCACCTGTTAATGATGATGAAATCTATATGATGGTGATGCTTTACACCTATCAACATAAAAGCTTAGAGTATTTGGCGCGTAAATTTAATATAAGCTCCTCTGTGGCAAAGGAAATTATTATTCGGAGTCGTTTTGGAGGCACCTGTGGTTAGAGCCTCCTTTGAAATAAAATTCTTTATCTAAAGAACTCATAATCTACATGTAATCTTCATTTCACATCTCTAGAATGTGAATGATGAAAAAATTAGTATTGGTTATTTTAACAATTCTTTCTCTTGGGGTTCATGCTGACTTGAAGAGAGCTATTGCATTCGATCAAGCTGGTGAGTACGAAAAAGCTGCCAAAGAGCTTTTCAAAATAAGCCAACTAGCAACTAGAGGCCATCCTAGAGCGATGTATGAATTTGGTACGATGTACATGAAAGAGGGAATGTGGGTAGTTCAGAGCGATGAAGCTGGCTTTGATTGGTGGATGAAATCGGCAAATCTTGGTTATGCTCCTGCACAGTTTTCGATTGGCGCTTCTTACATCGGTGGTATTGGTGTAAATAGGGATCTTATTGAGGCAAAAAAATGGCTTGAAAAAGCTATTAATAGCACCTATGAAAAATATAGCAAGGTTGCTAAAGAGCTTTACACCTTGAATGAATTAGACAAAATTTAAATACTCTAATAAGCCAAAGTGAGATTGGTATGAAAGACCCGCAGCAAGAATTCTCACATCAAAGCTATTAAGACGCGTCGGCTTTGAAAGTCTTGCTGTATTCTCTCTAGCTAGTTACTAACTCTGATTGAATCTTTAACATTGAGTTAAATGGCAGGGATTTATTTCCACAAAAAAAGAAGAGCATTTAATAATCGCTTTAGGAGAAAGTAATTTTTAAATTTGTCCCTGCCATTGAAATTAGTATACTAAATTTATAAGCCATAATGAACCTATTTTTTTTAAGTGATGAATTCATTTTTGACTTAGTAGATTTATCTGTGGCATAATAAAATTCCATTCAATAATAAGGGGAACACTATGAGTTTATCTTTAGTTTTTAGACTTCAGGCTGCTTTATTTACCTTTTTTGGAGCTATGATGCTGCTTGCACCTGGTGCGTTAATGGGAAGCTTCAATGTTGAAGCGAGTGCTATTGCAGAGGATATTATGAGAGGCATGTCGTTAATGGCTTTGGGTATGGCCTATATTAGTTGGCAAATGCCTAGCTGGGCCAGTGAAAATATCAAGTCAGTGGGTATGTTTTTTGCCATTCTGCATGCACTATGGGTGCCCTTAACTTTGTTTCAAATAAGTACGGGCGCATTTCCAGCTGGTGCGGCCAACATCATTGGCAATATTGCCCCTGATGTCGTTTTAGCAATTTTATTTTATTGGAAATCTAGATAAAATTTAAAAAAATAAGATTAAGGCTCTAATACTTAGGGCCTTTTTTCAGTTGAGAGAGCGAGGTCACACTAAGGCTTGTTTCTTCTGCATCTCTCACTGCAATATAGAACATGCTCCCAATCCTTTCTCCATTTCTTTCTCCAGGCAAAGGGCTTTCCACAAGTTTTACACATTTTTTCAGGTTTCATCTTACATTCCATAAGTTTGAAATATAATTCTACTATGAAAAGAAAATTCATAGTGGCGCTATCCATTATTTTAGTTCCCGGCATATCATGCGCTAGTTTTAATGATGCATATCTTGAAAATATAAATGACGTTGTCCTAATGGAGTTTTCTGATGGGAGTCTATACAGAGGACAGGTAGAAGAATGTCTTATTGGCTTTGATGTGGAATCTTGCATGCATGGAAAAGGAATTTATGCCTTCAAAGCAGGCTCAAAATATGTTGGTGAATTCGCCAATAACAAGCCAAGTGGCCAAGGATTTTTCAAACATGTCAACGGCCAAAGCTATGAAGGTGACTTTCACGATGGAATGATTGAAGGCTATGGAGTTATGATTTATCCAAATGGTTTAAGTTATGCAGGCAGCTATCGAAAGAATAAACGTGAAGGCTTTGGCATTATGACATTCAATGATGCGGGCATTTATCAACAAAATAGTCGCTATGAAGGATCATGGAAAAATGACAGAGCGAACGGGACTGGTTTTTTTAGTTATGTTGATGGGCAGACCTATACTGGAAACTTTGTAAACGGGATTATGTCTGGGCAAGGAATTATGGTCTATCCTGATGGAAGGAGATATGAAGGCGGGTTTCTCAATAACCAGCGCAATGGCTATGGAGTTATGATATATCAGGATGGTGCAAAGTATCAGGAAGGCAGTCGTTATGAAGGTGAGTGGCTAAATGACATGCGTCATGGTAAAGGCGAGATGATTTATTTAAATGATGGGCGAAGATTAAGAGGATTATTTAAAGAGAATGCTTTTGTTGGAAGTTAGCTATTAAAAAAATTTATAAAACACAATAAAAAAGCCCTCAATAATGAGGGCTTTATTTAGCTTTAAATCAAGAAGAGTTTTAGGCTTCTGATTCTTTAACAGCAACATTCCAAATAATCAAACCAAATAGGATTTTGTTAACAAAATCCGCAAGGTTATATACGATATTCAGAGTGCCGTTATCTACGGAGCCCATCATGTAGCCGAAAATGTATCCTAATGGATAAATTGCCCAGCCAACGAGCACGATAAGTCTCAGCGCATTGAAAGCTGCTTTCACACCAGCATTAGCCTCTGCGGCTTTACTTGCCTCTCCACCAAAGATTTCCCAGATGATAACAGCCCAACCAATCATACCAATAATGAATCCTAGGCTTGCTGACATAACGCCTGCTTCACCAAGGTAACCACCAATGAGCATGACCAGGGTACCTATGAGAAGTCTCCAGAACGAGCTAGAGGAAACTGCAGCACCTACGGCCTTAAGAATAATAAAGAATTCAATCATTAATAGAGGCACTGTAATTAGCCAATCAATGTATCGGTAGACAATTGGAGACTGAGCCTCACCAGCGATGAGCGAAGCAACCCAGTAGTCTCTCATGTAGAGATAATGAACACCTGCAACTAATGTTACTAGTCCAGCAACTGTCATTGAAAGTCTCCACTCCTTTTTTACTGCCATTCCTTCATAAAAAAAGAACACAGTTGCAGCAACCATAGCTACAGAGACAATCCAGAAAGAAACGCCGACAAAATCGCCGTCTTGTAAAAAATGTTCCATGCAAAACTCCTTAACTTAAAAGATAAAAAATTAAATGTTACATGTAGCCCCTTTATCTACAATTGCGGATTATACCAACAAAAAACCAATATAAAAATACACACTAAAAGTAAGGTTTTTATTGATGTTTATTCAATTCAAAAATATCTATTTTCATGTGTAAAATCGATCTTAATAAGTAATTGATATTATTATAAAATTTCACTTTGGAGTCATAAAAATGCAGCTAAAACTGATTTATTTTGACATGCCTTTCTGGCGTGCAGAGATTGCAAGACTATGTTTATTTATCTCAGATATTGAGTTCGAAGATTTTAGAATTACCAGCGAAGACAATAGTTATCTAAAGGAAAATGGCATGCTAAGTGATGGAACCCTCATTCCATTTAGGCAATTACCTGTTCTAGTGATTGAGGGAGAAAGTATTGCCCAAACAGGAGCTATTTCTAGGATTTGTGGGAAGATAGCTGGGATGTATCCAACGGATATTATTGAGGCTGGAAAGGTTGACCAAGTGATTGATACGGTAACTGACATTAATGTACTTATTAATCCTTCTATGCGAGAAAGTGATCCAGAGCTTAAGAAACGAATGCGTGATGATCTGAGCAGTGATGCTTTGCCAAAATATTTTGGATATCTAGAAAGGATCCTTGAGGAAAATGATTCTGGCTGGTTTGTAGGGGATGAGATGACAGTTGCAGATATCGCAGTTTGGAGTTTGCTTGGATGGATTGCACAGGGCGTTCTTGATGGGATACCTCATGATCTGTCAAAGCCTTTTGAAAGGCTTACAAGCCTCTACAATGCAATGGGTAGAATGCCAAAGGTTCAGGAGTGGAAAAGACTAACCTATGCATATGATCAGTCATCAACTGGCGAGTATAACTACCATGTTCCTGATTCAATTTAGCGATTAATTTTATCTAGTGTGAAGTGAGTATTTTTCGAAGCCTATGTCGCCAGACCATCGCCATGCGGTAAAGACGAATGAGTTAGTGGTTATTGAAGTATGAAGAACGCTAGAGGGGTGATAAATGTAGGTATTTGGCCCTTGAACTTTTGACTCATTCGATTCAGTTGTCCACGAAGCTTCTCCATTAAAAATGAAAAATGTTTCCTCGGCTGCATGCTGTCTCGGTCCATAGACAATGTTTTTATTCTGAAGCCACAGACCGACACGAACAGTGTCATTGAAAAAAATACCATCAGGTCCCACTAGTTCAGCCATCGGCATCTGATTTGCCAAATCATCCGGTATTCTCCCTTCCCTTAAATCAGAACTAGTCCACTTAATATTCGGAGATGCTTTTAAAACCAGACTGTTTAAAAAGTGACCTTGTATGTTGAGACTAGATTCAACTTCATCTAAAAATGGGTTTGTAAATGTTTTAGGCTCTTTTATTTGATGACTAGCATCAATAAGTGCATCTGCTGCTTGCTTGCCGCCTTTACGGTCTTCCAAATTAAATATTTCTGATAGAGACAAATATAGCTGCTTTAATGGCTCCATTACAAACTAGGCCGTTATTTTTGAAAGATACTTCGTGAACTGCCACAGATTTTTTTCAATAGGATGGTAAGTCCCTTGAGGCACTCTTACAGATTGACTTCCTTGAAAGAGCCTTTCAACAAGTACTCTGTCTTCTTCATTTGCTGTATTCATGTAATCTATTTTTTCCTTAACCCATCTCTCATAATCTTCCTCAGCAATATCATTAAGTATTTCTTGAGGGACTGCCACCCCCCAGGTTGCCTTAAAGCTACCAACACCATTAGGCATTACTGAGACCCACCAAAGATAATCTGGCATCAGGGTAACGAGATGATTTGGAAAGACACAGAAGTCAACCATGGTTCGACGCCACTTACCTTTGAGGTTTGTGTTGAGTGGATGAGCTGCACCTGATCCCTCTTCTAATTCTTGAGGCGCAAAGTGGTAGCAGTAATGATCACTATCTTCACCGCACTCATAATCTTTGATTTGTTTTTCATGGCCCGCAAAAGTTTTAGGATGGGCAATAGGAACATGATAACTTTCAGTAAAGTTTTCAACTAGATTTTTCCAGTTTGCATTCCAGCACATGCTCTCCCTAATTACTGTTTTATAGCTAGCCATCTCGTATCGACCAACAATATTTTTCTTGAGTGCATCTAGCGACTTGGCTATACCTTTTTTTGGCTTCTTTGACAGAGATACGTAAATAAAACCCTCCCAGATTTCAGTATGAAGTCTTTCTAAATTATGATCACTCATAATAAAGTTTGATTTCATATCCATGAATGGGGCATGTTTTAATTGACCATCTATTCCATAAGTCCATGCATGATTTGGACATGAGAATGCAAACGCGTGACCTGATTTTTCTTTTGACAGACATGTAAACCTATGGGCACAGGCGTTAACAAAACTCATGATTTCACCAGAATCTTGACGAACAATAAGCACAGGAGTCCCAGCAATCTCATGGGTCAGGAAGTCACCAGTTAATGGAATCTCATCACAACGACCAATGCAAATCCACTCCTGATTGAAGATTCTATCCTGCTCATGATTATAGAAATGAATCGAGTGATTATTACTAGGAGGGATTGGAGATGATTCTTCAAAAGGTTGAGATGAGCATTCTTGAAGGCTACTAAGAGACTCATTAAGAGACTTATTAGTGTAAGTATTTAGAACAGGCTCTATCTTCATGAAAAAATTGTATCATGAAAGAAAACTCTGTCAATAAGACAGAAAATTAGTTTACTTTGATAAAGCTTTAGCTATCCCAAACTGCAAATGACTTGCCTTGATTATTAAATTCATAACCAATAAATGCTTCATCACTGATGACTTCTCCATCATGACCCGGTGAAATAGAGTAAACATCACCAGCTTTAATAGTCATTTCTGTTCCATCATCATGAGTCACTCTCATACTGCCTTGAACACATGTACCTAAATGACCAGCTTGACAGCTCTCACCACCAACATGTGGTTTGATGCATTCAGACCATGTCCAACCAGGTTGCGCAGTTACTTTGACAGCCTTGATCGTTCCAAACTCAAGAATTTCTGCTCGAGTTTTATCCGGCGCAACAAGATCATCAGGCTTGTCGAATGATTTCTTCACTAAGTTTGCCATTTTCTCTCCTTTATATTATTATGCAAGTTAACTTTAACATATTAGGGACAAAATGAAAAAAATATTAGCATTAATCATTCTTTCTTTTTGTGGATTAACTTATGCAGATGGCAACAATGATTGGCAGAATATAGATGAGAATATTATTAAATTAAACTCATTAAACAGTTGCCAGGGGTGTCTTTTAAGAAACACAAATTTTATTGGGGCAGATCTAAATAATGCATTTCTTTCAGGTGCCGACTTTATATCGGCAGACCTTTCAAATGCAAATCTCTATAATGCAAATCTAGAGGGCTCTAGTCTTTTTGGCGCAAAATTAAATGGTTCAAACCTCAAAAATGCAAATCTTTTCGGCTCTAATCTTTTTGCAGTAAACTTAGATGGCGCCAACCTAGCTGGTGCAAATCTCATTGAGGCAGATTTAAGCCTTTCGAGTTTAAACGGTGTTAATTTTACCCAAGCTAATTTGACTAATGCTAATTTGAGAGGTGCAGAGTTGAGCGATGCAATTTTAGATGGCGCTTTTCTATGCAACACATTAATGCCTTGGGGTATTGACAATTCATCCTGCCAGTAAAAGCTAAATTAACTTATTGAAGCGATTTTGAGTCGTTTAGGTAAGGAAGCTTTTCTCGTACTAAGTTGATTTGATCAGTATCAATCTTCGCAAAGATTAGTTTTTCGCCGATATTTGCGTTTGCAATATCTATACCATTGGGGCCAATAATTTTGCTTTCGCCAATAAAGTTGATGCCATTTAATTGTCCAGTTGAGTTGGCATAAGCCACAAATATTCCGTTCTCAAACGCCCTCGTTCTGCAATTATGAAGAGCAGCTGCTGGCCAATGTGACGACTGTCCAGTTGGGGCTATAATTAATTCAACACCCTCAAGAGCCAAATCTCTAATTAGTTCAGGAAACTCTAGTTCATAACAAATAACGATGGCTGATTTGATTCCCTTTATTGAAAAGATTGAGCTATCTTTACCAGGAGTAAATATTTTCGACTCATCTGCTGTTAGCGGCAGAAGTTTTTTTCGATGATTGGCTAGCGATAGACCTTCGCTATCAAAAAGCTGAGCAGAGTTATATAGTTGATTATTAGATATTTCAGGGTATCCATAGATAATCGCTGTAGAAGATTTCTTGGCAAGAGTGCTTATTTTTTTAGCGTATTTGCCGTCATGATTCTCACTAAATTTGTTAATATTATCAAGGCTTCCATATCCTGAAATAAAGAGTTCAGGACAGACAACTAGGTCTAATTTATCATTCCTATTTAAATGACTCTCTAGTCTATTAATTTTTTCGAAGGGATTTTCATCCTGCATTTCATATTGGAAAATACCGATATTAAGTTTCATTTTTATTCCTACCACTACGAATTTTTTTGATCCATTTGTAAGGTCTAAATACAATCCAGTATAACCATACTGGGGCGCCAACAATATAAAAGATATGCCAGTACACATTTAAGAAATCAAACCATCCGAGGATGATTTGATTGTTGAGCTTTGAATAGGTCGTTGCTATAAAAAATGAAAATAAAAGCCATCCAAAACTCAAATAAAGATTGACTCTTGTTTTTAATGAGAACTTTAACATATCAAATAAATATACTTTATAAGACTCAACATAACTATAATTTACCTTCTAAATTTATAGGAACTATCGATGGTTAAAACAGTTCAAATTTCTGAAAAAGAAGCTTGGGATTTGGCATTTAATGCCCTAGTCAATAATAAGACATCTGAAGATAATGCAAAAGAGGTGGCTGATGCACTTATCAGCGCTGAGTTTGATGGACAGTCTGGTCATGGCTTATCAAGAATACCCTCTTATGTCGAGCAACTGACATCGGGCAAAGTGAATGGAAATGAAGCGCCTTCAATTCTCAGCTCTAATGGAAGTGTAATAAGGATCGATGCTAATAATGGTTTTGCTTACCCTGCGATATCCTTGGCTCTTAAAGAGATTACTTCAACCTGTAAAAAATTTGGTATTGCAGCGGCAAGTATTTCTCGCTCTCATCATTTTGGCCAAGCAGGAAGACATGTTGAGATCTTAGCTGAGAACGGACTCATTGGCCTAATGTTTGGAAATACGCCTAAGGCTATTCCGCCATGGGGCGGGACAAAAGCTTTATTTGGAACTAATCCTATTGCCTTTTCTACGCCACGTGAACATGAGGCGCCGCTCGTTATTGATATGAGCCTGAGCAAGGTGGCTCGGGGAAAAGTCATGGTTGCAAATCAGCAAAATGAAAAAATTCCTGAGGGCTGGGCGATTGATAGTGATGGCAAACCAACGACAGATCCAAAGAAGGCTTTAGCTGGAGCGATGCTCCCAATAGGAGATGCAAAAGGAAGTGCACTAGCTTTAATGGTTGAAATATTAGCTGCAGGATTAACTGGATCTAACTTTGGTTTTGAGGCTAGCTCTTTTCTTAACGCCGAAGGTGATTCACCAGGCGTTGGTCAGCTTATTATTGCAATTGATCCTAGCTTCTTTTCGGGCGAGCGATTCTCAGAAAGAACTGAAACCATTGTTGATTCTATTCTTGAGCAGCCTTCAACTAGGTTGCCTGGCAATAAGAGATTAGAAAAAAGAAAACTGCGCGTTAGTTCGCAAAGCATAACCATTTCAAAAGAACTCTTTGAGAAGATAAGTGATTTAACCTAAATTAGCCTTTCCTTTGGTTATCACAGACTAGCTAGTTCTTGTCTTTTATGGCGGCTGAGTTAGCTTAGGGCTGATCTTCCGCCATCAACCCCAATTATTTGCCCTGTCACCCAAGCACTCTCGTCACTCAGAAGAAACTTCGCAAGCGCTGCTGAGTCTTTTCCTTCGCCCAGCCTCTTTAGAGGGTGCGCCTTAGCAAGTGCCTCAGCAACCACTTCACTTTTAAGCATTGACTGAGAAATTTTTGAATCAGTCAGACTTGGGGCTATGCAGTTGACGCGAATAGTTGGGGCAAACTCCGCAGCAAGGGTAACCGTTAAGCCCTCAATAGCAGCTTTTGCTGAAGCAATTATCGTATGATTTGTGAAGCCTTTTTGTGCTGCGACAGAGGAGAATAGTACGATTGATCCATGATTATTTTTTAGATTATCTTGAAAGCCTTGAATCGCCTCGATTGCAGAATAAAGATTAAGTTTCATACATTTATTCATATCAGATTCAGTAACTCTTTTTAATGGTTTAAGGTCAATTGAACCAATACAGTATGCAAGTCCCTTAATAATATTATCAGAGACATCAGATTTAATTTGGTCAATAAAACCATCCTCTAAAACATCCGCAACAGTGAAGCTAAATCCAAGTTTTTCAGAAAGGGCTTTGAGCTCATCTTCATTTCTAGAAATAAGGTGTGCTTCTTGATTTGAATCTTTAAGTTGTTGAGCAAGACTAGAGCCTATAGATCCAGTTGCACCAAAAATAAGATATTTATCTGACATATATACTACTATTTTTAAAAAATAATTTTCATTTTACTTATGACCTCTTAATGAAGATGTAATTTAGATGTGATTTAAGTGTTTATTTTGTTTATACTTTAACGTTTATTTATTCATACTCCTTCCTAAATCTATGAAAAAAATAGTCCCTATATTATTGCTTTTAGTTGGATTGGTTTCGCCTATATATGCAGAAAAAGAGGTTGCTGATAGAGCAATTAGATGCTCAGCTCTTATTTATATTGAGCTCATAAGACCTGAAATGGCAGGCCTAACTGCGGGTGAGGCATTAATGAATAGAGTCTATGCTTATCATATGATTGATGATAATGAGGATTTGGAAATGACCAATGGTCAAATTACTGAAGCTCAGACAGATGCTATAACAAAGCTCACTCAAGAATACATTCAAGGCGTAAATCTTGCTGAGGAATATAGAGGGTGCATTTACTGGATGACTGATGTCGCAAAATTTATTAATATTAGTGAGTATGTGGCTACTGAGGACAGTACTGAGGAATCTGATGCTGCTGAGATGGAGTTATTTCTTTCAGCCCCAACTGAAACCACTGTTACTTCATTCAAAAACCCTATCAAAACATGGGGGCAACAGGTTGATTTAGGTTTTGTCGCATGGGCATCACAGGAATTAGAGGTGCCTTACAAAGAAGCTATTCTTTTAAAAGTCAGTGAAAAATTTGAGTAGAATTTGATGACTAATACTAAGATTTATAATGGATAAGAAAACAAGAGACAACTCCGCAATGATGAATGGCCTCTATTGGTGGGGCGTTCCTACTTTGTTTCGATGTCCTCATCAGCCTGAGACTGATGGCTGTGATATTGCACTTGTTGGCGTTCCACATAGCACCGGGAATGGGACAACACAGCGCGATCAGCATTTGGGACCTAGGGCAGTTAGAAATATTTCAGCTCAGGGCAGAAGAGGACACTTAAAGTTTGGAATCTCTCCCTGGGAGATGTGTGAAATTAGAGATTTTGGTGATGTTCCCCTTCCCGAAGCTAACAATAATGAGCAATGTATTGAGCGCATTACTGAGTTTTATGATGTCATTGCAAAGTCGGGTGTTAGGCCTATTTCAATTGGCGGTGACCATTCAATTACTGGAGGAATTCTGCAGGCCATTGCAGGCCCCAAGTCCAAACTCACAAATGGTGAAAAAGCAGTACTAGTTCATTTTGATGCTCATACTGATGCATTTCATCAGCTCGATCATTTCCTAGGTGCTGTTAAATCAGCGGCCCATTGGGCGAGCTATTTGGTCAGAGATGGATTTGTTGATGCGTCAAAAAGCATACAGGTTGGCATTAGGGGCAATACCAGAACGCTTGACTGGCTTGATTCAAGTTATGAGCTCGGATACGAAATTATTACCAAGGATCAGTACGATGAATACGGTGTTGAAAAATGTATAGAAATGATTCAAGAGCGTGTTGGTGATGCGCCAATCTACATTACATTTGACTTAGACTGTTTAGACGTGACCGTAGCACCTGGAGTCTCTAATCTAGAGCCGGCAATTGAGGGTTTCAAGATGCCAGATGTTCTTAAAATGCTTCAAGGTTTAAGAGGTAAAAATATTATTGGTGGTGACGTTGTCTGTCTGATGCCAACAGTTGACTCACCTAATCAGATTACAGCACATGTTGCAAACTCTATCATGTTTGAGATGGTCTGTTTGATTGCTGACAATATGGGTAATAAGTCTTAAGACCTATAATTTTCCAGATGAATGTCCAAAGCCTTCGTAGATATCAAAGTTTCTAGGAGTGCAAAAAAGAGCGAGCCAGATAACATAAGAAGTCCAAAGCCAAATACGTAATTGGCAAATAAATAGTATTTGAGATAAACCAAAATAATTGTCATTAAGTTAAAGATAAAACTCATAACACCGAATACTTGCATTCTTCTTATATAGATCACGCGCTTTTCTAGAATATTCAGTTGTTCATCTGCATGCTTGGTTTTAGATTCATCGCTTCCTTCTGTTGTCATTGCACGAATTAAGACGCTAAGCGAGTGAAGCCGATTTGTATAGGCCACAAACAAAAGAGAGATTGCAGGGAAGAGAAGTGCGGGAGTTGTAATATCCATAGATGATTATTTTAATAACTATTAGGCACCTATTAAGACTATTTAAAACTTAGTTGATTTAATGACATCAATAAGCTGATGCATATCATCCTCATCCGAATAAATGTGTGGCGATAGCCTAATTCCTTGACTTCGAAGGTCAACACTAATTTTATGATCACTAAGACTTTTTAAAATTTTCTCTTGGTAGTTTTTAAAATTAAGAATCATTGTGCCGCCTCGCTTTGCTTCATTTCTTGGAGATACAAATTCATCATCGAAAGATTCTTCAACAACCTTAATGAGTTTTTGGTTGTGCTCTCTAACTTTAATGATTCCTAATTGATTAAAGTATTTGATACTATTCGTAGCGGTAATATAAGGAGCAACTGATGGAGTTCCACCCCAAAATCTTAATGCAGTATCTGTATAGCGAAAATCATGAATATCAAACTCAAAAGGATTTTCATGGCTAAACCAGCCCACATCTCGAGGATTACAAAAAGGCAAGCGATTAGAATTAACCCACAAAAAAGCTGCACCGGGACCACCACAGAGCCATTTGACGCATGAGCCAATCATAAAGTCTGGCTTAAGGATGTTTAAATCAATTGGAACAATTCCTGCAGATTGAGCAATATCAAGTATGGAGATTATATTTTTTGATTTTGAATGATTAATCACATCTGAAATAGGTGAGATCTGGCCCGTATTTGAGTAAGCGTGACTAACGAAGACTATATCAATATCATTGGTCAGGTATTTTTTCCAAACTTCAAGATCTGTGACATCCTCATTGGAAGGTATAAATCGAACTTCAGAGCCCTCAGGGAGTGATTTTTTTAACGTGAAGCCCATTCCTGGAAAATCTATCTCACTCATTAGAACAGTTCTAGTGCTCTTTTGCGTGTCTGGAAGAGATAATATTATTTTACTAAGTCCAGAGGATAAATTGACTTGAGGGCAGAATTCCGTTGATTTAGCATTAAAGAGTTTGGAGAGTTCTGAGGTAAAGTCTTCTATTGACTGAAGCCAATCATTCCAGGGTTCACTCAGAGAGTTGGACCATGTCATAAAAAACTGATTATTAAAAAACTTTTCGGTTTCTTTGAGTGGCCTTCCAACTGAATGACTTAAAAGATAGTTGGCTTCTGTTAATATGAAATCATTTTTTAACGTATTTAACGAAGACTCTTTGTCTTTAAGTTTCTTTTTGAGAATTTTAATATCATGGTGCCTCGAAGGTATATCTTTTCGGTCTGCTGCAGCTCTTCTATCTCTGAGTTTCTCCAGTGAATTAATTAAAATTTCTAGTGGCGGTCCACTTGCCGTAATATTATCTAGCTGAGACTCTTTTAAAGCACCTGACGGAGCAGCAATGTATTTTTTAACAAGTTGATTGTGGTGTTGTTTTGCAGCATCACCATGTAGTTCACATAACTCTAAAAACAGCGTTAAATTTTTTTTATACCATGATTGATTTACATTTTTCGTGTTTAAAAACTCATCCATAAAACTTGATCGTCTCATGCAGTCTCTGAGAATGGCCTGATCTTCCGGCATCATATACATAAACTTATCAACAAGCATTTGAGAATAGGCTGGTTCCTTTGCGAGGCAAAGTCCTAAAAGTATGTCGATGACATTAATTCCAGCAAAATCGCCAGCATTTGCTCCACGGTAGACTTGGAATCCTACATGATAAGGCTTATAGTATGGCCTTACGCAATAAAAAAAATCATCAACATCAAGTCTGTCAAAAAGAATTTGATTTGATTTTATAACTTCTTCAAGTGACTCTTTTGTCACCTCAAATAGCTCTTCACTCATAGGATGTGATATTCCTAGAGAGTGGAGTTTTAGAAGGGCGTCACCAGCTCTCTTGTATGCGAGTATGGCTTTAGTGTTGTAATCAAGAAAGAATTTTTCAGCAGGAAGAGTTGTAAAACTTTTATAGACACCATTAATCGCTTTATTGTGTGTGGATAGGTGGGCTGTTGCAAATCGAGGAGTGACACCAATTGAGGCGCCAATATTCATCGCTAGTCCAGATGCTTCTTTAAGAGGCGAAGATGAATCTCTAGAGGGATCGGTAATTTCATGTCTTCGACAAGAGGCCATATAGAGACCAACATTCCCCAATAAATCAAAAGCGCTATCAAATCCCTCGTCCGTATTTCCTTCATAGAGCAGTTTTTTTATATATTCCCTGCCCTCATTTTCGATTGATTTCTTTAGCTCATCCCCAACCAAATGAACATTGATTCGTTCAGGCTGTTTTTTATAAAGAAATTCAAGTTCTGTATTCATTTCAACAAAACTATTTCTTATCCAATGATCAAAAGCAATTGAATTTGGCGTCATGAGCAAAGATTATTTAAAAAAGCAAATCTTATCATTCTTCTTTAAATTTATTTAACTAAAATCAACTTATAATTAAAATTATATTGAATACAATCACTAAAATAATAATAATTAATATAGAATATAGCTAATAATACAAATAATAATAATGAATATTACTATGGACTCGAAAGATCTACGTATCTTGACATTACTTCAACAAAATGGAAGAATGCCAATTTCAGAATTAGCTACAAAACTCAATATGTCTGATACGCCCTGTTTAAGGCGTGTCAAAAAAATGGAAGAATCAGGTGTGATTAGTGGGTATTCTGCAAACATCTCTGCCGACAGTATTGGCTTTAATGCTATTGTCTATGTTTTTGTACGACTCACCGAGAATTCTAATGCTAATGCTGACATGTTCGAGAGTGCTGTTAAGAAATTAATTGAGATTCAGGAGTGCTCAGTCATTTCTGGATCCCATGATTACCTTTTAAAAATTATCTCTAGAGATCTGCTAAGTTATGAAAGTTTTATTAAACAATCAATCGGAAATTTAAGATGTGTCTCAAGCATTGAATCTACTGTTGTACTTAAGCAGACTTTTGCCAGATATGAACTGCCGATAGATAATACTGAAAAAAAATCTAGTTTTTTCTAGACTGAGGCGTTTGCTGATATAAGCCCACAGCTCTGATTCGCAGGAACTGCAACTTTAATTTTCTTTGGCAAGCCTAAATCTAGACTATTAACATTCTCTATAAAAGTCTCTTGATCAAAAGATTCTCTTATCATTGAATTGAATTTTTTCTCCTCTCCAATTGTACTCACTGAAAGCCCATTGTAATCATGAGCAGGATAGACTTCAGTAGTATCGGGAAGTTTAAATAGTTTTTGAATAGACTCATAGAGAGATTCAGCAGAGCCACCCTGAAAATCACACCTTCCGGTACTCCTAATAAAGAGCGTATCCCCTGTTAATAGTTTATTTTCAACAAGGTATGACATGCACCCTACGGTGTGTCCAGGCGTCTCAATTGTTGTGATTTGATATTGTCCAATATTTAAGATATGTCCTTCACTAACCATAATATCTGAACAGGCCTCAGCATCAACATTCTCCATTCCAATGACAATTCTTGCTTTTGGATAATATTTTTTAAGGGGGCAGGCACTCGTAATATGATCTGCATGTATGTGAGTTTCAATAATGAATTTCAGGTCTAGATCAAGCTCTTTAAGTAGAGCTGTATCTCTATCAATCATGATATCTACTGCATCAACTATAGCCGCTTCTTTAGTTTCACTGTCAGCAATCAAATAAGTATAAGTGCAACTTTCTCTTTCAAAGAGTTGTTTAAAGATTAGGCTCATATCTCAAGACTTTGTTCATTCATACTAAAATTATAACTCAATTTTTAGCAGTTGTATTTAGTCTTCATTTTTTCAGTTTGTAAATAGTAGTCATAGAGCTTGAGGTCTGAGGCCGCAAGTTTGTCTAAGACTATAGTAGCATTAAGATGATTTTGAAGAGCACTGCCAGGACAAAATGCAGAGAGTGGACCTTCTACGACATCTGCAACCGCCTTGCTTTTATGTTTACCCAGGCCAATCAGCAGAATATTTTTAGCTTCCATGATGGTTCCAATTCCCATTGTTAGTGCCAGTGATGGCTGGTTTTCATGAGGCTTAAAAAAACGAGCATTTTTTGAGAGTGTATTTTTTGTCAATGTTTTAACTCTTGTTCTAGACTGTAAGCTCGAAGTAGGTTCATTGAAACCAATGTGCCCATTCGATCCAACCCCTAAGAGCTGAAGACCAATGCCTCCATGTTTAGCTATATTAGCTTCATAGTTTGAGCTAGCTGAGTCAAAGTTTTCATCAAAACACTCAGGAATATAGACATTATTTGGATCAATATCAATATGATCAAATAGCTTTTGGTTCATATAATTTCGATAGCTCTGAATATGATTTGGAGGTAAGCCAATGTATTCATCTAAGTTAAAAGTAATAGTATTTTTAAAACTAAGCATTCCATTTTTATAATGATTTATCAATGCTTCATAAGTCAAAAGAACTGAGCCACCTGTTGCTAATCCAACAATAGGATTTTTGTTATTATTTATATAATCTGTAATAAATTGACCTGCAAAATTACTGGCCTCAACCTCTGTTGGAAGGATGACTACTCTCATGGTTGTATGCGCTCTATTGGGTTGCCCGCTAACCAGACATTTTGGATTTTGAAATCTGAGCTAAAATGCACAAGGTCGGCTCTGTAGCCTTTTTTGAGTTGCCCTAGGCGGTCAGATACGCCTATATACTCAGCTGGGTAAAGCGTTGCCATTGAGATTGCACTCTCGAGCGGAATGTTACATTTCTCGTAAGCATTTTTTATCGCATCAATTTGCGTTATAGAGGATCCCGCTAGCTTGCCTTCAGAGTTAATAATTCGTCCTTTGGATTCACTGACTACTTCATCATAAAGCTCAAAAGAGGGCTCACCATGGTTAATGGTAGCCATCGAATCAGAGACAAAAAACAGTTTACCTTCAGGCTTTTGTTTAAATGATAAATTAATTAAGGATGGGTGTACATGATGTAAGTCAACAATAATACTAGCCCAGACTTCATCAAAATCTAATGCAGAGCCAACAACTCCAGGCTCTCGAGCAGAAATTTGACCCATTGCATTAAATAAATGTGTAAAGCCATCTAACCCATACTTAATAGACTCTTCAAGTTGATCATAGTTTGCATCTGTATGGCCAGCTAAGATTTTAAATCCTAATGACTTTAGGCTCTTAAGTTGTTTAATAGAAATGCATTCAGGCGCTAGTGTCAACATCACAGGGAACTCATTCAATGTTTCAAATAGACTCATATAGGTGGCATTAATAGTATTGATGTATTGCTTTTGGTGAACCCCACGATATTTAACATTAAAAAATGGACCTTCTATATGAACGCCCAACAGAGATTGATTGTTATGAATCTCTTTTGAAATGGTGTCTGTGCATTCTTGAAGTACATTGAGTGAGTCACTAATCACGGTAGGCATAATGCTAGTTGTGCCAAAATGTTGATGCGCACTTATTATTGTATTTAGGCTGTCTTTATCTGGCGAGTTATTAAATAGCTTACCGCCTCCACCATTGACCTGAAGGTCGATAAAGCCAGGAGAGAGAATGCCACCATTTAAATTTTGAGTCTCAAAATCCTGTGGAATCTGAGATTCATCAACTATCTCAATAATTTCTTCATTTTCAAATAAAAGTGCTTTATTGTCAGCCAATTCTTTGCCAGAAAAAAGTTGAGCCCCTGTCAGTGCTTTTTTCATCCCAGTTCTACCACATAATCATAACGATCGCCTCGATAGTAAGACTGAGTATATTCAACTACTCGTCCATTAGCATCCTTGCCGCGCCTCTCAACAAACAAAACAGCACTGCCTGGGGTCACTTCAAGTTTATCTGCAAGATTATCATCGGCTATGATGGCATGAATATTTTGCTTTGCTGTTACAGGATTCATATTTTTAGATTCTAATAATTCATAAAGAGAATTATCCAATGCTGATGTGATTGAAATAATAGAGGCAGGAATGACTGCTATTTCATAGAGTAGTGGTTCATTAACCAGGTAGCGAACTCGATTTAGTCTGTGAACCAAATCACCTTCATTTAAATTCAAAATTAAGGCTTCTTTTGGTGAGGCCTTTCCCTCTTCCCTAAGAACCACTCTTGAGTATGACTCAAGCCCTCTTTTTTTCATATCCGCCGTAAAACTGTTTAAAGATGAAAGGTTTTTATGAAGCACAAGATCAACATTTTCAGAGACAACAGTTCCTGCTCCTTGTCTTTTGACAAGCAGGCCAATTTCAACAAGCTGATCAATAGCTTTACGAACAGTAATTCTAGACATTTTTAAACTAGTGGCCAGGTCTCTCTCTGGAATAAGTGCATCTCCAGGACTCAGGAGACCCTCCTGGATGGCATTATTGAGTGATCGAGATAATTGTTTATATAAGGATTCAGAGCTATCACTCGATGGCTTTAAAAAATTAATCAAATTGTCATTAGTAGCCATAATCTCTTTAGTTTACTAAATTTAAAATAATATGATAAATTATTAAAAATTGGTATTTAATTGGTATTATTATAAACTGACTATTTACAAGCAGTCAATCTTTATAACAAAATATAATTGAGAAAATATTAGATCAATATATTTAAAACAAGATTAAAAATTCAATATATAAGGCTTATCTACTTGGCTTTATTGTGATAGAAACTAAAAAACAATTTTTTTTGAGCATTTAATTTGTTTTTTATTAAATTCCTGTTATATAATACCATTATATTACCAATTTGAAATGAGCTATGTACTCATAATTAGTGAGAAATAGCCTTTTTTAAGATAGCGAGAACTGAAGATGAGTACAACAGATTTTGTAATTAAAACATCAATCAATTCCGAGAATTATTTTTGCTCTAAGCTGATTAATAATTCGAATGAATCAATTGAAGGCTTTATGTTTTGCTTTAGCGTGCTCGCACCTGTGAAGATCATAGATAACTGCGTTTTACATTTTAGCTCTGGCGGATATGCTGAGTTAAAACCGAATGCTGGGTTTGTTTTAAAACCTGGCGATGAATGGAGCTTTAAGTTTGCTTATGAAGAAACAAGACACAAGCCGATGAATTATAGATGGTCTCCTCAAGGATGTTTTTTAAAAACAGAAAATGAAGAAATATTAAACTTAAATGTTATAGATTTAGACTTAGAAAGAATCTCCTCCGTGGCACCAATCCCCCATATTTCGGGAGATAAATTAAATTATGAATCACTACGATTGGTGCCACACCCTTATTCATGGACTGCGAGTGCAGGAGTGTGCAACCTATGTCCACCTGTCAATGTTTTCTTTGACGATAACTCAATAATTCATAGTGCCTATGAATCTGCATGTCAGCTAGGAAAACGCATAAATCTTAATTTGTTTCCTGAAAAAATAAATAATGAAATCAGCAATGCCTCAACCTCAGTTAAGATTAAACACCTTGTGTCAATGGATGAGTCTTCCTATGAAATTATAATCACCAGTGATGTCATTGAGATTATTGCGGGAGATGAAACTGGGATTTATTATGGCCTGATCTCTCTAATGCAACTAGCTCAAACCTATCATCAATTAGTGCCCTGCGGAGCAATAATTGATAAGCCTCGCTTTAGTTGGAGAGGACAACACTTAGATACAGTAAGACACTACTTTTCTGCCGACAGTATTTTAAAACTTCTAGATTTAATGAGCTTATTTAAACTCAATAAGTTTCATTGGCATGGAGCAGATGATGAGGCATTTCGATTTAAATTAGATGATGATTATGAAATCGCGACTTCAACCTCAACAAGAGGTGATGGTCAATTAGTACCTCCTGTGTTCGGATCTGGACCATTTCCATCTGGAGGCTGTTATGACTTAGTTCAGATTAAAAGAATTATTGATAGGGCTTCAGAAAACTACATTGAAGTAATGCCTGAGTTTGACCTGCCAGGACATAATATGTCACTCGTCAAACTTTATCCAAGTATGCGAGATCCAGAGGATAAAAGTTATGAAGTCTCAGTCCAGGGATATACTGAAAACACAGTAAACCCAGCTATGCCAGATACTTTTTTAATATTGGAAAAGGTAATTGATGATCTATGTAAAGTATTTCCAGGTGAATATATTCACTTAGGAGCTGACGAGATTGCGCCTGATGCATGGAGTAAATCTCCTGCCATTGATTCTCTTAAGTCTAAGCATAATCTCAATACTAGCAAAGATGTAGCCTCATGGTTTATTAATAAACTTTCAAAGAGAGTAGAACTAAACAATAAAAAAACTGCCGCTTGGCAAGAGGCTGAGGATGGAAAGCATCAGGATGTGAAGATAGATAAGTTATTATTTTCTTGGCAGAATTTAGAGTCTGGTATTAGCCTTGCACGGCAAGGATTTAAAGTTGTACTGTGTCCAGCTGAGTTTATTTATTTTGATATGGCTCAAAGTAGAAACTATGCGGATCGAGGAGCAAACTGGGCAGCAGTTATTCCATTTGAAAAAACTTTAGATTGGTCAATTATTCCAAAGGATGAGCCTGAGCTTGAAGCAAATGTTGAGGGTATTCAGGGCCATCTATGGTGTGAAACTATTCTTCAAGACTATGAAATGGAGTCTATGCTGTGTCCAAGAATTTTAGGTCTATCAGAAAGTGCTTGGTCGAGCCAAAGTAATAGAAGGAGTGGCGGCGAATTAAATGATTTAGTATTGAGTAGTTACAGAAACCTATTTAAAAAAATCGAATGGGACTTTTATAAGCCAGAGAATTTTGATATGATGTCCGATCCAGCAATGAATAAGGAGGCATTGGTCAATGAGTAATTTGATACAAATGCTTAAACCTAAAACTAAATCTCAAACCACCACGCTTTTTGCATGGGCGCTTATTGCGCCTGCAGCTCTGGTCATGTTTTGGATAGTCGTTTGGCCTCTTTATGAAACTTTTAGACTCTCATTTACAAATTCTAATCTAGGTACACTCATGGGTGGGGCGGAATATATTGGATGGGAAAACTATGAAAAGGCAATAGGTGGTCGAAAGTTTCCATCAATTGTAACAAGAACTTTTTACTGGATGTTTTTATCAGTTGGCTTGAAGATAGTTTTGGGGTTAATTGGAGCATCTTTACTTGCAAGTAACATAAGAGCTAGAGGTGTTTTTCGTGCTCTGGTTATGCCGCCATGGATAGTACCAATAGCAATAGGTTGTTTTGGGTGGTTGTGGCTATATAATGGCCATTTTGGACTCATCTCAAACTTTATAGAAATGGTCGGCATTACTGATGGACCTTTCAGTTTCTTGGCATATAAACAAAGTGCTTTTTACTCTGCGGTTGTTACTGATGTATGGATTGGAACCCCAATGGTAACCCTGTTCTTTTTGGCTGCAATTCAAGGTGTCCCAAGAGATCTTTATGAAGCCGCATACGTTGATGGTGCTTCTCGTTGGTATCGCTTTAGAAGAATAACTTTGCCTCAAATTATGCCAACAATAGTCTCAATGGCTCTTCTCTCTGCAATATGGACCTTTAATTCTTTTGAAATTATTTGGATATTAACTGAAGGTGGCCCACGTGGAGGAACTACTACATTAATTATTGATACTTTTAAGACTGCAATCTTTAGTTACAAGTTTGGCGCAGGCGCAACAAGAGCGGTGTTAGTTGTTTTAATACTCGGAGTATTCTCTCTAATTTATTTGACGGTACTTGATAAGCTTAACAAAAGGTATGGTTATTCTGGAGTTCAAAAATGATGGATAAATATACATTCCTACAAAAAATAGGGATTTATTCTTCTCTTGCTTTGTTCATTCTATTTATGCTTCTGCCATTTGTAGAGATGTTTATTGCTTCATTGAGGCCTTTGACCCATTTGTTTAGTAGGCCTGATGTTCCTGTTGGTGAAACTATGACCTTTATGGATTTTATGAGTCGTTTCTATTCTGACAAAATGAGCTTTCAAGCATATAGAGATATGTGGGTTACTGTTCCTCAGTTACCACGGTACATTTTCAATAGTGTATTTTTATCAACTGCTGTGACATTTTTTTCTATGTGTTTTATTGTTCCTGCTGCATATGCCTATGCGAGATTTGACTTTCGTGGAAAAACGACAAGTCTTACTCTATTTCTTGCAGTGAATATGTTTTCAGGCGCTGTGCTTCTAATACCTCTATACAAACTATTAAGGGTTTATGGTTTATTAAACACCTATTGGGCAATGATTATTCCAGGGGTAGCATTTCTTATACCAACTGGAATTTGGCTGCTCAAGTCATTTTTGGAAAAAATTCCTTATGAGCTGGAGGAAGCTGCTTTTGTAGATGGAGCATCTAGACTTTATACCTTGCGCCGTGTAATATTGCCTTTAGCGGTCCCAGGATTAATTGTGGTCGGTGTTGCTATGTTTATTGGAGCATATGCACAACAATTCTTATTTGCGATTACATTTAATCAAGATAGAGACTATATGCCACTTCCAGCCGGCATATTTGAATTTATTGGATACCAAGACGTATTGTGGAACGAAATGATGGCCGCAAGTCTTGTAGGAATTCTGCCCGTGTTGTTAATTTTCCTGTTTATGCAGAAACATTTGATAGCAGGATTAACATCAGGCGCAGTAAAGGAGTGAGAATTAAAATACTCACATTTAGTATTACTAGATCTATTTTATTCTAGTAATTTGTTGTAAAAATAAAAGGAGAAGTAAATGAAAAATATAACTAAAGCACTTTTCTTGGCAGTAATTGGAGCGGGTTTAATTGCTCCAGTTCAGGCTGAGGAAGTTCACATGATTATGTGCGGTGGTGAAATTCGTGAAGCTGATCAAGCAGTAATTTCTGCTTTTGAATCCAAGCACTCGGGTGTTACAGTCAATGCAGAAGCAGTTCCATGGGGAACTTGTCAGGATAAATCTATGACATTAGCTGCTGCTGGTGATCCTGTAGGTCTTGCTTACATGGGCTCACGTACCCTAAAGCAATTGGCACGTAGTGGATTGATTATTCCAGTTGATATTTCCGACGAACAGCAAGGCATGTATCAGCCAGGTATTCTCAATACAGTTACTGATGGTGGAAAAACTTGGGGATTCCCACACGCTTTTTCTACAAAAGCTTTGTTCATCAACTGTGGTTTAGTTGAAGAGGCAGGTATGGCATGTGTAGCTCCAAAGACTTGGGCAGGTATGTATAACATGGCTAAAGCAATTAATGACAATACTTCAGCTGCAGGTGTTGGCTTAGCTGCTAAAGACTTTGACAATACAATGCACCAATTCTTGAACTATCTTTATAGTAATGGCGGTTCTGTAAGTAATGCAGATACTGGAGAAATTACTTTTAACAGTCCAGAAACTGTCGAAACACTTGAGTTTGTTGGCAAATTGGCTGGTGTTGCTCAGGAAGGACCATCTGGATATGAGCGTTCTCAATTGACTCAGTTATATAACGATGGTCAAATTGGAATGTATATCAATGGACCATGGGGCGCTGGACAGCATAATGATAACATTGCTGAAATCGTAGTTCCAATTCCCGCTGGACCAAGTGGTGAAAGTGGAACATTATTAATCACTGACTCAATTGCGGTTTTTAAAGGTTCTGCAAATGAAGATCTTGCAATGGAATTGGCTTCAATGCTTTCATCAGGTGAGGCTCAGTACGATCTTGACATGAGCTGGGGTTTAACTCCAATCATGCAGTATGAGAAAATGATGGATGATGTCTACTACACAACTGACTATTGGAAAGTTTTTGTTGATCCAATTGGTAGTGGTGGACCAGAGCCAATGTTTGAGGACTTTAAAGCACTTCAGGCAGGTATCAACAGCGCCATCCAAGGCATAATCTTGGGCGAGGGATCTGCTGCTGATCTAGTGGCAGAGGCTGCTGAAACTCTAGCAGAGGGTCTGTAAGTCTAGAAACTAATCAGGGGTAATGAAAATTGCCCCTGAATTTAATGAGGTGAGCATTAAAAGTACGTTTAATTTATTGAGCGTTCTTTTAGGGCAGGCTTTGTCAAAAGTATTTAATTATTTTAAAAATGCGTATGAAATACGCTTAAGTTAGGAAAGCAATATGGCGTCTGTAAAACTCGAAAATATTAGTAAGAGCTTTGGTGAAACTGAAGTTTTGTTTGATATTAATCTTGAGATTAATGATAAAGAGTTTGTTGTTTTTGTTGGACCATCAGGCTGTGGAAAAACAACTTTACTGAGAATTATTTCCGGCCTAGAAGAGGCAACCGTTGGCAGTGTACTTATAGACGGCAATGATGTTTCGAATGCACCTCCAGTCGAGAGAGGCATTTCTATGGTATTTCAATCTTATGCACTTTATCCCCATCTTTCAGTTTTTGAAAATATTGCTTTTCCTCTAAGAGTTGCAAAAGTTAATGAAAAAGAATTAGAGGAAAAGGTTTTTAAAGCTGCCGATATTTTGCAATTAAGAGATCGTTTAGATTTTAAACCTGGTCAACTTTCAGGTGGGCAGCGTCAAAGGGTGGCGATTGGTCGTTCTATTGTTAGGGACCCAAAAGTGTTCCTTTTTGACGAGCCGTTATCGAATTTAGATGCAGCTCTTCGAGGTGATATGAGGGTCGAACTCGCTAAACTTCATCAAAATTTAAATTCAACAATGATTTATGTCACGCATGATCAGATTGAAGCGATGACGATGGCAGATAAGATTGTAGTTTTGCATGATGGTGTGATTGAACAAGTTGGCTCCCCAATGGATTTATACCACAACCCTAAAACAAAATTTGTCGCTGGCTTTATTGGCCACCCTAATATGAATTTTTTACAAGCAAGTGATACAAAAATTAACAAGGGTAAATTGACAGCAACTCTTGGCGATTCTACTGTGAATATACCTTTAGAGGCTGGAGACACCAAAGACGGTGATAGTATAGAAATTGGGATTCGACCTGAAGATACTGTAGTGTCTAATAAAGGAGGTGTTCCAATGAATGTTGATGTTGTAGAGCATGTTGGAGCAACTGTTATCTTATATGGTTCTGTCTTAGATAATAGTAATTTTTGTGCAGTGCTGCCTAGTGATTCAGTTATTAAGCCGGGTGATGAGATTCATCTTACGATAGATTCAAATAAATGCCATGCTTTCAATCTAGCAGGTCAAGCACTTAAAAGAATTTAGAATAGGAGATTAATCATGAGGACAGGTATCGTTGGACTTGGCTTAAGGGCTGGAAATGTTCTTAAAATGATTATGGAAGATATGCCAGAAATGGAACTAGTTGGTTATGTAGATCCTGATCCATGTGGCTTATCAATTATTGAAGAGCATTCCAATTCCTTAACCCAATACCAGTCTCTTGATCAAATGATTAAAGGGCCTAATCTTGATCTTCTGTGGGTAGCTTCTCCAAATCACCTTCATTTAGAACATATTCGTTTAGGGCTTGAAGCAGGCCTGAAGGTCTTTTCAGAAAAGCCAATAGTAACAACTAAAGAAGACAGTTTTGCTCTTGCTAAATTAATTAAAAAATTTGGCGAAAATCAATTAATTGTTGGGCTTGTTTTAAGATACTCAGTTCATATGCGTGAAATGAGAAGAGTTATAGATAATGGCATGCTAGGCAAGATAACTTCACTTGAAGCTAATGAGCACATAGCGCCTTATCATGGCTCATTTTTTATGAGAGATTGGCGACGGCTTGAAAAATATTCAGGTGGCTTTATGCTTGAAAAGTGCTGTCATGACATCGACTTATACAATGGAATTGTTGGAGATAGGCCAAAGAGAGTTGTTAGTTTTGGAGGAAGAGATAATTTTATACCTTCAGAAGAGCCTGAGGGAAGTGAGCATGATGATGTCTATCAAAAAAAGCTGTCCTATTGGGAAAACGTTGACAATCCTTTCACGAGCGATGCTGACATAATAGATCACCAAAATGCATTAATTGAATACCCAAATAATGTAACGTTTACTTTCCATACAAGTATCAATGTTCCTGATGAGCAGAGGCGTTTCTGCGTTATTGGGTCTAGAGGCATGGCTGAAGGAGATTTTGGTAGAGGCGGTCTTAAAGTTACAGATGCTCGTACTGGTGAGTGTCTTGAGGACCATGATTTTAGTGTTCCAGTTTCCTCTGAGACTGGCAACTATCCAGCTCACTATGGTGCAGACAAGTTAATGAGTGAAGACATTGTTAGTTTTTTAAGAGGAGAATCAACCTCTTTGCCAGTAGGCCCAAAAGAAGCAATAGCAGCAGGTCTTGTCGCTATGGCAATTGATGAGAGTATGAAGACTGGTCAGATTGTCGACATGACTAAAACCTGGGTAGAGCTCGATTCATTATATTAAGGAGTAGGTTTTGATTAAAGGTATAAGTTATCTCTCTTTTGAGAATGGTCTTTCAAACAATGAATCTATAGAGTCGGCTTTATCTCAAACTAAAAAAAATGGTTTTGATGCACTTGAACTTTCTGTCTCAAGTGAAGGGGTTATCAATACAAACACCTCAAAAGCTGAATGCGAAATAATTCGAAAAAAAATTGATGACTCTGGAATTTTTGTTGATAGCATTGCTACTGGAATGAGTTGGGGAGTGAGTCCAACAAGTAATGACAGGTCGATAAGAGAAAAATCAATTAAACTTCATCAGGATGCATTAAAAGTTGCAAGCTTCCTTGACTGCAAAGCTCTGCTTTTCGTTCCAGGAGTTGTCAAAAGTCCAATTTCAACGGATATAGTTCGATATGACAAAGCCCTGGATCGACTTAGAGAGGCTATTAATCAAATGTTGCCAATAGCAGAGGATTTAAATGTTGATTTGTGTATGGAAAATGTATGGAATGGTTTTTTCTACTCACCCATTGAGCTCAGAGATTTTGTAGATTCATTTGATTCGGACAGGTTAGGTGTCTATCTAGATATAGGAAATTTAATTGGCTATCAGCAATATCCACCGCACTGGGTAGAGCTTCTCAACTCAAGAATTAAAAGAGTTCAGATTAAAGATTTTCAGGAGAATTTTGACTGGATAGGTAGCTTCAGTTTTTGTGATATTGGTGCGGGCGATGTTCCGTGGAAAGAGACAATAGCGGCTTTAAATGCTATCCAGTACAAGAGCACTATTATTGCTGAAATGCTTCCATGGGACGAGACTATTCTCTCTCGTACCTCAGCAGCAATGGATCAATTATTTAATTTCAAATAGACTTTTTTAACGATATGGCTAACAAACTTAAGGTTGGAATTATTGGGCTTGGTAGTATGGGATCAACTCATTTGGACATTTATTTAAAAATAAAAGAAGTTGAGGTGATTGCTATTGCGGATTCAATTCAGAGTAGGCTTGATGGCTCTTCTAAAGCTGAGGGCAATATAAGCGGTCAAGCTGAAGGGGGTGTTACTGGATTGAGTGCAATAAAATATCTTGATGGTATGGAGCTTATTGAAAATCCTGACATAGATATAGTTGATATTTGCGTTGGAACAGACCTTCATTTTACTTTTGTAGAGGCAGCACTTTCAAAAGGAAAGCATGTTTTGGTCGAAAAACCTTTAGCAAGAACTTATGATGAGGCTAAAAAAATAATTCAATTGGCAGAACAATCTAGCAAATATGTTATGTCAGCAATGTGTCTTAGATATTGGCCTGCTTGGGTTTTTCTCAAGGAAGCAATAGATTCAAATGCTTACGGTAAATGCTTGTCTCTTAACTTTAAGAGGCAAACCAGTTTTCCTGGCGGCGCTTTTTACTCTGACCATAATCAATGCGGCGGAGCGCTTCTAGATCTTCATGTGCATGACACTGATTTTGTTAGTTACTGTTTAGGCTTGCCAGAGGCAGTTTTTAGTCAAGGCTATAAAGGGCCAAGTGGAGGGATTGATCATATTGCTACTCATTATATTTACAATCAATCAGATTTATCACCACTAGTTAGCTCTGAAGGATCATGGACTATGCAAGAGGGTTATGGATTTAATATGTCGTACACTGCTAATTTTGAGAATGGAACTCTCAGTTATCTTTTAGAGCAGGATGAGACCCTTAAACTGTTTAGATCTGGCTCTGAGCCAGAATCAATTAATTTAAAAGAAGGCATGGGCTATGAATTTGAGATACGCACATTTGTCGATGAAATTTTGTCAGGTAATTCTACAAATCTTGATTTATTGAGGCAGGCTTCAGAGACTATTGCTATTATTGAGGCAGAAAAGACGAGTATAGAAACCTGTTCATTGGTTTCGATAAAGATTTAAATCAAATTAATTAGGCTTAATACTTCCTAATAGGTGCCAAGTTTATAATCATCCCAAACTTGCTGAGCAAGTGCCCCAATGTACTCATCATTATTTTCTAGGGCCTGTTTAATCCAAAACCTAGCCTCTAAAAAATTTTTATCTCCACCTTTTCCAAGAAGATACATTCTTCCAAGATTGTATTGAGCAGGCGCATCACCCTGTTCTGCTGCCTTGATGAACCAACTAAACGCCAGGTTATCGTTTTGAGTGGCACCCTGTCCCCGAAGATAGAGATTGCCTAAATTGTATTGTGCATTAACATTACCCTGCTCTGCAGACTTTGTATACCACTTAATTGCTTCCTGGAAGTCCTGAGCTATGCCTCTTCCGTTTGCATGCATCCATCCAAGATTATATTGAGCCCTGGCATTTCCATCTTGTGCGACTTGGGTCCATTCAAGTATAGCTCCTTCATAGTCCCCACTAGCATAAGCTCTCTGTCCATCAATGTAGTCGGCTGAGACGCTTAATGTAAAACAAAAAGAACATAAAAAAGCTAATAAAACATGATTTTTAGACATTATTTTCCTTTAATTTTCTGCATTCTTACTAATCCTTAATATATTAACATAATTGAATTTAATTATGCAGCTTTGAATGGGGACAATTATAACAATTAGAGGAGTTATTCACTATAGAATGTATTTACCAAATTGCTAAGATTGACCCCACATTTGCTAATCATTTTAAAATGCCAAAAATCTATATGTTGCATGCTAAGTTAAAGGTCTTTGTGTTGATATTTGCCTGCCAATTTCTTTTTATCACTCAAGCTTTGTCCAGTGAAATCAGAATTGCAGTGGCTAGTAATTTCTATTCAACGATGCAGGAGATTATTGTCCAGTTTGAATTAGAAAACACTGATACTTCTAAAGCAAATGAAATAGTTCTTATTCCAGGCTCCTCGGGAAAACACTTTGCCCAAATTATCAATGGCGCACCTTTTGATCTGTTTTTTTCAGCTGATAAAATAAGACCAACATTACTCGAGGAGCAAGGAGCTATCAGAGAACAATCAAGATTCACTTATGCATTAGGAAGGCTTGCACTTTGGAGCCCTAGAAGTCCATTCATTGATTCAGAGGGAGAGGCTCTTTTTGATGAAGATTTTAGATTTATAGCTATAGCCAATCCTAAAATTGCACCTTATGGAATAGCATCTAAAGAGGTACTTATGTCCATGAAGTTATGGCAAGATTTGAATAAAAAAATTGTAAGAGGAGAAAATATTGCACAGACATTTCAATTCGTCAGCAGCGGAAATGCAGAGTTGGGATTTGTTTCATATTCTCAAATTTTAGATTCAAATTTTAATTTAGGCGGCTCTTTTTGGCTAGTTCCTCAGTCGTTGTATAATCCAATTGAACAGCAAGCAGTGCTTTTAAGAGATAGCACTTTGGCAAGAGACTTTATTGCGTTTTTAAAATCTGAGAAGGCATTAAATCTAATTAAAAAAAATGGATATGATTTACCCTAATGTTAAGTGAAACAGATATTTCAGCGATTAGTGTTACCATTAAATTGGCTTTACTCAGTACAGCCATATTAATTGCTATTGGAACGCCGCTAGCCTGGTGGTTATCGCAAACAAAGTTTAAATTTAAAGTTGTATTTGAGGCTATTATTGCATTGCCTCTGATACTGCCGCCAACCGTATTAGGCTTTTATTTACTAATGACATTAGGCTCCAATAGTCCATTAGCTGGAGTTTTAGAATATTTTGGAGGGGGTTCAATTGCCTTTACTTTCAGTGGCCTAGTTGTTGGATCTGTAATTTACTCACTTCCTTTCGTAGTTCAGCCACTTCAAAATTCTTTCAGCACAGTTAGAAGTGAATCTTTGGAAGTGGCAGCAACTTTAGGAGCATCAAATATCGATCGATTTTTTACAGTTGCTGTTCCATTAGCACGATCTGGTTTTATAACAGCTGCAGTTCTCGGATTTGCCCATACCGTAGGTGAGTTTGGAGTTGTGCTAATGATTGGAGGAAACATTCCAGGCGAAACAGGCGTTTTATCAATAGCCATTTATGATCATGTTGAGGCAATGGAGTATTCTCAAGCCCATTTATTAGCTGGTGGTTTACTGGTAGCTTCTTTTGTAATGCTAATTTTTGTGTATCTCTTTAATCGTCATTTTTCACTAATGAGGAGCAGGGACTGGTGATTGAATGCCAGTTAAAAATCAAGTTAAAAGGCTTCACATTAGATGCTAAATTCACTACACCTGATAAGGGTATAACCGTTATTTTTGGACCCTCTGGCTCAGGTAAGACAACATTATTAAGAGCTATTGCAGGTCTTGAAAAGAGCGATTCAGGTTTTCTTAAAGTTGGCGATTCAATTTGGCAAACAGATGATAATTTTGTTCCAACACATAAACGTCAGATCGGCTATGTATTTCAGGATGCTGGCTTATTTGATCATCTTGATGTAAGTGGCAACCTTAATTACGTAACAAAAAGAAAAACTGGGCTCAAAAAAGTTTTTATTGATTCAATATACACTTTACTAGATATTGAATCATTACTGAATAGGCGAATAGGTCAGCTTTCAGGTGGTGAAAAGCAGCGGGTTGCAATTGCAAGAGCGTTATTGACTAATCCCAAAATTTTACTCTTGGATGAGCCTCTATCAGCTCTTGACCTTAAGCGTAAAAATGAAATTCTTCCCTACCTCGATAGTCTTCATAATCAATTAGAGATTCCAATTCTTTATGTAACTCACTCACAAGATGAGACCTCAAGACTAGCAGACCACATTATGCTTATTGAAGATGGAAAAATTATTGGGAATGGACCAATTAATGAGATGTTGACTAGTTTTGAAATGCCCTTGTCTCACAGTGGTGATGCAATATCAATTTTTGAGGTCAGAGTGATTAGTCGTGATACTGATTTTAATTTGATGCATCTTGAATTTAATGGTGGACAATTTATTGTTCCGGATAATGCGTTGCCAATAGACAGTCTTGTCAGAATAAGAGTTGCAGCACGTGATGTTAGTATTACAAAAAAGAAGCGGTCTGATACAAGTATTCTAAATATTTTTCCAGCAGTTGTTGAAGAGATAGTTCCTGAAGGGAATGCTCAAGTCATCGTTCGACTGACATTGAACGGAGTTGTATTGCTTGCATGCTTGACTAGAAAGTCTTCAGCTTCTCTTAAACTAGACAAAGGATCCAGCGTATTTGTTCAGGTTAAAAGCGTTGCGATTCTTAACTAGTCTGAAGATTGGTTCTGAGTCTTTGGATAGGCCTTTCATCAATAAAGACATGAATAAGCGCAGTAATAGCTGCAATTATTGCAGCCCACCACCAGACCTGATTATATGAACCAGTTGTGTCAAAAAGGTAGCCCCCAAGCCAAACACCTGTAAATGAGCCAATTTGATGATTTAGGAACACGATTCCGTAGAGAGTTCCCATAAATCTCAAACCAAACATCTGGGCGACCAATCCTGAAGTTGGCGGAACTGTAGCAAGCCATAGAAGGCCAGTAGCAAAAGAGAATGCATAGATTGTAAGTGTAGAAATTGGAATAACAAGAAACAAGACAATCACAACAGACCTTGCTGCATAGATATAAGTCAAAATCCATTTCTTTGAATAGATTCCAGATAGATGACCAGAGACGAGTGAGCCAATAATATTACAAAGACCAATAATCGATAAGCTAATTGCTGCAACAGAGCTATCAAACCCCTTATCCGCAAGGTAAGACGGCATATGAACTGTAATAAAGGCTAGCTGAAACCCGCACACAAAAAATCCAGCAATGAGAAGCCAATAATGAATGTGTCCAGAAGCCTCACTCAGAGCTTCTTTTAGGTTTTGTTGAGGTTCATTATCAACAGTAATATTAGTTTTCACATCACCCTTGAATACGGGCGAAAAAAGAATCATAACTAGTGCTCCGATCGCCATCAAGATCAGTGCAACTTGCCACCCATAGGCAACTAGAAACTCTCTTGCAACAGGAATAAAAATGAACTGACCAGCTGAGCCTGCAGCTGTTCCTACTCCAAGTGCAAGAGCTCTTTTTTCAGGAGCAACCATCCTTGCCATTGCTGGCAGAACAACGCCTAGGCCTGTTCCAGAGATACCCATTCCAATAAGAATTCCTGCTCCTAAGTGGAGGCCAATAAAGCTGTCAGCGGTTGCTGTAATATAAAGGCCTAGAGAGTAGAAAATCGAGCCCACTATAATAACTCTAGAGGTACCAAACTTATCTGCTATTGCACCTGCTATGGGTTGAGACAAGCCCCACAATAGATTTTGAAGTGCTAGAGAGAATGCAAAAACCTCGCGTCCATATCCGAATGTTTCTGACACAGGCTTTAAGAAAAGACCAAGTGAAGATCTAAAGCCAAAGTTAATAGCCAAAAGAACACTCGCCAATAAAATTGCTAAACTAATTATTTTTTTATGATGAGCCATTTGTTTAACAAGAATAGTTTCCGACAGTATAACCAATATAATTTGACGAACCTACTTATTAATATTAAGATGAGAGTTAGTTCTTTTCATTAATCCAAGAGAGGTTTCTATGCGAGTATTGGTTTTTCAGCATGTTGATTGTGAGCACCCTGGATCACTGAGACAATTTTTAGCCGAGGACGGCATTGATTGGGATCCTGTTTATTTGCATCGCGGTGATAAAATTCCACATTTTGATGATTATGATGCACTTTGGGTAATGGGTGGTCCAATGGATGTATGGGATATTGAGGAAAATCCTTGGCTTGTTGATGAAAAAGCTGCAATTCGGCACTGGGTTAAAGATTTAAGAAAGCCTTATCTTGGTCTTTGTTTGGGGCATCAGTTGCTTGCTGATGCATTGGGCGGAACCTGTGGACCCCAAAAAATTCCAGAAATTGGCGTGCTTGAGATTGAGTTAACTGAAGAAGGAAAAAAAGATCCGCTATTTAAAGGAACAGCAGAGAAACAGCAATGCCTCCAATGGCACTCTGTCAGGGTTGCTCAGGCGCCTGAGGGAGCAATTATTTTGGCGAATTCAGATGTATGTTCAATACAAGCAATGCGAATTGGAAAGAATGCTTGGTCTATGCAGTATCACGTAGAAATAGAGTCGGATACTGTTGACAATTGGGGAGCCATTCCAGAATATGCAGAAGCGCTGAGAAATACATTGGGTCAGGGCGCCTTATCAGAACTCAAGCAAAAAACTGATCAAAATATTAGTCAATGTTTAAGTTGCGCTAAGCAAATTTATGACAACTTTATGGGACAAATAGTTTAGTTTATTTCAACTTTTTTTGTCGTTTTTTTCATTTGATTTTGGACATGTCAATATTCACAAATAACATTGATTTAAAAGGCTTTAACAGTCAATTTTTTTTCCTCAAAAGAAAAAAGATTAAAATGTAAATTTAATGATTGACACCGAATTTAATTCAAGGTATCTTTCCGTTTTTTTAAAGTTAAATTTATTCCTAACATTTCGAGGGTTGGCTAATGAGTGAAGAAGACGATTTTGACCTAAATGATCTTGATGATAAGGAGCTCGTTGAGCAAATTCAAGATGACCTCTATGATGGTCTTGATGCTGAAGTAACTGAGGGAACTGAAATTCTACTTTCAAGAGGATGGGATGCTAACGACGTTCTAGGTGAAGCCTTAGTTGGTGGTATGAAGATTGTAGGAATAGATTTCAGGGATGGTATTCTTTTTGTTCCAGAAGTCTTAAAGTGTGCTGGTGCGATGAAGGGCGGTATGAGTATATTAAGACCTATACTTGCCGAATCAGCTGAAGATACATCATTAGGAAAGTTTGTTATTGGTACTGTTAAAGGCGACATTCATGACATCGGTAAAAACCTTGTGGGGATGATGTGTGAGGGAGCAGGGTTTGAGGTCATTGACCTCGGCATTAACAATCCTGTTGAAAACTATTTAGAGGCAGTTGATACTCATGAGCCGGTTATCCTTGGAATGTCTGCATTACTCACCACAACAATGCCTTACATGGGAGTTGTTGTTGAGGAAATGGAAAAAAGAGGAATGCGAAAAGACGTACACATAATGTGTGGCGGCGCTCCTTTGAATCAAGAATTTGCTGATTCAATTGGTGTGCCTGCTTATGGTCGTGATGCTGCAAGAAGTGCTGAAATGGCCGAAGAACATGTCCGCGGCCTTGGTAAAAACCGTGCTCACAGATAAGGCAGTTGTTGATGAAAATAATAAAAGATTAGTATTAGGTTGTGGTGCGCTTGTTTACGATCTTTTAAGATTGTTAAAGCAAAACCCTTCGTTTTCAGATAGAGTCAACATTCAATGCTTACCTGCTAGTTGGCACAACTCCCCCCAATTAATTGCACCAGGTGTGGAGAAGTATTTGTCTGAGAATGCTCATCTTTATAAGGAAGTATATATAGCCTATGCTGATTGTGGAACTGGTGGGGCGCTTGATAAGGTGCTCAATAAGTATAAGGCGAAACGAATAGAGGGAGCTCATTGCTATGAATTTTTTGCAGGTACAGATGCTTTTGAAAAACTTTCAGAAGAGGAAATAGGAACTTTTTATCTGACCGACTATTTGGTTAAAAATTTCAACAGGATAATGATTAAAGGTCTTGGACTTGATAAGCATCCTGAACTTTTTGATGCCTACTTTAAGCATTATAAAAAACTTGTTTATTTGGCTCAAACAGAAAATGATGATTGGAAAAAAGATGCAGAGAAATACGCTAAGGATTTTGGTTTTGATTATGAATATAGGCTAGTAGGAACAGGGAGTCTTGATTCTGTTTTTGAAGAAATAGACATTGGGTTGTTAAGTTAAGAGTTATTTAGGATGAAAGAATTATGTCAATTTTAAGTGCATTCACCTCAAAAGAGGAAAATATAAAGGTGAGCGAATCTCTTAAAGATTTTTTGGGTGATTTTTCAATAGAGGTTATGCCCCGTACTGCCTCAAAAATTGAGAGTTTCACTGAAATATTGCCCCAGAGCACTAGAATCTATATAGCCCATATTGAGGGTGTGCCTATTGAGGAGATGGTTGAAACTGCTAAAAGACTTGCTAGTGAGGGGTTTAATGTGATGCCTCATTTTCCAGCTCGCATCATTAAAGATAAGAGTATGCTCGATGACTGGATAAATAGATATCAGGGTGAGGCAGGAATTGAACAAGCGCTGCTTCTAGCTGGAGGAGTCAGTAAGCCTCATGGGGATTATGAAAACTCAATGCAGCTTGTTGAAACAGAATTATTTGAAAAATATAATTTTAAACACTTGCATTTTGCTGGACATCCAGAGGGTAATAAAGATATTGACTCCGATGGCTCAAATAAAAATGTTGATGCGGCCTTAAGTTGGAAGCAGAAATTTAAAGAACGGACTGATATTGCTTTGGCTTTAACTACACAATTCTGTTTTGAGGCTGAACCTGTTATTGAGTGGGCGAATTCATTGACCTCGAAAGGAATAGATATACCAATTCATATTGGGGTTGCTGGACCTGCTAAATTGCAGACATTGATTAAGTTTTCCATTGCTTGCGGGGTAGGACCATCACTTAGGGTTTTGCAAAAAAGAGCAAAAGATGTTAAGAAGTTACTACTACCTTTTGAGCCAAATGAGTTTTTAGAAGCTCTAGCTGAGCACAAAAAAGCAAATCCTGGCTTCAATATTACCAATATTCATTTTTTCCCATTGGGAGGGATTAATGTTAATGCTTCATGGATAAAGAGCGCAACAAATAACTAACTTAGGAGTAAATAAATTGGCAACAACGACACTATCATCAACCTCCAAAGAGGTAACAATCGGCTTTGGCCATCCATTTGTAATGATTGGAGAAAGGATTAATCCTACTGGAAGAAAAATTCTAGCTGCAGAAATGAAGGAAGGGGATTACTCAAGGGTAGTTGCTGATGCAATAGCACAAGTTGAAGCTGGTGCTCAAATGCTCGATGTCAATGCAGGTATTCCTTTGGCTGATGAACCTGCGATTCTTGCTGAGTCTATTAGGCGCGTGCAGGCAGTTGTAGACGTTCCCATATCAATTGACTCATCAATTATTGAGGCGCTTGAGTCTGGATTGGCAGCTTATCAAGGTAGAGCTCTTGTCAACTCTACTACCGGTGAAACTGAGGTTCTTGAACGTGTTCTCCCTTTAGTGAAGAAATATGATGCTGCGGTTGTTGCTATTTCAAATGATGAGACTGGTATCAGTGAGGATCCAAATGAAAGATTCAAGGTTGCTAAAAAGATTGTTGAGCATGCAGCTGATTATGGCATTAAACCTCAAGATGTAGTAGTTGATCCTCTGGTCATGCCAATCGGTGCAATCTCTCAAGCTGGTAATCAAGTTTTTGAATTAGTAAGAAAGCTCAGAAGTGAGTTAAAGGTAAATACTACCTGTGGCGCATCCAATGTAAGTTTTGGATTGCCACAAAGGAATGGAATAAATAATGCTTTCTTGCCGATGCTAATTGCTGCAGGAATGACCTCTGCAATTGTTAATCCTTTGCATCCAGAGCTTGTGCAAGCAATTAGAGCAGGTGATGTTTTAACTGGAGTGGATGAGGGTTGTACGACTTGGATATCGGCCTATAAAGAACCTGCAAAAGAGGGTGATAATCCCAGAGGTGAAAGGAGAAGAAGGAGACGCGCATAATTTATGCCGAGTGTTGAGTATAAAGGTTCTTGTGTTTGTGGAAAGACGTCATATATAGCGTATGATTTAAATGACATTTCATACTGCCATTGCGAACAGTGTAGAAAAATGACTGGACACTTTATGGCTGCCTCTCAAGTAAGTAGAGATAACATTAAGATCAAGGGTAAGATAAAGTGGTTTTATACTCACAAAGGTTCAAGACATGGCTTTTGTGATAATTGTGGAGCCAATATGTTTTGGCAGAATGATGACAAGTCTACTATAAGCGTAACAGCAGGCAGTCTCGAGGATTCAAAGGGTTTGAAAACTTGGCACCATATATTTGTTGAAGAAAAAGGGTGTTATTACAATATCAATTCTAATAGCCCTCAATTCAAAGGATATGGTGAAAGTAATATTGATTGATAATAGAGATGGAAGATAATTTTCAAGTATGTTTTACCCCTTCAGGTCGTCAATTTAAAGGCGAATTTGGAGACACTTTGCTTCAGGTTGCCCAGGATGCTGGAGTTGCAATACGCTCATTATGTGGGGGCTATGGCCAGTGCCATCAATGTTGGATTGAAGTTTCTGAGGGCGAACATTCAAAATTTGGCGTTAAGTGTGAACCTGATAATGTCAGTGCTGTCACTAGGCTTGAAAAACAATTAATAATTGATAATCCAACCTATAAGGGTAAGAGATTGGCTTGCCAATCTTGTATTCAGGGCGACCTTGTGATTGATGTTCCCGAGGAAAGTCAAGAGCATAAAGCCTATATCAGTAAAAAAAATGAAAAGCAGAATTATACAGTTGCAAGTGCAATTAGTCTTTTTGATTGCACTCTGGACGAGTCAACCCTTGATGAGAATCCATCTGCATCTGAAAACTTAGTTGCTCAACTAGACAAACAAGGTGTTAAAGCAAAGATTGACTTTAATCTTTTAAGAGGCTTGCAGCCTCTAATTCATGAAACCAAAGGAAATCTAACAGTTGCAGTTCGAGATAATAAACAAATTGTCGCTGCATACCCTCAAGGAAAACTTCAAATATTCGGCGCGGCAATTGATATAGGGTCTACCACTCTAGCATTGTATGTCTATGATTTAAAAGATGGAGAATTAGTTTTTGAATCCTCAGCAATGAACCCACAAATTCGTTTTGGTGAAGATCTAATGAGTAGGGTTTCATACGTGATGATGAATAAAGGTGGGGATGAAAAATTAACAATTGCTGTTAGAACAAAAATCACTGAAATGCTTCATGATGCATGCGAAAACCTTGAGGTGGAATGGGATAAATTACTAGAAGTTGTTCTAGTTGGAAATCCAATTATGCACCATATATTTTTTGGAATCTCTCCAGTTGAATTGGGACAGGCTCCTTTCACTCTCTCTATTCGAAGCTGGCTAGATGTTGATGCCAAGGATTTAAGTTTTGAACTTTATCCAAAAACGAGATTATCATTTTTTCCTCTAATAGCTGGACATGTCGGTGCAGATACTGCAGCTGCCTATCTTAGCCAAATTGATATCATGCATTCCGAAACAACTTTACTTGTTGATATTGGTACAAATGCTGAAATTATGCTTTCCAAAAATGGCAAAGTATATGCAACCTCCTCACCCACAGGCCCTGCTTTTGAAGGTGCTGAAATTAGTTCTGGTGTTAGAGCAACCTATGGTGCAATTGAGAGAGTGAGAATAGACAAAGAGACTTTAAAGGTTCGCTTTAAAGTGATTGGCTGTGATGCGTGGTCAGATGAGCCAGATTTTGAATTAGTTCAAATGAAGGCGGTTGGAATTTGTGGAAGTGGAATTATTGAGGCCATTGTTGCATTTGCCGAAGCTGGGATAATAGATCAAAGTGGGCTTTTTGTTGAGTCAATTGCACCTGAGCTTTTTTCAAAAAAAGGAAATACCACTCGTTTTTTATTAGTTGATCAGGGTGATAAATCAATTTATATTGAGCAAGTAGATATTCGATCTATTCAGTTGGCTAAGGCTGCACTATCTGCAGGGGTATCAATACTGATGGACTATCTCGAATGTGATCACTTTGATAGAATACTGCTAGCAGGTGCTTTTGGAGCGCATTTAGATGCTAGATATGTTGCTTTGCTGGATATTATTCCAACTTCAACTGCTGAAAAAATCGTTTCAGTAGGAAATGCTGCAGGTATCGGAGCAAGTGCAGCGCTATTGGATGTTAATAAGCGTAACGCAATTATTGAAGCTGTTGACAAGGTAGTGAAGATTGAAACCGCTACTGAACCAAGGTTTCAGGAGTTTTTTGTTGAAGCAATGAAGTTCAGTGTATCACCAGTAGAGCAACAACAAACCAAAAAAGTTAGACGCCGAAAACGAGTGTCATAATTATAGTATGGAGAATTTAAATGGCTAGAGAAAGAAGAAGACGTAGAGGTGGATCTGAAGAAAAATCAGATTCAAATAGCATTCCTAAAGCGCCTGCATATATTAAACGAAAAATACCACACTACAGTATTCTAAGTGATGATGATCTTAGTATTATTGAAGAAAATGCAGATACCATTCTAGAAGAGATTGGCATTGTTTTTTCTGAAGATCAAGAGGCACTTGATATCCTTGAAAAAGCTGGCGCAAGTGTTGATGGTATGAGAGTTAGATTTCCAAGAGGAATGTGCCGAAAACTAATTCAAGATAATGCGCCAAAGCAGTTTACTCAATATGCACGAAATCCTGAAAGAAATGTTGAGATTGGGGGTAACAATATGGTTTTAGTGCCTGCTTATGGCCCCCCATTTGTTCATGATCTCGATGAGGGTCGACGCTACGCAACAATTGAGGATTTTAGGAATTTTATTAAACTTGCTTACTTGTCAGATAATCTTCATCATTCAGGTGGAACCATTTGTGAGCCAGTTGACTTACCAGTTAATAAGCGCCACTTCGATATGGTGTACAGTCACATTAAATATTCTGATAAGCCTTTCATGGGCTCTGTTACTGCTGCAGAAAGAGCGCAGGATTCAGTTGATATGGTGAAAATAGTATTCGGAGATGAGTTTGTTGATAAAAACTGTGTATTGATTAATTTAATTAATGCTAGTTCCCCAATGTCGTTTGATGCAACAATGTTGGGCGCACTTAAAGTCTATGCACGAAATAATCAAGCAACAATAATAACACCATTTATTGTTGCAGGAGCTATGGCTCCTACAACTGCAGTAGGTGTTGCAGCGCAAAGCCTGGCAGAAGGACTAGCAGGAATGGCATTTGCTCAGCTCATTAGACCAGGAGCGCCAGTCATTTATGGGAATTTTGTAACTGCAATGTCTATGAAATCTGGGGCGCCAACTTTTGGCACTCCTGAGGCCGCACATATGATGAATATTTCTGGAGCATTAGCGAGGCGATTGGGTGTTCCATTTCGAAGTGGGGGTGGCTTTAATGGAGCAAAGATGCCAGATGCTCAGGCAGGCTATGAAGCAGCTAACACTATGCAAGCAACCCTGAATGCAAGTGTGAATTTTAATCTTCATACTGCTGGATGGCTTGAAGGTGGATTATGCATGAGTTATGAAAAATTTATTATGGATGCTGATCAAGCTGGGATGATGCGAGTTTCTGCTGAGGGAATTGATATGACTGAAAATGGTCAGGCAATGGAGGCAATTAGAGAAATTGGAAGTTTTTCAGATGATGTGCCTAAGCATTATTTAGGATGTGAACACACCAAGAGAAATTTTAAGACAGCTTTTTATATGTCAGATGTTCTTGACGATAATAGTTTTGAACAGTGGGTTCAAGACGGTTCAAGAGATACAGCCTTGATTGCAAATGGGATTTATAAGAAAATGCTTTCAGACTATGAGTTGCCTCCACTAGATCCAGAAATTGATAAGGCATTACTTGCATATATGAAGAGTAGAAAAGATAGTTTTGAGGATTCTAATGTTTAAAAGGGACGAATCTCAGATTTATTAGAATTCAAGCTATTATGAATTTAATTATTAATAGCATAAAAAATTTGTAAGATAATATCTAGACTAAAAATCTTACGTCAAAAAAGCAATTTCTTGCCACCAAAATGATTAGTGGTCATGGATTTGTTTCTTTATTTTATGCTTTACATCGCAATTGGGAGAAGAAATGAGCGAGTACAAAACAGATATTGACATTGCTAGAGAAGTTTCTGGTGAACATATAAATGATATTGGAGCAAAGCTCAACATTAATAAGGAGGACCTAGTTCCCTTTGGGCATGACAAAGCTAAGATTTCATGGAGTGCAATTGATGGCGTCCAAAGTAATAAAGATGGAAAGCTTATTCTTGTTACTGCTGTCACTCCTACTCCAGCCGGAGAAGGAAAGACAACAACTTCTGTAGGACTGACTGATGGTCTTAATAAGATTGGTAAACAAACTACGGTTTGTCTTCGCGAACCAAGTTTAGGCCCATGTTTTGGAATGAAGGGTGGTGCAGCTGGTGGAGGGTATGCTCAGGTGATTCCAATGGAGGATATTAATCTTCATTTTACGGGCGACTTCCATGCCATTACATCAGCTCATAGTCTGCTCTCAGCGATGATTGATAATCATATATATTGGGGAAATTCAACAAATATTGACAGTAGAAAAGTTGCGTTTCGAAGAGTTGTTGATATGAATGATCGATCTCTGAGAACTATTACTTCCTCGTTGGGAGGTTCAACAAATGGATATCCAAGAGAGGATGGCTTTGATATTACTGTTGCATCTGAGGTTATGGCTATCTTTTGTTTATCGCAAAACTTGGAAGAGCTTGAGGAGAGACTTGGAAACATTATCATTGCTTATACTAGAGAGATGACACCGGTACGAGCAAAACAAATCAATGCTCATAAGGCAATGACAGTGCTTTTAAAGGATGCTTTCAGGCCTAACCTAGTTCAAACTTTAGAGGGTAACCCTGCTTTAATTCATGGAGGCCCTTTTGCAAATATTGCACATGGCTGTAATTCAGTTATCGCAACTAAAACAGCTCTCAAGTTATCCGATTATGTTGTAACTGAAGCTGGATTTGGAGCAGACTTGGGCGCGGAAAAATTCTTTGATATTAAATGTCGTAAGGCTGAACTTGCTCCAGATGCTGTGGTCTTAGTTGCAACTGTTAGGGCATTAAAACATCAGGGTGGGGTATCTAAAGAAGATTTAAACTCGGAAAATGTCGAGGCGCTCAAGGCTGGATGTTCAAATCTGGGTAGACATATTCGTAATCTAAGCCAGTTTGGTGTTCCCATGGTGGTTGGTATAAATAAATTTGTATCTGACACAGAAAATGAATTCCAAGCCATCAGAGATTATTGCGAGCAGTTTAATGTTGAGGTCAGTGTTACAAGTCACTGGGAGCATGGCGGAGATGGTGCAATAGATTTAGCTGAAAAGGTGGCAAAGTTGGCAGATTCAGGCGCATCTCAATTTAAAACTTTGTATGATGATGAACTTCCACTACTAGAGAAAGTTGAAACAATAGCCAAGACACTTTATCAAGCTGATGAAGTTATGGCTGACAAGGTGGTTAGAGATAAGCTCAATTGGTTCCAGGAGAATGGGTTTGGAAATCTTCCAGTATGTATTGCCAAAACACAATATAGTTTTTCTACAGATCCACAGCTTCTTGGAGCACCAACTGGACATTCACTCTCGATTAGAGAAGTAAGATTATCTGCCGGTGCTGAGTTTGTTGTTGTGGTTTGCGGTGCGATTATGACAATGCCAGGCTTACCAAGAGTTCCAGCTGCAGATAAGATTCATCTAGATGAAAATGGATTAGTTCAAGGGCTATTTTAAGACATGAGAACAATTGGGTCAGTTGATTATGAGATCCATAGGGTAGATGGTTCAAATCGAGAGAGTTCTAGCGATTGTATTGCAATTGAAGAGCCGCTTGAGATTATTGTAAGATATTTTAAAGATGGTGAGTGGATTATTGAGCCACTGATGGTGACGATGAGGACGCCTGGAGATGACAAAAGTTTAGTTAGTGGACTTTTATTTTCTGAAGGAATTATTCTGGATAAAACTGCAATTGATTCAATAGAGGTTAACGGACAAAATAAAGGTAAATATGATGTTGATAATTCTTTAATTGTTACTCTTACAAAGGGTAATCAATTAGATTTAAAAAACCTACAGCGACACTTTATGGTTAATTCAAGTTGTGGTGTATGCGGCAAAGGAACACTGAACGCGATTGAAATTGCTTACGAGCCAAAAATTAATCAAGAGGGTCCAATGGTGAATATTGATTTAATTAGTCAGTTGCCTGATATTTTGAAAAGTAAGCAGCAGCAATTTGCAAATACTGGCGGAGTTCATGCTAGCGCTTTAATAACAAAAGAGGGCGAAGTATTACATTTGGCAGAAGATGTTGGCAGGCATAATGCTCTTGATAAGCTTATTGGACACGTCCGTTGCAATGATATGTTGAAACCAATAGAGCAATTTGTCATGTGTTCAGGACGCCTTGGTTTTGATATCATTCAAAAAGCTGTCATGTCTAGTATCGGAATGATAGTTGGAATAGGAGCACCAACCTCTTTGGCTCTTGATTTAGCAACAAAATTTGATATCACATTAATTGGTTTCATTAAGAAAAACAAATATAATATATACACTGGTAATTGGCGTATCAGTGAAACTTTCGGAGATTAAATGTCTAGAAACATTAGTTTGCTTTCAGGGAAGAAAGACGATAAAAATAGTTTATTTGGCAAAATATCTGTAAGCCCAAATGAAACCAGTGATGCTCAGCTTGCGGGTGAATACAATCTGGGCGTTTCAACTATTCATAGTACAAAAAGTTTTTATGACTTCTTAAGCGAAGATTTTAAAAATAAGAAAGCCTATGTATGCACTGGCAGTGCCTGTATGTGCAGAGGAACTCAGGAGGATGTCACTCAAAAATTAAAGAGCAAGTTCGGTCAAGATGCTGTTGGTGAGATGATTTGCTTGGGTAGATGTTATGAAAATAGTGCATTTTATTACAATGGTGAAAACTACTCCGGCGATGATATTAATCAATTGGATGAAATTATAGACGGTAAACACAAGAGTACTTCTTATACAATGAGGTCCTTTTCTGACACCTCATTTTTAGTTGAGAATGAAGCTTTTTCAACTTTCAAAGACTTTAAAGATTTGCTTGAGACATGTTTTCAAACTGACAAAAATGATTTGATTAATACCCTTAAGGATTCGGGGCTGCGAGGAAGAGGCGGAGCTGGTTTTCCTACTGGGATGAAATGGGAGTTTTGTAGTGACCAAGATGCACCGGCAAAGTATGTAGTTTGTAATGCTGATGAGGGTGATCCCGGCGCCTATTCTGATCGATATTTGCTTGAAGAGCAAGCACTCAAGGTTCTCTTTGGTATGGTTATTTGTGGCTACATCATTGGTTCAAAGCAAGGCTTCATGTATATTCGTGGGGAGTATCCTGAGTCGATTGATATTACAAATGAAACCCTATCCAAGTTAAGAGACTTGAATCTTTTAGGTAATAACATCTTAGGAAGTGGTTTTGATTTTGATATGAATGTTGTTGAGGGTCAAGGTGCATACATCTGCGGAGAGGAGACAGCTCTAATTGCTTCAATAGAAGGCCGACGGGCTGAGGTTGATGTAAGACCACCATTTCCTGTAGTGGAGGGCCTGTATAAAAAACCAACCGTGGTCAATAATGTAGAGAGTTTGGCGGCTGTTGCTTTAATTTTTAAGTATGGAAGTGATTCTTATAAGAACATAGGGAATGGACGATCCTTAGGGACTAAACTTATTTCACTTGATGGTCATTTTAATAATCCAGGCCTCTATGAAGTCGACCTAGGAACACCATTAAGCAGGATCATTGATGAGATTGGTGGGGGTTTTAACGAAGACATCAAGGCTATTCAGATTGGTGGCCCACTTGGAGGGATTGTTCCAGTTGATATTCTGAGATCATTAACTCTAGACTTTGAGGTCTTCGCTGATGCAGGTTTTTTACTAGGACATGCAAGCTTTGTTTGTATTCCTAGATCATTCTCTGCAGTAGAGTATGCAAAACATTTATTTGCATTTACAGCGCATGAATCATGTGGAAAATGTTTCCCTTGTCGCTTAGGTTCTACTCGTGGTAAGGAAATGCTTGGTTCTGCTATAGACGACAATCAAAAATTTTCAGAAGAATTGATTTATGATCTATTAGAAACAATGGAGGTAGGTTCTTTGTGCGCTCTTGGCGGCGGTCTACCCCTTGCAATTAGAAATTTACTCGAGCACTGTGGTGACGAGTTTAAACCTTTGATGGAGAAATAGTATGTCAGAAAACCCGCAAGGAGTATTTATTGATGATGTTGAGTTTCCTTTTGATGACTCATCTTCAATCTTAGCTTTTACGGATAAGGCGCTTGGAGATAAGATAATACCAACCCTTTGTAATGATGATAATCTAAATCCTTATGGAGCATGCAGGGTATGCTCTGTAGAGGTTCAACAATCAGAAGATGGACCAAGAAGGACAGTGGCTTCATGTCATACCCCAGTCACTCCAGGTATGCGTATCTTTACTAATTCGGAGAGCGTTAAAAAACTTCGCAAAAATATTGTTGAGCTTGTTTTGAGTGATCATCCACCAGACTGTTTAACTTGTGAGGTCAATGGAAATTGTGAACTTCAAGATGTAGCTGCAAGTGTCGGTGTTCGTCAAATCAGATATGCAAAAGGAGCGAATCATTGTGATCGTGAAAAGGATTTGTCTCACTCTTATATGAGAATGGACCTCTCAAAATGTATAAATTGTTCAAGGTGCGTTCGTGCGTGTGATGAGGTGCAAGGGCAATTTACACTCACAATGACTGGAAGAGGATTTGAGTCCAGAATTACTACAGATAATGATATGTTATTTGGTGATTCTTCATGTGTATCTTGTGGGGCATGCGCACAAACATGTCCAACATCAGCAATCTCTGATGTCTTTCAATCTAAATCGATTGAGGCTGACAAAACAGTTAGAACAACGTGCTCATATTGTGGAGTTGGATGTAACTTGGAGGTCGCTGTAAAAAGTGACGAGGTTCTTTCCATCCGCGCTCCTCAAGATGCAGTTAATGCTGGGCATACCTGTCTTAAAGGGCGTTATGCTTTTAAATTCTATAATCATGAGGATAGACTTACATCACCACTAATCAGAAAAAATGGTGAATTAACTCCGTGTTCATGGGACGAGGCATTAGATTTTATCAAAGATAAATTTGAGTCAATAAAAACACATCATGGATCAGATGCTATTGCTGGAATTTCGTCTGCTCGATGTACAAATGAAGAAAACTACATGTTTCAGAAGATGATACGTCAACTTGTTGGAACTAATAATATTGATTGCTGTGCCCGAGTTTGCCATTCTCCAACTGCTTGGGGAATGCAACAAAGCTTTGGGACTGGAGCAGGTACCAATTCTACTGCAGATATTCCGCTGGCTGATCTTCTTTTGGTTATTGGTGCAAATCCAACTTCAGCACACCCTGTAACTGGAGCAAAGATTAAGCAGCAAGCAATGTCAGGAGCTACTCTCGTAGTTATTGATCCTGTAAGGACTGAGTTAGCCCGAATGGCAGACCATCATTTGCAGCTGAAGCCAGGTACCAACGTAGCAGTTTTGAATATGATTCAATATTATATTGTTGAGGCCGGGTTAGTTGATCATCAGTTTATTCAAGATCGCTGTGAAGGTGGAGAAGAGTTTCTAGATCAAATTATGAAACTAGACGTTGATGCAATGGCAGAGATTAGTGGTCTTGATAAAGAAGACGTTAAGGCTGTCGCACTTGCATACGCTAAGGCTAATAATGCAATGGAATTTCATGGCTTGGGCGTGACTGAGCACTCTCAGGGTACAAAGACAGTGATGCTGATTTCAAATCTAGCAATGATGACTGGAAACCTCGGTAGACCAGGAGTAGGAGTTAACCCACTTCGTGGTCAGAACAACGTTCAAGGGGCAGCTGATATGGGATGTCAGCCCCATCATGGCCCAGGCTATTTGTGGATGGACCAGAAAGAAGTTCAAGATTTCTATGAGGATAAGCTTGGACTTCCAACGCCAACAACTCCAGGCAGAAAGATTCCTGAAATGTTTGATGGCGCTATAGATGGCTCACTGAAAGCATTATGGATTTTTGCTGAGGATGTTGTTCAAACTGATCCAAATACTCATCACGTTGTTAAGGCAATGCAAAGTCTTGACTTGTTAGTTGTTCAGGAAATTTTTATGAGTGAGACTGCAAAGATGGCTGATGTGGTTCTACCTGGAACAACCTTTCTTGAGAAGAGTGGAACATTCACCAATACCGAGAGAAGGATACAGCAGGTGAATGCAGCGGTTAAACCTTTGCCAGGAACCAAAACAGATGGACAAATCATAGTTGAAATGATGCGTAAGCTTGGTTTCGATCAGCCAGACTTTGATGCGGCAGAAGTTCTTAAAGAAGTATCAAGTGTTGTTTCATTTTTTGAAGGCGTAACCTGGGAAGGTCTTGGTGCTAGTCCGATGGGACTCCAGTGGCCAGTTAACAAAAAAGGTGAGGATACTCAAATTCTCCATATTGGTGAATTTAAGAGAGGTAAAGGTAAGTTCCATTACCATGACTGGAAAGAGAGTGAAGAGCTGACTAAGCATAAGAATGAGTACCCATTTATTCTGACTACGAGTCGCGAGCTTCAGCATTACAACTGTGCAACAATGACAAGGCGAACTTCAAATGTTCAAATCTTGACTAAGGATGTTATTATGCTCAATCCGAAAGATGCGAAGGCAAAAGACCTTTCATCTGGTGATCGCGCTACTCTCAAGTCGGATAGAGGTGAGATAACATTAGATGTTGAGGTTACGGATCGAGTGAAGAAGGGAGTTGTAAGAACAACCTTTCACTTTCCTGAAGTATTAATCAACGAGGTTACCAGTGGAGTAACTGATGAAGAGACTAAATGTCCTGAGTATAAGATTGTAGCTGTAGACGTATTAAAAGCTTCTTAAAAGTTATAGCCGGCCCAATAGTTCTTAGGGTTGGCTCATTTATTGACTAGTAGCGTCTTTCTAGTTTGCTTTTCTGAAGGATGCGCCCTGCAATTTCTTCAATTGAAATATGACTTGTATCAATAAATGAAATATCATTTTGGACAAACATATCTTCTGCTCTTCGAACTTCTTTTCTGCACTGTTCTATAGAGGCATAGCCACTATTGGACCTTCTGACATCTCTTATGTTCTGAAGTCTAACAGGGTTGATAGTTAAACCATAGAGCTTGTCTTTGAATGGTTTTAAAGGGCTTGGAATCTTGATGGAATTTAAATCCTCATCGATTAGAGGATAATTTGCAGCATAGATTCCATACTGAAGCGCTAAAAAAAGGCAAGTAGGTGTTTTTCCTGATCGAGATACCCCTGTAAGAATAATATCCGCACTGTCATAATATTTTGTTGTCAGACCATCGTCATTATTTAACGCAAAATTTATGCTATCAATTCTTCCAGAGTATGTATTTTTATTTCCTACACCATGAGAAAGACCCATTTCATGTGAAGACTTAGTTTCAAGCGTAGTCTCGAGTTGAGAAATAAAAGTATCAAAAAAATCAAACATAATTCCACTACTATCTTCAAGTAGATGGCGATATTCGCTTGAAACCTGGGTGCTAAAAATGAGAGCTGGCTGTGCATCAGCTTCTGAAGCCTCATTAATTAGGGATACTGCCGATTGTGCTTTTTTCTCTGTATCTATAAATGCAAGATTAACCCTCTTAAATTCTATTTCAGGAAACTGTGTCAGAAGACTATTACCGAGGGCCTCTGCAGTAATACCAGTCCTATCAGAAATAAAAAAAACTGTTCTCATATCAGTCAGATTGCACTTTAAAGCTGGCCAAGTTTATTCCAGGTTTCAACAACAGTATCTGGATTTAGTGAAATACTTGAAATTTGTTTCTCCAAAAGCCACTGAGCAAAATCCATATGGTCGGATGGGCCCTGGCCACAAATTCCAATATATTTCCCTTTACGATGACAAGCCTCTATAGCCATAGTGATCATACTTTTAACAGCACTGTTCCTCTCATCAAAGCCATCTGCAATGAGTCCAGAGTCTCTATCCATGCCAAGCGTAAGCTGAGTTAAATCGTTTGAGCCAATTGAAAAACCATCAAAGTATTCTAAAAATTCTTCAGCAATCACAGCATTTGAAGGCAGTTCACACATCATTATAATTCTCAGGTCGTCTTTACCTCGTTCAAGTCCATTATCTTTTAACAGCTCAATAACTTTTGCTGCTTCAGTTGTGGTTCTTACAAATGGAATCATGATTTCAACATTCTTCAAGCCCATTTTATTTCTAACATTTTTTATAGCCTGACACTCAAGTTCAAAGCAATCTCTAAAATCAGAAGAAATATAGCGCGACGCACCTCTAAATCCAATCATAGGGTTTTCTTCATGAGGTTCATAAAGTTCACCAGCAAACAAATTAGAATACTCATTAGATTTGAAGTCTGACATTCGAATAATGACAGGAGATTCAGAAAAACTTGCTGCAATAGTAGAAATTCCTTCAGTTAGTTTTTGAATATAAAAGTCAACTGGAGACTGATAGCAAGATGTCCTTTTGATGATTTCATCTTTAAGATCGTTAGGAAGGCTATCAAACTGAAGTAAAGCTTTAGGATGTATACCGATAGTATTATTGATGATAAACTCTAGGCGAGCAAGACCAACACCTGTATTTGGAATGGTCGCAAAATCAAAGGCACGAGAAGGGTTTCCAACATTCATCATAATCTTGACTGGAATTTCAGGCAAATCCTCTACCTCTGAAAAAGTATGTTCAAAATTTAATTTTCCTTGATAAACTTTTCCAGTATCACCCTCAGCACAAGAAGCAGTGACTTCATGATTATTTTCTAGCAGCTCAGTAGCATTCCCTGTCCCCACTATTGCAGGAACTCCAAGTTCTCTTGCGATTATTGCTGCATGACAAGTTCTACCACCTCTATTTGTTATAATCGCAGACGCCAGTTTCATTACAGGCTCCCAGTCAGGGTCAGTCATATCAGTGACAAGAATATCACCTTTGTTGACAGAGCCCATTTCGGATAAATCATTAATGATCTTCGTTTTGCCACTACCAATTTTTTGCCCAATGGCCCTACCTTCAACAATAATCTTTGAAGTTTCAAGGAGTTTATAGCGTTCAATATTTTGTGAGCTTTGTCTACTTTTTACTGTTTCAGGCCTTGCCTGTACAATGTAGATTTTTCCATCTAGGCCGTCAAGAGCCCATTCAATATCCATTGCTCTGCCATAATGAGATTCAATTTTCATTGCGAAGTGCGCAAGTTCTTCAATTTGAGAGTCACTCAGGCTAAACTTCATTCGATCCTTAGAGTCAACCTCTGTTGTAGTGACTGGCGACTTCGCATTGTCATCAGCATAAATCATTTTTATTGATTTTGAGCCAAGATTTCTGGATAAGATTGCTGGCTTTCCAGATGCTAAAGTTGATTTATGAACATAAAACTCATCTGGATTGACTGACCCTTGGACAACAGTTTCACCGAGTCCATAAGCAGATGTTATAAACACAACATCATCAAACCCCGATTCAGTGTCTAAAGTAAACATGACGCCACTTGAACCAATATCACTGCGAACCATTTGTTGAATTCCAGCTGATAATGAAACCATATCGTGCTCAAAGCCTTGATGCACTCTATAAGAGATAGCACGATCGTTATAAAGTGATGCAAATACCTTGCGAACAGCAGTTAAGATATTCTCTATTCCGCTAACATTTAAGTAGGTTTCTTGCTGACCAGCAAATGAAGCTTCGGGTAAGTCTTCAGCAGTTGCAGAGGATCTCACTGCAAATGTAACTTCAGGTCCGAGCTGCTGAGTAAGCTCATCATAGCTTTTGACAATTGACTGATGAAGTTCGTCAGGAAATGGGGCTTCTTCAACCCATTGTCTTATCAATAATCCAGTTTTTGTAAGTGCTGAAATGTCAGTAATATCTAGATCAGAGAGAAGCTTATTAATCTTATTTTTTAGATCTGAGTGCTCTAAAAAAGATTCAAACGCTTCAGCTGTTGTTGCAAAACCACCTGGGACTCGAACCCCTTGAGATTCTAGGCCGCTTATCATTTCTCCAAGCGAAGCATTTTTTCCGCCAACTTTATCTACATCGGACATTCCGACATCTTTTAGCCAGATTACATTCTCAATCATGAGGCCCCTTTATTTGAAGTGCTAATATAGAAATACGATGGGATGACAGCTATTTTTGACACAAAATGTAATAATAGAGTTTTTCACCAAAAGTATAATTTTAATACATAAAAAAGCAGCTGAACTAGACATTCTCATCGAGAGTCCATTTTTTATCACAATACGACAATGTTATTATATTGCAATTGAATATTTTTCCTCATATTTGCCTTTATACAGGCTTTTGAGAGCTGGATGATAGAAAAAAAAATGTATAATTTAGGGTTCATAATTTTTTTCATAGGTTTTTAATAATGGCTACACAATTTGAATTAGCAAATGCAATTCGTGCCTTGAGCATGGATGCTGTGCAAAAGGCAAAAAGCGGTCATCCTGGGGCACCCATGGGTATGGCTGACATTGCAGAAGTGCTTTGGAATAAACACCTAAAATTTAATCCATCGAATGCGAACTGGGCTGATCGAGATCGTTTTGTGTTATCTAACGGCCATGGTTCAATGCTTATTTATTCATTACTGCATTTGACAGGTTTTGACTTAAGTATTGAAGAACTGAGAAATTTCCGTCAACTACACTCAAAAACCCCAGGTCATCCAGAGTATGGTTACGCAGATGGAGTTGAAACAACAACTGGACCTTTAGGTCAGGGCATTTCAAATGCTGTTGGTATGGCCATAGCAGAGAGAACTCTTGCAGCACAATTCAATAAACCAGGACACTCAATTGTGAATCACTTCACTTATGTCTTTATGGGAGATGGCTGTTTAATGGAAGGTTTGTCGCATGAGTCATGCGCTTTAGCGGGGACCTTAGGTTTAGGAAAATTAATCGCATTTTGGGACGACAATGATATTTCAATTGATGGCCACATTGGTGACTGGATGGAAAAAGGTGTTCCTACTCGTTTCAAATCCTACAACTGGCATGTGATTTCTGATGTCGATGGACATGACCCTGAGGCAATAAATGCTGCGATTATTGAGGCTAAGTCAATCGATGATAGGCCTACATTAATTTGTACGAAAACTATTATTGGTTATGGATCACCAAACTTAGCTGGTTCACATAATTGTCATGGTGCGCCATTAGGTGAGGAAGAAATAGCTAAGACTAGAGAAAATATTGGGTGGAATCATGAGCCTTTTGAGATTCCACAAGAGATATATGATGGCTGGAGTCACAAAGCTCAAGGTAAAGATGTAGAAGATGAGTGGAATGAAAAGTTTAGAGCTTATAGTGCCTCATTTCCAGATGAAGCAGCTGAATTTGAGCGTCGAATGGCTGGAACATTGCCAGAAAATTTTTCAGTTAAGATGGATGAGTATATTGCTAAAACTCAAGAAGATATGCCTAATATAGCCTCTAGGAAAGCCTCGCAAAATGCTATTGAGGCTATGGGTCCAATTGTTCCTGAGTTGTTTGGTGGTTCTGCAGATTTGACTGGTTCGAATTTAACAAACTGGTCCGGCTCTGTTATTGTTAATGCTGAAAATGCCAATGGAAATTATATTTCTTGGGGCGTAAGAGAGTTTGGAATGGCAGTCATGATGAATGGAATGGTTTTGCACGGAGGTTTTAAAGTCTATGGTGCAACTTTCCTGATGTTTATGGAATATATGCGAAATGCTTTGCGCATGGCAGCAATGATGAAGATTGGAACCATTTTTGTTTATTCACACGACTCAATAGGCCTCGGTGAAGATGGGCCAACACACCAAGCAGTAGAACAGATTGCTACGATGAGAGTTATTCCAAATTTTCAAACTTGGAGGGCTTGTGATGCAATAGAGTCAGCTGTCTCCTGGAAAATTGCTATGCTTAGAGGCGAAGCACCAACAGCACTTATTTTCTCCAGGCAAAATCTAACACCGATGGAAAGAACAAATGATCAGTTAAAAGCCATAGAAAAGGGTGGTTATGTCCTTTCTGACTGTAATGGAGAGGCTGATGTAATACTGATTGCTTCTGGTTCTGAGGTTTCACTTGCAATGGAGTCAGCAAAAGTAATGAATAATAGAAAGGTTCGAGTCGTATCCATGCCATCAACAAATGCCTTTGACGAACAAGATCAAGACTATAAGGATTCAGTATTGACTCCAGGGGTCAAGAGAGTTGCAATTGAGGCAGGTGTTGCAGAGTCTTGGTATAAATATGTAGGCCTAGATGGAGGCATTGTTGCGATGAGTACTTATGGAGAGTCTGCACCTGCAGGCGAGTTATTTAAACATTTTGGTTTTACTGTAGAGAATGTTTTATCTACAGTTGATGAGGTTTTAAGTTAATTAATTTTTTAGGAGTTTGAGATGACAATTAAAGTTGGAATTAATGGTTTTGGCAGAATTGGAAGAATGGTTTTTCGCGCAATTGATAAGGATTTTGACAATCTAGAAGTGGTCGGTGTAAATGACCTTCTCGATAATGATTATCTGTCTTATATGCTCAGATATGATTCGGTTCATGGGCGTTTTGGTAAAGACGTTGTGGTTGAAGGCAATAATTTTATCATTGATGGAAAAAAAATTCGCTTAACCGCAGAGCGCAATCCAGCTGACCTTAAGTGGGGTGATATTGGCGCAGATCTTGTTATTGACTGCACTGGTTTTTTCTTAACAGAAGAGGGTTGTCAAGCACACATTGATGCTGGCGCAAAAAAAGTAATACAATCTGCACCTTCTAAAGATAGTACGCCGATGTTTGTTTATGGTGTTAATCATGATGCATATGATGGCCAGTCAATAATCTCCGCTGCATCATGTACAACTAATTGTTTGGCTCCTATAGCAAAAGTCCTTAATGATGAATGGGGAATTAAAAGAGGGCTAATGACAACAGTTCATGCTGCTACAGCAACTCAAAAAACAGTGGATGGACCATCAATGAAAGATTGGCGTGGCGGTAGAGGTATTTTGGAAAATATCATTCCTTCCTCGACTGGAGCAGCGAAAGCTGTCGGTAAGGTATTGCCAGAGTTAAATGGAAAATTAACTGGAATGGCTTTTAGAATTCCTACTTCTGATGTATCTGTAGTCGATCTAACAGCTGAGCTAAATAGTGCGTCTGACTATGATGCAATTTGTAAGGCTATGAAGTCTGCCTCTGAAGGCTCAATGAAAGGTGTACTAGGTTATACAGATGAGAAGGTTGTATCAACAGATTTTGTGGGTAGCACTCACGCCTCAATTTTTGATGCTGAGGCAGGAATGTCTATGGATGAGACTTTCGTTAAAATGGTTTCATGGTACGATAATGAATATAGTTACACTTGTAACTTGCTTCGTTTAGCTGGCCATATCTCACAATAGTATTGTTTCTATTTAGTTGGAGCATTTGATGAACTTACTTAAGATGACTGATCTGGACTTAAACGGTAAGAGAGTCTTAATTAGACAGGACTTAAATGTTCCAATAAAAAATGGTGAAGTAACAAGTGATAAAAGAATTGTCGCCTCATTGCCAACCATACTGAGCGCCTCTAAAGCTGGCGGCAAAGTGATGATTACATCACATCTTGGAAGGCCAAATGCGGGTGAGTTTGAAGAAAAATTCTCTCTTCAACCTGTTGCAAATCATCTTTCAAAATTACTAGGACAAAAAGTTAGGCTCATATCAAATTGGCTTGATGGAATAGAGATGGAGAATGGTGAGGTAGTTCTGTGCGAAAACGTTAGATTTAATGAGGGTGAAAAAGAAAACGACGAGGCTTTGTCAAGAAAAATGGCAGCGTTATGTGATATCTGTGTGCAAGATGCTTTTGGAACCGCTCATAGGTCTCATGCATCAACCTATGGCGTTACTGAATTTGCACCAGTATCATGTGCGGGACCACTTTTAGTTGGAGAATTGGAGGCACTCGGTAAAGCGCTTGATAACCCAAAGAGACCAATGGTAGCAATTGTGGGAGGTTCAAAAGTTTCCACAAAATTAACAGTATTGGACGCGCTTTCCAAGGTAGTTGATCAGCTCGTTGTGGGCGGCGGTATTGCAAATACATTTATCGCAGCACAAGGAAATAGTGTTGGTCAATCATTATGTGAGCATGATCTTATTCCAACAGCTCAATCATTAATGGAGCATTGTCAAATTCCTGTTCCTGGTGATGTGGTGTGTGGTAAAGAGTTTTCAGAATTTGCTACGGCTGAAAGTAAAAATTCTAGTGCAGTTGCTCCAGACGATATGATTTTTGATATTGGACCAAACTCAACTTCAGAGCTTTGTGAGATTATGAAAAACGCAGGAACAATTGTATGGAATGGCCCTGTAGGTGTTTTTGAATTTGATCAGTTTGCTAGAGGGACTGAGCTCTTGGCAACAGCAATTGCAGAGTCTGATGCTTTTTCAATTGCAGGCGGAGGGGATACTCTGGCCGCGGTAGATAAGTTTAAAATTGAAGATAAAATATCTTATATTTCTACTGGGGGCGGGGCATTTTTAGAGTTTCTTGAGGGAAAAAAATTGCCTGTTGTTGAGATTCTTGAGAAAAGAATGCAATCATCTGATGATTAAGAGAAGAACTAAAATTCTAGCCACGCTTGGCCCTTCTACTGATGATCCAGAGGTTTTAAAAGGCATTTTGGACGCAGGAGTTAATGTTGTGCGTATTAATTTTTCTCATAATGATGAACAAGAGCACCTTGCACGTATAGCTCAGGTAAGACAATATGAAAAAGAAAACGATGCTTTTATTGGATTAATGATGGATTTGCAAGGTCCAAAGATCAGAATTGGCTCGTTTAAAACAGAAAAGATTGAACTTAAGAAAGGTGACCAGTTTACTCTTGATGCCGGACTATCTGAGAATGATGGTGATCAGAGTAAAGTAGGCCTGGCTTATAAACAACTTCCAAGTGATCTGAATTCTGGAAATATTCTTTTACTCGATGATGGAAAAATAATTCTTGAGGTTAAAAAAATTTCTAGAGATAAAATCATAACTCAGGTTAGTCAAGGCGGTGTCCTCTCTAATAATAAGGGCATTAATTTACGTGGGGGTGGATTGAGCGCAAGTGCTTTAACTGAAAAAGATAAAAAAGATATTATTACAGCTGCTAAAGCAGACGCAGATTATGTAGCAATCTCTTTTCCAGTGAATGCTGATGATGTTCGAGAAACTAAGAGACTACTGGCAGAGGCAGGCTCAAACGCAAGCGTTATAGCAAAAATTGAAAGAGCCGAGTCATTGCAAGATGATGTCATTACTGAAATAATTCAAGAGTCAGCTGGAATCATGGTGGCTCGTGGAGACCTTGGTGTTGAGATTGGAGACCCACAATTGCCAGCTCAACAAAAACGTTTAATACAACTTGCAAGAGCTAATGACAGATTTGTTATTACTGCAACTCAAATGCTTGAATCAATGATCGTTAGCCCTATCCCAACCAGAGCTGAGGTTTTTGATGTAGCAAATGCTGTACTTGATGGGACAGATGCAGTTATGCTATCAGCGGAGACTGCGGTGGGTTCATATCCAATTAAAGCAGTTAAAACTATGAGTGATGTATGTATTGAGGCAGAGAAGAGTCCAACTGCAAAAGTCTCACACCATAGGCTACATGAGAATTTTGAAGGTGTTGATGAAACGATTGCTATGAGTTCAATGTATGCAGCCAATCATCTTGGTGCAAAAGTTGTAGCGACTCTCACTCAAACTGGGAAAACAGCTCTTTGGATGTCAAGAATTAGTTCAAACATTTCAATTGTTGCGATGTCTGACAATTATAAAACATTAAAAAAAGTTACTATATATAGAGGGGTATACCCTTGCTCTATAGAAAAAAATAGTGCTGATGATTGGAATGATGTAAATAGTAAGGTTATTGAAAACCTTATCAACAAGTCTGTGGTGGATGATAAAGACATAGTTATTGTTACGAAGGGGATGCATAAAGATAAATCAGGAGGTACAAATCTGATGAAAATTTTGCGTGTTGGTGATGGAAATTATTAATAGAAAATAAAAAGGTGAATAATATGGTAAATAATCAAGAAGAGTTAAGGCAGACAGCAAATGAACTTGCTGCTAAAGGTAAAGGATTGCTTGCAGTGGATGAATCTACTCCAACTATTGGGAAGCGACTTGCAGGTATCAATGTAGAAAATACTGAAGAAAATCGTCAGGCTTATCGCGGTATGCTGTTCACAACTGAAGGGCTTGGGAAATTTATCAGTGGCGCTATTCTTTTTGAGGAGACACTTTATCAAAACCATCTTGATGGCGAAGCTATGGTTTCAAAAATAAAAAAGTTAGGCATTATCCCTGGAATCAAGGTGGATAAGGGCCTTAGCCCTCTAGCTGGAGCACATGAAGTTGAAACATGGTGTAAAGGCTTAGAAGGTTTAGCGGAGAGGACTGCTGAGTATTATAAGCAGGGAGCAAGATTTGCGAAATGGCGTGCAGTTCTTCAAATTACTGCTGACGGCTGTCCAACTGATCTTGCAATTAGAGAGAATGCATGGGGTTTAGCTCGATATGCTAAGATTTGCCAAGAATCAGGACTTGTTCCAATCATTGAGCCTGAAATTCTTATGGATGGTGATCACACGATTGAAAAGACTGCAGAAGTTCAAGAAAAAGTCCTGGTTGAGGTTTATAAAGCTTGTTCAGAAAATAATGTGTTTTTAGAAGGCACATTGCTAAAACCTTCTATGACAGTTTCAGGTGCAGATAACAAAAATAAAGCTGGATCTGAAGAGGTTGCTAAGATGACTGTTAGGACAATGAACCGATGCGTTCCAGCAGCAGTTCCTGGCATCATGTTTCTATCTGGAGGTTTAACTGAAGAGGATGCCTCTGTTTACTTAAATACCATGAATAGTATCGAACACAAGAGTGCTACAAGTCTCACCTTCTCATATGGAAGAGCCTTACAGCAATCTTGTCTTCAGGCCTGGAATGGAGAAAATCTAGAGGCCGGTCAGAAAGCATTATTGGCAAGATGTCAGGCTAATTCCGAGGCTTCTACAGGAGACTATGTTGCCGGTTCTCAGCCATCGTCACAAGAGACTCTTTTTGAAGCTGGATATAAGTATTAATTTTGATTAAGAATCATGCCCTGACTAAATTTATCAAGTCATAGGCTTAAGGCGTATAATTGAGGGTCCGATTTATCGGGCCCTTTTTTATTGAAATCTAATTAAGAATGAAACAAAGTAAATATTACCCTGTAATTGTAGTTGGAGGCGGCCATGCTGGAACTGAAGCTGCACTTGCCTCAGCTCGAATGGGTGTGGATACATTGTTAATCACTCACAATATAGAAACTATTGGCCAGATGAGTTGTAATCCAGCCATCGGAGGAATAGGGAAAGGACATCTTGTAAAAGAGATTGATGCTATGGGCGGTTCAATGGCAAGAGCAATCGATTTATCTGGCATACAGTTTAGAACTCTAAATGCATCAAAAGGTCCTGCAGTAAGAGCTACAAGAGCTCAAGCAGACAGACTATTGTATAAAGCCGAAATCAGAAATATAGTTGAAAATCAAGAGAATTTAACAATATTTCAGCAGCCAGTCGATGATTTAATTTTAGAAAATAATAGGGTTAAAGGCGTAGTTACACAAATGGGCCTTGAATTTTTTGCAGACAGAGTTATTTTGACTTCGGGTACCTTTTTGGGTGGAATAATTCATATTGGTCAACAAAATTATCAGGGCGGAAGGGCTGGAGATGCTCCTGCCAACATACTATCTAAAAGACTAAGATCCTATGATTTAGGCGTTGGAAGGCTTAAAACTGGGACGCCACCAAGACTGGACGGTAGAACAATTAATTTCAATGTTCTTCAAAAACAAGAGGGAGATAACCCATTACCGAGCTTTTCATTTTTAGGTAAATCATCAGATCACCCTGAACAGATACCTTGCTTCATAACACATACCAACTCAAAAACCCATGAGTTCATCAATAATGGCCTGAAAGACTCACCACTTTTTAGTGGCAAAATTGAAGGTGTTGGCCCAAGATATTGCCCTTCAATTGAAGATAAAGTTGTAAGGTTTGCAGAACGTGATTCACATCAAATATTTGTTGAGCCTGAAGGTTTAACTACTCACGAGGTTTACCCGAATGGTATCTCTACTTCGTTACCTTATGAGGTTCAAGAAGAATTTGTGAACTCAATTAAGGGCTTTGAAAATGCCAAGATAATCCGTCCAGGATACGCCATTGAGTATGATTTTTTTGATCCAAGAGGTTTAAAACAGACCCTAGAAGTTAAGAAAATATCTGGCCTATTCTTCGCTGGTCAGATTAATGGTACAACTGGATACGAAGAGGCAGCGGCACAGGGGTTGCTTGCAGGAATTAACGCAGCACTTCAAGTTCAAGAAAAGAATGCATGGATTCCTAAGAGAGATGAGTCTTACATTGGAGTAATGGTTGATGACTTAACAACTAAGGGAGCAACCGAACCATATAGGATGTTCACCTCAAGGGCTGAATACCGATTATTGCTAAGAGAAGATAATGCAGATGAGAGATTGACACCACAGGCGAGAGAGTTGGGGCTTATCAATGATTTTCGCTGGGAAGCCTTCAATGGAAAGTATGAGCAGGTTGCTAATGAAAAAAAACGCTTAAAGACTTTTTGGATCCAATCAGATGATAGTCAAGCAGAACAAGTGCTTGGAATAAAATTGAATCATGAATATAGCCTAGAAGCTTTGCTTAAAAGACCCAATATCAATTACAAATTACTAAGTAAAATTGAAAAGGCTAAACCCTTTTTAGAAGATAAATTGATTATTGAGCAGGTCGAGAATCAAATTAAATATGAGGGTTATATTAAAAGGCAGTTGGACGAAATTGAAAAATATCGTAAAAATGAAAATACAAAGCTCTCTTCAAATATTGATTACAATGAGATTAAAGCGTTGTCAAATGAAGTAAGACAAAAGTTGAATCAGTTTAAGCCAGAAACAATAGGTCAGGCCAGTAGAATTCAAGGCGTGACTCCTGCATCAATTTCGATACTCCTTGTATTTCTAAAAACCTATAAAACGCATTCGTGAATGAAATAGACAGTCTGCTTTGTGAGGGTGCAGAGCTTATGGATATATCTTTTTCAGATGAGCAGCTTGATCAGCTACTAGCTTATCATGGTCTTATTGGTAAATGGAATAAGGTCTACAATTTGAGTGCAATACGCGACCCAATTGAGTCAATCAAAAAACATTTTTTGGATAGTCTATCGATTGTTAGTTTTATTCAACCTGGAATGCTCTTAGATGTTGGTTCAGGAGCAGGATTACCAGGCATTGTTATTGCAATTATGAAACCAAAAACTAAAGTATTTACAATCGACAGTGTTGGAAAAAAATGCCGGTTTATGCAAACAGTAAAGACAGAATTATCATTAGAAAACTTGACTGTAGTCAACAATAGGGTTGAAAGCTTCAACTATGAAGAAAAATTCCCACAAATTGTATCAAGGGCTTTTTCATCTGGAGTTGATACATTAGATAAAACTCGACATTTAATTTCAAGTAATGGGCGTTATTTGCTTATGAAGGGTGCTAATGTTGACCAAGAAAATCTTCAGAAACTCAGCTTTAAAATTCATTCTATACAAGTACCCTTTGTCTCAGACAAGAGATCACTTTTAGAAATTAATATATAATTTTGTTATGCAAATAATTGATTCCCATTGCCATATTGATCGTGTAGATCTTGACGCATTTGGTGGAAGTATTGAGTCAATGCTAGATCATGCAAGAAATCTTTCAGTCGATAAATTTTTGTGTGTTTGTATAGATCTGGAACATTTTGATGATGTCCATACATTGTCAAAATCTTACCCCAACATCTATTGTTCTGTTGGTGTTCATCCAACAGAAACAAATTGTAAAGACCCGTCTATTGAAGAGCTTTTAGAGTATGCCAAAAGTAATAGAGTAATTGCTATTGGTGAGACAGGTCTAGATTATTTTCATGTAAGAAAAGATGAGGCTGATTGGCAGAGAGACAGATTTAGAAGGCATATTGCTGCATCTAATCAGTCGGGGAAGCCAATGATTATTCATATGAGAGACTCAAAAGAGGACACAATTGAAATCTTATCGCGAGAGAAAGCAGAAAAAGGCGTTATGCACTGTTTCGCAGAGGATTTGGAGACTGCTGAAGCTGCAATAGATTTGGGATTCTATATTTCTTTTTCTGGCATTCTTACCTTCAAAAGCGCACAAGATTTAAGGGAAGTGGCAAAACAAATTCCTACAGAACGTATTTTAATAGAAACTGATTCTCCTTATCTAACACCAGTCCCTTATAGAGGCAAGCCAAATAGTCCAGCCTATACATACTATGTTGCTGAAAAGCTTGCTGAGATTCGTAATACGACAATTGGAGAGATTGCAAAAGTAACAACGCAAAATTTTAATCAGTTGTTTTTCTCTTGAACTTATGACTACCCATGATGCACCTAGGTTTGTAACAGTTGATGAATTTTCTGTGGGCCAAAGACTTGATAATTACTTGATTAAGTTGCTGAAGGGGGTTCCAAAATCTAGGATTTATCGCATCATTCGAAAGGGTGAGGTTAGAGTAAATAAGGGCAGAAAGAAAGCTGATTACAAGCTTAAAGCTGAGGATTTAATTCGAATACCACCTATAAGAACTTCAACTGAAAAAGAAATCAAGCCTTCACAAAGCCTACTAAAGTTACTTGAGAATGCAGTGCTTTATGAGGACAAGGGCATGCTAATAATCAATAAAATTCATGGAATGTCAGTTCATGGTGGCAGCGGGATTAGTGTTGGAATTATTGAGGCACTCAAATCACAATACAAAGAGCCAATAGAGCTTGTTCATCGGCTTGATCGTGCAACTTCTGGATGCCTAATTCTGGCCAAAAAAAGATCAGTCCTAAAGTCATTACATTCACAGTTAGTTAATCATCAATTAGAAAAAAGATACACAGCACTAGTCAAAGATACATGGAGCAAGAAAAAACATACTATTGATGCACCCATATATCAAAACTCCAGATACAGCGTAATAGATTCAAAAGGAAAGGACTCTCTAAGTCACTTCCATCCCATAAAAAACTTTGAATTAGGGGATTTTAATGCCTCACTTGTTGAGGTATCAATAGAAACTGGCAGAACACATCAAATTCGTGTTCATGCAAAGTTTGCGGGGCATCCAGTTGCACAGGATGATAAGTATGGCGATGGAGATTTTGATCAGTTTATGAAAAAGAAAGGTCTAAATCGTTTATTTTTGCATGCCAAGACATTAACTTTTACGAACCCATTAACAAATGAAATTCAGAAAGTAAATGCACCGCTGCCAGATGATTTAGAAACATTTTTGAAAAAACTATGATTCCATATATTCGATTGATGAGACTAGATAAGCCTATTGGCTCATTATTGCTTTTATGGCCAACTTACTGGGCGTTATTCCTTAGTGCTGATGGATGGCCAGATTTAGATTTATTGATTATTTTCACGCTGGGAGTTGTTATTATGAGAACCGCAGGCTGTGTAATCAATGATTATGCTGATCGAGAAATTGATAAACACATTAAAAGGACACAAAACAGACCTATCACATCAGGTGAGATTTCACCAAGATCGGCACTAATATTATTTGTAATACTAATATTTATCGCTTTTTTGCTAGTTTTACAAACAAACCTATTGACTATCCAGCTTTCACTATTAGCGGCTGGCTTAGCTACAATTTACCCTTTTACTAAAAGATGGACAAATCTACCGCAACTTGTTTTGGGAGCGGCATTTGGAATGAGCGTTCCTATGTCTTTTGCAGCACAAACTGGCTCAGTACCATTAGAGGCGGGTCTCGTTTTCCTAGCCTCCCTAGTCTGGACTCTGATTTACGATACTCTCTATGCTATGGCTGATCGAGATGAAGATTTAATAATAGGGGTCAAGTCAACAGCAATTCTGTTTAAAAGATATGACCATATTGTCATTTCCGTTTTACAATTGCTACTGATTTTGATATTTTTTGGAATAGGTAATTCCTTCAATTTAGGCCAAATTTACAATTTTTCTGTAATTTTTATTGTTTGTTTTATGATTTATCATCAGATTTTGATGAAAAAACGGCAAAATGAGCAATATTTCAAGGCTTTTATTCATAACAATTACCTTGGTATGACTGCATTTGCTGGGATTTTCTTGTCAGTTGCAATTTAAGAGTAATTTTTGTTGTTTTTTTGCAACTTTATAGCCATTTCTGCTCATTTTTGCTTCATTTTTAGCTTTTTTTCATCAATAAAACTTGACACTCAGTTTTCGTTACTATAAAAAGTGCATCAATCGGCAAAGATGCCGGTTATCTTTATAATTAATGGAGAGAAAATATGTTAAGTAATGTAACTGGTTGGATAAAAAAATTAACAGAAGCAGGTGTGGGTCTTGTAGGACTTGCAATTGTAGTTCAAGTAATCTTTGGTTCAAGCGTAGCATTCCTTCCTGGTGATGTTATTGCTAATCTAATGGGTATCATTGGATCACTTGGAGCTGCTGGCTTAGTTGGGTTAGTCACAGCTGGATTGTTGTACCAAATCCTCAAGTAAACATACCATATTAGCTCAATGAAAACCCGCCGAGAGGCGGGTTTTTTATGTACGAAAAAATATTAATATTATTTTGATAAGTCCTATTAATTCAACAGATTAAGCGTTTTTTCCCAAAAATGCAACTCAGAAAACTTGACATAATTATATTGATACTATAAAAAGTTCATCAATCGGTAGTGATGCTGGTTATCTTTCAACAAACGGAGAGAAGATATGTTAGACAACGTAATTGGTTGGGCAAAAAAATTGACTGAAGCAGGCGTTGCAGTTATTGCACTTGCTGTAGTTGTTCAAATAATCTTTGGCGGTGATGCTGCATTCCTTCCTGGCGATGTAACTGGCAGCCTGATTAATATCATAAGTGAACTTGGCTCTGCTAACTTAGTAGGTCTTGTTGCTGCGGGGTTAATATACAAAATCTTTACTAGGTAACATAGCATATTAGCTCATTAAAAAACCCGCACTAGGCGGGTTTTTTATTGCTTCAAATAATAGAGATTAAATTCCTCTAAGGAGTTCGTTAATGCCAACTTTTGATCTTGTTTTTGCATCAACCTGTTTCACTATTACAGCGCAATACAGTGAGTAGCTACCGTCTGAAGATGGAAGATTTCCAGAAACTACAACTGAGCCAGCTGGAATACGACCATAACTTACTTCCCCAGTCATCCTATTATAAATTTTCGTTGATTGCCCAATATAAACACCCATTGATATAACAGCACCTTCTTCGACAATAACTCCTTCGACCACTTCAGACCTTGCACCAATAAAACAATCGTCTTCAATTATCGTGGGGCTAGCTTGCAATGGCTCTAAAACACCACCAATACCAACACCACCTGATAAGTGAACATTTTTACCTATCTGAGCACATGATCCAACTGTTGCCCATGTATCTACCATTGTTCCTGAGTCAACATAAGCGCCTATATTTACGTAAGAGGGCATTAAAACAGTATTAGGGGCAATATATGAGCCTCGTCTTGCGGTTGCGGGAGGAACTACCCTGACACCTGATGCTTGGAACTCTTTCTCAGTCGTAGCTGCATACTTAGAGGGCACCTTATCAAAGTATTGTGTATATCCAGAGGGCATAGGGGTGTTGTCAGCTAGTCTAAATGAGAGAAGGACAGCCTTCTTTAGCCATTCATTAACTTGCCAATCACCAATACCTTTCTGTTCTGCCACTCTAGCTTTGCCTGAGTCCAGTAAGTGTATTGCTTCATTAACAGCATCTTTAATTTCAGGGCTTGCAGTAGCTGGAGTTAAATGATTCCTATCCTCAAAAGCTGATTCGATAATATCTTTCATGATTAATACTTAAAAAAAGGGGCAATTATAACATTTACATTAGATTTGAGCTTATCTAATGTTCGTGATGATGGTTATGATGATGCTCATAAGTAGCCATTAGTTCATTTATTTGATCAGCAAAAAGATCATTAAATTTTTCATCTTTCAATATTGATTCAGGAAGACCCTCGCAGCAGATATGATGATATAAACACAAAACTTGGGTTGATTCCTTCATGACTCGATGTAAGTCATGGGATACCATTAAAACCGCACAATTTTGCTGTTGATGAATGTCCTGAATCAGCTTATAGAGTTGCATTTGACCATCAACATCTAGATTTTGGGCAGGTTCATCTAGAATTAATACATTCGGTTTATTGAGCAGCGCTCTAGACAGCAGAACCTTCTGTAATTCACCTCCAGATAGGTTTTTTAGAGGCAATTGAAGCAAATCATTAATGCCTATCAAATCAAAAGTTTGCTGCATAAAAACTAAATCCAGCTTCTGATTCAAAGTCAGAAAGTCTTTCACAGATATGGGTATAAATGGATTAGCTGTAAATGTTTGAGGGGTATAACCAAGCCTGATATCTTCCTGATAAGTTACACTACCAGAGTCTTGCTTAATAACACCTAACAAAATTTTGATTAAAGAGCTTTTTCCTGCACCGTTAGGACCAATGAGCGTGACAAATTCTCCTTGATGAAGCTGAAAACTGACATCATCAAGAACATTCTTACCATTATGGCTGAGTGTAATGTTGTTGAGAGTTATGAGGGCATCTGACATAAGTACATTTTATCTAACATTTTCAACATTCAAGCTCAAAATAAAGAGTTAGAGGCATTATATTCATAACCCAGTTTCTAAGAATTGAAACATAGTTTAGATGTAAAATTTAAATATGAATCAGCCTCTCATTTTAGTTGACGGAACAGCATTTCTATTCCGCTCTTACTTCTCAACAATCTCTCAAAATCTTACTAACGAAAGTGGTTTTCCTACAGGGGCTATGTTTGGAGTTGTGAATGCCATCAAGCACTTACAAAGAAAATACCATGGTTCAAAACTAATTATGATTTTCGATGCAAAGGGCACAAACTTTCGCCATGAAATTTTTCCTGAATACAAGGCTAATAGAAGCCCTGCTCACGATGACCTAATCGTTCAGATTGAGCCCTTATATCAAATTGTTCGCGCTATGGGTTTTCATTTCTTATGTGAAGATGGAGTTGAGGCTGATGATGTAATTGCTACCTTATCCAAATACGCAAATGATAAAGGCATTGAAACAATCATTGCCAGTGGAGACAAAGATCTCTTTCAGCTAGTTGGAGACAATATAAAACAATTAGATATGAAAGGAAAGCTCTTTTCAGAGGAAGATGTCAAAGACAAAATGGGTGTTATGCCTAGTCAAATCCTTGATTTACTGGCTTTAACTGGTGACACCTCTGACAATATCCCGGGTGTCCCAAGTGTTGGTCCAAAGACGGCGGCAAAGTGGCTTGAACTTTATAAGGACATTGAGGGTGTAAAGGCTAACGCAAATATGATTGGTGGCAAGGTTGGAGAAAAGTTAAGGGAATCCTTTGATTTGTTGGATCTTTCTTATCAACTAGTGAAACTAAAATTTGATGTGAAACTACCTTTGAATATTCTTGAAGATGAGCCTGGAGAAAATACACAGGAACTGATAAAACTTTACACAGAATATGGTTTCTCCATGTGGCTAAAGCAACTAGATGAGCAGGGACCTTCAAAAGCTGGTGAGCCAAATGAGACTGATAATCAGACTGAAAAGGTTGAAGACATTGATTCAACCTTATCTATGGATAACTATACAAAAGCACTTATTCTGAGTGAAAATGATTTTGACGCCTTGCTGTCAAAACTTTTATCAAGTGAATCTTTTGTTTTTGATCTTGAGACAAATAGCCTTGATTATATGGAGGCCCAAATAGTTGGTTTTGTATTTTTAATAGAAAATAATAGCTACTATTTGCCAGTTGCTCATGATTATTTGGACGCGCCAGCCCAAATGTCGAGATCTAAAGTTTTATCCTCCTTAAAACCAATCCTAGAAAGTCCCACAATTGGAAAGATTGGTCAAAATTTAAAATATGATGCACATGTATTAGCTAATGTTGATATCAATTTAAATGGCATCAAGGACGATACAATGGTTAAGTCATATTGCTTAGATTCGGTTGCGAGTCGCCATAATATGGACGACCTGGCCCTTCATTATTTGAGTCACAAAACTATTCAGTATTCTGATGTAGCCGGAAGTGGAAAAAAACAACTGACATTCAATCAAGTTAGCATTGAAGAGGCGATGCCGTATGCATGCGAAGACGTCATTGTTACTAATGAGCTAAATAATTTATTTGAATCTAAATTACAAGAATTCCCAAAATTAGTAGCGCTTTACAAAAGTATTGAGCTTCCTTTAATAAAAGTGATGCTGCGGTTGGAGAGGAATGGCGCTAGGCTGGATGAGGCATCTCTCTTTAATCAACAAAATGAAATTAAAGAAGAAATGATCAAAATTCAAACGCAGGCTTACGAGATTGCGGGAGATGAATTCAATTTAGAATCACCAAAACAAATCCAACAAATTTTATTTAGTGAGGAAGGTTTTGGACTAGAGCCTAAAAAGAAAACAGCAAAAGGACAGCCGTCAACCAATGAAGAGGCGTTAAAGTTATTGGATCATCCTCTAGTGGACCTAATCATGTCTTACAGAACCTTAACAAAGTTAAATTCAACTTATTTAGAGGCGCTTCCTAGGCAAATAAACAGAAGAACTGGGCGTCTTCATACTTCTTACCATCAAGCAGTTACGGCAACTGGAAGGCTTTCTTCTTCAAAACCTAATTTTCAAAATATTCCAATTAGAACTCCACAAGGTGCACAAATTAGGTCAGCCTTTGTTGCTGAAAAAGGGAATGTGATTCTTGCTGCAGACTACTCTCAAATTGAATTAAGGATTATGGCTCACATTTCAGGAGACCAGAACTTAATCAAGGCATTTAATAATAATCAAGATGTCCATAGCTCAACTGCTGCACAAGTATTTGACACTGAAATCTCGATGGTCACTAAGGATCAGCGCCGAAAAGCTAAGGCGATTAACTTTGGCTTAATCTATGGCATGAGTGCTTTTGGTTTGGCTAAGCAAATTGATGTCTCTAGGACTGAGGCCAAGCAATATATTGACGGTTATTTTGAAAACTATCCAGGCGTTTTGAGGTTTATGGAGGAGACTAAAGAAAAGGCAAAATCTCAGGGTTATGTAGAAACAGTTCTTGGAAGGAGGCTTTATCTACCTCAAGTTAATTCTAAAAATAAAATGCTTCAACAGCACGCGTTAAGGACTGCAATCAATGCGCCTATGCAAGGATCTTCGGCAGATATTATAAAGAAAGCCATGCTTGATATTCAGGCCTGGATTGACAAAGAGAATCATCAGATCAAGATGTTTATGCAGGTTCATGATGAACTTGTCTTTGAACTTGATGAGAAAATGGCTGACTCTTACGCAACAGACATAAAAGAATTAATGTCAAATGCTCTCAAGTTGAGCATACCACTCGATGTGGATGTAGGTATCGGGTCGAACTGGCAGGAGGCTCATTAATTCGAATGTTGGTTTATTCGTCTGAATGTCGAAAGTATAATTCGGTAATGGGCTTACACTCAGATAAATTAAAATAGCTTCCTTGAACATATAAGAAATCACTAGCTGAGCCATATGAAAGACCAATTACAAGATTTACTTAACAAGTGCATTCAGGAGTTAATTTCTAAGGGCACTCTTAATGAGATGCCCTCAAAAATCAGAATCGATCATACGAAGGATAATAGCCATGGTGATTATGCTACCAATATAGCCTTAATGCTCTCTAAACAGGCAAAAATGAGCCCTGTCGAATTAGCAAAAATTATTATTGATCAATTCGAACAAAAAAGCTTTATTCAGAAAATTGAAATTGCAGGCCCAGGCTTTATTAATTTTTTCATGTCGCAGGAAACAAGCTCGTCAATTGTAAATGAGATTATTGACCAAGCTGCTTTATATGGCAGCTCAGAAATTGGTCATGGAAAAAAAGTACTCTTGGAATATGTATCTGCTAACCCTACTGGGCCACTCCATGTGGGTCATGGGAGGGGAGCTGCGTATGGTGCAACTGTGTCAAACTTGTTAAGAAATGCTGGGTTCCTCGTTGACAATGAGTACTATGTGAATGACGCTGGTAGGCAGATGGATATTTTAACAGTCAGTATTTATTTGCGCTATTTAACTATTTGTGGAGAAAGTTTGAGGTTCCCCGACAATGGTTATCAAGGCCAGTATATTCATGATATTGCTCAAGTAATTTATGAGGCTAGTGGACAAGAATTCCATCTAAAGTCAGATTTGGTTTTTGAAAATGTATCTAAAGATGGCTCTGAAGGGGGTGATAAGGAGATACATATCGATCAGTTAATTGAGAGGGCTAAGTCTGTATTGGGAGATCGCTTTAAGGCGGTTTTTAAGGCTGGAATTGAAAGTATTTTGGGTGGGATAAAAAATGATTTAGCTGAATTTGGAGTAATTTTTGAAAAATGGTTTTCAGAACAGTCATTGATCGATAGCGGTCTTTCAGAAGCCTGTATTTCAAAGCTAAAGGACAGCAAGAACTTGTACGAGAAAGATGGAGCATTATGGTTTAAGACAACAAACTATGGCGATGAAAAAGATCGTGTCGTCGTTCGTGATAATGGAAACCATACATATTTTGCATCTGATATTGCCTATCACCTTGAAAAACTGGAGAGGGGTTATGACAAAATTATTAATGTCTGGGGTGCAGATCATCACGGATATATCCCAAGAGTTAAAGCTTCAATTGAGGCGTTAGGCCACGACCCAAATAAGCTTGAGATTTTGTTAGTCCAGTTTGCAAATCTTTATCGCGGTGGGAGTAAGGTTCAAATGTCTACGCGAAGTGGCTCTTTTGTTACACTTGAAGATCTTAGAGCAGAAGTAGGAAATGATGCTGCGCGTTTTTTTTATATCCTTAGAAAATCAGAGCAACATATGGACTTTGATTTAGATTTGGCAAAATCTAAAACTAATGAAAATCCTGTTTACTATATTCAATATGCCCATGCTCGAATTTGTTCGGTTTTTAGGCAGGCAGATGAAAAAGAGATAGAGCTGGATGTTAGCCAGACAAATTTAGCACTACTTACTGAAGAGATTGAAAAGGATCTCTTAAGAGAGCTGAGTCGATTTAAGAGTGTTTTGGAATCATCAGCGATTCAATATGAGCCTCATCAGTTAGCTTATTACCTCAGAGATCTCTCTAATCATTTTCATAGTTACTATAATGCCTGCAAGTTTATCGTTGATGATAAAAATCTAACGCAAGCGAGATTGGCACTGATCAGTGCTACACAGCAAATACTCAAAAATGGACTTTCAATTCTAGGAGTAGGCGCTCCAGAGTCAATGTGAATGATCAAAAACAAAGGGATGACGCATTAAATGTACGCGACTCCTTCATCGTTCAAGCCCCTGCAGGCTCTGGAAAAACCGAACTTATCTCACAAAGATACTTGAAATTACTCGGCTCTGCCGATGAGCCAGAAAATATATTAGTAATGACTTTCACGAATAGAGCAGTAGATGAGCTCAAGCATCGAGTCATAAGTTCATTAAATCAAGCTAAAGAAAAACCTCCTATTGAGAAATTTAAAAGAAAAACTTTTGATCTCGCTACTAAGGCTTTAAACCAATCTCACAAGAGGGGGTGGGACCTTGTCAATCACCCTTCTCGGCTAAAAATAATTACTATCGACTCATTGTCTAATCTAATAGTTTCTAGATTCCCCTCTCTTGAGCAATTGATTCCGCCAAGAACTATGGTTGACTCTTTTGAGTACGACATAATTTATCGTCAGGCCGCAGAAGAGACACTATTGCTTATAGAGGATGATGAGTATCAAAAAATTATTTCATCAGTCTTGCTTTATCTTGACAATGATGTAGAAAGGTTCTATCGACTTGTAGAGCAAATGCTTAAAAAAAGAGAGCAGTGGCTTCCAAAAATATATGCCAAAGGCGCTTTAGATATTAGTCATATCGAAGATTTTTCTGGTGAATTGATTACTGATCACCTCAAATCACTCAGAACGCAAGCACAAAAAATACTTAGTCCTAATTTTTTTTCTCTTCTTAGAGAGAATGCAAGAGAAGATGTATCGAGTATTACCCATCTTCCTGGTGTAGAACCCAGTGATTTGAAGGATTGGAAAATTATTTCTGAACTCTTAATAACTAAAAGTAATAGTAACTGGAGAAAGAGAGTCGATGTGAAAATGGGCTTTCCTCCCGAACTCAAGGAAGAGAAAAACATGTTTAAAGAAATCCTTGAGGGACTAGATGGAAAAATAGATTTCAAAGAACTGCTTATCAATTTAGATTTTTTGCCAAGTAGCAAGCTTCCAGAATCCCTTAAAAAATCTATTTCAGACATAGTTCAAGTTTTGAAGCTTAGTGTTGCAAAACTAAGCATAATTTTTGATCAAGAAAAACTACAAGATTTTTCTGAGGTCAATATTAAGGCAATAAATGCTTTAGATAGTCGAGATGAGATAAGTGACATTGCCTTACTGTTGGATTACCAAATCAAGCATGTTCTGGTTGATGAATTTCAAGATACTTCATACTCACAATTCAACTTGATAGAGAGGCTGATCAGTGGATGGCAGCAAGATGATGGAAAAACGTTATTTCTTGTTGGTGACCCAATGCAGTCAATCTACAAATTTAGAGAATCACAGGTTGGAATCTTTCTCAATGTTGCTCAAAATGGAATTGGTAGTCTAAAGGTTAAACCTCTAAAACTAAAGGCAAACTTTAGATCTAATCAAAGTATTGTTGAGACGAATAATGAAATTTTCTCTAGAATTTTTCCTCAGAAAGATGACTTAGTTAAAGGTGCAATTCAATATACTAGTTCATTTTCATTTTCTAAAACTGAACAAAACAAAGCAGTCTCATTCTATCCTCTAGGGCCTAATAGTGACCTTGAGGAGGCTGAACAAATATATAAAATTGTTGATCAATCTCTCTCAGAAGACTCTAATAGAGAGATAGCTATTCTTGTTAGGTCAAGATCTCACCTTACAGAGATCTCTTCAGTTCTGAAAAATAATAATATTCATTTTGAGTCTTTGAAAACTGAATCCTTAAGATCTAAGCTATTCACCAGAGATTTATTGAGTTTATCAAGATCAATTCTCAGCTTGGGTGACAAGCTCGCTTGGCTGTCTATACTTAGATCGCCATGGTGCGGTTTGAATCTAAGTGATTTATTAATTTTAAGCCAGAATAATGATCAAACTATTTTTGCTCAGCTAATGGATTTAGATTCAAAAGAGGGAATGAGTTCTGATGGACTTATGAGATGTAAACACATTTATTTTGCAACAAGAGACGCTATTTTTGCTGAAGGTAGGTTTTCTTTCGTTGAGCGCTTCTCTTTTGTATTGGGCCAGCTGTTCAATGATGATGAACTGACAAGCATCGAGAGAACAATTAAGTCACAGTTTCTTGAAGTGTTGAATTATTGTGAAATCAATGAAAACCTCAATGCTCATGCGATTGAGTCTATGCTCCAAGAGCTCTATGCGCCCTCTAAAGTCTCAAATGTCAAACTGATGACTGTTCATCAGTCGAAGGGCCTTGAGTTTGACACAGTTATTATTCCAGGAATTGGCAAAAAAGGAAGGAGCGATAATCTTCCTCTCATGCAAATTCAAGAATTCCAAAATAACAAGGTTCTAATGTCGCCTATCAAGCCTTCCCACGAAAATAGTGAGAATGAAACATACCTTTATTTACAATATTTGCAAAAGCAGCAATCACATTTTGAGTTGATGAGGCTTCTGTATGTGGCTATGAGTCGAGCTAAAAATAGGGTTCACTTATTTGGTAGCGTATCAAAAAATGGAAAGGCAGTAAATGGATCGTTTTTGTCTCTATTGGACAAATACTTTGAGATTGATTTAGATTTTGATATAGAGCAGAGTGGCACAAGCCAAACAGAGATCCGCGCACCAAAACTTCAAAGGTTAAAAAATCTTGACTCTTTATCAAATAAAAGAATTAGTAAAACTGAGGAGAGAACAAATCATCCAAAAACTTTTGATTTAATTTATCAAGGATCAATAGGCACAATCGTTCATTTTTATTTGGAACATGGGGACTTCAATCCTTCTCAATTGTCAGTTGAAACAAGGTTAAGAGAAATGGGGATTCCGTCAAAATTATTGAGTGCATTCTCAAATTCAATTTCAGAGATACTCTCAAAAACAAAGCATGATGAGCATTTCGAATGGCTATTTAAATATAGAGAATCAACAGAAGTCGAGTCAGAATATAGAAATGCAAGCCAATCAGTTGTTATTGATCGATTATTTATTGATGATGGAACTTTATGGATTATCGATTTCAAAACTGCTTCACTAAATAAGGGCGAGACTTTGGTTGAATTTATTGAGCGACAAAAACACTCACACCAATCTCAGATGAAAAAATACCTAGAGGTTTTAAATGATTTCTTTGATATGCCCATTAAAACAGCGATTTATTGTCCTGCAGAAAGTCAACTCATATTGCTCTAATGAGTAGTTAAGGAAAATAACTGGACAAAGCATCAAATTCCTCCTATGATGGCAGCCAATTCTGTAAACATTTTATCTCTATGTCGAAGCAAAAAAACAATGTTGGCTGGACTGACTATACTCAGAAGTATGGTGGTCGAAAAATAAAAACTATTAACCCTGATGTTCAAAGCGGCTCTTCTGTTTTGTTTGAAAACTTTGAGGATATGCAATTAGCTCTAGAGGGCAACTATCCTGGAGTAGATTATGGGACTCATGGTCTATCAACACAGAAAGCCTTTGAAGAGGCTATTTGTAGATTGGAAAATGGCCATAGAGCATATGCATTTCCCTCAGGAATTAATGCAATAACAAGTACTCTTATGGCATTTACTCAGAGTGGTGATGAGGTATTGCTTTGTGATAATGCTTATGGCCCTACTAAAAGATTTTGTCACAAAATTCTTGCTAAATATAATGTTAAGACTACTCATATTGAGTCAAATATCGGTGAAGAGATAAGTGTTTACTTTAATAACAAAACTAAACTTATTTTTCTTGAGTCACCTGGCTCTAATACATTTGAGATTCAGGATATACCGGCAATTGTTAAGGCTGCTAAAAAAGCAGGAATAATGATTATCATTGATAGTACTTGGGCGACACCTTTGTACCTAAAGTCTCTAGACCTTGGGGCAGATGTCGCTATTCAATCGGTAACAAAGTACATCTGCGGGCATTCAGATGTTTTGATGGGATGTGCTACGGTTAATGAAAAATATGCTGATGAATTTGCAAACTATTTCGAAACTGTTGAAAACTACACCAACCCTCAGGATTGCTATTCGGCATTAAGAGGATTAAGATCGCTCAAAGTCCGATTACAGGAACATGAGAGATCGGCATTTGAGGTTGCGCATTGGCTTGAAAAACAGGATGTTGTGGATTGTGTGATACATCCTGGACTTGAGTCGCATCCTCAACACTCCTTATGGAAGAGAGATTTTTTAGGAGCATCTGGCTTGTTCTCATTTACGTTCAAAAAGTCATATTCAGCTGATCAAATTGCCAAATTTGTTAACTCCCTTGAGATGTTTGGGCTCGCGTTTAGTTGGGGCGGTTATAAAAGTCTTTTGACTGCAAGGCCATACAAGCGTGATGGTCAATGGCTTTATAATGGTAAGCACGTAATCCGCTTAAGCATAGGGCTTGAGGAAACAAAAGATTTAATCGAAGATTTAGAGCAAGCCTTTAAAAACCTTTAGTTATTTCTGGGCTAGTTCCCTTTTATCGTTTACAACAGTAATGCGCTGCATATGCCTAAACTCGGGTAAATAGTCACATACAGCATAGTGCTGAGTAATCCGATTATCCCAAATGGCAACTGAGTTATTCTCCCAATGAAATCGCACCTGAAATTCAGGTTTGTTCATGTGTTGATACAAGAACTGTAATACATGATCGCTTGGACCCTGGTTTTCATTCACAATGTTTCGTGTAAATGATTGATTGACATTAATATATTTGAGGCCCGATACTGGATGAGTTTCTATCACCTTATGGACCGCTGAACCAACCTCTTTAAGGGCATCGTTCACAGATGCAACACCCCCTTCTCTAAGGTAGTCGTTTCTAAATGTTCCCATATCATGTATAGCCTCAAGATTTTCTAGGTATTGCTTCCAGCCTTCAGGCAATTGATTATAGGCAGCACTCATGCTTGCCCAAAGAGTGTCCCCTCCAAATTTAGGAACCTCAACTCCATGAAGGATGCTTGCAAAAGGGGGATTAGATTTAAATGTTAGGTCTTTGTGCCAGTCTGCCGTGTCAGGTTTATTGTTGGCATCATTTCTGAGCAGAACAATGCTTTGGTATCCCTCAACATGAGGGTAGACTGGGTGTCCAGGATCAATTTCTCCCAAGCCTTCAGCCAGACGCATGTGAGATTCAGGCGAAAGCTCTTGATCTCGAAAAAAAATCACCTGATGCTTGATCAGTGAATCATAGATTTGATCCAGACTTTCAGAATCTAAATGATTCAGTGATACTCCCGAAATTACTGCGCCAATCGAGGGTGTTAATGGCTCTGCTTTAAGCATCTATAGCTCCGTTTTTTTTTGAATTTTATACCAAAAAAACTGACTAGTTAGTTTTTTTAAAAAACCACCATAGTAACACACTGAACTGTATTAACAGTAATGGCAGAACTGATAGTAGAACAACCTCCCAACTAAAATTGAATACAAACCATCCTGCAGAGAGAGCTGCCAGAGCCTGAAAACCAAACACTAAGAAGTCATTAATGGATTGAACTTTGAATTTTTCATTTTCACTGTATGCCTGAGGAAGAAGGTTAGTGCCTCCAATAAAAAGAAAGTTCCAGCCTAGCCCAAGAAGAACGAGGGACCACCAATAATGTGTCAGAGCATGACTCATAAAGGCAATGAATACAGAGATGAAAAGAATCAAAATACCTAGAAGCATCATTTTAGTGAGACCAATATATTTGACTATGTAGGCCGTAAAAAGTGAGGGTAGAAACATTGCTATAACATGACTTTGAAGAACAAGTTTAGTGTGATGAAGAGAATGTCCATCCATAACATGCATACTTACAGGAGTAGCAGTCATAATGAAACTCATGACAACATATCCCGTTGTTGCAGCAGAGACAGCAACAACAAATGAGCCCTGCTGAATGATGCTTAATAAGGGCCGCTTTGATTTTTCTATTTGCTCCTTAAATTTTACAGCTGGCTCAAAAAAGAACATCAAAACAAACGCAATGATGAAAAGAAGTGCTAATAATAAAAATGAGCCCACAAATTCAGTATCCAGGATGCTTTTTCCAATAGTTGCAATTTCAGTACCAAGGAATGCAGAAATTAAGCCGCCGAGAAGAACCACCGCAGTTGCTGAGGCTCTTTGGTCTTGATTCACACTCTCTATTGCTGCAAAGCGAAACTGCATCATTGTTGCTACTGTCGCTCCAAGACAAAAACTTGCAAAACTAAACAGAAAGAATATTTCTTCAGAAATAGAAAAAATGCACAGGCCAATGAGCAGGATTGAATAAATGCATGCACTTAAAAAAACTTTTTTCCGACCAAAGATTGACATTAGTCGAATCACAGGAATCACGCTTAGAGCAGTTCCAACAACGATAGTTGCAACAGGCAGCGTTGATAAACTTTTAGTAGGCGCGAGTTCACTCCCAATAATGCCTGCAACAAAAACCATAAAAACACTCAGTGACATAAATAGGGATTGACACGCAGTCAGAATCCATACATTTTTAGGAAGATTAAGCATTATTGGTTAGATTGTTATTTCTTCTTAGGTCGCTTCCACTTGTCTATGGTCGACTGCTTATTTCTACTCAGAGTGAGTTTATTATCTGGTGCATTTTGAGTGATGGTCGACCCTGCCCCGATGGTTGCATTTTTTCCTATAGAGACTGGGGCAACTAGTTGACTATTAGATCCAATAAATGCTCCATCTTTAATCTCGGTTTGATGTTTATTGGCGCCATCATAATTGCAAGTAATCACACCTGCCCCAATATTTACATCATCTCCAATTTTGCTATCACCAACATAGCTCAAATGTGATACCTTAGAATTGCTCTTAATGGTAGATTTTTTAATTTCAACGAAGTTACCAACTTTAGAGTGATCTCCAATGTTTGTATCAGGTCGAATCCTAGCAAAGGGACCGATAGTTGTGCTCGAGCCAATAATCGAATTTTCAATAATCGAATTCGGAAAGATAGAGGTATTATCTCCGATTTTCGAGTCTTTTATAATGCAGTTAGGCGAAATTAAAACATTATTACCTAAAACATTATCTCCCTCAAAAACAACATTAACATCTATAGTGCAGTCATTTCCAAAGGTCAAACCACCTCGACAATCAAAACGACTAGGATCCATAATAGTCAGTCCTGACGACATAAAATCTTCAGCCTGTCTGACTTGATAGAATCGTTCAGCTCGAGATAGTTGTTTTTTGTCATTTATACCCATGACCTCTGACGCGTTTTCACATAGAAATGAGGCAATATTAACATTATCTTTGACAGCACTTTCAACAATATCGGTTAGATAGAGCTCCCCTTGGACATTATTGGGCTTTAATTCATTCAAATACTTCTTCAATAGAGAGCACTTAATCGCCATGATCCCAGTATTGATTTCTTTAACATTTTGCTGCCTTTCGCTAGCATCTTTTTGTTCTACAATAGATTGAATCAATCCATTTGTATCTCTGATTATTCTCCCGTATCCAGAAGGATCATCTAGCACAACACTTAAAAGTGAAAATCCTGATGTACGAGCTTTAATGAGTAATTTTTCTATTGTAACGCTTTGAATAAGGGGGACATCTCCATAGAGTATTAAGCAGGTTGAGTCATCATTTAGTAATGGTACAGCTTGCTGAACAGCATGCCCAGTCCCCAGTTGTTGTTCTTGGAGGACCCAGTTAATTTTACTTTCCTTGATTGCGGCTTTGACAGATTGAGAATTGTGCCCAACAATTACATTTATTGTTTCAACGTAATCTCTTGTGGCATCTACAACATGTTGAAGCAGACATTTGCTGCCAACCTTGTGAAGCACCTTGGCAGTTTGGGACTTCATTCTTGTGCCTTGACCAGCGGCTAATATAATGGCAGTGTTCATCTTAATATTTGGCTGTACTTTTTATAAAACGGAATAATAATTGGGGTTAATTTATTAATTTTTGTATAATGTTACCCTTTGTACCTTTTAATGGCCAAATTAAAAAAGATTTTGTAATACAACTGTCATATTTCAATTTTATGATACTTGGCTAACTCTATCAAATGACCCAATATTTCAATGTATAAGAAACTAACTGCTGAGCTACTCGGTACTTTCATACTGGTGTTTGCAGGCACCGGAGCAATTATGATTAATGACATCGCCCAAGCAATCGGACATGTAGGTATAGCACTAACTTTTGGGTTTGTGATTGTAGCTCTGATTTATAGTTTTGCGCATGTTTCTGGTGCCCACTTCAACCCTGCAGTGACCCTAGCATTCTGGTCCATGGGCGAGTTTAATAAGAGAAATGTTATCCCCTATATTGCCGCACAAGTTACTGGCGCAGTGTTGGCTAGTTTGTGCCTTCTTTTTCTCTTATCAGAAAATTTTTCTAACGTATCTGAGGTGAGCTATTTAGGCGCAACTATTCCCAGTGGCTCTGTTTCACAATCTTTTGGTTTTGAACTTATTTTGACCTTTATATTAATGATTGTGATTTGTTCATCTGCTGTTCATGGCAAAGCTACAAAAGATTTTGCCGGTTTAGCAATTGGACTTACTGTTGGACTTGAGTCAATGTTTGCTGGCCCAATTACTGGCGCTAGTATGAATCCAGCAAGAAGCATAGGACCCGCTATTGTTAGTGGAAACCTTGAACATCTATGGGTATATATTGTGGCAACTTGTCTAGGCGCTATGCTGGCATCGATGGTTTTTTTAAGGGTCTTTAAATCAGACAATTAGGTAGGTCAGATGAGTAAAAAAGTTTTGGTTTTGTGCACAGGAAATAGCTGTCGAAGCATTATTGCTGAGGCGCTCATCAATCATTCATTCAATGGTCAAATTGAAGCTCATTCCAGCGGTGTTTCATCAAGTGGTAGAGTAAACCCTAAGGCCAAAAAAATATTAGTAGAAAATGAAATGTGGAAGAGTAGCTATCATTCTAAAGGTATAGATTCCATTATTCATATTCCTTTTGACTTAGTCATAACTGTTTGTGAGAATGCAAGCCAAACGTGTCCGATTTTTCCTGGAAATATACCTATCAAACATATTGGATTTGATGATCCTGATGGTCAAGGATATGAATCTTTTAAGCTTTGTTTTGATAGAATTAAAGAAAATTTATTGCCATTTGTTCAAACTTATCTTCTTAGCAATTCAGCATCAAGTTAAGTACTCAAAAATATTCAACCCTATTCAAATTAAGTGTATTAGTTTAAGCCTGTGGCTTAAGTTTTTTTTTGTCAGTTATAATCATTGAATTGAATTTAATTAAATTGAGTTAGTCAATGAGACAATAAACCATAAAAGAACAAAGATTATTATTTATAATGCGCATTTTTTGACATTGGTTATCAGAAATTTGTATTGTTACATAGTGTTTTAAGCTTTTAAAAATAAATGGAGTAGATCGCTGCTATGACTGGAAAAGACAATATCACAAGCTTATTTGGTAAATCGCCAATAAGCCCCCTACAGAAACATATGAAACAAGTGCACTCATGCCTTAAAGAGTTTGGTGCATTTGCTAAGGCTGCTGAGGCTGAAGATTGGGAAAAAGCTCAATTGAGTCATACTTCAATTGGGAAAAAAGAACAAAAAGCGGATGTGCTTAAGAAGAAATTAAGAATGAATCTTCCGAGCACATTTATGATGCCTTTTTCAAGAAGGGATTTATTGGATGTATTATTGATTCAGGATTCGATTGCGAATATTACAAAAGACTTGGCGGGATTGATGATGTCAAGAAAAATGGTTTTTCCAAAAGAATTTGCTCAGGATTTTATAGATTTGTCAAAGTTATGCATAAAGACTTCAGCTGCTGCACTGGTTGCAATTAATGAACTAGATGAGCTCCTAGAGACAGCATTTAGCAGTCGAGAGCGAAAAATTGTTGACAAGATGATAAAGAAGGTCAACGAATTAGAGCATGAAACTGATGTTGCCCAAGAGTCAATTAGGAATAAGCTTTATCTACTTGAGGCTTCCCTGCCACCTATTGATGTGATGTTTTACTATCGGGCCATTGAGTGGCTCGGTGAAACCGCAGACGCTGCCCAAAAGGTTGGGTCACGATTCGAAGTTATGTTGACAAAATAGGAGTTCGTTGTGGAAATCATCATTCAAAATAGTGAAATTCTAATCATGTTAGCCATTGGCTTTGGTCTATTTATGGCTTGGGGTATTGGTGCCAATGATGTTGCTAATGCTATGGGAACTTCTGTTGGCTCAGGCGCAATAACATTTAAGCAGGCAGTCATTATTGCTGTTATTTTTGAATTTGCTGGCGCAGTGTTGGCTGGTGGAGAGGTCACTGCAACCGTTCGGAAGGGCATCCTTGATGCTGGGGCATTTACATCTAATCCAGAGTTGTTGGTCTACGGAATGCTCGCCTCACTTTTGGCAGCTGCCACATGGCTTCTAATTGCATCATCACTGGGTTGGCCCGTCTCAACTACGCACTCTATTGTTGGAGCAATCGTTGGTTTTGGAGCGGTAGGTGTTGGAGTAGAGGCGGTGTCATGGGGCAAGGTCTATGCCATTATTGCCAGCTGGGTAGTTTCACCCGTTATTGCAGGCACTATGGCAATTATTATTTTTAAAAGCCTTCAGCGCCTGGTCATTGATACTGACAAACCTTTGGAGAACGCAAAAAAATACCTACCGTTTTATGTCTTCTTTGTTGGATTCGTTCTCTCTTTGGTAACCCTTTTAAAGGGCCTTAAACACGTTGACTCATTAAAACACTTGGGTAAAGATTTGCCAACCAGCATGATGATTGCAACAATAGTTGGAATATTAGCAGCCATTCTTGCTGCAATTATTCTCAGACGCATCAAAACAAATCCTGAGGATGATAGCGATTTCTCTTATGCCAACATGGAGAAATTATTTGGTGGACTCATGGTGATTACGGCCTGTTCAATGGCTTTTGCTCATGGATCAAATGACGTTGCGAATGCTATTGGGCCTTTGGCTGCTGTCTATAGTATCGTAGAATCAGGAGGTCAAATTGTCTCTAAAAGTGCTTTGCCATCATGGATACTTCTCATTGGAGGTGGCGGTATTGTTTTTGGTCTTGCAACTTTTGGCTTTAGAGTGATGAGAACTATAGGTAAAAATATTACTGAGCTCACTCCAAGTCGCGGGTTTTCAGCTGAACTGGCTGCTGCAACGACTGTTGTTTTTGCTTCTTATACTGGGCTACCTGTATCAACGACACAGGTTCTCGTTGGTGCAGTTCTAGGCGTTGGAATAGCGAGAGGTCTTGCATCACTTAATCTAAGAGTGATTAATAAAATCTTTCTATCTTGGATTATTACTTTGCCAGCAGGGGCGGTCATGTCGATTTTATTTTTCTTTGCCCTAAAAGGAATATTTAGCGCATAGAGCGTATAATATGTTGGCAAATTGATTAGGGTAATATTATGACACTGGAAGAGGTACAAGCTAAGCTAGAGCAGGGCATTGAAGGCTCAGAAGTTATTATGGAAGGTGACGGCTGTAACTGCTCAGCAGTTATTGTCTCTTCAGCGTTTGATGGCCTTTCTTTGCTTCAACGACAAAGATTAGTTTTGGGTCTTGTAAAGGAAGAAATAAAGAGCGGAGAGCTTCACGCTTTAAGTGTTAAAACATTTACCCCAGAAGAGAGATAGTATATAATTCACTCCTTTTTAGAAACTTGAAGATATAAAGTTATGCAAACAGATATTCATCCTTCATACGAAACTATTAAAGTTGTGTGCAGTTGCGGTAATTCATTTGAGACTCGCTCGACTTCAAGTAAAGACGAAATTCATCTTGACGTTTGTTCAAGTTGCCATCCTTTCTACACTGGAAAGCAAAAAATTATGGATACTGCGGGACGTGTTGAAAAGTTCAAGTCACGTTACGGCGCTTTCAAACGTTAATTTCAAATTAAGACACAGTGAAAGCCACAAATGTGGCTTTTTTTGTGTCAGAAGGAAACTAAAGAAAAGCCTTAAAATTGATATAATCAAATATTTTTGAGACAACAAAATGGCATTCGACTACATTAATGCACTACTAAAAAAAGAAGTAACCCGAACGCCTATTTGGGTCATGAGGCAGGCAGGAAGATATTTGCCAGAATATAGAGCTACTCGAAAAAAAGCTGGAGATTTTTTGACGCTTTGCAAGTCAAGTGACTTGGCTTGTGAAGTAACACTTCAGCCCCTTGATCGGTTTGATTTGGATGCTGCTATTCTTTTTTCAGATATCCTAACTATTCCAGATGCAATGGGTCTTGGACTTCATTTTGTTGAGAGCGAGGGTCCAAAGTTCACTCATCCACTGAACACCCTTAAAGACATTGAGCAATTACAAAAGCCGGATGTTTCTGAGGAGCTATCTTATGTAAGTAACGCTGTCTCTGTTATTAAAAAAAACCTAAAGGGCAGAGTTCCGTTGATTGGTTTTACTGGAAGTCCATGGACACTCGCAACCTATATGGTTGAGGGTGGTTCCAGCAAAACTTTTTCAAAAGTAAAAGCGCTGATGTATGAGAATCCGAAGCATATGCATCAGCTGCTTGATGTCCTTGCTGATACCGTTATAGATTATCTCAATTCTCAAATTGAGGCTGGGGCTGACTCAGTTATGATTTTTGATACTTGGGGTGGTCTTTTGAATAAGGAGAGCTATGAAGGCTTTTCATTAAGGTATATGTCAAAAATTGTTGATGGAATTAAGCGAGAATACGAAGGCAAGACAATTCCAGTGACCCTTTTTACAAAAGGAGGGTCAGCATGGCTAGAGCAAATCGCAGCGACTGGTTGTGACGCAGTTGGAATTGATTGGACGGTTGAGATAGGAGAGGCAGAGAGACGAGTTGGAAATCAAGTAGCGTTGCAGGGTAATCTTGACCCATCGGTGCTCTATGCATCGCCAGAGGTTATAAAAGCTGAGGCGCATAAAATTCTAGATCAGTTTAAGGGCTCAACTGGACATGTATTTAATTTAGGTCATGGAATTACGCCAGAGGTTGATCCAGAGAGCATGAAGGTCTTGGTCGATGCTGTGCATTCATATTCAAAATAAAAAATCAGTGAATAGAGATCTACTTTCACTATGTTAAAATTAATTTAATTAAGAAGAAAAAATAACATGTCACGAATCTTTAATATTTTTAAAAAACTTAATGAAGCTGACCAAACTGCTTTCATTCCTTTCATCACTGCTGGAGATGGCGGACTAGATAATTGTGAGGCGCTTGTTTTTACTCTTGCAGATTGTGGTGCAGATATTATTGAATTAGGCATGCCATTTTCTGACCCTATGGCTGATGGGCCTGTCATCGCTAAATCTCATGAGAGGGCAGTAGCTGATGGTATAGACCTCAATGATGTTTTTGCAATTGTTGAGAGGTTTAGGGAGCATAACCAGAGCACGGGTATTGTTTTAATGGGTTATACGAATCCAATTGAAGTTTACGGATTTAAAGATTTTGCAGCTAGGGCTGATGAAGCTGGTGTGGATGGAATTCTGGTCGTTGATATGCCCCCTGAAGAGGCCGCAGACCTTAAAAAAGAACTCGATAAATATAAGATTGACTTAATCTTCTTGGTTGCACCAACAACAACAGATGAGCGTCTTGAGCATATTTCAAAGATAGCGAGTGGATACATATATTATGTTTCTTTGAAAGGGGTTACGGGCGCGGGTAATTTAGATGTTGATTCTGTTAACTTCCACTTAAAGCGAATGAGAAACTATATCCAACTCCCTGTTGGTGTTGGTTTTGGAATTAAAGACGCTGAAACAGCAAAGCAGGTTGGTGAAAATGCAGACGCTGTGATTGTTGGTAGTGCTCTGGTTTCAATTGTAGAAGAGCTATCTTCTGACAAAGATAAAATGGTCACTAAGGTTGGGAATCTGGCAAAAGAGATCTCTAGCGCAATTACTTAATTAAGGCAAAGTATGAGTTGGTTAGAAAAAATAATGCCATCGATTGGCAAGAATGCTAAAAAAAATATTCCCGAGGGTCTTTGGAGTAAATGCCCCGAGTGCAATCGAGTCCTTTATCAGGAGGAGTTAGAGCGACTGCTCTATGTTTGCCCGAAGTGCAATCACCATCTAAGGATTTCAGCTAGAAAAAGACTCGAGAGCTTTCTTGATATGGAAAATCAGGTTGAAATAGCATCAAATGTTCAATCGGCAGACCCCTTAAAGTTTAAAGATCAAAAAAAATACAAGGATCGTTATCAGGATGCACAAAAATTTACCAAAGAAAAAGACGCCTTAATTGTTAAAAGTGGTTTTTTGAAGGGTATGCCAGTTGTCACAGCGGCCTTTGATTTTAGTTTTATGGGCGGCTCAATGGGCTCAGTTGTTGGTGAGAAATTTGTGAGGGCAGCTAATTCTGCTATTAAAAATAATCAGCCTTTTGTATGTTTTTCTGCCAGTGGCGGCGCACGTATGCAGGAAGGATTATTTTCTTTGATGCAGATGTCTAAAACATCGCTTGCTGTGAAACTGTTGGCAGACAAAAAAATTCCATTTATTTCAGTTTTAACTGATCCTACAATGGGCGGAGTCTCGGCAAGTCTTGCAATGCTTGGTGATATTCAAATCGCTGAGCCGAACGCAAGGATTGGTTTTGCTGGAGCAAGGGTGGTTGAGCAAACAGTTCGAGAGGAGCTCCCGGAAGGTTTTCAGAGGAGTGAATTTTTGCTCGAAAAAGGTGCTATAGATATGATTGTCCATCGTGCAGAATTGAGAAACAAAATTTTTCAATTGCTCTCAGCCCTGCACTCCTCAGCGTAAGTTTTTTTAATATTAACTGATAAATTTTGAAAATATATTTGGCTAATCCTAGGGGTTTTTGTGCTGGAGTTGACAGAGCCATAGAGATAGTGGAACGAGCCATTGAAAAGCATGGTCCTCCCATTTATGTAAGACATGAGGTTGTTCATAATAAGTATGTTGTCAATAATCTAAAGAACAAAGGTGCTGTCTTTGTCGATGAAATTTCTGAGGTTCCAGAAGGTTGTGTAGTAATCTATAGTGCTCATGGCGTATCTCAAGCAGTTCGAAAAGAAGCCAACGATATCTCAGCTATTATTTATGATGCAACTTGTCCGCTTGTGACTAAGGTGCATAAAGAGGTAATTCGTCGCCAAAAAAACAATCATCAGGTGATACTTATCGGCCATGCCGGCCATCCAGAAGTTGAGGGAACTCTGGGCCAGTCTGATGACTCTAACAGCATCACTTTAGTTGAATCAGTTGGTGATATTGATGGATTAAATTTTAACCAAGAAAGAGATATTTCTTTCACCACCCAAACAACATTATCTGTTGATGACACATCAGAAGTTATTGAGGCATTGCAAGAGAAATTTCCCAATATACAATCTCCAAAGAAGAGTGATATTTGCTATGCAACGCAAAACCGCCAGGATTCAGTAAAAGAGGTTATAAAACACTCAGAAATTCTCTTAGTCATTGGCTCAAAAAACTCTTCAAACTCGAATCGCCTCAAAGAGATTGCTGATATTCAAGGCAAGCCAGCTTATTTAATAGATAGCTCTGATGACATTGATGAGCAGTGGCTAGATAATATTAATTCGGTAGGCATAACTGCAGGTGCTTCGGCTCCAGAGATTTTGGTTCAGGAGGTCGTTAGTTTCTTGATGTCACAGGGTGGCCATGAGATTATTGAGGTAGAGGGGGCAAGAGAAGATGTTAATTTTCCTGTGCCTGCATCATTAAAAAATTAATAAATACAGAATATAAATAATGAAAAAATACAACATTTATGGAATGGGCGCTGCAATTGTAGATACAGAGGTTGTGGTAAGTGATTCATTTATTAAAGATAATGACATTGGTAAAGGTTTGATGACTTTAGTTGATACAGAGAGACAAAAATATCTTATAGACTCTCTTACGACTCAGCGTGTACCTGTAAAGATGAGTTGTGGTGGTTCGGCTTGTAACTCTGTTGTTGCAGCAAGCATGTTCGGTTCAAGCGCCTTCTTCTCTGGCAAGGTGGCTAATGATGAGGTAGGTGACTTTTTTGTAAAAGATCTAAAAAAATCGGGAGTTGATTTTCATCAAGTAGATCCGTCAAGTGGAGTTACTGGAAAGTGCCTAGTCATGGTTACGCCAGATGCAGAAAGAACGATGAATACTAATCTGGGCGCGAGCCTCGAGCTAACATATCGTGAAGTTGATGAAGAAGCGCTAGCCAATTCAGAGTGGTTATATATTGAAGGATATGTTGTGACAGATGATCAAAGAACAGCAGTTGCTCGAGATGCAATGAAGTTCGCAAAAGACAATGGTGTTAAGACCTCTCTAAGCCTTTCTGACCCTTTTGTTGTTGAGGTATTCTCAGATAACATAAAAACTATTATCGGAGATGATGGTCTTGATTTGATTTTTTGTAATGGGGATGAAGCAAGAAGCTTTACAGATACTCATACTATTGAGGCAGCTGCAGAAGGCTTAAAAAAATATGCAAAGACTTTTGTTATTACTAGGGGTCCTGGAGGATCATTAGTATTTGATGGTGTTAATCTAATTCATACTGAAGGGGTTTTAGCAAGCGCAGTAGATACAAATGGCGCAGGAGATATGTTTGCAGGTGCATTTTTACATGCTATTACTCAGGGAAAGGGCTTTTCTTGGGCTGCTGGCTTTGCTAACGCGGCATCCTCCCGAGTTGTAAGTCAGTTCGGACCTAGAATTAAGTCCATTGAATATATCAGCCTTAAACAACAATTTAAACTCAGTTAGATATCTTATGGATTAAATTTAGCCTTAAACCATTGTAAATTCTTGTCAAATTGTTTATGATGCTTACATATATTGAATTTCGTTAATTATTAAAGTAAGGTTGTTAGGTTATGGCAAAAGCAGTAGCAAGATTATTTCAGCTTAGAAAAGCTCTCGATGAGTGTGAGAAAGAGTTTGGTTTGGCTGGTTATTCAGAAGTTGAAAAGGCAGTTTTCTCTTATATTAGTTCAAATGCAAATGCGACCATCACTTCAATTAAAAATGACCCCTATTTTTCTAAATACTCCTTGTCGACAATTAAAAGAGCAGTTCTTTTCTTAACATCGAATGAAGTTATTAAGGCTGAACAGTCAACTTTGGACAAAAGGGAGATGATTTTGACGCTGCAATAATAGCAGCAAAGAGTTAAAGTGAGCGAAGCCTATAGATACCTCACTAAAAAAGTACAATAGGAATCGACTGATTCTGCCAGCAGCGATTAATAAATTAATACAGAGGAGTGAATCTTACTTGCAGGTAAAAGGGTGTTGCCCTAAAACAATTAGGTTGAAATGCCTAGATGAAGCATTAATCTGCATACTTCAAAAATTTTCGATATGTGATAACTCGTTTAGAAGAATCGCAGATGGGTCTTGCATTGGTAGGGGTTTTTTAAAAACCTGGATGCAAACATCTAAAAGACCAAACTACGGAGCAGTAAGATGAAAAATAATTCTTTAGAGATTCAGCCCCAAATAACAACATTTATGATAGTTGTATTTTGTTACTTTATTAATGGCCCTTCTTATCCATTTATAGGGAATCTTGTCTGGCTGCCTTTAGGTGCGATGTCGTTATGTTTTCTATTATTTGGGTTTAAGGTATTTATTGTTGCAATATTAGCCTCTCAATTCTCAGAATTTTGGTTTCATTCTCTGCCTTTTTTTGATCAGCTGACGCTGATTAGGACTGTTTCTGGGGCGATTGGCCCGGCTCTTGCAATTTCAAGTATGAGGTTTTTTAAACTCTCTAATTTTTTTGATGGTGAGAGGCTGGTTTTTCATCACCTTATTTTTTTAGCAATCTTGACCGCTCTATTTAATACATTAATTGCATTTTTTGTGTCCTCTTATATCATTTCAAATGGTCAAGTTGATGAGACTATTAATGCCACAGACTTCTTAAGGAATTATCTAATGGGAGATATTTTAGGCTGTTTGATTGTTTTATTTTTTGCAGCTCTTGTGGTTGTTCCTTTTATCAAATACTTCTTACCAAGGATTGCTCCAGAAGAATAATTCTTTTGAGCCGGATAGTTCCAATAGTTTTAAAAATGACCTTGCTAAATAAATGATTTGAGAACATCAGTAATTTTTCTAATTCTCAATTGATCAGCTTCCATATCCTCTTTCACAACTATGGTCTTTTGATTTTTGAGTTGAAACTGCTGGGGACTTGTTTGAATCAGATTGATAATTTTTGATATATCAATGTTGCTGCTGTCATTTAGAGTAATTTCTGCCCTATCGTCGTAAATATTGACTTTAAGAATTCCTACTTCTTGAGATAAGTTCTTGAGTGAAGATGACTCAAATAAATTTTGAGTTGACTCGGGTAGAAGTCCAAATCGATCAATCATTTCTACCTTTAGTTCTTTCAATGAATCCTCATCTTTAGCACTTGCAATTCTTTTGTAAAGTATTAGGCGTTCATGAACATCAGGCAAATATGTCTCTGGGATGATGCAGGATATTCCAGTGTTAATTTCCACCTCTTCTGTTGTTGCATCTTTTAAATCAAGTGTGTAGTTATTTTTAATCGCGTGAATAGTTCGCCTGAGAAGATCATGATAAAGATTAAATCCAATTTCAGAAATCTTTCCACTTTGATTTTCACCTAGTAAGTCACCCGCCCCTCTTATTTCAAGGTCATGATTTGCCAACATAAATCCAGCACCAAGCTCTTCTAATGAAGCTATTGCGTCGAGACGTTTTCTTGCATTCTCAGTTATTGATTGAGTTGATTTGACTACTAAATATGCATAAGCTTTGTGGTGAGAGCGACCCACTCTTCCACGGAGCTGATGAAGCTGAGCAAGGCCAAAATTTTGAGCATTATTGATAATGATGGTGTTAGCGCTAGGGATGTCGATACCAGTCTCAATAATTGTTGTGCAAACTAGAAGCTGAAAACGTTGGTGATAAAAATCAGTCATTATTTGCTCAAGCTCTTTACTCGGCATTTGACCATGAGCTACCCTAATTTTTATATTAGGCATGAGATCTTTTAATGATTCCGCCATGTTGTCAATGGTATCGATGTCATTATGAACAACAAAGATTTGTCCACCCCTATGCAGTTCTCTTGAGCATGCCTCGGTAATTGTATTGTTATCCCACTCATCAACGAAGGTTTGAATTGCAGTTCTTTTTGCTGGAGGAGAGGCAATAATAGACAATTCCCTTAACGAACCAAGTGCCATATTCAGTGAGCGAGGAATTGGAGTCGCTGTCATGGTTAAAATATCACTTTGACCACGGATTTTTTTTAGCGACTCTTTTTGTTTGACGCCAAACCGATGCTCCTCATCAATAATAATTAAACCTAGATTTTTATAGCTGATACCCCCTTGAATGAGTTTATGAGTCCCTACTACAATATCAATTTTTCCTAGCTTGAGGTCAGCTTTAATTTGGGTTTGTTCTTTATTATTCTGAAACCTAGATAAAGATTTAATAACTACTGGAAATTTAGAAAAACGGTCTGTGAATGTCTGATAATGCTGATTAGCAAGAAGCGTTGTTGGGACAAGGATAGCAACTTGCTTTCCTGATTCTACAGCTAGGAAGGCAGCCCTCATAGCAATTTCAGTTTTACCAAATCCAACATCTCCGCAGACCAGTCGATCCATAGGTTTATCAGACTGCATATCCAATAAAACATCGTTCATAGTTTTAATTTGATCAGGTGTTTCTTCAAATGCAAAGCTTGATACAAATGAACTATATGAGTCATTAGGGCTTGGGTACGAGAAGCCTTTTTGAGATTCTCGTTTTGCATAAATTTCTAATAGCTCAGCCGCAACATCATAGAGTGATTCTGCAGCTCTTTTCTTTGCCTTTGTCCATTGCTGACTCCCTAATTTGTGAAGAGGTGCATTATCTGCGCTCACTCCTGTGTATCTTGAAATAAGATTTAAGCTGGTGATAGGAACCATGAGCTTTGAGCCATTTGCATATTCTACTGAGAGAAAATCTTGTTGGTTGTCATCAAAACTTCGACTGATCAGACCCAAATACCGCCCAACACCATAATGCTCATGGACTACAGGATCACCCAGTTGAATTTCAACTAAGCTTTTGATTGCTTCATCAAAATCTTTATGTTTCGCTCGACGCCTGCGTTGCTGCTTGACCGCATCTTGTCCAAATAAATTATTTTCAGTAATAATTGCTATTTTTTCGAAAATAACTCCTTCACTTAAAGTTGCGTGAGTTATGCTCAATTTTGAATTTTGATTCAGGAAGTCAGACCAGCTAAGGCACTCTTCTGCTTTTAAATCATAAGAAGATAACAAATCATTAAGAACGCTTTGCCTACCTTCAGATTCACAAACGATTAGAGTTCGACCAGTAAAACTTTTAATAAAGCTGAATAATTTGTTGAGCGGGCTCTTGGTTTCAGCTTCAATCTTAACAGGAGGAAGAATGGATGACTTAAAGTCTAAACCCTCAGCTTTGAGTGTCTTAGATGTTTGAATTTGAACCTGCTTTTTTTTATTGAGAGCAGCAAAAAAATCATTGGTATTTAAGAAGACCTTGTCCACTTCAAGGGGCAATCTTTCTAAAGAGTTTTGACAGAAGTTAAAGCGCTCTAACAACTCTTCACTCTGCTGCTCAATTGATTCATCAAGTCCTTTCTGATAGGCAATGACTGAATTATCTGGAATGAAGTCAAACAAGGTATCAGTTGTTTCAAAAAATAATGGCAAATAGAATTCAATTCCTCCTGGATATCTTCCTTCACTGACCTCTGTATAAATGAAACCATCAGTATTACCAAACTCCGATAAATAATTTTTTTTGAAGATATCTATACTGTCTTTGTCTGAAGCAAACTCTCTTGCGGGTAGGAGTTGAATTTCTTTAATGATCTCAATTGACCTTTGTGAAGAAGGGTCAAAGGATCTAATCGACTCAATCTCATTATCAAAAAGATCAATTCTGAATGGGTTTTTTGCACCCATTGGGTACATGTCAATTAGCGCACCTTTTAATGAGAATTCACCTTGCTCCATTACAGTGGTAACTCTTCGATATCCAATTTTTATGAGGTTTGCAGTAAATGAATCAACCTCAAGGTACTGATTATTTTTAAGACTCAGGCTATACTTATCTATATAGCCTTTTGGGCATATTCTTTGAGACAGGGCTTCTATCGTGGTAACGATAATTCCAGACTCTAGGGACGATAATTTGGCTAGCGCACTGAGTCTTGAAGAAACAATGTCAGGATGAGGTGAGAAATGATCAAATGCTAAAACTTCCCAGCTTGCAAAACTCAGGATCTCAATGGATTTATTGAAAAAAACGAGCGACTTATTGATTTCGTCATAATGCTTTATGTCTCTTGCAATATAGAGAACAAAGCCTTGATTAGATTCTGCAAACTCAAGAAGTGCAAGTGCTTCTGAGGGGCCAAATAATGAACCCCAATAATTCTTTCTGAAGTCTGAAGAGATTGACTTAGATTCTTCGGGATAAACTATGCTCATAGAACGTGAACATTTTCCTTTGCGAGCATATCGATTAATTGAATAGTGGGAAGGCCAATAAGACTGTTGGGATCATTACCCTCCATTTCACTGAATAATGCAATTCCTAAACCCTCTGACTTGAAGCTACCAGCACAGTTAAGGACATCTTCCTTCGATAAATAGTTTAATATTTGCTTTTCTGATAGCGCCTTAAATGAAACTTTGAATTGTTCAACATGAACCTGAGTATTATGATTTTTTGTGTTCATCAAAACTAACCCAGTAAGAAAGTTTAGAGTTTTTCCAGAACTTTTTTTGAGCTGAAGGACTGCATTTTCATGACTACCAGGTTTGGTGAGGACAGAGTCATTGGGTTTGTATCCACTATCCAATGTAGCTACCTGGTCAGAGGCAATAATTAGACCTGTCTTAGATTTTGCCACTGCCATTGCCTTTTCTTTTGAGAGTCGAGCAACCAAATCAATGGGTGATTCGTTCTCTCTCCTGGCTTCATTGATCTCTGGTGCAACAACTTCAAAGTCGAGCCCTAGCTTGTCAAGTATAGCTTTTCTGAATGGCGAAGATGAGGCAAGAATGAGCGACACTGAAAGATTAAAGATTGTAAAATAATCTAATATTTTACTTCAATCAGGCTGAATTAATGCGCTTATCAATAGTCGTGGCAATGGACGATAATCGTTTGATTGGTAACAATAATCAACTTCCATGGCATCTTCCTGCAGACTTAGCCTACTTCAAAAAACTTACCACGGGTAAGTCAATATTAATGGGAAGAAAAACTTATGATTCTATTGGGAGGCCTCTGCCTAATCGAAGAAACATTGTAGTCACTCGCAATACAAAAATTTCAATTCCTGGGTGTGAAGTTGTATCAAGTATAGCTAACGCGCTTGAACTAACGAAAGGAGAAGAAGAGGTTATGGTAATTGGAGGTGCAAGTTTGTGTGAGCAGCTCCTCCCACAAGTCAGTAGACTATATATTACAAAGGTTGATGGAGAGTTTGAAGGGGATGTTTTTTTTCCAAAATATGATGATAGTCATTGGCAGCAAGTGAGTTGTGAATCTCATCCAAAAGACCATTCAAATGCCTACTCACACCACTTTATTGTTTTAGATAGAGCCCAATGAAAAGATTTGCTATATTAACTTTATTGATTGTACTCTTGTCAGGCTGCGTCTTCACTAAGGTCGTTACAGTCCCTATGCGAGTCACGGGCGCAGTCGTCTCTGTGATTCCAGTGGTTGGCGATGGAGTTGATAATATCTTGGGTGCTAGCGCCGATGTTATCGACGCGATACCTATTTAGACTGCTTTGAGATGCTTTTTATCCTGAGCAGCTAGAACTGCTTTAAGTGCCTTAGGCATGACTTTAGTGAAGTGAATAGCCTCTTTATCCCAGTTGTCTAGTATTTTTTCAGCTATTTTTGAACCAGTATATTTTAAATGCTTTGTTGTAAGCTCACGAAGCTCGGATAGTGATTCCTTATCCATTGGGTCAAAGTCAATCATCGCTGCATTGGCTCTGGACTCTAATGTTTGATTTGGGTTATAAACGTATGCAATACCACCACTCATTCCAGCACCAAAGTTTCTGCCAACCTCGCCTAAAATAACTGCTCTTCCACCTGTCATATACTCACAACCATGATCGCCAATGCCTTCAACAATAGCAATTAAACCTGAATTTCGAACACAAAAGCGTTCAGCTACTTGACCTGAAAGGTAAAGTTCACCACCTGTGGCACCATAACCACAAACATTTCCAGCAATAATTTCATTTTCAGAGGAATAAGTTGAATCTTTAGGAGGGTAGACAATGACTCGACCACCCGACAGCCCTTTTCCTACATAATCATTTGCATCTCCCTCTACTGACATAGTAATACCTTGAGCGAGAAAGGCTCCGAAAGATTGTCCAGCCGAGCCTTGGAAATTAATTTGAATTGAATCTTCTTTGAGATTGTTACCTTGCCTTACTTTAACAACATGCGATGACAGCATAGCACCAACAGCTCTATCTACATTAGTAATACTTGATTCAAATTGAATCCTCGTATCGTTCTCAATAGCAGCTTTAGACTTTTCAATTAAATCTAGATCTAACTGCTCCTCAAGTTGATGATCTTGCTTAATGCTTTGATAGGTTCCAGCATCTCTATAGAGATTTTCTGCAGGAGTTAATATTGCGCTCAAATCAATTGAATCTTGCTTCCAGTGATTAATTGCTTTATTCATTTCAAGCATATCAACCCTTCCAACCATATCAGTTAGTTTAGAAAAGCCAAGTTCAGCCATGATAGTTCTTAATTCTTCTGCAACCATAAACAGATAGTTAACTACATGCTCTGGTTTGCCAGTAAATTTTTTACGTAATACTTTATCTTGAGTCGCAATTCCAACAGGACAAGTATTTAGGTGACATTTACGCATCATAATACAGCCAAGAGTAATCAATGGAGCCGTAGAAAAGCCGAACTCTTCAGCACCCAGCAAGGCAGCAATTGCAACATCTCGTCCAGTTTTAAGCTGACCATCAGTTTGAATTACGACCCTTGATCGAAGGTCATTCATGACCAGTGTCTGGTGAGTTTCAGCAACACCTAATTCCCATGGCAGTCCTGCATGTTTGATTGATGTGAGTGGAGAAGCTCCAGTTCCTCCATCGTGTCCTGCGATTACAATATGATCAGATTTTGCCTTAGTGACTCCAGCCGCAACCGTTCCGACGCCAACCTCTGATACAAGTTTGACACTGATTCGAGCATCTGGATTAGATCGCTTAAGGTCAAAAATCAGTTGAGAGAGGTCTTCAATGGAATAAATATCATGATGAGGAGGTGGGCTGATAAGGCCAACACCTGCTGTCGAGCATCGAATTTTAGCAATGCCCTCATCAACTTTTCCACCTGGAAGTTCTCCACCCTCGCCTGGTTTAGCGCCTTGGGATACTTTGATTTGAAGTTCATCAGCATTATTCAGATAGTCAATTGTAACGCCAAATCGGCCTGAGGCAACTTGCTTAATGGCGCTGCGTCTAGAGTCACCGTTAGCATCTGGCGTCCAGCGTTTTGAGTCTTCACCACCTTCACCAGTGTTTGACTTTCCACCAATGCGATTCATAGCTATCGCAAGTGACTCATGTGATTCAGCTGAGATTGATCCGAAACTCATAGCGCCAGTAACAAATCTTTTTACAATTTCTTTTGCAGGCTCTACTCTTTCTATATCGATTGGATGCCCATCTTTAAAAGACATTAGACCACGAAGTGTGCAATTTCTCGTACCCTCTTCGTTTGATTTTTTAGAAAATTCCCAATAAGCATTCTGATCATTACCTCTAGCAGCTTGCTGCAAAGAAGTAATTGTTTGTGGCTCCCACATATGCTTTTCACCTCCACTTCTCCAGTGGTAATGACCCAGGTTATCAAGTGATTTTGTTAAAAATGCTTTCTTATGTTGCGTTTCAGATTCTTGTTGAATAACATCAAACCCAACTCCACTGATTCGACTTGCGGTTTCAAAAAAGCATTTGTTCATAACTTCATCAGAGAGCCCAACAGCCTCAAAAATCTGAGCGCCTTTGTAGGATGCTAAAGTAGAGATACCCATTTTTGCCATAACTTTGAGCATGCCTTTGGCAATGGCTTTGCGGTATGACCTAACCACTTCTTCATCATCATTCAGGTTAATTAATTGATCTCTTCTGGCTTGCCATAATGCCTCAAAAGCTAGGTAAGGATTTACGGCATCAGCGCCGAATCCAGTCAATAGACAAAAGTGATGAACCTCTCTGGCCTCTCCAGTTTCCACTATGATGCCTACTTGAGTTCGCATATGGTTTGCAACAAGGTGCCTGTGAACCGCTGATGAAGCGAGGAGAGAGCTAACTGCATTTCGATCAGAACTTATATTTCTATCTGACAAAATGACAAGGCTATGACCATCTTTAATAGCTTGTGTGCTCTGCTCACAGATTGAGTCAAGCATGTCACTTAAATTGTGATTGCTATTTGTCTCGTATGTTATGTCTATAGTCTGACTTGTCCAGCCTCTATGGTCGCATTGATTGAGTGCAGCCATTTCCTCATTAGTTAAAATTGGATGATCAACGACCAGTCGGTGAGCATTCTCCTCCTTGTTACTCAATAAATTTCCTTCCGGCCCTATGGAGCAACTCAGAGACATAACGACTTCCTCTCTGATTGAGTCAATTGCAGGATTAGTTACCTGAGCGAAGAGTTGCTTAAAATAGTCATAAATAATTCGAGACTGATCTGACAAGCATGCCAGTGCAGAGTCATTACCCATTGAGCCAACTGGATCTCTTAGTTCGCTGACCAGAGGAAGCAACATAAATTGAAGGGTTTCAGTGCTGTAGCCAAATGCTTTAAGTCTGTTGATCAGAGTATCAGGGTAGAATCCTTTGGAATCGCCTTCTGATGTCAAATCGGCTAACGATATCTGTTGATGACTTAGCCAATCTGCATATGGGTTCTTGCTTGCAAAGCTATTTTTAATTTCGTTGTCATCAACTAGCTGGCCTTTTTTAAAGTCAACAAGGAACATTTTTCCAGGTCTAAGCCTTCCTTTTGTTTTGACATTATTTGTTGCAACATCAACAACACCAACTTCAGAAGCCATAATCACGCGATCATCATGAGTGAGATAATATCGTGATGGTCTTAGGCCATTTCTGTCGAGTACTGCCCCAATATAGCGTCCATCCGTAAACGCAATTGATGCAGGGCCATCCCAAGGCTCCATTACGTTTGAAAAGTACTCATAGAAGGCTTTTTTCTCTGAACTCATTTCAGAATCATTCTGCCAAGCCTCTGGCACCATCATCAATACCGCTTCCTGAAGAGATCTGCCGTTCATCAGTAAAAACTCTAAAACATTATCAAAGCTTCCAGAGTCAGACACCTCAGTTTCTATGACTGGGAGAGTTTTTGAAAGGTTATCGCCAAAGACTTCACTCTCGAGAACCCCTTCTCGAGCCCTCATCCAGTTGTAATTTCCTTGGCGAGTATTAATTTCACCATTATGAGCCATAAACCTACAAGGCTGAGCCCTGTCCCAGGATGGAAATGTATTAGTAGAGAAGCGAGAGTGCACCATCGCCAGATAAGTACTAAATTTTTTATTACTCAGGTCAGTGTAGAAGTCTAATAATTGTGACCCCATGAGCATCCCTTTGTAGATGATAACTCTAGTTGATAAACTGCAGACATAGAACATCAAGGCCTGAGAAATTGATTCATCAGTTCGTATTATTTTAGAAATATTTTTACGAATAACATACAGGACTCCCTCAAAAGTATCCTGATCTAAATTACTAGCATTTTCAATGATAAGCTGCTTAATTTGAGGCTGTGATTCACGTGCTGTGTTGCCTACATTGGCGAGCTTTGAGTCAACTGGAACGTCTCTCCAGCCAATCAAAGACTGACCTTCTTCTTTAATAATTTTTTCAACTATGGCAATGCAGTAATCTCTTTCTTTCTGATCTTGAGGTAAAAAAACATTACCAACACCGTAATGACCAGACGTTACATTAATACCAAAGAGTTTTTTAATTTCGTCAGAGAAAAACTCATGTGGAATGTCAGTAAGTATCCCAGCACCATCACCTGTATTTGCCTCACAACCACAGGCACCACGATGGTCCATTCTCGTTAACATCTCTAATGCATCTTGAGTAATTTGATGAGATGAGTTGCTTTTAAGGTTAGCAATAAAGCCAACTCCACAGTTTTCCTTCTCATTCTTTGGGTCGTAAAGCCCACGCGCTTTTGGCAAATGTAATTGCTTATTTTTCATAAGTATAGAGTCTAAAACGGACACAGACGAACTTTCAATAATACCGTATTTATTGACAAAAATAAACCCCAAATTATCCCATATCTATTGTTATGAAAGGGATTTTAAGGTAGAATTATTTTCATTTTCCTAGTCATATGTTAGCAATAATTTCACCTTCAAAAACTCAGGATTTTTCTCAATGCAATCTTGATGTCTTTTCTCAAACTAGGCAAATTGAGAGCTCAAATGAGTTAATTGGCATTCTCAAAAACCAAAGTAAATCCCAGATTTCAAAATTGCTGTCATTGAGTGAAAAGTTATCCGAACTAAACTTTGATCGTTTTCAGAATTTTCATCTACCCTTTACCCTTAAAAATGCCAAGCAGGCAATTCTTGCATTTAAGGGCGATGTATATAACGGGATTAATGCACCTGACCTAACTAATGAAGACTTAGAGTTTGCCCAAGGCAAAGTAAGAATGCTTTCTGGTCTTTATGGCGTTATAAGGCCTCTTGATTTGATACAGCCATACCGCTTGGAGATGGGTACAAAGCTTAGCAATGAAAAGGGGAACGATCTTTACGACTACTGGGGGTCTGATATCAGCAATGTTCTGAATGATGACGAATCTGATTTAATTGTTAACCTTGCATCAAATGAATACTTTAAGGCGATTGATCAAAGTACCCTCAAAGCAAATATTCTAGATATCGTTTTTAAAGAAAAGAAGGGGGACGCTTATAAGGTTATTGGAATATATGCTAAAAGAGCCAGAGGTTTAATGGTTAATTACATTATCAGAAAAAGACTAGAAAACCCTGAAGGCCTAAAAGACTTTTCTGATGAGGGTTATCGATTCGATAAAGATTTATCGAGTGAGTCGTCTTGGGTCTTTTTGAGGGGTTGAAAGTTACACTATTCATCACTACATAAATCCAACTTACTTAGCTAATAAATTATATGATTAAAGTGTATACATCGCATTCTTGTTTCTACTGCACTAGGGCCAAGAACTATTTAGATAATTTGGACATTGAATACGAAACTCTCAATATTCAGGAAGATAGTCAGGCTCGCGATTTTTTTGTTAAATCCGGTTATAGAACTGTGCCCCAGATTTTTGTAAATGACACTTTGCTTTGTAGCGGTGGATCGGATGGTTTGGTTCAAATGAGCAAGCAGGATATCCAAGATAAATTCCTTGAGATAACAGGTTCGCCACTCTAAACTCCTCTGATACCAGCAATACCTTTTGCGCCAATACTCAATGCCTGTTTCAGAGAGTCATTATTCATTCCCCCAAGGAGATAAATAGGTAGTCTGCTTTGAGAGATAATTTCTGAAGCCCTTGTCCATCCAAGAATTTTAGTATCAGGATGAGAGAGAGTTTTATTAATTGGAGACAGGCTTATATAATCCAAAAACATTTTTTCGGCATGCTTTACTTCTTCTAAATTGTGTGTTGAAGCTCCAATAAGCTTTTCCTCAGAAAGCTCTTTGGGAGAAAAATTCAAAAGCTCTTGAGTTGTTAGATGCCAACCATCACATGGCTCTCTAAAATTCATTTGGGGCATATTTAAAATAAGCTTCACACCATTTAACTGACATAATTGATTAAATTTTTCAATGTACTGCTTATCAAGTTGAAGCTTACTTCTGAGTTGAATCATTTTTTTGCCATCAGCAATATGCTGCGAGCATTGCTCAAGAATTGAGTCAGTATTATGATTTTCTGGAGTTATCCAATAACAATCTGGAAGAGATATTTTTTTAATAATTTTCCACATTGTTGGTAGAAGCTTAAAGTTCATAAAGTTATCAATATTGCACCAAGAGTATTCTTGTCCCTCTTCACCAGAAGGAATTCCAGAGTACTCCTCAATCATATATACCGAGAGATTAATTGTCTTTTCAGGATATTGCTGATGAATTGTCTGAGTCAGGCCGCACTTGATAACTTTGATGCCTGTTTCCTCAAATAGCTCACGCTTAAGTGCGTCATGATGACTCTCATTGCTTTCTACCTTACCCCCAGGAAGCTCCCAAAAGTCAGGCATAAACTGATTTTTTTGACGCTTAGCAATAAAAATATCGCCTGATTCATTTCGTATTATTCCGACTACAACTTCAATCATTTTTTTCTAGATTTCATATTAGCTTGATATATTTTATAGATATCTTTACATTATCTCTGTCATGATGAGACAAGGTAAAATAACTATTTTAATGTTAGAGATTAGAAAGTGAGTCTTCAGGAAAAAATTAATTCACTACATCCATTTAAAGATAGTTTAGGTGAAAATCTAATTGGAATAGAAAAGGAAGGGCTTCGCGTTGCCAAAGATGGCACAATTGCACAGACGCCTCATCCAACTAGTTTTGGTTCAGCGTTGACCCATCCAGAAATTACCACTGACTTTAGTGAGGCATTGGTTGAAATAGTGACGCGTCCCATAAAGGGCGCCACTAATGTCATCGATGAGCTGTCTAAAATTAACCACTTCATCAATCACCATCTAGAAAATAATGAGCGTTTTTGGCCCGCAAGTATGCCTTGCATATTAAGAGGTAAAACTAATATTCCTATAGCTTATTATGGTGAGTCCAATCTTGGAAAAATGAAGACAGTTTATCGCCGAGGCTTAGCAAATCGTTACGGTAGCGTTATGCAAGCTATAGCCGGTATTCACTTCAACTATTCTTTCTCACTGGAATTTTGGGAGTCTTACCAAAAAACCATTGCATCTGAGAGCAAATTAGATTCTAAAAGATTTATGAGTCGCCACTACATGGCGCTCACACGAAATGTATTAAGATATGGCTGGCTGGTGACTTATTTATTTGGCGCCTCAGCTACAGTTTGTAAATCTTTTATGCAAGACTATCATGAACACAACTTAGAAGAATTTGATGACAATACCCTTTACCTTCCGTATGCAACGTCTCTAAGAATGGGTGATATTGGTTATCAAAACTCTCAGGAAGACAAAAAAGGGGTAAAGGCAAACTACAATAGTTTGCGTCATTATATATATAGTCTCAGAGCTGCAATGCAAACCAATTGTGATTCTTGTGAAGCTATTGGTGTAAAAAAAGATGGAGAGTATCTTCAGCTCAATACTAACATTCTTCAGATTGCTAATGAATACTACTCCTCAGTTAGACCCAAGCCAATAATGAATGGTAGTGATAGACCTCTTGGCGCACTCTTAAAAGGTGGCGTTGGTTATGTAGAATTAAGATCGCTTGATGTGAACCCCTTAATTAAAGACGGCATAAATGCAGAACAGGTCCAGTTTCTAGAATCATTTATGTTGTTTTGCCTGTTAGAGGACTCACCTGTTGTTTCTACTGAGCAGATATATGAAATAGATATAAATGCTAACTTAGTAGCTCACAGGGGTAGGGAGCCTAATCTCAAATTGAAGTATAACGGCGAAGAGGTATCTTTAAAGAATTGGGGCCAGTCTATCCTCAATAAAATTGCTGAGTGTTCAGCTCTTCTCAGTGATGCGCATGTTGACTCGGTAAATCAAATTTCGAATAGAATTAAAAATCCTGACCTCACTCCATCAGCGCAAATGCTTAATGAGATGAAGCATGAAGAAAAAGGATTTTTTGAATATACGGATCAGTTCAGTCATAAATATCAAAAACTCTATCAAAACATGAAGATTAATGATGGTTACTTTTCTGAGTTAGACAAACTCAGAACACTATCATTTGAAAAGCAAAGAGAGATAGAGTCAGATGACAAGGTAAGTTTTGATCAATTCTTAGAAGAATACTTTTCAAGTGACATTTAAAGTAGAGACAATCTGTGCTATCGCCTCTGCAATAGGACAGAGTGGTATAGGTATTGTTAGAGTTTCGGGCCCACTTGCCAAATCTATCTCCAAGATAATACTTAAAACAGATTTAAATCCAAGATATGCATACTATGGAGCTTTTTATGATGCTAAAAGTATTGTTATTGATCAAGGTGTAGCTATTTTTTTTCCAGGGCCAAACTCTTACACAGGTGAGGATATTGTTGAGTTTCAGGGGCATGGTGGCGCCAGTGTTTTAAGAAAAATCCTTGAGATAATACTTGACTTAGATGTTCGACTTGCTGAACCTGGAGAGTTCAGTAAAAGAGCATTCTTGAATGGCAAAATGGATCTAGTGCAAGCCGAGGCCGTCCAAGATTTAATTCAGTCAAGCTCTGAAGAGTCTGCATTAAGTGCAGTCAGATCATTAACAGGAGAGTTTTCGGAAAGAATAAATAAAATACTTTCTGAATTAGTATCATTGAGAGTGTTTATTGAAGCCACCATCGATTTTTCTGATGAGGAAATTGATTTTTTAGAATCCCATGAGGTATCGAATAAACTTCATAATCTTAAGCAGAAGCTTTTAGACATTCACAAAACAGCAACTCAAGGCGCTATTCTTAGAGATGGTATTCATGTAGCAATTGCCGGTAAACCTAATGCAGGTAAATCAAGCTTGCTCAATATGTTAACAAAGCAGTCTAGTGCCATAGTCACCGATATTGCTGGAACAACAAGGGACGTTCTCAAAGAAACTATTCATTTAGATGGGATGCCGGTTCACATAATTGATACAGCTGGACTTCATAATAGTGATGATGTAATAGAACAAGAGGGCATCCGAAGGGCACATAATGAAATTAATAATGCTGATGTCATATTGCTAGTTTACGACTCTACTGATTCTGAGTTAGATTTAGGCATCTTGCCTGATTCAGTTAAAAATAAACCAAAAATAATTGTTAGAAATAAAATTGATCTAGTTGACCAACAGCCATCTATGAAGAACATAGGTAACAACCTGGAGGTTTCTATCTCTGCAAAAAATGGAGATGGGATAGATTCAGTTCGAGCTGCACTCGCGCAGCTTGCAGGACATAATTCGAGCATCGAGGGTGTGTTTGTAGCTAGAAAAAGACACCTTGATGCAATAGATGAAACGCTTGAATTTATCAATAATGCCATAGGTCAACTAAATGCAGGATCTAGTGAGCTTGTGGCAGAAGATCTTCGTCTGGCCGGATCAAAGCTTGGCCGAATTACAGGTGAATTTTCATCGGATGATCTTTTAGGAGAAATCTTCTCTTCATTCTGTATAGGGAAATAGAGTACAATTTAGAGTTTCGAGAGAAAAAAATTAGGAATTTTTCGAGCTCTTCGCTTCTCTCTATATTGTTGATTTAAAACACTATTTTATGTAATCACTCAATCGGGTTTTTAGTGCTTTAAACTTTATTTGATAAAAATTAACAATATAGCTTGACGCTAGGATTTGAGCATGTATAATTTCCCGCTTTCACCGCACAAATCAGTCATATTTTGAGCGGTAGTTCTTTAACAATTTATCAAGCAACTTGTGTGGGCACTCGTGCAAGAAATTGTGCAGTGCACATAAAAAACAAAAGCAGATAAGCTTTTTAAAAAATTGAACTATTGGTTATAAAATGCCAAGTGTTCTAAAAAGTCAAAGATTGAACTGAAGAGTTTGATCCTGGCTCAGATTGAACGCTGGCGGTATGCTTAACACATGCAAGTCGAACGGAAACGATACTAGCTTGCTAGTAGGCGTCGAGTGGCGGACGGGTGAGTAACGCGTAGGAATCTGCCTGATAGTGGGGGATAGCCCGGAGAAATTCGGATTAATACCGCATAATCTATTCGTAGTAAAGTGGGGGACTTTCGAGCCTCACGCTATCAGATGAGCCTGCGTAAGATTAGCTTGTTGGTAGGGTAAAAGCCTACCAAGGCGACGATCTTTAGCTGGTCTGAGAGGATGATCAGCCACATCGGGACTGAGACACGGCCCGAACTCCTACGGGAGGCAGCAGTGGGGAATATTGGACAATGGGGGCAACCCTGATCCAGCAATACCGCGTGTGTGAAGAAGGCCTGAGGGTTGTAAAGCACTTTCAATTGTGAAGAAAAGTTAACGGTTAATAACCGTTAGCCTTGACGTTAACTTTAGAAGAAGCACCGGCTAACTCCGTGCCAGCAGCCGCGGTAATACGGAGGGTGCAAGCGTTAATCGGAATTACTGGGCGTAAAGCGTGCGTAGGCGGTTTATTAAGTCAGATGTGAAAGCCCCGGGCTTAACCTGGGAACTGCATTTGAAACTGGTAAACTAGAGTATGGTAGAGGAAAGTGGAATTTCTGGTGTAGCGGTGAAATGCGTAGATATCAGAAGGAACATCAATGGCGAAGGCAGCTTTCTGGACCAATACTGACGCTGAGGTACGAAAGCGTGGGTAGCAAACAGGATTAGATACCCTGGTAGTCCACGCCGTAAACGATGATAACTAGCCGTTGGGGGGATTTACCCTTTAGTGGCGAAGCTAACGCGTTAAGTTATCCGCCTGGGGAGTACGGCCGCAAGGTTAAAACTCAAAGGAATTGACGGGGACCCGCACAAGCGGTGGAGCATGTGGTTTAATTCGATGCAACGCGAAGAACCTTACCTGGTCTTGACATCCTGCGAACTTTCTAGAAATAGATTGGTGCCTTCGGGAACGCAGTGACAGGTGCTGCATGGCTGTCGTCAGCTCGTGTCGTGAGATGTTGGGTTAAGTCCCGTAACGAGCGCAACCCCTATCCTTATTTGCCAGCACATTATGGTGGGAACTATAAGGAGACTGCCGGTGATAAACCGGAGGAAGGCGGGGACGACGTCAAGTCATCATGGCCCTTACGACCAGGGCTACACACGTGCTACAATGGGAAGGACAAAGAGCCGCGAAGCCGCGAGGTGTAGCTAATCTCATAAACCTTTTCGTAGTCCGGATTGGAGTCTGCAACTCGACTCCATGAAGTCGGAATCGCTAGTAATCGTAGATCAGAATGCTACGGTGAATACGTTCCCGGGTCTTGTACACACCGCCCGTCATACCATGGGAGTGGGTTGCACCAGAAGTGGCTAGTCTAACTTAGTGAGGACGGTCACCACGGTGTGATTCATGACTGGGGTAAAGTCGTAACAAGGTAGCCCTACCGGAAGGTGGGGCTGGATCACCTCCTTAAGAAAAGCATGAGTGTTCACACAAGTTGTTTGATAATAATAAAGTAAGAGAAAAAAGACCAATAACCCAAAGTCAATTTTTTTGATATTAAGGGTCTGTAGCTCAGTTGGTTAGAGCGCACCCCTGATAAGGGTGAGGTCGGTGGTTCAAATCCACCCAGACCCACCAATTTCTGGGTTATTAGTTTTAATTGGGGCTATAGCTCAGCTGGGAGAGCGCCTGGTTTGCATCCAGGAGGTCAGCAGTTCGATCCTGCTTAGCTCCACCATTTTTCTCAAGTGAAAACTTAAATAAGATTTAGTCATAAGTTTTATTTAAGTTTTTATACCCTTTCTGGTGCAAACTGGACTGGGAGCTCTTTAACAATTTGGATATGAAGTAAAGTTTGTTAAATACAATACAACGTAAGGTGTATTGCATTGACACAACAATTTCAAAAAATATGGATTCTCATTGATAGATTAATTTCTATCATTGATAAATAGAATTCACTGATTGTATCGAAAGATATAACTAGTGACTTCACAAGGTGAAATACGAAACCATTTAACCCAGATACTTTGGGGTTATATGGTCAAGTGAATAAGTGCATACGACGGATGCCTTGGCAGTAGAAGGCGATGAAGGACGTGATAATCTGCGATAAGCTTCGGTTAGCTGATAATAAGCTTTAACCCGGAGATCTCCGAATGGGAAAACCCAGTGATCATAAGATCATTATCCTTAACTGAATACATAGGTTAAGGAGGCAAACCTAGGGAACTGAAACATCTAAGTACCTAGAGGAAAAGAAATCAACCGAGATTCCCTTAGTAGCGGCGAGCGAACGGGGACCAGCCCTTAAGCAATTTTTTGATTAGTAGAATGTTCTGGAAAGTTCAACGACACAGGGTGATAGTCCCGTATACGAAAATCTTTTAATTGTGAAATCGAGTAAGGCGGCGCACGTGAAACGCTGTTTGAAAATGGGGGGACCACCCTCCAAGGCTAAATACTCTCTACTGACCGATAGTGAACAAGTACCGTGAGGGAAAGGCGAAAAGAACCCCGGGAGGGGAGTGAAATAGAACCTGAAATCGTATGCATACAAGCAGTGGGAGCAGACTTGTTCTGTGACTGCGTACCTTTTGTATAATGGGTCAGCGACTTACTTCTCAGTAGCAAGGTTAACCATTAGGGGAGCCGTAGGGAAACCGAGTCTTAAATGGGCGTTTAGTTGCTGGGAGTAGACCCGAAACCGGGTGATCTATCCATGGCCAGGGTGAAGGTTAGGTAAAACTAACTGGAGGCCCGAACCCACTTATGTTGAAAAATGAGGGGATGAGCTGTGGATAGGGGTGAAAGGCCAAACAAACCCGGAGATAGCTGGTTCTCTCCGAAATCTATTTAGGTAGAGCGTCATGTATTACTTCTGGGGGTAGAGCACTGTTATGGCTAGCGGGTCGTCAAGACTTAGTAAACCATTGCAAACTCCGAATACCAGAAAGTATGAGCATGGCAGACACACTGCGGGTGCTAACGTCCGTAGTGGAAAGGGAAACAACCCAGACCGTCAGCTAAGGTCCCAAAGTTATAGTTAAGTGGGAAACGATGTGAAAAGGCATAGACAGCCAGGAGGTTGGCTTAGAAGCAGCCATTCCTTTAAAGAGTGCGTAATAGCTCACTGGTCGAGTCGGTTTGCGCGGAAGATTTAACGGGGCTAAACTATACACCGAAGCTGCGGATCGCAATTTATTGCGATGGTAGGAGAGCGTTCTGTAAGCCGTTGAAGGTGAACTGCGAGGTTTGCTGGAGGTATCAGAAGTGCGAATGCTGACATGAGTAACGATAAAGGGGGTGAAAAACCCCCTCGCCAGAAGTCCAAGGTTTCCTACGCAACGTTAATCGGCGTAGGGTTAGTCGGCCCCTAAGGCGAGGCAGAAATGCGTAGTCGATGGGAAACGGGTTAATATTCCCGTACTTCATATAACTGCGATGGGAAGACGGAGAAGGTTAGCTCAGCAAGGCGATGGTTGTCCTTGTTCAAGCGTGTAGAAATGGTTCTTAGGAAAATCCGGGAACCTCTATTTCAAGGCGTGATAACGATCCCTCTTTTGGGAGAAGTGAGTGATACCATGCTTCCAGGAAAATCCTCTAAGCTTCAGGTTATATGAAACCGTACCCCAAACCGACACAGGTGGACGAGATGAGAATTCTAAGGCGCTTGAGAGAACTCGGGTGAAGGAACTAGGCAAAATGACACCGTAACTTCGGGAGAAGGTGTACTCTTGTTATGTGAAATCACTCGCTGATAGAGCAGAAAAGAGTTGAAAATACTAGGTGGCTGCGACTGTTTATTAAAAACACAGCACTCTGCAAACACGTAAGTGGACGTATAGGGTGTGACTCCTGCCCGGTGCTTGAAGGTTAATTGATGAGGTTAGCGCTTGCGCGAAGCTTTTGATCGAAGCCCAAGTAAACGGCGGCCGTAACTATAACGGTCCTAAGGTAGCGAAATTCCTTGTCGGGTAAGTTCCGACCTGCACGAATGGAGTAACGACGGCCACACTGTCTCCACCCGAGACTCAGTGAAATTGAAATTGCTGTTAAGATGCAGTATACCCGCGGCCAGACGGAAAGACCCCGTGCACCTTTACTACAGCTTTGCATTGAACTCTGATCCTACTTGTGTAGGATAGGTGGGAGGCTTTGAAGCTTTAACGCTAGTTAGAGTGGAGCCACCCTTGAAATACCACCCTGGTATGGTTGGGGTTCTAACCTAGGTCCGTAATCCGGATCGGGAACAATGCATGGTGGGTAGTTTGACTGGGGCGGTCTCCTCCCAAAGAGTAACGGAGGAGCGCAAAGGTATCCTCAGCACGGTCGGACATCGTGCAATGAGCGCAAAGGTAAAAGGATGCTTGACTGCGAGACTGACACGTCGAGCAGGTAGGAAACTAGGTCTTAGTGATCCGGTGGTTCTGAGTGGAAGGACCATCGCTCAACGGATAAAAGGTACGCCGGGGATAACAGGCTGATACCCCCCAAGAGTTCACATCGACGGGGGTGTTTGGCACCTCGATGTCGGCTCATCACATCCTGGGGCTGAAGCAGGTCCCAAGGGTATGGCTGTTCGCCATTTAAAGTGGTACGCGAGCTGGGTTTAGAACGTCGTGAGACAGTTCGGTCCCTATCTACCGTGGGCGTTGGAGACTTGAGGGAAGCTGTTCTTAGTACGAGAGGACCGGAATGGACACACCTCTGGTGTTTCGGTTGTGACGCCAGTCGCATTGCCGAGTAGCTATGTGTGGAAAGGATAACCGCTGAAAGCATCTAAGCGGGAAGCCCCTCCCAAGATTAGGTCTCCCTGATTATTTAATAATCCTAAAGATCCCTCGAAGACTACGAGGTTGATAGGCTAGGTGTGGAAGTGCAGCAATGTATGAAGCTAACTAGTACTAATTGATCGTGAGGCTTGACCATATAACACCCAAGATATTTGGAGATGTTGTTGTGTCAACAGGCAATATGCCTTATAAACTTTACTTTATCCATTTTGTTATACCTCTGGTATAAAAACTTTTTAATTCATTTGAGTTAGGTTTCGACTTAGTTCAAGTAAGCAGTTTGCTTAGTGATAATAGCAAGTGTGACCCACCTGATCCCATCCCGAACTCAGAAGTGAAACCACTTAGCGCCGATGGTAGTGTGGGGTCTCCCCATGTGAGAGTAGGACATTGCTAGGCTTTTATTCAAAATACCCCGACCTTTTAAAAGGCGGGGTATTTTTTTATCTAAACTAATTCAAGTAAAATCAAGCTTCTTAAAAAGAATTTAATTTCAAAGCATTCATGATGAATACAGTAGAAGTAATAAATATTGCTGAAGGGATTGATGTTGTTGATTCCGGATACTACAGTCAAGACTTTGCAGCAATATATCTTCTGAGGCAGAACAGCAAGGTTGCCATTATTGAAACAGGAACCAATTATAGCGTTCCTGTTGTAGAGAATGCCCTAATGAAGAGCGGCCTCACTCTTTTAGATGTCTCTTATGTAGTTCCAACCCATGTCCATCTTGATCATGCGGGCGGTGCTGGTGAGCTGATGCGGCAATGTGTAAATGCCAGATTAGTAGTTCACCCGAGAGGCGCACGTCATTTGATTGACCCAAGTAAACTCGTTGCGGGCGCTACGGCTGTCTATGGAGAAGAGAAATTCAAGGAATATTATGGTGAAATTATTCCAATAGATGCCAATAGAGTTACTGAGGCAGATGATAACTTTATTTTAGATTTTGATGGAAGAGAACTCAGATTTATTGATACGCCTGGACACGCGAAACATCATTTTTGCATCTGGGACAAGACAACGAAGACTATGTTTACAGGCGATACGTTTGGCATCTCATATCGCGACCTTGACCATCAAGATGATGTCTATATCTTGCCGAGCACAAGCCCTGTCCAGTTTGATCCTGAGGCCCTTGCTAAAAGCATCAATCGAATCATGGATTTTAAGCCAGAGCGCGTCTGCTTAACCCATTTTTCAGCCATTAAACCTACCAAGAAAGTTGTCAATAAATTAATAGAAAGTATCCACTTTGTAAGCGATTTAGCAATCAAGCATGCAGACAAAAATGATGCAGAATCAATCATTTATAATAATATGATGGATTATTTTCTTAAAGGACTGAATGAGATTGGGTTTCACAATAATGATGTTGCAAGAGACAGATTAAGTCTTGACGTTCAAATTAATACTCAAGGCCTCATTTACTGGCAGAAAAATAGACAAGGATAAGACTTGAATTTAAACCTTTAATGAACAAATAGATATAATATAAGTCGGCGTTAGTAACTTAAATATGAAGAATCTATTACTTTATCTCAATGGGTATTTTGCAAGGGTACCTGGCCAACTTATTCCATATCGCAAAATAGTTCTCATACTTGCTTTGCTATCAACCATTTTTATGGGTTTTGGCGCCTCTCGTTTTGTACTAGATACATCATTTGATGTCTGGTTTAGTGAGTCCGACCCTGCAATCGAGGCTTTGGATGAGTTCCGGGATCAATTTGGAAGTGATGACGGTCTCTTCATTGTTTATGAAGCTAAAGACGGTGATGTCTTCTCAAATAAATCGCTTACTTTAATCGCAGAGATCACAGAGACTCTAGATAATTATGAGCAAATCAGTGATGATGTATGGCTTAACCAGTATGGCTTAACTCCAGATATTGTTGAATCACTATCGCACATCAAGCGCGTTCAATCTTTATCAAACATTAGAATTCAGAAAAATGATGACGATGTTTTAAGTTCGCCCCGCTTAGTGCCTAAAAATATTCCAAGTGATGTCAGTAAGCTCAATGCCATTAGTTCTGAGGCAGACGATCAGCCTTCTCTTGAGCTATTTATGTTTTCTAAGGATCATCGCTATGGGGCAATCTCTATCAAAACGGATTTTGGCGCTATTCCAGTTGTTCAAGAGTCTAGTGATGACGTCTCTCTTTTTTCTGACGATGATTGGAGTGATGATTTTGATGCTAGCATGGATGATAGTGCTGTCATCCAAAAAATTGAATACCAGCCCGACGAGCCTGCCCTTTATATTCCATTTATGAAGGCTATAACAGCGATCACAGAGCAGCCAGAGATGACTGAGCATTTCAACTTTTATCCAATTGGTAACTCTGCAATGATCTCTTTAGCTATGGACACTCTTATCCAGGCTGCATTCTTATTGGTAGGAATGGTAGTCATCATAAACCTCTTGCTTTGGACTTTGTTTCGCTCTGCCAGCGCGGTTGTTCTTCCTCAGCTTGCAATAGGTCTGAGTATATTGTTTGTCATTGGTGGCCTGAGTTGGTTGAACTTAGCATCAACAACTCTCATCGCTTTAACAGTAATGCTTGTTATTGCGGTAGGTGTTGCAGACTGTGTTCATGTTATGAGCTCCTATTTGTTTTTTAGGCGAGATGGGAAGGAGCACAATGAGGCACTCTCTAAAGCTTATGGCAAGACTGGGGTTCCAATACTCCTAACAACCATTACAACAATGGCAGGTATGTCATCACTTGCTGCAATAGGCATGCCGATGTTTGTACAGTTTGGCCTTTCTTCCGCGGCAGGGGTTTTCTTTGCCTTTTTATACACAATCTACTTGCTACCCGTTTTGTTAAATTACTGGCATCCAATGCAGATTAAAAAATCAAGTAATGAAGATACTTATAACAAAAAAGGAATTAGAGCTCTAGTCCTATTGCTGAAATCAAAGATATTAAGTTTTTTATGTTTCTTTGCAAAACCCCTATTAAGTGCATCACAAAAAGTTGGTTTGACCTGGTTAGTGAGCGCAGAGTGGCTCCAGCCGTTATTAGACAGAATCCCAGCTTTTGTAGAGCGTTTTCGATACCTGATTGCCATCATATTTTTTGGCGGGTTTATCGTGTTTTTGTATGGCGCAACGCAAGTAAAAATAGACTCTAATCTAGTTGAACTTTATTCTGACGATGTTCCAATTGGACAGGCATATGACATTGTTGATGACAATATGATGGGGACTGGAAACATGGTCATAGTGGTTGATACTGCTGTATCTGATGGAATCATGGATCCTGCGGTATTAAGCTCGATGGATAGACTTCAGACTAAAATCGAAGATAGTTATAGTGATTACATTATCCGTACAAATTCCCTAGCTGACCTCGTTAAAGATACTCATGCGATTATGCAAAGTTCAGAGGAATTCAGAACTATTCCTGACAGTCAGATTGCAGTCTCCCAGCTCCTTTATCTCTTTAATAGTTCCAATCCAGAGGAGCGGAGAGCCTTAGTCAGTGATGATTTCAGTAAAAGCCATATTAGTGTTCAACTCAGGAATGCAGGATCAGAAGAATACAAAGATTTTTTTGATGAGATACAGAAGGATATCAATAACGAGTTTAACAAGCTTACAGCAACCTATCCAGAACTCAAGGTTCAAATTACTGGCTCATTTGCATTGATGATGAGGCTAGCAGATGATATCAGCAAGAATCAATTTAAGAGTTTGGCGATAGCAGCAGTTGTTATCAGTTTGCTTATGATGTTGACACTTGGTTCATTGCAGGCAGGTGTAATCTCGATTGTTCCAAACCTAATTCCAGCAACATTGGCTTTTGGGTTAATGGGCCTACTTGGGATTTCGCTGGATACAGATACGCTCATGATTGCACCTTTAATTATTGGTATTGCGGTCGATGATACAATTCACTTTATTAGTCATTACAGAATGTCACTCGCTCAAAACCACAACATGAAAATCGCGCTGGTTGAAACCATAAAAGAGGTTGGTCAGGCGGTTACGTTTACTACACTCATACTGGGTTGTGGGTTTTTTATGTTAACCTTTAGTGACTATTTAGGATTAGCTAAAATAGGGGGCTTTGGCTCCTTAGCAATTTTTGTAGCGCTGCTATGTGACCTGTTGTTTTTCCCTGCACTGATAATGATATTCAAGCCAAAATTTGGCCAGAAAGACGTTGATGATAATTTAAACTTTATAGAGGTTTCAAAATGAATAAACCAGTAAGAAATGATTTGAACTTAAAACTGCTCATGTTAAGTTTCTGTGTAGCAATGTTTAGTCTTAATGTCAGTGCTGATACTGATATGAGCGCAAGAGAAATCATGGAAAGAGTTGACGAAGAGTCCAGAAAGTCAACAGACTCTGCGTTCACCAGAATGAAGTTAACGACTTGTAAATATGGCAAAAAGGATGGCAAGATTAAGTGTGCTGAAAAGCCCCGTGTTAAATTAGTCGAGAATGCACAAATCAATACTGGCGTTGATGATAAGGATACCAAGAGTGTCGCAATCATTCTTGAGCCAGCCAGTGAGAGAGGCATTGGAATGCTCTCTTACAGCTATGATGATAGTGACAGAGATAATGAGACCTGGCTCTATTTGTCTGCGCTTGGAAAGGTGAAGAGAATAAGTGTCAGAAATAGTGATGACGAGGAGACTGAGTCGGCTAGTATTTTTGGAACTGAAATGACAACAGAAGATCAGGAGTCCGGAAAGCTCGATGACTATACCTATGAATTACTAGAGCAAGGTAAGTTTAGAGGTCGTGACGTTGCCGTCATTGAGTCGACACCAAAGCCTCATCGACTCAGTAAAAGTAGTTATGGAAAAACCCAGAGTTGGGTAGATACTGAAAGATTCATTACCTTGAAGGTTCAAATGTTTGATAAGAACTCCAATCCTATTAAAAAGCTTGAGGTAGGTAAAGTTGAAAAAATTAATGATGTTTGGATGGGTAGAAGTTTGACATTTTTTAATACTGTCAGTAACAGGCTAACCAATATGAGGCTTGAGGCTATCAATTTTGATATGGACATTAAAGAGGATTTTTTAACTCAGAGAGCCCTTACTGATCAGGCCTTCAGAGAGAAATATCTGAAAGATCTTCGCAAACAGGCCAAATAAATCTTAAGATGTTAAATAGTGTTCTAAGACAATTAATATTTGTAATATTTGGCTTTACCTTCTTAATGAATGTCAATGCAGACGACTCATTTTTTGATGACGACATTGCTTTTGATGAGTCTGAAGGGGATTTTGATGAGTGGTCTGATGATAGTGATATCTTTGGAGAAGAAGCTGCTATTGAAGAAAAAAGATTACCTTGGCTAGATCTTGGAGTGACTCAAAAGTGGGGTTTCAATCCTGCAAGTGATTACAGTACCACTCAAGAAAGAACAGAGTTGACTCTCGGAACTAGTGGTAGCGTCTCTGATTCAGGTTATGGAGAGGTTGAATTAAAGGCAACCAAATACTGGCCCAGTGACAGCAATTATTCAACTGAAAAAAGTGATTTAGAGGTTGAGCAGGCTTTTTTACAGTTTAGCTTTGATGACTGGAGCACTAAGATAGGTAAATATACCATTGGCTGGGGTGAGCTCGAAGGCGGTGCAATTGACGTTGTTAATCCTTCTGGAGGGTTGACAGATCCATCTGTGATTCCTCAGTGGTTTTTAAGCGCCACCCGCTATTTTGATCATAGTGATTTAAGTTTTTTTTACAATACGAATCCAAAAGTTTCGAAGAGTAGCCTCCTTATTCTGAAAAATGATACCTATGATGAATTTGGAATGCGATACGGAATTAGCAGTGAGGGAAGTGATATGGCATTGTATTTGGGTCAACTAGTGCCCAATGATGCGCTCATTAATCTAACTGATGGGATGGTTTATGCAACCCCTTATCAATTAATAGGTTTTGGTATGAACAAGGCTTTTGATGACTTTTTGCTTAAATTTGATATTGCCCTCAAGAACAATGTTCAGCACAATCGAACGGGACAATTTATTAAAGTAGATCGGCTTGATTGGGACTTGGCATTTGATATTCAAAACGATGATAGGCAGTGGCTTATATCTATTAATTCTCAGTATCTTTTGGATTATGCTAATGATTATTTAACGCCTTCAATTTTAGGTGTTGGTGTAGGTGCAAAACGAAATAACATGAGCTACATGTTCAGCGTCAGTGATAATTTTGGAGACTCTGACTGGAAATGGGGCTTATCTAATGTCATATCCTCCAATAATGACCTCAATCTCAGTTCAGCAACGCTAGATTGGGACATTAATGATCAGTGGCAAGCCTCTTTAAGTGGAACTTATATCGATGCTAAAGATAATCGTGCTTATGCCGCCCTAGATGATTATCAGAGAGTGAACCTAGAAATTAAGTATCAATATTAAGACGATTAATTTTGAAGTGATTCAATAAAGACTGATGCCAAGCTAACAATGACCCTGCTTCGTTAGTACATAGTATAATTTACGCATATTAATTTAACTGAGTATCATGCTAGAGAGTAAGCTTTTAAGAGGGAATATAGATTTTGTTGTTGAGCAACTCAAAAGACGAAATTTTTCCTTTGATGTTGACGAATTCAATGAGCTTGAAAATCAAAGAAAAATTATCCAAGTTCAGACTCAGGAGTTACAAAATCTTCGTAATACCAAATCTAAATCTATAGGTCAGGCTAAGGCAAGTGGTAAAAATATTGAGCCACTTCTTAAAGAGGTGTCAGACCTTGGTGAAAAGCTTGATAACGCTAAGGTTGAACTCCAAGAAATTCAGTCAAAGATTAGTGATATTGCTTTATCAATGCCCAATATACCCCATCCTTCTGTGCCTAAGGGCAATTCTGAAGATGAGAATGAGGAAGTTTCAAGTTGGCCAAAAGAGGGGCCAACACCATTTGATTTTGAGCCTAAAGATCATGTTGATTTAGGTGAGTTACACGGAATTGATTTTGCAGCAGCAGCTAAGATTTCTGGCTCAAGGTTTGTTGTTATTACTGGGAGGCTGGCAAAGCTTCAGCGTGCTTTAACTCAGTTTATGTTGGATCATCATACTGAAAATAATAATTACAAAGAGACTTATGCACCATATTTGGTAAATTCAGATTCATTAATGGGTACAGGTCAATTACCTAAATTTGAGGCCGATTTATTTAAAACGCATCTGCACGGCGAGGAGGGCGAGGCAAGAGCTTTATATTTAATTCCTACTGCAGAAGTTCCTGTTACAAATCTTGTCCGAGATTCAATTTTGAAAGAATCTGAGCTGCCACTTAAGTTTGTTGCACATACCCCTTGCTTTAGATCAGAGGCTGGTTCTTATGGAAAAGATACGCGCGGACTAATTAGACAGCACCAGTTCGAGAAAGTTGAGCTCGTTCAAATTTCAAAACCTTCTGAATCATACAATATTCTCGAAGAGTTGACGAATGATGCAGAAGGCATACTGAAGTTATTAGAGTTGCCCTATCGAAAAGTTACTCTCTGTACAGGTGATCTAGGCTTTTCTTCCGCAAAAACCTATGATTTGGAAGTGTGGCTTCCAGGTCAGAATGCCTATCGTGAAATTTCTTCATGCTCTTGTTTTGAATCGTTTCAAGCAAGAAGAATGCAGCTTAGATGGAAGAATCCAGAGACAAATGAGTCAGAGTTTTTGCATACTTTAAATGGCTCAGGATTAGCAGTTGGCAGAACATTGGTGGCAGTGATTGAAAACTATCAAAATGCTGATGGCAGTATTACTATACCAAAAGTCCTACAGGGCTACATGGGCGGCCTAACTAAGATAAAATAACCCCTTTATTATTTTTTGGAGTGAAAGATGAATCTACCACCAGAAATTTTTCTGATTGCAATGTTTGTGCTGATGTATTTTTTACTAATCAGACCACAACAAAAAAGAGCTAAAGACCATAAAAACTTATTGAAAGAATTAAAGAAGGGTGATGAAGTTGTTACTAATGGTGGCGTTATTGGAAAAATAACTGCTGTTGATGAATCTTTTGCTGAAATAGAGGTTTCTTCGGGCGTTTCTATGAAAGTTCAAAAGCAAGGTATCAATCAAAAAATGCCAAAAGGTAGTGTCAAGCCAATGACTAAGGCAACCAGTAAGTCAAAGGCTAAGACGAAAGCAATAGAAAAAGCGGAATAAAGGGCAAATACACCATATGAACCATTACGCAGCCTGGAAAAATCTTCTAATTGTATTTTTCCTATTTATTTTAGGTCTATATGCATTGCCAAATCTTTATGGTTCAGATTTAGCGATTCAAATTTCTGGATCTGGTAACTATGATGTCAGTCAGAGAGACCTAGATAAAATCAATGGTACATTGTCAGATAATGGGGTGAACTTTAAATCGATTTCTCTTGAGGATAAGAATGTTTTGGTCAGATTTAATGACTCTCAATCACAACTATCTTCCAAAGCAATTTTGAAAGACTCGCTCACAAGAAATTACGTTGTAGCTCTTAATTTAGCGCCATCAATTCCTCAGTGGCTTACAAATCTTGGTGGAAAGGCGATGTCATTAGGCCTTGATCTTAGGGGCGGTGTTCATTTCCTCTTAGAGGTTGACATGAACGCTGTCACAACAATGGCTGTTGATCGCTATTACAATGAACTTAGAGCGGCACTCAGAAAAGACAAGCTGTATAAGAAAATCCGTAAAGAAGATAATCTGCTTTTTGTTTCATTCAAAAGTGAAGCGCTCAAAAATGAGGCAAAAAAGGTCATAAAAGAGGACTTACCTGACTTGGTTATTGCTGAAGGCAGTGAGCAAGAACTTGAAATAGGACTTGAAATTTCAGCTGCTGCTCAAGCAGATGCAAAAAATGGCGCATTAAAACAAAATATTACGACGCTCAGAAATCGTGTGAATGAGTTGGGTGTTGCTGAGCCTATCATCCAGCAACAAGGAACAGAGAGAATCGTGGTTCAATTGCCCGGAGTTCAAGATACCGCAAGAGCAAAAGAGATTTTAGGCGCCGTAGCAACTATTGAGTTTAGGTTGGTTGATGAAAAAAATGATGTCCAGACTGCAATTCAATCAGGAAAAACGCCTACAGGTTCAAAAATTTATAAGTTTAAAGATGGCAGGCCTCTCCTTTTAAAGTCTAATGTGATTACAACTGGTGAAAACATAGTTGACGCCTCTTCCAGTATGGATGAGAACAACCAGCCGAGCGTCAGCATTGTTCTCGATAGCTCTGGCGGCCGTTCTATGCTCGATACTACAAAAGAGTTCTTAGGCTATAGAATGGCGGTTGTCTTTATCGAAAACCAGGTAGAAACCGTGATGGAAGATGGCGTTGCTGTTAAGAAGCGCTCTAAGACGCAAGATATAATTAACGCTGCGACGATTCAGGGTACTTTTTCAAATCGTTTTCAAATTACAGGATTAGATAGTGCCAGAGAAGCAACAAATTTAGCGCTTCTTTTAAGGGCTGGATCTCTCTCTGCCCCAGTAGAGATTATTGAGGAGAGAACTATTGGTCCAAGTCTTGGTGCTGATAATATTCAAAAAGGGTTAATTTCTGTGCTCGTTGGTTTTGGCTTAGTGCTGATTTTTATGGCATGGCGTTACCGAGTTTTTGGGCTGGTTGCAAATTTAGCCTTGACTCTTAACTTGGTTACTATTATATCTATTTTGTCATTGATTCAAGCGACACTCACACTCCCTGGAATAGCGGGAATTGTGCTGACTGTGGGTATGGCAGTTGACGCAAACGTTTTAATTTTTGAGCGTATTAAAGAAGAGATGCGCTCCAGTAAAAATATTCAAAAAGCAATATCCTCCGGCTATGAAAAAGCCTTACTGACAATTGCAGATGCTAATATAACAACGCTCATCGCATCGATTGTGTTGTTTAGTTTTGGTACCGGCCCTATTAAGGGTTTTGCGGTCACTTTAACTATTGGCATCATCACATCAATGTTTACAGCAATCATTGTCTCAAGAGCAATTATCAATCTAATCTATGGCGGTAAAAAAGTTGAGGAGTTAGCAATATGAGTCTCAGATCTTTAAATATTCCTGTGATTGATTTTGTTGGTAAACGTAAGTTTGCATTGATTTTCTCTGCCATTTTGCTGATAGTTTCAATAGCCTCCTTGGGTTTGCAAGGATTAAAATTCGGCATCGACTTTACGGGCGGTACACTAATTGAGTTAGGTTATGAAAAAACTGCTGACCTAGAAAGCATAAGAACTAAACTTGCAGAAGCAGAATACAAAGGAGCCAACGTACAATATTTTGGCTCAGACACTGAGGTGCTTATTCAGTTAGAGCCACAAGCAACATCTAGTGCAAAGTTAAGCTCATCTATTATCAGGATGCTAGGTGAAGGTATTGATGTAAGGAGAGTCGAATTTGTTGGTCCAAAGGTAGGAGAAGAGCTCACTAATGATGGCGGGCTTGCGATGCTATATGCCCTTATAGGTATATTAATCTATGTCGCATTCAGATTCGAATATCGATTCGCCTTGGGTTCAATTGCAGCTATAGTTCATGATGTCATTATCACTCTCGGAGTTTTTTCGATTCTTCAGATTGAATTTGATTTGACAGTTCTAGCAGCTATCCTTGCAGTTATTGGTTATTCTCTGAATGACACGATTGTTGTCTTTGATAGAATACGTGAAAACTTTTTGGCAACTCGTCATGTAGAGCCTGAGCCTATCGTCAATGAAGCCCTTAACCAGACATTATCTCGAACAATCATGACCTCACTTACGACTTTGCTCGTTCTTCTTGCTTTGTTTTATTTAGGCGGTGAAGTAATCAACAGCTTTGCTGGTGCGTTGATTGTGGGTGTTATTATTGGAACCTACTCTTCAATTTATGTTGCAAGTTCAATGATTCTTGCCCTTGGGATTTCAAAGGAGGATATGCTCCCATCTGAAAAAGAGAAAAAAGAGATTGATGCCAGGCCTTAGTCGGCTATATTAGCTAAATTTCTCAAAAACAAGACAAGCATTAGTTCCACCGAAGCCAAAACTATTTGAAAGTACTCGGCTCAGTTTTACATCTTTTGTTTCCATCACAATAGGCATTCCAGTGGCTTCAATGTCAAGATTTTCAATATTAACAGATTCAGCAACAAAGTCATTTTGAAGCATTAAGAGTGAGTAGATTGACTCATTAACCCCTGCCGCTCCAAGAGCATGCCCAGACAAAGACTTAGTAGAACCTATGAGAGGTATATTATCCCCAAAAACCTCTTTTATTGCGCCAAGCTCTTTGACATCTCCAACAGGAGTTGATGTGCCGTGAGCATTAATATAATCGATGGCGCCGCTTACACTAGCAGTTGCTATCTCCATGCATCTTTTAGCTCCTTCTCCAGAAGGTGCTACCATATCATAGCCATCCGAAGTTGCTCCATAGCCAACAAGCTCAGCAATAATTTTTGCCCCACGGGCTTGTGCATGATCTAAAGATTCAAGAACTAGAGCGCCTCCACCTCCTGAAATAACGAACCCATCTCTATCCGCATCAAAAGCGCGCGACGCCTGTGAAGGTGAATCATTGTATTTTGAAGAGAGGGCGCCCATTGCATCGAACAACATAGTTAGAGACCAATCAAGCTCTTCTCCTCCACCTGCAAAGACTACATCTTGTTTACCCAACTGGATTTGTTCCATTGCATTTCCAATGCAGTGAGCACTGGTTGAGCAAGCAGAACTGATTGAATAGTTAATACCTTTGATTTTAAATAGGGTAGAAAGACATGCTGAGGTTGTTGAGCCCATTGTTCTTGGAACGCGGTAAGGCCCAACTCTTTTGATGCCTCTCTCTCTTAAAATATCCGCCGACTCTACAATATTTTGATTGGAGGCTCCGCCAGAGCCCATAATGAGACCTGTTCTTTCATGAGAAATCATTTCAGGACTCAGGCCAGATTCTTTGATAGCCTCGTCTAAGGCTACAGCATTGTAAATTGCTGCATCTGCCATAAACCTGAGCATCTTACGGTCAATAATCTCGCTAGTATCAACTTCTGGAATAGAACCATGAACATGAGATCTTAGACCCATCTCCCTATATTTTTCGCTAAACGCAATTCCAGATTTTGCTGACTTAAGGGACTCTAAGACTTCTAATTTATTAGCACCAAGACTGCTAACGATGCCCATACCAGTAACTACGACTCTATTCATCAGAATGCTGAGGTATCAGTAAACAATCCAACCTTAAGGTTTGTTGCCTCATAGATAGTTTTGCCATCAACCTCCATAGTAGCATCGGCAATTCCCATATAAAGTTTTCGCGCAATAACTCTCGAAAGGCTTACGTTGTATGTCACTTTTTTGCTTGTTGGGAGGACTTGTCCTGTGAACTTGACTTGGCCTGAACCAAGCGCACGACCCCTTCCAGGGCCACCTAGCCAGCCAAGATAAAAACCGACTAACTGCCACATAGCATCCACACCTAAGCATCCAGGCATCACCGGGTCCTCATTAAAGTGGCAATCAAAAAACCATAAATCTTTATTTATATCGAGCTCAGCAGTCATCCCACCTTTGCCATAGTCACCACCATTCTCACTGATATTTGTTATACGATCAAACATCAGCATCGGTGGCTGAGGCAGTTGAGCATTACCAGGACCAAACAGTTCACCCTTTCCACATTGGATTAAATCTTCATAAGAGTAGCTGTTTTGCTTCATAAGTCCTGTCAAATCTTTTGATGGATAAATTTTAACATAGTTGAATTGAGGCGTAATTCAACTTAAGGCCTAATGTCATCAATGATATCTTCAATATTTTCAAGTCCGACAGAGATGCGAATCAAGCTTTCTGAAATATGTGTTTGCTCTTTTTCTTCATTTGTCAGCCTTACATGCGTTGTAGTTGATGGGTGAGTAATCGTTGTTTTAGCGTCACCCAAGTTCGCAGTAATTGAAATCATTCTCGTATTATTGATGAGTTTGAATGCCTCATTTCTACCCCCTTTGACCTCAAATGAAACAATACCTCCAAAGCCTGTCTGCTGTTTGCTAGCTATCTTATGGTGAGGATGGCTTTCTAGTCCAACATAATGAACTCTCTCAACAAAAGCTTGAGTTTCAAGCCAAAGAGCAAGTTTTAGGGCGCCCTCGCTATGGGCCTTCATTCTTAGGCTCAGAGTTTCAAGACCCTTGAGGACAACCCAGGCATTGAAAGCGCTGAGTGTGGGCCCAGTGCTTCGTGTAAACGAACTAATTGCATCAACAATTGACGCTTTACCAGCAACCGCTCCAGCAAGGCATCTCCCTTGACCATCAATGTATTTTGTAGCTGAGTGAATCACAAGATCAGCGCCAAGTGATAATGGCCTTTGAAGTGCAGGAGACATTACGCAGTTATCTACCGCAAGAACAATTTCATTTTTCTTTGAAATTGCAGATAGTTTTTCTATATCTACAACTTCACCCAAAGGATTGGAAGGAGTCTCTAAAAGAAATAATTTTGTATTCTTTTGAATACTTTTCTGCCATCCATCAAGATCTGGCAAATCGACAAAGGTAACTTGAATGCCAAATTTTTCAATAATACTATTTAAAAGAACAATGGTTGTTCCGAACATACATCGAGAGGCAACCATGTGCTCGCCCGGCTTAAGTATGGTCATAATGGTTGCAAAGATGGCCGACATGCCGCTGGCTGTCGCCTGACATTTTTCAGCACCCTCGAGCGCAGCCAGTTTACCTTGAAAAGCACTTACTGTTGGGTTAGTAAATCTTGAGTAGACATTGCCTTGATTTGTCTCAAAGCGCTCAGCTGCTTGTTCAGCACTATCAAAACGATAACTGGATGTTAAAAAAATGGCAGCAGAGTGTTCCTGCTCGCTTGAGGATTGATGACCCTCACGAACTGATTTAGTTTTAAATCCTTTATCTTCCATAGTTTTGTTGATTAATCAGCATCATTGTAGATCAATTCAGAGCTTTCGTTGGTGATATTGCCCTCTTTAGCCTGATCAGATCTTTCTGCTGCAAGGTTATCAAGGTATGGCTTATCGATATCATTAGTTAGATAATTCCCATCAAAGCATGAGCAATCAAATGTTTTAATTGCTGGGTTGCCTTGTTGAACACTCCAAATCAAATCATCAAGGTTTTGATAAATTAATTTATCTGAACCAATTGCCTCACAAACCTCTTCAGTAGTTTTTTCATGCGCTATGAATTCGTTTTTACTTGCCATATCAATACCATAGACATTAGGATATCGAACGGGAGGTGCAGCTGAAGCGAAAAAGACCTTCTTTGCACCTGCAGATCTAGCCATTTGAACAATTTCTTTACTCGTTGTTCCGCGCACAATTGAGTCGTCAACAAGCAGTACATTTTTATCTTTGAACTCAAGTTCAATTGCACTTAGTTTTTGACGCACTGATTTTTTTCTTTGTTTTTGCCCTGGCATGATAAATGTTCTAGCGATATAGCGATTTTTAATGAAGCCTTCTCTATACTTCACATCTAAATGGTTAGCCAATTGAAGTGCTGCTGTTCGAGAAGTATCAGGAACGGGCATCACGACATCTATTTTTTCATTCGGCCATTTTGATTTAATTTTATCGGCAAGCTTTTCGCCCATTCTTAGTCGAGACTTATAGACCGAGATGTTATCGATAATTGAGTCAGGCCTTGCAAAATAAACAAACTCAAAAATACAGGGCGATAGCCTTGAATTTGTGTAGCACTGGTGAGAGTGAACCTGCCCATTGCGGTCTATGACAACCGCTTCACCGGGGGCTATATCCCGTGTAATTTTATATCCAAGTGCTGTCAAAGCAACGCTTTCTGAGGTCAGCATGTATTTAGTTCCCTCACTGGTTGTCCTTTCTCCAAGTATGAGAGGACGTATGCCATTAGGGTCTCTAAAGCCAAATATTCCATAACCTGGAATCATTCCGATGGCCGCATAAGCTCCCTTGACTCTTAGGTGAAGTTTGGTTACAGCTTTAAAAATATCATTCTCATTAATTCTATGCTTCTGCTCTTCGGCAATTTCACTAGCCAATATATTGAGCAGTATTTCGGAATCTGAATTAGTATTGATATGTCGCAGATCTTGTTCGAAGATTTCTTGCGCAAGTGCATTGGCATTAGTCAAATTTCCATTGTGTGCAAATGCTATTCCGTAAGGTGAGTTAACGTAAAAGGGCTGAGCTTCAGCTTCAGAAGAGCTTCCTGCAGTCGGATAGCGAATGTGGCCGATACCCATATCACCTATGAGTTTTTCCATATGCTTGGTTCTAAATACGTTTCGTACTAGGCCATTACCCTTTCGCATGAAGAATCGACCTTTGCTAGCAGTCGTGATTCCTGCGGCATCTTGTCCACGATGCTGAATAATTGTAAGTGCATCATAAATGTATAGACCTACATCTTTTTTTGTTGTTGAGAGGATTCCAATAATTCCGCACATATTTTATTCCTTTAAAATTTCGCTTTCTATAAACTCTACAACAACATCACCTGGCTCCAATTCAACAAATAGCAGATGTTTTGACAAGACTGGCTTGATGTCAACAGACCAGTCCTGAAATGTTCTTAGTGCGCCAGTAGTTTCTACCCAGGCATGATTTTGAGTAACCCAAGACATGCTTTGAAGAATAAGAACGGCAATTAAGACGAACGTACCTCCTTTGAATAGACCTAATATTGCGCCAAAAAATTTATTCTTAAGTCCAACAATATTTCTTGCATTGATGAGAACATCTAAAGTACTCAGAGCTCTTAATATACCCTCATAAGCAGGCGCCATTAATGAAGGATTTTCTGTATCAATCTTAATATTAAGAATCTTTGATAGCGCTAGAAGAGCAAGCGTCAATATTGCAAAGAGCACTATAAATGAGACAAAATTTCTAAGCGATTCATTTGCTATTAATGAATCAAATGTATTGAGATCTGAAATCATGCCTAAATAGTTAAAGCTGATGGTAGCTATTAAGAGGCTGATAACAATATTTGCAAATGGGCGGTTGAGTTCATTTGGGTTTTGATTGCTTGATGAGGCGCTCGCGATTCTATACAAGCCTTTTTTAACCAACCAAATACTCAGAAATATTCCACCAAATGATAGAGCATAAATCGACTGATTGTCTGAGCTAATCCAGGAGTTTAAAAAAGTTTTCGCGAAGGTTTCGTAATACAGCCAGGCTATGACTATTGCAAAAATAACAAAAATAAAGCTGATTACCTCTTTCGCAAGGCCCTGAACAAAGCCCCTAACAACAAATACGATGAGAATTATAAGGGTAACCCAATCTGACCAAGCCAGTAAACTGATAGCACTCCAAACGTTGTTAAAAAAATTGCTCATGAGCTCCCTGATAGATAGATTCAATTTTACAATAGTTTCAAGGGCTTTGTAGTTATCTACCCACTCTTATAGAAATTAGATTTGATCAATAATAAGGGTTGCATCAGCAATCGTATAAAAAGAGCCAAAAATCACTACTCTCTCGATGTCTTTTAGTGCTAATGACTGCTTTATAGCGTCGTTCATATCATCGCAAATTGATGTTAAGTTTGGGTTGGAAAATTTATTTTTAAGCTCTCTTGATTCAATCGCTCTCTCTGACGACAAGGGAACCAGATACCAGTGCTGGATTGACTCTGAGGCCAGGTTGACCATATCAATAATATCCTTATCGATTAGTGCTGAAAAGATAGCGACTGTTTTCATAGGCGACTCTGCTAAGGTATCTACAAGTGTTTTTACCGCAGCTGGGTTGTGAGCTACATCAAGAATAATGAGCTTGTCCCCTATCATTTTTCTTTCAAAGCGCGCTTTTATAGTTGCTGTCTTGACGCCATCAGTAATCATTTGTTCTGAGACTGGAAACTTGTCAATGAGGCTTTCAATGGCCTTGATTGCAACTGCTGCATTGAGTCTTTGATGAGCACCTTCAAGCCCTATATCACTCGGGTAGCCTTCGGAAATGAAAGTAACTGGAGTCTTGATTTCTTTGGCATACGACAGCAGGCTTTTTGGTGGATTCTGGTCCCCGCAAATGCAAGGTCTAGACGTTCTCATAATGCCCGCCTTTTCCCTGCCAATGGCCTCACGCGTGTCACCAAGATAATCAGTATGGTCGATCGCAATATTAGTGATTACGCTGACGTCACTATCGACAACGTTGACAGAGTCGAGTCTTCCTCCTAGGCCAACCTCAAGTATTGCAAGGTCGACCTTGGCCTCTGCAAAGATGATTAATGCTGCTAGCGTTGAAAATTCAAAGTAGGTGAGGGTAACGTCGTTTCGTTCTGTTTCAATGAGTTCGAACGCGTTGATGATGACTTCGTCTGAAACATCAACCCCATCTATTGCGAAGCGCTCATTGTATTTCAATAGGTGAGGAGAGGTAGAGCGACCCACCTTAAATTCAGATTGGTAATAGATGCTATCAATAAAGGAGACAGTAGAGCCTTTGCCATTGGTTCCAGCAACCGTAATTACGCTGTAAGGGACTCCATTTGGAAATAGTCTGTCATAGACGATTTGGACACGGTCAAGGCCAAGAACGATTGTTTCTTCCATTAGGGCTTCTTGCCAATTGAGCCAATCGTCGAGAGTGTTTTTATCTTGCATGCTAGGAACTAGATTCTATTGAAGGTATTAAGCTTATTTGTCTTCCCAAAACTCACCTTCAATAGTTTCATCTTTTTTGTTTTTTGTTTCAGTTGAATCTGAGCGATGAATAAATACTGAATTTCTTGACCTAAAGACTCTCTCTGCATTCTTTTCGAGGAAGTGATTGATAAAGTAATGCCTGCTCCATGGCATCAGTCCAAGAAGTCCAAGACCGTCTGTCAAAAAGCCGGGCGTGAGCAACAGGATTCCAGAAACCAAAATTACAACTCCCTCTAGCATTTCCATCGCAGGCGTTCTTCCTTCGGCCATGCTTTGTTGCGCTTTTGCCATAGTAGACCAGCCCTGCTGTCTCAGAAGGCTTGATCCAATAAATGCAGTAATAATGACGAGGAGTACTGTCGATAGTCCGCCAATCGCTTGACCGACACTGACCAGTACGTAGATTTCAGCAAGAGTGACTACTACAAATATAGGAAATAACATTTAACCCCCCTTTTTTTTTGTAAAGATAATATCCCAAACTCCGTGACCCAATTTTTGACCTCTATTTTCAAATTTTGTAAGCGGCCTATATTCAGGCCTTTCAGAATACATATGGTCTCCAGCGCGATTTTTAAAGTGCGGGTGAGATTCAAGCGTATCCATTATCTGCTCCGCATAGTCCTCCCAGTCGGTTGCGATGTGAACCATTCCGCTATCTTGTAGTTTTCTGGATAACAGATCTAAAAAACTCTTTTGTACAATTCTACGCTTATGGTGCCTCTTTTTGTGCCAAGGATCAGGAAAAAATAGTTGGAAATTGGAAATGCTTTTGTTGGGTATATTGTTTTCAAGAACTTCGACCGCATCCTCCTTGATGACCCTAAGATTGCTAATACTTTTCTTGCTCGCCTCGTTGATCAGTCTGCCGACCCCAGCCTCATAAACCTCAATACCCAGAAAGTTTTGGTAAGGCTGTTCTATGGCCATCTCAAGAAGGCTGTCACCATTCCCAAAACCCACCTCCAGGGTAACATTATTCTGATTCGAAAAGATTTCTTCAAAGTCCAGCGTTGAACTAGCTATGTTAATCCCGTAATCACTCCATAGCTCATTGAGTCCCAGTGATTGCCCTTTAGAAAGTCTTCCAGAGCGCTTAACAAAACTTTGAATTTTTCGATGATGTTTTGTATCTGTCATATTCGATAATCAATAGTCAAAGGGGAGTGATCTGAGAAGCGCTCATCCTTATAAATCTCGCAGGAATGCGCAGCTCCAGCAAGGTTTGCACTGACCACCTGATAATCCAGTCTCCAACCCGTATTGTTTAACCAAGCCTGCCCTCTATTTGACCACCAGGTGTACTGAAACTCTTCTTTATTAATTTCTCTGAACGAATCGATATACCCAACCTCGTCATAAAGTATATCCAGCCATGCCCGCTCCTCTGGAAGAAAGCCTGAGTTCTTCTGGTTAGAACGCCAATTTTTTAAATCAATTTTTTTGTGGGCGATGTTCCAGTCTCCACAAATGATATATTTCCTTCCATCTTTCTGCAGGTCTTTTAAGTGAGGTAGAAAACGTTCATAGATAAACTCCATTTTTAGGGCTTGCCTCTCCTCTTTTGATGAGCCAGAGGGCAGATAGATTGAGAGCACGCTGAGATCTCCAAAGTCGGCCTGTATAATTCTACCCTCCGAATTCATATCATCCCAAGGACTGAAAGAAATCTTATCAGGCTTAGATTTACAGTAGAGGCCTGTCCCGCTATAACCTTTTCGCTCAGCGCTATGATAAAAGGTATGCATATCATCGGGATAAAAGCGCTCATCAAGCTGGTCCTCTTGCGCCTTAATCTCTTGGAGGCAGACAACGTCAGCGTTTTGTTTTTTTAGCCAATTGAAGAAGCCTTTTCTTTCAGCCGCACGAATTCCATTGACATTAATTGTTATAATTCTCATTGCATTCATTTTAATTGTTTAGGAATATTTGATGGAACAGTATCAGAAGGATTTTGTGGACTTCACACTCGAAACCGGCGTATTAAAGTTTGGTGAGTTTACTTTAAAGTCTGGAAGGGTGAGCCCGTATTTTTTTAACGCAGGTCTCTTCAATACTGGGAGTCATCTATCCGAACTAGGAAAATTCTACGCCCATGCGATTGTGGCAAGTAGTCTCAAGTTTGATGTCTTGTTTGGCCCTGCCTACAAGGGTATACCATTAGCATCTGCTGCCTCTATCGCGCTGAATGACCAATTCAATCAAAGCGTACCTTACAGCTTTAACCGAAAAGAGGTGAAAGATCATGGCGAGGGTGGAAGCATCGTTGGGCATCCTTTAGAGGGAGACATCCTCATCATCGATGATGTCATTACAGCCGGTACTGCGATTCGAGAGGCCCAAGATATCATTAACAATTGCGGCGCTAAAGCCAAAGGGGTTATTGTGGCGCTTGACCGTCAAGAAAAAGGCACGGGGGAGCTCTCTGCCATACAAGAGGTTGAACAGATTTTTGGAATGACAGTATTGAGCATCATCAATCTGTCACACATCATAGATTATCTTAGATCAAGCAACGACTCAAAGGTCCTAAATGATATAGAGAGCTATAGGTCTCAGTACGGAATCAGCTAACCTAATTAAGAGTCGACTGGTTCAACAATGAAGGTCGAAGATTCGACATTAATGATTTTAACTGCCTGCCCGATGCTTAGATTTTTCCCCTTGGCGAACCAAAGCGATTTCCCTATCTGAACCTTGATAATGCCATCCTCAATGGAGCTGACCTTGCACTCCTTTCCTATAAAGGTTTTGGCTTTCTCGTGCAGTTCATCGTCAACAGTTTTAACAGGATAGTAACGTTTCGCAAGACTGGTTGAAGTTAAAGATAGGGCAACGAAAATGAGAAGCTGTATTGGCCACGAAGTATCTGGCATAAGGTAGAAAAATATACTAACTGTAATAGCAGAGGCTCCGATCCAGAGCAGAAAGACTGCCCACAAAAAAAGCTCAAGGATGATAAGCGAAAGCCCAAGAACGAGCCAGTGCATAAAGTTTAAATTTTCAAATAGCATTTCCATGGCGATAATTTTATATTCTTTCTAATCAACCATTAAATTTTTCTTTATTTTTTCTCGAGTTTGGTACATAATGCGATTTGGAGGCTTGATATGCACGAAAATAAAGACTTAATTGACCAGTTTCATAGGGATGGTTACCTCTTCTTTGAGAACGCCATTACCAGTGAACAACTCGCATCACTAAATTCTGAGCTATCCAAGTGGGTTGAGGAGAGCAAAAAACATAAAGAGCCCTTCGGCAGAATCATGGACGGCAGACCTCGATTTGATCTTGAGCCAAAAACACACTCACCTGAAACACCTGCGGTTAGAAGAATAACTTCCCCAGCAGAGATTTCTGATATTTGCCTGGATGTTGTCAAAGACAATAATGCACTGGATTTAGTTTCTGAAATCTTTGGTCCAAATATCACTCATTTGGGAAACAAAATAAATCTCAAGTTACCTGGTGCTGGAACTGAAGTAAAGTTCCACCAAGACTTTCCTTTTGAGCCGCATTCAAATGAGGACATTATGACGGTGCTTTATTTTTTGGATGATGTGACTCTGGATAATGGGCCATTAGAGGTCGTCCCAGGGACACATAACGGGCCACTCCACTCTCATTGGCAGAATGGTATTTTTACAGGTGCAGTGGATGACAAAGTTATGGAGTCGAACAAGAACAAAGCTATAAAGTGCACTGGAAAGGCGGGCTCTGCTTGCCTCATGCATTCAAAGTTACTGCATGGTTCAGCGCCGAATTTATCGGCCCATTCAAGATCTCTCTTTATTGTGACCTATAAGGCTGAGGATGCAGTAGCTCTTTCACCAAACCATCTCCCTAGTGAGCTTGTTGGAATGGTTGTTAGAGGGAAAGAAACTGGAACTGTCAGGTGTACTAGTTACAGTATTGAGTTACCAGAGTACCCTAAAGAGGTCTCTTTCTTTGGCCAACAATCAAAAAGTAAAAACATGGCAATGTAAAGCCAATCTTAACTTTTAGTACTTTATACATGAAGGGGATACAATCGACTTAATCAAAAAAATTTCTATAGTCGGCGACGAGCTGGTGATTGACTGGAATGATGGGAATAAAAGCTCACTCTTCAGCTACTGGCTCAGGGATAACTGCCAGATGCCTGAATCAAGAAACGAGAATAATGGCCAAAGACTCTTTAGTGTTAAAGACTTACCTGAAGATGTATCCATAGAGAAGGCTTATAAGGATGAAAACGGAGATGTTTGTATCCTATTTCAGCCTGAAAATCACTTATCAGTCTTTACGCAAGATTGGCTACTCTCCAATTGCTATGACCTCAATGATCACTTTGATGACAGGAGCGAGAAACAAAAAATGCTCTGGCAAAAAAATAGTTTTGAGAATGGACTGCCACTAATTGACTATGATTTAATGAGCAAGGATGAGATAAAATTAAAAGCGCTTTGCTCCTTGAGAGACATAGGTTTTTTTGTTTTAATGGGTGTCCCGACAGTTGAAGGACAAGTATTAAAAGTCATCAGTGAAATGGGTTACACTCGGGAGACCAACTATGGAGCTCTGTTTGAGGTGAGAACTGAAGTCAACCCAAACAATCTTGCTTATACCAACCTAGGGCTTGGATCTCACACCGATAATCCATACCGAGACCCTGTCCCAACGGTGCAGCTGCTGCATTGTCTCGAGAGCTCTACCGAGGGCGGAGATTCAATCTTGGTTGACGGCTTTAAGGCCGCCTCAATTCTTCGTGATGAAAGCGAAGAGAGCTTTCTAACCTTGGCTAGTAACTGGATTAATTATCGATTTACTGATTCTAAAACTGATCTCCGCTCAAGGGTCCCGATGATCGAGTTAAATGACAATCATGAGATTATCAAGGTCAGATATAACAACCGATCAATCGATACAATTAATGTCCCAAAAGATAAAGTAAGGCTTTTTTATAAGGCCTACCGTCACTGGAGCGAGGTCATTGAGAGAGACGAATTGAAGATTCAATTCAAGCTTTCTGAGGGGGATTTAATGCTGTTCGATAACACTCGAGTTATGCACGCCAGAACTAAGTTTTCAAAAACTGGAAAGCGCCACCTACAAGGAGCCTATACAGATTTAGATGGACTTTACAGTCTCCTAAATACATTAGAAGATAAAAAAAATGACTGAGATTACTTCGCAAAATGTTGTAGACCTTATTGAAGATATTTTTCTTCGGCGCGGCGCTGAATCATACCTTGGTGAACAGGTCACGATGGCACAGCACATGCTTCAAACGGCCCAATGTGCTGAAGAGGCTGGCGCTGATGGTGCTCAAATAGTGGCAGCACTTCTTCATGATATAGGTCATTACAAAAACGAAATTCCTGAGTCATCTTTGGCAAAGGGAGTGAACAACTTTCATGAGGAGGCAGGTGCAAATTTTCTGGAAGAATATTTCCCGGCTTCCGTTGTCGAACCGATTCGTCAGCATGTTGCAGCAAAACGTTATTTGTGTGCAGTTAAAGCAGATTATTTTGAGCGCCTATCTGCAGCCTCAGTTCATACTCTTAATCTTCAGGGTGGACCAATGAATGAGAAAGAAATAGAAGAATTTGAAAATAATGATTATTTAGATCACTGCATAAATTTAAGATATTGGGATGAAGAGGGGAAAGATCCAGATAGAGAACATCCTCCATTTTCATACTACCGCCCATTAATTGACTCTTTATTAAAAAATTAACTATATAAATTTAGTTCTTAACTAGACTCTTTCAAAAGAGTAAGATTAAGCCCATATACATTAAACCTTGAGGTATATATAATATCCCAGAGTGTTAGATAGGCCTTATTGCACGGAATATTTGTTAATTTTATAAAATGATGGACTAAATCAATAAATGAGTAACGGTAAATTATTAATAATAAATGGACCTGGATTATCAGATTTAAGTGATCATAATGAGGTAGCTAATGATGACTTATCTTTGTCTGTTATAGAGCAAAAATGCATTGAGACTTCAGGTAAATTTGGTCTCGAAGTGGATTTTCGTCAAAATGATGATGAATCTGAGCTTTTGAGTGGCTTGATTAATGATATTAATAATTTTGATGCTTTCATAATTAATCCAGCTGCACTCTCAAAATCATCAGTGATAAATTACGATGCTTTTAGTTCAGCAATTAGTGAAATTAGCAATCAAAGTAAGCCAGTTATTGAAGTCCGTATAGAAAATATCTTCAAGCGGAATGTCAGTAAGCCTTTGCAAGTCCCTGAGAGTGGGTTAGGCTTTATTGGCGGACTTGGTAAGCATGGTTACGTGCTGGCTATTCGGTCAATTAACAAAAAACTAAGCAATCAATAAATGAATATATACGTCATAAATGGTCCAAACATAAATCTTTTAGGTACGCGTGAGCCTGAAATTTATGGCAGAGATACTCTAGAAGGTATTGCTATAGATTGCCAAGAAAAAGCATCAAAAGATGGCCATATTGTTAAATTTATGCAGTCTAACTATGAGGGCGAGATTGTAGAATGGATCCAAGATGCAATTATGCAGAAAGTAGATGCGATTGTAATCAATGCTGCTGCATATACTCATACATCAATCGCCATTCATGATGCATTAAAGTCATATTCAGGTTACAAGGTTGAGTTACACATTTCCAATCCACATCTGCGTGAATCATTTCGCCACGTTTCTTTTATTTCTCCCGCAGTTGATGCAGTTATTGCTGGGTTGGGGGCTGAAGGTTACGGCCATGTTGTTGATCTATTATCAGAGTTACCAATTAAGGTTAATTAAAGAAGAATAGGGTAATATCTTCTAATTGAAGCCTCAATCTCATCCGATAAATAATTTGGATGGTGATTCAGTAATTCTTTGGCTTTAGTTTTGGCTCTGCTAAGATGATCTAGGGCTCCTTGCTCTTGCCATACAGTCGGCTCCTCTCGGTCAGCAATCGATGGATAAAAATAATCCCTTTCCATAGATAGCATGGTTTCTGGTTGACCTAGAAAATGACCCGTATCACTGACGACAGATTGAATCGAATCAAACTCTAAACTTTGGTTATTGACCTCTATGCCTCTTATCATTCTATAAACAAGCGACAGCATCTCATCATCCATAACGAAGGCCTCAAATGATGCGCCCAATAAACTTGCCATCATTCCTGATGATTCATAGATCATATTTCCACCTGCTAAACCGCATGCCAAGGCAGTGAGGGCTTTCTCCATTCCCATTTGAGCATCGGGTGCTTTGGCATCGCTCATACTTGAAGCGCATCCCGAGGGTAAACCTAGAGAGTTCGACAACTGCGCCGATGCAGCATTGAGTAATGCCATCTCGCCGCTTCCTCCTCTGAAAGCGCCAGTTCTTAAATCGATAGCAAGAGGCCAATTACCAAAAATCATTGGGTATCCAGGTTCAAAAACATTCGTCATTATGAGGGTTGAGAGAGTTTCAGCTAAGGTCAGTGAGAGTGACCCTGCGATTGGTCCAGGTGAGGTGGCTCCTGGCATGGCAGCAATAATATTATTAATCGGAACGCCTCTTTTCATGCAGGCTATGGCAACCATGACCGCATCTTCGCCAAATTTAAGAGGCGATATGACAGGACTGATATGAGCTTTGCAAAAAGGCTTTTCAGAAAACTTACCTTTCCCACCAAGAGCCATATCAAACATGTCAATTATGGGATCAACATGTTCGTCAATATGAAAGCTCATTCCTACCGGCTTGGTTGTTCCTTTGAGAAGGGCGTAGGCGGTATTGACGTCAAGTTCATAGTTATCATGAACATCGGTTGCAATGCAGCAGCGTGTAAACCAACTTACATTTGGTAACTGATCTATCAGACGAGTAAAGTCATATAAGTCTGCTAAGGTCGAAGGACGATACTCTTCAGTATCAATATCTAAAGTCTGAACTGCTGCGCCTCCTGTACCGAAATATACTTTATCACCGCCAACGACTATGTCATGCTTTGATTCTCGACCGAAGAATGTAAATTCTTTGCAGGAGGATGAGATGATGCTTTCAACCATTGATGCTGGGAAACATAATCTATTCTGAGAGTTAATTTTTGCTCCATGTTCTAAGGCCTGCTTTTCAAGAACTTTTGGAACGTCGGTCATTCCAATTTGCTCTAGAATCCGTAATGACTCGTTATAAATTGTTTTGACTTGAGAGTCTGAGAGTGGCTTGTATTGACCTCCAGACTGACCAGGGGGGCATGGGTTGATTTCAGGAGCCTTGGCTCTCTGGGCTTGTTTAGCTGCTCGTGCTGATTGTCTTCTTGCCATCGATTATTCCTAGGTTACGCTAGTATTCTACTATAGCTTTCATCGTAGGGTCCAAATGGAATGACCTCAACAGAGACCAATTCTCCTAATAAATCTAAATGCATTTGTGTCCCCTCTTTTGATTTGTCAATGTTTACAAATGCATAGGCAAGGTTGAGATTAACTCTGTGACCCCACTCACCAGATGTAATTGTTCCAACTACTTTTCCACTCTCCATTAGCGATGCTCCACCATATGCTGGGGCATGTTTGCATGCTACCTTTAGACAGACAAGTTTTTGATTTGGGCTTTGTTTAATTCTATTTTTTAATGCCTTTTTGCCAATAAAGTTATCTTTCTTTAGATTCACGAAGCGGTCAAGGCCAGTTTCAAAAGGATCAAACTCAGTGATTAAATCGGACTTCCATCCCAGAAACCCTTTTTCCATTCTCATAGACTCTACCGCTCTGGACCCAAAGAGTTTTATTCCAAACTCTTCTCCTGCTTCAGTGAGTGCTAGGTATGCGGCATACAGAGATTCATTGGGTACATGCACTTCATAAGCGAGCTCACCAGAGAAACTCACTGACATTACGGTGGCCGGAGAAAAGCCAATGAAACATTCTCTTACACTGAGCCATGGAAATGACTCCTTGCTCCAATCTTCGCGACTGCATTTGGAGAGGACTTCTCTCGCTTTTGGTCCAGCTAAAAGGAGTATTGTTTGGTCATTTGTTAGGCTTTTGATTGAAGTATCTTCATCATCTTTTAATTGCTGAACTAGCCAATCCATATCGTGAAACTCAGAGGCCGCAGCTGAGCCATACCACATTCTTTTTGGGCCACGGTCTGAAGCTGGAATGTTGGATATAGTGGCTTCACTTTTTATCATTCCAAACTCATTAAGAAGGTAACCTAAACCAACTCGGCCTGATTTCTGGGTAATGTTGCCGCAAAACATTCGGTCAACAAAACTGTTGGCATCTGAGCCAGTAATTTCAAATCGATTAAAGCCATTCACCTCGGTAAGTCCTACATTATTTTGGACATTTTTTACTTCGTTTGCGATAACATCAAATGCTTCATCAAAGTGAAACGAGAGAGAAGGGTGGAAGTCTTTTGAGGGCTTAATATATTCAACACGCTCCCATCCATTAATCACAGTAAATTCTGCATTTGCATTTGCCATGACTGGAGTTAGAGGAGTAGTTTTGGCAGGGCGAGCTGCGGGGCGGTGCTCGTGTGGAAAGTGAAAACGAAATTCGTTTTGATAGTCTTCGATAGCCTTTAACGAAGTCATTTCAACATTTGTGTGAGAGGTAAATCTTCGAGGATCCAGGCACCACGTATCATAACATGCTTCACCATGAACAATTTGTTGAGCAAGGAGCCAGCCATGCCCGCCACCTTCACCAAGGCCTGCTCTTAGACCTATGATGCAGAATGCGTTTTCTTTTCCAGGAATTTTTCCAACCAGTGGGGCTCCATCAATTGTATAAGTAATTGGGCCATTAATGACACTTCTTATTCCAGCATTCATTAACGCAGGCATTCGATCAAATGCTCCCTCTAATACATCTGTAACTCTCTCTAAATCATCTGGACAAAGAGCATTGACAAAGTTTGGATCAATCCCATCCATTCCCCATGGTTTACAATTCTGTTCATAGAATCCAATCAAAAGTCCATTCTTATCTTGTCGACAATAATAGTCAGATATTGGGCACCTTAAAAGAGGCATTCGGCGACCTGAATCTATAATCTCTTGAATATCTTCGGTCAGAAAATACTGATGCTCCATTGAGGCTACTGGATGATGAACACCCATCATTGCGCCAACCTCATTAACCCTATATCCGCAGGCATTTACAACAACATCACAATCAACCCCACCATTTTTGGTGGTTACTTTCCAGGTCCCATCCTGGTATTGCTCTAGAGCAGTTACTGGAGTATTTGTGTAGACCTCAGCGCCAGCCTGTCGGGCTTTTCGCGCCAAAGAGTGACATAACTGATATGGATCTATATCACCATCTAATGGATCCCACAACCCACCAATTAAGTTTTTTGTTGAAATTAATGGGTGACGTCGATGACATTCTTTGGCATCTATTACTTCAAAATTAACATCCATGCCCCGAGCCATTGAGGCGAAGTGATGATAACCTTGCATTTGCTCTTTGGTATTGGCAAGCCTTATTCCACCATCACCATGATTATAGTTAATTGGATAATCAGGGTCGTCAGCCAATTCTTTGTATAGATTAATGGAATGTGTTTTTAAACCAACCATTGTTTGATTCATTCCAAAATTAGTAACCTGAGCTGCTGAGTGCCAAGTCGTACCACTAGTCAAATCATTTCGCTCAAGAAGAACAACATCTGTCCAACCCTCTTGGGTCAGATGATAAAGGGTCGAGCAGCCTGCAATACCACCGCCAATGACAACAACCTTTGTTCTAGTTTTCATATGAACTCCTATTTATTTTTATATTTTTAACCTTTTTTTTTCGAAAAAGTTGTTAAAAAACTAAACATACTGTTCGAATATATTTGACAGGAATATGATAGGATGGGTTAAACTTGCAAAATGAAATTCAGATCTTTTGACTCATTTAGAGTATTTGAAAAAGTTGCTCAACTCGAGAGTATTACTCTAGCAGCAGAAGCATTAAATTTATCAAAAAGTGCCATTAGTTATCAGATTACTAAGCTTGAGAACGAGCTTGGATTTTTACTTTTTGATCGTGTTAATTCAAGATTGGTATTAACAACTAAAGGTCGAAGATTATGGTACGTTGCTGAATCATCATTGAATCAAATTGAGAGAGAGATTAACCTGCTTCGTGGTGAGAATTCAGGGACAGTCAAAGTAGGAATTGTCTCTTCATTTGCTTCAAGATGGCTATCACCAAGATTAACTAATTTTTTTGAGCAATGTCCCGATTTAGGTCTAAAAATTGAGTCTATTAATTCAATAGATGAGTTTAGTAATGCTGATTTTTCATTAGCCATATTATGGGGAGATTCCTGGAGTGATTTTGAGTATGAATTATTAATGCCCACTTCATCATTCGTTCTTGGTAACAGGAAAATCTATGAACAAACTAGATCCATTACGTTAGAGGAAGCAATGAAAAAAATTCCTTTGCTTAATGACGGTTTTTATGGAGGTAATGGAGGAATGCAGGCTTGGCATAGGCAAGCTAATCTTGAATATAATCCATCAAAGAGTAGCCTCAAAATTACTGATGCCTCTACAAGACTTCAGGCAGTTGTTGATGGACAAGGTATTGCCTTGTGGGATGAGTTAGTAAATGAAGAGATTGAGTCTGGAAAATTATTTTATATTTCTGATATTATGCTTCCAGGTTTTGGTTATCACCTGGTATATAAAAATAAAAATTCATTATCTATTGAAGAAAAAAATTTTTGTAAATGGATCAAGAGTGAGCTTCCGAAACAAACTAATAGTAAAACTCTATAGTTGAGACTGAAACATCGGAAATATGATCTCTGCCATAGGCAACAATACCAAAACTCCTAATTTTTTTAGGATCTAATCTCGAATCTTTTGACCATCTGCGTTCGAATTTATTGAAAGGGAGGTCAATCATTTTCCAATCTGCATCAGCTTTGAAAGTTGTAGCATAATAGTCAGAGGGAGACCAGCTTTCATTGGTTCTAATATGTATGTAATAGGTTTCTCCATTTCCTCTTACATTAAGACGAACACCTTGGAGGTTTTTTCCCTCTTTTTCTGAGTTGGCGAATGAGACACTGGCTCGCAACTGAATGAAGCCACCATTATTCGCAGTGCTAACGTTCCCTGTAAGTCTCGCATAATACATTTCTCCGTCTTGCTCAAGTGAGACTTGACCATCTGAGACTCCACCCATTACGCGATCGCTAACATATTGCCAGTACCTCCCACTGTCAGCATTAAATGGATAAGAGAGAGTCTCCTCATCTGCAAAAGTCTTTGTGTTGAATACGAGCATTGATAAAGACATGAGAACTAGAGTTAAAAAATGATTTAATTTATTTATATAAATGGATTTAAAGCGCATAAATAGGTAATGAATTTTTCAAGGAAATTTTATTATAGGTTTTTTATTGTTTCATTAAATTTTTTTGTTGAAAAAAGCCGGCAATTGCCGGCTTTTAGTTTCTTAAATTAAGAGTCTAGAGTTAAAGGTTGTAACCCGTTTCTCCATGGCTATCAAGGTCAAGACCTTGGGTTTCAGTCTGTGAATCCACTCTTAATCCAGTTACAACATCAACAATTTTAAGAATCACGAATGTCGCAAGAGCTGTATAGACTGCAGTAGCCACAACAGCTGTTAATTGAATCTGTAATTGATCACTAATCACAATCGCTTCATGGCTCCAGCCACCTTGGCCTGAAAAAATTCCAAGCTCTTTCGATGCAAAAAATCCAACCAAAATTGTTCCACATATACCTCCAACGCCATGCACTGGAAAGACATCAAGAGAGTCATCAATCTTGAATTTTTGTTTGATAATGATGACTGCATTGAAACATACAGCACCAGCAATAATTCCAATAACTAAGGCTCCAGCAGGTCCCACAAAGCCAGAGGCAGGAGTAATGGTTCCAAGACCTGCAACCATTCCAGTTACTGATCCAAGAGCGGTTGGTTTTCCAAATTTAATCCATTCATAGAACATCCAGGTCATAGCACCTGCTGCCGCAGAGATATGAGTAGCAAGGATTGCCATTGCAGCATCTCCACCAGCAGAGAGTGCAGAGCCACCATTGAAACCGAACCATCCAACCCAAAGCATTGCAGCGCCTATAAAAGTCATAGTCATATTGTGAGGTGGAATTGGCTTTTTAAGAAATTCCTGTCTTGGACCAAGTACAATAGCCGCAACCAAAGCAGCAACACCTGCGGTGATGTGAACGACTGTTCCGCCAGCATAATCAAGGGTATCGCCAAGCCATCCGCCGCCCCATACCCAGTGAGTAATTGGAGCATAAACGACAAATAACCAAATGCTACTAAATAACAGTACAGCAGAGAACTTCATTCTCTCTGCAAAGCCACCCACGATAAGGGCAGGCGTTATAATGGCAAATGTCATCTGAAACATTGCAAAGAGCGACTCTGGAATTGAGCCACTGACACTGTCTATAGTGACTTGGGCTAACATAAAGTTAGATAAGTTTCCTATAAATGGGTTATCACCTGAGAATGCGAGGCTGTATCCAGCAATAAACCATAACATGCTAACAATTCCAGCAATGGCAAAACATTGCATCAGAACCGATAAAATGTTGTTTGAGCGGACAAGTCCTCCATAGAATAGTGCGAGTCCTGGAAGCGTCATAAACAAGACTAGTGCAGTAGATGTCATGATCCAGGCAGTATCGGCGCCATTTATGACGTCCGCAAAGGCCGTCATTGGCAATAAAGCCAATAGTATAAATTTTTTCATTGAGCTCTCCTAAAGTGCGTCGTGGTCCGTTTCGCCTGTGCGAATACGAACTACTTTTTCGATGTCAGTGACAAAGATTTTGCCATCACCTTTTTTTCCGGAACGAGCGATATCGCTAATTGTATTAATTAGCAGATCCAAATTTTTATTTGAGATTGCGATTTCAAGTTTTACTTTGTGAACAAATTCAACGGTAAACTCAGTACCACGATATAACTCCGTGTGACCTTTTTGTTTTCCAAAGCCTTTAACTTCAGTTACTGTCATGCCTGGAATATCGACATCACAAAGAGCCTCTCTAACTTTATCTAGGTTTTCGGGCCTTAAAATTGCTGTAACTAATTTCACTTTTATCTTCCTTGAACTATTAATATCTTCCGTAGACATCTTGGAATAATATCCGACATTGGCTCCTTGGAAGCTACATTGCTAAAAAACAGCCGCTTCATTGCAGCTGCAAGTCTATTATAGATTATTAGATTTTTTTTTGATGCTTAATCTGATTTTCAAATAAAAGATTTGGTGAAAGATCTTCAGTAACAAGGTGAGCATTACTAAAGTTGTTGTCATGAGCAAGTGCTCCAGGAAATGCAATACATTTCAAGTTTGCGTCAATTGCCGATCTCATGCTGACTTCGGTGTCCTCTATTGCAATACATTCATCTGCACTTAAGTTAAGTTCAGAGAGCGCTTTAAGGTAAATTTCAGAATTAGGTTTAGGCTGAGAAACAATCTTGTCATTTCCTATGAAGCTAAAGTCACTTTTTTTAATTTGATTATCAAGCGCAAAGAACATAGCATCAATGTTGGCCTTCGAAGTGCTAGTCACGAATGCTAAATGAATACTATTTTCATGAGCATAATTAATCAAGTGAGATACTCCAGAACGAAGTGAGATTTTTTCATCACTCATCAAGCTGTCAAAGATCTCAGTTTTTCTTAGATGAAGTTCATCAGCATTGACCTCGATTCCAACTTGATTTGCAAAATCATTGATACGATTTCGTCCACCAGACTTTTTGAGCATTGTTTGATATTCTTCAATTGACCAATTCCAGTCAAGGCCTGCTTCAGAAAAAGCTTGATTAAAGGATTTGAGCTGAAGCTCAGAAGTTTCAACTATTGTTCCTATAGATCCGAAGAGAATTGCTTTGTAATTTATTGTCATATCTATTAATTTTTCTTATTTTTCACAAACCACTCAAGGGATGAGGTAGTTTGTAATTGTTAAAATGAGGATGGATAAAAAAAGAGGCATTTAATGGTGGAGGGACAGGGATTCGAACCCTGGAAGGGTATTAGCCCTTGCTGGTTTTCAAGACCAGTGCATTCAACCGCTCTGCCATCCCTCCAAAAGATTGGTATGATACCGTTTTTATGCATAAAGTATATAAAATTTATTTAAAAAAACTACATTTTTTTGCGTATAATTCTCACTTTTTAGAAATTCATTAGGTAGTCGTAATGTCTAAAGTATGTCAAGTAACTGGTAAGAGACCAATAAGCGGAAATAACGTTTCGCATGCTAACAATAAAACGCGTCGCCGTTTTTATCCAAACCTTCATACACACCGTTTTTGGGTTGAAGCTGAAAACCGCTTTGTTAAGCTTAAATTATCAGCACGTGGCCTTCGTGTCATTGACAAGAAGGGTATTGATGCTGTTTTAGAAGAGATCCGTGGACGCGGCGAAAAGGTATAAGGAGTAATTTATGAGAGAGAAAATTAAACTAGTTTCTTCAGCTGACACTGGTCACTACTACACTACAACAAAAAATAAAAGAATTCATCCTGAGAAGGTTGAGGTAAAAAAATTCGATCCCGTCGTTAGAAAGCACGTGATGTATAAGGAAGCCAAGATCAAGTAGTTATAAGATAGGATTTAAAAAAAGCCGCTTTACGCGGCTTTTTTATTACCTATTATTTAGCTTTGGAGAATTACTTCGAGTGCAATATTAGATGAAGACTCTTGATAATCTGCAATCTGATCAAAGTTTAGGTATTGATAAATTTCACCAGACAAAGGCTCAATATCTTTCATTAACGATAGGTACTCCTCAGGTGTAGGAATGTAGCCTAATTTTGCTGAGATGGCAGCAACCTCTGCAGAAGCCAAGAAAACGTCACTGTTGTCACCGAGCCTATTTGGGAAGTTCCTTGTGGACGTAGATACAACTGATGCACCTTCTTCTACCCTAGCTTGATTACCCATACAGAGGGAGCAGCCAGGGACCTCAGTTCTGTCTGTCAGGCGCTCAAATGTCTCATAAATTCCTTCTGCCCTTAACTGTTTTTCATCCATCCTTGTGGGCGGTACTACCCACAAAACAGTATTCAGCTCAGATTTATCTTTGAGAAGCTGAGCTGCTGCTCTAAAGTGCCCAATGTTAGTCATACAAGACCCAATAAAGACTTCATCGATAGAGGTTTTGGCTACTGATGAAAGAAGTCTGACATCATCTGGATCATTAGGACATGCCAATATAGGCTCTTTAATTTCTGCTAGATCTATTTCAATAACTTCTGCATACTCGCAATCTTCATCAGCCTCAAGAAGCTCTGGATTATCAAGCCATTTTTTCATGTCCTGGATCCTCTTTGCTATTGTTTTTTTATCATCATAGCCAGAGTCAATCATAGAGCCAAGAAGTGTAATGTTTGAGTTGAGGTATTCCTCAATAGGCTCTTTATTTAGTTTGACAGTGCAGCCATTAGCTGAACGCTCAGCAGTAGCATCTGCAAGTTCAAAGGCTTGTTCAACCTTAAGGTCACCGAGCCCTTCAATTTCCAGAACGCGGCCAGAGAAAATATTCTTTTTGTTGGATTTATCAACAGTAAGTAGTCCTTTTTGGATAGCAACATAAGGAATTGCATTGACCAGATCTCTTAGAGTAATTCCCGGCTGCATTTCACCTTTGAATCTGACTAACACAGACTCAGGCATGTCAAGAGGCAGTACGCCAATGGACGCTCCAAATGCGACGAGTCCAGAGCCTGCTGGAAAGCTAATTCCTATTGGGAAGCGTGTGTGTGAATCTCCGCCAGTGCCAACTGAGTCAGGAAGAAGCATACGATTCAGCCACGAGTGAATAATGCCGTCCCCAGGTTTGAGAGAGACGCCACCCCGGGAATGCATAAAATCTGGAAGTGTATGTTGAAGTTCTAGGTCAATCGGTTTTGGATAAGCAGCTGTATGACAAAAACTCTGCATCACAAGGTCTGCCGAAAACCCTAAACAGGCTAACTCTTTTAGTTCATCACGAGTCATTGCACCTGTTGTGTCTTGCGATCCAACGGTACTCATTCGGGGCTCACAATACGTTCCAGGTCGAATACCCTTAACGCCACAAGCTTTACCCACAATTTTTTGAGCCAAGGTAAATCCTAATTCGCTATTCTTTGGGTCAACCGGACGAAGAAAGACATCACTGACATCAAGCCCTAGTTCAGATCTCGTTTTGTCGGTGAGACCTCTACCAATAATTAGAGGAATCCTGCCGCCTGCCCTGACTTCATCTGGCATCGTGCTTGGAGCAAGATCAAACTTTGAGACAACTTTTCCAGACGCATCTTTAATAACCCCCTCATATGGAAATATTGTAATTTCATCCCCCATATTCAGTTCAGAAACATCGCACTGTATTGGAAGCGCCCCAGAATCCTCTGCAGTGTTAAAAAATATTGGAGCAATCTTTCCACCAAGCACTATTCCACCACTATTTTTGTTTGGGATATAGTCTATTGGTTCTCCCATATGCCATAACACTGAGTTAATGGCTGATTTTCTTGAAGAGCCAGTACCCACTACATCGCCTACATAGGCTAAAGGAAGACCTTTTTGCTTAAGTTCTTCAATTTTTTCAAGAGGCCTATCCATTTTTTTGATGAGCATCGCTTTCGCATGAAGCGGAATATCTGGTCTTGACCAGGCCTCAGTGGCTGGAGACAGGTCATCTGTATTGGTTTCACCATCTACGCGAAAAACAGTCACATTGATGCTTTCAGGAAGAGGCTCTTTCGATGTAAACCAATCTGCCGATGCCCATGAATCAACAATTTTTTTGGCGTACGAGTTGCTTGAGGACTTTTCTAGGATTTGTTGATGAGCTTCGTAAATTAGAATAGTGTGCGAGAGCGCCTCACAGGCTGCCTCAGCAGTTTCCTCATCATCAAGAAGGTCGATTAACGATGCAATACTATAGCCACCAAGCATCGTTCCTAATAGAAAAGTAGCGTGTTTTTTTGTTATGGCATTGCATGTTTCTTCACCCTTAGCGACACTAGTGAGAAAGCCTGCTTTGACGTATGCTGCCTCATCAACCCCTGGCGGCACTCTGTGCGTTAGAAGATTCAAGTAAAAATCATCATCATTGCCCTCTAAAAGGCATTCAACTACTGATTTTGTTTGTTTGGCGTTTAGCGCCAAAGGTGGAAGATTTTCTGACTCTCTTTCATCGCAATGCTTTAGGTAAGCTTCTTTCATAACTGTACTGAATATAAGGTGATTAAATAAATAGAGTATAATTTTATCCTTTTTGATATGAAGGCTTGAATTTTTTAAAGCAATTGTTCGTATTATGACATTTGAAAACTTGACCTCTATTTCACCCATTGATGGACGCTACAGCGACAAGACAAGTCCACTCAAGCCTATTTTTAGTGAATTTGGATTAATGAAGTATAGGCTTCTTGTTGAGGTTCGCTGGTTGGAAGCATTATCAAAAAATTCAAATATTCCTGAGGTTCCTTCATTCAGCCCCGAATCAAATAAAAAATTATTAGCTATTGCCAATGACTTCAGTATCGAGGACGCAAAAGCAATCAAGGAAATCGAAAAAACAACAAATCATGATGTCAAAGCAGTTGAGTATTTTTTAAAAGAGCAAATATCTTCGACGCCTGAGCTTCAAAAGGTTAGTGAGTTTATTCATTTTGCATGCACTTCTGAAGACATCAATAATTTATCTCACGCACTTATGCTTAAGGATGGAAGGGCCGTCTTGTTGAGCGAAATGTCAGGCACACTCGATCTCATTAATGAACTAGCAAAAAATAATGCCAAGATTCCGATGCTCTCCAGAACTCATGGCCAAACAGCGTCGCCAACGACACTTGGCAAGGAGATGGCTAACTTCTCTTATCGACTTAATAGGCAAATCAATCAACTTAAAGATGTCCATATTATGGGTAAGTTTAATGGCGCAGTTGGAAACTTTAATGCGCATTTGAGTGCTTATCCCGACATTGATTGGCCAAAGGTTTCTAAGGAGTTTATCGAAGGTCTTGGTATCAATTATGCTTCATATAGTTCACAGATAGAGACGCATGACTATATTGCAGAGTACTTTCATGCGCTAAACAGGTTCAACACCATACTGATTGATTTTTGTAGAGATGTTTGGGGTTACATTTCATTGGGCTATTTCACGCAAAAAACAATTAAGGGCGAGATTGGCTCCTCAACAATGCCTCATAAGGTGAATCCTATTGATTTTGAGAATGCCGAGGGCAACTTGGGATTGGCAATTGCAATTGGAGATCATTTTGCAGCTAAACTTCCAATTTCTAGATGGCAGAGGGATTTAAGTGATTCCACAGTATTGAGAAATTTAGGAGTGAGCTGTGCGCACTCACTGATTTCATACTCTTCCATTTGTAAGGGAATCAATAAACTTGAGGTAAATGAAACAAAGCTACTTGAGGACCTAGACAACTCTTGGGAGGTTTTAGCAGAGCCTATTCAGACTGTGATGCGTCGATATGGCATAGAAAACCCTTATGAAAAGCTGAAAGAGCTAACAAGAGGAAAGACAATTGATGCTGAAATCATAAAAGACTTTATTTCCTCGTTAGAGATTCCTTTTGAAGCTAAAGATGAGCTCTATAAACTGACACCAGCAAACTATATCGGAGATGCGATTAAATTAGCACGCGACATTTAAAACTGATATAATTTCCCGCCTTAATAATTTAACAATCAAAAAGGAGCAAAAAACCCATGGTTAAGATTAGACTAGCCCGAGGTGGAGCCAAGAAAAACCCTTTTTATTCGATTGTAGCAACAGACTCTAGAAAGAGAAGAGACAGTGGTTACATTGAGCGTATTGGATACTTTAATCCTGTTGCTCGCGGACAAGAAGTCAGGCTTCAACTCGAAGAAGACAGACTGTCATACTGGATTTCTCAGGGAGCACAGATTTCAGATCGCGTCAAGCAGCTTGTTAAGGAATATAAAGACCCATCTATTCGTGAAAAGCAGTTAGCAATGCAGGCAGCTAAAGCTGATGAAAAGGCTAAAAAGATTGCTGCAGAAGAAAAAGCAAAGGCAGATTTAGAGGCTAAAGAGGCTGCTGAGGCCGCAGCTCAAGAAGCGGCAGCAGAAGAAGCCGCAGCAGCAGAAGCAGAAGCAGAAGCTCCAGCAGAAGAAGCTCCAGCAGCAGAAGCAGAAGCAGAAGCTCCAGCAGCAGAAGCAGAAGCTCCAGCAGAAGAAGCTCCAGCAGAAGAAGCTCCAGCAGAAGAAGCAGAAGCTCCAGCAGAAGAAGCCGCAGAAAAGCCAGCTGAAGAGCCTGAAGAAAAATAATTTGGTGTCATTGACGCCTCAAGAAAACAATAAAAAGCTGTTAGTCGGAAAGATTAATGGCTTTTTTGGTTTACAGGGCTGGGTAAAAGTATTTTCATACACCAATCCCAGAGCAAACATCCTTAACTATTCACCCTGGTCTATTAAAGTCGATGGAAATTTCCAATCCATTGACATTACTAGTGGGCGTGAACAGTCAAAAACAATTGTCGCTCATATCAAAGGGATAGATAATCGAGAGGACTCTCAAAAATTTATTGGACAAGATATTTATATAAATAAAGAGCAGCTCCCTGAACTCACGCAGGGTGAATACTATTGGCATGAGCTCATTGGATTTGATGTTATCAATAAGGATGAAGAGCGGCTTGGAACTGTTGATTATTTTGTTGAAACAGGAGCTAATGATGTCCTCGTGGTTAAAGGTAAAAAAGAATATTGGATTCCATATATTGAGCCCTTTTTAGTTTCTATTGACTCTAAAAATAATAAAATACTAGTTGATTGGGACAAAGATTTTTAGTCAGAATTAAAAAAAATCTGCGTTTATCTGTTCTAGTTAGGTACACTTATTAGTGGATTAAAACTTAACTTCAGAAACATATTTCATGATTTGGATAACAAGATTATTTCCATTTTTGTTATGGATTAAAGACCTTAGTAACCCAAAAACTCTCAAAGCTGATGTGGTGGCAGGTGCAACTGTTGCTTTCGTTTTAATTCCTCAATCAATGGCTTATGCACAGCTTGCCGGGCTTGGTCCTGAGTATGGGCTTTATGCCTCTTTTTTGCCGGTACTGATTGGTGCAATGATGGGCTCATCAAGACAGCTCTCAACAGGCCCGGTTGCTGTAGTTTCTTTGCTGACAGCGGCGGCGCTTGGTGAAATAGTAACTGATCCTGCAAGCTATGCTGTCTACGCTGCTCTGTTGGCTTTAATCGTTGGGGTGTTTCAATTTTCACTAGGCATCCTTAGGTTAGGTTTTGTAATTAACTTCCTTTCTCTCCCTGTAGTCACAGGTTTTACAAACGCAGCAGCAATCATTATTGGAACATCTCAGCTCCCTAAAGTTTTTGGAATCAGAGTAATTAATTCGAACGACACTGATTGGGAGAGTGCGTGCCAGCCTTTAACTATTATTGAAAGAATTGAGAAAGTCGACATCAATGGACTTCATACAATTTGTAATGCTGATCAAAGTTACCAGACGATTGCAAGGCTGCTTGAGGCAGCAATCTACCATACTCATCTTCCAACACTGGCTATGGCTATTGCAGGGGTACTAGGTATTATTATTTTTCAGCGTTATTTCCCTAGATTGCCAGCAATCTTATCGGTCGCAGTGATTTCTACTGCCGCATCCTTCTTGATTGACTATCAAGGCATGGGGGGCGCTATAGTAAGTTCAATTAACATCGAGGGATTGGTAAGTTTTAAATTACCAAGCTTTGATTTTAATGCTGTTGGAACATTATTTATCTATGCAATTACAATATCATTAATTGGTTTTATGGAGGCCATCTCTGTTGCCAAGTCAATGGCTGCAACAACGAAGCAGCGTTTAGATGTGAATCAGGAGCTCATTGGTCAGGGGTTATCGAATGTAACCTCAAGCTTCTTTCAGGGTTATGCTGTCTCGGGTTCTTTTTCAAGGTCCGCAGTGAATCTGACTGCTGGCGCGGTTACTGGGTTCTCATCTGTCGTTACAGCGATTATTGTAGGTTTGACAATTATCTGGTTAACGCCTTTACTCTATCACCTCCCACAAGCAACGCTAGCTGCAATTATTCTGATGGCTGTTGTTAATCTGATTCATTTCTCACCCTTGAGGCATGCCTGGAAGGTTGAAAAGCATGATGGTCTTGTTGGCCTCCTGACTTTTATAATGACACTCACTTTTGCACCGCATCTAGAAAATGGTATTGCTTTTGGGGTGATCATGTCTCTTGGGCTATTCCTCTATAGAACTATGGAGCCTAACTTTTCAGAATTATCTGTTGAGCATGGTTCGATCATTGCCTCAAGGTTTGCTGATGAGTCAGTTGAGGTAAGTCCCTCAGTTAAAGTTGCAAAATGGAGTGGCTCTCTTTATTTTGCTAATGCTGCATATTTTGAGACAAAGTTGCTGGATTTAATAGCAAGGCATAATGATGACTTGAAGTACATAATAGTTGATGTTGCCTCTATAGTTCAAGTTGATGCCAGCGGCGAACAGGTTTTATCGAGCTTAGTTGAGACATGCTCAAACTCTGGTGTGGAGATCCTTTTTGCCAGAACAGAAAGGCTGGAGGCAGAGTTATTTAGATCAGGATTTAAGAAGCGCTATGGGGATAATCGATTCTTTGATCTTAGAGCAGACGCCTTAAAGTATGTTTGGCAAGAGATGGAAAACCTTGAAAACGAAATCGAGGATGATAATCATACGGACGCTGAGCAAGATTTTGACATACAAAATCCTGAACTAGAGCCAAGCTAGATCTCCTTATAAAATGCTTTTATGAAATACAGCCCTTGAGGCTCTGCAGTTGGACCGGCTTTTTTTCGATCTTTGCTAGCTAAGACCGATGACATCCATTCGACACTCTTTTCACCCCTACCTATTTTTAAAAGGGTTCCAACAATGTTTCGAACCATATGATGAAGGAATGCATTAGCTTTGATGCTAAAAATCAACTCATCTTCAAATGTTTCAATCTGAATATGCTCAACCGTTTTAATGGGAGACTTTGCTTGACAGAGGCTTCCCCTAAAGCAAGAAAAATCATGTTCACCTAAAAGCAAAGCTGCTGCCTCTTTCATGTGTTCAACATTAAGAGGTCTAGGTTCCCAGAGAAAGTAATCTGCTTTGAGTGAGGACCTTACAGGGTGGTGATGAATTTTATATTCATATAATCTAGCAAAGGCACCAAACCTGGCATGAAAGTCTTCAGTGACAACCTTAGCCCATTTAAAGTTGACATCACTGGGAAGGTTTACATTGCCACCAAAAAGCCAAGCTCTGTTTGTTCTCTTTGTTTCAGTCTCAAAATGAATAACTTGTTCAACTGCATGCACTCCAGAATCAGTCCTCCCACTACAGAATACACGAACTGGATGATTGGCTACTTTAGATAGCGCTGTTTCAACAACGCTTTGTACTGTTCGAAGGCCAGATTTTTGTATTTGCCAGCCATGATAATTTTTTCCAAAGTACTCAACACCAAGCGCAACTTTCATAATCAACCATTGATTTTATTTGTTGTAAAATTAAGGTTTACATTTTAACAAACTATTTCGACTCACTTGATGAGTCTCTTGGAAGCTATTCATATGAATGAAAACCAAAAACCGACTGGTATAAAAAAACTTTGGTCTGCCTCTGTTTACTCTGCAAAAGGACTCAAGGCTTGCTATCAATCAGAGTACGCATTTCGTCTTGAAGTTTGGTTGGCAGTCGTTTTGATACCTCTTGGCTACTGGCTAGGGGAAAACTCTATTGAACAAGTGCTTTTAATCACTCCAATTTTTTTGGTTTTGATTGTAGAGCTGGTTAATTCTGCAATCGAGGCTGTAGTTGATCGCGTTGGGATGGAGCATCATGAACTATCAGGCTTTGCAAAAGATACAGCTTCAGCGGCTGTTCTAATTTCCTTAATCATTTTCTTAGTCACGTGGATCATTATTCTTCTTTAAAGAAGCGTTTAGATTATGATTTAGATTGTCACTTTTTTGACTCAATCGACAGCACCAACGCCTTTCTTGCAAATTCTCCATACGAAACCAAGACACAGTTATGTGTTACTAGGGAACAAACCAAAGGGTATGGACAGCATGGCAGAAAATGGGCCTCACAAAAAGATGGAAGTATCATTTTTTCGATTCGAAAGAGTTTTCATGAGCATACAAATATAAATGGACTTAGTTTAGTTGTTGGGTTGGCAATAATAAAATCTATAGAGTATCAATGCCAGTCTTTTGGTCTTAAAATTAAATGGCCTAATGATATTTATTATGAAGATAAAAAGTTAGCTGGAATTTTGATGGAAAATAACATACACAATGGGAAGCAATATGTCTTAATTGGAGTTGGCGTTAACTTTAAACTATCGAATAAAATTGTAATTGATGCGCCTTGGGTTGATCTATCTAGAATTGCTAACAGGCTTCCTAATTTTCAGCATTTAACTGCCTCAATAATCAACAATATCATAGACTTTTCAGACGACTTTCAGGCGAATGGTCTTTCAAGCTTATTATCTCACTGGGAAGACTACGATATGCTTAAAGGGGTTTTGATTAAATCAAAAGAGTCTGGTCAAGAGTTTCAAGGCAAAATTGACGGAATAACCAATCAAGGTGCGCTCAAAGTTTTAACAGAAGACGGCGTCAAAGAGCTCTATAGCTCTATGCATATTGAGTACATTTAGGGTAAGATAGCTTTCCAATACAAAGCCATTAAAATTGAATGATGGGACATCAGCTAGAAGTAAAAAATCTATATAAAAAGTATGCAAGACGTGAGGTTGTAAACGATGTTTCGTTTTCAGTTAAAGGCGGTGAAATTGTAGGATTACTTGGTCCAAATGGTGCAGGAAAGACAACCTGCTTCTATATTGCCTGTGGGCTGGTCAGATCTAGCAAAGGCGAGGTCAATTTAGATAACAAAAGTATAGGCAACATGCCGATGCATAAACGCGCTAATCTTGGTCTTGGCTACCTTCCTCAAGAACCCTCAATTTTTCGTAAATTAAGTGTTGAAGACAACATTTTGGCTGTTTTAGAAATGAACAAATCAGTTTCTGCAAAAGATAGGCCTGGTCGATTAGAAGAGCTGTTATCTGAATTCAAAGTTGAGCATGTCCGCCACATTAAGGGAATTACTCTCTCTGGAGGAGAACGAAGAAGGGTAGAAATTGCGCGTGCCTTGGCAATGGATCCAAAATTCATATTGCTTGATGAGCCGTTTGCAGGAATAGATCCAATTTCAGTTGGTGATATTCAAGAAATTATTTATCAATTAAGAGACAAAGGAATTGGCATTCTAATTACAGATCATAACTACAGGGAAATGTTAGATACCTGCAACCATTCCTATGTATTAAGTGCTGGAAAAATTATTGCTCAAGGCGGTAAGGATGAGATTTTGGCTAATGAAGAAGTGAAAAAAGTTTACTTGGGTGAGACGGTAGGTGGCTAATCAAAATCTGATCACATTAGGTATTGAATCTTCTTGTGATGAAACTGGAATTGGAATTTATAGTAGCGATGATGGTCTGATATCTCATAAGCTATTTTCTCAAGTCAAATTGCATGCAGAGTATGGTGGAGTGGTCCCTGAACTGGCGTCAAGAGATCATATTCAAAAGGCTATACCTCTTATTAAAGATGCACTCAAAGAGAGTAATGTCAAATTAAATCAACTCACCGGAATTGCATATACTGCTGGGCCTGGCTTGTCAGGCGCGCTCTTGGTCGGAAGCTCTATAGCTCAGAGCTTAGCTTGGGGTTTAGGTATTCCAGCTCTTGGTGTTCACCATATGGAGGGGCATCTTTTGGCTCCATTACTTGAATCAAAAAAGCCTAAGTTTCCATTTGTTGCACTCCTAGTCTCAGGAGGTCATACGCTGCTTGTTGATGTTCCCAGGATAGGTGAGTATAAAATTCTTGGAGAGTCACTTGATGATGCGGTTGGCGAGGGATTTGATAAGACTGCTAAGATTCTTGGGTTGGGGTATCCTGGAGGACCTGCATTAGCAAATCTTGCAAAAAAAGGATATAAGAATAGGTTTACTTTTCCTAGGCCAATGACAGATAGGCCAGGTCTTGATTTTAGCTTCAGTGGCTTAAAGACGTTTGCAAGAAATACCTATTTTGATTTTCCTGATGAAAAAGCTAATATTGCTAAAGCATTTGAAGTTGCTGCTACTGAAACTTTGACAATCAAATGTAATCGAGCAATCAAACATACTGGCTATAAAACTTTAGTAGTCTCTGGAGGAGTGAGTGCAAACCTTTCTCTTCGTCAATCATTAAATCAGATGGGAACTGAAAATGATGTAAGTGTATTCTATCCAGCACTGAATTTCTGCACAGATAATGGAGCTATGATTGCACTTGCTGGGCATTACCGACTGCTTGCTGGACAGTCTAACGAGAATTATGAAATATCTATCAAACCTAGATGGAGCCTTGAGGAGCTCCTTCCAGTCTAGACATATCAGGAAACTGAACACATTCAAGTTAAAAGTGCATAGAGTATAATTACTTCTGTAAATTGAAGTAATAAACTAAAGAAGAATTTTATGATTATTATCCCTGCAATTGATTTAAAAGATGGCCAGTGCGTAAGGCTACGTAAAGGAGTTATGGAGGACACAACGGTGTTTTCAAATAATCCAACTGAGATGGCTTCAAAGTGGGTTGAGGAGGGCGCAAGAAGACTTCATTTAGTTGATCTTAATGGAGCATTTGAGGGCAGACCTATCAATGCAGACTGTATTAACGAAATCACTAAATCATTCCCAAAACTGCCAGTCCAAATTGGAGGAGGTATTCGTGATCTTAAAACTGCAAGCGCATACATTGAGGCGGGAATTAGTTATTTGATTATTGGCACTATGGCTGTTAAAAACCCAGATTTTGTCGAAGAGCTCTGCCTCGAGTTTCCAGACAAAGTCATTGTTGGTCTTGATGCAAATAATGGTTTTGTGGCAACAGATGGATGGGCAGAGCAAACAAACATTAGTGTTGTTGAACTAGCAAAAAAGTACGAGCAGTATGGAGTCAGTTCGATTGTCTATACCGATATAGCCCGAGATGGAATGATGCAGGGTGTAAATGTAGATGCTACAGCAGCTCTTGCTGATCAAACTTCAATTCCAATCATTGCTTCTGGAGGCATAACTAATCTGGATGATATAGCTGCACTTTTAAAAAATGCGCATCATGGAATAATTGGAGCTATTACTGGTCGAGCAATTTATGAAGGCCAACTTAACTTTAGAGATGCGCAAGCAATGAGTGATATTTATGATAGTTGAAGTAGCATATGCTCTAGCAGAAAAGCAAAGTCTTATTAGCCTTGAAGTTGAAGAGGGAACAACGCTCAAAGATGCTATTGAAGCCTCAGGCATCCTTGAAAAGTATAATGAAATTGATTTGTCAAAGCAGCAGGTGGGAATTTTTTCTAAGTTTGCAACTTTAGATACTGTTCTAAGAGAAAAAGATAGAGTTGAGATATATCGATCTCTTATTGCTGACCCAAAGGAGGTTCGCAAAGAGAGAGCCGCCCAGGTTAAGGCAATGAGAAGCATTAAAAAAGCCTAAATCAGGGTAAAATACATATCAAAATATATTTATAAATTATATGAGCGAAGACAAACCTCCGAGTAGACCATCTTTATTCAAGATATTTGATAAGTTTTTTCCTAAAACTTTAAAACCACGAGCACAACTTATGCAAGCCTTAGAAGAGGCTGAGGAAAACCTTGTTATTGATCCTTATAGTCGATCTGTAATTGAAGGCGCATTACAGGTTGAGAGTCTTAAAGTAAGGGATGTTATGGTTCCACGTTCTAAGATGATTATGATTAGCTCTGAGGCTAGTACTAAAAATCTTCTACAAATTATGGTAGCCTCTTCCCACTCTAGATTTCCTATACACAACGAAGAGCAAGATTCTATTCTAGGGGTTATTCTGGCTAAAGACCTCCTTGCGCATTTGGCAAATAATCAAGATGATGAATTTAACTATAGAGAGTACTTGAGGGACGCTTTATCGGTTCCAGAGAGTAAGCCATTAGGGGCTTTATTGAGGGAGTTTCAACAGAATAAATCTCATATGGCAATCGTCTTAGATGAGTATGGTGAAATTGCAGGGCTAGTGACACTCGAAGATGTGATCGAACAAATTGTTGGTGAAATAGAGGACGAGCATGATAAAGAAGAGGACAATATCATTGATTATGGTGATGGTCGATTCTTGTTACAAGCCAATACAACACTGAGTGAATTCAATGATTTTTTTGACTCAAATATAAAGAGTGATGATTATGACACAGTAGCTGGATTGGTTATTTCAGGTTTTAGTTATTTACCTGAACAGCTCAGTGAAATTAGCCTTCATGGGTTTCAATTTAAAGTTTTAAAAACGGATAATCGAAGGCTACATTTATTAGAGGTTCAGCATCAAACTTCCGACGAAAAGCTCAAAGATAACTAAAGCAATCTTTGATGCTTTAATTAATTGTAATCACTTAGTATAATCCCCACTATGAATCCTTTAGATCAAACAACTCAATTAGTCATTGACCTAATCAAGCAAAATAAAGCGACAGATTTTGAATTTTCAGTTGGTAGGAGTTCTGGCGTCTCTACTGCAGTTCGATTATCTAAAGTTGAAACGTTACAATATCATTTAGATACCAGCTTTGATGTCAGTGTTTATTTTGGTAAAAATAAAGGACAAGCTTCGAGTGTTGATCTTAGCAAGGATAGTTTAAAAAAAGCGATTGAATCAGCTTGCATGATTGCTAAATATACTCAAGCTGACCCATTTAACGGACTAGCTCCAAAAGATAGAATGGCTTGGAATGCTCCAGATTTAGATCTCTATCATCCCTGGAGTTTGGATGCTCAAGAGAGTATTGAAATTGCTAAAGAGTGCGAAGAAATAGCCCTAGAGCAGGACGAAATAGATAACTCAGATGGTGCTGAGTTGTCAAGCCATGAAGGCGAAACATATTATGCAAATTCAAATGGATTGATTACAAGTATAAAAAATACTAAGCATTCGTTGCATTGCTCTTTAATTGCTAAGAGAGACTCAGAAATGCAGACTGCTTATGAGTACTCAATTGCTCTGGACTCAAATAATTTAATGAGCCCCTCTATGGTTGGCAAAGAGGCATCTCGTTTTGCCCAAAAGAAATTGGGTTCACGAAATCTCAAGTCACAAAAATGCCCTGTTATTTTTATTCCAAGACAGGCTTCAGGGCTCTTTTCTCAACTATTAGGTGCACTAAGTGGATCAAGGCAATTTAAAAAAACATCTTTCTTGCTTGACTCGGTTGGTAAGTCTGTAGTGACAGATTCAATCAGTATTTATGAAGATCCACTTCAGTTGAAAACTCTAGGTTCGAGATCTTTTGATCTTGATGGTGTATTAAAAAAGAAACAATTCTTCGTTCAAAATGGAAAAGTTGTTAGCTACTTGATGGGACAATATTCAGCAAATCAGCTTGGGCTAGAAACAACTGCAAATGCTGGTGGAGTGAGTAATTGCCAGGTCGAATCAAACTTTGATGGAGGGCTCGAAGAATTAACTAAGATCATGAATAAAGGTCTTATTGTGACCGATTTGATGGGGCATGGCGTCAATGCTACAACGGGTGACTATTCGCGAGGAGCGAGTGGTTTTTGGGTAGAAGGTGGACAGATTCAATATCCTGTGTCAGGGGTTACGATTGCAGGTAATCTGAAAACGATGTTAAAAAATATAACCTATGTTGGAAATGATATTGACCTCAGAAGTAATCTGAAAGTTGGCTCCACACTCATTAATGAAATGACTATCGCTGGGGAAGGGTAATCAATAATTTTGATGTTGTTATAATCGGCGGTGGTATTGTTGGACTATCCATGGCTGCTGAGCTTGCCAACAAGATGACTCTCAGCATCGCTGTGATTGACCCAAATGATTTAAATCCAACAATCAGTCCAAAATTTCATACCCGAGTGAGTGCTATAACACCAGCCTCAATAGACTTTTTGAAATCGATCAATGTATGGAATGAGTTAGAGAGAAAGAATGCTTTTGAGGCAACCAAAGTGTGGGATCAGAATTCACATGGTCGGCTAAACTTTCATGCGAAAGATGAGGGAATGGAATACTTAGGTTACATTGTTGAAAATGATGTGATTCAATCTGCTCTCTATAGAGCAACTGAACCATCAACTACCGCCATGATTCAGGCCAGTTTAGTTGAGCTAATTGCTAATGATGTTGGCTATCAAGTTGTTCTAAATAATGGCCAAACCTTGTCTTGCAAATTATTGATTGGAGCAGATGGCCCCCAATCAAAAGTCAGAAGTTTAGCCAATATAGAGTTCAAGGAGCAGAACTATAACCAAGCAGCTATCATTGCTAATGTTTTAACTGAAAAGCCACTCAATAAAACTACTTGGCAAAGATTTTTATCGGATAGCATTCTTGCTTTTTTACCGTTATCGGATCATCAAGCATCGATTGTGTGGTCTTGTAAAAATTCTTTAGCTAATACACTTGAAAAACTAGATGATATTGCATTCAATAAACGCATTACAGAAGCTTCAGAGTATCAATTTGGTTCACTAGAACTTCAAAGCAGTAGGAAATACTTTCCTTTGGTTGCAAGGAGTGCAAATCAATACGTTCTTGAGAATCTTTCCTTGATTGGCGATGCAGCCCATAACATTCATCCTCTAGCAGGCCAAGGAGTAAATTTAGGGTTTTCTGATGTAATAGAGCTAAGCAAACAGTTGCAAGCAAGCAACTCAGACACTCTGGGTGAATTCCTAGTTCTTAGGAAATACGCAAGAGCTAGAAGGCTTGATAACGAATTAATGGACAAAACCATGACGGGCCTGGATTGGGTCTATAAAGAGAATATGGAGCCACTCAGATGGCTTAGGGGTTATGGAATGAATCTGATTGATGAGACTCCTGCACTGAAATCCTTTTTTCAAAGACAAGCACTGGGGAAGATTAAGAAAAATTAATCATCTTATAAATCTTGTTGGGGTAACTATGCCGTCAACTGGAACATCCCAAGGCTGAGCGGTCAAGAGATCAATCTCTTGAGAGTCGAAAGCCAGCCCAAAGAGTTTTGGAACTCTAAATTTTTTTATTTTATTATGGAAGCTGAGAGTTTTGTCGTAAAAACCACCACCCATACCTAGGCGATTTTTATGTTTATCAAAACCAACAAGTGGCATAAGAATAATGTCCATTCTGTGAGCTCCTTGAAGAGGGCTAAAGATTGGTTCTTCAATACCAAATCTGTTTTTTTTGAATAATTTACCCATCTTTGCAAACTTTAGCTTTTCCCCTGCAAGTATTGGTAAATAGACAAAATACCCTTGCTTCAATAAGAATTTTATTGTGTCAGCTGTTTCGATTTCACCATCATTTGGAATAAAAATTGCTATATGCTTTGCATTTCTAAAAATGGCCCGCTTTTGGCATTGGTAAAGAAGCTGCCTGCCAAACTTTTTTCTCGAAGGCTGGTCAATCGATCTTCTGATTTTTCTGAGCTCTTTTCTTAGTTCTTTCATGTTTGATTATGAAGATTTTTAGTCTAATTTTAGCAGCAGAAAAAAATGAAAGAATAGATAATTCTTTGACGAATAATGGGTCCGTTGTGCCGCGTTGACATGGTCCTGAACCATTCTGGTTCAAGGCGGAAGTTCGATGTTTACCGTAGGTTTCCCGCTTCAAGGCGGGCTTACACAAAAGCACCCAATCTCATCTCCTTTTCTATACTTAATCGGCTCAGGGAAATAAATCAACCACGAACACAACAGATAAATAAATTATCACCTTTTAGGGGTATGTTTGCAATGCAATTTCTTCTTTTCTATGAAATTAAGTTAGTAGCATAGAGTTCAGATATTTTCCAAATAAGGTACTTTTAAAAACCTATTGCTATAAAATCCCTTTTTCAATTTTTTAATAGGGCTCTCTAAGTGACTGTATTAGCTTCAATTTTATTACTTGTTATTATTATGGATCCAATAGGCAATGTGCCTGTATTTTTAAGTATTCTTAAAAATATTCCAATGGAAAGACGAAAAATAATCATCATCAGGGAGTTGATTATTGCATTCTTAATTTTGATGTTTTTTATGTTTGTTGGAAGGTTTCTGCTTCAACTCCTTCAAATTGCTCAGTCATCACTAGGAATTGCAGGTGGAATCATACTATTCATTATTGCCATCAGAATGATTTTTCCTGGAACCAAGCCAATGTTTAGCCATGATGAAGAATCAGAGCCTTTAGTTGTCCCCCTTGCAGTTCCAATGCTTGCTGGACCATCTGCAATCGCTGCAGTAATTTTACTAATGGCTCAAGAGCCACATAGATGGTTAGATTGGACGTTAGCTGTATTTGTAGCTAGTTTAATTTCAGGAATCATTTTGGTTTCATCAGAATCACTTGGGAGAAAGCTTGGCAATAGAGCTTTAACAGCGATTGAAAGATTAATGGGTATTTTCTTAATAATGATCTCAGTTGACTTTGTTCTAGACGGAATTAAACAGACTTTTAATATTTAATATTAAATTTTCAAAATTCACAATCTATTACGACCAATTCAAATTTGCTATGTAGCCCTGAAAAGACTATAATGGCGCCTTTTTTAACAATTTAATGGCGAAGAATTTGGCACCTATAGTTATGAAATTTGGGGGAACGAGTCTCAGAGACGAGGATTGTCGTTCTCATGCTTTACATCATATCAAACGCTACCATGAGGCTGGTGAAAGAATTGTGGTTGTCGTTTCTGCTATGGGACGAAAAGGTGAGCCATATGCTACAGATACTTTAGTGGCCCTTCTAAGGGATGTTGGACACAACATCAATCCTAGGGAGTTAGACCTTGTAATGAGTGTTGGCGAGACTTTAAGCTCTGCCTATTTTTCTCACCTATTAAGTCATAATGGAATGCCAGCAGAGTCTTTTAATGGAAGGCAATCTGGAATTCTGACTGATGACAATGCTGGAAATGCTGAAATTTTAGAGATTAATCCATCACGAATTGTTGAAGCGCTTGATAATGGATTTATAGCAGTAGTGGCTGGCTTTCAAGGAGTTAATGATAAGGGAGATATTCGAACTTTAGGTCGAGGTGGTAGCGATACCTCTGCAGTTGCACTTGCATCTGCACTGGGCGCTGAAAAAGTTGAAATTTTTTCTGATGTTGATGGCATAGCAAACTGTGATCCACGACAGGTTGAAGGTTCAAGTTATTTGGAGTCCATTAGTGTTAATCAGATGCTGGCTATGGCTGATGAGGGGTCTAGAGTGATTCATCCCAGAGCTATAAAGGCTTCATTAAAAACTAAAACACCTATTATTGCAAAAAACAATTTTAATGATTCTGAAGGAACTTTAATCCACCATGATGAATCAAAAAAAGAAGAGGTCGTGGCAATTGCCCATCGTGAGAGCATGGTTTTGATTGAGTTTGCTCTTGAACACAAAGCTGCGAGCCACGTCAATGGTGTTGTTAATATAGATTCTAGAAGACTACTACTGAATGATGATGTTTATTTAAGCGACAAGTTGGCTCAGCTTGAGGAGAAGCTCGGTTTTTATAAGTTGAGTAGGCACTGGGCAACAATTTCAGTGGTTTTCAATAATAAAGTGTCAAAAAAACCTGCTGAATTGGACTATGCGGAGTTGCTTGATGCACCAGATACGATTATTAGATATCTCCTTAAAGAACCAAAGGTTAGGGAAACCCTAAAATTCTTACATGGTAGATACACTTCATAAGTTAAGGTTTGTAACCAGAATTGTTTACATAACTTAGAAGTATTTCATCAGTAAACTCTGCTTCAAGTTCTGCTGCTTTCTTCTCAACTGGCTCTCTTAAGTCCCCATCCTCAATTTCAGTGACATCATTGTGCCAATCAGTCAGGTAGGCGTCCGCATCTGTTGAGTCACCTACCGTTGCGGCAGAGTCAACGGCTTCCATAAAGCGATTATCTAGCTGAACTTTCTCAACCTCTCTTCTGCTTTTTTTTATCATCACCTGTGTGGGTATATCACGCCATTTTATTACCGTAAGCTTCATCTAATTCTCCAAGAAAACAAAAAACAATTAATCAAATAAATTTCGCAAAATTCTACCATTAAGTTATTGATGCAATTGCTATAATTAAAGTATATAATTCACGTTTTTTGAGTTTGGATAGGTTATGAAAAATAAAGCACAAGTAGTTGTCATTGGTGGTGGTGTTGTAGGTGCAGGAACTCTCTATCATTTAGCTAAGAAAGGGTGGACTGACGTTGTTTTAGTTGAGCGTAAGGATTTAACATCCGGATCCACTTGGCATGCAGCTGGATTACTGCCATTATTCAATATGAGCTACTCGGTCGGAAAACTTCACCAATATTCAGTCGACTTTTATCACGATCTTGAAAAAGAAACAGGGATGAACGTTGGGTTTAGTGTTGTTTCTAATATTCGTCTTGCTAATTCTCAAGATAGAATGGATGAGTATAAATATTACTCAGGAGTTGGAAGTACTGTGGGTGTAGATGTTAAATTTCTGACCCCAGATGAAGTTAAAGAGGTTTGGCCACTTTGTAATACTGAAGGACTAGTTGGCGCAATACAGCATCCAGACGATGGTTATATTCAACCAGCAGATTTAACCCAAGCTCTTTGCAAGGGCGCAAGAAATAGGGGTGCTGAAATATATGAGCATACTTTGGTAGAAGGCATTCAGCAGCAAAAGGATCAAAGCTGGGTTGTTTCAACTGACAAGGGCGATATTTCATGTCAACATGTTGTCTCTTGTACTGGGAGTTTTGCAAGAAAAACAGGAGAGATGGTTGGCCTTGATGTTCCTGTCATTCCAGTTGAACACCAATTCTTAGTTACAGAGCAGCACCCAGAAATCATGGAAAGAAAAAAACAAGGTTTGCCTGAAATGGCCGTTCTTCGTGAATCTGATTCAGCATATTACTTGCGAGAAGAGGCTGGAGGAATGATTCTGGGTATTTATGAAAAAGGAGCGCCAGCGTGTTATGTTGATGGTCCAAGTAAAGATTGCCAATATGAATTATTTAATGGCGAATTGGACCGCATTATGCCGCATATTGATCGCTGCATTAGTCGAGTGCCCGCCTTTGGAGAGGTTGGAATCAAAGATATCTATAATGGTGCTATCGCATACACCCCAGATGGTAATCCAATAGTTGGTCCAGCGCCTGGCTTAAAGAATTTCTGGCTTAACGAAGGCCATAGTTTTGGAATAACTGCCGCTGGCGGTGCTGGTTGGCAATTAGCTGAGTGGATTGTTGACGGAGAACCAACGGTTGACATGATGGGTGTTGACCCACGACGATTTGGTCCTTATGCAACTAGAGGCTACCTTAAAGAAAAAAATGAAGAGGCCTATGCGAATGTTTTTACAACTCATTATCCTGATGAAGAGCGCAGTGCTGCTAGACCACTTAAAACTGCACCATGCTATGATCGAATGAAAGCTCTTGGAGCTGTATTTGGATCAGTTTATGGATGGGAACGACCTAATTGGTTTATGCCTAGCCTTGATTATTCCCTCAGTGCTGAAGAGTTAAATCAAGAGGATCCAGAAAAAGTTTACTTGAATAAAAACCATTCAAAGGCATTAGTGGACGGTCGAATTGTAGAGAAAAATTCATTTAGACGTTCAAATTACTTTGAACATGTCGGGAACGAATGCAACCACGTTAATGAGAAGGTCGGACTTCTGGATATGTCCGCCTTTGCTAAATGCATTGTTAAAGGTCCTGGAGCAGAGGAGTGGCTTGAGTCTATTTTTGCTAACAAGATGCCTCTATCTATTGGCAGAATAAGTCTGGTTCATATGCTATCTTTGAACGGAGGAGTTAGAGCTGAGTTTACTGTCTATAAGACTGGTCCAGAAAGCTATTATCTAGTCTCCGCTGGTGCCTTTGAAACACATGACCACGACTATCTATTTAAACTTGCGCCAAAAGATGGAAGCGTAAGCGTTCAGAGAGTCACAACTCAGACTGGTGTTTTAGTTCTTGCAGGCCCTAGATCTCGTGATGTGCTGCAAAAGCTTACAGACACTGATTTGTCTAATGAAAATTTTAAGTGGCTGACTGGGAAGAAAATAAACGTAGGCTATGCTTCTGCAGAGGCCCTTCGTGTTAATTTTGTTGGTGAACTTGGCTGGGAGCTTCATCACCCAATTGAGATGCAAAACTATATTTTTGATCAAGTCATGGAAGCTGGAGCGCAGTTTGATATTAAACCATTTGGAATTCGTGCAATGGATAGTATGCGACTTGAAAAGTCATATCGATTAATTCCGAGAGAAATGTCAATTGAATACTCTGCGTATGAGTCAGGCCTGGATCGATTCGTTAGGCTTGATAAAGAAGCTGACTTCATTGGTAAAAATGCACTCAAAGAATGGCAGGATCGTGGAGCCATAAATGGCTTTGTTACTATGGAAGTGTTGGGAGTGACTGATGCTGATGCTAGAGGCTCAGAGGCCATTTATAAAGATGGTATGGTTGTTGGAAGAGGTACTTCAGGGGGTTATGGATGGCGCTGTGGCAAGTCACTAGCACTGGGCATTGTTAGAAAAGATCTGACAGCAGTTGGAACTGAACTCGAGATCGAAATTTTAGGTGAAAAGTACAAATCGATTGTGATTGATGAATCACCTTTTGATCCTAATAACGAATGTTTAAGATCATAAAAAATAATGTCAGAAATTAAACACAACTCTAAGCTTCATGAAGAAATGGTGACCTGGCGTCATCATATTCATAAACATCCTGAGCTTAGCTTTAAGGAGGAGATGACAAGTGACTATATCGCCTCTGTTCTTGAATCTAATAATATTGAAATGCATCGTGGTATGGCTGTGACAGGAATAGTGGCTACTATACATGGCACAAAAAAAGGCAAGGCTATTGGTCTTCGTGCTGATATGGATGCACTACCAATTCAAGAGAGGAATGACTTCAGCCATAAATCTGTTCATGAAGGGAAAATGCATGCTTGTGGCCATGATGGACATTCAACAATGCTTTTGGGCGCTGCAGTTTACTTAAAAAAGAATAATAATTTTGCAGGAACGGTCCATTTTATTTTTCAGCCAGCCGAAGAAGGTGGCGGCGGCGGTCGGGTAATGGTTGAGGAAGGTATTTTTGAAAAATTTCCTTGTGAGGCGGTTTATGGTATGCACAATTGGCCTGGACTTGCAGAAGGTCAGTTTGCTGTTCACGACACCGCTGTCATGGCGGCTAATGAGACACTGAAAATTACCATTAAAGGAAAGGGCGGGCATGCCGCAATGCCTGATCAGTGCGTTGACCCAATTATGATTGGGGCTCAAGTTATTTCAGCTCTTCAAAGCGTCGTGGCTAGAAGCGTTGCTCCATTAGATTCGGCAGTCATCAGTATTACTATGGTTGATGCAGGGTTTGTGTCAAATGTCATTCCGAATGAAATGAATCTAACTGGATCACTTAGATACTTCAAGTCAGAGGTTGGTGAGGAAGTAAAGGAAAAAATAAAAAATATAGCTCAAGGGATTAGTCAATCAATGGGAGCGTCAGCAACATTTAGCTCTATTCCAAACTATCCAGCAACGGTTAATACTCCAAAGCATGCTCAGCTATGTGCGCAAGCTGCTGAAAAAGTTGTTGGCAAGGAGAATGTATTAAGAAATGAAAAGCCAAGCATGGGCTCTGAGGATTTTTCTTTTTTGCTAAATGCCTCGGAAGGCGCTTACATCTGGATTGGCAATGGACTAGTTCCTGAAGATAGCCCTGAAGGTGGCTGCATGCTCCATAATACTCAGTATGACTTTAATGATGAAATTCTGCCTACTGGAAGTAGCTATTGGGTGGAGTTGGTTAGATCGCTTCTTAAGTAAAACTATTAAGGCTTGTTATGTTCACTAAGGCAATTGTTAGAACTCCTGGAAAAAGTCTAGTCAATGGTTTATCCGATTCTAAACATCTTGGCACACCAGATTATTCTAAAGCAATAATTCAGCACCAACAATACATTGAGGCGCTAAAGTCCTGTGGCCTAAAGATCACAGTTCTAGATCCCTGTGAGGAATATCCGGACTCTACGTTTGTTGAAGATGTTGCTTTAATTACACCGAAATGCACAATCATGACCCGTCCTGGAGCGGAGTCCAGAAGGGGTGAGGTTACAAAAATGACTAAAACTCTAGAAAGTCAATTCAAAAATCTTGAGTATATTGAGTCACCAGGAACAATAGAGGCAGGAGACGTAATGATGGTTGGGGATCACTATTATGTTGGCTTGTCTGAAAGAACTAATCTTCAAGGTGCAGAGCAACTAATTGCAATACTTGTGAGGTATGGTCTTAAAGGTTCGACTGTCAGACTTAAGGAGGTTCTTCATCTAAAGACTGGATTGTCCTATCTAGAAAATAACAAGCTTGTTGTTTGTGGTGAATTTAAAAACGACCCTGTCTTTTCTGGATTTGAACAAATTGAAATTCCTGAATCTGAGAGTTATGCCGCCAACTGCATTTGGGTTAATGACAATGTTATTATTCCATCCGGGTACCCAATGACGAAGCAAAAAGTTAGCGCTACTGGTTACAATGTACTTGAGGTCGATGTGTCTGAGTTTAAAAAGCTTGACGGCGGATTAAGTTGCTTGTCACTAAGATACTGATATTAATACCTTAGTGCTTAAAGTGGCGCATTCCAGTAAAAATCATTGCAATACCATGCTCATTTGCTGCTGCGATTACTTCGTCATCACGCATCGATCCGCCTGGATGAATGATTGCCTTGATTCCAGCTTGAGCGGCAGCATCGATTCCATCTCTGAATGGAAAAAATGCGTCTGAAGCCATAACTGATCCTTGAACCTCTAAATTTTCATCTGCTGCTTTGATTCCTGCAATTTTGGCTGAATAAATTCTAGACATTTGACCAGCTCCTACACCAATCGTCATTTGATTTTTTGCGTAAACAATAGCGTTGGACTTGACATACTTGGCAACTTTCCAGGCGAACAATAGATCTTTCATCTCTGATTCAGAGGGTTTAGATGCGGTGACGCACTTCATATCAGCAGGATTTAAAGATTCTAAATCTTTATCTTGAACAAGAAGGCCGCCAGAGATTTTTTTATAATCAAATGATTTTTGCGCTTTCTCTAGATATCCACACTCAAGAACCCTTATATTTTCTTTACTTTGAAGAATTGTTTTTGCATCGTCAGCAATTTTTGGAGCTATTATTACCTCAACAAACTGTTTATCAATAATAGTTTTTGCAGTCTTTCTATCTAGTTCACGATTAAAGGCTATGATTCCTCCAAAGGCAGAGGTTGGATCTGTGAGGTATGCGCTTTGGTAGGCTTCAGATATGTTTTCTCTAGTTGCAATTCCACAAGGGTTTGCGTGCTTAATAATAACGCAGCTTGGCTCTTCAAAGTCTCTTACACATTCAAGCGCAGCGTCTGCATCAGCTAAATTGTTATATGAAAGCGGCTTGCCTTGGAGTTGGGTGCTTGAAGAGACAGAGGCCTCAAACAAATTATTTTCTTTATAGAAGGCAGCACTTTGATGCGGGTTTTCACCATATCGCATTGTTTGGGACTTAACAAATTGTAAATTGATAGTATTAGAAAATCCATCACTCTTCCTACCAAGATAATTCGCTATAGCGCCGTCATACTGTGCAGTATGCTCAAAAGTCTTCATTGCAAGTGACTGCCTTGTTGATAGTGTTGTATCTCCGTTGTCAGTGATTTCATTTAACACTTTTTGATAGTCTTTGCTATCGACAACCACTGTGACAGAAATGTGATTTTTTGCGCTTGATCGAAGCATTGCTGGCCCACCAATATCAATGTTTTCGATTGCCTCTTCTTCAGTAGAGTTTGGATTTTTAATTGTTTCTTGAAAGGGGTACAAATTAACTACTACAAGGTCTATTGGTTTGATTCCATTTTGCGACATGACCTCTTCATCAATTCCTCTTCTCGCTAAAATGCCGCCATGAATTTTGGGGTTTAGTGTCTTAACTCTTCCCGCCATCATTTCAGGATAACCCGTAAAATTTGATACTTCTGTCACTGGGATATTCATCTCTAGAAGGAGTTTTGCAGTGCCTCCAGTTGAAATAATTTCTATATCGAGTAAGGATAAACTTTTTGCAAACTCAGCGATTCCAGATTTATCCGAAACGCTTATTAAAGCTCTTTTGATTGGCATTTTTTGGGTTTTTTGGTGAAGAAACTCAAGAGTTAAATTATAGACTCTTAAAGATTATATAGACTTGCTTTTTTCTTCAGGGTTGCACGATTTATACCAAGGATTCTCGCAGCTTCGCTTTGATTTTGATTGACTTTGTCAAGAACAAACTTAATAGTTGCTGACTCAGCTTGTTGAGTGACCATCTTAAACACACCATTCGATGACTCGCCATTCAAGTCAGAGAAATACTTCTCAAGATTATCTTTGATGCTGTCTTGTATACCCCTTTGCTTCATATTGAATACAAAAAATTTTGAAATTTTGAATATTGCTCAGAGTGATCTGTCACCCTGTTAATGCTTGGCCAAAAGGCAAAGCCTTTTTCACGGTCAAGGTGCATAGAATACCAAAAAATATGCTTTCTGGAAAGCTGTGTACCCATTTTATGTCCATAAAATTCATGAATCTGCTTAATGTGCTTTAATATTTGAGGTATTTTCTTTTCAAGAGAAGGCTCCTCTGCGTTGCTTCCATCGGTTAGAAACTCATTGATCTGGTTTATCAGCCATGGATTTCCTTGAGTAGCTCTTCCTAACATTACAGCATCTGCTCCAGTGAAGTTAAGGACATCTCTTGCTTTTTCTGGAGAGTCAATATCACCATTTGCAACAACTGGAATCGATACTTGATTTACGATTTTTTTAATTGTTGTAAATTCAGCACTTCCCTTAAACTTTTGCGTTCTAGTTCGTCCGTGAATTGCAATCATTTGGATGCCATTATCTTCTGCAATCTTAGCAATCATTGGTGCGTTCTTATGGTCATCATCCCAGCCTGTCCTCATTTTAAGAGTAACAGGAACATCTACAGATTTGACGACATTTTTAATAATATCTTCAACTAATTTTTCATTTTGCATGAGGGCAGATCCAGCTGCTTTGTTGCAAACTTTTTTTGCCGGACAACCCATATTGATATCAACAATGTCCGCTCCAAACTCAAGTGCTTTTATTGCAGATTCAGCAAGTTCATCTGCTTCTGAGCCAGCTATCTGAACACTAATTGGAGATTTCTCAGAGCTAAAGTCTAGGCGATGCTTTGATTTATTTGAGTTCATCAAATGACTTTGAATAACAACCATTTCTGAAGTAGTCAGCCCAGCCCCTTGTTCTCTACAAATCATTCTGAATGGTTTATCACTCGTACCTGCCATCGGCGCAAGCAGAACCTTTGAATGGAGTTTGTATTTTCCAATATTCACTAATTTATAATTTTTTTGATTGCTTTTCGGCTTTCTTTTTTAGTCTTTTTTGCTTAAGTTTCGATAAATGATCGACAAAAAGTATTCCATTAAGGTGATCCATTTCATGTTGAATACAGACTGCTAGTGTTTCATCTGCATCAATCTCAAAAGGCTGTCCAAGTTCATTCAAGGCACTAACCTTAATTTCATTAGACCTTTTAACGTTTTCATAGTAATTAGGAACAGATAGGCATCCTTCCTCATATTCAATCTCTCCACTTTTTTCTATAATTTCTGGATTGATAAGGCATAGCGGTTCATTACACTCCTCTGATACGTCTATCACGATGAGTCTTTGATGAAAATCAACCTGCGTGGCAGCAAGTCCGATTCCTGGAGCAGCGTACATTGTTTCAAACATGTCTTTGACTTGTTTTTTTATCTCACTATTAACCTCTTGAACGGGTTTGGCAATTGTTCTTAAGCGTTTATCGGGATATTTTAAGATTTCTAATATCATGATTTAGTAATTACAGTATTTCCTGTTTCTTTTAATTGGTTTGGATAGTCTTGATTAAAGTGCAGTCCTCTACTTTCTTTTCTAGACAGCGCAGATTCTACAATAATTTTAGATGTTTGAGCCAAATTTCTTAGTTCTATCAAATCTTCTGTTACTGTGTAAACTTGATAGTACTCATCAACCTCTTTATTTATTTGTTTAATCTTTTGGTAGGCTGATTTAAGACGGTTATTACTTCGAACAATGCCAACAAAATTCCACATTATGAGCCTAATTTCATGCCATAAATGGGCTATCACGACTTTTTCTCTAGAGGGTGCTACTCTTGAGTCATCCCACTTAGGAATAGCGTGAGGAATTTTATCAAGTGTGGCTTCGTTGATATCTTGAGCACAAGATTTTGCAAAAACTATACACTCAAGCAATGAATTGCTGGCCATTCTGTTTGCCCCATGAACACCTGTGTGAGCAACTTCACCAACAGCATAAAGATTATCTATATTGCTTCGGGCATCTATGTTTGTATCTACTCCGCCGCATGTATAGTGAGCAGCTGGAACAACTGGGAGCGCCTCTTTAGATATATCAATACCAAGCTCACTACAGCGCTTAGTAATTGTAGGAAAGCGAGATTTTATCCATTTTGCCTCTTTAAAGGAGAAGTCAAGATAAACACAATCAAACCCATGCACTTTCATTTCATTATCAATCGCTCTAGCGACGATATCTCTAGGCGCAAGTTCAAGTCGGTCATCGTATTTATGCATGAATTCTTGACCGTCAGGTAGAAGAAGTTTTGCCCCTTCACCTCTGAGAGTTTCAGAGATTAAGAAAGATTTTGCATGCGGATGAAATAGGCATGTGGGATGAAATTGAGTAAATTCCATATTAGTTATTTTGCATCCAGCCCTATATGCCATAGCAATACCGTCTCCGGTGGAAGTATCTGGATTGGACGTATAAAGATAGGATTTTGAGGCACCCCCTGTAGCCAAAATAGTTTTCTTTGAGCTAAATGTTAGTACCTCTTTAGAGTTTTTATCTAGGACATATGCGCCATAAGATTTATTTTCTTTAACTACTAGATCAACCGCGACATATTCTTCGAACAATTTAATATTTTTATGCTTCTTTGCTTGCGCTAGAAGATTAACTTGAATGGACTGACCAGTTTTATCTGCGACATGCGCAACCCTATTGGAACTGTGCCCACCTTCAGTAGTTAGGTCATACTTATTATCAATGTTCGAAAATTTAACGCCAGTTTTCTCTAAATCATGGATTGCCTGAGGGGCTTGTTCAACCATAAACCTAATGCTTGCTTCATTTCCTAGGTTAAATCCAGTATTGATAGTATCAGTTATATGTGACTCAAAATTATCATCTGGATCCAATACTGCAGAGATCCCACCTTGAGCATAATAAGATGAACCTTCAAGTATTTTATCTTTTGCAATTACTGCAATTGATAGGTTATCAGAGAGTTGAATTGCACTCATCAAACCTGCTGCTCCTGAGCCAATAATTAAAACATCAAATTGATAATCGATAGACATAATAAATTGTTACAAAAAGACACAAAATAAAAATATATAAAATTTATTTTTATATATAATTTCCCGCAAGTTAAAAACTACTATATTTAACTTATTTCTCCTTTTAATAGTAGACTAACCCCGCACTCTTATTCGATGCGGGGTTTTTTATTTTATAAGACTTTCTTGCTCATTCTTGGTTTAAAAATTAATAGCAATTTTGGGAGCAAAGTGAGATTAACGATAACTGCACTCAGCATTGCTATTGCCATAAAGATTCCAAAATATATACTTGGAATGAAATTTGATAGAGTTAGGACTAGAAATCCAATTGCAACAGTTGTTGCGGTATAAAACATAGACACGCCGATCGAGTTATGAGCCCGATACATCGACATTATAAAGTCGCCATCCAATAATAACTCAGCTTTAAATCTGCTGATATAGTGAATAGCATTATCGATTCCAATCCCGATTGCTATTGCTGCTATTGTAATGGTCATAATATCCAGTGGTATTCCCGCAAAGCCCATCACCCCAAGGATTATGAGAGATGGAAGAATATTTGGAATGACAGCGATAAGAGCAATAGATATAGATCTAAATACAATTAAAAAGAGAACAAAAATAATAGTAAAGACAGTAAATATAGTTTGTATTTGTGATGCAAATAAACTCTGTAGCAGATTGTTGTAAAGTGAAAAGGTCCCAGTAAAATAAAAATCATCTTCATCAAAGTAAAAATCTTCGACCAATGATTTCTTGATGTCCAAAATTAGTTCATTTCTTTTAAGATCAGAAGTTGTTTCCTTCACCCTAGCAACAATTCGTATTTGATCTGTCTCGTCCGAAATGTGCGGTCTTAAAACTTGAGATTTAGCAAAATCTGGCATATTATTTTTACCCAAAATGAGTAAAAAGCCATTAGGTGCTTTTCCATCATTAGATTCTTTAAGAACTTGCATGAAGGTATCAATTGAGAGAACTTTTCCAACGCTAGGAATCTTATCAAGATAGTTATGAACTTCATGAAATTCTTCTCTTAAGCCAGCATCAGCCCAATAAGCACTTGCAAAATCATTGAACACAATTTCAAGTGGAATAGTCCCGCCTAGCTCCTTATCTATAAAACTGAGACCTTGATATATTTCGGTATTTTTTTTGAAATAGTTTATAAAGCTATTTTCAACAGAGAGCTTACTCAAGCCAAAGATTGAAACTAGAGCAATAATCAAAAAGCCCAATAATATAGACTGACCTTTTTTATCTGATAATAATGCAAGCTTTTGAAGTATTAAATTTTTCTTATATTCTCTTAAAGGTTTAGGCTTTTTTAGCAACATCATAACTATTGCAAAGCCTATAAATGACAATATAAATGCAACCATGACGCCAATACTCATCATTAGGCCGAAGTCAATGACAGGCTGAACTTGACTTGCAGTTAGTGAGGCGAAAGCTGCTATTGTGGTGATAACAGTGTATAGACATGGCCTGACCATTTGATTTAAGGTTTGGCGAATGGTCTCTGAATTATTTTGTTCAAGATGTTGACTTGAAATTTCTCTATACCGAACAACTAAATGGATTATTACCGACAAAGTCATAACTAGCAACAGTGAGAAAAAATTGGCTGAAATGACTGTCACCTTCCATCCAATGGAGCTAATGAGTCCAGTCATAAATAAAGCGCCAATGATGCTAATAGTTATTGGAATAAGAACCCATCTTATTTGACGAAATAAAATGGTTAGCATAATTGACATTGTTAGAATGACTGCAAGACTAAATACAACTAAATCACTTTTGATGAAGTCAATAACATCATTTCTAATCATCGGCACTCCGCCTAGATAAAGTGATGCATTGTCTCGATATGCATCCATTGTCATGCGGATATTCTTTATTAGTATCTCTAAAAGCTCGTCATCAATTAATATTCTTGGATCATCAGTTGCTAGAGGTATCAGTATGGCGGTAGTTTTAAGATCTTCACTGACTAGATTGTTTGCATAAAGCGGACTATTTTTAAACTCCTTTGCTATGAGGCTCCGATCTGCTTTACCATTCTCAATTGTATAAACATCACTAACAAGTTCAACTAACGATAGTGGCGGTGATTGAAAAAGGGACACATCTAGAATGGAGGTTACCGAGCTTACCCCCTCTAACTCTAATAAATCATCTCTCAGAGATCTTAATGAAGTTAAGTGATCTTTGGATAGGACAGTTCCATTGTTAACGGAATAACTTATTACTAAAGATTCATCTGACCCAAAGGTCTCTTGGGTTGCAAAGTAAAGTTCAAGATTGTTGTCACCCTCCAGAGATAATGATTCTGAAGATGCATCAAGAGAAAAGTTTTGGATCTGTATAGCTGACGTACAAACAATGATTAAAAAAGCTATTAATGACCAAACTGGCTTTCTAATTATAAAATTTAAAATTGAATTAAGCATGCATGCCTATTTCAAATTTAAAAAGAGAATTGTTCGACTGGTTCATGACCCTTCAAATATTCAAGGTGCGTTTCAAATAGAGATTTGGTGTGCCAATTCGTTTTGGTTGTTCTAGTAACCAGAGAGGCATGCATATGATTTTTTGATCCTACAACAATAAATAACTTGCCACCTAGCTTAAGAAGTTTTTTTAAATCTTCCTCAATCATTGGAAGTGCAGACGTTATTACAATGACATCAAACTGCTCTTCGTGAAAATTTGAACACTTAAAATCATCATTGATAAGATCAACATTCTTGAGCTTTAATTTTTTTATATTTGCTTTTGCAAGCTCATGTAGCTCTTGCTCAATTTCAACAGATTTAACTGATTTAGATAAATTTGCAAGAACCGAGGTAAGGTAGCCGCTTCCTGTTCCAACTTCAAGAACCTCTTCTTCTCCCTGAAGGTTAAGGCTATCTAATATCCTACCCTCAATTTTAGGGGACAGCATTCTATCAACTGCACTAAGTGGTATTTCTATATCTGCAAATACAAGCTTTTGATATTCTTCAGGTACAAAATTTTCTCGAGGAACTTCTGCCAGAGCTTTGTTAGCCCTCTCATTGAGGCCACCCCAAGGCCTAATTTGTTGCTCAATAACGTTTTTTCTTGCTTGTTTAATATCCATATAGCACCTATTTTCTCTTCCTTGGAGGCATCAAATCAGTAATTGTTCCTTCAGCCATTTCTGCTGCAAATGCGGTAGTTTCTGATAAAGTAGGATGGGCGTGAATAGTCAATGCAATATCACTCATATCACAGCCCATCTCAATTGCTAGACTTGCCTCTGATATTAAATCACCTGCATTGGTGCCACAAATTCCCATGCCCAGAATCTTACCCGATTTAGTATCAAATAGTGCTTTAGATACTCCCTCACTTCTTCCAATACTTAGACTTCTACCTGATGCTGCCCAAGGGAAAACACCTTTTTCGTAATCAACACCCTTCTCCTTCAACTCTTTCTCAGTTTTCCCTGTCCAAGCAACCTCAGGGTCTGTATATGCAACCGATGGAATAGTTAGCACATCAAAGCCTGATTTCTCACCACAGATGACTTCTGCAGCAACTTTAGCTTCATGAACTGCCTTATGGGCGAGCATAGGCTGGCCAACCACATCACCTATTGCAAAAATGTTTTCGACATTTGTTTTCATTTGTCTATCAGTTTCAATGAACCCGCTTTCATTTACATGCACACCAGCCTTATCTGCATCAACTAAGTTTCCATTAGGGGTCCTTCCTACAGCTACTAGGACTTTATCAAAGGTGTCATTTTTTGGAGCATCCTTTCCTTCAAATTCTACTTTGATTCCTTTTTTTAGAGTGCTCATCGAAGTGACTTTAGTGTTTAAAAAGACATTGGCATAGTTTTTCTTGGCTTTCTTAAAAAGAGGGCTAACAATATCTTTATCAGCTGCTGGAATAATTTGACCGCCAAGCTCAACAATTGTAATTTCACTGCCAAGAGCATCGTAAATTGTTGCCATCTCAAGGCCAATTATTCCACCTCCAACTACCAGCATTCTTTTCGGAATATCATCTAGAAGGAGTGCATCAGTCGAGTCCATAACACGTTTGTCCTCAAATGGAAACATTGGAAACTTTGTAACTCTAGAGCCTACAGCGATGACGCATTGCTCAAATTCAATAACTTCGTTTGAATCATCAAGGACTACTTGATTTTTTGAAATAAATTTTGCATAACCATTAATGACATTTACTTTTCTAGCTTTTGCAAGTGCCTGAATTCCACCTGTAAGTTTTTGAACAATACTGTCTTTATTTTTTTTAACGCCTTCGAGATTAATTTTTGGCTTTGAAAAAGTTACACCTAGATCACTTGCATGCTTAGACTCATTGATAACTTCTGCTGTATGCAAAAGTGATTTAGATGGAATACATCCAACATTTAAACAGACCCCTCCTAAAGATGGATGGCGTTCGATAAGGGTAACATTTTTGCCTAAGTCAGCTGCTCTAAATGCTGCCGTGTAGCCTCCAGGTCCAGAACCGATAACCAAAACTTGAGTTTTAATCATAACAACATCTCCATAATATTACTTAAGACCTGATTTAATTCTGCCATAAATCTTGCACCTTCAGCCCCATCTATTACTCTGTGGTCATATGACAAGGCAAGAGGAATCATAGATGTAGGTTCGAAAGTTGATCCATTCCAAATAGGCTTAATTTGTGTTCTTGCGACGCCTAAAATTGCAACTTCTGGTGCATTTATAATTGGCGTGAACTGTGTTCCGCCAATACCTCCTAAACTTGAGATTGTAAAGCCTGCGCCTTTCATTTCACTCGAATCAAGTTTTCCTTCTCTCGCTCTTAAAGATACTTCTGCGAGCTCTTCAGATAGTTCTATTAGGGATTTTTTTCCGACATCTTTAATTACAGGAACAAGAAGACCATTTGGAGTATCTACTGCAATTCCAAGATTGAAGTATTTTTTTAATATAAGGTTCTCTGCATTTTCATCTAGTGATGCATTAAAGTTTGGGTGACGCTTTAAGACCTGAACCACAGCCTTCATAATAAAAACAAGAGGGCTCAACTTAATATTTTTTTCTTTTTGATGTTTTCGAAATTTTTCTAGCTGTTCAATATTTACCTCATCAAATTGAGTCACATGAGGAATAGTACTCCAGCATTTCGATAGATGCTTTCCAGAAAGTTTTTTAATTCTAGATAAAGGAATGACTTCCACTTCTTCAACCACAGTCCCATTCTCAAGAAGAGTTTTAACGTGAGATTTAAGGTCTTCATCAAGTATTCTGCCTTTCTTTCCTGTTCCCTTTATTCCAGAAAGACTGACACCAAGCTCTCTGGCTAATTTTCTGATAGATGGGGATGCATGAAAGTTTGAATCAGGATTTAATGAAATTTCTTCTTTAAAAGTTTCATTTTTTTCATCTATATTAGTAACAACTTCTGAGGCAACATCTTTTTTAGCCTGATCAACTGGCTGAGCAGATTCAGGAGTCTCTTCAAGGCTTTCAGCACTTTCTGATTCGCTCTCAAGAGTCAAAATGAGATCGCCTTTTGCTACCTTATCTCCTACTTTAACGGAGAGGGCGGTAACCTTTCCAGCAAACGGGGCTGGGATTTCCATCGTAGCTTTATCCGTCTCAAGCGTAATGATGCTGTCATTTTCATTAACAGTATCTCCAACTTTTACAAGAACTTCGATAATATCTACTGCATCAAAATCACCTATATCGGGCAACTCTACGTTTTTTTGAGCCAAAGAGGATTTAGAATTCTGATCAACTGGCTGAGCAGATTCAGGAGTCTCTTCAAGGCTTTCAGCACTTTCTGATTCGCTCTCAAGAGTCAAAATGAGATCGCCTTTTGCTACCTTATCTCCTACTTTAACGGAGAGGGCGGTAACCTTTCCAGCAAACGGGGCTGGGATTTCCATCGTAGCTTTATCCGTCTCAAGCGTAATGATGCTGTCATTTTCATTAACAGTATCTCCAACTTTTACAAGAACTTCGATAATATCTACTGCATCAAAATCACCTATATCGGGCAACTCTACGTTTTTTTGAGTAGGCATATGGACTAATTAAATAGCTTTAAATTTGAACCAACTAATTATCCCAAATTTAATGTGAGAAAGGCGGTTAATGTTAAAATTTATTTGAAAAGAAAAACCTTATTTGTTTTTATTGTTATCATGATTCTTTTATCAATACTTATATCAAAGACAACATGACTCTTGCACTTTCAACCGATTATTTAGCAAAAACTTATTCTAATAATCTTGAGGCACTTAAGGGAATAAATTTAAGTGTTGAACAGGGAGATTTTTTTGCTTTACTTGGCTCTAATGGCGCTGGCAAAACAACTGCAATTGGCATTATTTCAGGATTACTAAAGAGCACATCGGGTGAGGTTGAAATCAATGGTTTGAATCAAAAAAATCACTCTAATGAGGTAAAGAAAATGGTTGGATTGATGCCTCAAGAGTTTAACTTTAATCCCCATGAACCAAATATTGAAATTCTTATCAATCAGGCTGGGTACTTTGGCATTCCAAGAAAAGAAGCCAAAATTCAAGCTGAGGCTTTATTAAAAAAAATGGAGCTTTGGGACAGGCGCTTTGATGTTGCTCAATCATTGTCTGGTGGAATGAAGAGGCGATTAATGCTCGCACGAGCCTTAATCCATAAGCCCAAAATTTTGATACTCGATGAGCCAACTGCAGGAGTAGATGTCGAAATTCGTCAGTCTATGTGGAAATACCTTACTCAGTTAAATAATGAAGGAATGACGATCATTTTAACAACTCACTATCTAGAAGAAGCCGAATCTCTATGCAGAAATATTGCTATCCTTAATAATGGCGAGATAGTGGAACAGTCAAATATGAAGAAGCTTCTTGCTAGGGCAAAAAGACAGGTCATTATTATTGATACTATTGAGAAAATATCAGGACAGATTGAAATAAGCGATTGTGACTGTGAGATCATTGATGAGAATACTTTGCAGGTTTCTCAAGGGGAGGGTGTCTCTATATCTGATGTGGTTGCATCTTTGTCAGAGCAAAATATTCAGGTCTCTCATCTCAGGAGTTCGCAAAATAGACTAGAAGCACTTTTCTTATCACTTACCACTTAAACTAATATGTGGATTGCATACAAAACGATTGTCATTAAGGAGATACTGAGGTTCGTTAGAATTTGGGTGCAAACAATCGTTCCACCAGTTATAACCACTTCACTATACTTGCTGATTTTTGGTGGTTTGATGGGCAGTAGGATAGGTCAGATGCAGGGTATAGAGTATATAGATTTCATCGTACCTGGAATTATTTTAATGACAGTAATTATGCAGTCTTATGCTAATACCGTTTCTTCTTTTTTTATGACCAAATATAATAACAGCTTTGAAGAGCTGCTTGTCTCAACAACGCCTAATTGGATTATTCTTCTAGGATTTGTTAGTGGAGGAATAGCTAGAGGCTTTTGTGTTGGGCTGGCTGTCACTTTTACGATTTCTTTTTTTGTCGAAATTAAAGCCTTTAGTCTTTTAATTATTACAGTAACCTTTTTCTTAACATCAATTATGTTCGCATTGGCAGGATTTATAAATGCGGTTTTTGCTAGAACTTTTGATGATATTTCAATAATTCCAAACTTTGTCCTTTTACCGCTAACTTATTTGAGTGGAATGTTTTACAGTATTGATATTTTGCCAAGTTTTTGGCGAGCATTGTCAGCATTTAACCCAATTTATTACATGATGGATGCATTTAGGTTAGGCTTTCTAGGTATAGGCTCTGTAGAATTATGGAAAGCTTTTTTAGTGCCTATTTCAATGATAATTGTGTTGACTTTAGTTGCTAATGCACTATTAAACCGTGGGGTAAGTATTAAAACAGAATAGTTTATTTAGGAGCCAATTACGCCTTCCTCACCGTTCATAATTCTTCTAATATTTTCTCGATGAGTGAAATAAATAAAAAGATTAATAAGAAAAATCACCATTGTGGCTCTTACATCATGGGTTGTAATGAAATAAAAATAAATTGGTGATAAAACTGTTGCTGTCAAAGCGGCTATTGAAGAGACTTTCATTACTTTTGCCACAATTAGCCAGATAATTGAAAACGTTAATCCAACAAAAAAGTTTAGGCCTATTAATCCGCCTAGGTATGTTGCTACACCTTTACCCCCTTTAAATCCATAATAGATCGGAAAGACATGTCCAAGAAAAGCACAAAGCAAAATAATAGTTAAATTAAATAAATCAAAACCAAAATAGTGAGCCAGTAAAACTGGAACTGCACCTTTAAGTCCATCAAATAATAGAACAAAAGCAGCGACGAACTTCCCGCCAATTCTTAAAACATTTGTTGCGCCAGGATTTTTTGAGCCTTTCGTTCTAGGGTCTGGCAAGTTGCACATTTTACAAATAATAATTGCACTTGAAATTGACCCCAATAAATAACTTCCAATTAAAAAGTAAAACAAGCAGTGCTCCTAAATTATTTGCAAAATAAAATTCTTTTACAGCCTTAAATTATATCAATGAAAACCTTTTATTGTGGTTTTAAGTTGATATCACAAAGGTATCATAATACTATTTTTTGAAAAATATATGAATTATGGATATTGTTTTTGTTGAAGGTTTAAAAATAGATACTGTGATAGGTATTTATGATTGGGAAAAGAAAATTCGTCAAGACATAGTGCTTGATATTGAAATGTCAGCAGATATAGCTGCAGCTGCAAAGACTGATCATATTGATCAGGCTCTCAACTATAAGAGTGTTTGTAAGAGAGTGGCTAGCTTTGTAAGAGATTCTAAGTTTGAGCTAGTAGAAACTTTGGCAGAGAAAATTTGCCAGATAATACTTAATGAATTTGATGTTCAGTGGGTTAAACTTACCCTTAATAAGGGCGAAGCAATTACTGGAGCAAGTGGAGTTGGGGTGATCATAGAGAGGACTAAAAGTTAGTGAGCATTTTGCATCTGAATATTGGATCAAATCAAGACAGACGAAAAAATATTCGATCTGCATTAGATCAACTTGATACTTTTTTTGAAAAAATCAAGGTTTCTTCACTTTTTGAAAGTCCATCTGAGGGTTTTGAAGGTAAAGATTTTTATAATGTTGGAGTCAATGTTGAAACCAATAAAAATGCTTCTGAAGTATTAGATATTTTGCACAAAATTGAAGACTCACTTGGAAGAAATAGATCAGTGCCAAAATTCTCATCAAGAATTATAGATCTTGATCTTGTAATTTATGATGATATGATTGATGAAAAAATTAATGTACCAAGAAAAGACATACTTAAATATGCGTTTGTTCTTGCACCTCTTTTAGAGCTTAATCCTGATGGTATTCACCCTGAAAAAGGTGTTTCATACCTAAATCTTTGGGAAGAATTTGAGACTAATAAGGCTTTTGATTTGAATAGGTATGATATTGAAAAACTTTATAATTAAATGCATTGCACTTCACATACTGCAATAGAATTTTTCGTCAAATAATGAGTGTGCATTATCTAATTTGACTATAATTTTGTTCTGAACATACAATGACAAATAACATGAAAAAAATTACTGCACTAACCTCTGTAATTGCGCTAGCAATTTTTGTTTTCTTTGCCAATACATCTCAGGCCGAGTTTGTTGCTGGTAAAAATTATTTAGTCCTAGATAAACCTGTAGAAACTGAAACAGGTGATCAGATAGAGGTAAGAGAGTTGTTTTGGTATTTTTGTCCTCACTGCTTCTCTGTTCATCCAAAGCTTGAAGAGTGGTCTAAGACAATGGATAGTTCAGCCCAATTAGTACTTCAACCTGCAGTTTTTCCTGGCTGGGAGTTTGGATCTACATTCTATTATGTTCTCGAAGAGCTTGGTGAGTTAGAACGTTTACATTCCTCACTATATAATGCGATTCATGTTCAGAAATTGAACCTAAAAACCCAGCAAGATTTTGTAACTTGGCTCTCATTAAATGGTGTTGATGAAGATCAGGCGAACAAGGTTTTCAAGTCATTTCCTGTAAAAGTTGCTGTTAACAAAGCAAAAGCTAATACTTATAAATATCGAATTACTGGAGTTCCTGTTTTTATAGTCAATGGTAAGTACACTGTCAATGCTACTAGTGCTGGAAGTGAAGAGAAAATTTTTGAAGTAATTGATTATTTAATTCAAAAAGAAAAACAATAATACATGGATAGGCCAAAAGCCGATTCAGTTTTATTATTTTCAGGATTGGATCCTTCTGGAGCAGCAGGTATTTCTGCAGACATTGAAACTATTAATCATTTTGGTCTCACTCCGCTACCCATAATTACATCACTAACTGCTCAAAACACTCAAAGATTAGATTCATTTGAGTTGCCAAAAGATAGTTTTTTAGAAAAGCAATTCGATCTAATTGATGAAGATATTTCATTCAATACAGTAAAAATTGGTTTATTGGGCTCTGTAAGTCAAATAAAAACAATATCCCGATTGCTCAATAAAAAGAAATCACTAAATGTTGTTCTAGATCCAATACTGATATCTGGAACCCAGGAAAATTTCAGTTCAAATAAGATGATTGGTGCCATGAAGAAATATCTTTTTCCAATGAGTACGATACTTACTCCGAATCTTGAGGAGCTCAATTTATTGGCTCCTGGTCTGGCTGAGCAAGAAGCAGTCTCAAGTTTGAATTGTTCTTGGGTCTTAGTGACAACTTCAGACTCCTCTAAAGTTGATATTGAGCACCGTCTTTATCATGAGTCAATCTTAAAACGCAGATATAAGTATAAAAAGTTACCAGGTAAATTTCATGGATCTGGTTGCACATTATCTAGTGCTATTTCAGCTTTAATTGCAAAAGGAATGGCCGTTGAAGATGCTTGTGATGAGGGGCTGGAATACACTTACCAATGTTTATTAAATGCGAAAAAGCTTGGTAAAATGCAGTATCATCCGATTAGAGCTTCTTATAAATCAAAATGACTTTTATTGAAAAATGGTTAAGATCAGATATTAAGAATATCAATGCTTACCATGTTCCTGAATCTAAGAATCTACTTAAACTAGATGCAATGGAAAGCCCTTTCGGCGTTCCAAGTGATTTGAAAGAGGAGTTTCTTGAGTATATTGATAAGGCAGAGGTTAACAGATATCCGGATGCTGCATCCACCCAACTTAAGGATACATTAAGAGATCTTATGGATATTCCAGAAGAGTATAAAGTTCTTCTTGGAAATGGTTCAGATGAGTTAATACAGTTATTGGCGCTTGCTTGTAATGAGGACGATCTTATTATGAGCTTTGAGCCAAGTTTTGTCATGTACGAAATGGTGTCAAAATATGCCCATTTAAGATATCAAGGAATCCAGTTGGATTCTAATTTTGATATTAATCTCAGGAAGTCAATCGAAGCTATAAAAAACAAAAATCCCAAGCTGATATTTATTGCATATCCTAATAATCCGACTGGAAATGCCTTTGACTATGATGCAATTATTGAGATTATAAAGACTTCAGATGCCTTGGTTGTTCTTGATGAGGCCTATTATGCCTACTCAGATAGAAGTTTTTTATCTGAGATTTCTAATTTCTCAAACTTAGTAGTTCTTCGAACTATATCAAAAATAGGTTTTGCAGGGCTTAGACTTGGTCTTTTAATTGGCAGCGAGGAAACAATTAACCAACTAAATAAGTTGCGACTTCCTTATAACATCAATGTGCTTACACAAGCAAGTGCCAATTTTTTACTTCAAGATAAAGAGCGGATTGTTAAAAATGCAGAAGTATTGATTGAGGAAAGACAGCGTCTTTTTGAAGAGCTATCTTTATTTACTCAGTTAAAAGTTTTTCCATCTCAAACTAATTTTCTCCTTGTTCGATGTGAAAATGCAGACTCACTGCATAGTGCATTAATCACTAATGGCATCCTAGTCAAAGGGTTTTCACCAGACTCTGCGCTTTCAAACTTTATTCGGATAAGTATTAGTGAGCCAATTGAAAATAATGCTCTTTTAGAGGCTGTAAAGGAATATTATGGTGAATAGAGATGAGTTAAATAATTATTGCGCTAATTTTTTAAGTGTTAGTAAATATAAAGATTACTGTCCTAATGGATTACAGGTAGAGGGAAGTCTAAATATAAATAAAATTGTCAGTGGCGTTAGCGCTAATCTAGATTTGATTGAATTGGCTATTGATGAGAAAGCAGATGCTATTTTTGTACATCATGGCATCTTTTGGAATAATGAGTCTAACGTTATTGTTGGGTCCAAACGAAAAAAGATTGATTTACTAATTAAAAACAATATTAATTTATTTGCTTACCACCTGCCGTTAGATGCTCATTCAGAGGTAGGAAATAATGTTGAACTGGGAAGAATTCTTGGTATTAAAAACATGAAGTCAGTTGACGACAGTTTGCTCTGGCATGGTGATTTAGATAATGATTTAATGAACTTTACCAGACTCATTCAAAAGGAGTTAGGTAGAGTTCCTGAAATATTTGGCAGAAAAAATAATTCAGTCAATAGCATTGCATGGTGCACCGGTGGAGCTCAAGGATTTATTGATGAGGCAATTAACCTTAAAGTTGATATTTATCTTAGTGGTGAGGTTTCTGAAAGAACGCCAGCAGTAGCAAAAGAAAATAACCTGACATATATTTCTGCTGGTCATCATGCAACTGAAAGGTATGGAGTTCAAGCCCTTTGTGAACACCTTTGCACTAAATTTAAATTGAAACAACAATTTATTGAAGTCAACAACTCTGTTTAATCAAAGTCAAATTTGGAATGCTCATGGAGCGAATTAATCTATCTTCTTCTACTAGCCTTAGTCGAATAGTTTATGGTATGTGGCGTTTGGCTGAAGATACCAATGTATCACCAAAACATATTCTTGAAAAAATTAATATTTGTTTGGAGCAAGGAATTACTTCATTTGATCAGGCGGCAGTTTATGGCTTATACACTTCTGAAGCATTGTTTGGTGAAGCTTTAAAGGAAAATCGATCCTTAAGGAATCAGATTGAGATTATTACTAAGTGTGGAATAGTAAACCCCTCTTCTAGGTATTCTAATGCATCTGTAACTCATTATGACACCTCAAGGGAGCATATTTTTAATTCTGTAGATGCCTCTTTAAAAAATATGTCAACAGATTATTTAGACATGTTATTAATACATCGTCAGGACCCTTTTATGGATCACTTTGAGACTGGCAAGGCATTAGATGATCTTGTTTTATCTGGGAAAGTTAAAGAAGTAGGTGTATCCAACTTCAGACCTTGGGACTTTAATCTTTTGCAATCTGCTATGAAAAGTAAATTAGTTACGAACCAAATTGAACTTTCTTTAGCTGCCACTGATGGATTCACAAATGGCGATCTTGCTTTTCATCAAGAAAGAGCAACTACTATAATGGCTTGGTCACCTCTTGGGGGCGGAAGACTGATGAAGGGCAAGGGGCCTCTTGGCAAGGTTTTGTCCAAAATAGCAGCCAATCAAAATGTTGATATTGCTGCGGTTGCTGTTGCCTGGTTATTGGCACATCCCGCAAAGATTTGCCCTGTTATGGGAACAAATAATTTAGATAGAATAGCAAAAATTTCTGAAGCAATGAATTTTAGGATGGGTCGTGAGACTTGGTTTGAACTTTACACTGCATCGTTTAATGATGGTGAGTTGCCATGGCGACTACCATAATTTATTAAAAAACTAGGGATTATTCTTCTTTAGAAGCACTATATTTACAAAAGTATTGCAGATATTCATGAAGATTAGGCCTAGTACTTTATAATCTGTAGTTTTTTTAATGCCTTAGAACATTATGAGTCAAAAATATAACGTTGCAATTGTTGGGGCAACTGGTGCAGTTGGTGAAACTTTGATTTCTATTCTAGATCAAAGGAATTTTCCTATTGAAAATTTATATCCTTTAGCTTCTAAACGCTCTGCAGGCAGTAAAGTGTCCTGCCAAGGGAAGTCATGGGTGGTTCAAGATCTGGATACATTTGATTTTTCACAAGCTCAAATTGGATTATTTTCAGCTGGAGGTAGCATCTCAGAAAAATATGCACCTATAGCAGCAGAACATGGATGTATTGTTATAGATAATACGTCTCATTTTAGGCGTGATGAAGATATTCCATTGGTTGTGCCAGAAGTCAATCCTCATGCGATTGCTGAATATACCAATCGTAATATTATCGCCAATCCAAATTGTTCAACTATTCAGATGCTAGTTGCGTTAAAACCGATCTATGATGCGGTAGGTATTTCAAGAATCAATGTTGCTACGTATCAAGCAGTCTCTGGAAGTGGTAAAGAGGCTATTACCGAGCTAACTACCCAAACTGCCAACCTTTTAAATGGCAATGATGTTGAGGTTGATGTTTATCCTAAGCAAATAGCATTTAATGCCATTCCTCACATTGATACATTTCAAGAAAATGGTTATACGAGAGAGGAAATGAAAATGGTATGGGAGACTCAAAAAATCTTTGAAGATGATGAAATTTTGGTTAATCCTACTGCGGTCAGAATCCCGGTAGTTTATGGTCACTCAGAGGCGGTACATATTGAAACAAAAGAGAAATTAACTGCTGAAGATGCAAGAAAACTGCTCGAAAATGCTGAAGGTGTCGAGGTGATGGATAAAAGAGAGAATGGTGGTTATGCAACACCTTTCCTTGAAGCAACTAATAATGATGCAACATATGTCAGCAGAATTAGAGAGGATATTAGTTTTGAAAACGGACTAAATTTATGGGTAGTTTCAGACAATATTCGAAAAGGTGCAGCGCTTAACACTATTCAGATTGCTGAAATACTCATCAAAGACTATATTTCATAAGATAAAATCAAAAAATGGTTATTAAAGAGAGAAAGACAAATGAAACTGATATCAAGGTAAGTCTTGAGCTCTATGGTATTGGAAAAGCTAATATAGATACTGGGGTTCCATTTTTAGATCATATGCTAGATCAAATTGCGCGCCATGGATTAATGGATTTAACCATTAGCTGCAAAGGTGATACTGACATAGATGACCATCATACTGTTGAAGATATTGGGATTACTTTAGGCCAAGCATTTTCTGATGCGGTAGGGGATAAAAAAGGACTTACACGATATGGCCATTCATATGTTCCATTAGATGAGGCGTTGTCAAGAGTCGTCATAGATCTGTCTGGAAGACCTGGACTGGAATTAGGTGTTAAGTTTACAAGAGATAGGGTTGGATCATTTGATCTTGATCTTATTAGAGAATTTTTTCAAGGATTTGTTAACCACTCTTTAGTGACTTTACACATTGATAATTTGAAGGGAATCAATTCACACCATCAAGCTGAAACAGTTTTTAAGGCTTTTGGTAGAGCGCTTAGAATGGCGACAACACCTGATGAAAGACAATCGGGAGTTATTCCATCAACAAAGGGCTCGCTCTAACTAGTCAGGCATAACATCATGCAAACAATCGCAATTGTGGACTATGGAATGGGAAATGTCCGTTCCGTTCAGAAAGCGCTTGAGTATGTTGCACCAAGTGATAATTGTATATTGACTAGTGATCCTCAAGTTTTAAGAGACTCTGACCGCATTGTATTTCCAGGTCAAGGAGCAATGGGTTCATGCATGAGCGCCCTCGAGGAAAACTCGTTAGTTAATGAAATTAAATCATCATTCAAATCTAAACCATTTTTAGGTATTTGCTTAGGTTTACAGCTTTTATTTGACTCAAGTGAGGAAAATAATGGGACAAAAGGATTGTCAATTGTTCCAGGAAAAGTTGTTAAATTTAAAAATAGTGAATTAAAAATACCACATATGGGATGGAATAATGTAAATCATTCTAAAGATCATCCACTTTGGTTCAATATTGATAATAATAGTCGTTTTTACAGCGTACATAGTTACTATGTGAAACCAGTCAACGATGATTGCGTTTTTGGAACTACAAATTATGGACATGAATTTGTATCTGCGATTGCTCTAGACCATGTTTTTGCAGTTCAATTTCATCCAGAAAAATCACAAAATGATGGCTTACAACTTTTAAGGAATTTTGTAAACTGGTCCTAGCGGTTTCTTATTAATTGATTTAATTAAGCTCTTTCAGAGATCTGAGGTAGTATTCTAGATCCATTGGTTTATTGTATTTCTGTGAGTTAAAAATCATTTCAGCGATGTGTTCCATCATTATGTGCTCGACCTGGTGCGCATCATTATATTTTTTTAATAAATTACTATATATTTGCTTAATTCCCTTTGGCTGATTTAAACTTAATTGATCTTGCAGAGTTAAGTGAAGATTGATATGAAGAAATGGGTTTGTTCTTCCTTGTTCCGGAAAATATTCTGTATCTAAATCATTAATAATGTTTTGATATTCTGGGTGCTTTTCAATTATTTTGACTAATTGAAGCTCCAAAGGGTCTAAAGTTTGATTTGAGTTGTGTTTACCCCAGGCATGAGCTAAATATTTTCTTTGCTCAGATCTGTCAGCAGTAAACACTTTGCCTAGATATTTTTCTCTTCATATTCGCACAAATCAAGAAGTGTGCAGTCAGTGCAATGCGGAGATCTAGCTTTACAGACATATCGACCATGAAGGATCATTAGGTGATGAGCTGGAACTTTGAACTCATCTGGTATAAATTTAATTAACTTTTTTTCAACTTCTAGGACAGTTTTTCCGGAAGCAATTGCTGTCCTATTGGCCACTCTATAGATATGCGTATCAACAGCAATTGTGGGTTGTCCAAATGCAGTATTAAGAACTACATTTGCTGTTTTTCTTCCAACACCAGGAAGGGCTTCTAATTCTTTTCTGGTCTCAGGAACTTCAGAATTATATTTATCAATGAGTATTCTGCAAGTTTGAATAATATGCTTTGCCTTTGAGTTAAACAACCCAATGGATTTAATTGTGTCTCGAAGCTTATCTTCACCCAATTCAAAAATTGATTCAGGGGTATTCGCAAGGGGAAACAAGATATCAGTTACCTGATTTACACTCTTATCAGTCGCTTGAGCAGATAAAGTAACCGCAACAAGCAGTTCGAATGAGGTTGAATAGTTTAGCTCAGTTGTAGGATTTGGAATTTGCTTCAAAAGCCTACTAAACATTTCACTTCTTGTTTCTGCGTTCATTTGAACCTTTTTGGTTTAACTATGGGTGAAATATTATACTTAATTTTTATATATTTATCAATAACCAGTCTGTTTTCAAATAAATGAATTCGCGTAGTCTTCAAGCTGTTTCCATAGATTTTTTTTATCTGGACTGATATCTTTTAGATGATTCAAGCTTCTTTCAAAGCTATCAATAGAAAGAAAACCGTTTTCACCATTTTGTATTCTAGATTGAACTATTTCAAACCATTGTTCCTGTTCAAAATCATTCAGATACTGAGGATAATTTCTTGCTTTAAAATTTAAAAAAAGTTTTATTAATTTTTTGTCTTCAAATGCGGGACTATAATTAGCAAAATCTTGAGTTGAAAGATTTTGTATCTCATTACTAATAGCTCTGTCATGATTGCTAACAAAGCCATCATAAAGAGATTGATCAACATCTGAACTTTGCTTTCTTTCAGATGGTTGTTTATATATTGATTGAACTTTTTGTTGAATTTTTAATCTATTTGTCTGGATAAATTCTAAATTTTTTAAACAACCCTCCATATCAATCTGAAATTTTTCTATTAGAGTGGGCGAGAGTTTAAAGCTATCTTCATTTGGACTGCAAACAAACATAGGGCTTTTATTAAATACTAGTTCATTCAACTCAAGCTTCTCAAGACCTTTTGGTAAGTCAGCTTTTCTAGTAAAAGTGAGTTTTTTTAGTTCTTCCTCGTCAAGCTCTAAAAGAATCTCTGGATCTTGATTCAAGTTAAAAACAATTGCACGATCAGAATAATCAGGATGATAGCAGATTGGAGTTACGAGTCTTGTAAATGAAGACTTATAGCCAAAGCCAGAGGAGGTTAAAAGCATTGGATAAAAAAGCTTGACGAGTTTTTCCACCTCTTTTTTATTTCTTAGACTCAATGCATATTCAAAGAATTTAGGCTGAGTCTTTTTGATGATTGAGGCAATTCCAATGGTCGCTCTTACATCGGCCATGGCATCATGCGCATTACTGTGCTCAATGTGATTTGCGGGAGCAAGGTTGTCTAGTTTAAAAATAGGCCGATTTTGATTATTTCTTACCCAAGTCAAGCTTCCTTCCTCTTTGTGAGCATAACAAAATCTAGCAACATTTAAGATATCCCACCTTGAATTGCCATGTTGCCAATGCCATGAGTATGGATCTAAAAAGTTTCTAAATAGGGTATGCCTAGTATATTCATCATCAAAAGCAATTGAGTTATATCCAACAATGCAGGTCTCAGGTTTTGAAAACTCTGCATGGATTTTTTTTATGAACTCATGCTCAATAAAGCCTTTTTCTTCACAGAGTTGTGGGGTAATACCAGTGACTGAACATGCTTCAGGTGCTGGGAGAGAGTCACGGGTGGGTTTACAATAAAACATATGCTCATCAAGAATATTAAGATTTTCATCCGTTCTAATTCCTGCAAATTGAGCAATTCTTTGAACTTTTGGAGAAAGGCCAAAAGTTTCGTAATCATACCAATAGAAAGTTTTCATATCCCAATTAGTTTAAACAAAAATACATCGACTGACTCAGATATCCAAGAAATGAAGAAGAAAGAGTTAATTTAAATCAATAAGACACACACTCTTCTTAATCTTATTCAAATAAGAAAAATTTTTCTAAACTGTTAGTTTATCGAAGATAAAACTTGTAAGCAGTCTAGAGGGGGAAAAAGGAAAAAACCCAGCTTTGGGCTGGGTTTAAAAAAACTTTTAAATTATTTTGCTACGACGTTTGCAGCTTGAGGGCCTTTGGCACCATCTTCAAGTTCAAACTCAACCTCTTGACCTTCCTCAAGAGTTTTGTAGCCATCACCTTGTATTGCTCTGAAGTGAACGAAAACATCGTCACCACTTTCTTGCTCAATAAAACCAAAACCTTTTTTTGCGTCAAACCATTTAACGCGACCTGTTGTTGTAGACATGCAGTCTCCTAAAAAAAAATAAAACATGGAAAAGATGCAACCAACCCAAATCACTGTGAAACCGACATACTACGAAGCAACAACACAACATCAAAATCAGCTGAATATTAACCAGCAAAGCCAATTTTAACCTAAAAAACTAATAATGTATATTTATTTAATTTGGCCACAAATGACTATCTTCTTGATCGACTTCTGGAGAATTTTTTATCTCTATTTATTTTTGGCTTACCTTTTCTTCGTTTTTTAGACGAGTCCCTTTTAAAATGACTAGATGACTCTCTGGGAGCTGTTTTATTGTTTTTTTCAGTGAGCTCTTCCATGTTGAGCTTTTTGTCAAACACCCTAGTATTTTTAAGAATTTGAAGAGTTTCTTTTGGCATCTCATCAGGTAAATCAACGGTTGTGAAGTCTTGATGTATTTGAATTGCTCCGATAAATGCACTGCTTATTTCAGCTTCATTCGCAATAGCTCCAAGAATGTTGCCTGGCTTAATATTATCTCTTCGTCCCAATGATATTTTGTATCTTCTCATTTGGATAGATGGATTATCTTTGAGAGGGTCTGCGTGGATTGAAATTGCAATAGTTTTCTTATCTTTGGAGTCTATTTTGGGTTGAATAATCTCTTTTTCGCTCAGTAAAAGAGGTTCTGTGCCCTGAGCCATTAAGGCAAGTGAGGATGCAATTTTAAATAGATCAACTTCATTTTCTTTCTGATAGCTAAGAACTAGATCTGAAAAAATTGAAAGATCTTGGTTTTCAAGAGTTTGTGTAATCCTTTGTTTAAAGTTTACAATCCTTTGCTCATTGATTATTTTTGCAGATGGAAGCATCATTGGCTCAATCGGCTGTCGAGTAATCCTTTCAATCGTTTTCAGCATTCTTCTTTCACGAGGTGCAACAAATAATATTGCTTTTCCATCTCTTCCAGCACGGCCAGTTCTTCCAATTCTATGGACGTAGGACTCTGGATCTTGTGGTATGTCATAATTAATAACATGAGAGATTCGATCCACATCAAGACCTCTTGCTGCGACATCAGTCGCAATAAGAATATCAATTTTTCCTTTTTTTAGGTGCTGAATTATTCGCTCTCTGTGATTTTGTGCAATATCACCATTTATTGCTTCTGCCGTAAAGCCTCTGGCTGAGAGCTTTTCTGCAAGATCTATTGTTACAGTTTTAGTTCTGACAAAAATTAGAAGTGCATCAAAGGCCTCAACTTCTAAAATACGAGTCAAGGCGTCCAGTTTATGAACACCACCAACAAGCCAATATCTTTGCGAGATTGTTTTAGCAGTTGCGGTTTTTGTTTTAATTTTGACTATTTTTGGGTTGTCTAAAAATTTCTCAGCAACTCTTCTTATGACATCTGGCATAGTTGCAGAGAAGAGCGCGATTTGACGCTCTTCTGGTAGTTTTTCCATGACCCACTTAACATCATCAATAAAGCCCATTCTGAGCATTTCGTCCGCCTCATCTAAGACCAATGCCTTGAGCGAATTTAATTTTAAAGTGCCCCTTTTGAGATGATCCATGACTCTGCCAGGAGTTCCAACTACTGCATGAACTCCTCTTTTTAGAGGTTTTAATTGAACATCATAGGATTGACCACCATAAATTGGAAGAACATGAAAGCCTTTCAGATGTCTTGAGTAAGTCTGGATTGCTTCGGATACTTGAATTGCAAGTTCACGTGTTGGCGCTAAGACTAATAGCTGAACTTGATTGTTTTTTAAATCAATCCTGTCTATCAAGGGAAGCGAAAATGCAGCTGTTTTTCCTGTACCTGTTTGAGCTTGACCAATGACATCATAACCCTTGAGTAGGTGAGTTATGCATTGCTCTTGGATAGCTGAGGGTGTTTCATAGCCAACGTCATCAAGTGCTTGAATTAATGCATCAGAGAGGCCAAAGCTATTAAATGTAACGCTAGATGCATGATCAGCCATAATTTGGATGGGGGTGTTAAAGAAAAGGGTGGATTATACCTTGTATTTGCTCTAAACATTGAAATGACAGAAGTCTAATGCAAATGTTTTAACGTGTTTCTTTATTCAAACCATTTAATTGAGCATCCCATTGAAGGGATTTGGTTATCAGGCCCTTTGCCAGTTATGGAGATTTGTTTCATAGCTTCAAAAAGTTCACGCTTGGCGCCATCAACAGATTCTTTTCGAGATTCATCCAGCCTCCCTCTATATTGAAGACCAAGCTTATCGTTATATCCAAAAAAATCAGGTGTGCAAACTGCTCCATATGCTCTTGCTATTTCCTGAGTTTCATCAATAAGATAAGGAAATGGAAAGTTATGATCTAGAGACAATTTTTTCATATTGTCAAATGAGTCCTCTTCATATTCATTTGGATCATTTGACATAATTCCTACACTATTAATACCAAATTGCTTTAATTCTTCAGTATCTCTAATGATTCTGCTAATGATTGATTTGACGTAAGGACAATGATTACAAATAAACATTATTAGAAGACCATTCGATCCTCTAAGAGAGTTTAAATCATAGTATTGCTCATCAACCCCCTTGAGCTTGAAATCAATTGCGGGAAGGTTAAATTCACAAATTGGGGTTTCAGTTCTTACCATAGTAAACTAATTGTCATAATAGTCATGATTTTAGTATAGATTGAATAATATGTCCTGCCATCATTAATCCAAATATATTAGGCATATATGATATTGCGCCATTGACTGCCCTCGGTCTACCGGGCGGGGAAAATTCAGTTTCATTAACTGCTTGGTGAGGCAGAGCCTTTATTTGAACTTCAGTTGAGTGAACTACAGGAAATTTTAATGATGCGCATTTTAATCTAAGCTGTCTTCTTAGCTCTCGTGCTAGTCCACAATATTCTGTTTTGTCCATTCTTGAGATTGTAACTTTTGTGGGATCCAGCCTACCTCCTGCACCCATACTTGAGATTATTGGCTTATTAAAACGATTACAAGCATCAATTAAATTTGTTTTACAGGCTATAGCATCAATACAATCAGCCACAAAATTGTAATCCACTTCATTAGCTATTTCTTCAGCAATGTTGCCATCAATAAATAGATTTTTTTCATTAATCACAGTATCAGGATTTATATCTCTGAGTCTTTTTGATAAAACCTCAACCTTTGATTGACCTAGAGTTGAATGAAGAGCAATAATCTGGCGATTGAGATCAGTCTTGTCCACCAAGTCAAAATCAATGAGGGTAAGCTCTCCTATACCAGCTCTGCAAAGGGACTCTGCACAAGCGCCGCCAACACCTCCAAGTCCGGCAATGACAACATGAGACTCTGCTAACTGAGCTAAACCTAACTGACCAACTAGTATTTCAGTTCGAGCACAACTTCCAGCCATTAGCTTATTTTAAAAAGATTATATGTATTCTGATCACACTGCTCAATGACTTCATCTACAGTAATTTTTTTGATTCTAGCAACTCTCTCAGCTACCTGTACTAACTCATCAGGATTATTACTATCATCTGTTTCTATGACTATCGATTCAATTGGCAAGAAGTTAATAATATCATGCAGTTTATATGCATGTGGATTGGTAATTGCAGCGCCAAATCCAAAAGAAAAGTTTATTTTCAATAAATTTTCAGCTTGCTGAAGACTGCCAGAATAGGCATGAATTACTCCTCTTGATTTAGAGTAGGACTTAAGTAAATCAGTAACATCCTCTGTTGCATGAACAGAATGAATAATTAGTGGAAGATCGAATCGAGTTGCAAGTGCAACTTGTTCATCAAAAAAGAATCTTTGCGTATTTTGATCTTTGACTTTGACATAATCTAAGCCACACTCACCAACAGCAATCGGCTTTTCTTCTTCGATTTTAACTTCAAGATCATACAGATCAATCATCTGATGATCTTTCACAAACCATGGATGGATACCCAATGCAAAATGACTATTTTTATTTGAATGACAGCAGGCAATTACACTATCCCAATTGTCTTTTCCGGTCGATGGAATTATAACTCCAGTAGTTGAACTGGATGGAGTTTTAACATTATCAAAATCTAAGTGTATATGTGAGTTAACCATTACTTCCTTTATCTTCTAGTGGATAATATAATATTAATTTTTCATCTAAGTTAAATGCAATTTTTTTCTAAGAAAATTTCGCAAGTTTACCTCGTATTGTTAGTTGGAGCGTTTCTAACCTTAACAGGTAATTTTACATTTTTCGAAAAAACAATGCAGATTTATCCGTTTGTTGAAAACTCATTATTCGTTATCTCGTTGTCTTTATTTTTATTTTCATTTCTTACATCCATCTTGTTGCTTGTTTGTTTTAGGTGGAGCATTAAACCAATTCTTATTTTTCTCTTACTGCTCTCGTCAGTATTAGCCTATAGCACCAATAATTATGGAATAGTTTTTGACCATAACATGATTACTAATACATTTGAGACCGATGCCAGTGAACTTGGCGATCTCATGAGTATTCAATTCATCCTGTATTTATTTTTTTTGGGGCTATTACCATCGTACTTTGTATGGAAAATTAAATTAACAAAAATTCCACTCATGCCTCAATTTTGGCAGAGATTTAAAGTATTTGTGACTTTGGTAGTTGTTTTTATAGTTGTCGTATTGTCATTCTCGAAGCATTACTCTTCCTTTGCCAGAGAGAATAGAGATTTAAGGCTTTACATTACGCCTTCATATTTTCTATACTCATCAATTAAGTTTGTTGACTCAAAAATCGAAACATCTGCCAAGCCTTTTGAGGTTATTGGCGAGGATGCAGTAATTAATAAGAAGTCAGATAAAAGACGCTTAGTAATTTTTGTAATTGGTGAGACTGCAAGAAGAGACCATATGTCTTTAAATGGTTATAGTTTGAAAACTAACCCTTTGCTTGAAAAAGAGGACATTATCTCCTTTAGTAACATGACCTCATGTGGAACTGACACTGCATGGTCTGTTCCGTGTATGTTTTCATTGCTTGGAAGGGATAGCTATTCCCATGCAAAGGGAAAAAATATGAGCAATGTGCTTGATCTGGTCAGCCATGCCGGTGCTAGCGTAGTTTGGCTAGAAAATAACTCGAGTTCGAAAAGTGTCGCAGATCGAATAGAGTTTTTGGACTTACGCTCTTCACAAAATAACCCTATTTGTGACCCCGAATGTAGAGATGAAGGTATGTTGGTTAATTTACAAAATTATATTGAAGAGCAGGATAAAAAAGATATTTTAATTGTTATGCATACAATGGGAAGTCATGGGCCTGCGTACTATAAAAGATATCCTAAAGAGTTTGAAGTATTCAAACCAGTATGTAAGACTAATCAACTCAATGAATGCAGTGATAATGAGATTAGTAACGCTTATGACAATACAATTCTCTATACTGATTATTTCCTCTCAAAAGTTATAGAGCTACTCAAGGACAATTCTAAAGATTCTGATACTGCAATGCTTTATGTGAGTGATCACGGTGAGTCTCTTGGCGAAGGAGGATTATATCTTCATGGTATGCCTTACTTTATGGCACCTGATGAACAAAAAGATGTTGCTGCGTTTATGTGGCTTGATGAATCTATGTCAAAGCTTTTTGACAAAAATATTGTTATGGAAAATTCAGTCCTACCTCAATCGCATGATAGCCTTTTTCATACAATATTGGGTTTAATGGATGTAGAGACAGAGCTGTATCAAAAAAATCTTGATTTGATGGTTAAATAGATCTTAATTTTTGCCATCAACCGCTTCTGATGTTTAGGATAATTGCCAAATGAAAACTTACATTAAGAATAAAAAGTGATTATAATAGTGCGCTTGTTCTAAACTGACGTATATAAAAGAGTTATGAAAACATTTAGTGCGAAAACTCATGAGGTTAAAAGAGACTGGTTTTTAGTTGATGCAGATGGTAAGACTTTAGGCCGTTTGGCGACTGAGGTTGCATCTCGTCTTCGTGGAAAGCATAAGCCAGAATACACGCCACATGTAGATACTGGAGATTACATTGTTATTGTGAATGCTGCAAAAGTAGCTGTTACTGGAAATAAGTACAACGACAAAATGTATCATCATCACACAGGCTATGTTGGAAACTTAAAGTCAGTTCCATTTAAAGAGCTACTAGCTAAAAAGCCAGAAGAAGTTATTCAAAAAGCAGTAAAAGGAATGCTTCCTAAAGGACCTTTGGGCAGAGAAATGGCTAGAAAAATGAAAGTTTTTGCTGGCGAAGAGCATTCACATGCTGCACAACAACCACAACTATTAGAAATTTAAGGCATATTGATTATGGCAGATAAAGAAGTATTTTATGCAACTGGAAGAAGAAAGACATCAGTTGCTAGAGTTTATATGACCAAGGGTAAGGGCGTTTTTACGGTAAATAAAAAACCTATGGATGAATATTTTGGAAGAGAGACTTCTTCAATGATTATCAATCAGCCCCTAGATGTTGTTGAGATGCATAATAAATTTGATTTCAATATCATGGTTAAAGGTGGTGGTGATACTGGACAAGCTGGCGCAATTAGACTTGGTGTTACTAGAGCATTGATGGCTTATGATGAAGCCACTCGTTCGGATCTAAGAAGTGCAGGTCTTGTAACCCGTGATGCTCGTGTTGTTGAGCGCAAAAAAGTGGGCAAGAAGAAGGCCAGAAAGAGCGAGCAGTACTCAAAGCGTTAATCCGAACTTTAAGAAGTTTGAAAAAAACCCGCTTAGAGCGGGTTTTTTTATATCTAATAGAAAAAATTTCAGTTTAAATAGTCATGCCTTTCTAACTGGTTGAAGTTTATGAGTGTTTGAATTGACTCGATGTATTCATCTCCTGGGAAAGCGTAATTACCTAGACCTTGAGCAAGTAGGGTTCCAGTAATTGGTTGTAAACTTTCACGCTGATTTTTCCTCATTAATCGGAGATCCTCATAAGCATAGCTTCGATTTATATTAAGTACGTAATAGTCAATACAGTCTTCTAGAGAATTAAAGCTTGCTACCTCATGCGTGGCGTCCTCATCTCTATCTTTTGGAATTACTCCACAGCCTTTAGTGAAGCACCAGATTCCAAAGTAATTATTAAAATCTTTGGCAAACCTAGATCTTCCCCAGTCAGATTCATTTGCAGCTTGTGCAAGAACGAGTGATGGTGGAAGAATATCTATGACTTTGAGTAACTGCTCTTTGGAGGGGGTTTCAACACGATATTTCTTTGCTAAGTCGTTAAGCTGATTGTCATTTAGCTCATTATTAGATATAGCGTTTCTTAAAGCTACTATTTCAGCATTCTTCTTATGAATCACAGGTAGTAAATAGTTAAAAAAAACTTCCTTTCTCACAACAGTACTTTCTATAGAATCAAAACTTGGCTTAAACGAAGAGAGAGATGCTGAAGAAACAAGAGAGCTGATTGTAAACAGCGCAAATAAGAGGAAAAGAGTTTTTAAATTTTTAAGGGTATTTCTATAATTATTGACCATTTGATAATCAATTCAGTATTGAAATTTGGAGGTTATTATCCACAAAAAAATAATCTTATTTACCTTATTTTTAAATTAAATTCTCAAGTTCAATTATATTTCAAATATGCAAGGTGCGGAACTCTTAGTGATTAAATTGAAGTTCACAGAGTCTCTTATAAAGTTCAGATTCTGATAGTAATTTTTGATGAGTTCCCTCTGCCACAAGGCGGCCGTTATCAATCAATAGAATACGATCGGCATACATAATGGTGGCAAGTCTGTGAGCAATAATGAGTGTTGTCCTTCCCTGCATTAATCTTTTCAAAGCCTCTTGAACCTTTTGTTCACTGTTTGCATCTAATGCACTCGTTGCCTCATCTAAAAGAAGTATTGAAGGGTCTTTAAGAATGGCACGAGCGATTGCTATGCGTTGACGCTGTCCACCAGACAATCTTACCCCTTGTTCCCCCAAGTAACTATCAAAACCCTCTGGAAGTTTCTCAATGAAATTTAAAGCAAACGCTTCCTTAGCAGCAGCCTTAATCTGCTGAATGCTTGCAATAGGGTTGCCATAGCTAATGTTGTGAGATACATCTGCAGAGAACAGAGTCGGTTGTTGAGGTACGACACCAATATTTGCCCTAAGTTTTACCGGATTAAGACTGATTATATTGACTTCACCGACTTCAATACTTCCGTTGGATGGGTCATAAAATCTTTGAATTAACTCAAATATTGTTGTTTTGCCAGAGCCAGATAACCCAACGATAGCTATAGTTTCCCCTTTATCAACCTTGAAACTTATTTCCTCAAGTGCTTTTTCATCAGGCCTTGATGGATAACTAAAGCTAACATTGTTAAAGTTTAATGAGAGGGTTCCATCTGGCAAGTCTTTAGCTTGAGAGGGGGGTTGAATTTGTGATTCTTCAGAGAGTAATTCAAGTAGCCTTTCTGTAGCGCCTGCAACCCTTTGAAGTTGTCCATAGATTTCAGAGATAACTGCTACTGATCTTGCCACCATAATTGCGTAAAAAACAAAGGAGGCTAGCTCACCTGCCGATATATCTCCATTTGTGACATCTTGTGCGCCAAACCAAATCATCGCCCCCAGTCCTGTAAAAACCAGAATCATAGCTGCGGCTATGAGCAAAGAGCTCTGCATAATTCTTCTCTTTGCTGCGCTGAAAGCTTTTTCAACTTCATTTTTGAATGCTCTAGACTCTTCTGGCTCACGAGTGAAGCTTTGTACTACTTTAATATTTTGTACAATCTCACCTGCGTAGGTTCCGATATCTGCAACGGTATCTTGACTCTTGCGCGATAGAGCTCTCAAACGACGACCATAGATGGCCATTGGAAGAAGAATGATTGGGACAGCGACTAGGACAATTAAGGCAAGTTTGATATTAGTGATGAGCATCATCACTAATCCGCCAAGGAATAAAAGCGCACTACTTAAAGCCATCGAGATTGAAAATCCGAAAATGGACTGAAGTAATGTAGTATCTGTAGTCAAGCGTGCATTTATTTCTCCACTACGATTCATCTCGAAGTAATGTGGATGAAGTTTCAAAAGGTGATTGAATACTGCTAAACGAACATCATTACTGACCCTCTCACCAATCCATGAAACAAAATAGAACCTAAAAAAGGTACCAATTACCAAAGTGATTAAAACAACAGCAATGATAATCAACTGATGATGTTGAAGGGTATAAATTCCTTCATCAATGAATAATTTAATGCCTTGACCAAAAAGCAGGAAAGATAGAGAGGTCACAATAAGTGCCATCAAAGCAATGGTTGCAATTTTTTTGTATGGTTTGATGAATGGTGATAATTTAAGAAGAATTCTTAAATCTTGTTTTTGAATTTTTTCAGCAGTGCTGACTTGTTTATTATTTAAGCTCATATTGATGAGTGAGGAACATCTCTAAAATTATTTACTCATCACTCGGCTTTCTTAACAGAAGTTCGGTAACAGCATCTTTAGGAGAAATTTTACCTTGAGTAACTTGAAATACATGTTCACATATTGGCATTTCAACTTGGTGTTTTTGTGCCAAATTTAGTACTAGCTCTAGTGCTTTATAGCCCTCAACAGTTGCATTAATATTCTTCAAAGCTCTATCTGATGCTATATTTTTAGCCAGCTCCTTTCCAAATCGCCTATTTCTCGACAAGTCATCAGAGCAGGTGAGAACTAGATCACCAATTCCAGAAAGCCCCTGAAATGTTAACTTATCTGCCCCTAATGCAACTCCTAATCTAGTCATTTCAGCTAGACCTCTGGTAATTAATGCGGCCTGAGTGTTTGCACCAAAACCAAGTCCACTTGCAATTCCTGCGGCTATTGCAAGAACATTTTTAACTGCTCCGCCAACCTGCACACCTACAATATCTGAATTTGTGTAAGCACGTAGAGTTTTAGTCTGAATGATGTTGGACCAAAACTCTCGTGTCTTCTGATCCTTTGATGCAACAACAATAGCAGCTGGCTTTTGTTCAACAATTTCAGCTGCAAAAGTGGGGCCAGATATAACACAAGGATAGTGACTATTAATTTGATTACTAAAAGTTTCATGAAGGAGGTTTCCGCTTACTGGATCAAAGCCTTTTGATACCCAAGCTAGTGGAGTCTGACCAATATCATCTTTAATGGCATCAAGCACATAAGAAAAGGAAGAGCTGGGGGTAGCAATAAGAACAGCCATCGATTTCGGTATAACCGTATAGCTAGAGTCAAGCTTAATATTTCTATTGAAGGGTTTTGTGAGAGCTGGATGCTGATTACCAATGGTCTCAGTTTTCTCTTTATTTTTCGTAATCAGATAAATGGTATCAAATTTATCACTGAGGGCAATTGCAAGTGCGCTTCCCCATGCGCCTGCTCCAATAATAGTAAGGGAATTGTTCATTTTTCTTATCTTTGTATCGGGAGGTCAGCCTTAAGCCAAGCATTAAAACCTCCCTTTAAGCTAGATACTTTTTGAAAATCATTTTTTGAAAGAATATCTGCAATTCGATCAGACCTTGTCCCACTTTTGCAATACACAAGAATATTTTTTGATTTGTCCAGTGAGTCCATCTTTGCTTTGACTTGACCCATTGGTATGTTGAGGTCGTTGCTCAGAAATCCGGCTTTCCTCTCTTTTTCCTCTCGAACATCTATGATAATAAGCTCATCATCATCCATTAGTGAAACCGCCCCATTGGTATCAACCACTTGATATTTTCTATATTTCTCACTATAGATATTTACGATTAATAGAATGATTAGGGCAAACAATGTTCCAGTTAGTAATAGCTCACCTTGTAAAAATTGAATGAATTCCATAATTATTTATTGTCCTGTAAAAAAGTATCAAGCATTTGATGCCCGTGCTCAGTCAGAATCGATTCTGGATGAAACTGAACACCCTCGATGGGATGAGTTTTATGACGTACTCCCATAATTTCTTCTATTTCGCCAGACTCTGTGTTAGTCCATGCTGTCATTTCAAAACAATCAGGCAAGGAGCTCTTCTCAGCAACTAAGGAGTGGTAGCGAGTTGCATTAAGGGGATTCTTAAGGCCTTTGAAAACACTTTTAGAGATATGATGAACTGGAGAGACTTTTCCATGCATAATTTTTTGAGCGCCAATGATATTGCCACCAAAGGACTGAACAATGGCTTGGAAACCCAAGCAAACTCCTAGTATTGGAAATTTACCTGCTAATTTTTCTATAAGCTCTAGTGAAATTCCAGCTTCATTGGGGGTGCAGGGACCTGGAGAAATAACAATATATTTAGGATTTAGCTCTTGTATCTCTTTGACCGTAATTTGATCATTTCTGTGAACAATTACTTCCTGACCTAGTTCACCAAAATATTGAACTAAGTTATAAGTAAATGAGTCATAGTTGTCAATCATTAATAACATATTGAACCCAGAATGTAGGCGAAAAATAAGTAAGTTTATTTTACAGATAAAAAAGAAACAAAGTTAAGGCACTGAAAGATGCAACTAGTCTCCATAAAGCCAGAATTACTTAAGCGCTTAAGATGATCTTCTTTTGATTCAGTAATGAGAACATTTTCGATTGCTTGACGTTTATTTGCAATCTCAAGTTCACTGTATCCATTCTCTCTCTTAAAATCCAAATGAAGTTTTGTAATATGATTTTGAGTCAATTCATCATCAAAGTGAACCTTTTCGCTAATGATGAGGATGCCGCCAGGATTTAGTCCCTCATAAATCTTTTTTATGAGACTTGAGCGAAGTTTAACATCAATAAATTGAAGCGTTAAATTCAAAACAACTATGGATGCATTTTTAATGTTAGCTTGATTAATATCTTCACAGATTACATGCAGATTATCTACTGTATCGTTAAGATTTATTTTGCACTGCCTAGTCATTTCCTCAGAGTTATCGATAGCAATAAATTGATTATTCTTGTTTTTATTATTTAGGGCGAGTGAGAGCGTTATAGCCCCGGTTGATGAACCTAGGTCATAGTAGTTGGTATTGTTTTGACCATACATTCTAGCAACAAGACCAATCATTTGTATCATTGAGTCATATCCTGGGACTGATCTTCTGACCATGTCATCAAACACTTTAACTACGTCATCATCAAATTGAAAATCTGCAATATCTAGTTGTTTGTCGAATAATTTATCACGCATACAATGACTCCAAAAATATCTCAGTAACGAGCAAATTAGTTTTACCGATGTTAAAAGTTGACCGTCTTGCCCATGAATTTTGAAAACTTCCTACCTCTAGATGGCCACGCTCTATTTTGGGATCATCAAATAAAATTTCTCCAAGAGGTCTAGAGCCAATTTTTAAAATATCAATTGTATCCTCATTAATAGGGATCAGTGAGCGAGCATTGACTACAGGTTTTTGATTTCCTAGAAGCTCAACCTCCCTAACAATAATTTCTATGTTTTCAGGCGAGTTTAAAAGTTGATTTTCGCACTTGTAAGGCATACTTTCTTTTTGTGAGATGACATTAACTTCAAAGTCTTCATATTTCTCTTTAAGTTTTTGCGTTAATGAAGTACTATCCAACAGCCAAATACTAACATAAGATGGTATTTGCTCGCTTGGATCAAAGATTCGCCAATTAAATTTGTCGGGATTAAACATAAGCGCTGTATTTTACAAGAATCTAGGTTTTTTTAAATTCAAAAAAAATTACGCATCAAAATAATCAGTCTTTTCTTCATCTATCCATCGGTTGATTAAGGCATTTTGACTATCTAGGTTTGCCTCAAGCATCTTTGAAGAATAATAACCAGCCTCTTTAAGGAGGTAAGCATCTCTGACAATATTTGCAATTTTCATAGAGGCTATTCCAGTTTGTTGAGTCCCTAATATTTCTCCAGGGCCTCGAAGTTCTAGGTCTTTTTGAGCAATCATAAAGCCATCATTACTTTGCCTGAGGATATCAAGCCTCTCTCTAGCATTGTTACTAAGAGGTGATTGATACATGAGTATACAGATGCTTTTCTCAGAGCCTCTTCCAACACGTCCTCTGAGCTGATGGAGCTGAGCTAAACCTAGGCGCTCAGCATTTTCAACAATCATCAGACTTGCGTTAGGCACATTCACTCCGACTTCAATGACGGTTGTTGCAACTAGAAGGTTAATTTGACCATTTTCAAAGTCTTTCATAATGCCTTCTTTCTCTTGCTTTGTTAGCCTTCCATGAATCAAAACAACTGTTAAATCCGCAAGATGGTCTTTAAGGTAATTGAAGGTTTTTTCAGCTGATTCTGCTCTGAGAGCTTCTGACTCTTCAATAAGTGTACAAACCCAATAAATTTGACGACCCTCATCTGAGATTTTCCTAATCTTAGTTATTAGCTCGTCTCTTCTGGCATTATTTAATGCAATGGTTTCAACTTTCTGACGACCTGGAGGAAGCTCATCTATGATTGAGGTATCAAGGTCAGCATAGGCACTCATTGTTAATGATCTTGGTATTGGTGTTGCAGTCATGACGAGTTGGTGCGGAGTATGATTAGCTTTTTTTGTAAGGGATAGTCTTTGATGAACTCCAAACTTATGTTGCTCATCAATAATAACAAGGGATAAATTTTTAAAGCTAACACTCTCTTGGAAAAGTGCATGTGTTCCAATCACAACTTTTGCTTTGCCACTCTCGACAAGACTCAGCTGCTCCATTCTTTCCTGAGTATTTTGAGATCCTGAGAGGTAGGCAATTTGAATATTTAACGACTCAAGATAGTGAGTAAAGTTTTGAAGGTGTTGGCGAGCCAAAATTTCAGTAGGTGCCATAATTGCTGCCTGAAAGTTATTTTCAACAGCCTGAATGAGAGCAAAAACTGCAACAATAGTTTTTCCTGATCCAACATCTCCCTGGAGTAGTCTGAGCATTGGTTCTGAACTTGCTAAATCGTCATTTATTTCTTGAATGCAATGAGACTGAGCGTTGGTTAACTTGAAATCAAGGGAGTTCAAAAGCTTGTTACTCAAAGTGTTTTTAAGTATGAAGGCGTTAGTTTTTTTACCTTTTCGGGCTTTTTTGGTTTTCAACAAACTAAGTTGGTGAGTAGCAAGCTCTTCAATAATCAATCTTTGCTGAGATACATGTTTAAAGGATTCTATTGCTGATAAGTCTTCATCTTTTTCTGGATGATGCAGCAGCATTAATGAACTTTTCAGGCTTGGCATCGATTGCTGGGTAATTTTTTCAAAGTAATCATCAAGCTGACTTGTTTTTAATACCTCAAGAGAGTAATTAACCCATTGCTTCATTTTGTTCTGACTGATGCCAGAACAAAGAGGGTAGATTGGAGTCAGTGTTGGCTCTAGAAGCGGACTCTGATTTTGGGTGATGATGCGATACTCAGGGTGATGCATCTCAAAACCCTTGCGACCAATCTTGATTTCTCCGAAGCACTGCATTGTTTCACCTCGGATCAGTCCTTGTTTTTGATACTGAGTAAAATGAAAAAAACGTAATAGGATTCTGTGATTTTGGTTATCAGATAAATAGCACAATAACTGCCTTTGTCTTGAGGGAATGACTTCAATTCTGTCAATAGTTGCTTCAATCAAAATCTCATCATTTAGACTTGTATCTGATAGAGAAGTGATTGAAGTTTTGTCTTGATACCTAGAGGGCAGGTGAAAAACTAAGTGCTCTAAAGTATGAATTCCTAGCTGATTTAACCTATCAGAGGTTTTCTTCCCTAACCCTTTAATCGAGATGATTGGATCAGAGATTGAAGGCATAAATTTAGAAGCTGTAAGAGTCCGAACTAATAACCATGACGCCATCCATTTCAACACCGACACCTTTAGGGAGTTCTTTCACTCCAATTGCAGCTCGTGCAGGGTAAGGTTCAGAGAAATAAGTTTCCATAATCTCATTCAAAGTAGCAAAGTTACTCAGATCTGTTAAAAAAATGTTCAACTTAACTATGTCACTTAAATTGCCTTTTGATGCTTCACATAGAGCCTTAAGATTTTTGAAAACTTGATGAATTTGTTCTTCAATGCCTCCTTCAACAATTTCCATTGTTTCCGGAATAAGAGGAATTTGTCCTGAAAGATAGACCGTTGTTCCGCCGTTAACTGCAACTGCTTGTGAGTATATTCCTATGGCAGCAGGAGCTTTATCAGTTGAAATAATATGTTTTTTCATAGGTTTAAATTATTGAAATAAATAAGTTTAATTATATTAGGGATTCATTTTTTAGAGAACTCTTTTTTATCTATTAGTTCACAGTGTATTTTATTTTCGAAATAAGAAGAACTGCAATAAATGATAAAGATAGAGCAAATAGAATTGAAGTGCCATAGTTATTATTTTTCTCAAACAGCCATCCAGCAAGTGAAGGTGAGATCAGACCGGCTACTCCCCAGGCTGTAAAGACCCGCCCATATATTTTTGCTGATAGTTTGCTGCCTACAAAATGATTTACAAGTGTTGGGTAAATTGCTATTACAGCTCCATAGAGCGATGCAATAGTTACTAGTAAAACTAACAACAGATGTATATTTGTTATTGTTGAAAGACCGATAAGAGCTAAACAATTAATAATTAATATAACAAGGAGCGGGCGCTTGCATCCATATCGATCTACAAGCCAGCCTGCATAGATTCCAGCAATTGCACTTCCAAGAGTCATCAGAGTAATGGCTGAAACCGCAGTTAGTTTTGAACCGCCAAATGAAATGATCAAAGGAACTGCATGTCCAATTGCCATAAGTCCCGCAAAAACCCCTAAAAAATAACCAAACCAAAGCTGACTAATCTTTGGGTTTTTTGATTGAATTTGATTGTCACCATTTAATTCATTTTTGATATTAACCTTAGAAACTTTATAACAAAAAAGAGCAATCATTACTATTAGTGTAAGAGTGACTAAGCCAATAATATAGCCATTTTTAAATCCAAAATAGCTAAATAAAAATGGATAAGCCATTGAAAACGCTACTGCACCAAATGCATAGGAAGCGGTTACAAGTCCTAGTGCATATCCAAGTTTATCTCTATCGGTGATAGAGGAAACGATAAAGAGTGAGAGACCATAACCTAGACCACTGGATAGACCAAAAAGAAAGCCATAACCAATTACCCAGCCAAGCCAGCTCTGTGAACTTGAGAAAAAAAGACCAACGATAGGTAATATCGCAATTAATGAAATTAGAAGATTGGGTGACAGTTTACGATAAAGAATATGGCCAAAAAATACTGCTAAAGTGACATTAACCAGTGCAATAGAGTATACAAAACTTGACGCCATTCGGCCAACACTAGTTTGAATTTCAATGTTTTGAATGAGAGTGCTGAAGGCATGAATAGTGCCCATACAAAAAGTAATTAAAAGGCAGGCAATTAAGGCAAGGAGTCTTTCCCTAGTTAAATTTTTAGGCACTGAACTCATTTAGAAACTATACATTAAAAATTAATTGTTAATGTAAGTTAGATAATTTAATGAGGAGTAATACCGCGAATTTTTTCAGCTCTTCGACGAAGCATTTCAAGAGTTGTTAGGAGTAATATAGAGAATATTACTAGAATGGTTGCCGCAGCTAAAATTGTAGGGCTAATCTCATTGCGAATACCAGACCACATCTGTCTTGGGAGTGTGTATTGCTCTGGTCCACCAACAAAGAGAACTATAACGACCTCATCAAATGAGGTAATGAAGGCAAAAAGAGCTCCTGAGATCACACCAGGTGCAATGAGAGGGGCTTGGATTTTTAAAAAATTCCTTAGAGGAGAGCCTCCCAAAGTTGCTCCAGCTCGAAGAAGGTTATTATCAAAGCCAGCCAGTGAGGCGGTCACTGTAATGACTACGAATGGTATCCCTAGAATTGTATGCGCAATGATTAATCCCGGAAGGGTGGCCACTAGATTAACTTTGGCGAAAAAGAAAAACATACCAGCCGCAGTAATAATAAGTGGAACAATCATCGGAGAGATCATTAGCGCCATGATCAAGCGATTAAAGGGCATATGACGATTTGATAAGCCAAGTGCTGCTAGAGTTCCTAATACGCTTGCAAAGAAGGTTGCAAAGACTGCAATCAAAGCACTATTCTTAATACCTATCATCCACCTATCTGTACATACTGTCGATCCTGAATTAGTACTACAATCACCAACTAGTTCTTTGTACCATCTGAGTCCATAGCCATCAAAGTTAAAGGACCAAGTCTCAAAGCTAAAGATTTTCATCTCGGGCACAAATTGTAGGAAAACAGAATTTGTAAATGAGAGCGGGATTACAACAATGAGAGGAGCTACAAGGAAAAATAGCACTAGCCCACAAAATGTTCTGTAAGTATAGAACCAAAGCTTTTCTCGAGGAGTTGTATAGGAAGGAAATTTCATAGTTAGCCCATCTTCAAGTTATCAATACCAATGAGTCGATCATAGGCCCAATAAAGAATTAAAACTGCAGCGAGAAGAATGGCTCCCATTGCTGCAGCGAGACCCCAGTTCAAGGTTTGTTGCATTTCACGTGCAACAAAGTTACCAATCATGAGGCCATCTTTGCCTCCAACTAGCTCCGGAGTAATGTAGTAGCCAATGGCAACAATAAACACTAATATACAACCCGCACCAATGCCTGGAACTGATTGGGGCATATAGACGCGAATAAATGCTCTCGTTGGAGTTGCACCAAGGTTCTGAGCCGCCTTCATATAGCTAGGCGGTATACCTCTCATGACGCTATAGATTGGCAAGATCATAAATGGCAGTAGGACCTGCGTCATTACAATAATGGTACCTGTAAAGTTATACATCATAGGGATTCGATCTTCATCACTAAAGCAGAGATCAATGTTTGTTTCTCCAAAAAATGGAAGGTTGACCATTCCTTCAAAGCAAGGAAGAATGCCAACCAAGGTGTCATTTACAACTCCATTTTGTTGAAGCATTATCATCCAAGCAACAATTCTTACAAGGAGTGAAGTCCAGAAGGGCATCAAAACACAAATCATCAAAAGATTAGATGTTCTCATTGGAAGTGTTGCCAATAAATAGGAGACTGGATAGGCCAAAATTAAACAGAAAATGGTTACCATTAAGCTAACCTGAAGCGTTCTCATCCAAATCGTTTTATAAATTTTTAAGTGCTCTTTCTTTTCAATGATGTTCTTATTTGCGTCATACCTCAAGTCAACAGCATTGAGATAATAACCCATGGTATAAGGGTCTTTCATCGCACCTAATGATTGCCAGAACTCAACCTTACCCCAGCGTTTATCCCTTTTAATCATTTTTTCCTTGTAAGGTGCTTCCCATTTATAAGGCTTAACTTCTTCTTTGGATTTTTTATCTACTGCGGTCGCTGATTTGACTGTTTTCAATAATAAGCTTCTCCATCCAGAGAACTCATAAGTCATCCTAGTACCTGCTTTACCGAGTAGATTTTTACCGATATTCTTTCCTCTACTATCTTCCATCTTATGAGTTACACGAATATCATTGATAACCGCAGCAAACATTTCTTCATTAGGAATTTGAGATTTATCTTCCCATAATTCATACTGAACAAATGTTTCTGGAAGTACTATATTTATACTGGTGTCATCGACGCTTCTAGACAGAAGCGAGCCTATTGGCGTTACAAACATAATTAATAAAAATAAGAGGGGCGCTAAAAGCAGAAGAAATGAGCGAATTTTAGTCCGGCGAAGTGATTTTTTTAGGCTTTCTTTGAGCGGAACGCCATCATTAGTCAGAAGTTGACCTTTAGTATCTATGTTGGAAGTCGCACTCATACAATATCAATAATAACAACAGAAGGTTAGGAGTTAGAAACAGGTCGGTAGTGTTACCGACCTGTTTTTTTAAACGAGTTTAATTTAATAAGCTCGTTTTAAATAGCTAATTATTGAGCCATCCAAGCAGCATAACGATCATTTACAGCTTGACCATTATCAGCCCACCAGTCTGGATCAGCTAAGATACCACCTTTCATGTGCTCCGCCGTATTAGGCATGTGCTCCATAATGTTTACGCCAGTGTTAAACCACGGCTCGCCTGCTTCCATTACAGGAAGTGCAGATAGACGCATAGGACCATAGTTAATCCACTTGGCTTGATCAGCTTGTGCTTGAGTGCTTGAAGCATGAACTAGGAAGTGAAGAGCTGCAGCTCTGTTTGGAGCTCCATTCATCAAAACTAACCATTCCTCTTCAAGAACTTGACCATCCCATACAGGAACGTAGTCTGCACCATCATTCAAGATAGCACCACCAACGCGACCGTTGTAAGCTAGTGACATTGAAACCTCACCAGAGTTAACTAGATCCAATGGCTTTGCACCTGAAGACCAAAATACTACGTGGTCTTTAATTGTATCAAGTTTGTCAAAAACCATATCTTGACCTTCTTGAGTACTCAAGACATCATAGATATCTGGAATAGCTACACCACTTGCATACAATGCCATCTCAACTATACCATTTCCCCATGTATGAACACCGCGCTTTCCAGGAAACTTCTCTACATCAAAGAAGTCATGAATAGTTGAAGGTTGCTCACCTGAGAATGTGTCAGCTTTATGGAATGGTACATATGACCACCATATTTGTGGAACTACACAATCGTTTGGAACTGGAACCATTGTATCTTCATCCATTGGTGTTCCATCAGGCGCAGGAAGGAAGATGCTACGATCTAACTCTTCAAATAGTCCTTCATCACAACCCGTTCTAGCTTGAGATGGGAGTACGTCGACGATATCCCATACAACATTACCAGACTCTACTTGAGCGCGAACTTCACCTAGACCACCATTGTAACTGATCAAATTAATATCTCCACTTGAGTAAGTGTCGATATAGGCTTTTTGTTGAGAGGCTGAGTAGCCACCACCCCAAGAAACCATTGTGACATCTGCTTGCGCAGCGCCAGCCAACATTGCTGTTGAAATAGCACTTGCTACCAGAGTTTTTGTTATTACATTTTTCATTTATATTTCTCCTTAAATTAAGTCTAGACTCTATCCATCAAGAGCTAGACAGTCCTCCGACATCCAACCGATATTTACTTCTTTGCCCTCTTTGAGACTGACATTACCAATTGAATTTGGAATTTTGACGATAAAATCGTCGTGTCCACACACGTTAAAGCGAGTGCGAATATGGTCGCCATGATAGATTAATTCTTCTACCTTGGCTGAATAAGTATTTGGTGTTTTACCTTTTGAAGGTGAAACTATAATTCTCTCGGGCCTTAGTGACAGCGTGGCTCTCTCACCAGCCTTATTGACATTAACCTTTGAGGCTACAACTATATCACCCGAATCAGTTTTGACTGTTGCTTTGTCACCGTCTATAGATTCTACAGTACCCATGAGGCGATTATTCTCACCAATGAAGTTTGCAACGAAAGCGTTCTCTGGTTTTTCATAGAGATTCTCTGGTGATGCGCACTGCTGAACAACTCCATCATCAAAAACCGCGATTCGGTTTGACATGGTAAGTGCTTCAGTTTGGTCATGAGTTACATAAACGACCGTTAAGCCTAACTCTTCATGCAAATGTTTGATTTCATACTGCATTTGTTCTCTCAAGTTTTTGTCAAGTGCCCCCAATGGCTCATCCATCAGGACTAAATCCGGATCAAAGACTAAAGATCTGGCAACAGCAACCCTTTGCTGCTGACCACCTGATAACTGCATAGGACGTCTGTTACCAAATTCTCCAAGCTGCACCATGTCAAGTGCACGGTTAACCTTTGCCTCTCTCTCAGATTTGTCCATTTTTCGAACTTCTAAAGGAAACGCTAAGTTCTCTGCAACAGTCATATGAGGGAAGAGTGCATAATTCTGGAATACCATACCAATACCTCTCTTGTGAGGCGGCACATTATTAATAGGCTTGTCCTTTAAATAGATTGTTCCATTTGTGGTTGGCTCAAATCCAGCAAGCATCATCAGGCAGGTCGTCTTTCCAGAGCCTGACGGTCCAAGCATAGTAACAAATTCACCCTTGGCAACATCTAGGTTGAAATCTTTGACAACTAGAACTTCACCATCATAACTTTTTTGAACATTTTCAAACTTTACTAACGGATTTGAATTACTCATAAATAAACATTTTCAAAGAAAAAAAATTCTTAGATGAAATTAACCATCTGTCTCTATTTAATTGAGGATTGAAATTACATCAAACTCACAATATAAATTTACTTTATTAAAAGCCTTTTGTAAAGAAAAAAGTGAGTTTAATTCAACAAACTTCTAACTATTAAATCGGAATATACCATATTGATTAGAGTGAATGTTTCTAATATTGGAACAAATTTTGCTTCATTAATTTAAATAATAATCATGTTAATGAATTAATAAAAAAGGGTGGATACACCACCCTTTTTCTTAAATGTGTCCAGCTAGTCTTCTTGCTTTTCACCCATAATGGCACTTAAAATTAGAACAGTTAGACCACCTGTTGTAATTGCTGAGCTAAAAATACTGCCCATAAGCTTACCAAATGTGCCACCAATATTACTGGCTAAAGCGCCTGCAAACTGAGGCACAAGAAGCACGCCAAGGCCCATGCCAAAAGAAACAGCTAGAATCAGCATGTTGCGACGATTCATGTTCACAGTAGATAGGATTTTGATACCTGCTATTGCCACGGTTCCAAACATCACAATAGTTGCCCCACCAAGCACAGAGGCTGGTAGTGCTCTCAGAAGAGAGCCAATATGTGGGAACAATCCCATGACGATTAGTATTCCACCAATCCATACACCGACATGACGACTAGCAATACCCGTCAGCTGAATGACACCATTATTTTGACTAAAAGTAGTATTAGGGAAAGTGTTAAATACAGCTGCAATTGCAGAGTTTACGCCGTCACCGAGAACACCATTTTTAATGCGATTAATGTATCCCTCTCCTTTTACTTCCTGCTTTGAGATCATACAGTTTGCCGTTATATCACCCGAAGACTCAATTGCCGTTATGACGTAAATCAAGGCAATTGGTATAAAAGCAATAATATCAAAATCAAAACCATATCGAAAAGGTATGGGTATGCTGATTGACTCCTGCACAGCAAAAACCTGACTTGTGTTTACCTCACCCATGACTAGAGCAACAATAAAACCAATAACAAGACCGATAACGATCGATGACAATCGAATCCATTGATTGCTAGAGCGATTCAATATGATGATTGAAATCATGACTATAAATCCAAGAGCAATTTTAGATAGTGATCCCCAAAACTCTGGCTTATTATCTAGCAACCACTGTCCGCCTCCTAGATCAGTTAAACCGACCTTAATAAGGCTAATACCAATAATAGTTATTACCGTTCCTGTAACTATTGGTGTTATAAGTTTTCTAAGCTGTGGCAGAAATTGACTTAGTCCAATCTCTATAAACGCACCTAAAAAACAGACGCCCATAATCATTGCTAAGATCTCTTCTGGTCCTCCACCTGCAGCTTTGGCTAAAAAACCAGCAGCAAGAACAGAGCTAAGAAAAGCAAAACTTGTTCCTTGAACGCAAATCATTCCAGCACCCACATTCATCGGCTTTTTTGCTTGAATGATAGTGCCAACACCAGATACCATTAACGCCATACTGATTAAGTATGGGATTTGCTCACCCAGTCCTAAAGCACCACCTATAATCAAAGTCGGAGTTATAACGCCTACAAAGCTTGCAAGCACATGTTGAAGTGCAGCAAAGAATTTTTCAGCGTTTGGCGGATTTGCCTCTAACTCATAAATCAACTCTGAATCTTGAGTTTCTACATTACTCATATTCATCCCCTTTTTGTTGTTTATAAATTGCTAACAATCATTGTTAACAAAGAAAATATTACCATAATTTATTTATGGTTATTATTTTTATTTAAAAATAATAAAGTGAGAGATTCACTTAAAAAAGAGAAAAATAAATATTTTAAGAAATGGTGCCCGGGGCCGGAATCGAACCGGCACGGAGTTTAACCTCCGCAGGATTTTAAGTCCTGTGTGTCTACCAATTTCACCACCCGGGCAGAGATGTTTGGAGAACGGCAAATTATATACTATCGATATTATTTTTTTTATCAATTATCGATTCTGAAAAGTCTATAGTTAAAATCTTGAATCAAGCCAATTCATAAATTCTTTTGTTGTCTGATCCCTGTTCACTTCATTAAGACTTTCATGGCGAGTATTATCTAAAATGTTACAAGTAATATCAGATAGCCCATTATTTTTGAGCTTGAGGGCTAGTTTTTCCATATCTTTTCCATTATTGGTGCAGGGATCTATTCCGCCACCAAGAATATGAACTGGAAGATTTTTATTCAACTTAATCAAATTTTTTTGATTACCCGCAAAAAAAACACCCTCTAGGATATCTCTCCACATCGATATGGAAGCTTCAAATCCACAAAGTGAATCATTGACATAAAGATCCACCTCTTTGTCATCCTGAGAGAGCCAATCAAAATCCGTTCGGTTAGGTTTAAACTTTGAATTCCAAGCACCAAAGGAAAGTTTCCAAGCAATTAGGCTTGGCAGATTAGGATCCCTAAAGAATGACTCTACAGATAAGATAATACGAGAAGCTCGCGGCAATATTCCTATTTCAATTCCACTATTCCAGCAGGCAAGACCGTTAATCATTTTTGGGTATCGCAGAGCAAAGTTTAAATTAATGATTGAGCCAAGAGAGTGACCAAAACAAATGATTGGTTTGTTTGGATGCCTCCTTTTTGCAATGGTGATCACATCATTTTGATCTTTTAAAATAGCTTGAAAACCATTTGAATCAGCGAAAACACCTTGAGGTGCATCCTCTGCTTCAGTATGACCATGACCCCTTATATCATGACTATAAACTGCAAAACCCGATTGACATAATTCGCTCGCAAATCGTGAGTACCTTAATGCATGCTCCACCATTCCATGAGCAATATGAATGATTGCCTTTACTTCTTTTTGAGGTAGAAGACTATAGACATTTAATTTTGCACCTGTCGAACTGATGAGGGTTTCACTATTCATGCATTTAAGTATTAAAACAATAAAATGAACAATTAGTATAAATGATTTAATTGATTCTCTAAAAATTAATTGAGAGTCACCCTAAGCCTTTTATAATGCGCCTCAATTATTATGTAAAATTTGGCCTTAAGATATTAAAAATATAAAGGTATAGCTTTGTTTATTAAATTAATTCTAGTTCTGCTTTTGGGTTGGATTGGGTTTAGTCTTATGAAGAGATTTAAGCAGAATAATCCTTCAGTTTCAAAGAGTGCAAAAGGTCAAAAAATGATCGCTTGTGATGCCTGCGACACTCATGTTCCTGAGTCTGATGTCATTGTAAAAAACGGTAAAAATTATTGTTCTAAGGAACATGTGGAGTAAATTGTTATGAAGTTTCTTTTGGATTTTGGTCCTATCATTTTGTTTTTCATAGTCTATAAGTACTATGGTCTCTATGCAGCAATCTACGCAATGATTGCCTCAACATTTGTTCAAATAATGTATTCGAGATTTAGTACTGGCAAATTTGTCACCTCTCAGGTACTCACATTTGCCCTTCTTGTGGTATTTGGAGGCATTAGTATTGTTTTGAGAGATCCTGCATTTGTGATGTGGAAGGTCAGTGTCTTATACGTTATTTTCGCGGCAGTTCTTATTGGTAGCAATTACGTTGGAAGTAAAACTTTGCTTGAGAGAATGATGGGTAAGGAGCTTCAGTTGCCTAGGACTACTTGGGTAAATCTGACGTGGTTTTGGAGCCTTGGATTTATTATTATTGCTGCAATTAACGCTTTTTTTGTAAATATTGCTTTGACTGCGCGCAATCAATTTTTAAATAGTGGCGCCCAGATTGACCCAAAAATAGATTTAGCTAACTTTGATTGTAGTCAAAGCCCCATTGAGAGTCTTTGCATTTCTGCGCAGAGCTCAGAGGAAGCTTGGGTAAACTTTAAACTGTTTGGAACTTTAGGGCTGACTCTTGTTTTGATAGTGATTACAGTTTTGATGTTAAGTAAACATATCAAAGAGAAACAAACTGAAAACTAATAGCTATTCTAACTAGACCGATTTTAAAATGTGGAGAAAGCCTTGTCGAAAATAGGCGCACTCGTTGCATACAAAGGAAGGCCAGCTCAAGTTGTTTCTTCAACGACTCATAAGTATGTGATTAGTTTTTCAGATGGAAGCAGGCAAAAAGTAAGAGAGAAAGATTTCCGATTCATTCATCCAGAGTTTTCATCAGTTCATAGCAACTGTCCTGAGGTTGATACTTCAATTTTAAATGACTTGGATGTTGATTCTTTGTCGCTTCAAGAGTTAACAGAATGGCTTTTTGATGACTTTACAGGTCAAAATGCCTGGTTTGTAAACCTCATGTCAGAAGATGGCTTGTATTTTTATTGGAATAAAAATATTTTAGCCTTAAGGCCGTTAGCTCAAATTCAAGCTATCAAATTAAGTAGACAAGAGAAAGCTTTGGAGGAAGAGAGCCTTCAAAGGTGTGTTGATCATTTAAGAAAAGACTATTTTGAAAATAATGATATTTCCTGGATTCATGAAATAGAACAGGTTGCCTACAACCAATCAAAACACTCAAAGGCAATGAGTGCAATGTCAATTGACAATACTCCAGAAAACGCACATCGACTTTTGATAAAAATCAAGTATTGGTCAGAATTTAAAAATCCATATCCACAAAGAAACAAGATTTATAACGATGAAGACTTAGCATTTAATGAAAGCATTAAAGATAGAAAAGACTTAACTCACCTTACATGTTTTGCTATAGATAACTTTGATTCAAGTGATGCAGATGACGCAATCAGTATTGAAGACGATCGAGTTTGGATTCATATTGCAGATGTAGCAAGCTATGTTGATATCAATAGTGACCTTGATTTATTTGCCCAAAAAAGAGCATCAAACCTCTATCTTCCTGATCAAATCGTTCATATGCTTCCACCCAAAATTTCTGAAGTCTGTTCACTTGGAGTAAATGAGATATCTAATGCAATTTCGGTTGGTTTTTTAATGAATGATTCTGAAATAAGTGGTATTGAAATACATTTGAGTCAAATCAGGGTGACAAAAATGAGCTATGAGGAGGCAGATAAATCCTTATATGAAAATATCTGGCTTTCAAAACTTAACGAAATTGCTAAAGAGCATAAAAAATATAGAGAAAGCACAGGCGCGTTAAGACTAAATCTGCCCAAAACCGATATAAAGGTTAAAGACCAGAGGGTCTTAGTTTTCCCTCAAATAGAGAGTGAAAGTAGAGAGATGGTGTCAGAAATGATGGTTTTAGCGGGGCGCGTCATTTCCAAGTATTCAATTGAAAACAATATTTCAATGCCTTATTTATCACAAGCATCAGGAAAGTTTTCTGATGAAATTATTGAGAATATTCATAATCTCTCATTATCTAAGGCCTTTGAGGCTGCGAAGGGTCTTAGTCGCTCTAAGTTATCAGTTAAACCATCCATGCATTCTAGTTTGGGTCTGGAGGCCTACATAAGGGTTACAAGTCCTATGAGGCGCTATTTAGATTTAATTGTTCAACATCAGCTCATTAATTACATATCAGGTCTTGAGCTTTTGAGTGAAGATGATATCAAAAGTAGAATCAAAGTTAACAATGCTTCGATGTCTAAAATTAATAAAGCAATTCGTCAAAGTGTTGAGCACTTTAGGTGCCTATATTTTAAGCAAGATAGAAGTTGGGAAGGGGAAGGGATTGTTATTGAGATTAGTGGAAATAAAGCTAGGCTAATAATCCCTGAATTTGCAATGATTACTCAAGTAAAAGTTAAAACAAAGCCTAAATTGGAAGATAAAATCAATTTAAAGGTAAGTTCAATTGATCTTTTTGAAAGGTTGGTTGATTTCAAGCCACTCTAGTTTATCTGTAATCTTAATTGCGTTGCCTTTAGCGTTTGACCAGTCACCAAGTACGTGCCTTGTATATTTTTCTCCAATGTGTGTTTTTTGTCTATGGGTATGGCCATGAATCAGTTCAAAGCCTGGATAGTTTGACATCAATAAATCTGTAGTTTCTTGATTAACATCCATTAATTCCTCAGTTTTATATTTCTGAGCTTCAATACTTTTCTTTCTAAGTTGTCCAGTTAATTTAAGTCGTATGTTTTTAGAGAGTTTTAAAAAAATGAACTGTGTAATCGGGCTTCTTAAAATTCTTTTTAATTTTTGATAGTTAATATCATCAGTGCAGAGGCTATCCCCATGAATCAACAAAAATTTATTTGTATTGAGCTCGAGAATATATGGTTCACTGATAAGCTGACAGCCAGATTTTAATTCAAACTGTTTCGAAAGTAAAAAATCACGATTACCAGCCATAATAAAGACTTTTGTGTCTTGACTTAAGTCTCTGAGAGTATTAATAATTTTTTTATAACTTGCCAGTGATACATCATCTCCAATCCAGGTATTAAAAAGGTCACCTAGAATAAATAATTGATCAGCTTTTGAAGCATATTTTTTGCAAAAATTAGCAAAAAAATCAATTTTATCTTCCTCTATACTCGTTAGATGAAGGTCAGAGATGATCAGTGTTGTATGCATAAATCAAATGTAAGACTAACTCTAATATAAAGGGAATCTATTCACTAATTAATGCCTTATTGATGATTACTGCCTCCCCTGGGACATCGGCATGCCCTCCAAGATTAATGGTTTCAACTTTTTCAATTTTGTCCACAACGTCTTGACCAGCAACAACCTCACCGAATACGCAATAACCCCAACCGTCTTGGCCAGGAAAGTCTAAAAATTGATTATCATTAGTATTAATAAAAAACTGTGAGCTTGCAGAATGTGGAGCCATTGTTCTAGCCATTGCAACACTGTATTTGACATTTTTTAGACCATTTTTAGCTTCATTTTCGATATTAGCTTTAGTTGTTTTTTGATGCATATCCTCAGTCATACCTCCGCCTTGAATCATAAAGTTTGGAATAACCCTATGGAAAATAGTGCCGTCAAAAAAACCTTCTTCCACGTAGTCAGTGAAGTTTTTTGCAGTAATTGGTGCTTTTTCAGCGTCTACAGTGATGTGAATTTCACCCATATTAGTCTCTAAAATAATCATGTGTAATCTCGGTTAATTAAAAAGATAGAATTATAACTTATTTCATTAACACCACTTTCATTAAGAGCAGTGTTCAAGTATAATTCACCCTTTTTTTGCAAACAGATTAGGATTTGTTATGTACGCAGTAATTAAAACCGGTGGAAAGCAGTATAAAGTTTCTGAAGGTGAGACACTTAAAATTGAGAAGCTTGAAGTTGAGCCTGGTAAAAAAGTAACATTTGATGAAGTACTGATGGTTGCCGATGGAGATAAGGTTCAAGTTGGATCACCACTTGTAGAAAAGGCAAGCGTTGAGGCTAAAGTGATTTCTCAAGGTAAAGGTAAAAAAGTACATATTCTTAAATTCAAACGCCGTAAGCATTCTATGAAGCAACAAGGGCATCGTCAGTTGTTTACAGAAGTTCAGATCGGTAAAATTAAGGCATAAGGAGTTAACTATGGCACATAAAAAAGCAGGCGGTAGTACAAATAATGGTAGAGATTCGGTATCTAAAAGACTTGGTGTAAAGCGCTTTGGTGGCCAGTCTGTTTTGGCGGGAAATATTCTTGTTCGTCAGAGGGGCACTAAGTTTCATCCTGGAACCAATGTCAAGAAAGGTAAAGATGATACCTTGTTTGCTGTTGCAGATGGTAAAGTGCAATTTGAAAAGAAAGGTAAATTTAATCGCCAGTATGTTTCAATTCAAACTGCTTAAAAAAAATAGCATTTAATTTATCTTAAAAAGCGCCTTATGGCGCTTTTTTATTAATAATCCTTTTATAATTACTACTAATATGAAATATTCAATTGTATTCCCAGGTCAAGGATCTCAATCATTAGGGATGCTCTCTGACTTAAATCAAAATTTCACTATTATTAATGACACTTTTCAAGAGGCCAGTGATGCAATCAATGTGGATCTTTGGAAGATAGCTAATGAAGACCAGGCGGCACTTAATCTCACAGAAAATACGCAGCCAGTCATGTTAGCTGCTGGTTATGCTACTTATAAAATTCTATCTGAAGAAATCAGTCTTGCGCCTGAATCGATGGCTGGTCATAGTCTCGGTGAATATACAGCGCTTGTGGCATCAAAATCTTTAAATTTTTTTGATGCGATAAGGTTAGTTAGAAAAAGGGGTGAGGTTATGCAGTCTGCTGTTCCCAATGGAGCTGGTTCAATGGCAGCCATCCTTGGCCTTGATGACGATCTAATAATCGAAAAATGCTTAAATGCAAGTGACAAAGGTGTTGTAGAGGCGGTTAATTTTAATTCACCAGGTCAAGTTGTTATTGCTGGTGAAAAAGAAGCTGTGACTTATGCATGTGAGCTTTTAAAAGAGGCTGGAGCAAAAAGAGCATTAGTTCTTCCAGTCAGTGTGCCATCTCACTGCTCTTTAATGAAAGATGCTGCGAATGAATTTAGAAACTCAGTGGATAGTATTGAATTTAGAATGAACGATGTTAAAGTGATTCACAATGTTGATGCAGAGTATTCGAAAAATATTGAAGAAATTAAGTCCAAGTTGGTTGAGCAGCTATATAGACCAGTACTTTGGACATCATCTGTTCTAAAAATGAGAAAGTTAGGTGTTGACAGGCTTATTGAGGCTGGCCCTGGGAAAGTTTTATCCGGTCTTACAAGGCGAATAGATAAATCACTAAGTGCTTCAGCTATAATAGATGTTAATTCATTAAAATCTACGATTGAGGATATTTCAAATGCTTGAGGGGAAAATAGTTCTTGTTACTGGTGCCACTAGAGGAATTGGAAAAGCAATCGCATTAACTCTAGGTAGTTCAGGCGCAACTGTAATTGGAACAGCTACTTCTAAAGCGGGTGCAGAAAATATTTCTAAAATGCTAGTTGATAATCAAATTTTAGGAAAAGGCATTGTGCTTGATGTTAAGAATAATGATCAAATCGCTAGTCTTGGAGAGGGCATAAAAAAAGATTTTGGATCAATTGATATATTAGTTAATAATGCTGGTATTACTAGAGATAATATTCTTTTAAGAATGAAGGAAGATGAGTGGGAAGATATTATCAATACTAATCTTTCTTCGGTTTATAAGATGTCAAAATCAGTTCTGCGAGGCATGATTAAAAAACGTTCAGGCAGAATTATATCTATCACCTCAGTTGTTGGAGCAATGGGAAATGCTGGACAATCAAATTATGCAGCAGCAAAGGCAGGCATGATCGGCTTTACAAAGTCGTTAGCTCGAGAGGTTGGAGTCCGAGGCATTACAGTCAATGCAATCGCTCCTGGTTTTATAGAAACTGATATGACTGATAGTCTCCCAGATGACCAAAAAGAAGCTTTAGCTTCGCAAATCCCCATGGGAAGATTAGGAACTACTGATGAAATTGCTCAGGCAGTATTATTCCTTGCTGGTGATGGTGGATCGTATATTACGGGACAAACCCTGCATGTTAACGGTGGAATGTACACAGTGTAGTAATAACTATTGCTATAATCTTTTTGACTTAAAAAATAATCTTAGTAACTCGCTACATTCTTTATCTAAAACCCCTCCAGTAATAGAAATTTTGTGATTAAAAAAGTTCTCTTTGTTGAGATCCATACATGAGCCACAAACGCCTGTTTTTGGGTCTGATGCACCAAACACAATTCTCTCAATACGAGCATGTATCATTGCTCCAAAGCACATTGCACATGGCTCAAGTGTTACATACAAAGTAGAGTCAACTAGTCGATAATTTTCTTTTTCCTTGCCAGCTTTTCTGAGAAGCTGAATCTCTGCATGAGCAGTTGGATCGTTATTTTTAATGGGTTGATTATGAGCTTGAGCAATTATTTTTTCATTTTGAACCAAGACAGATCCTACTGGAATTTCATTTTCTTTCATTGCTAATTTAGCCTCATTAATAGCAACTTTCATCCATTTTTCATCATTATTCATAGAATTTTTATTGATCTAAAGATTAAAGCCAGCCACCTTGAGACGCAAGTTTATAAGAAATCACAAACATAATAAATGCTATTATGAGATCGAGAGTTCTCCAATGTTTAGGTTGTTGCATTATAGGAGTAAGTATCTTGCTACCATATCCAAGAGAAAAAAACCATAAAAAACTTGCACTACAGGCACCGATTGCGAAATATATCCTGTTGATACCAAAAAATTGCTGAGATATTGAGCCAATTAAGATTACAGTATCAAGATAGACATGTGGGTTTAAAAAAGTAAAAATACTAATAATTGAAATTGAACTAAGAAGGTTAGGTGCTTCATAGCTTGGGACAGCTAAAGATGAATTTGTCTTGAATGCTGAACTAAGTCTTATTACTCCATAAGCAAAAAGCCAAAGTGATGCTAAACCAAAAATTATTTTTGAATACTCATAAAAAAAATTGTTCAAGAAATATGAAATACCTATAACCCCAAGAAAAATAAGAAAGCTATCAGCGAGTGAACAAAATAATGAAATATAAAAGATATGGTGTCTAAGAATTCCTTGTCTTAAAACAAAAGCATTTTGAGCACCAATAGCAACTATTAATGTTAGTCCCAATATAAAGCCAGTAATTAGAGCATCAGTCACGAATTAATCCTCATGAGAAAACTAGTATATTTATTTAAATCTTGTTACAAATTTATCTTTTCATTTCTTTCTGTGGTGTTAATGTATTTTGAAATATATAAGCCCAAAATTGAAGATAAAAACATTTAGATATGCAGGTAATAAAAACCATTCAATCTAAATGAAGGTTTCTTTGTTCTCTTAATTTATTCCCTAGGTATTTACTAGATATATTAGTGAGATGTCCCGTATTGTCTCTATGGATTCTAACCGAGTCAATAAATGCAGAACATTTGATGCCATCCTTACATATTAGTTCATTTAATGGGTAAATCGATAGCCCCATTTTTTTTAGTTCATTAATAAACAAGTTTTGCTTATTAGAAAGATTACTTAAATTGTCAATTTGAAAATCACAATCATAGGTTTTATAGCCATGAACTAATATTTTATTGACGCATGAAGAAGGATCATAAGGTGGAGTATATGGAGGTGGAAAAATCTTAACATTTATTTGACGACTGAAGGTTTTTAAATAATTATCAAGTTGTTCTTTAAAGTACCTAGCTGTTTTAATTATTTCATCATTTGACAAATTTTTTACATAATAGAATCGACTACTAATTATGAGATTATTGATACTACCGTTATTGCGAATGTATTCTTGAGCTTTTTGATTGAATAATTGACACTCGACTATTGAATTAGCTCCCCTACTAGAGTCTGGCATTTCAAGTTGGCTAAGAAAAGGAGGGCAACTTGGTAAAGAAATTTGAGCAGTTGAGCCTTCTTCATTTAATTGGACAAATTCAATTGCATGTTGAGCATAGCTATCACCCCAAACTATATTATTAGCTGACAGATTGCCATCATCATTAAAATCACGAAAGCCGCATTCAGGCGTTATATTAAAACCACCCTTACAACTGATGTAGCCAATTGGTGCATTTCTTGGATCATTGTAATTATCATAACCATAATATTTATAGGGCTTTCCATCTTCTGTAATTTGATATAAAAAATAGTCTGAGTTATTTTGAATTGCTTTACCAATTATTATAGGAATCAGTAATGCAAGAATTGAATAAACAAAAATCTTATCCCTTGTTAAGAAGTTTTTATTCCTGAATGGCCTTTCAATAAATCTCCAGCTTAGAAATCCTAATAATAAAGAGGTAATGGAAAGTACAAGATATAAACTAATTGACGGGGGATCTAACAAGCGTAGTCTTGCAAATACAAATAGTGGCTGATGCCATAAATAAGTTGAGTAGCTAATCAAGCCAATGCCTACTAATAATTTTGTACTTAATACCTTGGCAACAAATGTTTGCTTGTCAGCAAATAGAATTATCAGAACAACACCTAAAACTGGAGCAAGTGTGTAGATGCTTGGGAAAGGAGTGTTATTATCATACGCAAAGATAGAGAATAAAATTGCCGCAAGTCCAATTAATGACAATGTATTATTAGTTTGTACTCCTCGTTTTATTATAATAAATGCTGCAATAGAACCACTAATCAGCTCCCATGCTCTTGTTGGCGTGAGATAAAAATTAGCTATTCTTTCGTTTCTCCAGCCCCACTCACTAATACCTAGGCTCAATATTCCAACCATAACAAGCATCCAAAATATACGCTTCTTACCAAATCGCCAAGTTAATAAAAGAAAGATTGGGAATAATAAATAGTACTGCTCTTCAATTCCCAAACTCCATGTATGCAATAGAGGAATTTCTTCAGTATTTGGAGTAAAGTATCCATCACCACCTGTTCGCCAAAAAAAGATGTTGGATGCGAATAGACTAACATATATAAGACTTTTTGCAAAAACGTCTGTCTGGTATGGCAGCATCCAATTCCAGGCAAATGGAATACAGATAAGCATCATAAAGGTCAGTGCTGGTAATATCCGTCTTGCTCGACGTTCATAAAAGTTTAATATGCTAAAACGGTTATTTTCAAGATCATTAATTAGAATAGTAGTAATTAAATAGCCACTAATGACAAAGAAAACATCTACTCCAACATAACCACCACTGAAGAGAGAAAATCCTGCATGAAATAAAAGAACTGGAAGAACAGCAAGTGCCCTTAGACCATCAATTTCAGGACGATATTTCATTCACTTGAAATTTTAAAAACACAAAACGATATTATTATTCCCATTCGATAGTGGAGGGTGGCTTTCCAGAAATATCATACACTACCCTTGAAACTCTGTTGATTTCGTTCATGATGCGATTTGAGACATAATCTAGAAAGTTATATGGAAGTCTTGCCCACCTTGCAGTCATGAAATCTATAGTCTCTACAGCTCTCAAAGCGATTACATAATCATATCTTCTTTCATCGCCAGTAACTCCAACTGATTTCACAGGTAGAAAAACAGCAAAAGCCTGATCTACATTGTCATATAAATTAAAGTTATGGAGTTCATCCATAAAAATACTATCAGCCAATCTTAAAATATCTGCAAATTCTTTTTTGACTGGGCCTAGAATTCTTACACCTAAACCAGGGCCAGGGAAAGGATGACGAAACAACATTTTTTTTGGAAGCCCAATTTTTACTCCAATTTCTCTTACTTCATCTTTAAAAAGTTCTTTGAGAGGCTCTACCAAATCAAATCTCATATTTTCTGGAAGACCACCTACATTGTGATGAGATTTGATTACTTTTGCTTTACCCGATGCAGCCCCTGCAGATTCAATAACATCAGGATATATAGTTCCTTGAGCAAGAAACTTAATATCTTTTAGCTTGGTTGCCTCTTGATCGAAAATTTCTATAAATGCATTGCCAATAATTTTTCTTTTCAGTTCTGGATCACTCTCATTTGAGAGTTTTTTGAAAAAATATTGTTGAGCATTTGACCTAATAACCTTAACTCCAAGATTCTTACTAAAGGTTTTCATTACTTCGTTACCCTCATTAAGTCTTAGTAGGCCATTATCTACAAACACGCAAGTCAATTGATTACCAATTGCTTTTTGAAGAAGAACTGCAACTACTGAAGAATCAACACCCCCAGAAAGACCTAAGAGAACATTTTGTTTCCCAACCTGTAGCTTTATTTTTTGTATCAAATCCTCAATAATATTTTCAGTAGTCCAAGCAAGTTCACAATTGCAAATCCCTGTAATAAATCTTTCTAGAATTTTTACTCCTTGTTTAGTATGAGTTACTTCTGGGTGAAACTGCAGGCCATAATAATGTTTATCCTTATTCGCAAATCCTGCAATAGGGCAATTATCTGTTGATGCAATCAATTCAAAACCTGGTGGCAATTTTGTTACCTCAATACCATGGCTCATCCAAACATCTAATATTTCATGTCCGTTAGGGTTTATTTCATCACAAATTTTATTCAATAGTCCTGAGTGATTTCTAGCACGAATTTGAGCAAAACCAAATTCAGATTTATTGGCGATATTGGCTTCTCCACCAAGCTGAACCGCCATAGTTTGCATCCCATAACAAATTCCTAAGATGGGAACACCAAGTTCAAATACAATTTGTGGCGCTTTAGCAGAGGCCACTTCACTTACCGTATCAGGACCCCCGGAGAGAATAATTCCACTAGGATTAAAATTTTTAATAAAATGGACGTTTACATCATATGGAACCAGTTCACAATAAACACCAATCTCTCGAACCCTTCTTGCTATAAGCTGAGTATATTGAGAGCCAAAATCTAGAATCAAAATCTTATGATGATGAATATTAGGCATATAGAAAAATATGTTTTGAAATGAATAATTACAATGTGGTATTTTAATGAAAATCAGAGACCGTTATATCGCTAAAACACTATTAATGTATTCACTAGTCGTTATGCTTGTTTGGCTAAGCATTTATAGTTTTTTTAATTTCCTATCTGAATTAAATTCAGTCGGAACTTCAAACTATACTATTATTGAGGCTATTAAATTTATTGTTTTACGTATTCCAGAGGTTGCTTATGATCAAGCTTCAGCTGTAATTTTGCTTGGGTGTCTTCTAGGGATGGGGCACCTTGCTTCTACAGGGCAACTTCTTATTTTTAGAGTATCAGGTTTATCGGTATTAAGAACTGTTTGGATTACAGTAAAAAATGCACTCGTCTTAATATTTTTATTGATATTTATTGGTGAAGTCTTAGCGCCAGTCTTGACGAAATACGCCGAAAGTGAGAGAGCGAATGCTTTGGGCCAAGCTAGTTTATCGAATAATCAAGATGGTTTTTGGATTAGAGATGGTGATAATTTTATTAATGTTGAAAATAATGTTGATGGACGCTTATTTAGTGGAATTACTATTTTCGGGATTAATAAATCAAATAAGATTGAAAGTATTTTTAATTCAGAAAGCGCAAATTTTGATGGTAAGTCACTAAGCCTCAATGAAACTGATATTTATTTAATAAGTGAAAAAAATAAATTTGAAAAAATTGATTTAAAAGAACGTAATATTTACAGCAAGAGTGTGGCTTTTGATCAGGACTTAATCTCCAGTCTTGAAAAAGAACCAAAAGATCTTTCTACATACACAATTATCAAGCAGATTCGGTTTTTAACTGACAATAAATTGAGAGCTGGAGTCTTTGAGGTGGAGTTATATCAAAGACTTGTTAAGCCAATATCACTTATTGCAATGATTTTATTAGCTATGCTCTTTATTTTTGGCTCTAATAGAGATGCAACCTTAGGGAGAAAAATATTTTTTGGAGTAGCTATTGGATTATCATTCGAATTAATTTCACGAATCGGAGGTGCAATGTCTTTAAGCTTTGAATTTAACCCATTGCTTAGTTCTTTTGCCCTCCCTCTATTAGTAATAATTATTGCAACTTCAGTGTTAATTAAAAAATCTACAAATTAAATAGATGTCGATGTCTCAAGTTGAATCAAAAACTGCCAAACAAAAACTCAAATTACCTAATAAATTTGAAGTTCTTTTGTTAAATGATGACTATACTTCTATGGATTTTGTTGTTGATGTCTTGAGGAGGTTTTTTCATAAAGAGTTCTTGGCAGCTGAAGCAATTATGCTTAAAATCCACATTGACGGCGAAGCAGTTTGTGGCACATATTCATATGATGTAGCTCAAACAAAAGTTTCACAGGTAATAGAATATTCACGCAAAAATGACCAACCATTAATGTCAGTGTTGAGAGAAATTAGTTCATAATAAATTAGGAGTTATGTATGTCGATTAAATCATTAAAACCCCAAAATGATGGATTGAACATAATTTGGAATGATGGCTCTAATGAGATTTTTCCATGGCTATGGATAAGAGATCATAGCGAGAGTGAAAAAGATCTTCACCCGGATTCAAAGCAGAGACAAATTGACGTGTTTAGTGAGACACCACAAAATTCTGTAATCGAAACAGTTATTGATCAAAAATCAAAAAAAGTTGTTGTTAGATGGACAGATTTAACAGAAAGCTCAGTCTCATTTAATCTTCTTGAATCGATGGCAAAAACCAGCAATCCTAATGCCGAAGATCTGAATAATGAAACGTTTTGGAATTGTCCTAGTGAAATTAAAACCTTTCCAAACATGACTTATGATGACTTTATGAGCGATAAAGGTTTGAAAAAATGGCTCATGTATATTCAAGAAAATGGTTTTGTTTTAGTCTCTGAAGCTCCAGCTACTTCTCAGGCTACAAAAGATTTAATGGAGCGAATGGCTTATGTAAGAAACTCTATTTTTGGTGGTTTTTCGGTCTGGGATAATAAACTTGATAATCCTGATGATACAGCCTTTACATCACTAGCAATTGAGCCACATACTGATGGGACTTATGTGCATGATGCTCCTGGCCTTCAAACTCTTCATTGTTTAAAGAAGGATTCAGTTGGTGGAGAAAATCAGCTGATAGATGGCCTTGCTATTGCTGAAAAAATGAGAAAAGAATATCCAGAGTCATTTAAGATTTTATCTAGCATTAATATTCCTGGAAGATATATCAAAACAGATACATATCTAGAAGCAAAGCGCCCCTTATTTAGACTAAATGATCAAGGGAAAGTAATTCAGGTGAGTTTTAATAATCATGATAGAGCGCCTTTTAGGCTTGATAATGATTCAATGGGTCAATTTTATGAAGCTTATAAGCTTTTTCATAATTTGGCGAATGACAAAAGTCGACAATTTGAATTTATGCTCGAGCCAGGGACGATTTTGACATTTGATAATTGGAGAGTACTTCATGCAAGAGCATCCTTAACAGGCTATCGTCAACTTTGTGGTGGATATCATAACCGTGAAGACTTTGAGAGCAGATTGAGACTAATTTAAGACCTTATATCTCCACATAAATTCCATTTTTTTTTGATTAAATGCTTATTTAGTAATGTTAAAATTGAGTTAAAGAAAAAATGATTACAGAAAACAAATTTTATGATTGAGCAAGGATTACAACAAGAAATTAATATGGTAATGACAGAGGCAAGAAATCGTCGCCTTGAGTTTGTTACTGTCGAGCACTTATTATTAGCGTTACTGAATATGGATGAGGTTATAGCTTTCTTAAGAGGTAAGAGGGTTAATATTGATGAACTCAGAGCAGAGCTTGAGCAATATATCGATTCACATACACCAATAATTTCAGAAGATGCAGAGATAGATATTGTTCCAACCGTTGGATTCCAAAGAGTTCTTCAGAGAAGTGTTTATCAAGCTCAGTCCGCACAAAAAAATTCAGTAAATGCTATGAATGTTTTTGTCAGTATTTTTTCTGAGAAAGAATCCCATGCTGTTTATATGTTGAAACTTAATAATATCTCTAGGCTAGACGTTATGGAAGGTATCTCATCTCAGTTGGCGGATTCACCAGATGAGGAGACTAAAAAAGTTGATGGTGAAAAATCAACTAAACCATCTTCGCTTGCCTCTTTTACAAGTAATCTTTGTGAAAAAGCAAGGCTGGGAGAGATTGATCCTTTACTTGGTCGAGAGGAAGAGGTTCTTCGAACAGTTCAAGTTTTATCAAGACGCCGAAAAAATAATCCATTATTTGTTGGTCAGGCAGGCGTTGGAAAAACTGCAATTGCTCAAGGGCTAGCAAAAAGAATAGTTGATGGTCAAGTTCCAGATGTTTTGAAAAAAACCACGATTTATTCATTAGATGTTGGTGTATTAATTGCAGGAACGAAATACAGAGGTGATTTTGAAAAACGACTTAAGTCTGTTCTAACAGATCTTGAAAAAGATAAACATGCTGTTCTTTTTATAGATGAAATACACACATTAATTGGTGCTGGAAGTGTTTCAGGTGGTTCGCTAGACGCATCAAATCTTTTAAAGCCAGCCTTGGCTGACGGGACACTTAAATGTATTGGATCTACAACTTATGATGAGTTTAGAAAAGTTTTTGAAAAAGATCATGCTTTAACAAGGCGATTCCAAAAAATTGATATTGAAGAGCCTTCCGTTGAAGATACAATCAAAATTTTACATGGGCTAAAGAAATATTATCAATCACATCACAAGGTTAAATTCTCGTCTGCAGCCTTAGCTTCAGCTGCTGAATTAACTCATCGTCATATGGGTGATAGGCGATTACCCGATAAGGCAATAGATGTTATGGATGAAGTTGGAGCACTTCAACAAATAATGCCTAAATCAAAACGCAAAATTAATATCGGTGTTTCGGATATTGAGAATATTGTTGCTAAACTTGCAAGAATTCCTTCTAGACAGGTTAGTAGTGATGATAAATCTCAGCTTAAAAATCTCGAAAATGATCTAAAGCTTGGTGTATTTGGCCAAGATAGTGCAGTTGATTCATTATCAACAGCCATAAAGTTGTCTAGATCTGGTCTATCCCCAGTGGAGCAACCAATGGGCTCATTTCTCTTTGCTGGACCAACTGGTGTCGGAAAAACTGAGATTTGCAAGCAGCTCTCAAGAATTATGGGTGTAAAGTTATTGCGCTTTGATATGTCAGAGTATATGGAAAGGCATTCAATTTCAAAGCTAATTGGCTCTCCTCCAGGATATGTTGGCTATGATGAAGGTGGACTCTTAACTGAGGCAGTTAATAGTAATCCTTATGCTGTTCTATTGCTCGATGAAATTGAAAAAGCACACCCTGATATCTTTAACCTACTTCTTCAAGTTATGGATCACGGTGTTTTGACTGATGCAAACGGTAGGGAAGTTGATTTTCGAAATGTCATACTTGTTATGACATCAAATGTTGGTGCTCAAAGCGTTCAGAGGGCATCAATAGGTTTCAATGAGCAAGACCATTCTCTGGATTATGAGGGCGAACTTAAAAAAACCTTTACCCCTGAATTTAGAAATAGACTTTCAGAAATTATCTACTTTAATTCATTGAGTGAAGAGGTCGTAGTTTATGTTGTAAACAAATTTATTTTTGAGCTTGAAGATGTTCTTGAGCAAAAAAATGTCTCGCTAATTGTTTCAGATAATGCCAGAAAATGGTTTGCTGAAAATGGTTACGATTCAAATATGGGTGCAAGACCAATGTTTAGACTCATTGAAAAAGAAATTCGCAAACCTCTTGCTGATGAGCTTCTTTTTGGAAGGTTAAGTAATGGTGGAACTGTCAAAGTCGGCATAAAAAAAGATAAAGTTACTCTAAATATCTCTTAAATGAGAATCCTTATAAGTAACGATGATGGCTATAAGGCTGATGGAATAATTCAGCTTGCTAAGTCATTAAGTGAAATTGCCCAGGTGATTGTCGTTGCGCCTAGTGAAAATAAATCGGCTGCTAGTAGCTCACTTACTATAGGAAAGCCTTTAAAACCAATTCAGATAGAAAATAATGTCTATGCTATTAATGCAACTCCTAGTGACTGCGTTCATCTAGCGCTGTGTGGCTTTATTAAAGAGCCCATTGATCTTGTTGTTACTGGTATTAATTTTGGTGCAAATTTGGGTGATGATGTTATTTATTCAGGAACAGTAGCTGGAGCCATTGAAGGGAGGTTTTTGGGGCTTCCATCTATAGCTTTGTCATTGGCAAGTTGGGAGTGCAATCATTTTGATACTGCTGGAAATATTGCTAAGGTTCTTGTTGAGCAGATTTATAAAGCTCCATTGTCAAACAATACTATTATAAATGTGAATGTACCTGATATTCCAATGAGCGAGATTATGGGGATAAAGAGTACTCGCTTAGGAAGTCGTCATAAATCAGCACCAAGTATTCAAGATCCAAAAGATTCATCATTGTATTGGATTGGGGAAAATGGACAAGAAGATGACAATGGGAAGGGCACTGACTTTAATGCAATATCAAATAACTTTGTATCTGTAACACCTCTTCAGATTGATTTAACAAAATATTCTGAAGTTAATCAACTTTCTAATTGGCTAGAAAATATTAACTATTGATTCCAAGTGTCTCTTAATCCTACTGTTTTGTTAAAGACCAAGCCTTTATCTGAGATATCTCTACAAAAATAGCCTTCTCGTTCAAATTGATATGCTTTTTGAATCTCAGCCTCTTTAAGATTTGGTTCAACATAGCCATTTTTTATAATAAGTGAATCTGGATTTAGTACCATCGACATGTCCTCAAATTTAGAAGGGTTAGGGTCTAAAAAAAGTCGATCATAAATTTTAAACTCTGCTGGAAGTGCTTTACTAGACTCTACAAAGTGAATAACTCCTTTTACTTTTCTTCCATCAGTTGGATTTTTACCTAGAGTCTCTGGATCATAAGAGCAAAAGATAGTTGTAATATTTCCGTTATCATCTTTTTCTACCCTAAGGGCTTTAATAATATATGCGTTCCTTAAGCGAACCTCTTTATCGATTGCGAGTCGTTTAAATTTATTATTTGGAGCGGTTTCCTGAAAATCTGCTTTGTCAATATATATTTCTTTACTAAAAAATATTTCTCTAGATCCCATTTTTTCATTTTGAGGATGATTAGGTGCTAAAAGTGATTCAACTTTTTCTTGAGGATAGTTTTCAATGACAAGTTTAACTGGATTAATTACTGCCATTGACCTTGGTGCATTAGAATTTAAGTCATCTCTAATTGAGGATTCTAATATTGAAATATCAGTAAGACTGTTTACTTTAGACACGCCAACTCTTTCTGAAAAATCTCTTATTGAGGCTGGGGTAAAGCCTCTTCTTCTAAGCCCAGAAATTGTAGGCATTCTAGGATCATCCCAGCCAGATACATGCTTTTCATCCACTAGAAGCTTTAATTTTCTTTTAGAAGTTGTGGCATATTCAAGGTTTAATCTAGAAAACTCATATTGATAAGGCCTATCAGGTTTATTGAAAGCATCTAAATTTTCTAGTATCCAATCATAAATTCTTCGATTATCTTGAAATTCAAGAGTACAAATGGAATGGGAAACTCCTTCAACAGCATCTCCAATACAATGAGCAAAGTCATACATTGGATAAATACACCAATGATCTTCAGTTTGATGATGTGTTTCAAATCGAATACGATATAAAGTTGGATCTCGCATACACATAAAGCTTGATTTCATATCAATTTTTGCTCTAAGAACGCATTCTCCTTCTTTTAATTCACCTACTTTCATTTTTTCAAAAAGTTTAAGATTCTCTTGAACGGTTGAATTTCTGTATGGACTATCCTTACCTGGTTTTCTGAGAGTGCCTCGATAGTCACGAATTTCTTCTGAGCTCAAAAAGCATACATAGGCTAAATCTTTCTTTATTAATTCGAGAGCACATTCATAAAACTTCTGAAAGTAGTTAGAGCTAAATTTAATTTCCTCATTCCAGTCATAGCCAAGCCACTTGACATCATTTTTTATAGAATTGACATACTCAATATCTTCTTTTGATGGGTTTGTGTCATCAAATCTTAAATTGCAATATCCATCATAATCTAGTGCAGTTCCAAAGTTAAGACAAATAGATTTTGCGTGACCAATGTGAAGATAACCATTTGGCTCTGGAGGGAAGCGCGTAATTACTTTATTATATTTACCCTTCAAAAGGTCTTCATCTATGATATTGCGAATAAAATTGGTTGGTTTATCAAATGTATTTTTAAGATTCATAGTTATATGAATTGACCATAATGTAGGGTGATTAAATTATATCATTTAAATGCGTAAATTAATATGTGGTGCTTTGAAAGACTGTGACATTGTAAAATAGTTTTTATGAGAATAGCGATTGTAAAACTTTCTGCACTAGGTGATATTGTTCATGCAATGATTGTTTTGCAGTTTATAAAGAATACTCAAAGTGATATTTCTATTGATTGGATTGTTGAAAAGAAATATAAAGAGTTATTGGAATCAAATCCAGATATAGACAGTGTTCATTCTATTAGCTTAAAGCGAGCTAAAAAGAAACAATCAATCCTAGCATTTTTTAAAGCAGTTAGAAAAGTTCGTAAGCTGCAAAAATATGACTTAGTTATTGATATGCAAGGTTTAATTAAATCAGCTTTAATTTCTCGATTAATTCCTTCAAAATTAACTATTGGGTTTGATAAATTTTCAATTAGGGAGAAGGCCGCATCCATTTTTTATAACACTACTTTTAATTGCCCTTATGAGAAAAATATAATTGAGCGAAATATTTCTATAGTAGAGTTTGCAATGGGAATAACTATTTATAAAAAACAAATTTTAAACAAACTTCCTTTTCTGTTTTCTCACTCAAATAATTTAACCATTAAAGTATTAAATTCTAAAAAAAATATTATTTTAATACCTGGTGCGTCTGATGATTTAAAAAGATACCCTGCAAGAAAATTAGCAAAATTAACTGAATTGATTGATGCTAATTTTTTAATTATATGGGGAAGTTATGAGGAAAAAATAATTGGTGAGCAAATAAAGAATCTATCAAATAATACTACTGTTTGTAATAGAACAACTCTTGATGATTTAATTTCATTAATCTCTAAAGCTCATTTAGTGATTGGCCCAGACACTGGCCCTACTCACATAGCATGGGCTTTAAATATTCCATCAATTACTATTTTTGGGCCAACTCCAGGATATAGGAATACTTTCATGACAGATATCAATAAAATAATTGAATCTGAATCTGAAGTAAATCCTTTTAAGATTAGTAAAAATGATTTTTCAATAGCAAATATTGATGAAGAAGAAATTGTTAAAATGGCAAATTCACTTTTAAAACTTGGATAAATGAAAATAACAGTAATTGGTTCTGGCTATGTTGGTTTATCAAATGCAGTACTTCTTTCCCAAAAAAATGAAGTTGTAGTTCTTGATTTAGTTGAAGAAAAAATACAAATGTTGAATCGTCTTGAATCTCCTATAGATGATGATTATATTAAAGAGTATTTGACTGTTAGAAAGCTTAACTTATCTGCAACTTTAGATAAAAATAAGGCTATTAAAAATGCTGATTATATAATTATTGCTGTTCCAACCAACTTTAATGATGCTACTCAAAGTTTTGAAACTGAAGATCTTAAAAAAACAATCAAAGACATTATTAAAATAAATCAAAATTCTGTTATTGTTATAAAGTCAACTGTTCCTATTGGCTTTACTGAATCATTAAGAAAACATTTAGATGTTACTAATATTATTTTTTCACCTGAATTCTTAAGAGAAGGAAAAGCATTATTTGACAATCTTTATCCTTCCAGAATAATTGTTGGAGAGGTGTCAGAGCGTGCAAAAAAATTTGCAAAGCTACTTGCTGATGGTGCGATTAAGAAAGATATTAAAATTCTTTATACAAATTCTTCAGAAGCTGAAGCGATAAAGTTGTTTTCTAATGGTTATTTAGCAATGCGAGTAGCATTCTTTAATGAGCTTGATTCTTTTGCAGAAATTGAAAATTTAAATACTGAAAGTATTATTGAGGGTATGAGCTTTGATCCAAGAATTGGTTCACATTACAATAATCCATCTTTTGGGTATGGTGGTTATTGTTTTCCAAAGGATACAAAACAATTGTTAACTAACTTCAAAAATATTCCAAATAATTTAGTAAAAGCTATTGTTGATTCTAATTCAACTCGAAAAGATCATATTGCAAATGCAATCATAAGTAAAAAACCCAAAATAGTTGGAATTTATCGATTAATTATGAAGTCTGATTCAGATAATTTTAGATTTTCATCAATATTAGGTGTAATTGAAAGGCTAAAAATGCACGAAATCCATGTTCAGATTTACGAACCATCTATAGATGAAGTTTTTTTTAATAACATTGAAGTTATCAGCGATTTACAAGTATTTAAATCGTCCTCTGATTTGATATTAGCTAATCGACTAAATAATGAGATTATTGATGCACAGGATAAAGTTTACAGTAGAGATATATTCAATAATAATTAGAGGTCAGTATTTACATATTTTGGATTACTCCAATAGCATCTTTAATAGACTCTAATATATATTTAGCTGAAGTATTATTTTCATCAATTTTATGACCACTTTTTAACAAAATTGTATTGGTGACTCCTGAACTTCTTGCAGCACTTATGTCACTCTCCTTGTCGCCAATCATCCAAGAATTTTTCATGTCAATTTCATGCTTATTTTTTGCATTTAAAAACATTCCAGGTTTTGGTTTCCTGCAAAAGCAATTTTTTTCTGGATGGTGCGGACAAAAGAAAATATCATAAATTTCTATTTTATTTTTGATAAACTCATTTTTTAACCATTCAGTTAAATTATAGTATTCCTCAAGAGAATAATAGCCTCTTCCAATGCCAGATTGATTGGATATTATTATAATTTTAAAACCAAGTTTCTGAAAGTATCTACAAGATTCAAAAACTCCATCAATAAATTTAAAATCTTCGATTTTATGAAGATAATTTACCTCATGATTAATGACTCCATCTCGATCAAGAAAAATTGTCTTTATAGTCATAATTCAAAGTAAGTATAATCAATTTGATATCTTGATTATATATAGAGATAGTTAAAATAATCACTTATGCATCCAAAATCTAGACTAAATTTAATCTATCAATATTTGCTCATGACTCTAGCATTTCTGATGCCATTGACTGTATTTGGTGCAAATTTTATAATAGTTTTGATAGTGTTAATTTGGCTATTATCTGGGGACTATAAGAACAAATTTTATGAAATATCAAGTAATAAATTTCTTCTTGCAAGTATTTTCTTTTATTTAATTCACATATTAGGCTTGATTTGGACTAGTGATATTTCTTGGGGTCTAAAAATTCTTCATAAAATGTGGTATTTTATTTTACTACTTCCTATTCTTTACACTATAGTTCAACGAGATTATATTAAATACTATGTCACTTTATTTTTATTGGCAATAAGCTTTACTGAGATAGTTTCATATTTACTATGGTTTGAGTTGATTGAGCCATTTAAGATTGTAAGGATTCCTAACTCACTATCTTTAATGGTAATGAGAGGAGGAGATTTACAATACATGGTAAATAATCCAACACCATTTATGAGTCATGTCTCATATAATCCTATACTAACTGTAGCCATTTATCTTGTATATCATGAAATCTTTTTAAATAAAAAATTAGACAAAATTAAATTTTTCTTCTACAGTTTTTTTGCTGTAACTATGACTTTTAATATGTTTATTACGGGAGGGCGTGCCGGACAGGTGATGTACTTTGGAATGCTTGCGATACTCATTTTTCAATTCTTTAATTCAGATAAGATTAAATCTTTATTTGCGATGCTAATTCTTATTCCTGGAATTTTCTTTGGCGCTTATCATACAAGTGATTTATTTAAATATAGGGTTGATCTTGTAGCTCAAAATATACAAGAATATGAATTAAATAAAAATACTTCAGTTGGCAAAAGGATTTCTTATGCTAAAAACTCTTGGGATCTCATTTCAGATTCTCCAATTATTGGGGTTGGTACAGGAGATTTTCCTAGTGAATTTAAGAGAATAAGCATCAAAAATAAAAATTATGAGGGAACTATTACAACTAATCCACACAATATGTACAGCTTAATCCTGGTTCAACTTGGCTTAGTAGGTTTAATAAGTTTTTTGTCGATTTTTTATTTTCAAGTCAAACTAGCCCTAGTTTCAAAAAATTTATTTATTCGAGATATGGGGATTACTCTTCCACTTTTGTATCTTTTAATAATGTTTAGTGATAGTTATTTATTGGGGCACTTTACAAGCCTTGTGTTCATTTTTTTTAGTTCCTTTCTTTACAAAAATTTTGAAGAAAATTAATCAAATTTTAATAATAATACAACGATCTAATGGAGATGTTTTTTTGAGTTCATCTTTGATACAGGTGCTTTATGAATTCTATAAATCACCACAAATTGATTTGTTAATAAACGAAGACACATTGCAGATTGCCAAAACCTTGCCTTTTGTAAATAACATAATTACTTTTTCATATAAAAAAAAACAAAATAGTAGATTTGTTCAGGAAAAAAAAATTTTTAAATCAATATTCAAAAAATATGATTTAAGTATCAACCTTACAGCAAGTGATAGAAGTGTTTTGTACTCAATCCTTGCTGCGCGAAAATCAATAAGTGCAGTTGAGAAAAACCACAAAAAATCTTGGTGGAAAAAGAAACTTTTGAATTCCTACTACTTTTTTGACCCAACAAGACATATTCTTTTAAATAATTTAAAGCCATTACACATTCTAAATATTAAACATGAAGACAATCAAGGATATATTGAATCATCTAAACTAGCTAAGAACTCAGTTAATAAAATACTTGAACAAAAAGGTATTAAGAATTTCATTATTTTTCATCCTTCCTCTCAGTATGATTACAAAATTTATCCTAAACACTTAAGAGATCAGTTTTTATTATTATTAAATTCACTTGAGGTTCCAATTGTAATAACTGGGTCTAACAATTTTATTGATAAAAGAATTAAAAAAGAATTACCAAGCCTGCCTAATTTATATGACCTTATTGGAAAAACCTCTATCGAAGAATATGTAGCTCTAAGTGAATTGGCTAGTGCTTACATTGGCATGGATACTCTAAATATGCATATAGCTGCGTCTCAAAATAAGCGTATTTTTGCAATATTTGGACCAACTAATTTGAAGATGTGGTCACCGTGGTCCAATAAATTGCAAACCGGAGCTCAGGAGAATAAAACAATTCAAACCTATGATCAAATTACAATTTTCCAATCAAATTTGCCATGTGTTGCATGTGGTAAAGCCGGATGTAATGACCAAGGAAGAAGTGAGTGTTTGTACGATATTAATCCTATAAAAATATTTAATGAAATAAAACGTTGGTTTCTTAGTTATGGAGTTTGAAAGGACATACACGCTTCCGTTTATAAATAGTATAGCTAATTTGAAGGATGAGCACTTTAGGAACAAAAATATTTTTAAAAGATATATTAAATTTTTAAAAAGATTAATTTACATTTCAGTAAAGCATCAAAAAACAAAAGAAATTTTTGAAATTCTGCCAATACATCAAAATATACTCTGGATTAACCTTTCAGCTCCAAGTTTGGGTGATAGTCTTATGGATCTTTCAAGTCGAATTTTGTTGAAAGGAAGAAAAATTGATTTATTTACTGATAAAAAAAATTATCACTTATATTTAGATGATGAGGTTTTTAGTGGAATTTTTACAAATACAAAAGAGCTTGAGAAGGAAAAATATGACTTAGTTATCCTTGACTCTTATAGTTCTAGAACAATTAAAGCTAAATCCAACTTAGCAAAAAAAACTCCATATGTGTCAATGTATGGTTATTTTAATGGACCTGAAGTAAATCGAATTCTTTTTAGTTTCTATCAAATGAATCATTTGCTTGGCTACGTGAAAAGTGAAGGAGAAATTCATGAGATAGCTAAAAACTTAATTTCAATTTCTGATCTTGATAAGATTATAGTTCAAGATCTTGTTCCAAGCGATTATGTTGCAATAGTTCTTGGCGGTGAGTGGAAATACAAAACGTACTCTAGGTGGAATGATCTTATACTAAATATTAAAGATTATAATAAAACTAATTTTATTTTTATAGGCTCTAAGAATGCTACAGATGATGCTCGGCAAATTACTAAGAGGCTTTCTAATGAAAAATTTCTTGATTTGACTGGCAGGTTAACTTTCAATCAATCAGTGGAGGTTATTAATAAATCTAGATTGACATTATGCTGTGATGGAGGGTTGTTTCATGGCGCAACAGCAATTCAAGCAAATATAATTGTACTTTTAGCAAGATTGGCGCCCGAAATGCTCACTACTAAAAGAACTAAAATTTCATATTTATATGATGAATCAAATGTAAATAATATTTCTATTGATTCAATTTTAGAAAAATACTATGAAAAAGTTAATCTCTTTGATAATCATCCTCAAAGCGAATAATGTCGTCCTCGCCTAAATAGTCACCTGTTTGAATTTCTATTATTTCAAGATTAATATCCCCATCATTTTCTAATCTATGGATTTCACCTTTTGGTATATAAGTAGACTCATTTTCTTTGAGATTGAAAATTTCATTTCCACATGTAATCTTTCCAATCCCTGAAACAACAACCCAGTGTTCTGATCTGTGTCGATGTTTTTGAAGTGAAATTTTTTCTCCAGGCTTGACACAAATTCTTTTTACCTGAAAGGTTTTACCAATATCAATAGAATCAAAATAACCCCATGGCCTAAATACTTTTCTATTATCAGATAATTCTGGACGGTTGCTTCGTTGAAGTTTACTAACAATATCCTTTACATTTTGAGAATTAGATTTATCCAAAACAAGAAGAGCATCACTTGTGTCAACGACAATTAAATTCTTGACTCCTACCGCAGAAATTAATCGATTTGAACTATATATAAAGGAATTTTCTACATCTTGTAAAACTACATCACCATCTATTGCATTGCCAAAACTATCTTTAGATTTTGACTTCATTAAACTGTCCCAAGATCCAATATCACTCCAATTTGCATCTAATGGAATAACAAAAGAATTGCTGGTATTCTCCATTACAGCATAGTCAACAGATAAATTAGGGCATTTTAAAAACTCATTATTTATCAATCTAATAAAATCATGATCTTGAAGCTCTTTAGCAAAAGATTTTTTACATGCATCAAGAATCTTTGGTTGAAATTTTTCTAGTTCTTTTAAGAAAACAGAACACTTAAACATAAACATACCACTATTCCATAGATACCTTCCAGACTTGAAGTAAGTATTAGCAATCTTTTCATTTGGTTTTTCATTAAAAGATTTAATTTTGCTGTAAGGATTATTATTATCAATATTAGCTTCAATATAGCCATATCCAGTATCTGGACTAGTTGGTTGGATGCCAAATGTAATCAGTTTATTTTTCATTGCGAGATCTTTACCAATTTCAATAGCTGAATGAAATGAACGAATATCTTCTATTGAATGATCAGCAGGAAGTACTAGCAGAATTGGATCATTTTGATTATTTTTAGACAATTTTAATGCAGCTAGCGTTATTGCTGGCGCAGTATTTTTCGCTGTTGGTTCTAAAATAATTCCACTAGTAGCACAATTAATCTCACGAAGTTGTTCGGCAACTAAGAAGCGATGATCTTCATTGCAAACAACTATGGGGGATTGTATATTTTGTGGAAGCCTTTGAATTGTATTTTGAAAAATAGACGAACTGTTTATCAAGTTTAGAAATTGTTTAGGTCGAGCTTTTCTAGATAGTGGCCATAGTCTTGTTCCACTTCCTCCGGAAATAATAACGGGAGTAATCATTAATTTTTATCCTTAATAGTATTTGATTTAGGAGGTTTCCATTGAGCTCTAATCTCTGCTAGCTTGACGTAGCGATAAAAAGTGCCTTCAAAGTTACCAAAAGCAATAACAAAACCTGCTCCGCCATCTAAAAAACCCAGTTTGAAAATATAATGTTTAATAAATGCCCATAAACCATGCATTAGGCCTTTCAAGATACCTCCTTTGACACCTTTTTTTTGAAGTTTTTTTGCTCCAAGAGATGAATAACGGTTAGCTTTATGAATTACTTCATAAGTATTTTTAAAAGGAAATTGCCATATACTATTAGTTAAATACCCTATATCCTTTTCACTATGGCTTATATATCCTTCATGAACAGGTTTAAGATCATAAGACATCTTACCTTTTCTGAATAATTGAGGCTGTCTGTAATTAGGATACCAGCCTGAGTATTTAACCCATTTGCCCATAAAAAAGTTTTTTCGTGGAACTTTATAAATGTCTAGTGGTGCGGAATTAATAATTGATAATATCTCATCTCTAACACTTTTAGTACACCTTTCGTCAGAATCAAGACTAAAAATCCAATCTTTAGTGCAATGAGAAATTGCTTTATTTCTTAGATCTCCAAAACCATCAAACTTAATTTGAATGACTTTTGCCCCAAGGCTTTTAGCAATTTCTTCAGTTTCATCTTTGCTATACGAGTCTGCAACAATTATCTCGTCTGCCCATAAGACGCTATTGATACAGTCTTTAATCTTTTCGGCCTCATTAAAAGCAATTATATAGACTGAAATTTCCATGAAAGTTAAATGGATATAATATGAAATTAAATGTTACCCAATTCTTGAGAGTTTATTTACAAATAAATGCGTATTAGTCTAATAATTACAACTTACAATCAGCCTGAATCTTTATTTTTAGTTCTTAAAAGCATAGAGAAACAGACTCTTAAGCCGTCAGAAATAATTATTGCTGATGATGGAAGTAGTGATAGTACTAAAAATTTGATTACTGAGTTTTTTAAAGATTCTGATTTAAATTTTTTTCATTCTTATCAAGAAGATTTAGGTTTTAGAGCTGCACAATCAAGAAATAAAGCTATAGCTATAGCATCCAGTGAATATATTGTTCTTATTGATGGTGATATGATCCTTCATCCTGAGTTTATCAGTGATCACTTAAAGCATGCAAAGTCTAATTTCTTTATTCAGGGTTCTCGTGCATTGCTTACTGAGCAGAAGACATACGAAGTTATGAAGAAAAAACAAACAAAAATAAATTTTTTTCAAAGTGGTATAAAAAATAGATTAAATTCAATTCATTCTAATATTTTTTCTAAATTTTTTTCGCTTAACAAAAATTACCTTAAAGGTATCAAGACTTGTAATATGTCTTTTTTTCGCGAAGATTGCATTAATGTAAATGGGTTTAATAATGATTTTATAGGGTGGGGTCGTGAAGATACTGAGTTTGTTGTAAGATTAATGAATAAGGGAATTAATCGTAAATCACTAAAATTATCAGCTATTCAATTTCATCTTTGGCACAATGAAGCTAGTAGAAAAAGTTTGCAAAAAAATGACTTATTGCTTCATAAAGCTATAGAGCAAAAAATGACTTATTGCAAAAATGGTATTAGCAAGTTTTTATGAGAAATTTTAATAAATTTAAAGGTTGGCTATTATTAAGAATTTCTAATAAAAAAAATATTCAATTTGATCTTAAAAAAACCTCTAGTGTCTTAATGCTTCGTTATGACAGGATTGGGGATATGGTTATAACAACACCAGTATTCAGAGAGTTTAAAAGAGCATATCCAGATATTGAGCTTAATGTTTTAGCAAGTAAGACCAATTATGAGATTATAAAAAATAATCCGTATGTGGATAAAATATATCTTAATAAAACTAACATATTGCTTGATTTTTTCATTTTATTAAAGTTAAGAAGAAGAAATTTTGATGTCTGTTTTGAATTTGATCATTCGGTAGTTAGGCATGCAATTATAAGATTAAGATTGATTAATCCAAAAAAAGTTATCTCAGTTAAAAAAAATGGAAGATATGGTATTAATGGCAATGAATTAAAAATCTATGACTTTTATACTGAAAAACTGGAGCATAGTCATTTCAGGGAAATATGGCTTTCTATTCTGCAGCCATTTAATATAGTGCCTTTATCAAATCAATATGAGATTTTTTATACTGAAAAACAAAGTCTTAAGGCTAAGGATTTTATTTCTAGGTTTCCTAAGAAGTTTCTGATTGGAATAAATTTAGAAGGCGCAGTAAAGGGAAAAAAAATTAGTTTCAACAAATTCAAGGAAATTTGTACACGCCTCTTTAAAATAAACAGAGAAATAATAATTATTGTAATTTCCAGTCCAGAAAATGAACAAAGAGTTAAAAAAAATCTTTCAAAAATGAATTTAGATTGCGTAATTCCAGCTTATACTTCAAAAAGCATTCTTGACGCATCAGCTTTAATTAGTAACTTAGATCTTATAATTACTCCTGATACATCAATCTCTCATATAGCCTCAACATTTAATATTCCAGTAATTACAATTCATGAAAATAATATTGAAAGTTATGAATTATTTTCACCCTTAAGTGACTGGTCAAGAACTATTTTTTCAGACTCAAATAATAGCCTACAAGGCTTTTCTGTTGATGATCTAATTGATTTCGCAGCAGAAGTTTTAGGGGATAAATGTTTTGAAATGAAATTATTGAATAGGAATAATTCAAATAATGTTGTTTAGTAGTTATCAATTTATTTTTATTTTTCTTCCTCTTGCTTTTAGCTTATATTTTTTTTTAAATAAGCTAGATTTTTTAAGATTAGCAACACTTTCTTTAGCTCTTTCTAGCCTATTTTTTTATGGTTGGTGGAATATTAAGTATTTGCCATTAATCTTATTTTCTATCTTAGTCAATTATTTGATTGGCATTTTAGTTTTGAGAGTCAAGGTTAAACAGCTTTTTTTGGTTATAGGAATACTATTTAATCTTTTATTGCTCGGCTATTTTAAATATAGTGATTTTTTTATCCAGAATATCAACTACGCATTTAATGGAAATTATGCTACGTTTAGTATACTTTTGCCACTGGCAATTTCTTTTTTTACATTCCAACAAATAGCTTATTTGGTTGACAGTTATAAAGGGTATGTTGAGAGACAAAGTTTTTTAACTTACCTTGTATTTGTAACTTTTTTCCCTCAATTAATAGCAGGGCCAATTGTTCACCATAAGGAAATGATGCCCCAGTTTAACAAAGCTAGAAATAAATTAATAAACTATAAAAACATTTATTTGGGGATATTAATTTTTACTATTGGCCTATTTAAAAAAGTTTTTATTGCAGATAGCTTCGCTATTTGGGCAACAAATGGTTTCGATTTAATGGATAGCTTAACTCTAATAGAGGCATGGGTTACTTCGCTATCTTATACTTTTCAACTATATTTTGATTTTTCAGGTTATACCGATATGGCTTTAGGTATTGCGCTTCTATTTAATATTAGATTGCCAATTAATTTTAATAGTCCTTATAAATCAACAAACATTAGAGATTTTTGGAAAAGGTGGCATATTACACTTTCAAGATTTTTAAGAGATTATATTTATATTCCATTGGGTGGAAGTAGAAGAGGGGAATTTAGACTCTATACAAATTTACTTACTACTTTTTTAATTGGTGGGTTATGGCATGGAGCGGGGTGGACTTTTGTTTTTTGGGGAGCAATGCATGGGTTTGGTGTCGTCATTCATAGATTTTGGTCAAAACTAAATATAAAGATAAACAATTTATGCGCATGGTTCATAACATTTAATTTCATAAATTTAACTTGGATTTTCTTTAGGGCGGAAAATTGGGAAGAAGCAATAAAAGTTTTAAAAGGAATGTTCGGATTTTCAGGAATAGTTCTTCCAGTTTTCATGGAAAAGATATTTTTCCTCCAAACAGAAGACATTAAATTTGGGGAAGTTTTTTATAACTTCAATAGTGATACAGAGGTTACTTTATGGATATTAATTGCTTTTTATATTTGTTTGTTTAAAAATAACTCTAATCAAATCATCAGTGAAAATAAACCAAATAATAAGTCCCTATTTTTTATTGTTTTATTATTTACGGTTTCATTAATGCATTTAGAAAAAAATGTTAATTTTATTTATTTCAATTTTTAAAAAAAATTTTGTATAAAAAACAAATTCAAAAACTATTTTTATTGCTCTTAATATTTATATTTTTTATTATCACTGCAAATTATTTAATTGATCCATATGGATACAATTCTAAAGATGGTAAATTTATCAAAAATTTAACTATGTTTAACAAACCCAATGTGACTTCAGCTAGAATAAACTCTAAAGGTTTTTATTATTTGATTGGTAGCTCCAGAATGGCTCGAGTGAATCCACTTTTAATTGAGGATATAACCGATAAAAACACACACAATATTAAAATAGATGGAGCAACATTGGTTGAAAATCTTGAACTTGCAGAAAAAGTTAAAAAAGAGGGTAAATTTTTTATTTATAGCTTTGATGCCTTTTCTTTAAATAAAAGTAGAGAAAAATTTAAGGAGCTTGAAAATAGGTCACTAATTTACAAAAAAGAACTTAATAGAAAGAGATTTTTTACAAAATACTTTAATAGTGATATCAGCATTAGATCGATTCAGCATCTTATTAAATCCTTCAAAAGCGAAAATCTATTAAAACAATTTGACGAAGAGAATTCACGCAGTGATGAGTTTTTATATGATCTAGCTGTCAAAAATACTGGAATAAACAATGATATAAGTAAAGCAAATTTTTCTAATTATCATACTTATTCTAGTGAAATAATTAAGTTGGCTAATTTGGGAACTAAGAATGATATTTTTATTATTTTTCCAAAATATGTATCTTTCTATGCTTTATTTTCTAATTTTCAAGATATTCAAAATAAGTATCTAAAAGCAATTAGAAATCTAGTTCTAAATACTGATGCTAAGGTCTGGTCTTTTTATGGAGCAAATGAAATAACCAAAGAAACAAATAATTTTATTGATAACGGATGGCATTTTAAACCTAAGGTTAGTAACATGATATTTAGAGAAGTTTTTGATAATGATGAATCAAGTTCTATGAAAAATGGAGTCTTGCTAACTAAAGATAATATTGATGATTATTTAAATACTATCAAAAGCAATGTTGATAATCTATCTTTAAATTAATCAAAAAATATATATGAATGAAGATATTTATTTAGAATGGAAAGATTGGGATGAAAGTACTTTTGCCAATTTCTCTAAATTAGAGAGGGCTTATTTTGATAATATTTCAAAATTAGTGCATATAAGTAATGGTGCAAATATTCTAGAGGTTGGTTTTGGTAATGGATCTTTTTTAGGATATGCCCATAGAATGGGTTATTCTTGTGATGGGGTAGAATCGAATATCAAACTTGTTGAGAATGCAAAAAATAACAATTATTCTGTATTTAGCTCAATAGATCAAATTGATAGTAAAAAAAAATATGATCTAATTGTCTTATTTGATGTTATTGAGCATATAGAGGCAGCTGAAGCTGAAATTTTTCTTAATCAATTAAAGGACAAACTTGTAGAAGATGGTTCATTATTTCTTCGATTTCCAAATGGATCAAGCCCACTTGGTTTGGGGAATCAGCATGGAGACCCAACACACTGCAATATTGTCACATTATCTAAATTGCATTTCTGGTGTAAAAATTTAGGTTTAGAGGTTGTTAAATACAGAGGAGACATTAGGCCATTTATTTTCAGACATAAAATAAAAAAAGCTCCTTCTAGAATAATTAAACTTATTTTATTTAAACTAACTGAAAAATTTATCAGACTAATTTCAAATCAATCTAAAGGAATTCTTGCATCTAATCTTGAGGTAGTAATTAAAATCAAATGAAAGTTAGCGGATTTACATTTATTAAAAATGGGCAAATACTCGGATATCCTTTTTTAGAGTCAATTCAATCTATATTACCAATTGTTGATGAATTCATTGTCAATGTTGGTGAAAGTGAAGACGATACTTTGAGTTTAATAAAATCAATAAAGAATTCAAAAATTCGTATTATTGAGTCAAAGTGGAATGAGAATATGAAAGATCGCGGATATGTCTATGGTCAGCAGAAAATGATTGCACAATTTAACTGTACAGGAGATTGGCTTTTCTACATTGAGGGCGATGAGCTTTATCATGAAAATGATCTATCAAAAATTAAAGATTCAATGAAATTATATTTAAATAGTTCTAATGTTGAGGCATTAGTTTTTGACTTTCTTCACTTTTATGGAAATGCAAATAGTTACCTTGATTCGCCTGGTTGGTATCGGTCTGAAGCAAGAGTGATAAAGAGTTCTGTGAGATCCTATGCCCCTGATGGGCTATTTTGGCTTATTTTAGATGGCAACAAAAAAGGACGATATCCAAAGGCAAAAAAAGTTGATGTTCAATGTTTTCATTATGGATGGATTAGAACTGAACAGCAAATGAATCTCAAAAGTGAGAAAGTTCAAAAATATTGGGGTAAAGATCCAGTGATAATCGACTATTCTAAATTCGATCAGTCAATTATTAGAGAGTTTAATGGCGATCATCCAGAAATTATTTCTAGTTGGCTCCCTAAGTCAGATGGTATTTATCATGCTGACAATAATTACACGTTAAATAAAAAAGAGATAAAACACCAAAAGATGAAAAGAATTGAGTCAATTTTTAAATTAGATTTGAGTAAAAAACACTATAAGTTAGTCAAATGAAGATATTAATTGAACTGCCAACCTGGATTGGTGATGCAGTTATGGCACTTCCTGCTATTGAAAATATAGCCAATTCATACACTAATTCTCAAATAACAATCGTTGGTTCTATGGCTTCAGTTGAAATAATAGACAATCATCCACAAGTAGTCAAAACTTATATTTTAAAAAACAAACATTCTAATTTATTTAGAATACTCAGGGAGTTAAATGAGTTTGATATTTTTTTATCTTTCAGGAATTCTTTGCGTGCAAAGATGTTTAAGGCTTTTATCTCCTCTAAAAGAAAATTTCAATTTAACAAAAATAAATATCCGTCTAGACACCAAGTTGAAAAATATAATTCTTTTGTAAATGAAAGTTTGAACTTAAACTTAGAAGCGGGAAATTTAAAAATATATTCCCAGACTCCTGTAATGAATTCCGATAAAAAATACTTAGGTATAAATCCAGGAGCTTCATATGGAAGCTCTAAAAGATGGTATTCAGAGGAGTTTGCAGAGTTAGCCAAAAAATTAGCTCAACATTATGAAATCATTATTTTTGGAGCTTCAGAGGAAAAAAATATTGCAAATGAAATTGAACAGCTTTTAATAATGAAAGGTGTTACAAATTATTCTAATTTAGCTGGGAAAACTGACATTAAAGGGTTAATAATGAAAATTTCAACCTTAAGTTTATTTATAACTGGGGATAGTGGACCAATGCATATTGCTGCAGCTTTCCAAGTCCCTACAGTATCAATTTTTGGACCAACCAGGGATGAAGAAACATCTCAATGGAAAAACAACAAAAATATTATTGTAAAAAAAAACTTAGACTGTCAGCCTTGCATGAAAAGGACCTGTCCATTAGGGCATCATAACTGTATGAAATTAATTAGAGCGTCTGAAATTTTAGATGCAGTTAAATCTATTACAAAATAGTAAAGTTTTGATCAATCAGGTGGCAAATTATGTGGCCAACCAATATGTGCATTTCTTGAATTCGGGGGGTGTTATTAGATGGAACTTTTATTGCAATATCACAAATTTCATTCATAATACCTCCATTTATGCCAGTTAATCCAATTGTTTTGCAAGATAAATTTGATGCAACTTGAAGAGCATTGATAACATTTTGACTATTACCACTTGTGCTAATACCAATAACAACATCTTTATCAACAGCTAATGCTTCAATTTGACGATCGAAAATATGATTGAAGCCAAAGTCATTACCAATTGAAGTGAGAGCCGACGTATCGGTTGTAAGTGCTATAGCCGGCAAACCTTTCCGTTTTAATTTAAACCTTCCTACCAACTCTGCTGCAATATGTTGTGCATCTGCAGCGCTTCCACCGTTACCAAATAGAAGAATCTTACCTCCTGAATTGAGAATATCAATACAAAGCTGCGAGGCATTGGCAATCTCATCAGTTATCTCTGAGAGATGGTTTATTGATTGAATGTGTCCATCTAATTCATTTTGAATTTCATTTTTCATAATTTGAATTATTTCTGTTTTTGAATTTTATTGATAATTTTCGAAGTGCTCTTTCCTTCAATAAATTTAACTAATTTCAAATCCTCAGCAATATCAGCTCCAATTATTTCTTTTCCCTCATAGTCACCCCCTTTAACTAAAACATTTGGTTTAATTAATTTAATTAAATCATAGGGATTTTCATCATCAAATATTACGACATAATCAACTGCCTCTAAAGAGGCTAAGATATAAGCCCTATCTAGTTCAGCATTAATTGGACGATTATTTCCTTTAATACTTTTTACTGATTTATCTGAATTCATCCCTACTATTAAAACATCACCAAAGCTTTTGGATTGCTCTAAATATTTTACATGGCCAGTATGCAAAATATCAAAGCAACCATTAGTAAATACAATTTTTTTGTTTTTTGACTTTAGCTCATTAACAATAGATGATATCTCTTTCCAATTTTTTATGTGTTGATCGCTTGTGGATTTATTAAGATTTGATTCATATTCGATTATTTCAGTTAAGGTTGCTGTTGCAGCACCAATCTTTCCAACTACAACTCCAGCAGATAGATTTGAAAATTTAATAGCACTGTCAATATTGCTATTCAATGAGAGGGCAAATCCAAGAGACGCTAAAATCGTATCACCCGCACCTGTTACGTCAAATACTTGTCTTGCAACAGTAGGGTGTATCTGTAAATCCTTATCATAGACTGCAACACCTTCTTCACTCAAGGTAATAATAGAATATTTAAGATTAAGTTGATTTTTTAGGGCTTTAATAGCTTTTTCAAGAGTGACCTCATCAGTTATATAAATATTAGTTGCCTCACTCGCTTCTTTTTTATTAGGTGTTAAAAGAAATGCACCAGAATATTTAGAGTAATCTTGACCTTTTGGGTCAACAAGAACTCTCTTGTTATGATCATTAGCAGTTGAAATTATCGACTCAGTTAATTTATGGGTGAGTAGGCCTTTTCCATAATCTGAGAGAAGGATAACATCATAATGCACAATATTCTTTTTAAGTTGATTAAGAATTGCTTTTTGAGATTTTTCATCTATTTCGTCGGTACTCTCTCGGTCGTAACGAACTACTTGCTGTTGTGAGGAGATTATTCTACTTTTTTTACTACTAATTCGATTCTTTTGAATTACGAGTTTGTCTGTATTAACATTAATATCTTCTAACAATTCAATTAATTTATTAGAAACATCACATTTACCAATGACACTAATGACTTCTGCATCTGCACCTAATGCTTGAAGGTTGTTAACCACATTACCAGCACCGCCTAAAAAATAACTCTCATTTGTAACATCAATAACTTGAACAGGTGCCTCGGGCGATATTCGCTTACATGACCCCCAAAGATAGTGATCTATCATTAAGTCGCCAATTACAAGTATCCTAGGATTTGAGTCTTTGAAATTAATCATTTAATATCTTCACGGTGAAGTTTTTTAATTTCTGGAATGTAATCTTTTATCCCTTCCTCAAGAGAATAAATCGGATTAAAGCCAATATTTTCCGAAGTCAATTTAATGTTGGCTTTTGTATTCATTTGGTAGCCTTTATAGGGATTTGAAAAATAATCGATTTCAAATTTAGTTTTGAGATTGATTTGAAGTATTTCAGCAATATCTAAGAAGCTTCTAGGATTACCTGTGCCAACATTGTAAACACCATTCTTCTTTGGACTACAAGCTTTTATATTAGCCTGTATAACATCTTTAATATAAATAAAGTCTCTATAAATTTGATCAGAATTATAAAAAAGACGAGGTTTTTTTCCATCTAGAATTTGATGTCCAAGCTGAATAACCATAGATGATGTAGTTGCTTTAAAAAATTCTTTTGACCCATAAACATTAAAAAATCTTAATCCTACGATTGACATCTCAGGATTTTCATTTGCAAATTTAATAGCAATTTGGTCCATCAGATACTTACTAAAACCATATGGATTTTCAGGACTCTCTTTGCCGACAGTTTGAGGAGAAGGAAGACTGCCATATGTTGCAGCAGAGCTTGCATAGACCAGAACAGAGCTATGTTTTTTTGCTAAATTAAGAATATCAAAAAAAGAATTAACATTAGTTTGCATTATAATTTCTTGATCATAAACTCTAGTGTCAGAAATTGCAGCTTGATGAAAAATATAGTCAAAATTGTGATCATTCAGCAATGATAAGTCATCTTTGTTATTGATATTCCCACAAATAACATCACCTTGAAATCCAATGAGATTTTTATAGTGTCCAAAACTATGGAGATTCCCATTAGAAAAGGTATTTTCATTCCTAAAACAATCAAAGATTATTATTTTAGCTTTTGGAAAGTTTTCTTGAAAATAAAAAGCCAGATTGCTTCCAATAAATCCTGCGCCACCAGTAATTAGTATTATTTTATTGTTGAAATTGATATCACTGAAATTCATATTTGACTATATTTGACTATAAGTAACTCATTAATTGATATTTTATAATAAATACTATATTAATTAAGCAAGTTATAAAATATCAGCTAGAGGCTTATATTTCATACAGAAGCTACTATTAAATACGTAATGGTATAAAATGTTTTTCTTTGGCACTAAATTACTTTTATTAAAATAGATAGTGCATTTCAATTGGATTATCTAAATGGCTGAAAAAGTAATCGCGGTTATTGGACTTGGATATGTTGGCCTCCCTCTGGCTGTAGAGTTTGGAAAGAAACGCAAAGTAGTTGGATATGATATTGATAAACGTAGGATTTCAGAACTAAAAAAATTTATCGATAGTACCCTAGAAATTAGATCGAAAGACTTATCTGACTCTTCCCAACTATCTTTTACATCTGATTTAAAAGATATTGAAAGTTGTTCAATATATATAGTTACTGTTCCCACACCAATTAATGATGACAAATCTCCAAAATTAGATGCCTTAGAGGGTTCTTCAAAAAGTGTCGCAAGTGTGTTAAAGAAAAACGATATTGTAATTTATGAATCCACTGTTTATCCTGGAGCTACAGAAGAATTTTGTGTTCCAATTCTAGAAAAATATTCTGGTTTAAAATTCAATGTCGATTTTTTTTGTGGCTACTCTCCAGAACGGATAAATCCTGGTGATAAGGTTAATCGACTAATTAATATAAAAAAAGTTACTTCTGGTTCAAACCCTATAATAGCTAATGAAGTTGATAATCTTTATTTAGAAATTATTAAAGCAGGTACTCATAAGGCTAGTAGTATAAAAATTGCTGAGGCATCAAAAGTTGTCGAAAATACCCAAAGAGATCTAAATATTGCCCTTATGAATGAACTTTCAGTAATATTTGGAAAGCTAAAGATTGATACAGAAGAGGTTCTTCTAGCTGCAGAAACTAAATGGAATTTTTTACCATTTAGGCCAGGGTTGGTTGGAGGTCATTGTATTCATGTTGACCCATATTACTTAGCATATAAATCACTTGAGTTGGGCCATAATCCAGAAATTATTCTATCTGGTAGAAGAATGAACGATGGTATGGGGTCATATGTTGCAAATCAAGTTGCATCACTTATGGAGAAAAAAAATATTAGTTTCTTAAATGCAAATATACTAGTTATGGGCCTTACATTCAAAGAAAATTGCCCTGATTTGCGCAATACTAATGTTATTAATTTGATTACAAAATTTCAAGATCTAGGTTGTAACGTTGATGTTTATGATCCTTGGGTTGAAAAAGAAAACGCATTCAAAGAATTTGGTATAAATATCATTGAAAAGCCGTTAAATAACAAATATGATGGCATTGTTCTAGCAGTGGCACATGATCATTTTAAAAATATTCCACTTGCGACATTAAATGACTTTGGTAAAGATAATTTTGTTCTTTATGATATAAAATATATCTTAAAAGCTCATGAAGTTGATGGAAGGCTTTAAAAAAATAGAATATCAATATTAAAGTTAGAATTATTTTTACTACTGAGGGATAAAGAATTGAAAAAAGCTTTTATAACAGGCGTGACTGGTCAAGATGGGTCCTACCTAGCTGAGTTACTTCTAGAAAAAAATTATGAAGTGCATGCAATTATTAGAAGAACTTCGATTTTTAATACATCTAGAATTGATCACCTAGATTCTAATCCAAATTTTATTACTTACTATGGAGACCTAACTGATTCAAGCAACCTTAATAGAATTCTGAGGAAAATACAACCTGATGAGATCTATAATTTAGGAGCACAGTCCCATGTTGCTGTATCTTTTGAAGTACCTGAATATACTGCTGATGTTGATGCAATTGGAGCCATTAGACTATTAGATATAATTATTGATTTAAAGTTGAAATGTAAGTACTACCAGGCTTCTACATCGGAGCTATACGGAGGTATTCCTGGAACAGAGCCACAAAATGAACTAACACCTTTTTATCCAAAATCTCCATATGGAGCTGCAAAATTATATGCATATTGGGTCACAGTTAATTATCGTGAGTCATATGGCCTCTTTGCTTGTAATGGAATTTTATTTAATCACGAATCGCCTCGAAGAGGAGAAACTTTTGTTACCAAAAAGATAACTCAGGCAGTAGCGAAAATTATTCAAGGTAAGCAAGAGTATTTAGAGCTTGGTAATTTGGATGCAAAACGAGACTGGGGGCATGCCAAGGATTTTGTTTATGCTCAGTGGCTAATGTTGCAGCAAGAAACACCAAAAGACTATGTGATTGCAACAGGTGAAACTCACACTGTTAGGGAGTTTGTTGAAGCAGCTTTTAAGGAGGTGTCCATTGATATTTCATGGCAGGGAGTTGGTGTAAATGAACAAGGCATTGATTCTAGTTCAGGCAATGTCCTTGTTAAAGTTGCAGAGAGGTATTTTCGCCCATCTGAAGTTGAAATATTATTGGGCGACCCTTCTAAGGCTGAAGATGAATTAAATTGGACAAGAAAAATATCCTTTAATGAGCTTGTTTCTGGAATGGTTAGATATGATTTAGAAAATGAAGAATATGGTGGCAAAGAATGAGCATAGATTTTCAAATTGAGAAGTCTAATATAATAAATGATGTTTTGATCATTACCCCATCTATCTCTGAAGATGCACGAGGCAATATATGGACTTCATTTTTACATAGTGAGATTGACGAATTACTTCCAGAAGGCCTTTTTTTTAAGCATGATAAATTCTCTTTTTCAAAGAATAATGTATTAAGGGGTATTCATGGTGATAGTAAATCATGGAAATTGGTAACCTGTATTCATGGTGAAATTCAACAAGTTGTGGTTGATCTTAGGAAAGAATCACAAACTTATATGCATTGGGCAGACTTTACAATTAGTCATAATAATCAAATTTTGATATTGTTACCTCCAATGATGGGCAATGCATATCACGTAAAAAGTAAAGATGCTTTATATCATTATAAGTTGGCATATGAGGGAAACTATATTGATGCTGATCAGCAGCTTACTTACAGATGGAATGATGAAGAAATAGGTATTAAGTGGGACTGTAAAAAGCCCATTTTGTCAGATAGAGATAAATAGGAGTTTTTTATGGAAAAGATTAAACATAATAATCAAATTATCTCAATAATTTACCGTGAGTCAGATTGGGTTAAAGGTTTAAATTTTGTTACGCCAGATGAGTTATTTGTGCAGGTAGGTTCTTGGTGGTACGATAAGGGTAAAAAATTAGATTCTCATATTCATAAGGAGTTTGATCGCAATGCAACAAGAACCCAAGAGACAATTTATGTCAAACAAGGTTCAGTTAAAGTGCTTTTGTTCACTGAAAAAGAGGAGTTTTTTAAAGATTATGTTCTCTATCAAGGTGATCTAGCAGTTTTTGGCTATGGCGGGCATGGCTATGAGATACTTGAAGACGATACTCAAATTATAGAATCAAAAAATGGCCCATTTATTAATGTTGATTCAGATAAGAAAAAGTTCAATAATAAATAGATCTTATAATGAAATTACATTTAGGTTGTTGGTCTCGATATATTAAAGGTTTTATTCATATTGATTTGTTAGATATGGAGCATATTGATTATCAATGCAACATAGATAATCTATCAATGTTTGAAAATGACACGGTTTCATTAATCTACTCTTCTCATAATTTTGAATATTTTGATCGTGATAAGGCAAAAGAAGTATTAAAAGAATGGCGAAGAGTATTAAAGCCAAAGGGAATTTTGAGAATCGCAGTCCCTGATTTTGACAAATTAATTGAGGTTTATCAAAACACAGGGGAAATTAATAATATTCTAGGGCCATTGTTTGGAAAGATGAATATAAAAACACAAAAGGAGGAAATAGAAATTTATCATAAGACTGTTTATAACTTTACTAGTTTGGTTAAGTTACTTAATGAAAGTGGTTTTGAAGATGTGGCGAAGTATGATTGGCGAGATAGTGTTCATAGAGACTATGATGATCACTCACAAGCATATTTTCCGCATATGGATAAAGAAAATGGAATTTTAATTAGTTTAAATGTTGAGGCTGTAAAAGCATGAATGATTTTATTATGCAAATGCGTCCTTGGTTTGGAAAGGAAGAAAAAAAAGCCATTAGTGATTATATGGATGAAGATGGCTTTATAACTGAGTTTCATAGAACGCAAAGATTTGAAAAAATGATTGCTGAGTTTATAGGAGCTAAGCATTGCGTTGTCGTAAATAATGGTACAGTCAGTTTAACGCTAGCAGCAATTGCAGCTGGAATTAAAGCGAATGATGAGGTAATTGTTCCTAATTACACTATGGTGGCGACACCTAATTCAATCAAATTGTTTGGAGCAGAGCCTGTTTTTGTTGATGTTGAACCAGAAACCTTATGTTTAGATATAGAACTCGTCAAAAAGGCAATTACTAAAAAAACAAAAGCAATAATGCTTGTTACTGCAAATGGAAGGTATCCAAAGTCAGGAATTGATTCATTTGAAAAACTTTGTAAAGAGAGAGGACTTGTTCTAATAGAAGATGCAGCTCAATCATTGGGCTCGTATTTTCCTGATGGGAGGCATATGGGTACAGCAGGTTTAGTGGGTAGTTTTTCATTTTCTGCACCTAAGGTTATATCTACTGGTCAGGGAGGGGCAGTAGTTACTAATAATGATGTGGTAGCTAATAAATTACGAAAATTAAAAGACTTTGGAAGGAGTGTTGGAGGTAATGATATTCATGATGAAATAGGCTATAACTTTAAATTTACAGAACTACAAGCTTGTATTGGTATAGAGCAGATGAAAAAATTATCTTGGAGATTAGATAGAAAAAAACAAATTTTAAAGCTTTATAAAGCGCTATTAAAAGAGGTTTCTCAAATACAGTTTTTCAATCAAGAATTATCTTATACAACCCCTTGGTTCATTGATTGTCTTGTGGAAGATAGAGAAAATTTGATATCTTATTTAAAAGATCAAAATGTTGGGTCTAGAGTAATGTACCCACCAATTAATAAACAATTAGCATACAAAATTCCTGGTAGTTTTGTTGTTTCTGATTTTGTTGGTGAAAATGGCTTATGGTTGCCCTCTTCGGGTCAGCTTGAAGATTCACAAATTAAAAAAGTTTGTAATTTAATTCATGATTTCTATTTATAAATTTTATGATGAGAAAAAAGATTTATGTAGCTGGCCATAATGGAATGGTTGGAAGTTCAATCTGCAGGCAGCTTTCAAAAGAGTCTGTTAATATCTTAACTAGGTCACATCAAGAACTTGATTTAACAAACCAAGGTAAAGTATCGGACTTTTTTACAAGAGAATCACCAGATGAAGTTTTCATTGCTGCAGGGAGGGTTGGTGGCATTCTAGCTAATAGTACTTTTCCTGCTGATTTTTTATATCAAAATCTAATGATACAAACTAATATTATTGATGCTGCCTTTAAAAATGGAGTCAAAAAGCTGCTTTTTATTGGATCTAGTAGTATTTATCCAAAGCTATCAAAGCAACCAATGCAGGAAAATTTGTTATTAACTGGCCCACTTGAAACTTCTAATGAGGCCTACTCAATAGCAAAAATAGCTGGAATAAAAATGTGTGAAAGTTATAACAAACAATATGGAGAAAGTCATGGCTTGAGTTATCGAAGTATTATTCCAACAAATCTATATGGAACTGGAGATAACTATCATCCAAAAAATAGTCATGTTATTCCTGCACTAATAAGAAAAGTTCATGAAGCCAAAGTAATGAATCAAACATTGAATGTCTGGGGAAGTGGAAAAGCAAAAAGAGAGTTTTTATTTGTTGATGACCTGGCTTCTGCATCTATTTTTATAATGAATTTAAATAATGACACTTATTCTAAATCTGTTGATTTAAACTGTAGTCATATTAATGTTGGTTATGGTGGGGATATGTCAATTGAAACATTAGTAAATTGCATAGCTGAGATTGTGGACTTCAAGGGTTCAATTAAATTTGATAAATCTCAGCCTGAAGGCGTGCAGAGGAAATTTTTAGATAGTTCAAAATTGAATCATCTTGGATGGAATCCAAAAGTTTCATTAGTCGATGGATTAAGAATTGCATATGATGATTTTTTAAGACAATTACAATGATCATTTATTATTCTTCTTGGGGAATTGGAAATGAGTTTTTTCAATATGCATACTTGAGAAGTATTTCAAAAGAAAATGAAAAAATATTTTGTTTAGGAGGAATGCAAGAATTAAAAGAGGGTGTGGAACTCAATGATTCAAACTTTTTTATTTATACGCCTGGTCGAGTAATAAACTCTGTACTTCGGATCCTATTATTCCCAACCTTAGTATGGTTAGCAAAAAAAAGGGTATTTAATTTATATGAGCACAGACGAAATGATAAAGGCTTCTATCTGTATAAAAATTCAAAAAAGAAGGGTTTAATTCCAATAAACTTCTTAGAAACTGATTTTTTTCAGTGTGAATACATTCTAGATTTTAATAAAATTCATTTTGAATTGAAAAAAAAGTTTATTCAGCAAGCAAGTGAGATATTTTCTAGCTTTCCAAATGGGAGAAAAAAAGTTTTTGTTCATTTAAGAAGAGGAGATTATTTAAAAGAAACCTTTAATAATCAAAAGGGAGTTAATTTGCCATTTTCTTACTACAAATCAGCTCTTGAAATGATTAAAAAAGATATTCGAGATCCTTATTTTATTTTTTTATCTGATGATAGTGATTATGTTGAGCAGGCATTTAGGCATATAAGTGAGTCAGATAAATATATATCAACTAATCATCCTCTAGTAGATTTAGCTTTAATGTCTTTGTGTGAATATGGAATTTGTTCTAATAGTACTTTTTCATGGTGGGGATCATATTTAATGAAAAAAAAAGAAAAAGTCATTTTTCCTAAATATTGGTATGGCTGGAAAACAAAAGTAGAATCACATCCAGGCATACAACCTTCTTGGTCAAGTGTCATTGAAGTGAGATAGCTAAATAGAGTTGTTAGAGTTTTTTTGAATTCATTGGTCAAAAAGAAATATTATGAATCTTCTTCCTAAATTTGTTATCGAGAAACTAGGTGATAGAAAAAATTTAATTAAGATTCTAGATAATTTAAACTGGCTTTTTCTTGATAAGATAATTAGACTTTCTGTAGGTTTATTCGTTGGTGCATGGATTGCAAGATACCTTGGCCCTGAAAAGTTTGGTATTTTTAATTATGCTTCTGCAATAGTGGGAATGGTTGCAGCTTTTGCTACTATGGGTCTAAACGCAATTCTTGTTAGAGATTTGGTCAAAAACCCAGAAGAAGCAAACGTGACACTTGGTAGTGCGTTCATGCTTCAAGTTATTGGCAGTTTTTTTGCTGTATTTTTTGTTATTACAATTTCAATGGTATTAAGCCCAGATGATAAAATATTTCAGTCATTAATCTATGTTTTTGCAATATCTCTTTTGTTTAAATCCTCCGAGCCAATTAAGTATTGGTTTGAATCCCAAGTTGAATCAAGATATGTTGTTATTGTTGAAAACTCTGTTTTTATTCTAATTTCATTAATTAAAATTGCTTTAATTCTTAATAATTCTGCTCTAATTGCTTTCGCTTTGATGACTTTATTAGACTCAATTTTGGTGTTCTTTAGTCTAATTTATGTTTATGTATCTAAAAAAGGAAGTTTGTTTAAATGGCGTCCAAAAATTAATAGAGCGAAGGAGTTATTACTAGAATCATGGCCAGTAATTTTTGCTTCAGCAGTTTTGATGATTCAGGCAAGGGTTGATCAAGTGATGATTGGAACTATGATGGAGCAAATTGATGTTGGATATTATAGTACAGCCTTATATTTAATAGAGGGTGTTTGTTTTATACCAATGATTTTGATGAGCTCTATAATGCCTTCAATTGTTGAGGCGAAAAAACATTCATTTAAAAAATATCAGACTAAATTATATGACTATTACAGGCTAAATTTTGTTTTATTTATCATTGTAGCTTTACCTATCTATTTATTTTCAGAAGAGATAATTTTTCTTTTATTTGGAAAAGATTATGCCTATTCTGTGGTTTTATTGAGTGCAATGACATTCAGACTTTTTTTTGCAAATATGGGGGTTGCGCGACACGTATTTATTGTTAACGATAATTTATTGAAATTTTCCTTCTACACTATGTTTATAGGAACTATGGTTAATATTTTATTAAATTATATTTTGATTCCGATATTTGGATCTCTAGGGGCAATTTATGCTTCATATGTTTCTTTCTTTGTTACCAGCTTTTTCATAGATTTTATCTACATAAAAACAAGGAAGAATATTAAACTAATGTTGTTGGCAATACTCTTCCCTTGGAGGAGCTATAAAGCATAACAAAATGAGGTTTTGACAAAAAAATGATTCAACTAGAAAAAAAAATATTGGTTACTGGCGGAGCTGGATTTATAGGTAGTCATTTATGTGAAGAGCTTTTAAAAAATTCTAATTATCATGTTTATTCTCTTGATAATTACTTTACTGGTTCAGTAAAAAATCATATTAATGGAGTAAATTACATTAGAGGAGATACTGAAAATATTGATCTACTTGTCGATTTTCAACCTGACGTTATATATCACCTTGGTGAATATTCTAGGGTAGAGAGGAGCTTCAAAGACCATGAAATTGTTTGGAATTCAAATATTTTGGGAACTTTTAAGGTGTTAGAGTTTGTTAAAAAAACTGGAGCTAAGTTAATTTACTGCGGCAGTAGCACTAAATTTGCTGACAGTGGAACAGGAAAAAATCAAAGTCCTTATGCCTGGACAAAGGCTTCTAATACTGAGCTTGTCAAGAATTATGGAGATTGGTATGGCATCTCTTATGCCATTACTTATTTTTATAATGTTTATGGTGGAAGAGAAATTGATGAAGGTATTTATGCCACCCTAATTGGTATTTTTAAAAAGCAAACAATTAAGGGGATGCCCTTAAAAGTTGTGAGCCCAGGAACTCAAAAAAGAAACTTCACACATATCGATGACATAATTTCAGGGTTAATTCTTGTTGGACAAAAAGGTCTTGGGGATGATTTTGGAATAGGAAATTCAGATGCTTATTGCGTTTTAGATATTGCACAAATGTTTGGTGGAGAAATTGAAATGATTCCTGAAAGAAAAGGCAATAGAATGGATGCAAAAGTCATTTCTGATAAGACAAAGGCATTAGGTTGGAGTGCATCTAAATCAATTCAAGATTACATTAAGGAAATCAAATTGTGACTATTGTTAATTATGAAGATGATTTAAATATAGATCAATTTAATATTCCTATACTTTTTATGATTTTTAATAAATTATCTGAATCAAAGAGAGTTTTTGAATCAATCAAGAAATGTAAACCTAAAAAAATTTACCTTGCTTCAGATGGTCCTAGAGAAAGTTTTCCAGAAGAGAAAGAAATTGTTGAGTCAATCAGGAATTATGTTGTATCGAATATTGATTGGGATTGCAAAGTTTATAAATTATTTCGTGAGCAAAATTTAGGCTGTAAATATGCTTGCAGTGGGGCTGTTGACTGGTTTTTTGAAAATGAAGAAATGGGTATTATTTTAGAAGACGATACTTTGCCAAATCAAAGCTTTTTTAAGTACTGTGAAGAATTATTGAATTATTATAAACAGGACGAAAGAGTTGGAATGATTGCTGGGAACGCTCCAATAAATAACCATAATTTTGAAAAAAGTTATTATTTTTCAAGATATGTAAGGTTTTGGGGCTGGGCAAGCTGGAGAAGAGCATGGCAAAAGTATGATGTAGAATATGAACATTTTAATAATTTTATAAAACTAGGTGGGTTAAGTGCAGCAACAAGGAGTTCAAGAGAAGAACAGTATTGGAAAAAAATAGCCAATAATGGAATAACAAATACTTGGGACTATCAGTGGCTATTTGCTAGCTGGCAAAATTCAATGCTTACTGTTATACCTCATATTAACCTTGTAACAAATATTGGATTTTCTCCAGATGCAACCCACACTGTTAATATTGAATCTCACCATAATAATGCTGAGAGTTTTCAGATTCACCTTCCTTTAATCCACCCTAATTTTATATTTGATAATAAATTGCTTGATGATAAGGCTATTGAACAAGAATTTCTCCCTAGTTTTAAAAGAAGATTTTTATATAGGTTTAAAAAATTTAAAAAGTTATTTCTATGACTATTAATCCAAATCAAATGGAATGCAAGATATGTGGAAATGAAAGTTCTTTAATTTTTGAGGCTGAGATTCTTAATCAATATCAAATTCAATATTTTCATTGTAAAAATTGTTATTTTTTGCAAACTGAAAAGCCTTATTGGCTAAAAGAAGCATACAGTGAATCAATAAATATTTCAGATACTGGAATTATGGTTAGAAACCGAAATATGTCTCAAATCACTACTTTAATTATATTTTTTTTATTTAATCGTCAAAGGAGTTTTTTAGATTTTGCGGGAGGTTACGGAATTTTAACTAGAGTGATGAGAGATATTGGTTTTGACTTTTACTGGACTGATAAATATAGTAGTAATTTATTGTCAAGAGGTTTTGAATTAAGCTCAAATAAGAAATATGAAATGGCAACAGCCTTTGAAGCATTTGAGCACTTTGAATATCCATTAGTTGAATTAGAGAATATTCTAAAGGTAACTGATAGTTTGTTGTTTTCAACAGACCTATCATCAAATGAAATTCAAGCGCCAGATAAATGGTGGTACTATGGACTTGAACATGGTCAGCATATTTCTTTCTATAATATAAAGACTCTAGAATTTTTAGCTCAGAAGTATAAGTTGAATCTGTACTCAAATAAAAGTTCGATTCACCTGTTAACAAGAAAAAAAATTAGTAAGTTACTTTTTTGGTTTATTTTAAAAATGAATCGATTAGGTCTATATTATTTAATCTCTTCTTTTCTTTCTTCAAAAACTGGGGATGATATGAATCAGATTATAAAAAAGCTTAAATCCAAGTGAAAATTATTTATGATAGTTATATTTTTACTGAACAGAAATATGGAGGTATTTCTAGGTATTTCTCTGAACTACTAAAAAAATTTAATAACAATGATATTCAAGCATCAGCTCCGTTACTGTTCTCAAATAATCAATATATCAGTGATGGTCAGTTCGTTAAGCATTATCAATTTTTACCAAATAAAACAATTAAGGGAAAACAGAGATTATTATTTTTAATCAATAGGATAGCCTTTCTATTCTTTTTAAAAGTTAAAGATTTTGACATAATTCATCCAACTTACTATGATGTATATTACTTAAAGCTAGTTGAAAATAAAAAACTTATATTGACAGTTTATGACATGATTCATGAAAAGTTTTATGATGATGAGGTGTCTCGTAGGAAGCAGATTTTATGCGAAAGAGCTGATTTAATTATTGCTATTTCTCAAAATACAAAAAAGGATTTAATTGAAATTTTCAATATTCAAGAATCTAAGATAAGAGTTGTGTATTTGGCTAGTTCACTTAATAAAAATAGTGTTATGAAATCATTGCCATCTTTGCCTCAAAAATATCTTTTATTTGTTGGGCATAGGGGTTTGTATAAAAATTTTGAAAGATTTGTAGTTGCCATATCAAAAATACTTAATGAGAATGTTGATCTGTTTGTTATTTGTGCAGGTGGTAATAATTTTGAAGATTCTGAGATAAGCTTGTTTAAAAAATTCTCTTTAGAGGAGAGATTTATTCAGTTTAATATAGATGATGATACAATTTCTTCATTATATAAAAACGCATTATTATTTGTGTTCCCCTCTTTATATGAAGGTTTTGGCATACCCCTATTGGAAGCATTTTCATGTGGTTGTCCAGTTGCATGCAGTGATGCCAGCTCTTTCCCTGAGATAGCCTTGGATGGGGCGGTTTATTTTGATCCTGAAAATGTTGATTCCATGTATCATTGCATTTCACAAATTCTATTTGACCAGGCAGCAAAGCAAAAACTAGTTTCAAATGCATACAAAAGGCTTAATTCTTTCTCTTGGGAAATAACAGCTTCGGAGACAAAAAAAATCTACAATGAGGTTCTCAGTTGAAAGTTGCTATTATTGTTGGAATAACCAGCCAAGATGGAATTTACCTTGCAAAACTCCTAATTGATAAAGGATATTATGTTGTTGGAATAATTAGACCTAAAACTAAAATGTCTTTCAATAAACTAAATTCAATAGGAGTTAGCGCTGAAGACATTATGATAGAAAATTTAGATTTGATGAATATTCAAAGCATTAAACGAATTTTACAAAAATACCAGCCAAATGAAATTTATAATTTGGCAGCACAAAGTTCAGTTGGTAATTCGTTTGAACACCCTATTGATACATTTTATTTTAATACTAGTTCAGCTCATAATTTGCTAGAGGCGATAAAACAATTTTCTCCAAATAGTAGGTTTTATCAGTCCTCAAGCAGTGAAATGTATGGTGTTGTGGACAAATTACCAGTTAAACTCTCAACGCCAATGAGTCCAATAAGCCCTTATGCTATTTCTAAGGTGGCGTCTTATTTTATGGTGAAGACTTATAGGGAGTCTTTTAATGTCTTTGCATCTAATGGAATTTTATTTAATCATGAGTCACCATTCAGAGCTGAAAATTTTTTTACTAGAAAGATAATCACTTCTGCTTTTGCAATAAAAGAGGGGAGGCTAGACTTTCTTGAAGTTGGAAACTTACAGATTAGAAGGGATTTTGGTTATGCTAAAAAGTATGTTGAGGCCATGTGGAAATTGCTTCAACACAAGGAGCCCATGGATATCATTATTTGTTCTGGAGAATCAATTTTACTCAGAGATATAGTAGAATATGTTTTTGATAAACTTAGTCTTGATAAAAAACTTATTGTTGAGAAAAAAGAGTTATTTAGACCAAATGAAATTTATGATATTTATGGAGATAATGAAGAGGCTAAAAAGATCTTAAATTGGAATTACAATTTTTCTTTTTTTAAAGTTATTGATATCCTTATTGAACATGAGGCTACTAGAGCTAAAAAATAATAGTTAAATCATATTGCAATAGTAATTACTTTAGTTCAATCTAAGCTGTAAAATTTAGGTACTTTATTTTTCAAATTTTTAAATGAAAAAAATAATCTACTTAATACCATTGGACTCAATAGGTGGTGGTGTAGAGGTTGCCGCGAAAGGCGTTAGAAACATAAATAATCCTCTCTATAGTTTCAATGTTGAATATATATTTAAAAATAAAGCTGATCTTTTCGATATCAGCATGATGTTAAAAGCTGTTCAGAGGGTTTATTCACTTAAGCCAGATGTTTTGATTCTCTCGCTCTGGAGAGCTCAGTTTGTTGGAATACTTTTTAAATTAATTTCTCCAAGAACAAAAATTATTTTTTTTGTTCATAGTGCAGAAGATGCCCATTTTTTAGATTATTTTCTCTCTAGACTTACTCTTTTAATCTCATCTGAAGTATGGGCAGACTCAGCAACTTCCCTCAAAGAAAGATTTAATCATTCTTCATTAAAAATTAATAATGGTAGAGTTATTTCATTCAGTGCCAGAAAAATTAGTAAATTAAAAGTTAAGAAAGTAAAGCCTAGTTTTATTTTTTGGGGGAGAGTTGGAAAAGAAAAAGGAGTCGAAAGGGCAATAAAAATTTTTTCTAAAATCTTAAAGTTTTATCCGAATGCAACTTTTACAATTATTGGTTCAGATGGGGGTACCTTAAAACTAGTAAAGAGATTATGCAAGGAGTTAGAGATTCAAGATTCAGTTATTTTTTTTAATGAAATGAATTTTGATGAAATTGAAAAGAAAGCAGCTAACGCATGTTTTTATTTGCAAACAAGTTTATATGAAGGAGCTGCAATGTCAGTTATGGAGTCAATGAAGTTAGGTCTTGTGCCAATTGTTACTCCTGTAGGAGAAATATCAAAATATTGCGATTCTTCTAACTCTGTGCTAGTTTTTTCCGATCAAGAGGTAGCTCGTGATGTTATTATGATTCTAAAAAACAGCAGACTATATGATGTTTTAAGTACGAATGCTTCATTAAAGTTTAAAAGCCAATTAACTTATATCGATTCAATTAAAAATAGCTGTAATGATATGATAAAAAAATTATTTTGACTACAATGTTAGTTTCTTTAAATAATATACTGAATAATAAAAGCTTAAGTTATATATGGTTTATTTTCTTTTTATATTCAGTCCTTATCTCATTTGTAGTTCAGTTAATTATCCTCCCCTATTTTGTTCCATTTCTTCACAGCGGTAATGGGCAGTTAGTTGGAGGAGATTGGGCTAATTATCAAGCTAGAGCTGTGTTTGAATTTAATAAAATAAATGAGCTTGGCTGGGAAGCATGGCAGTTAAGACCAAGTGGCTGGGGAATGACTGGTTTGATATCCGCCATTTATTCTTTGTTTGGATCAACTAAGCCCTACCTACTAATACCCTTATATTCCTTGCTCCATTCGATTGGAGCACTATGCATTGTGATGTTAATTGAAAAATTAGGAGTAAGTAGGTTTATAGCCTTTGTCTCAGCCTTACCATATTTACTCTTTCCAACTTCATTATTGTGGCTTACACAGATACTTAAAGATGTCTTTACACTTAATGGTTCGCTCCTGATTCTTTATGGCTTAGTTATGATATTTGGATTAAAACGTGTAAATCTCTCACGCAAATTTTTAATTCACAGCACACTCTCACTAATGTGTATTTTTATTGGAATAATTGTAACGTGGCTTGTGAGGCCATATATGGTAAGTATCTTTTCTATTTTCATAATTTTTGTTTTTGCTTTTTTAAATTTATTTTTAGTTATTGAAATAATTAATGACAAAAAATTTCAATTGAAGATTATTGCTTTATTGACAATACAGATAATTGTCTTTAGTTTGGTTTATTTCCTTCCAAACTCTGCAGTTTTGGGAGTTCCAGCTTTGGGTAGCCAAAGCTCATTTATAGACTCAACCGATAATAGCTTATCTGAGCAAAACATTGTTTTTTCAGATAAAAATAATCAAGATATTGATATAGTAAGTAAAGAAAATCAAGATATTGATATAGTAAGTAAAGAAAATCAAGATATTGTTATAGCCAGACAAAAAATTAATCCAAATGGGCTAAATTCAAATAGTTTAGGTGTGGAAATAGAGCAAAATAAAACTAAAGCTATAAAGTCTTATCCTAAGTGGGAAAAAACCAAATTTTTACCAACTCAAATTGATTACTATCTTTCAAAGCTTTATTCAAATAGAGTTTATTTCAATAAAGTAAATGAGAATGCAAATACCTCAATATATGGTGAAAAACATTTGAATAGTTTAAGGAATATGATTTTGTTTATTCCTAAAGCTGCTCAAATATCTTTTTTTGCCCCATTCCCATCATCATGGTTTGCTGACCATCCTTCCAGTATGTCAAAAATCCTACATAAAATTTCTGGTTTTGAAATGGCATTAATTTACATTTCCCTTATTGGAACATTTTTTTCTATAGCCATTTGGAGACAAAAAATAGAATTGTGGATTATGATTTCTTTTTCATTATATTTTGGTATAGTTTACAGTCTTGCCTTGCCAAATATTGGGACACTTATAAGATACAGATATTCAGCAATTATGATCCTAGTTGCTCTAGGATTAGCAGCAGCCTTTCATCTATTTTTAACTAAGAAGAGAAAATAAATGCGTAAAACTTTTATTACTTTAGTAGTTGGAGCAAGGCCTAATTTTATGAAAATTGCTCCCATTATTAGAGCGCTTAATAAATATAAAAAACATTTTTCTTATAGATTGGTTCATACTGGCCAACATTTAGATAAAAAAATGAATAGTATTTTTTTTGACGAATTAGGCATTCCAAGCCCTGATTCATATTTAAAGGGCAGGGGTGGCAGCTCATTAGAAGAAATTTCTAGAATGATAGTTGAGTTTGAAAGAGACTGCTTGGATAATTTACCACAAATGGTCTTAGTTGTTGGGGACGTAAATTCAACTTTAGCCTGTTCATTAGTAGCAAAAAAACTTAACTTGAAGTTAATTCATGTAGAGGCAGGTCTTCGAAGTGGAGATAAAGAAATGCCTGAAGAAATTAATCGGATTATAATAGACTCTGTAACAGATCTATTTTTTGTAACTGAGCCTTCAGCTTTTAATAATTTAATAAATGAGGGGCATAATTCTAATAAAATTCATTTTGTTGGAAATGTAATGATTGATAATTTGTTTTATCAAAAAGAAAAATTAAATAATTATTCTGGAAATCAAATTAAATCTGCTCAAATTAAAGAAAAGTATAAAGAATATGCTGTAGTTACACTTCATAGGCCTTCGAATGTAGATCATGAAAAAACATTTAAAGGAATCGTAATGGCACTAAACAAAATTGCCTTAAAGTTACCCTTGATATTTCCTGTGCATCCAAGAACAAGGGTAAATATAAAAAAATATAATCTTAAATTTAATAACAATATTTTGCTCATAGAGCCACTTTCTTATATCAATTTCTTAAACCTTTGGAAAGATTCCAAATTAGTTTTAACTGATAGTGGCGGGCTTCAAGAAGAAACATCTGCTCTTGGTGTAAATTGCATTACTATTCGTGAAAATACTGAAAGACCAATTACATTAGAACAAGGAACAAACACTTTGTCTGGTGTAGATCCTAAAAGTATTATTAATATTTTTAATAAGACCTTTGTCAATAGAGAAATTAAAGCTAAAAAAATAAAATTTTGGGATGGTATGGCTGCTGAAAGGATAGCAAAGAGCTTAATAGTGTTTAATGATGAATAGTATACCAACAATTGAGTTATCTGGAACTAACTATGATTTTCTGAAACTTCTTGGAGTGCCTATTCTTGAAAGAAATGTTAAATTTTTATCTTTTTTTGGGTTTTATAAAGTAAATTTTAAATGTGAACCTAATAAGGTGTCGGTTCTAGAAGCTTTTATTAAAAAAAATTTTGTTCTAAAAAATGATAGTTTTTCTTTCTCAATTAATTCAAATGAGCAATCCGAAGTAAATATTTTTGCTAATCAAGTTTTTAATTACAATCAAATTACTATTGATCCACGAATTTCTATTCAAGAAAATATTAATAATTTAAACCTTGCATTAATTACTAATGATAAAGTATTTTTGGAAACATCTAAATTACTATTTAGCTTAATTGATAAAAAAAAAGCTGAGAAGATTTTTATTTTCACTAATCATTTAAATAGACCAGTTGGAAGGGCGCTTTCCCACCTGTTGTTGAGATTAGATATATCTCCAAACTTCATTTCATGTAGCGGACTTTTAATAGCAATAATTGCCTCATACTTTGTATCGATTGGTAATTATAGTTACTCAATTATAGGTGTTTTTTTATATCAACTCTCAGCATCATTAGATTGCGCAGATGGACCAGTAGCAAGATTAAAGTATCTTGAGTCTAGTTTTGGTGGCTGGCTAGATACTATTTTCGATAAGATCGTTAAGTTTATTTTGTATATTGCTATTGGGGCCGGCCTTTATAGTGCAACTAATGAACAAATTTATCTGTATTTATCGATTGCTTTATTATTTGGAAACTCAATGACACACATTTTAGATTTCACTCATAAAATGTATTTTAAATCTGAGCATAAAGAAGCTAAAAATATTAATGGTATTGTTATTAAAAATGTATTCAATTCAGATTTAAATATTTTAGGTTTTGCATGTTTTGCAATTGCTTTAAATTTTCAAGCTTTTTATTTAATTATCTTAACTATATATTTTAATTTTTTATGGGTAGTTAAAATATACAGAACATATCTTAATAAACTTTATAACTAAATGAAAGCAATCATCCTTGCCGCTGGTATCTCAGCTCGAATGGGAATCAAAACATATGGAGTTCCAAAGCCATTGTTAAAAATTAATGGCTTATCATTAATTGAACATAATGTTAGTAAATTATCAAAATTTTCTGAAATAAGTGAAATTATTGTTGTTGTTGGTTATAAAAAAGAATTAATTATTAACACATTAGGACATGAATATGATGGCCTAAAGATTACATATATATTTAACAGTCAATATAGAGAAACTAATAGTAGTTTTTCAATGTGGCTTGCAAAAGACTATGTAATGGGGGGCTTTATAGTAATGAATGGAGATACGCTAATTGATGAGCGATATTTGAATGAAATTATAAATGAAGACTCAGATTCCAGTGTGCTGATTGATCTTTTTTTTACAAAATTTACTTTTGAAGATCTAAAAGTTTCAATTGATGGTGACTTTAAAGTAAACGACATAGGTAAAGATATACTTTTAACCGACAAAACTTATGGTTCGCCAGCAATATATAAATTTCAAAATGAGTCTGTAAAATTGTTATTCGAGCTCATTGACGAAAATTTTATAAAGAAAAACTCATTAAAATCTCTTCTTTCTAAAGCCGTTCAAATCTTCTCTTCAAAATATAAAGTTATTGCAATAAGTATTGATGAAAGTATTTTTTGGATTGATATTGATACACCTAGTGATTATCAAGATGCTATAAACTATTATGAAAACAATATATAAAATTCCAAGTTATTAATTGTGATAAAGTTTAATTATCTAAATAAAATATTAGAAGTTGTATCACAAAGATATGCCTTTAATCTTTTGTTTATTTCAATAATTATAAGCTTGATGGAGTTTATATCCATTTTTTCAATATATCCAGTTTTTTACTATCTAGAAAATCAAGAATTAGTAAATAACGAGCTTTATAAGAATTTTATATTTGATATATCAAGTTTTTTACCTCTTTCAATGTTTCAAATAGTAGTAATAATTTCATGTATTTTTTTAATATTGACAAACTTAATGGTTTTTTTAAGAAACTTATCAAAATCTAAAATTAAGGAGAGCATTGTTAGTAGAAATAGAGAGTATGTTCTTTCATTAATTGCCAACACTTCAATCAATAATTTTAAAAAAATTGATGCCAATATTGTTCAATCTTACTTAAGTGTTGAGGGTGAGCGTGTTGCCCAGATAGTACTTAGCTTTACAAATTTGATCTCAGCACTTCTTGTAATACTTTTATTCTCTATTTATTTAATCTATCTTGATTATTTTCTACTAGTTTTTTTAGGATTAACTTCCACTTTTTTATACTTAATGCTTCAAAATTCATATAAAAAATCAAAAATTTATGGGAAGGCACTCTCTGATACTAATACAAGCTATATTAAGTACATTCAAAACATAATGACTGAAAAAGTTTTTTTTATGCTCTCAAAGATAGAGGCTGTAAATAAAGGACTAAGTGTAGATGTTGTAAAAAAATTACATCTATATCAGTTCGAAATCCAAAAAAGAATGGCTTATATTGAATTTGTCATAAAAACTTCTACAATGCTCTCAATTTTGTTTGTAGTTTACATTTTCTATATTCAAGAATTCGAGCTGTCACTGATATTATTTATTGGTGTAATGTTTGTTAGATTGATTCCTTTTATGAATCAATTTGGAAATGCGCTACAGAATCTTAAATCAAATATTCCATTGATTGATAAGCTTATGCAAATTGAATCAATTATGAAAAAGGTTAAATCAGTAAACCTTGAGGATTTTGAAATAAATGAATTAAAGGTTATTTCAAAGTTTTTGATAAGCTCATTTAGCGAGAAAAACTCTTATGAAGTAACAATGGTGCCAGGGAATATTTATGGATTATATGGGCCTTCTGGGATTGGTAAGACAACCTTGGCAGAGTCAATGTTGGGGCTAAATACTTTTAAAGATTCAAAAGTTTTACTGAATAATGAGTTAATAGTTTCATCTATTAAAAGTCAAACCATTCTTAAAAATAGTCTATACATGTCCCAACATATAATTCCTAATGAATTTACAATTGGAGAATTATTTAAAGATATTGATTCAAACAAAATTAATAACCTCTTTAGTAAATTACAGCTCGATAGTTCAAACCTCACTGAGTTGTATTTAAGAAAGCTTTCATCTTTTTCGGGTGGCGAACAACAAAGATTATCTTTCATTTATGCATTACTTAGTGAAAAGAAAATTATTATTTTTGATGAGCCTTCAAGTGCTATTAACGAAGATATATCCTTGATAATGCTAGATTTACTAAGAGATTATGTAAAAGAGTATAACGCTATAGTGGTTATAATTTCACATGATAGTGTCCTCAAAGCCAATATAGATTCATTTATATCAATTAGTGAAGAGTCGAAATGATCAAGAGTTTTTTTAATAATATTAGATTTTTAGTTCTAAAGTTTAAGATAAAAAAATCTTTGTCCTTATCAACTGAGTTACAAGTAAAAAGTCTTAAGGTAATTTCTTACAATGGACGATCCTGTTCTTTAAGCTTTAAAGACAAAAAAAGTAAAGATAAGTTTTTTTTAAAGTTTTTTTTGCGTTCCAATACAAGTAATATTCAAGTTTCTGATTTGGTTTCTAAAAAGTACCAATTAGTTAATCTCCTCTCTGAAGAAAATTTAATTACTTATAAGTGCTTTAAGTTTGATCATCTGAAAGATTCATATGTTCGAAATTTCCTACCTGGAGTGGTTTTCTCTGAATACATTGATACATTAAATTATAGTGACTTCGAATCTAAGATTTCTGAATTATTAGTTTATATTGACAAAGTGCTAAATTGTATGGAAAGAAATTCACTTCTATATTGTTTAGATTTGAGACTTGATAATTTCATAATATTAAACAGCGGCAGAATTAATATTATTGATTTGGATTTATCTCACACTAATGCGACAACTACAAATATATACAATGCAAATACTATGCATCAAACCGAATTTAAATCTCATACATATGCAAAGTTTTTTGAAAAAGTCTTACCAACTTTAGGCAAACCTTATCAAAATATATTTTATAACTTGTTTAAAAGAGAGATTTTTGATTTAAAAGACTTTAGAGGGGCATTGCTATCTAGGTTTTTTTATTCTGAAGCTAGTAATAGTTTTGATAATTTCATTCTAGATAATTATTTAAATTTTTCTGATGACTTAATATCTTTTTCTAATATAAGTGTTAAACAAAAACTCGAAGAAACTTTATCAGAATTAAATTTTGGTACTTATTTGGTTGCTAGAAGATATGATTGGCTTATTAATGATAGTAAGTTCAACAGTAAAGATATAGATATTTATTGTAGAGAAGAACACATTTTAGAAATAGTAACGGTCTTCAAGAGAAATGGATGGGATATCTATAATGGAAAAATTAAACAGTATTTTGATCATCATGAAATGCTTGTTAAAATTGATTTAAGGACTGATAGTGAAAAAAGATATAAACTTAAAATTAATGATCTTTTTAAACGATCAGAACAATTTAACAATATTCAAATAATTGGCGAGATTGACTATCATGAAATAATGATATCAAATTTATTATATTTTAAAAAGTACATAAAATCCAGCTACTTTAAAGAGTTTACTGAATTCTATCCTAATTCCGCACAAAGTTTTAAAGATAAATATCTGTTCTTATTGGAATATGATTTTTATGAATATGGGGATAAATTATTTTTGAGTATTTTCTTTAAGTACAGGCGAATTTTTGGGGATTTTTGGAATCATAAAAGTCTTATTCTTCTTGGTGCAGATGGTGCAGGAAAGTCAACATTCTCTTATCTCTTATATAAAAACATATCTTTGCTTTTCAAAACAAAAAGAAAGTATTATGGGGGTTTCTTTTATCCATCAGGTAGAACAAATTTATTTTTATTAAAAACTTCAATTTTTTTTAAAGGTGCTAAATTAATTAAAGATTTAATTAAGGCTAACTTCACTCCAAAAAAATCAATTAATCTTTCTCCAAGTATTGATGGATTTTCTGCATGGAGAAAATTATCTGTAATCAATAAACCTAGCATACAATTATTTTTTCTTTTCTTATTGCCAATTTTTATTTTAGACATATGGTTGCATAAAACTTTACATAGATTTTCCACAAATAGGCTATATATCTGTGATAGGTATTATGATGATATTCTTATAAATTTCACATCACCTCTTATAAGAAAATTAATTAGATTTATTCTTCCCAGGCCTAATTTATCTTTCTACTTTTATACAACTCCGGAACTACATTTTGATAGAAAAAAAAATGAAAATATTGAAATGATTGTTCATATGCAATCTTGTTATAGTGAAAATTATAAATATCATCTTAGGCTTCCAACTAATGCTAATAAATCCTTTATTGGAAAAAAGATTATTGCAATGTCAATTAATAATTTGAAATGAGACGTGTCATAATATGCAACTCTAATTATGAAGCATGATAGTTTTCAAATTCCCCAGCCATCTAAAATTAGAGTTGCTTCGATTACTCCTTTTTGGAGAATTAATGAATTTTTAGCAATAATCAAAAACTTCTTTATCAAAAATGGTACTAAATTACAACAAGAGATCTCAAAAGAATTAAAAGATATCCATAATATTCCTTTTGAATATTGTTATTTTTTTGATTCTGGAAGAAGTGCTATTTACTTCAGTTTAATTTCACTTGGCCTTAAAAAGGGGGATAAAGTAATTATTCCTTCATTTACATGCAGGGCTTTATTATTTGCACTATTTGAGGCTGGGGTTGAGCCTATTTTTGGTGATATTGATGAAGATTATAATTTGGATTTAAAGAGCCTAGTTTTTGAATGTGATTTGAAAGATGTTAAGGCCATAATTATTCCAAATATGTTTGGAAAGATGAATTGCGAGTATGAATTACTTAAAAAATTAAAAACTAAGGGGATTATAGTTATTGAAGATAATGCTACTTCATTTGGAACTTCATATGATAGTGAGATACTCTCTGATGCATTGATTTACAGTTTCAATTTAGGAAAGATGATTAATGGTTCTGGTGGAGGTCTTGTATATATGAGACATAATGTCAGTTTAGATGAATTTAATGAATTTAAGAGTCAAAAGAGATCAAAAGTAGTATTAAGATTTCTCAGAGAGTTAGTTAGTTTAAGGTTCAGAAAACAGACATCGGTGATTATTAGCTTCTTTAGAAGAAGAATAAACATGCAAAAATCTTTAGACGACTATTACTCTTTTAAGGATAAGGTATCCAATGAAACTCAAAAATATTTTAAGTGTAAAAAAATATCTTTCTTGAGCTTAATATTAATATGCTCCCAAATAAAAGATTATGAGAGAATAAGGCTTTCGTATAATAAATTATTTAATAAATATAATTCTAAACTTGGACTAAAAAGCAAGTTCAAAAAAAATGAGGTTCCTAATTATTTTTTGATTGAAATAAATAAAAAAATCGATAGGTACGAACTTGGGAGTTATTTATCAAATTATGGAATTGAGACCTATTGGAGCTATTATCCAATTCATAGAATTAAAATTTATGAAGATATTTTAAGAATTAACAAACTGGATACAACTAATAAAAAATGGAGTAATTTTTTATATTTACCTTTTAATCTATTTATTTCTGAAGAAAATATCGATTTTGTTTGTGAAAAATATAAAGAATATATAGAAAGTTATGAAGAATCAAAATAAAAAAATTTTTTCAGAATATCATAGTGGTAAAAATTTGACTCACGATGCTAGACATCCATATGAAAAAGACTTCATAGAAACCAAAGTTAAATTATTAAAGAAATATTTAAGCTGCAAACAGGGTCAGCAAATATTAGATTTATGTTGTGGAACAGGTGAATATTCCAAATACATAGATACCAAAAAAAACTCATATTATGGACTTGATTTTTCACAAAATATGCTTGATGAGTTTAAATTAAGTGAAATATATTTTGAAGGCATGAATCTTATTAAAGCAGATGTAAATAAAATCCCTATTACTAACAATAAGATTGATATTTGTTTTTGCTTTTCTTCTCTATACTATTTTGATGATATTGAGATTGTTCTCAAACAAGTCAACAGAGTTTTATTAACTAGTGGTGTCGCTATTTTAGAATTTGGAACTAAAAATAATATTAATGCCCATGTAAGTAATTATTGGGCTAAAAATGCGAATTGGGGATATCCATATTTTATTTCCTATAAAGAAATGTTGAATGCTGTAAATAAGTCAGGATTTAAGATTGTTGAAGAGAGAAATTTTCAATTATTTCCTGTATTGAGAGGCCCTTGGTGGAGTTTATTAATCGCAAATAGTTTTTTAAGATCGTTTTTGCGAATAAAGTATAAGGACTTATCTATTGATGAGTTAATTTCAAGCTCAAGATTTTGTCAAAAATATGCATTTAAGCACTTATTAGTTCTTGTTAAAAAATAAAATGCCAATTATTTTCTTTGATAAATTCTTTTCTACTTGAATAATTTTAATATTATGAGTAATATTTCATTTATTGAATATGATGGACTTAATAAAAAAAATTCATTGATTCTAGAGAAGTTTTTAAGTGAAAATGATTTTGAATTAAATACCCTATTAATTTCGCCAATATGGATAAGTAAATTAATAACTAAATATAATATCTCTTGTCAATTGATAATCTTTTATGAAAAAGATGAAGTAATTGCATTTCACATAAGACTTAATGAATTTAGAGGATATATTAGAGTAAGAAATTATCCATTTCTTATGCGAAGTCTTCTTACCCCCATTTTGAAATTATTTTTTTCTTATTCAATGTGGAGATATTCATTAATAACTAAACAAAATATTTCTTCTGAGAATTTGCAGTATATTAATAATTGCTTAGAAATAAGTATTAATAGAATTAGACATGTTAAGTTCTCTCCAATTTATGACACTCAAAATACAAATTTTGATAATAAAGAAATTTCTAAATGGGCTACATATATAGTTAATCTTCGATCTAAGACATACTTTGATATAAATACTCTATTTTCAAGAAGCCTTAAAAGATCTTTAAAAAAAATAAGAAATAACACCTCTATTACTTGTGAAAGACTAGATTTTTCTGATAAGAAAACAGTTAAAAATTTTGTAAATTGGGTTCAAATTATTCAAAAAAATACTGGAAAAAAAATTAAATATGATGCTGAAATATTAATTCAAGATCAAAAGGATTTTTCAGATAAAAAATTTATTTATGAAATTTTTTTGGTTAAGTTAAATCTGGATACAATTCTAGGTTCTATGGTTATTTACGGGGATAGGAATTATGTAAATGAGGCAGAGCTAAATATTTCTTTGGATGCAAAAAAAATGAATATTATTTGTCAAGATTTAATTCGAGATGAAGTGATTAAATTTTGTATTAAAAATGGCGTAAGTTTTTATGATTTGTCAGGATTTAATCCCAATAAAAATAGAAGTAAAAAAGAAGAGGGGATAAGATTTGGCAAGGCAAAATTTAATGCTAATGAGTTTCATTATTCGATTTTGAACCGGTAAAATTTTGGTTATATTTTCTTAAAAAATCATGATCAGTAGTTTAAACAAAAAAATCCGGATTGCAGTTTTAGGTTGTGGGCGAATATCTCAAAGTCATTTTGACTCTATTCAAAAGCATAAAGTAGATTTTGATTTGATTTCAGTCTGTGATAGTGATTATGAAGTTTTATCAAGGAGTGAAAAAAAATATGGTGTAAAAGGCTATCTAAAATTAATAGAAATGTTAGAAAACGAGTCTTTAGATCTTGTGGTAATTTGTACGCCAAGTGGCTTTCATGCAAGACAAGCTGAGTTGTGTGCTAAATATGGTGTTCATGTAATGACTGAAAAGCCAATGGCAACAAGCTGGAAAGATGGCGTGAAAATGGTTAAAACTTGTAATAGGTCTGGCGTACATCTATTTGTTGTTAAGCAAAATAGAAAAAATCCCACTCTTCAACTGCTAAAGCGAGCTGTAAAAGAAGAACGTTTTGGTAAGATTAATTTAGTTCACTTAAATGTTTTTTGGACCCGCCCGCAAAGTTATTATGATCAAGCTGATTGGAGGGGAACATGGGAATTAGATGGTGGCGCTTTTATGAATCAAGCAAGCCATTATGTGGATCTTTTAGAGTGGTTAATTGGCCCAGTTGAGAAGGTTCAAGCAATGATTAACACTTCACTTGATATTGAAGTGGAAGATACCGGTGTTATGAACTTAAAATGGAGAAATGGTGCGTTGGGTTCAATGAGTGTGACAATGTTGACTTACCCAAAAAATATAGAGGGAAGCATTACTATTCTTGGCGATAAGGGTTCTGCTAGAGTAGGCGGTGAAGCTGTAAATAAAATTGAATATTGGAAATTTAGTGACTCAAAGGATTATGATTTTGATATCACAAATAACAACTATAAAATAGATTCTGTTTATGGATTTGGACATATCAAATACTATGAGAATGTCATCAAAGTTCTTCGGGGTAATGCCAAGCCTGAAGTAGATGGTCGTGAAGGGCTTAAGTCATTAGAGATAATTATTGCTGCATACCTCTCTGCTAGAGATGGAATGATTATTTCATTACCTTTGGATTATTAATATGGATTTTCAAGCTCATCAAACAGCAATTATTGATAAGGGAGCTCAAATTGGGGCAGGCACCAAAGTTTGGCATTGGGTTCATATATCCGCTAATGCAATTATTGGTGAGAATGTTACCCTTGGGCAAAATGTTTTTGTTGGTAATAAAGTTAAAATTGATGACAACTGTAAAATTCAGAATAATGTTTCTATTTATGATGGGGTGTATCTTGAGGAGGCTGTATTTTGTGGACCAAGTGTGGTGTTTACAAATGTTTACAACCCTCGATCATTAATTAATAGAAAAGATGAATATCGGCCAACTAATGTAAAAAGAGGGGCAACTTTAGGGGCAAATTCTACAATTTTATGTGGTCTAACGATAGGTGAATTTTCATTTATAGGTGCAGGTTCCACTGTTCTTAAAGATGTGCCCGCTTTTGCATTAGTTGTTGGATCACCCGCAAAACAGATTGGATGGGTTGGAGAGTATGGAGAAAAATTAGATTTACCCTTGTCTGGAAATATGGAATTAGTTTGTAAAAATACAAACCAAAAATATAAATTAACTGGTGACACTCTTTATAGAGTTTTTTAGTTTATGGATATCGATTTTGCTAATCTTCAAAGGCAGTATCAGGAATATAAAGATGATATTAATTTTAGAATTCAGAAGGTATTAAATAACTCAAATTATATTTTAGGTTCTGAAGTTTATGATCTCGAAAAAGCTTTAGGAGATTTTACTGGAGCTAAGTATGCATTGTCTTGCTCTTCAGGGACTGATTCACTGTTACTTTCAATGCTTTCAATTGATTTAAAACCTGGGGATGAAGTCATTACTTCACCATTTACATTTATATCAACAGCTGAAGCAATTTCTAGACTTAATGCTAAACCAGTCTTTGTAGATATTGAAAAAGATACTTTTAATATAGATTCAAATAAAATTGAATCAGCAATAACATCAAAAACTAAAGCTATAATTCCTGTTAGTCTTTTTGGACAGCCTGCAGATTTAAATGTTATTGAATTAATAGCGAATAAATATAATCTAAAAGTAATTGTTGATGGTGCACAGAGTTTTGGTTCGACTTTAAATAAAATAACTGATAGTAATTTGGGAGATTTATCTATAACCAGTTTTTTTCCAGCTAAGCCATTAGGTTGTTATGGAGATGGTGGGGCTATTTTTACAAATAATGTTGATTACTTTGAAAAAATAAAAATGTTAAGAGTTCATGGTCAAAATCAGAAATATAGGCACAAATACATAGGAATTGGAGGGCGATTAGATACAATACAAGCGTCAATATTATTGGCAAAAATTCCTTTTTTTGATCAAGAGCTTGTTGAGCGTTCATATGTAGCTGAGATTTATTCCAAATCACTTTATAAATACTTTTCGATCCCAGTTATAAGTTCTGATAGAACCAGTTCTTGGGCACAGTACACTATAAGAACAGAAAATAGAGACCATATAAAACAAAAACTCAAAGAAAAGGGTATTCCAACTGCAATCTATTATCCTACTCCGCTCCATTTGCAGGAATGCTATAAGGATTTAAGATACAAAATCGGTGATTTTCCAGAAGCAGAGTTGGCTTCAAAAGAAGTATTAAGTCTTCCAATAAATGCTTTCATGCGCAATGAGATTGAATATATTGTTTCAAATCTCATAGATCTTGCTTAATGAAAATATTAATTTTTCCAAATGATCCCTTAATTGCTTATGTCAAGAAAGGTGAGCTCAAAGATCGATACTTTAATCCAAATAATATTTTTAACGAAGTTCATTTCATTACCTTCTGTGATGATGAGTGTTCAGTTAAGGAAATTCAAAGAACAATTGGTGAGGCAAAAGGCATTATTCATAACCTTCCATCAATTTCTATATTAGATATGTTTTTTCCTAAAAGGAGATTTTCAGAAATTAAAAAAATTGCTGAAAAAATAGATATTGATATTGTTAGATCATATAACCCAATTTACCAAGGTTTTTTCGCAGGATTTATTTCTAAAATTCTTAAAGTTCCATTTCTAATTTCAATACATACAAATTATGATTTCGATATAAGGGGGCAGTATAAAGCTAATAAAGATAAAAGATATTTGAAATACTTACTTAGTAAATATACTGTTGAGCCCAGAACCCTTAAAATGGCTTCGCATGTTATTGGAGCTTATAATTTTGCTGGCGATTATGCTAAAAATAGTGGAGTAGATTCGAGTAAATTATCAATCATTTATAATAGAGTTTACTTAGATAAATTTAAACCAAATCAAAACATAAAAAAATCTGAGAATATTCGTGTCATTTGTGTTGGAAATTTAATTGAAGGTAAGGGTCAAAGGGTTTTGTTAAGTGCAATGAAAAATTTACCTAAAAATATTTCAATGACTTTTATTGGTGATGGTGAAGATTATGATTTATTATTGAAAATGGCCTATGATTCTAAATTAAATGAAAGGGTATCATTTATTAAGTCAATTCCAAACGAGGAGCTTGCTGAAGTTTACAGACAGCATGATATTTTTGCACTTCCTATTAAGTTTGGCGGTGTATGTATTCCTGCGCTAGAAGCTACTGCAAGTGGCTTAGCATTAGTTATGCCAAAACTTGTTAGCGGCTCCCCTGAAATTGTAGGTAAATATGCAGAATTAGTAGAAAATAGTGTTGAGGGCTTTTCATTTGGAATTCAGAAACTTGCAGAGGATTTAATATATAGAAAAAATTTAATTTCAAAGGGGCTGAAAGTGATTAGAAAATATAGTGGAGATATTATGGAAAAAAAAGAGTCTGATCTCTATTTAAAATTAGTAAATAAAAATGAAAATAAATGATGCGCTTGCTAATCCATTTTATTCAGTAAGTTTTGTTTTAGGAAATACGGTTCCAGGTTTTTTTAGGAAGAGGTATATTAATCAATCTAAAAAATTTGGAATTAAGGGAAAATATTTTATTCTTTCTTTTGACTGTGATACTGAAAAAGATATTGAGGTTGTGGGAGAGGTTCATCAGCGCCTTAAAAGTTTAAATATAATGCCATCTTATGCGGTCCCAGGAGAACTGCTTAAGAAAGGCGCTTCTGAATATAGCAAGTTAAAAAATGATGGCGCAGAGTTTATTAATCATGGGTACCTTTCACATACATCGTATGTATCATCAAGTAAATCATACATCAGCACCTTATTTTATGACAAGTTGAGTAATGCTGAGGTTAAGAATGATATTGAAAAGGCACATAATAATTTTTTTGATATTTTTGGGGAAAGCCCGTTAGGTTTTAGGACGCCCCATTTTGGGACATACCAAAAATCAAGTCAGCTTCGTTTTTTATATGAAGTTTTAAAAAAACTAAATTATTCTTTTTCAAGCTCAACAACCCCAGTAACTGGAATGTGGAATGGTGCAATTCAAAGAATGCCTACAGGTATACTTGAACTCCCGGTTAGTGGTTGCTATGACTATCCTGCAAGAATACTTGACTCTTGGGGATTTAGATTCTCACCAACTCGTAAACTAAATGAGAATGACTATATTGAACAATTTAAAAAAATGATGATGTTTTTTAGAGATCCTAAAGTGAATGGTGTGTTTAATATTTATGCTGATCCTTCTCAAGTTTACGATTGGAATATATTTTTTGAGTGTGTGAGCATGACTAACGAATTAACAAATACTTCTTTTTCAGAGCTAGTGAAGAAATATGAGCATTGCTAAAGTTTTAATAACTGGCGGGGCTGGCTTTGTAGGAACCAATCTTGCCAATAACTTAATAAATGAAAATTATGAAGTTATTATTATTGATGACCTTTCATCAAGTTATAGGGGGTCAATTAATCCTAAGGCTATATTTGTCGAGGGAAGTGTAGTTGATGATGTTGCTCTCACTGAGTGCTTTTCCTATAATCCAGATTATGTAGTCCATTTGGCAGCATTATTTGCTAACCAAAATTCTGTTGATCATCCAGATAGTGATCTAATGGTTAATGGGATGGGTACTTTAAAAGTTTTAGATTTTAGTAAAAGAGCTTGTGTTAAAAAAGTTGTTTATGCATCTTCATCATGTGTTTATGGCAATAAAGATATAATGAAAGAGGGTGATATAGAATTTCACCCTGATACCCCATATGCCATAACAAAATTACTTGGTGAATATTATTCTAAATTTTGGTCAAGTCAATACGATCTTGATATCGCAATCGTTCGTTTATTTAATGTATATGGCCCAGGAGATTTCCCTGGTGAGTATAGAAGTGTAATACCTAACTTTATTAAGCTTGCAACAAATAATAAGCCTTTAACCATTACAGGAAGTGGGAACGAGACTAGAGATTTTTGCTTTATTGATGATACTGTTGATGGAATCTGTTTGATCTTATTCAACAAGACTGAATCAAGTGCTATATTTAATATTGCAACAGGAATCGGCTCATCAATTATTGAAGTAGCCAACTATATCAATTTATATTGTAATAATAAAGCAGGAATTCAATTTAATGAGAGAAGAGATTGGGATTGTGTTATTGATAGGAGAGCAGATATAACTAAATTAAAAAACAGCTTTGGTTTCAGACCCAAAACTAGAATTAAAGATGGTATAAAAATAACATGTGACTGGTTAGTTGATTTAAATAAATAGCTTTATGAGTACTGAGCCTCTAAACAAAAAAATATTATTGCTAACTTATGCTTTTCCTCCACTTCAATCTTCTGAGTCCTTTCTAAGTATTAAAGCCCTAGCAAAAATAGAAAATATAGATATAGATATTCTTACTATTGATGCTAGGAAAATTGGATATGATTTGGATAGTTCTCTTGATACTTATACGAATAAGTATTTTGGAGAGATTTATCGAGTAAGTCCCTCTAGATTTATCTCCACAAAACTATTTAAATTCCTACGATATGTTCCAAGTTTTCCAGATAGATTTAGATTTTTTAATAGCAGATTGTTAAAAAAAGCTAATGAGATAGGCATTGAGAATTATGATTCAATTTTATCTTGGTCCACATGGCATTCTATTCATCTAGTAGCAGCATCAATTAAAAAAAGACATCCATCAATTCGATGGGTGGCCCATTTAAGTGATCCTTGGGCTGATAATCCATTTCTTACAAGATTTTTTGGATACAAAGCTTCTCAATATTTTTTGGAAAAAAAAGCACTTTCTTCTGCAGATGCTATTAACTTTACAACTAATAGCATTAGGTTGTTAGTAATGAAAAAATATCCTAAATCATGGATCAATAAAACATTCGTAACACCTCATTCATTTGATAATTCACTATACCCACGAAACGTGAGTCCCAAAAAAAATAATGGCTCTTTTGTAATCAATTACTTAGGGAATTTTTACGGACCCAGAAATCCAAAAAACTTAGTAAAAGCATTAATACAGATTCATAATGAAGATAAAGATCTATTAAGTAATGTTGTATTTAGATTTGTTGGAAAATGGATAGGAAATGAAAATTGGTTGTCAACAATTACTGAACTGCCTGATGGTTTAATTCAAACAAGTCCTCCAATATCTTATAAGGATTCACTTAATGAGATGGCACAATCGGACTTACTACTTATTTTAGATGCTCCATTTGAATCTAGCGTTTTTTTCCCAAGTAAGCTTGTAGACTATATTGGTGCAAGGAAACCAATCTTTGCTATAACACCAAAAGGAAGCTGTTATGATATTTTGAAAGAGGTTGGAGGTATTTTGGCGTCCCCTCAAAGTGTTGATTCTATTAAAGATGGCATTATAGAAGCGATAACTAAATTAAAAAAAGGTGAGCTTATTTTTCCTTCAAAGAAAAAAAGTGAAAGATATTCAAACTCTTATGTGTCAGAGGAGTATGAATTGTTATTTAGAATAATTTTAAATAATTAATTTCTTTGATTAAGGTGATAATTTTTAATTAAGTTTCTTAAATAATTCTGATTAAATTATGATAATTGCGATTACCGGCGGAACTGGGTATATAGGAAAAAAGCTTGTAGAAAATCTGCTTAAAACGAATCATGAAATAAGATTATTGAGCCGTAAACCTATCATGAAAAATGACAGAATTAATTTTTTTTTGGGAGACTTGACTAATCCCGAACATGATTTGTCTAAATTTTTAAATGGTGTAGATATTCTTTATCATTGTGCTGGTGAACTGAAAAATGAGCATTTAATGCACGATCTCCATATTAATGGTACAAAAAAATTAATCAGAAATGCAAAAGGTAATATTTCTCTTTGGGTTCAATTAAGTAGTGTTGGTGCATATGGAAATCATCGATTTGGAACAATTTCAGAAAAATCTGAAGAAAAACCTTATGGGGTTTATGAAAATACTAAGACAATTTCCGATAGCCTGGTCATAAATAGTAATATTCCCTATGTGATTGTTCGCCCATCTAATGTTTTTAGTAAAGACATGCATAACCAGTCTTTAATTCAAATGATATCAATGATTAAAAAAGGTCTATTCTTTTTTATTGGTAAAAAGGGGTCAATAGTTAATTATATTCATGTAGACAAAGTTGTAGATGTACTAATCAATTGTAGTTTAAATAAAAATGCTGTTGGTGAAGTATTTATTGTTTCTGAGTCAACAAGTGTAGAAAAAATGATTTTTTCATTCATGGAGGCCCTTGATAGAGATAATTACCTTATGAGAATGCCAGAATCATTTGTCAGGCTGACAGCATTTTTGTTTAGCTTTTATCCTTACTTTCCTCTTAAAAAATCTAGGATTGATGCACTAACTTCAAGGCATACTTATAATTCCAATAAAATTAAAAATTTATTAAGTTTAGAATTTAAGACTTCAATTGAGGAGGATTTCAAATCTCTTATAAAAGAAAAATAGCAATTATTGCCACAACTCCAATGACAGTTAAGGTTTTTCTGTCTCATCAGATCAATGCTCTGTCTAAAATTTACGATGTATCAATAATTACTAATTTAAATGGAAAACCTATTTTTTTAGAAAATATTTCAGATCAAGTAAGAGTTATTAGTATCCCAATTAAACGGGAAATTAATATTTTCTCTGATTTTTATGTACTCTTTTTGCTTATCTATATACTACATAAAAATAAATTTTCTTTAATACATTCAGTTTCCCCAAAGGCAGGTCTGTTGGCTGCAATTTCTGCTTGGATTGTAAGAGTACCTAATCGGCTTCATACTTTTACTGGCCAAGTTTGGGTTCATAAGAAAGGAATAGCAAGGATATTATTAAAGTCATTAGATCAATTAATTATTAAACTTAATACTTTAATGTTAGTTGATAGTGAATCTCAAAAAAAATTCTTAATCAAGGAAAATTTGCTTAATGAAGAGAATGGATTAGTTCTGGGAAAAGGATCACTCAGCGGGGTGGATATAAAGCGCTTTAAGCCCTCAAAGTTTCAAAAAGATAAATTAAGAAATAATTTAAATATACCTAATGACGGCATAGTTTTTTTATTTTTGGGAAGGATAAAAGAAGATAAAGGAATCTTTGAGCTTGTTAAAGCTTTTTTAAATGTTTCAAGAGGTAATGACAATACATATTTACTGATTGTAGGCCCTGATGAAGATAGATTGCAAGAGAGCTTATATAATTTACTCGGCAATTCATCCAAATATTTAAGATTCATAGACTTTACATCATTACCGGAGCACTATATGATGGCCTCAGATATTTTTGTTATTCCAAGCTACAGAGAGGGTTTCGGGAGTGTGGTTATTGAAGCTGCATCTTGTGCTATACCCTCAATTGGTACTAACATTTATGGCTTAAGCGATGCTATTCAAGATGATATTACTGGAATTCTTGTTTCTTTAAAGTCAGAATCAGAATTAGAATCAGCTATGAAAAAATTAGTAGATAATGAAAAACTACGTCTGGAGATGGGGTTGCGTGCTCAAAAATATGTTTGTGATAACTTTTCGCAAGAGAAAATATCAAGTTTAATTCTGAAACTATATGAGCAGCTTATATGACCATGAAAAGAACTCTAGATATCTTCATTGTCTTACTCTCAATTCCAATAATTGCACCATTATTTATTTTTTTTGCATTTTTAATCAAAATTAATTTAGGATCTCCAGTTTTTTTTATCCAAAGAAGGCCCGGTATAAATGGAAATTTGTTTAATCTATATAAATTTAGATCTATGACTATAAGGGCAGATCTAAATTCTAATAATCTTGAAGACAGTATGAGATTGACTCGGTTTGGCAAGTTTTTGCGTTCTTCAAGCATAGATGAGTTACCGGAACTTTGGAATGTTCTAAATGGAACTATGAGTATAGTTGGACCACGCCCGCTACTGGAAGAGTATTTACCATTATATTCAGCAGAGCAATTTAAAAGGCATGAAGTTAAGCCAGGAATAACAGGCTGGGCACAAGTAAATGGAAGAAATGCGTTGAGTTGGGAGGAAAAGTTTAATTATGATATATGGTATGTTGAAAATCAATCTTTTTTCCTAGATATAAAAATTTTATTTTTGACTATAATTAAAGTTATAAATAGGGACGGAATTTCAGCTGATGGGGAGGCAACTATGTATAAGTTCACTGGAACAAAAAAATGAAAAGCATTGCAATTCTTGGTGCTAGCGGACATGGCAAGGTAGTTGCTGAGATTGCACATCTATGTGGATATGAGTCGATTATTTTTTTTGATGATAATAATAAAATTAAAAGACTTGAATCATGGAAAGTTATTGGAAATACAGATGATTTACTAGGTCGTGTATCAAGCTATGATGCATGTTTTGTAGCAATTGGTGATAATAAAATTAGGGTTAAAAAAACTGAATTACTTAAAATTAAAAATGCCAATATAGTCTCTTTAATTCATCCTGATTCTTATGTAAGTGAATATTCCTTATTAAAAAAAGGAACAGTTGTAATGGCTAATGCATCTATTAATCCATTCGCATCAATTGGAGAGTCTTGTATTATTAATACAAGTTCAACAATTGAGCATGATTGTTTGATTGGAAGTGGTGTCCATATATGTCCAAACACTGCAATAGCTGGAGGTGTAAGGGTTGGAAATAAAACATTAGTTGGTATTGGGTCATCCATTAGACAAAATATTGAAATAGGACATAACGTAATAATTGGTGCTGGATCAGTTGTAATTAATAACATCCCAGATAGTGTTTTGGCGTTTGGGGTCCCGGCGAAGATTGAAAGTTAATGTTAAATACTAATTTTTCTCCATGGCCGTCTTTTAGTCAAGAAGAAGTTGATGCTGTTTCTAGCGTGTTATTATCAAATAGAGTCAACTATTGGACAGGCTCTAAATGTAGAGAATTTGAAAATGAATTCGCAAAATGGTGTAATGTTGACTACTCTGTTGCACTTGCTAATGGAACTTTGGCTCTTGATAGTGCATTTAAAGCCTTAGAGATATCCAAGGGTGATGAAGTGATTGTTACTTCACGAACTTTTATTGCTTCTGTAAGCTCAATAGTTAATGCAGGTGCAACTCCAATTTTTGTAGATGTAGATCTTGATTCACAAAATATTGATCCACAATTAATAAAAAAAAATGTAACTTCTAAAACTAAAGCAATTGTTTGTGTTCATTTGGCTGGGTGGCCATGTGAAATGGATGAAATCAACCAAATTGCTTCAGATAATAATCTTTTTGTTATCGAAGATTGTTCTCAAGCACATGGAGCAAAGTACAAGGGAAATCCAGTTGGTTCAATTGGTGATATTGGATGTTGGAGTTTTTGCCAAGATAAAATTATATCAACTGGTGGTGAAGGCGGAATGGTAACTACAAATAATAAGAATTTATGGAAAAAAATGTGGTCATACAAGGATCATGGTAAAGATTTTGACTTAGCCCATAAAAGAGCTCCTTCTAATGTTTATCGATATATACATGATTCATTTGGAACCAATTGGAGAATGACCGAAATGCAAGCGGTAATTGGACTGTTACAACTTAATAAAATGGATTATTGGCATAAAAAAAGAAATGAAAATGCAAATCAAATCTGGCAAACAGCAAGAAAGTGTCGAGCGCTCAGAGTGCCAATTTTTGGTAAACACGTTCAGCATGCAGCTTATAAATGCTATCTATTTGTTGAAAATTCCTTAATTAAATCAACTTGGGATCGTGAAAGGATTATTAATGAAATTAAAGATTTAGGTGTTCCATGTTATTCTGGAACAGGTTCAGAGGTCTATCTCGAAAAATCTTTTGAAAATTCTCAATTTAGACCAAAGATAAGGCTGCCTAATGCAAAAAAATTAGGCGAAGATTCACTAATGTTTCTAGTACATCCTACTCTCTCTAGTTTTGAAATAAATAAAACTTGCGATGCAATTTCAAATGTTATGAGCAGAGCAGCAAAAGAAAATGATAAATAGATTTGTAAATCTATCACGATATAACAAGCAATTAGTCATGTTTTGTGTAGATTCTATCGTGCTTATTTTAGTATTGTTAGCGGCATTTTCAGTTAGATTGGGTTACTGGTACTTTCCAACTAATGAATTAACTTGGTTGATTTTTGGATCCCCAGTAATAGGTATTCCGATATTTGTTTATTTCGGGTTATACACAGCAATAATTAAGCATATAGGTTTTGATGCTCTATGGCGAGTTGCAAAAGCTGCTTCACTTTATGCCCTAATATGGGGAATTATTGGGTTAATGAGCCAAGTTAATGATCTTCCTCGCTCAGTAATTTTAATCAATTGGGTTCAATCTATTTTGGCTATTGCGGGTCTTAGAATTACTGCCAGGTGGATATTGTATGGTTCAAAACTAAATGCTGATAAGAACGAAGGTACAAAGGTGCTAATATATGGTGCTGGAGATGCAGGACTTCAATTGGTTTCAGCACTCATGAGATCGAAGCAATACACTCCGGTTGGCTTTATAGATGATTCAGAAGATTTGCAAGGAAAACAACTTTCTGGCCTGAATGTTTACTCATCAAAAAAAATTGAAAAATTATTATTTTCATCGAAAGTTGATGAGATTCTTATAGCGATGCCTTCAGTTTCAAGAAATAAAAGGAGGAGCATCCTTCAAAAATTAGAAAAATTACCAGTTACAGTTAGAATTTTGCCTGGAATGTCTGAACTTGCTCAAGGAAAAGTTAGTATTGATGATTTGAGAAAAGTTAATATTAAAGATTTATTAGGAAGAACGACAGTTAAACCCAATGAAGATTTATTAACTAAAAATATTGAAAATAAGTCCATAATGATTACTGGTGCTGGAGGCTCAATAGGATCTGAACTATGCCGACAGATTATTTTATTAAAACCTAAAACTATAATCCTATATGAAATTAATGAATTGGGTTTATATAATATTGAAAGGGAGCTTCTGAATGTCAGAGGTCCTGAACTTGAAATAATTCCAATTTTGGGCAGTATTAATAATAAAAAAAGACTTAATGATGTTTTAAGTCTATTTAATATAAATACAATATATCATGCTGCTGCATATAAACATGTTCCTATGGTGGAATATAATATTACTGAAGGAATCAATAACAATATCTTTGGAACGCTAGCTTGTGCCCAAGCTGCGATAGATAATTTTGTTGAAACATTTGTTCTAATCTCAACAGATAAAGCTGTTCGTCCAACCAATACAATGGGTGCATCAAAAAGGTGCGCGGAGCTAATATTACAGGCTTTTGCTGCAAAAGAAAGTAAAACTAAATTTAGTATGGTGCGATTTGGAAATGTTTTAGGGTCCAGTGGGTCTGTTATACCATTATTTGAGCAGCAAATTAAGACTGGAGGTCCTATTACTGTAACAGATAAAAACATAGTAAGATATTTTATGACTATTCCTGAGGCAGTTCAATTAGTTATTCAGGCTGGCGCAATGTCCCGGGGTGGCGATGTTTTTGTGTTAGATATGGGTAAGCCAGTTAGAATTTATGATCTAGCTAAAAAAATGATTCAGCTAAGTGGCTTACAAGTTCTTAATGGAGATAATCCTGATGGGGACATTGAGATAAAGATTACGGGCCTAAGACCTGGAGAAAAGCTATATGAAGAGCTATTAGTTGGCAATAATACATCTGGAACAGATAATAAATTAATCATGCGTGCAGAAGAAGAAATGATTCAATGGGTTCAACTAGAACCTATATTAGCAAATTTAAATGAAGAATTAATTAATGGTAACTTAAAAAGAATTCGTAAAATACTAATTCAACTAGTTCCAGAATATTCTCCAAAATCAAAAATTGTTGATTTACTTTATCAATGAGTGTTCTAGTTTTTTTGCAAAATGATTGGTAGCATCTATGAATCCATCAATACTCCCACAGTCAAATCTGTCGCCATTGAATTTTACTCCGATTACATTTCCCATTTTAGCCTGGATTAATAATGCGTCTGTAATTTGAATTTCACCATCTTTGTTTGGTGGAATTTTTTTAAGTATATCAAATATATCTGGCGTAAGTATGTAACGACCAATAATAGCCAAATTACTATTTGACTCGATAGGCTTTTCGACCATATCATGGATTCGAAAAGTATCAATAGAATTATCAACAAGATCCCCATTAACTATTCCATAATTGCTGATGCTTTCCTTTGGAATTTCTTGAATTGCAATTATAGAGCATTTGTATTTATTGTACTTAATTAGCATTTGCTCCAAAACAGATGGGCCCTTACAATCTACCAGATCATCTGCAAGAAGAACAGCAAAAGGCTCTTCCCCTATTAATGGCTCTCCAGTAAGAATTGCATGACCAAGCCCAAGCATTTTTTGCTGTCTAACATAAGTAAATGTTGACTTTTGAATTACATCTTTAATCTCATAAAGATAGTGTTCTTTGGCTGTCCCTTGAAGTTGAGATTCCAGTTCAAATGAATTATCAAAGTGATCTTCAATTGCTCTCTTTCCCCTTCCAGTAACAATTGCCATATTTGTTATTCCTGCTGATAATGCTTCTTCAACTCCATATTGTAAAAGAGGTTTTGTAAGAATAGGTAGCATTTCTTTTGGAACAGCCTTTGAAGCTGGCAAGAAACGAGTTCCATAGCCCGCTGCAGGAAAGAGACATTTTTTAATCAATTGATTATTTACCATTTACCATTTGATAATATTATAACTAAAGTAAATCTAGGTTATGACATCCATTGAATACTTTACATAATTAACTTAGATTCAGGAATAATTGATATTCATCTAAAGATCATATTAATCTATAAGGAACTTTAATGAAAGCAGTAATATTAGCGGGAGGACTTGGAACTCGATTAAGTGAAGAGACAGTAATAAAGCCAAAGCCAATGGTAGAAGTAGGTGGTAAGCCAATTTTATGGCATATTATGAAAATGTATTCTGCTCACGGAATTAATGAATTTATTATCTGTTGTGGGTATAAAGGCTATCTAATTAAAGAATACTTCGCAAATTATTTTCTTCATGAGTCGGATGTAACTTTCGATATGCAACAAAATTCAATGGAGGTACATCAGGAAAGGGCAGAGCCTTGGATTGTTACCTTAGTTGATACTGGGGAAGACTCCATGACGGGTGGTAGACTTTTAAGAGTTTCTGAATATGTAGAAAAGGAAGAAGCATTTTGTTTTACATATGGAGATGGTGTTTCAGATATTAATATTACAGAGTTAATTCAATTCCATAAAAGCCATGGCAAAGATGCAACTTTAACTGCAGCATATTCACCGGCAAGATTTGGAGCCTTGAATATTCAAAATAACCAAATACTTAGCTTTACTGAAAAACCTCAGGGAGATGGAGCCTTAATCAATGGTGGGTTTTTTGTTCTTTCTCCAAAAGTGATTAAAAGACTTAGTGGAGATGACTGTATTTGGGAGCAAGAGCCTCTAAATGGGTTAGCTTCTGATGGTAATTTAATGGCATATGCTCACAATGGTTTTTGGCAGCCTATGGATACTTTACGAGAAAAGGTCTACCTGCAAGATTTATGGGATGAAGGTAAGGCTCCATGGAAAGTATGGTAGTCAAAAATGAATGAAAATAATTTTTGGAAAGGCAAGAGAGTTTTTTTAACTGGGCATACTGGATTTAAAGGAAGCTGGCTTTCTATTTGGCTTAACTCAATGGGGTGTATTGTTAGGGGTTATGCACTTCTCCCTCCAAGTTCTCCTTCTCTATATACTGCTGCAAAAGTTGAAGATTTGATAGATTCTCAAATTGGTGATATTAGGAACTATCATTTACTTTATGAAGCTATGAATAAATTCAATCCTGATATTGTTTTTCATATGGCTGCTCAATCTTTGGTAAGAAAATCATACTCAAACCCTATTGAGACATATGAAGTTAATATAATTGGAACGGCCAATGTTTTAGAAGCTGCAAGAAGTTGTGAGAATTTAAAAGTAGTAATTAACATTACTACAGATAAATGTTACGAAAATGAAGATTTTGATAAAAGCTTTAAAGAGACTGACCCAATGGGAGGATATGACCCTTACAGCTCAAGTAAGGGCTGTGCTGAAATAATAACATCAGCTTACAGGAGGTCTTTTTATAATGAGCTTGGTATTGGGCTCGCTTCTGCAAGAGCTGGCAATGTAATTGGTGGAGGTGATTGGGCCAAAGATCGTCTTATTCCTGATATCTTAAGATCTTTTGAGGATAAAAAACCAGTTTTAATTCGAAGTCCAAACGCTACGAGACCTTGGCAGCATGTTCTCGAGCCTTTATCAGGGTATCTAAAATTGGCTAAAGAAATTTATTTTGACTCTTATTCGTTTTCTGAAGGATGGAATTTTGGTCCAAAAGATTCAGATATTAAAACCGTAGAATGGATAATTGATAAAATGAGTTCAAAGTGGCCTAATTCTTCTTGGAAAATTGACGATAATCCTAATCCTCATGAATCATCCTTTTTGAAATTAGATATTTCAAAAGCTAAATTAAAATTAGATTGGACGCCAACATGGCAGCTGAATTTTGCTTTAGAAAAAATTATTAATTGGCATTTTGATTGGTTAGAAAATAAGAATATGCAGGAAGTATGTATTGCAGAGATTAAAGAATATATGATGGAAATAAAACATGAAATCCGCTGAAGAACTTAGATTAGAAATATCAGCACTTGTAAACGAGTATGCTGAGATTAAATACAAAGAAAATACATTTAAGCCTGGAAGGTCAATTATTCCTGCTTCGGGCAAAGTTATAGGTTCAACAGAGCTTCAATACATGGTTGATGCTTCTTTGGATGGATGGTTAACAAGTGGAAGATTCAATAAAAAGTTTGAAAGTGAATTGGCTAAATTTATTGGTATCGAACACCTTATAACTGTAAATTCAGGGTCTTCTGCAAATTTAGTGGCATTCTCAACTCTAACTTCTTCTAAACTAGGTGAAAGGGCTATTAAGAAAGGGGATGAGGTAATTGGAGTTGCTGCTGGATTTCCTACAACTGTCAACCCAATAATTCAATTTGGTGCAATACCTGTTTTTGTTGATGTTGATTTAACGACTCATAATATTAATGCAGATTTAATTGAGTCTGCGATATCTCCAAAAACTAAAGCAATTATGCTTGCACACACTTTGGGTAATCCTTTTAATTTAAAAAAAATTCACGAATTATGTGCCAAGTATGATTTATGGTTAGTTGAGGATTGTTGTGATGCTTTAGGAGCCACTTATGATGATAAGCATGTAGGTACTTTTGGTGATATTGCAACTTGTAGCTTTTATCCAGCGCATCATATTACAATGGGAGAGGGCGGTGCTGTTTTTACAAATAACTCTGAACTAATTTCAATTGCTGAATCTTTTAGAGACTGGGGTCGTGATTGCTATTGCGATCCTGGATGTGACAATACTTGTGGCAAAAGGTTTGATCAAAACTTGGGAGACCTGCCGGCAGGTTATGATCATAAATATACTTATTCTCATTTAGGCTATAACTTAAAAATTAGTGATATGCAGGCTGCATGTGGACTTGCTCAATTGAAGAGGCTAGATGAATTCATTGAAAAAAGAAACTCAAATTTTTCTTATCTTTTAAAGCGAATGTCTACACTATCTGAGTTTATAGAATTTACTGAGCCATCAGAAAATTCAAAACCTTCTTGGTTTGGCTTTCCAATAACAATGAAAAAATCCTCAATATTCCGTCGTGTTGATTTATTAAAGTATCTAGATAGCAATATGGTTAATACTCGCCTTTTATTTGCTGGAAATTTAACTAAGCAACCTTATTTTTCAGGGGTTGAATACAGAGTTGTAGGTGATTTAACTAATACTGATATTACAATGAATCAGACCTTTTGGATTGGAGTATATCCTGGACTAACGACTCGTCATTTGGATTATATTGCTGAAAAGTTTGAAGAGTTTTTTGGATTATCATTTTAGAGATTAGGTATGAAAAATGTGCTAGTTTTTGGGGGTTCAGGTCAAATTGGATCAACTATAGTAGAAAAATTTATTTCTAAGAGCTGGAATACTCTTTCAGTAGGGAGAAAAAAGATAATTTCTGAGTCATATTTATCTTGGGATCCTTTTCAAGTTATGCCAACTAAAGACTTTGAAAAATTATCTCAATTTGGAGTTTTTGATGCAGTTTGTTGGTCACAAGGCATGAATTTAAGTGATAACATTTTCAACTACAAGAAAGATCTACATGAAGATATTTATAGGGCAAATGTTCTTTATATTCTAGAATCACTTAAATTTCTAATTAATAGTAATTTATTAAATAAACCTGCTAAATTTTGTGTGATAAGTTCTATTTGGCAAGATTTATCAAAGGAAAATAAGTTGTCTTATTCAATATCGAAAGCAGCTTTAAAAGGTTTGGTTTTATCTTTAAGTAATGATATGGCAGAAGATGGACACTTAATTAATGCCGTCCTTCCAGGAGTTATTGATTCTCCTATGACTAATGCTAATCTTTCATCAACACAAATTTCAAATGTTCGAAATGCATCTAAATTTAAGCGATTAGCGAGTTTAAAAGATGTGGCTAATTCTGTTTACTCTCTATGTTCTGAAGAAAATACAGGCATTACGGGTAATTTTGTAAAAATTGATTTGGGATTTTCAAATGTTCGAAACATTTGAAGTAGAGTCCTCAATTAAAAACTACAAAGTTTTAATTGAAAAAGGATCGGTTCACAATTTTATTAATGATAAATCATTTTTTATAATAGATTCACATGTATATGATTTATGGCCTTCTATTAATATTAAGGAATGCATAAAAATTGATGCAAAAGAAAGTAATAAAAGCTTAAAAATAGTATCAGAAGTAATTAAAAATTTAAAAGATTCAGGAGCTAATAGATCCAGTTCAATTCTAGCAATAGGAGGTGGTATAACACAAGATCTTTCTACCTTTTGCGCATCTACTTTTATGAGAGGCATTAGCTGGGTATATGTTCCTACTACTTTATTAGGTATGACCGACTCTTGCATTGGGGGTAAATCATCCATCAATGTAGGGAGGTACAAAAATATTATTGGAAACTACTATCCACCTGAAATAGTTGTTGTGGATACTAATTTTTGTAAAACGTTGACCATTCAACAGATACTTGAGGGTCTCTTTGAGGCTGTTAAGATTTCATACGCACATTCTGAATTTAGATTTGAAAAGCATATTTCATATGTAAATCATAATCAAGATTTATATTGTTTAGACTTTGAAAAAATAGTTTTTAATAGCTTAATTTCAAAAAAAGAAATTATTGAAGAAGATGAATTCGATGAAGGTATTAGACTTTTGTTAAACTTTGGCCATACCTTTGGACACGCGCTTGAGGGCGCTAGTAGGTTTAAAATTAGTCACGGTGTTGCAGTAGGATTGGGGATGATTGCAGCCTTTAATTTGTCTATCAGTTTAAATTTAATTCAAGAAGAGAATATTAAAGCTAGAAAATTAATTAATCATTTATATTATTTATTAGAAATGGTTGAGGGTTTAAGTTATTTAGTTAATAATATTGATATGAAAGTTGCCTATGATAATTTTAAATCTGACAAAAAACACCTTAAAGGCGTTTTTTTTATGATTTTGTTTGATAATGAAGGCAAACTCATTAGACACAAGTTAAATAAAAGTGTCACAAATGAAATATTAATTATTAATTCTTTTGAGTCTCTTAAAACGATATGAAATATAGTGATCAATTAGCTGAATGGCTTTTAGAAATGGGCTACACCCACTGCTTTTTTGTAAGTGGAGGTAATAGTATGCACCTAGTAGAAAGTTTCAGTAGAAAATTAGATTGTAGGGCAGTCATACATGAGGTTGCAGCTGGTATTGCTGCAGAATATTTTAATGAATCAAGTGAGGAAGGTAAGGCTTTAGCTCTTGTAACTGCTGGTCCTGGTATTACTAATATAATTTCAGCTATTGCGGGTGCTTATCTAGAAAGTCGAGAGTTGCTTGTCATTGGCGGACAGGTTAAAACTTTTGATTTATCGTTAGGAAAGTTGCGCCAAAATGGCATTCAGGAAATTGATGGTGTAAGTATTGCGAGTTCAATTTGCAGTTCGTCAACTACAATGACTCAAGCTTGGAATAAGGAAAAATTTGGAAAGTTTATTTGTAGCTCTGAAAATGGAAGAAAATCTCCAGTTTTTTTAGAGATACCACTTGATATTCAGGCTAAAAATGTTGACTTTACTAATAAAATTTATGAGCCAAAAGTTCATAACTTTAAATCAATAACTCAAAGTCAATTATTTAGATTAGTTAGCAGAATAAAGTCTTCTCAAAGGCCAATAATTATGATTGGTGGAGGCTTAAGTAGAGAGACAGCAACAGAAATACAAAATCTTTTTACCGATTCTTCTGTGCCCTTTGTAACCACCTGGAATGGGATGGATCGAATTGGATCAAATAATCCAAATTATGTGGGTCGACCAAATACATGGGGGCAAAGAAGTGCAAATGTACTTTTACAACAAGCTGATTTATTGGTTGCATTTGGAACACGATTAGGAATGCAACAGACTGGTTTTAATTGGCAAGAATTTATCCCAAATGGGAAAATTATACAAATTGATATAGATAAAAATGAACTTGAAAAAGGACACCCCAAAATTGATCTTGGCCTAGAGTTGGATGCAAACGACACTATAATTAAGCTATTGAAATCGGAATTAGGGGATCATACTGTATGGTTAAAATTTTGTAAAAAAGTTAGAAACCTTTTGCCTCTTGTTGAAAACAGTACTCTTAATAACAGATCTGAGTTTATTTCACCCCACTTGTTTGTTCAAAAACTTTCTCAAATAGCGTGTAAAGACGATATTGTCATTCCTTGTAGCAGTGGTGGAGCCTTTACGATAATGATGCAGGTTTTTGAGCAAAAATTTGGACAAAAAATTATTACCAATAAAGGCCTTGCTTCAATGGGCTATGGTCTTTCAGGAGCAATTGGCGCGTCAATAGCAAATCCTAATAAAAGAGTTTTTTTAATAGAAGGTGATGGAAGTTTCTCTCAAAATCTTCAAGAGATTGGAACTGCAGCAATAAATAACTGTAATTTAAAGATTTTTATATTTGATGATGGGGGTTATGCCTCAATTAGAATGACTCAAAGAAACTACTTTAATGGAAGGTATGTTGGTTGTGATACTTTAACAGGCTTGGGTTTGCCTGACTGGAAAAAACTTTTTGAGGCTTGGAATGTTCCTGTAGTTAAAATTAGTGCTAAATCATTTAAAGAGAAATCAATTGAAGTTAATCTTGAAGAACCTGGTTTTGCTGCGTTTATAATACCTATTGATCCAGAACAAACTTATTTACCAAAAATTACGAGTCAGCTTTCAGAGGCTAGAGGTATGATTTCGAATCCTCTTCATCTTATGACTCCAGATATAGAAGAACCAATAAAATCAGAAGTTTTCAAATATATACTTAAGGAGTAAAAGTGAACAAATTAGAAAAGGAAATAATTGATGTTGTTAAGTGCTTGAAAAATGAGTATGGAGTTTTTGAAATAAAAGCAGAATTTGAGGCTGAAGGAAGTCGAATGGAAGAAATGATGAGGCTCAAAGATATTACAGGCCATGTCGGCCTTCCGATAATATTAAAAATTGGGGGTGTAGAAGCCGTGACAGATGTTTATAATGCATTAGCACTAGGTGTTAAAGGATGCATTGCACCAATGGCTGAAACTAAATATGCTCTATCAAAATTTACTGATTTAATTGATAATTTTGTTGCGCCAGATAATGCTTCTGATATTGAATTTGGAGCAAATATAGAAACAATAACTGCGTGTAATAATTTTAATGATATGCTTTCAATTTCGAATATTTCTAATTTATCAGGAATTACAATTGGGAGAGTTGATTTAGTTGGATCTATGGGATTAAGCAGAGATTCGATTAATACTTCAAATGAGGTGAAAAGTTTATGTAAGTCAGTATTTTCTTTAGCCAAAAACAATGGTTTCAAAACAGCTATGGGTGGAGGAATTGGAACAGACGCCTTTTCAGTAATAAGTGAAATGAATAGTGATAATCTAATTGATAAATATGAAACTAGAAAAGTAGTTTTTCCAGCTGAATCAGTTAAATATGGAGATAAATCAATACTTAAAGCAGTAGAATTTGAATTGCTATGGCTTAAGAGTAAAGAGCGATATTATTCAAGAATCAAGTTAGAAGATAAAAGCAGGATACAAATGCTGGAAAAAAGACTTAATAATTAAACTATAATTTTGTTTTGTCTTCATTATTAATAATAGGTGGAACTGGTTTTTTTGGGAAATCTTTTCTTGATGCATATAAAAGAGGATTACTAGATAAGTGGAATATAAAAGAAATTATAATAATTTCACGCAATGTAAGAAGTTTTCAAGAAAATTATCCAGAACTTTGTAATTCATCAGTTCAATTTATTAATGAAGATATTGGTAAAGTAGATAGGTTGCCGTTTGCAGATTTTGTAATTCATGCTGCAGCTTCTACAGATGCTTCACGCTATAAAACACACAATAAACAAGAAAAAAAAAATATTATTAAGGGCACTCTTAATTATTGCCGACTTGCTACTAAATTTCATAAAGAGAGCAAAATTGTGTTTTGCAGTTCTGGTGCAGTTTATGGATATCAGCCAGAACATTCAAAGTATTTGGATGAAGATATGCCATTTGGAAACATTGAAGACCTTAATGAAATCAAAAAATCATATGCATATGCTAAAAGAGATGCAGAATTTGCAATTCAAAAATTAGGACAGTCGGGACTTAAAGTTAGTATTGCAAGATGCTTTTCGTTTGTTGGTAAGTATTTGCCTAGAGGTCAACACTTCGCAATAGGAAATTTTATATCTGATGGATTAGCCAGAAGAGATATTATTGTAAAAGCCGATAGTAAAGTTTATAGAAGCTATATGTATGCAGATGATCTTGTTGAATGGCTTTTAACTTTGGCTGATGATGCTAATATAAATTGCCCAATATTTAATGTAGGATCAGATCAAGAGATTGAAATCAGAGACTTAGCACAAGTTGTTTCAAATTTTTTTAACGTCGGTGTTAAATATTTGAGTGCCATAAATAGTACTGAAATTGATCGTTATATACCCTCTATAGAAAAAGCTCAAAAACAGCTAGGATTAAAGGAAAAATTTGATATTAATAAGTCCATAATCAATACTGCAAGTAATTTTGATGATAGGCCTCTACAAAATTAATTTAAAACTTCAAACCCGACACAGTTGAAATCATAATTGTCGAAATTAGAAATAGCTTAAGCAATAATAATATTTCATTAATCTTTAATTTGAATCACATTTTATTAACATAAAATGTTGACTAGCTCTATTAAAGTTTTTTTAAATTAACTTTTGTTGAATAAATTAAAAATGAAAATAATCAAAGTTTCATCAGGAAAATCTGAGCTTAATAATTTATTATTAAGGCAAACATCAGGAATGAGTGGAGTTTGGGGGGATTGTAAGTTTATTTTAAATAGTGAAATAAAAAAATGTGATTGGTGGTTTGTTTTACATGGATCAGGTTTAATCAAGAATGAAGAGTGTTTGTGTGATCCAAATCATATAGTTTATGTTTCTATGGAGCCAAATGAAACAATGAGCAAGGTTTCAAATAAATTTATGCAGCAGTTTTCTCACCTTGTGACCTGCGATCGTGATGTAGAGCATTCAAATAAAATTTATCAAAATTGGCTCACATGGTGGGTTGGAATTAATTTAATTAAATCTAAAGATGGCATCTTTTCTAAGGATTATAATTTAGATTACGATGATTTAACAAATATTAAGCCATTAAAAAAGCTTAATAAGATTTCAATAGTTTATTCAAATAAAAACATGTCTGAAGGACATTCAAAAAGAATTAAATTCTTAAATGCATTGATTAATTCAAATATTTCTCACTATATAGATGTCTTCGGAGATGGATTTACTCCAATTCCTGACAAATGGGATGCAGTAATGAATTATAAATATCATTTAGTTATTGAAAATGAGATACAAGAAGATTATTGGTCAGAAAAGCTTGCTGATTCATTTCTGGGCTTTGCATATCCAATCTACTCTGGATGTCCAAATATCAATAAATATTTTGATGAAAATTCAATGACAGTAATTGATATTTCTAATTTTGAAATTTCTTTAAAAAAAATTAAAGACGTAATAGATGGGAATCTTTATGATAGAAATATTAGAGAGATAGAAGTTGCTAGAAATCAGATACTTAATGAGTACAATATTTTTAATTTAATGGCTAAGATGTCAACATCTGAGGCATCATTAAAAAAGAAAATCCAACTTAAAACTAATTATTATTATTCAGATTCATTCTTTAAGAAGATTGCAAGATTGATTTTTAAGAAATTAAGAACATTTATTTTTTAATGTTAAATTTATTACAAATAGTAATTTTATCTAGAGATCGGCCTAATTTCCTAAGCAAAACTATAGAGTCCGCAACTAATCTTAATGCATCTGATATATCTTATGAAATAATTATTTCAGATAATTCCGAATCAGATGATGTAAACAATCTATTCAAAGAAAACTATTCTAAAAGCCATAAAATTTCATATAGAAGAAGGTTTCCAACGATTTCTTCAAGTAGCCATTATCAATTAGTAATTGAAGAGTTAAAGTCTGAGTATGCCGTAATTTTTCATGATGATGATATTTTTCATCCTGACTATTTGTTGAAAGTAAGTTCAATTTTATCAAATCAATCTTTTTCTGCTATTGGTTGCAATGCACTAGTTTTTAAAAAGGAAATTGAAGATGGTTTTAAAAAAATGCATGATTTTAGTCAAATCAAAAAATTTAATAGAAAAAAAGATTTTATTAGACAATACTTAGTTGGAAATGGTGGTGTTGCGCCTTTTCCGGGGTATCTTTATAAGACTGAATATTTAAAAAAAATTTCATTTTTAGACTTACCATCCGGTAAGCACGCAGATGTTGCATTATTAGCATCACTAATTAATTATGGTGAAATTATATGGCTTGTTGAAACATTAATATACTACAGAGCGCATGTCGGTAGTGATAGTGCATCTGAAGTTTTAGTAGATAGGTTGTCGTTATTGAGATACATGTTTTCTAATGGGATAAGCAGAAGTTCAAAATCAGTTTTTTTATTTAGATATTTTTATTGGTTTAACTGGCTAAGTCAAAAAGGTTTATCCACTAAAGATATTTCTAATTGGCGTTATCGTAAAGCTTTAAAATTTTTATTTTTTAGCGGCCCTAGATTTATATTTTCCACGTATTTTATTAAAGTAATTCTAAAAAGAGTTAAAAATAAATTAACCAATTAACTCACTAAAATAGACCATACAAAACTACTCCACAGTAACTCAGAAGTATTGAGGACATTCTTGGAATAAGCAATGATTTGATAATATTTATATTACATTACCCTTAATTTCTTATAAACAACTTTTCCTTCATATCTTATGACAACTTACTTTTATTGAATTTACTATTTACTCCTAATCTTATTCACCTTTTAAAATAACTAATCATATAAGTAAATTTAAATTTTTATTATTAATTCATTTTATGAATTTGTTTTTGTTATTTAAAAAAATTTTTAGTAATTATCAATTTTAGAATTACTGAAATTTAAATTTTAAAGTAATGGATAATTGACATTATAAAATTATTTGATTTAAGAATTTTTTTTGGAGTTTTGCTGCTTTTTCAATATTATTTTGAGAAAGAATTTTATGTCTAAAATGGAGTTTAATTCATGAAAATTGTTATTACTGGTGGGCTGGGATATATTGGGACAGAACTATGCAAGTTATATTCTGGAGAAGCCAGATTTAAAGAAATAATTGTAATTGATAATATATTTGCATCCGAGAGGGTCTCACAATTAAGGAATTGGGGGATAAATTTCATTCATGGAGATATTCTTGACTTGCCTTTAATCAAAGAAGTCTTGAAAGATTCTGATATTGTTTACCATTTAGCTGGAATCACTGATGTTGCATCAACAAAAACCGAAGCCAAAGAGGATAAAGAGCGGTTAATAGAAGAAGTTGGTATTACTGGCACAAGAAATGTAATTAACTCAATGTCAAAAAATGCAAAATTAATTTTCCCTTCCACCCATGTTGTTTATGAAGGTTTAAAGGAAACTAAATTTGATATTGTTGAAACTGAACCTCTTCTTCCTGTTCTTTCATATTCTACTGGGAAGGCTGAATCCGAGATAGATATTCAAAATTCAAAAGTAAATTATGTTATCTTGAGGCTTGCAACTGTTTTTGGATATTCTGCTGCAGATACGATGCGAATAAACATTATGCCAAATTTGTTTTCTAAGATTGCCTCTCAAAATGGAACTATTAGGCTTTTTTCTGGTGGAAAGCAACATAAAAGTTTAGTTTCGGTTTTTGATGTTGTCCGATCGATGAAGTTTATGGCAGAAAAGAATGACATTTCGAGAGAAGTTTTTCACTGTTCAAGTGATAATACTACAGTAAAGAAAGTTGCTGAGATTTGTAAAGAAATTAATAGTGAAGTTAAATTAATTGAGACTGATGATGAGATCCCTAATTTAGGATATACAACATCAAACAAAAAAATTCTGTCTACTGGGTTTGATTTTAGATATCCTTTGAAGGAATCCCTAAAGGAAATGATTAAGCATTGGTCCAAGAAAAATCAATTTAATACTTTAGAGTTAATTCAAAAAGGACAGAAAGAGTTTATTGATGATAGGGGAAAGATAAGTAATTTTGAGCTAACTGAGCCAATAAATTTAATTGGCTATATTGAGTCAAAAGCAGGTACTGTGAGGGCAAATCATTATCATCCAATTCAAGAGCAAAAATGTTTGTTAATTTCAGGACAATATATTAGTGTACTAAAAGACTTGTCTGATTCAAATTCTGTAATTGAGACAAATATCATTAATCCAGGAGACATAGCAGTTATACATCCTCATGTTGCACATACGATGGTTTTCCTAGAGGATTCTGTTTTTCTTAATCTCGTTAGAGGGGAAAGAGAGCATGAAAACTATGGAGTCACTCATACTATCTTTTACGAGCTTGTCAATGAAAGCTTTAGAAAGCAGATTGTTGATTATTACAAGGCTGAGTGTAGAGTTTGTGGAAGAAAAGACCTTAGAGAAGTAATTTCACTGGGGTTGTCACCACTAGCAAATAGCTTATTAAAAGAAAAGAGTCAAGCTGAAACTTTATATCCATTAGAGTTGAACTCATGCCCAAACTGCTTTAATTGCCAACTTTCATTTACGGTTCCAGCTAATGAAATGTTTGATGATTATCTTTATGTTTCTTCTACAAGTAAAGTTTTTAGAGATCATTTTTCAGAAATGGCAATTAAGTTCATTAAAGACTTTAAATTAGATGAAAAAAGTTTCGTTGTGGACATTGGCAGCAATGATGGAGTTTTTTTGGCTCCATTGAAAAATGCCGGTGTTAGTGTTTTAGGAGTTGACCCAGCAAAAAATTTAGCTGACTTAGCAAATTCAAAGGGTTTAGATACTATGCATGGTTATTTCAATAGCCAAATAGCTGATGAAATCATTTTGTTAAAAGGAAAGGCTGATATTGTAACTGCATTCAATGTTTTTGCTCATGCGGATGATTTGAAATCAATTGCAAAAAATGTTTTTAAAATCATGAAGAAAAACGGTGTTTTTATTATTGAAGTTCAATATTTTGCAGATACAATAAGAGACCTCACATTTGATAATATTTATCATGAACATGTTAATTATTGGTCTGTTAATTCGCTGCAATTTTTTTGTAATAGTCTAAATTTAATTTTAGTGAAAATAGAGCATGTTGAAACTCATGGTGGCTCAATTAGGGCATTTATATCTCAAAATGATAAGTTAATTGATAAAAGTGTTGAAGAATTCCTTACAGAAGAAAAAAAGCAAGATTTGCATTCTTTTTCAACCCTGAAAAAATTTGCAACTAGAATTGGTGAATTAAAAAACTCAACTATAACCAAAATTAATCATCTGAAATCCCAAGGGAAAACAATCGTTGGCTATGGGTCTCCAGCAAAGGCTACTACTGTTCTCAATTATTATGGCATTGATAATGAGATTATTGACTATATTATTGAAGATAATGAATTAAAACATAACCTGTTTCTCCCTGGAATGAGAATACCAATCAAATCAAAGTCTGAAGCTTTGAGAAATCCTCCTGACTTCATATTAGTTTTAGCTTGGAATTTTTTAGAGGATATTAAGGCTAATAATCCTGAATTAATTCAGAAAGGAAGTAAATTTATTACTCTTAAGGATTTAAATTGGTAGTCATCTCATTCCTTGCTTAACCAATGAAGAGATTTGAGATAGCTCAAAAGATTCCATGTAAAACTACTCAACAGTAGCAGACTGAATTTGAAGGTACATCAAATACCTGAGATTATTCCATACCTCGAGTTTTCAATGGAGTTCCAATCCAACAAACTCATCTATCAAAAAGAATACACTAAACGACAACAAATCATTTATCTTCTTATTCATCATCTTCACGATACAGAAGGGTGGGGTTACAGAAAGATATCACAATGGTTGAATCAGAGTGGAATAAAGACCTATAGAGGGAAGAACTGGTTCACTTCATCTGTTATCTCAGTCTTAAAGAGAAAACACGAAAGAGACCTAATTAATGAACAGATCAGAAATCAACATTTCCCAAGCAAGGTCTCAAAGTTTGAGGTGAATTACTATGTTTTTGATTGAATAGAATAGTACAATAAATTCATAGTTCAAAAAGAATGATTTTATGGGTTATGAAATAGGATTTTTATTGGGGTCAATGGTCGACCCTTCAATGCTAATTGGTTCTTTATTAATTGGAATCTTTGTTAAGTCATACTCAAAAGTTATTTTCTTTGCTATTTTGTATACAATAGTTATTGAAGTAATTCTGCTCTACGTAATGAGCAGACTTGAAATATATCATACGATTTTTGTATATAGATTTATTGGAACAATAATAGAGGCAAGTATATTTTTCGGTCTTAAATCTATATTTAAAAAAAAGGACAAAAATACTAACGAATTATTATGAAAAAACTACTCATACTTCTATTCTCATTGCTAATTTCCTTTAACTCTTATGGAAAATGGTCTCATATAGTCTCTAATGATAGTGATGGAGGTTCTAGGTTTTATGTTGACAATGAAACAATAATAGAAAAAGATAATCAAATTTTTTATTGGGAGTTACATGATTATTCTTCTTATCTGTATGTATCAGATGATGATACTACACCAATATGGAGTGTTGCTGTTTATAAGCAGTTAGATTGTTCATCAAAACGAATGAAGTATATATCAGTTAAATATTATCAGCAAAATATGGGTCAAAAATTCTATGAGTCAGAAGATGCTTCTCACATGGGATGGCAATATGAACCTCCAGGAAGCACTGGATATATCCTTGCTAATTATGTTTGTGAATTATTTAGTCAAAAGTCTGAGTGGTTACCTATTGGTGAAAACAATGGGAATAGTGCTTATATAGGAGAAACCAATGTCACTGATGAGTTTGTATATTTCTGGCATATGATTGATTTTGATAAACCCCTTGAGTCAGGTTCAAAGAGTGGAAAAACATATAAACAGGGAGATTGTAAAACAAAACGTACTAAAGTTTTATCTTATAATTTTTATGGACTTCCGATGGGTATAGGAGATTATAAAACTGAGAATGTCACAAATCCTGAGTGGACTGATTTAGATCCAAATAGTGCTTTGGGAGGTTTCTTTGAAATGTTATGTGACTATATTGAAAATAATAGTTAATATGAAAAAAAATAAATGAAAAAACTACTCATTTTTCTATTCTCTATTCTGATCTCCTTTAATTCTTATGGTGAAGTAGAACTAGATTTTTCATTGGACACTTTTTGTGAGGAATCACCCAAAGTACAAGTAAGAAATAATCTTTACTTTCTTCCAAATACAGAAAAACCATACTCTGGAAAAACACTTTGTGTTTATTCAAGTAATGGTCAATACTTCAGTCAAGGAAATATTAAGAAAGGACTTTGGGATGGAAAAATTACTTTTTGGTTTGAAAATGGTCAGAAATGGAAAGAGGAAAATTGGAGTAACGGAGTTATCAATGGAAAGTGGTTAATTTGGCATAAAAATGGTCAGTTAGAATCAGAGTTAAATTTCAAAGACAACAATGAAGATGGTAAACAGACTTCTTGGTATGAAGATGGTCAGATAAGATGGGACTCTAATTACAAAAATGGAATGGCAGATGGTTTATTCACTTGGTGGCATGAAGATGGTCAGAAAAAATCTGAGATAACATACAAAGACAATAGTTTAGTTAATCAAACTCAATATGCTTATAACAATAATTCACAGATACTTTCTATAAAAAATTACTCTGGACTACCTAATGATGAGAACCTAGAAAGTGAGACTGATTACTCATACTATGCTAATGGTCAAATACAAAGTGAAATAACCTGGAAAAATGACATTGAGGATGGTAAGACTATTGGTTGGTATGAGGATGGTAAAAAAAGTTATGAGTACACAAATCAAGAAGGGAAGTTGGAAGGAAAATGGTTAGAATGGAATGAAAAAGGTCATCTAATTAAAGAAAACATCTATGAAAATGATATTTTAATTAGTGAAACCAAAGTTAAATTTTATTATTATGATAATGGTCAAATAGAAACAGAGATTACTTATTTAAATGGTAAAGAAGATGGAATAAGTAAATACTATTATGAAGATGGTTTACTAGGTCAAGAGTCGAGTTACAAGAATGGCAAACTTCATGGTAAATCTACAAGTTGGTATCCAAATGGTCAGATAGAGTATGAAGAGTATTGGAAAGATGATAATCCTGATGGAAATTGGACTCAGTGGAATAAAAACGGTGAAAAACTGTCAGAGGGAAATTTCAAAGATGGGAATGGTTACTTTCTTGGGTTGTACGAAAACAAACAAAAATACTATGATTTTATTTTAAGAGATAGTCGTCTAACAAGCACTTGGTGGTATGAGAATGGTCAAAAACAGAAAGAAAGAAGTTGGAATAAAGATTCTAACCTAGATGGCAAATGGACTGAGTGGGATGAGGATGGTCTGACAACTTTAATAAAAAATTACAAAGATGGAACTTTAGTTGTCGAAACTGGATACTTATATTATGAAAATGGTCAAAAATCACAAGAAAACATTTACAAAGATGATGTTGAAATTAAAACTGAGTGGGATGAAACTGGTCAGATAAGAACAGAGGAGCATTACAAAGATGGAAAGTATGATGGTAAGGTGACTGGATGGGATGAAAATGGTCAGATATATTCAGAGTCAAATTGGAAAGACGGTGAATGCATCAGTGGAGACTGTTAATTAACCAATTTCACCAATTTTAATGTACAACCAAAACTACTCAACAGTTACTGATTTGGCTAAATTTCTTGGCTTGTCAACATCAGCTTCTCTAGACAAAGCAACATGATAGCTAAGTAATTGAAGAGGTATTGTAAAAATAATTGGGGCTGAAATTCTTCCAAGGTTTGAAGTAATTGGAATGACTTTCATTGAATCCATAGATTGAACTTTGGAGTTTTCATCTTCGAAAACTAACATCTTAGAGCCTCTTGACTTAACTTCTTGTAGATTCGATTTTAATTTTTCTAACAACTCATCATTTGGAGCAATTGCTATCACTGGCATATTTTTATCAATAAGTGCAATTGGGCCATGTTTCAATTCCCCTGCTGGATAAGCTTCGGCATGAATATAACTAATTTCTTTTAGTTTTAGTGCGCCCTCCATTGCAATAGCATACATAGTTCCTCTTCCTAAAAATAAAGCGCTGTTTTTATTTGTAAAGCTTTTAGCTAGTTGTTTTATCTGAGTTTCTTGAAGTAGAGCTTCATTAATAAGTCCAGGCAATTTTTTTAAACCATTAACAATTTCTGACTCTTGCCTTCTACTGATATAGCCTTTTAATTTGCCAATCGAGCACATCAATAATGCTAAAGAAACTAACTGAGTAGTAAAAGCTTTAGTACTAGCCACTCCAATTTCTGGACCAGCATGTGTTAAGAATGTTAAATCAGACAATCTAGTTAGGCTTGATTCTGCTGAGTTACTAATACAAAGAGACTTTAATGTGTTATTAATTTTTTTAGCAGCTTTCAGAGCCTCTAATGTATCTGCAGTTTCTCCACTTTGTGACAATGTTACAAAAAGAGTGTTATCTAAAAGAATAGGTCGACGATATCGGTATTCACTAGCAATTTCAACATGACATGGAATTTTTGCAATGTCTTCAATCCAGTATTTTGCAACAAGTCCTGCATTGTAACTAGTTCCACAAGCAGCAATTTGAATTTGATCTATTGATCTAAAGATTTCATCTGCCTTATGACCAAAAGATGAAGAAATAACAGAATCATTAGTAATTCTTGATTCTAATGTATCTCTTATTGCTTGAGGTTGTTCAAAAATCTCTTTTTGCATGAAGTGATTAAAATTACCCTTATCAACCTGGCCAGCTTTAAGTTTGGATTTTTGGACTGGACGATTCACTAATTTTCCATCCAAATCATAAATAGTAACTTTATCTAATTTAACTTCAGCAATATCACCTTCCTCAAGAAAGATAAATTTGTTTGTTTTGGACAATAGGGCCATTTGATCTGAAGCAATATAGTTTCCATTTTCACTAATTCCAATTAATAAAGGAGAGCCTTTTCTTGCAGCAATTATTTGATCTGGGTATTTTGATGAAATAACTCCAATCCCATACGAACCTTCAAAAGATTTAACTGCTTTCTGAACTGATTCTACAAGAGAAGAACCTAACTGCATTTCTGAATCAATTGAGTGCGCAATTACTTCTGTATCAGTTTCAGATTTGAATTCATAGCCTTGTTTTATTTGAATATTTTTTAATTCAAGATAATTCTCAATAATGCCATTATGAACTACACTGACAGTATTTTTTGATATATGCGGGTGAGCATTAAGGCTTGATGGTTCTCCATGAGTAGCCCATCTAGTATGAGCTATACCAATCTTTCCATTGATTTCTTTACTTCTAGATTTTAAGTTCATTTCTAGATTGCTAACTTTTCCAACTGATCTAGCTCGTTCAAATGAATTTTGTTTAGAAAGAACAATTAGGCCAGATGAATCATAGCCTCGATACTCTAAACGATTTAAACCTTCTAAAAGAAGCGGGGTAATATTTTGATCTGTAACACCGCCAACTATACCGCACATATTTAATATTGATATGAATAAGCTTAATATTATAGTTAATTATGAAACATGAGCATGTTCATAACTCAGGCTTTAATAAATATTCTTAGATTTTGATTGTTTAAGCAATTTATGGTTTTAGCCTATAATGAGAATCATAATGAAAGCTGATTTACATAATCATTCATACTTTTCTGATGGCTTTCTATCGCCCAGAGATATTGTAAAGCTTGCAAGCGATGCAAATTGTGATTTGTTTGCACTAACTGACCATGATAGCACTAATGGCATTGTTGAAGCAAAGTCTGAAGCCGATAAATTAGGTACCAACCTTGTTAATGGTGTGGAGATATCTGCATTTTGGCGAAATAGCGCTATACATATTGTAGGTTTAGGAATAGATATAGATAATGACGAGCTTCAAACAGGCTTAGAGTTTAATCAAACATTACGTAAGGAAAGGGCTAAAAAAATAGCTCTTGGATTATGGCGATCCGGCATAAAAGATGCATTAGAAAAAGCCCAAATGTTGAGTGGTGGTCATATGCTTACAAGAACGCATTTTGCGCAAATGTTAATTAGTGAAGGCTATTGTAAGGACATGAAGTCAGTCTTTAGAAGATATTTGACAGGTAGAAAACCTGGAGGAGTGAGGGTTGAATGGAAGGATTTTAAAGAAGTCATTAAATGGGTGCAATCCTCTGGAGGTAAAGCTTTAATTGCACATCCTTTCAGATATCGAATGACTCATACTAAAATAAAAAATATGCTCATTGACTTTAAAGAAGCAAATGGAGATGGTATTGAAGTTATAAATGCTAATAGCTCTGATCAAGAAATTTCTCTTGGAAATCAATGGATTGAAGAATACGATTTACTTGCATCAGTTGGTTCAGATTTTCATGGATGGCCAAATCAGAGAGTTCAAATTGGTAATTTAGCTGAACTGACAAATAATAGCAGGGCTATTTGGAGCTATTTGTAATGGCATTGATTCTTGATATTCATCCAATAAGCCCTCAAATGAGGTTAATTACTAAAGTCACAGAAACAGTTGAAAAGGGTGGAGTTATTGCCTATCCAACAGATTCAGGATATGCCTTAGGGTGTGCTCTTGGAAATAAAACTGCGATGGAGAGAATAGTAAAGATTAGAAAATTAAAAAGACATCATCACTTTACTTTAATGCTAAAAGACTTGTCTCATGTTGGAGAATATGCAAAGCTGAATAATTCAGGTTTTAGGTTGTTAAAAAAAATACTTCCTGGGGCTTATACATTTATTCTTGAAGGTGCTAAGGATATACCAAATCGTCTTCTCAATGGCAATCGAAAGACAATCGGAGTTAGGGTTTCAAGTAATATGATAGTTCAGGCAATTCTAGGGGGCTTGGAAGATCCTTTGATGAGTGTATCCCTCATAATGCAGGGGTATGAATTCTATAATGGTAATGATGTAAAGACAGTTTTGAGCAATTCAATTGATCTGATTATTGACTCAGGACACTGTCCTCCAGAGCCAACTTCAGTAATTGATATCTCTGAAGATGAAATATTAATTTTGAGAGAGGGTGCAGGAAGCCTTGAATCTATAATCTAAATGGCTTGTATTTATAATGTAATTACAATATAATTACATTATGGCTAAAATCATTCAAATAGGCAATTCACAGGGTATCAGAATACCTAAGCCACTTATTGCACTGGCTAATCTTGAGGGCAAAGAGCTTGAATATGTTGTGATGGATAGTGGTCTACTGATTACTCCAGAAAAAAAAGTTCGAGTGGGTTGGGAAAATGATACTGATAATCTGAGCGTTGAATGGGAGTGGAGTAAGACCCCATGAGGCGCTTTGAAGTCTGGCTCATTATGAAAAATCCAGAATTTGGGCGTGTAGTTGATAATCTTGGTCTGTGCACCATAGTCACTCCAGATGAGTTGAATAAACTGCCTAGTCTAATAGTTGCCCCTATGACTACATCATTTGAGTCAATACCCAGTCGAGTCGAATGCATTTTTGAAGGGGCAAAAGGATTCATCATGATTGATCAAATTAGAACGATAGAAAAATTATGCTTTATCAAAAAATTAGGAGAGCTTGAAAATGACGTTCAAATAAATTTATGTGATCGCTTTCAAGAGTTTTTTGCTTACTAACTAGGGCTGTGAGTATAATCATCTCATTTATAAATTATTCAACTTTGAAATGAAAACTGCTGAAATACGTCAGAAATTTCTAACTTACTTTGAGAGTCATGGACATTCAATTCAGCAGAGCGCCCCTTTAGTTCCTCATAATGACAATACTTTGCTTTTTGTTAATGCAGGAATGGTTCCTTTTAAAGATTTTTTTACAGGTGCTGCAAAGACACCCTTTAATAGGGCAGTTTCCTGTCAAAGATGCGTTAGAGCAGGTGGAAAACACAACGACCTAGATAATGTTGGATATACAGCCCGCCACCATACTTTTTTTGAAATGCTTGGCAACTTCAGTTTTGGTGACTACTTTAAAAGTGAAGCTATACGTTTCTGCTGGGATTTTTTAACTGTAGAGCTTGGCCTTCCAAAAGATAAACTCTGGGTCAGTGTTTTTGAGGATGATGATGAGGCTGCTAATATTTGGGTCAAAGAGATTGGCTTTCCTTTGGAAAGAATCTCTCGCTGCGGTGCAAAAGATAATTTTTGGCAAATGGGTGATACAGGGCCTTGCGGCCCTTGTAGTGAAGTCTTTTATGATCATGGAGATCATATAGAAGGTGGGCCACCTGGAACACCAGAGGAAGATGGCGACAGATTTATTGAGATTTGGAATTTAGTCTTTATGCAATTTGACCGTCAGCAAGACGGCACCTTGGTTCCTTTAAAATCAACTGGAGTTGATACTGGAATGGGCCTTGAGAGGTTAGCTGCAGTGATTCAGCACGAAAATAATAATTATGATATCGATAGCTTTAAAGAATTAACGAATGCAGTTGCAGCACTAGTTCCAAACGAGCAAGGTATCGAATCCACTCACGCATCAGTTAGAGTTATTGCTGACCATATCAGGTCAACTGCATTTATGATTGTTGATGGGATTAGCCCTTCAAATGAGGGAAGAGGTTATGTTCTAAGAAGAATTATTCGAAGGGCTATACGCCATGGGCACAAGTTGGGTATCAGTGAAATATTCTTCTACAAGTTGGTATCAGTACTTTCAAGCCAGAACAAGTTAGCCTATCCTGAACTTATTTCTAATCAGGGGCAAGTTGAGCAAACCCTCAAAAAAGAAGAGGAGCGTTTCATTCAAACTCTTGATACCGGAATGAGCATTCTTGAGAGTGCGATTGAAGATATTTCAGGAAGTGAAATTTCTGGTGAAGTGGCCTTTAAGCTTTACGATACTTATGGATTTCCTGTTGATCTAACGGCTGATGTTGCTAGAGAGCGTGGTTTAACGATTGATATGTCAGGCTTTGATTCTGAAATGAATATTCAAAAAGAGCGTGCAAGAAAGGCTGGTGACTTCGAATCCAAAAAATCATCAGTAGTTATAGAAAATCCAACAGAGTTTCTTGGTTATGACTACTTTGATAATAATGCTACTATTACTGCCATTATTAAAAATAATGAGCCTGTTAATGAACTTAGTGAAGGACAAGAGGCAATTGTTATTCTAGATCAAAGCAGCTTTTATGGAGAATCTGGAGGGCAGGTGGGTGACCAGGGTAATTTATCCAATAAGAGCTCACAATTCAAAGTTTCGGATACTCAAAAGCAAGCATCAAGTGCTTTTGAGCATTTTGGCATTTTAGATTCAGGCTCTCTTAAAGTTGGAGATAAAGTCAATGCTATCGTAGATATTGAAAGACGAAAGAAGATTATGGGAAATCATTCTGCCACCCATCTTCTTCATGAGTCATTGAGACTTATCCTTGGTGACAAGGTCAATCAGAAAGGCTCTCTAGTTGAGCCTGATAAATTGAGATTTGATTTCTCTCATGACGAAGCTGTGTCCAAATCAAATCTTGATCAAGTGGAAGCTCTAGTAAACAAACAAATATTAGGAAATTCTGAAGTGATTACTGAGGAGACTGACATTGAGTCAGCCAAGAAAAAAGGCGCTGTGGCTCTTTTTGGCGAAAAATATGGAGAAAATGTTAGAGTTCTTTCAATGGGAGATGATAATTTTTCTGTTGAGCTTTGCGGTGGCACGCATGTTGAAAGATTGGGCGATATTGGAAGATTTAAAATTATTTCAGAGAGCGGCATAGCCTCTGGAATACGAAGGATAGAAGCAGTTACTGGTCTAGAAGCCTACAAGCTTGATAAGATTAATGAGGATAATTTGGACATGATTGCTAGCCTCACAAAATCTAATTCAGTTAATCTTCTTGAAAAGATAAAGCAGTTAATCTCTGATCAAAAAAGTCTTGAGAAGCAGATTGCAAATTTTCAAAAACAATTAGCGAGTGATCAGAGTGTTGATTTAATTTCCAAAGCTGAGAATATTAATGACATTAAGCTTCTTGCAACTGAAGTCTCGGGAGTTTCTGCTAAAGACTTAAGGGATCTTGCAGATAAATTAAAAGACAAGTTAGGAACCGCAGTCGTTGTTCTTGCAGTGGTGTCAGGAAAAAAAGTTTCACTTATCTCTGCGGTTACTAAAAACCTAACTGATAAATATCAAGCTGGTACTATCTTGAATCATGTAGCATCTCAAATCGGCGGTAAAGGCGGAGGACGTGCCGACATGGCTCAGGGTGGAGGTACTGATCCAGAGAAATTAAAAGATGCATTAAATTCTGTCAAAGATCTGATTGGATAAAGATAATACTTATAGTGATTCCAGTATAACTAAATCAATGCACTGGAATCAAATCTCTTTTGAAGTCAATAAGCAGCAAGCTGATCTAGTCTCGGAGATTTTAATGGGTCTTGGGAGTATTTCAATCTCTTATTCTGATAGCCAAGACAATGCAATCTTTGAACCTCCTGTCGGGGAGACTCCTCTTTGGGAGTCAATTCAAGTTAAAGCCCTATTCCAATCAGAAGTGGATATTAATCTAGTTGCTGACACATTAAGTGAGAGCTGTAATATTAAAATAATTGACTCTTTAAAAGTAGAGGATAAAATTTGGGAGGAGGAGTGTCAAAAGGATTTTCCCTCTATGCAGTTTGGAAAAAATCTTTGGGTCTGCCCATCATGGGATTCAAAAAAAATGAGTTCAGAAGATGCAATAGTTATTAACATGGACCCTGGATTAGCCTTTGGAACTGGGACTCATCAAACGACAAGTCTATGTTTAGAATTTTTGGATGAAAATCCTCCAATTGGTTTAACTGCCATTGATTTTGGTTGTGGTACAGGAATTTTAGCTATTGCCGCTGCAAAATTAGGCGCCATAAGGGTTACAGCTATAGACAATGATCCTCAGGCTGTAACTTCAAGTTATGAAAATGTTAAAAAAAATCATTGTGAAGATATCGTTAAAACTCTTCATACAGCTGAAAATTTTAAATACAAGCCTTGCGATTTATTAATGGCCAATATACTTGCTAACCCTATCATTGAGTTTGAGCCTTTATTTTCAGAAATAGTCAAACCCAATGGGACTATTGTTCTATCAGGAATTCTTGAGGAGCAAGTCGAGAAAGTTATAGATTGCTATTCCAAAAATTTCAATAATATTAAAACTGAGAATAAGAGTGAGTGGTTCAGAATTAGTGCTTCAAGAATCACCTAAGAAATAGAATGGTCCTTAACCCCCGCCAACAGCATTAATGACCTCAACCCTATCTGAGCTCTTTAAGAGGTAAGACTGATGTTTCGACTTTGGAATAATTGCCTCATTAACTTCGATGGCGATTCTTATATTTTTATAACCTAATTCAGCAATAAGATCTTGGATATTTGAATCTTCTGGAATTGATATTTCTTCACCATTGACAATTATTTTCACAAATGTATAGAGTTTGTTTATTAAATTAAATTATAACATTGGTTTGTGAAATTCAAGATAATTTAATGATAAACACATGGTAAAATTTCCCGTGTTTTGAACCCCAAAAAGGAGTAATACTTTGCCTCAAATTGCCATATTAGCACTAGAAGATGGCAAAGTTTTTTGGGGGAAATCAATTGGTTCTATTGGTCACACAGTTGGTGAAGTAGTCTTTAATACTGCAATGACAGGTTACCAAGAAATTCTGACTGACCCATCCTATTGTCAACAGATAGTAGCTCTAACCTATCCTCACATTGGTAACACAGGAATCAACATAGTTGATGAGGAGTCTTCTAATGTCTATGCATCAGGACTCATCATCAGGGATCTGCCTTTAGTGCAAAGTAATTGGCGCTCAGAGATGAGTCTCGATAATTACCTTTCGAGCAATAATATTGTTGCGATATCTAATATCGACACGCGCGCCCTGACAAGACATCTGAGAATCAATGGAGCACTCAAAGGCTGCATTATGGCAGCAAATTCAATAAACTCAGATTTAGCAATTCAGTATGCAAAAGATTTCGCTGGCCTTAAAAATATGGATCTGGCAAAAGTTGTTTCTACCTCCAAAACCTACTCCTTTAATCAAGGAACATTTGATATTGCTAATTCCACTTTTAATAAAGAGCCTTCTAAATTTAAAGTAGCTGTTTACGACTATGGTGTGAAGAAAAATATACTAAGAATGCTGGTAGATAGGGGATGTGAACTGACGGTTTTTAACGCACAAGCCTCACTTCATAACCTGCTAGCTATGAATCCGGATGGTGTTTTTCTCTCTAATGGTCCTGGAGACCCTGAGCCATGCGACTATGCAATTCAAAATATTAAAGAATTACTAGAGAAGAATATTCCCATCTTTGGAATATGTCTTGGGCACCAGCTTTTATCCCTGGCATCTGGCGCCAGAACAGAAAAAATGAAGTTTGGCCATCACGGCGCAAATCATCCTGTTCAAGATTTAAAGTCTGAAAGAGTGATGATTACTTCGCAAAATCATGGCTTTGCAGTCTCTGAAAAAGACTTGCCCGAATCGATTGAGATTAGCCATCGCTCATTATTCGATCAAAGTATTCAGGGGATAAGAGTTAAGAATAAACCTGCATACAGTTTTCAAGGTCACCCAGAAGCATCACCTGGCCCACATGATGTTAGTTACTTGTTTGATGAATTTATAGAGCTTATGAAACAATGAATCTTAACTTTTCATTTTATTTTATTTAGATATGCCTAAAAGACAGGACATTAAAAGTATTCTAATCATCGGAGCAGGGCCAATTGTCATAGGACAGGCTTGTGAGTTTGATTATTCTGGCGCACAGGCATGCAAGGCTCTTCGTGAAGAGGGTTACAGAGTTATTCTGGTTAATTCAAATCCTGCCACCATTATGACTGACCCCAAAATGGCTGATGCAACCTACATTGAGCCAATTGAATGGAAAACTGTTGAGAAAATCATTGAAAAAGAGAAACCTGATGCACTTCTTCCAACTATGGGTGGGCAAACAGCTCTGAATTGTGCATTAGATCTTGATCGTCATGGTATTCTTGAAAAACACGGCGTTGAGATGATTGGTGCAAATAAACAGGCAATTGATAAGGCTGAGGATAGAGAATTGTTTCGCCAGGCGATGCTCAAAATTGGTCTTGACATGCCTAAGGCAGCCATCGCACATTCTCTTGAAGATGCCTTAAAAGTTCAAGAGGAAGTCGGCTTCCCGACAATCATTCGGCCCTCATTTACAATGGGTGGCTCTGGAGGAGGCGTTGCTTTCAATAAGGAGCAATTTGTTGAGATATGTCAACGTGGCTTAGATCTATCTCCAACCAATGAGTTGCTCATAGAAGAGTCTATTCTTGGATGGAAAGAGTTCGAGATGGAGGTAGTTAGAGATAACAAAGATAACTGCATTATCATCTGCTCAATAGAAAACTTTGACCCAATGGGTATTCATACTGGAGACTCGATTACAGTTGCACCAGCTCAAACGCTGACCGATAAAGAGTACCAGATTATGCGCAACGCTTCACTCATGGTGCTCAGAGAAATTGGAGTTGACACTGGAGGTTCAAACGTACAGTTTGCTGTCAATCCCGATAACGGTAGATTGACAATTATTGAAATGAATCCAAGAGTCTCCAGATCTTCTGCTTTAGCATCAAAAGCGACTGGTTTTCCTATTGCAAAAGTAGCAGCTAAGCTTGCCGTGGGATATACACTAGACGAACTTGATAATGATATTACTGGGGGAAAGACTCCTGCGTCATTTGAACCTTCAATTGATTACGTCGTTACTAAGATTCCAAGATTCGCTTTTGAAAAATTCCCCCAGGCAGATGACAGGTTAACAACCCAAATGAAGTCAGTTGGCGAAGTCATGGCTATGGGGTCAACCTTCCAGGAGTCTCTTCAAAAGGCACTTAGAGGACTCGAGACTGACAAGTCCGGCCTCGACCCAATAATAGATATTACTGCTGATGACTCTAAAGCAAAAATAAGAAGCGAACTTCTCTCTGCTGGTGCGGAAAGAATATTCTATTTGGCAGATGCCTTTAGAATGGGTATGACTCTTCAAAATGCATTCGAACTATCAAAGATTGACCCATGGTTTTTGGCTCAAGTCGAAGACATTGTTTTGTCAGAAAAGTCAATCGAAGGTAAAGAGATTGAGGATATCCAACCTGAAACCATTAGAGAACTGAAGCAAAAAGGTTTTTCTGATAAGAGGTTATCTGAAATCTTGAATTGTACTGAAGAGGTCTTTCGTAAAAAGAGACTAGCACTTGATATTCAACCTGTTTTCAAAAGGGTGGATAGCTGCGCGGCTGAATTTGACACTGAAACTGCTTATCTTTACTCAACTTATCAGTCAGAGTGTGAGGCAAACCCATCAGATAACAAAAAAATAATGATTTTAGGCGGTGGTCCAAATAGAATAGGACAAGGCATTGAGTTTGACTACTGCTGTGTGCATGCTTCTTTGGCGCTTCAAAAAGTTGGCTATGAAACTATCATGGTTAACTGTAACCCAGAAACGGTCTCTACCGACTATGATGTCTCAGATAGGCTTTATTTTGAGCCACTGACACTTGAGGATGTGCTCCAGGTTATCGAAATTGAAAAACCTGAAGGCATCATTGTACATTATGGTGGGCAAACTCCACTGAAGCTTGCAGCAGCCCTTGAAAAGAGTGGTGCAAATATTATTGGGACTAGTCCTGATTCTATTGATTTAGCTGAAGATAGAGAACGTTTTCAGAAGATGATTCAAAAGTTAAATCTTAAGCAGCCAGTGAATGATACTGCAAGATCTCAAGATGAAGCAGTAGAAATAGCTAACTCGATAGGTTTTCCTTTAGTTGTTAGGCCATCTTACGTCTTGGGCGGTCGGGCAATGGAAATTGTTTATGATAATGATAGCCTAGAGCGTTATATGACAACTGCTGTCAAGGTATCCAATGATTCCCCTGTCCTTCTTGACTCATTCTTAGATCATGCAATTGAGGTGGATATCGATGTCATTAGTGATGGAAAAGACATTGTTATTGGCGGCATAATGGAGCATATTGAGCAAGCAGGCATTCATTCAGGAGATTCAGCTTGCTCGCTTCCACCACATTCTCTACCCTCAAGTGTTCTTGATGAAATGAGAAGACAAGTCAAGCTAATGGCGAAAGAATTGAAAGTTATTGGGCTAATGAATACTCAGCTTGCATATCAGGATGAAGAAATTTATGTGATCGAGGTCAATCCTCGAGCTTCGAGAACAGTTCCTTTTGTATCAAAAGCTACTGGAGCTCCCTTGGCGAATATTGCTGCGAGAGTGATGGCTGGAATTTCTTTGGAAGAGCAAAACTTTACGAGTGAAATTATACCTGTGCACTATTCTGTGAAGGAGTCAGTCTTTCCATTTAATAAATTTTTAGGAGTAGATCCATTTTTGGGTCCAGAGATGAGATCAACTGGCGAGGTGATGGGTGTTGGAAAAGACTTTCCTTCAGCTTTCGACAAGGCCTTTCTTGCAGCCGGTGATGTAGTTCCTACAAGCGGAAAAGTTCTTGTGAGTCTTAGAACACTAGATCGTGGAAGATTAGTTGAACTCGGTGAAAGGCTTATCAGTCAGGGTTTCGAGATTGTTGCTACACGTACAAACCAAGAAATACTCTCACAAGCTGGTCTTGAATGTACAATGGTAAATAAAGTTTCAGAAGGGTCTCCGCACATTGTTGATGCTATTAAAAATGAAGAAATCAGCCTTATTATTAATTCCACAGATGATACTCAAGGCCTAGAAGACGCTACAGTGATTCGATGTCAAGCATTGATCCATAAGATACCTTGCACTACAACAGTTGCTGCTGCCTTCGCAATGCTTGATGGATTGAAAACCCAAGATAAGTTAGTTGTTAGGTCCTTACAATCTATTCATAATTGATCTATGGAAACAATACCAATAACGGTTAGTGGCGCTAAATTTCTTGAAGATGAGTTACTCAGACTCAAGGATGAGGAGCGCCCAAGAATAGTGAATGACATTGCCACAGCTAGAGAGCATGGAGACCTAAAAGAAAATGCTGAATATCACGCTGCAAAGGAAGAGCAAGCCTTTGTTGAAGGAAGAATTCAAGAAATAGAGTTCAAATTATCTCGTTTGCAAATTATTGATGTAAAGCAATTGAATCAAGATGGTCGCTGTGTGTTCGGAACGACTGTCAATTTATTAAATTTGTCTGACGATAGCGAAATCATCTATCAAATTGTTGGTGAGGATGAGGCTGACATTGAAAAAGGCAAAATTTCTTGCCATTCTCCTATAGCTAGAGCCTTAATGGGAAATGAAGAAGGCGACGAGGTCACTGTAAATGCACCCAAAGGCGACATAAGATACGAAATTCTTGACGTCCAATACCTGTAGCACAATTCAATTACAGCTAACAATTTTTTAATTTTTTTCTTTGTCTTCATTTTTTAATTCTGTGTAGAATTGTAATTTTTTTTCTGAATGGAATTTAAGAATGCCAGGTTTACTTCCCAATATTGATCCAGATGGACTTCTAGAGTATTCAGTAGTCTATACAGATAGATCACTCAATCACATGTCTAGCTCATTTCAGCAAGCAATGAATGACGTCTCATCATCGCTCAAAACAGTTTATAACGCAGAATCGGTAGTGCTTGTACCTGGCGGTGGAACCTATGGCATGGAGGCTGTTGCTAGGCAATTTGCCAATGACAAAGATTGCTTAGTCATAAGAAATGGTTGGTTCAGTTATCGTTGGTCTCAAATTTTAGAGGTTGGAAAAATTCCATCAAAATTAACTGTTTTGAAAGCAACTCGTAAAAATCCTGGTAGTCAAGAGCCATTTTCTCCAGTAGATATTGATGAAGTTGTTCATAAAATTAAATCTGAAAAGCCAGCCATAGTTTTTGCACCTCATGTTGAAACATCAGCAGGCATCATTCTTCCTGATGAATATATAAAAGCTGTCTCTGAGGCAGTCCATTCTGTTGGAGGCATGTTTGTATTGGATTGTATTGCATCTGGCGCTATATGGGTTGATATGCAGAAATGTGGTGTCGATATTTTGGTTAGTGCGCCGCAAAAAGGCTGGAGCGCATCTCCAGCATTTGGCATGGTCATGTTATCTTCAAATGCGTCTGAGAGGATACACGAAACTCAAAGCACAAGCTTCTCATGTGATCTTCTAAAATGGCTTCAAATGATGCAGGCTTATGAAAATGGTGGGCATGCCTATCATGCTACTATGCCGACAGACGCAATCAAACACTTCAGAGACACCATAAATGAAACGGCTGAGTTTGGTTTTGATAATGCTAGAGATAAACAACAAGAGCTTGGAGATAGGGTTAGGTCTCTACTAAAAAAACATGGTTTTATCAGCGTTGCTGCAGATGGCTTTTTAGCTCCAGGAGTCGTTGTCAGTTTCACCTCAGACAAGGGTTTGCATAATGGATCTAAGTTTAAAGATTTAGGTATGCAAATTGCTGCTGGTGTTCCGCTTCAATGCGATGAAGGAGAGGACTATCAAACATTTCGTCTTGGGCTTTTTGGTCTAGACAAGCTCAAGGATGTAGATTCAGCAGTCAAGAGACTTGAAGAGGTATTTAATCAATTAAAATAACCATTTATATGAAGGTTGCAGCGTTAAATCTAAACGACAAAGACAAATGGGCACAGCTTTATCATGGCTATGCAGAGTTCTATGAAATGAAAATGAACCAAGATATTCTTGATACTGTTTGGTCATGGATACATAGCCATGAAGTAAAGTTTTATTCTATAGGAGTAAAATCTAGCGAAAATGAGTTAATTGGATTTATGCATTACAGAGAAATGCCTTCACCACTAAGAGGACAACTTGTTGGTTTCCTAGACGATCTCTTCGTGCATCCTGATTTTAGAGGAACTGGAGCTGTTCAACTACTATTTGGTGAGCTTAAAATACAAGCAAAAAAAAATGATTGGCCTTATGTTCGTTGGATCACAGCTACTGACAACTCTAGAGCTCGAAAAGTTTATAACCAGATTTCTAAGCCAATTGATTTTGTCACTTATCAGATGCAAATAAATTAACTCATCATCAAACTCATCAATTCTGGAGCAGCAGCTAGTAATTAATTGGTTCTAAATCATTCAAATACATGTACCTATTCTGATTTAGAATCAATTAAATCATTAATTCTTTGGATTTTTAGCAAATGAAACAGGGCAATTTAGTTGGCGATTTTCAAGTTCCTCCGCATCCTAAAGGTATCTCAATTGATGGGAGAATGGTGACCCTGAAACCTCTAATTGCAAGCCAATTCGCTGAAGAGCTTTTTCTTTCAAACTCAATTGATAAAGACGGTACAAACTGGGCATATCTTCCTTATGGGCCGTTTGAAATTCTTGAAACATATTCTCAATGGATAAAGTCATTTGAGGGTAAAGAAGACCCAGTTTTTTTTGCAATTATTAGTAAAAAACTAAAAAAAGCGATAGGTATAGCAAGCTATTTGAGAATTAATCCTAAGGATGGGTCAATAGAGGTTGGGCACATCAATTATTCACCACTTTTACAAAGAACAACAGAGGGAACCGAAGCTATGTTTCTTATGATGAAGTGGGCCTTTGATAATGGATATAGGAGATATGAATGGAAATGCAATGCTCTAAATTTAAGATCGCGAAGTGCAGCTCAAAGACTTGGGTTTTCTTACGAAGGAGTCTTTAGACAGATGGCCATTGTCAAGGGAAGAAATCGTGATACTGCTTGGTTTGCAATGATTGATAAAGAATGGAAAGGACTTGAATGTTGTTTCAAGGAATTTTTATCTGATGATAATTTTGATCACAATGGAAAACCAAAAAAGTCTTTAAGGGCGCTTACAAAGCCATTACTCTATAAAGTTGATAACTTAGATTCAACTTGAGAACTTTTTCTACCCTCTAGGGTGATGTTTCTGATGTTGAGTTTTGAGATGCGCGTTCTGAATATGGGTGTAGAGCTGAGTGCTTGAGATATCACTATGACCAAGCATCAGTTGAACTGAGCGCAAGTCAGCTCCTTTTTGAACAAGATGAGTAGCAAAGGCATGCCTCAGTGAGTGTGGTGAGATGGTTTTGTCAATTCCAGCTTGAGCGGCATAACCCTTTATAATATAAAAGAAATTTTGCCTTGACATCGCGCTTCCACGATTTGATAGAAAGTAACTATCACATTGGCCATTTTTTAAAAGCAGGGGTCTGACATTTTTTTCATATGCAGCTAAATAATCAATTGAAATTTCACCAAGTGGCAACATTCTCTCTTTATTTCCCTTTCCATGAACACGAATAAACTCATCTTTCAGATTGATATTATGAAAGCTTAAATTTATAAGTTCTGAAACCCTGAGGCCACAAGAATAGAGAAGTTCAATCATAGCGCGATCCCTTTGGCCAATAGTAGAATTTATATTAGGTGCATTCATTAGCTTTTCTACCTCTTGAATATTTAAAAAAATAGGTAATTTTTTGTCTAATTTTGGATAATTCATTTGATCTGTTGGATCATTAGTGATGACTTGATGCTCTATTAAATACTGAAAGAAAGAGTGGAGGCACGTGAGAATTCGTGATTGAGATGAGGCGCTTAGCTTAGAGTCTTTTCGATATGAGAAATATTCATTAACCAAGAGTCTATTGACATTTTCAAATGGGATATCCTTTAGCCAATTACTAAAAATTTTAAGATCAGAGCGATAGGCGCTTAGAGTATTTTGACTCGCTCCAGTGGTTAGCCAGTAAAAATCAATAAATTGGTCAATGAGTTGATTATTCATCACCATTTATTCTACTTAAGAATTTTTTAAAGAGGAAAAAAAATGCCAGCTAGTGCTGGCATAAAAATTTGATAGAGAATTACTTTTTATTAAGTTTTTCTTTAATTCTAGCAGCCTTACCTGTAAGACCTCGTAAATAATATAGCTTAGCTTTTCTAACTTTACCACTTCTTTTAACAGTAACGCTATCAATCATTGAAGAGTGAGTTTGGAAGACTCTCTCAACACCTTCACCATGAGAGATTTTACGAACTGTAAAAGCAGAGTTTAGCCCTCTGTTTTTCTTGGCAATCACAACACCCTCAAAGGCTTGAAGTCTTTGGCGATTTCCTTCGCGAACTTTCACCTGAACAACAACCGTGTCACCCGCAGAAAATTCAGGAATGTCTGTTCTGAGTTGCTCACTTTCAATTTGATCAATTAAATTCACGATTGCACCTATATTGGGTTTGAAAAAAAGCGCTAATTATACATATCTTTTAGCATTTTCACAAGAATCTATTGTCTTAAATCACCCATAAAAATAGATGTTTTTGATGATATTTTTTAAATGTTTTTCATGATATTATGAGATAATGTTGCGCACAAAAATTAAAAGGAAGGCATGGGTAAAGCAACTGGATTTTTAGAGCTAGACAGGCAAGTTGAGTCATATCGCGAGGTTGATGTTCGCATAAATGATTATGATGAAATTTTCTCAGGTAGCCATAATTTAGATCTGCTTCAAGAACAAGGTTCAAGATGCATGGATTGCGGTGTTCCTTTTTGTCAATCATCAAATGGATGTCCAATTGATAATCTAATTCCTGAATGGAATGATCTAGTTTATAAAAACGAATGGCAAGAGGCACTTGAGCGCCTTGAGAAAACTAATAATTTTCCTGAGTTCACCGGAAGAGTATGTCCTGCTCCATGCGAAGGTTCATGTGTCCTCGGTCTTAACAACCCTGCCGTTACAATTAAAAATATTGAATTAGCAATTGTCGATAAGGGCTTTGAAGAAGGATGGATTAAGCCCAAAGTGATTGAGTCTCGCTCAGGAAAAAATATTGCAATAGTTGGATCAGGCCCTGCAGGTCTTGCAGCTGCAGATGAGCTGAATAAAATGGGACACTCTGTGAAAGTTTATGAGAGAAGTGATAGAATTGGTGGTCTATTGATGTATGGTATACCCAACATGAAACTTGGTAAAGATGTTGTTGAGCGCCGAGTACAATTGTTGGAGAGTGAAGGAATAGAATTTATTACCAATGTAGATATTGGAAAAGATTTAACTACCAAAGAGCTTAAGGAGACTTGCGATGCTGTTATTTTTGCAACCGGCGCCACTCAAGCGCGTGACTTGCCAGCAGAAAACAGAGATGCAAAAGGTATTTATCCTGCAATGGATTTCCTAACATCAAATACCAAAAGCCTTCTTGATAGTGGTCAGCCAGATCAAAGTGATTTATCTGCAAAAGGTAAAAATGTGATTGTTATAGGCGGTGGTGATACTGGGACTGACTGTATTGGAACTTCTTTGAGACAGGGCGCTAAATCAATCATTAATTTTGAATTAATGAGTCGCCCTCCTGAGGATCGTTCAGACAATAACCCATGGCCAGAGTGGCCGGTAATCTTTAGAGTAGACTATGGCCACGAAGAGTCGAGTCAAGTTTTTGGTGAGGATCCAAGACATTACCAGCTTCTTACTAAGGCATTCATCAAAGATACTGATGGCAATGTTAAAGGTATAAAAACAGTAAACGTCGATTTGATTAAGGGCAAGTTAACTGAGATTGAAGGAACTGAAAAAACTTGGGATGCTGAACTCGTTTTGTTGTCGATGGGCTTTTTATCTCCAGAACATTATTTAAGTGACGATTCAGAAATCGAGCTTGATCAGAGAGGCAACTACCTATCCGAACATGGGGATTATAAAACATCAAAAGATGGGATTTTTTCGGCAGGTGACTGCAGGAGAGGCCAATCATTGGTCGTCTGGGCAATAAATGAAGGCCGAGGAGTAGCCTCGAGTGTGGATGATTTTCTAGCAAATTCTTAAAGGTAATAACAGTTATGGCAGAAATATTAGGTGCTGAAGTTGATGAAGAGGGCTACTTGCTTAAGGTGTCTGATTGGACAGCTGATATTGCACAGGCTATGTCTGAGGAAGACGGTATAGAACTATCACCTGAGCATTGGGAGGTCATAAATTTTCTTCAGGAGTATTATGAGGAATATGAATTTGCTCCCGCAGTAAGGGTTCTTACAAAAGCTATTGCAAAAAAGCTTGGAAATGACAAGGGAAATTCTCGATATCTTTATTCACTTTTTCCATATGGCCCTGCAAAGCAAGGATGTCGATTCGCTGGTTTGCCAAAACCAACAGGCTGTGTTTGAATAAACATTGTTGGTTTTGCCACAAAGCATTGACTTCCATTTTTTATCTAAGAGATAGAGCCATATGTCACTGATAAGTATTTTTTTAATTTTCTTTTTTTATATCTCTGCCCTGATATTTATATCTGGATTATCATATAAACTGATTCAATATAGGAGAACACCTGCTCCACTTAAGATTCCAATTGCACCATCTGCACTGGATAAAAAAGGAGTGTTGTTAAGATACTTTCGCGAGATTTTTTTGTTTGCAAGCCTGTTCAAAGCCAACAAATGGACCTGGCTTTTTGGATGGTGTTTTCATTTAGCTTTGGCCTTATTATTTTTTCGACATTTAGTTTATTTTTGGCCAGGTGAAGTGCCTTTAATTCTTTATAAAACTGAACCATTAAAATATGCCGCTTATCCACTCATTTTTGGTCTTTTAGGGTTGTTAGCTAGAAGAGTTTTTGTTGATAGGGTTCGTTACATATCTGCACCTTCCGATTACCTGATGTTGCTCGTATTTATATTTATTGCTTTAACCGGAATGATAATGACTTTTGCGAATTATCATCCCAATATACTTATGGTTAAAAATTTTGCTTCAGGTTTGATTACCTTTAAGTGGTCAGAATTGCCTGGAGAAATTATCTTTGTATTCCATATTCTTCCTGTTTTTTGTATTATTGCTATTTTCCCAATATCTAAGTTACTGCACGCACCAGGTGTATTTTTTGCACCTACCTTTAATCAGGTGGATAATGCACGAAAGAAAAGACATCTCTCTGATTGGGCCTCTAAAAAAGAAGATAATTTGGAAATAAATCTTGAATCCAAAAATTTAAAGGATGAATAATCTTGTCAACTGATAATCAAATTAAACTTCCAACATATGTTGAAACGCCATCAATAAGAAAAGATTCTATGGCTGGTGATGGCCCATTTAAGGCTTCAGTTGAGATTCAAAATAACCTTGGATTCCCTGGAGAAAAGGTTGAGAATTGGCAACAAGTCGCCATCAATAAAATGGCTGAGACTAAGTCGAAATATAAATCGGTTCAAGTTTTCTTGGATAGCTGTATGAAATGCGGTGCATGCACAGATAAGTGCCACTACTTTTTAGGAACAGCTGACCCAAAGAACATGCCAGTTGCGCGACAGGACTTATTTAGAAGTGTCTACAGAAGACACTTTACGTTTGCCGGAAAGTATTTTCCAAGACTGGTTGGAGCTAAGGACTTTGATGAAGATATGTTGGATGATTGGTATAACTATTTTCATCAATGCTCACAATGCAGAAGATGCGCTGTATTCTGTCCGTCAGGAATAGATACTGCAGAGATTTCAATGGCAGCAAGAGAGGTGATGAATGTCATTGGAGTGGGTCAAAAATATACTAATCAAATTTTAGGTAAAGTTAAGAAAATTGGAAACAATCTTGGGATGCCTGAGCCTGCGCTTAAAGATACCCTCATGGATCTTGAAGAAGAGATTAAAGAAGATACTGGTGTTGATGTTAAGTTGCCTATAGATATTAAAAATTCTGAAATATTGATGGTCTCGCCTTCAGCTGATTTTTTTGCTGAGCCTCATATTGATGGACTCATTGGATATGCAAAAGTTTTTCATGAGAGTGGAGTCAGTTGGACGCTAAGTTCCTATGCTTCAGAGGCCGCTAACTTTGGAATGTTTATTGGGAATTATGATGTCATGAGAGAAGGTGCTCTAAGAATTCGAAAGGCTGCACTGGATTTAAATGTAAAGCGAGTCGTTATTGGAGAGTGTGGACACGCTTGGCGAGTAGCATATAGTTTTTGGAATACTCTCTCTGGTATAGGTAGTGGTGCAGATGATGAGTATGCCATGAGACTTCAAAATCAACTTGATAGTCAATATCCTCAGCCTCAACATATGATTGAATTTACATATGATTTAATTAAAAATAATAAATTAACATTTGAAAAATCAAACAATGACCATCGAGTAGTCACATTCCATGATTCTTGTAATGTTGCTCGAGGCAGTAATATGGGTGACATAGAAAATGGTCAATTTATCTTACCTAGAGAGGTAATAAAAGCTGCCTGCAATAACTTTATAGATATGCCCAAAAATACAATAAAGTCCTCTACTTTTTGTTGTGGTGGTGGTGCGGGACTTCTCACTGATGACCTTATTGACCTCAGAATAAAAGGCGCTAAACCGAGGATGCACGCACTCAGAAAAAGTGAGCAAGAAAGTGGAGTGAACACCTTAGCTGCTATTTGTGCTATTTGTAAATCACAGTTTTCAAAAGTTCTACCAAATTATGATTTTGATCCTTACATGGTCGTAAGCGTTCATCAGCTGGTAAGTGATGCAATTGTTCTTAGTGAGTCATTAAAGCAAAAAGACTAATCAAGTTTTTGATAAAAACTTACTATTCCTTCATAAATTGACTGAGCAATTTTTTGTTGTTGACTCTTGTTAGTCAAGCGTTTTTCTTGAGTAGGGTTTGATATAAAAGCAGTCTCAACTAATACAGAAGGAATAGAAGGCGACTTGAGGACAACAAAGTTAGCTTTTTGAGGTATTTTTTTGTGAATAGGACCAACTTTACTTAGTTGAGAAATTATTTCTTGAGCCAATTGAAATGATTGTTTTTCTTTATCTTTTCGAGAATAGTCAGTCAATATACTCTTTAAAAATTGATCATTGTCAATGACTTTCTCAACGCCACCAAACTGATCAACCACGTTTTGCGAATCCTCGAGCTGCCTAGCAAGTTTACTATTATTCCCTTTTTCACTTAATATATATACAGAGGCTCCTTTTGCACTAACGCTCTCAACTGAATCGGCATGAATAGAAATAAACATCGATGCCTTTTGTTTTTGGGCTATGGTTAGTCTTTTTGTGAGGGGAATATAATAATCTCCTCCTCTACTTAGTACCGCATTAAAATCCCTATTTTTATTAATGATGGCTACAAGCTTTTTTGCTATTGCCAAATTTACATTTTTTTCTAGTGACTTATTTCTTCCTACCGCTCCAGAATCCTCGCCTCCATGACCGGCATCGACCAGAATAATTTGTTGGTTTTTTATCGAAGGCGGCTTGACTGGCTCTAAGATTTTTTTTGTAGGCTTTGGTTCTGAGTCAATAATATCTACTACCAGTCTATGATGTTTATATTTAGCGTTTGGGATGAGAGTAAAGTGCTTTACATTAAATTTACGATTGATATGAACGATTAATTTGATGGTGCTTTTTTCGCGCTTAATTCTTACTTTTTGTATCCGATCGTCTTTAAAAAAAATATTTGAAAAGGTTTCAGATAGAACTTCCGCATCATCAAAGCTAATAATGACATAATCATTAGAACTCTTAATATTGAAAAGAGTATCCTCTTCTTTATCGATAACTATTCGAGTATGGTCAGGCGCAGACCAATATCTAAAATCATAGAGTGTTGTTTTGTCTTCCCCAGAAGCAATAGATGAGAAAAAAATTAAAAGAAGACTTATCCAATTACGCATTTTTGAATTGATCTGCCTAATTTAGATTCAAATAAAATTTGAGCTTCTCTAGAGTCTCCATTGCCGCTAAGTTTGATTGAAATATCAGCATTTGCTATTGATCCCTTTCCTAATTCTGGCCATTCAATTAACTGAAGACTATTTGATTTAAGATAATCTCGAATACCAATATATTCTAACTCTTCAGGATCAGTTAGTCGATAACAATCAAAGTGGTGGATATCTGCTTGATCATTTTGGTATGATTCCACTAAAGTATAAGTTGGACTTTTGACCTTATCAAAGCCAAAATATCTTATAAAAAATTGAGCAAAAGTAGTTTTTCCAACTCCTAAATCACCAACTAAATAGATTACGCAGGGAGATTTTATTTTAGAGCAGCACTCAGCAATTGTTTCTGCTAGCTCTTTAGTCTCATTAAGATTTTTTAATTTTAAATCCAAACTAATTGGTACAGATATGAGGCTAGAACTCCTAAAAGGATTATGCCCCCAAATCGGTTTATTTTTAGTTTAAATGACAAGACTAGGATTAACAGAGTAAGAACAATCATATAAATAAAATCCCTATTCATTACCTCTTCAGGAATCTGAAAAGGTAGGATTAATCCCGGTATTGCTAGGACACCCAAAGTATTAAATAAATTAGATCCTATAATATTTCCGATGATCATTTGATGTTGTCTTTTTAAAGCACTGCTAATTGCGACAGCGAGCTCAGGGAGACTGGTTCCAAGAGCAACCACTGTTAACCCAATAATTAAATCACTCACTCCAAAAGCCAGGGCGAGATTAGTTCCGCCCCAAACAACAAGCCTTGCACTAGACACTAAAATGATAAGTGAGACTAATAGAAGAGTCCATATCCTTCCCTTACCTTGGTTATCAATTGATTCTTCTGAAACCTCTATTTCACTATTGTTTCCTTTTTTTGATTCACTAAAAACATAATAAAGAAATAGAAAAAGTAAGGCTAAAAGGGTCAATCCATCTAAAAAGCTCAAGAAGCCGTCCATCAGTAAAAAACCTGCAACTAAAGATGAAAGAAATAGAAAACCCCACTCTTTCTTCAAAACTGTCTTTTCAACTGTTACCGGATAAATAATGGCAGTTACTCCAAGGACTAGACCTATATTGAAAATGTTAGAACCAAAAGCATTTCCAATGCTAAGTTCAGGATGCCCATCGAATGCTGCCAGACCCGAGACTAACATTTCAGGTGCAGAAGTACCAAACCCAAAAATTAGTAGACCAATAATTAAAGGAGAAATATTAAAAATTCTAGCGATTTTAGCTCCATTTTCTGTGAAAGTATCTGCGCTCCATATGAGCAAACCAAAGCCAATTAAAAGAGATAAAATGGAAATTAACATATTATTGTATTAATAAAATTTATTGACCATTATAAAGTCAACCCAGTTTGAAATAAACAAACACTTGTGAAGTTATTCGATTGAAGTTGGACTATTCAAAAGAAATGAAAAGAAAAGTCTTTTACTAAATATATTTATAATGCTAGCATGCTACTGATTACTAGACCAATAGCGCAAACTAAAAACCTTGAATCACTTTTGTTAGCTAACGAAATTGATTTCGCTTTGTTTCCGACTTTTGAGATAAAAAAGCTTAAACCTATTTTTCATACACACCAATATGATGTCATTATTTTTATAAGTGTAAATGCGGTTAACTATGCTGAAGAATATTTTGATCAATTGCTTCTTTCCCCTCTTAAAGTTTTTGCTGTTGGACCTGCTACAGCGAATCAACTCAAGAGAAAAAATATCAAAGTTGACTGTTACCCCAAGAAAAATGCTTCTAGTCAGGAGCTTTTAAAGATGAAAGAGTGTCTAATTTTGTCTAACAATAAAATCCTAATTATAAGAGGCAAGGGTGGCTCTGAAACTTTGAAAAATACTTTGGGCATTAAAAATCAAGTTGATTATTTAGAAGTCTACGAGAGAGTTCAATGCGAATTAACATTTCAACATAGTCAGTCATTTGAGACATTTATGAATTATTCTAATGGCGTTCTTATGGCCACTAGTGAACAGAGTCTTGTAAATATTATGCGTTTAGTTCATAGTATTTCTGTAGATTTTATTCAAATTCTCCTAACAAAAAAAATTATTGTTTTTAGTGAAAGGCTCAGAGTTCTTGCAAAGGATCATGGTTTCAAAAATATTGAGGTTACGGAAAATCCTTCAGACGAGGATTTAGTTAATCTTTTAGTTAATAAAAAGTCATAAAAAAATCCACAAATATAAATTGTTTGGGTAACATATACAAAACTATATCAGGAGTTCAGGTGATAAGATTTGGAATTTCATGGGTTGCACGCTTACTAGGTGTTAGTGGCTTCACCGTCCAACAACCTACAACTCGAGGCTCCCTCCAAGACCTAAACATTTCTGAAAGAGTAATCCCATTTAATCCAAGCAATTTAGCTACTGATGATTCTTTATCGGATGGAAATGTTCGATCAGAAGCAACGCAACATCTGAAGCGTTTCCAAAATACTCAAACTAAACTAAATTCAGATTCACTGATCAATGAAGTTAGTAATGATGAAGATTTAGTTTCAGTCATTGCAACTCTTAAGTCTAAGCTCTATCAAGAGTCTATTAAGAGCAAACACTATACAAATGCGTTTAATGAACTTAATGATAGGCTTGTTGAACTTGAAAAAATCGTACAACCCGAAAAAAAGACAGATTTTCAAAAGCTTCAGGGCTGGGTTCATTCAAAAAGACACATCCACTAAATTTTCAATCGCGATTTAGTTTTTTTCTTGCCATATATGGGTTTTGTACCTATACCTAATGAAAAAAATAAAAGTATTTAGGTATAATGCATTTTGGTTTTTAATTTATATCGAATGAATATATGTCAAAAAGTGATTACATTGAACTAGAGGGCGTCGTAAAAGAGAAGTTACCCAACACAACATTTAAAGTTGAATTGGAGAATGGTCACAGCGTTCTTGCTCATATTTCTGGAAAGATTCGTAAACACTATATACGTATATTGCCTGGCGATAAGGTCACTGTTGAAATGACTCCTTATGATTTGACAAAAGGAAGAATTACTTTCAGACACAAATAAACCTAATTAATGCCAGTGTGGTGGAATTGGTAGACACGCCGGATTCAAAATCCGGTTCCTTCACGGGAGTGACGGTTCGAGCCCGTCCACTGGTACCAAATATGAATTGAAAGATTATTCATATAATTGAATTTTGGGGTATCACTAGGATTAAAACTAATTATTTGATATTAAAATTTAAACCATAGAATCAATTTTTTTATGGCTATCTATTATGGACAATAATTTACTCAGTGAAGCAATCAACTTAACCCTTTTTGGGATGGGGTTTGTATTTGTATTTTTGGCTTTAATGGTGGTTTTGACTAGGTTTATGTCAGCTGCTGTCTTAAAAATCCAGCCTTTTGCACCCAGTAATTCTGTTGCACCAATCCAAACGGATAATTTAATAGATGAGGATACAAAATCAATCATTAAGAAAGCAATTAAATTGCATACTGGAGCTTAATATATGTCAAATGATGTCAACACACAACCCGTAGGAATTACTGAACTTGTTTTAAGAGATGGACACCAGTCACTTTTCGCAACTAGGATGAGAATTGATGATATGCTGCCCATTGCTGAAAAGATAGATAAAGTGGGGTATTGGTCAACGGAATCATGGGGCGGTGCTACTTTTGATGCATGTATTCGTTTTTTGGGTGAAGACCCTTGGGATAGAATTAGAGAAATTAGCAAAGCGATGCCTAATACGCCGCAGCAGATGCTGCTTAGAGCACAGAATTTATTAGGCTATCGTCATTACGGTGACGACGTGGTAAGGAATTTTGTTGATCGTTGCGCAGAAAATGGTGTTGGCGTTTTACGCATTTTTGATGCAATGAACGATATGCGAAACCTAAAAACAGCGGTTGACCAAACGGTAAAAGTTGGTAAGCATGCTCAGGGCACTATTTCTTACACACTTAGTCCAGTTCACACTACAGAACTTTGGATTGATATGGCTAAGCAAATTGAAGATATGGGCGCTCATTCACTCTGTATTAAAGATATGGCTGGACTTCTTCAGCCTTATGTTGCCTATGACCTTGTGAAAAAACTGAAGAAGGCAATTGATATTCCTATACAGCTTCATGCCCATGCAACAACAGGCCTCTCAACAGCAACCTTAATTAAATCAATTGAGGCGGGCATTGATCGTGTAGATACATCAATTGCTTCGATGAGCATGACATATGGGCACTCTTCGACTAATGCAGTGGTCTCGATTTTGGATCATGGTCCTCGCAAAACTGGCATCGATATGGAGCAGTTAGAAGAGATTGATGCTTACTTTAGAAAGGTGCGTCCAAAATATGCCAAATTTGAAGGTTCATTGAAAGGTATTGATCCTCGTATATTGTTGGCTCAAGTGCCTGGTGGCATGTTAACAAATATGGAAAGCCAGCTTCGGGAGAATAATGCTCTAGATAGACTCGATGAGGTATTAAAAGAGATCCCACGCGTAAGAGAAGATCTAGGTTATATTCCTCTTGTAACACCAACATCTCAGATTGTGGGTACTCAAGCTGTTATGAATGTTTTACTGGGTGAGCGTTATAAATCAATTGCAAAAGAGTCAGCAGGAATACTTAAGGGTGAATATGGCGCATCACCAGCGCCTGTCAATGCTGAACTTCAGGCCCGTGTGCTAGATGGTGGTGAGGCAATTACCTGTCGTCCAGCAGATAATATTGATCCAGAAATGGATACCTTGGAAGCAGAATTCGATTCAATCATTGCAGAAAAGGGTATCAAACTAGAAAATGAAAAAATTGATGATTTGTTAATTTACATTCTATTTCCGCAAGTGGGAATGCAGTTCTTAGAAAATCGAAATAATCCTGATTTCTTCGAGCCAGTTCCGCAGGCTCCAAGTGAAGGGCCTAAAGAAGATGGTGTTTATACAGTCAAACATAATGGCCAAGAGTATGTTGTTGAAGTGAAATCTGGTGGAGATATTTCTTCAATCCAGGTTGCTGGACAGGCATCTGCAGTGCCTCAAGCATCAGCGCCTCAAGCAGCACCAACAGTAGTTAATGCTGAAGACATTCCAGCACCACTTGCTGGTAATATCTGGAAGGTTTTGGTTTCACCAAACCAACAAATTAACGAAGGAGACACGCTTGTTATTCTTGAGGCAATGAAAATGGAAACTGAAGTTAAAGCTGCTCGATCAGGTACAGTTGTAGCCGTCAATGTTAGTGAGGGTGATCAGGTTTCTGCTGGACAGGCAATAATTTCTTTAGCTTAATCAATTATGGAAAATTTATACACTCTGTTGGAAAACTCCGGGCTCTATCAGCTAGACTTTGGTTCTGGGGCGATGATATTAGTTGGTCTTCTGTTGTTGTACCTTGCAATCGTAAAAAAATTTGAACCCTTGCTTTTACTGCCAATTGGATTTGGTGCAATATTAAGTAATATCCCTGGTGCTGGGCTTGCTTTATCTGCTATGGGAAGTGCAATTTATGCAGCTGATCCTGAAGTTTTAAGTGCTTTGGCTAACAGCCTTAATTTGGCGAGTTGGAATACAGCTTCAGAGATTTATGATGCATTTAAAGAAAGTTCTGGTGCTCAGCACGCTTTGGCAATTCAAACTGTAAGTGATTTGGGATATAGGGATGGAATGTTGTACACTTTTTATACTATTGCAATTGCTAGTGGGATAGCTCCTTTAATCATTTTTATGGGTGTTGGTGCGATGACAGACTTTGGACCACTTTTGGCCAATCCCAAGACTTTACTTCTGGGAGCTGCAGCACAATTCGGTATTTTTGCAACATTGTTAGGTGCGATTGCGTTGACATCACTAGGTGTATTTGACTTTAGTCTAAAGCAAGCAGCAGCGATTGGTATTATTGGAGGTGCGGATGGACCAACCTCTATTTATGTTGCTTCAAAATTAGCTCCTGAATTGCTTGGTGCTATTGCAGTTGCCTCATACTCTTATATGGCACTAGTGCCACTCATTCAGCCGCCAATTATGAAGTTTTTTACGACAGAAAAAGAGCGTCAAATACAAATGGTACAACTGCGTGAAGTGTCAAAGACTGAGAAAATTGTATTTCCAATCATGCTATTGTTGCTTGTTGGTTTATTGCTTCCTGATGCCGCCCCTCTTCTTGGAATGTTTGCTTTTGGAAATCTTATGAAAGAGTGTGGTGTGGTTGACCGTTTAAGTGATACAACGCAAAATGCTCTCATTAATATTGTGACCATTTTTCTTGGACTGGCTGTTGGTTCTAAATTAATTGCAGCAGAGTTCTTAAAACTAGATACTTTAGGAATTTTATTATTAGGTATGGTTGCCTTTGCTATCGGAACTATGAGCGGATTATTGATGGCGAAGTTGATGAATGTATTTAGCAAAACAAAAATCAACCCACTGATTGGTTCTGCTGGTGTTTCTGCAGTTCCAATGGCTGCTCGAGTTTCAAACAGAGTGGGTCTTGAATCTAACCCTCAAAACTTCTTATTGATGCACGCAATGGGTCCAAACGTCGCTGGTGTTATTGGATCGGCAATCGCTGCAGGAATTATGATTCAGTTTTTAGCCTAGATTCAGAGCTCTTTATTTATCAATCAGCGGTGCATTCATTTTTTTAGGGATACTGAGCCCCAGTATTGACAAAATACTGGGAGCTACCGAAAGTTGAGAGACTTCTTTGCTCCCTACACCTGGTATTGGATGACCAATGTCATAAAAAGGCGTCCATCTTTCAATTTCACTGCTACCACCATGATTACCAGAGTCCGTAAATCCATGATCTGATGTAATTAAAATTCGGTATCCTTTCTCGATCCAAAAAGGAATATGTTGAGCTAATTGATCGTTCACTTGCCATGCTTGCTTTGCGTATTCGAGTGAGTTTCCTCCAAATTTGTGACCAATAGAATCACAACTGCAAGAATGAATCATTAGATAGTGGGGCTCATATCGACTAACCAACATACTCGCTTGATTCATTAAATCATGATCTGATGGTAATGCAATATTAAATGCTGAATAACCATTCTCTGAATAAAAACGTCCATGCTGTATAGCTTGATCAGGATCATTAACCTCTTGATCTCTAATCGGAATATAAGGATCTTCATTATACAAAGTGGAAAAAAAGGAGTGCGCGGCAGCAGCTGTTACTAATCCGCTAGCCTTAGCAATTGCGAAGATATTTTTAAATTTAGATTTACGAAGATTGTCGTTAGAAGTTATGCCATGCTCCAAAGGTTCAAGTCCTGTATGAAGCGTTTCATAGATTGGTGCAGATAAGGTAGGCAAAACTGCAATCATTTTCATTCTTCGTGCCTTTTTTGACTCCACAAGTGCTTCTAAATAACCACACTGTTCAATTGCAGTCTGATACTTTAGTCCATCGATTATGACAAGAATTACTTTATCTTTCATTAAGGCTGCCATCAGTTAAATCGAATCGTCTTGACATCTTATTGGCTATAGAAAGGTCATGGGTAACTATCAAAAGCGCTGTATTTTGATTGTTATTAAGTTCGATAATCAAATCCAATACATCTCGAGCATTTTTTTCATCTAAATTACCAGTAGGTTCATCAGCTAAAAGACAGGCAGGCTCTGTAATCATTGCTCTTGCAATAGCAACTCTCTGTCTCTCACCACCAGAAAGTTCAGAGGGTTTATGGGTGATACGATTTTCTAATCCAACTTTTTTTAAGATATTTTCAGCTTTTTTTAGTGCTTCATTTTTATCAACATCATTAATAAGAAGAGGGAGAGCGGTATTGTAGATTGCTGAAAAATCTTTAAGCAAGTGATGAAATTGATAAACAAAGCCAAGATTTTTTGCTCTAAGTTCTGTTCTTTGGCGTTCTTTTAGATTAGAGATGTTAATGTTATTTATGAGTACTTCGCCTTCTGATGGTGTATCAAGACCAGCCATTAAATTAAGGAGAGTGGATTTACCGCAGCCTGACTGACCTACGATCGCTATTTTTTCATTAGTTTCAACTTTAAAGTTTAAATTATTAAGTACAGATGTCTTAGAATCTCCATCACCATAATTAAAACATAAGGACCGACACTCGATAATATCACTCATGTCTCAATACCTCAGAAATATTAATTCTACCTGCACGTTTTGCTGGATATATGGCTGCAATAATGACTAAAACAAAAGAACCTATCACAATACTAATGACATCACTTGGCATAATCTTTGATGGAAAACGATTGATATAAAAGACATCCTTAGGAAAAAATTGAAATCCAATAATGCTCTCAATTCCAGAAATGACTGACTCGATGTTAACTGCTAAAAGTAATCCAAGAATAGTGCCTATGCTTATTCCAATTAAGCCAATACTGATCCCTTGATAATAAAAAATTTTAACGATTCTTTTTGGTGTCATCCCTAGGGTTCTAAGAATTGCAATATCAGATTTTTTATCCGTGACTACCATCACCATCATAGAGACAATATTGAAGGCAGCTACCGCAATTATTAATGAGAGGATAATAGCAATCATCTGTTTTTCAAGATTTAATGCCCTGATAAAATGCTTTTGTTGTTGCATCCAATCCACGCCGTAATAGCCATCACCTAAAGATCCTACAACTTCGTTTGTTATTTGATTCGCTTTAAATAGATCATCAACCTTGAGTCGAATTCCAGAAACTTTATTGCCAAGAGTAAATAAATCCTGAGCATCAAAAAGGTGAATAAAAGCTAATCCATTGTTATAGTCGTTCAGTCCAGCATTAAAAATACCACTAATAATAAAGCTTTGAGATTGAGGAACTAGAATGCCCAGTGCATTTCTCGCTGGTGCAATAAGAGTTATTTCGTCACCCACTCCAGTACCCATCAGAGTTGCCAATCCCACACCAATTATTGCAGAGGATTGGTTTTCCTCAAGGCTCAGCGATCCATATTTAATATCATCTAAGAGGACAGAAGTTAAAGATTCCTGGTCAATAATGATTCCTCGAACGCTAACTCCTTGAGTTGCGCTCTTTGAGGTCATTAAAGCAAAGTCTTCAACATAAGGTGAGGAGGCGATAACGCGATCATTAGAATTAATTTTTATTTGAATATCATCCCAACTTTCAATCGTATCATCTGACCCAGTTATATATGAGTGAGAAATGGTATTGAGAACTCTGTTTGTTAGTTCTTCATGAAAGCCGTTCATCACAGACATGACTGTAATTAAGGACATTACAGCCAAAATGAGACCAATCATTGAGACGCCTGAAATGAAAGAAACAAAACCTTTTTTTCGGTTTGATCTTAAATATTGGTTGGAAATCTGAAATTCAACACTCATGGTCAGAATATTTTGTCATAATAAATGTTTTTAAAGTAATTAAAGTCATCAAAATGTTAGGCAATCTAAGTTCTATAAACCATAGCAAGTTTGGCATTATCAACTTTTTACTTCTTCCTTTATCTTTAGTTTTTTATACCGTTTCTAGAATACACTTTTGGCTATATAAGTCCAGTATTCTGAATGTTAAAAAGTCCAATGTACCAGTAGTTGTGGTTGGTAATATAACCGCTGGAGGAACCGGTAAAACTCCAATTGTGATTTCAATTGTAAATTATTTTGAATCAAGAAATAAAAAGGTAGGGGTGGTTTCTAGAGGTTATGGTGGTAATTATTCTAAAGAGGTTTTAGAAGTTTTGCCCGCAAGTAATCCAATGGAGTGTGGTGATGAACCTTTATTAATTAAGCAGAAAACTCATGCTGTAGTTGCAGTATCAAAAAAAAGAATCAAAGCGGTTGAGTATTTGAGTCAACAATATCAACTAGACATTATTATTAGTGATGATGGCCTTCAGCACTATTCTATGGGGTGTGATATTGAAGTTGCGGTTATTGATGGAAAGAGCAGGTTAGGTAATGGCTTATTTCTACCTTCCGGCCCATTAAGAGACTCAAAAAATAGACTTAATTCTGTCGATTTTATAATCAATAATGGCTCATCTTTGGATGGAGAAATTTCTAGTCAATTAGAGTACAAGGGCTTTTTAAACTTAATTACAGGTGAAAAGAAAGATCTTGAATTTTTTAGGGGGAGGCGATGTTACGCAGTTGCTGGAATAGGGAAGCCTAATAATTTCTTTTCAATTCTTGAAGATCTTGGAATTGACATCATAGCCAAACCATTTCCAGATCATTACCAGTTTAAGAAAGAAGATTTGAGTTTTGATAATGAATATCCAATCCTAATGACTTCTAAGGATTGTGTAAAATGTTCTCAGTTTGAATCTAGTGCGATGTGGCACTTGGATGTAAACGCAAAAATAGAACCTGAGTTTTATCATCAGTTGGAGTCAAAGTTGTGATTGATAATGATTTATTACAAATGCTCGTATGCCCCCTTAGTAAGGCGCCTTTAGAGCTAGTTGGTGAAGAGTTAATTTGTGAGAAAAGTCAATTAGCCTATCCAATTATTGATGGCATTCCAATTCTTCTCGTTGAAGAAGCCAGAAAAATAGAATCCTCAAAATAATGGACTTTACCATTATTATTCCTGCCAGATACGCTTCAAGTCGATTACCGGCAAAACTATTAAAGGACATTAATGGGAAAACTCTTATTGAGCACACATACTCAAATGCAATCAAGAGCAATGCTGCACGAGTGATCATTGCAACAGATGATGAGAAAATAAGGCAAGTTGCACTAGACTTTGGTGCCGAGGTATGTATGACCAGTCTGAAGCATACTTCAGGCACATCTCGTTTGTCTCAAGTCGTTTCTGACTTGAGCTTTAAGGATCATCAAATCATTGTAAATTTGCAGGGTGATGAGCCAATGATGGCTCCTGAAGCGTTGAATCAAGTGGCTTCAAACCTAGCTACTTCAGGTATGAGTGTGGCAACTTTGTGTGAAAAAATTAATTCGCAAGAGGAATACTTTGACGAGAACTGCGTCAAAGTTGTATATAATTCGCGCGGAAAAGCTTTATATTTCTCAAGATCTCCTGTTCCAGCATTTAGATCTAGCAGTGAGATAGATTTAGATCTTTGCTTTAGGCATGTTGGTTTGTATGCCTATAAAGCAGATTTCTTAAAAGGGCATTCTAAGATGAAAGTATCTAGCCTCGAGATTGCTGAAAAATTAGAGCAGCTTACTTTTTTAGCAAACGGGTTTGATATACATGTTGAGATTTCTACAGCTGAAACTGGAATAGGTGTGGATACAGAGAGTGATTTAAAAAAAGTAAAAAAGGAATTTAAATAATGAATATTATTGACGGTAAAGAAATTGCAAAAAATCTTCGTTCAAAAATTGCTGAAGAGGTAAGTACTTTTGAGCGTCCACCAGGCCTTGCTGTTATTTTGGTTGGTGAAGATCCAGCATCAGCTGTTTATGTTCGAAATAAAGAGCTTGCTTGCAAACAAGCTGGTTTTTTTTCTGACAAGATTATTAAGTCCGAAAACATAACTGAAGAGCAGTTACTTGAAGAGGTGGAGCGATTGAATAATAATCCACAGATTGATGGTATTCTTGTGCAACTTCCGTTGCCCAAACATATCGATGCAAACAAAGTCATTGAACATATTTCTCCACTAAAAGATGTTGATGGTTTTCATAGTGAGAACATTGGCAAGTTAATGCAAAATAAGTCTCATTTGAGACCCTGTACACCTAAAGGTGTAATGACAATGTTAGAGTCAATTGATTGTCAGATTGAAGGCATGAATTGTGTGGTCATTGGTGCTTCCAATATTGTTGGAAGACCCATGGCGATGGAGCTGTTAAATGCTAGAGGTACTGTCACCATTTGTAATAGCAAAACAAAGGATCTCCCAGGCAAAGTAAGAGAGGCTGACATCCTCGTTGTTGGCGTTGGCATTCCAAAGATGGTTAAAGGTGATTGGGTTAAGGAAGGAGCAGTCGTGATCGATGTAGGAATCAATCGTTTAGAGGATGGTTCGCTTGTTGGAGATGTTGATTATGATGCTATTAAAGATACAGCTGGAGCAATAACACCAGTTCCTGGAGGAGTTGGCCCAATGACTATAGCTACTTTGCTTGAAAATACTTTGATTGCTTACAAGCAAAGTCTATGAGATTAATCTTAAAGCTCCTTAGAGAGGGTTCTGGAAGAATTTTAATTTTCTTAGACTGGTTGATTAAGCCAAGAGTTGTTCAAAGGAGCTCTGAAAAACAATTACAGGTTGATAATCAAACTGAGTCACTTAAGCTTTATGAATTCTATGCTTGTCCTTTTTGTATCAAAACTCGAAGAGCAATTAAACGATTAAATTTAAAACTAGAGACTCGTAATGCTCAGCAAGGTGATTTTAGAAAAGAGCTCGAATTGAACGGAGGCAAAGTACAAGTTCCATGCCTCAGAATTGATTATGCTGGAGAAGTGAGTTGGCTTTATGAGTCTGACGATATAATTAATTATCTAGAAAAGCATTTTTAAATAGATACATCATTAATCTATGATTTACATTCATGGTGGCAATAAGGAACAAATAGAGCTCTCGCGACAATTGTTTAATTTTTGCTGTAATGGTTTATTTAATAAGAACAACCTTCCTACTATAGACCTCACTATCCATAAGGTTCAAGACGCTCTGGCTTGGACAGATTATGAGGGCGATGGAAAATTTTTCATCGAGATTGAAGAGTCATTAGATCAGAAAAAATTTATCATTACGATGTGCCATGAAATGATCCATGTTTGCCAGTTTCTAGCAGAAGTTGAGGTGAGTGAATTATCAGCCTATCAGTATGAAGAAAAGCTTGCAGAGCAGTTTTATCATGAAGAGTTAGAGAGGCATGGAAGTGAGCTAGATCTCAATGAGGACTAGGGTAGATAGCTACTAAGATTTGCAATTGATTTCTGAAGTTCTTTGTAAGAGTCAGAAGTAATTGTTATGTGACCTAATTTTCTATTTTGTCGCTCCTTCTTATCATACAAATGTAAGTGAGCATTCCTAGTTTCAAGAACCTTGTTTGTTGGGCCATGCTTACTGATAATGTTAATCATTGCGTTGAATTTACTTTTAACTGATGTATCACCCAACGGGCTGTTTGTAATTGCTCTAATATGATTTTCAAACTGAGAAGTTTGTGCCCCTTCAATTGTCCAGTGCCCAGAATTATGAACTCTAGGAGCAATCTCATTAACAATCAAATCATCATCTGAGTCAAATAATTCAAGAGTTAAAACGCCAACATGGTTCATTTTAGTTATCAGCAGCTTCATATAACTTTCAGCTTTTTTTTGGAGTGAATCAGATATCTCTTGTGCTGGAGCCATTGTCAGTCTTAAGATTCCTTCATGGTGAGAGTTTTCAACTAAAGGGTAGAATTTTAGATTACCATCAATTGCTCTAACTGCAATGAGCGATAATTCTCTTTTGAAGTTAATAAAGCCTTCAAGAATAGACTCAACCCCAGACATCGCTTCCCAAGCATCATTCATTTGAGATTCAGTTTCAATTAGGAATTGACCTTTTCCATCATATCCATCTTTTGTTGTTTTTAAAATAGCAGGAAGGCCGATATTTTTGATAGCTTGACTTAAATCTGAAAAGTTATTTACCAATGCAAATGGTGCACAAGGAATATTTAATTTTTGCAGCAAAGTTTTTTCTCTTCCTCTGTGTTGAGTTAAATGAAGAGACAAGTCTCCAGGATAAATCTTTGTAGTTTTAGCTATTTCATTGACAATAGTGAGATCTGTATTTTCACTTTCATAAGTTACAACATCAGAGTCATCAGAAAATTTATTGATTACATCTGGATTATTGTCATGAATGAAAGTCTTGCCAAGTAGGGATGACGGGTCCTCTTCAGTTAATGCTAAAAATCTCATTTTATGACCAAGAGGGTAGGCAGATAGTGCGAGCATTCTTCCTAATTGACCAGCACCAAGAACACCAATTTTCATACTCTAATTTTCTGGGTTTGGATTATTTAAAACGTTTTGAGTTTGATCTGATCTAAACTTGCATACTCTTTCTCTTACAGTCTGATCATGGTTTCCTATAATCTGAGCTGCCAGAATGCCAGCATTTTTTGCCCCAGAGTTTCCAATAGCAAGAGTCCCAACTGGAATACCTCCAGGCATTTGAACGATTGATAATAAAGAATCTTGGCCACTTAAAGCTTTAGATTGAACTGGAACCCCTAAGACTGGGACAACGGTTTTTGAGGCAACCATTCCCGGCAAATGAGCAGAACCTCCAGCACCTGCAATAATGACTTTTAGGCCTCTTGCCTCTGCTGTTTCAGCATATTCAAACATTAAATCAGGAGTTCTATGAGCGGAAACTACTTTAACTTCATAGGAGACACCTAACTCTTCCAGTATTTCCGTGGCATTTTTCATTGTGGGCCAATCAGATTTGGAACCCATAATGACTCCGACTAATGCACTCATTTTTTTATTGGTGAAATAATTTACTTAAATTATACCAAAATCCTTATATCTATTAGAGCTGATACAGAGCTGTGACTCAATCAAAATTAGATATGAAAGCTATTTTCTAAAAATGGGAGGTGTCCAGATTTTAGGACTTGAGTTTTGGTCTCAGCATCAGAATACCAATGTTGAATTTTTGCTGGGACAAGTGTATCAAGTTTTCCTAAAATGCATTTCTTTGGAATATTGATATCTCTAAATTCTGCCCTTAAGTCGGACTGCGTAATTATTTCTATACCATCATTTAAAGCGCTATGAGAGGCTGGATATTTTTGAATAGAGTGATGTAGTTCTTGGATTTGAGATTTATTTTTACTTTGCAGACTCACGAAACGCTTGAGTGCCTTAGTACTATCAACTTTGAGATTCTCAGCAAATTGATCAAATACTTCACGCCTTATTCCAAAATCCCAGTTATCATTGTTCACAAGGCATGGACTTGCAGCAACTAAAATCAGTTCTTTAATTTTAACTTGATGAGCTATAAAAATAGAGAGTAACCCGCCCAGTGACCATCCTAAGAGAATAGACTTTTCAGGAATAAACCTGATGATTTCATTGCACCAATCTTCAATGTCACCCTCAACATCTGGACTTCTTCCATGACCCGGTAAATCGATTACTGTAATACAGTAATCATTCTTATATTTATCTACTAACTCAATAAAAATATCGCTGTTAAAAGCCCACCCATGCAATAAAACTAAGTTCTGACCTTTGCCAATTGTTCTATGCCATAGCATCATTGACCTTTTCAAGTAGAGCGTCTATTTGTTTAAGTGTATGATTAGCCGCAACAGTAAAACGAAGTCTTGCCGAATTAGGGGGGACCGTGGGGGGGCGAATTGCGCTCACAAAAAACCCTTCCTTAAATAAGACATCACTAATTAATAAAGCCTTCGAGCTAGAGCCTATTATGAGTGGCTGAATTGCACTATTTGATTCTTCAAAACTCAGTCCAAGTTGTCCAGCCATAGACCTAAAATGCTGGATATTATTAATTAATTTCTCTTGTTGTTCTCCTTGGCTTATCAATTCAAGACTTTTTTGGAGAGCATGACATAGGCTAGCTGGCAGTGCAGTAGTATAAGTGTAAGGCCTTGATTTTTGAATCAGAAACTCTATGAAGTCCTTGTCTCCAGAAACAAAAGCCCCCATAACGCCTGCAGCCTTTCCAAGAGTTGCCATATAGATAGAGTGCTTTGGAATAATTGGATCAAAGATACCAAAGCCGTGTGCATCATCCTGCATAAGAGTAGTATTAGATTTGTCAATAATCTTAGCAATTCCTTGAATATTCGCTCGATCTCCATCCATACTAAAGACATTGTCAGTAACAACAAGTCCGGGGCCAGACTGTTTTTTTATTTTGTTAGCAAGAGACTCAAGATTATTATGATGGTACCTTTGAATTGGAAGGCCAACTAAACGGCATCCATCAATCAGTGAAGCGTGATTTAATTTGTCTTGAACTGACCATTCTATCTCATCCCTAAGAGCAGAAAATATTCCAAGATTAGCACTATAGCCTGATGAAAATAACAGGGCACTCTCCTGCCCTGTGAACTCTGCTAAAGACTCTTCAAGTAGGTTGTGAGACTCAGAATGACCACTAACTAAATGCGATGCACCTGATCCAGCTCCATACTTCTCAACACCTTGAACTAGGGCCTCCTTGATCTTTGGATGATTCGCAAGAGACAAGTAATCATTTGAGCAAAAATTAATAATATCTTTGTTATCAATTTTCATTTTTGTGCCTTGGGCACTATTTGCAATTCTTCTAGAACGCAATAGGTGATTTTTTTCAAGATCACTTATTTTGTTTGAAAAATTCATGAGTGGAGATTGTAATTAGATAAGATTTTCCAATGGAGAGGTTGCACTAGCAAAGGCTTTTTTCATCATTCTGCCAGCAAGGTATGACTCTCTTCCAGCAATAATGGCATGTTTCATTGCGCTTGCCATTAATACAGGATCATTTGCATTAGCAATAGCTGAGTTCATTAGAACGCCGTCGCACCCAAGCTCCATTGCTCTGGCAGCGTCGCTTGCACAGCCAACGCCAGCATCTACAAGAACGGGCACGTTAGAGCTCTCTTTTATTAATTTAATGTTAAAGGGGTTGGATATACCTTGACCAGAGCCAATGAGAGAGCCTAGAGGCATGATTGCACAACACCCAATTTCTTCAAGCTCCTTTGCAACAATAGGGTCATCAGAGGTATAGACCATGACATCAAAGTTTTCTTTGATTAGTGTTTTTGCTGCATCAAGAGTTTCAACAATGTTGGGATAAAGTGTCTTTTCATCTCCAAGAACCTCCAGCTTTACTAGATTATGACCATCCAATAACTCTCTTGCAAGAAGGCAAGTTCTTACTGCATCTTTTGCATTATAGCAACCTGCAGTATTGGGAAGAATCGTGTATTTTTCTGGTGAGATGACATCTAGAAGGCTTTCTTCATTCACGTTTTGCCCAATATTTGTCCTTCGAATGGCCACAGTAATGATTTCAGAGCCAGAATTTTCTGTTGCCAATTTTGTTTCGTTAAGATCTTTATATTTACCTGAGCCAACTAGAAGTCTTGAGTTAAAAGTTCGTCCAGCAATAACAAATGGAGTGTCAGTTTTCATAGCGTTATAAGATACCATGTGCCGGAATCAATAATGAAATATTGATTCGCAATCTTTTCAATTCTAGATGAATTTATTAAATTGTTAAGCCAGCAATTTTTTGAATTTCATTAATTGCTTTAGTTACAATTTTTGAAAAGATGAAGTCTGATTTATCTCCAGACTCTGAACGCTTCACAAATTCCTCAACCATAAGCTGATACTGATTACATGTTGGAAATTCAACATAGTTTCCTTCATGAAGTCCTCCAGCAGACCAATTGGCAGATGTTTTTTCTGGGGGGTTGACTGGAACATTTAATTCTGCCCATCCATCAGAACCCAGAACAGTGAATGATTGACAAAGAGCCGCATCAGCCGAAACGGTAAAGCTGAGTGTTTCCCCGTCCGGCCATCTAAGGGTTGCATCAACCTGTTTTTCGGTCTCGTATTGATCACACATTGTGGCAACTGCTGAGAGAACTTTAGGCTCTCCCTTGAAGATCATACAGCCCGATAAGATGGCATAACAACCAATATCAAATAACGGGCCGCCTCCATATCTAATGAGATTTCGAACATTGCCCTCAGGCTGTTTAGGGTAGCTGAAAATAAAGTGAGATGACTGGTATTTACCAATATTAAGATTTTGAAGCCATTGCCATTGTGGATGACTTCTGACCATAAAGGCTTCATAGAAAAATGCTTTGCTCTCATTGGCCACCTTCTCAAGATGCTCTAATTCTTTTAGGTTGAGTGCAACGGGCTTTTCACATAAGACGTGTTTATTATTTTTAAGTGCTTCAATTGAGTAGGGGACATGAAGATGATTGGGGAGGGGGTTATAGATTGCCTCAATGGATGGATCATTGATAAGGCTATCATAATCAGTCTCTATGGCATCACCATAGATTGCGGGTAGGGCAGATTGCCCTGGCTTTCTTCTTCCGACGTGAGTGACTTCATGTCCAGCATTAATTATTGCAGGAACGACATGCTCCCTTGCGATTTTTGCTTCACCTAAAATTCCAAATTTCATTTCAAAAAGACTTTATTTAAAATTTATATCTTACTTATTATCTTCCTAAGAGTTTTAGAATAATATTACATTTTGTATAAACATGTAAAATCAAAATAAATTAAGATTAACTTTTAGGACTCACGATGCCTCTCAATGCAATAAATCATCCATTAATAGCTCACAAGATTGCCCTTCTTAGGCAGCAAGGCATTAGTACAAAACAATTTCGTGAGCTTGCTAATGAGGTTGCAAGTCTTCTTACTTATGAAGCCACAAGAGACTTACCTCTGGAAAACAGAGAAGTCAATGGTTGGCAAGGGGAGCCAATTAATACTCAAATGCTCAGTGGTAAAAAACTTTCAGTTGTTCCTATTTTGCGTGCCGGTCTTGGGATGCTTGATGGAGTTTTAACCCTTGTCCCCAATGCTAAAGTGAGTGTAGTAGGTCTATACAGAGATGAGGAAACGTTAGATCCGGTTGCTTATTTTGACAAAGTGATTACCGATATTGATCAAAGAACTGCATTAATTATTGATCCTATGCTTGCTACTGGTGGAACTCTCCTGGCAACAATTGATCTCTTGAAGCAAAAAGGCTGTAAAAAAATTATCGGTTTGTTTTTGGTTGCATCACCCGAAGGTCTTGAGAGGGTTACGAAATTACATCCAGATGTAGATCTATTTATTGCAGCAATTGATGATTCACTTAATGACCACGGCTATATATTGCCTGGATTGGGAGATGCTGGAGATAAGATTTTTGGCACGAAGTAAAGATAGAAATAGAATCTAAACCTCTTCTTTTTTTAATGATTTAAATGCATCTAATGCTTTTTCTCTTGAGGCTTTAAGGTTTACAATTGGAAATGGATAGTCTTTACCTAGGGTAATATTTGCATTATCTAAAATTTCTTTTGGGGCCTCCCATGGGCTATAAAGGTATTTATTAGGTAGATCTTTCAATTCAGGAATAAATTCTTTAATGTATTGTCCATCAGGGTCAAACTTTTCTCCCTGAGTTACTGGATTAAAGATTCTGAAATAGGGTGCAGCGTCTGCCCCACAGCCCGCCACCCATTGCCAGCTTGCGCTGTTACTCGCAAGATCAGCGTCAACTAAGCAGTCCCAAAACCAGCGCTCACCATGACGCCAATCTAACAAAAGATTTTTGACTAAAAATGAGCCCACAACCATTCTAACTCGGTTGTGCATTGAGCCAGTCAACCATAGCTCTCTCATTCCCGCATCAACCATCGGTATACCAGTTTGACCTTTTTGCCAGGCTGATAAATTTTTTGAACTATGCTCCCATGGAAATTGATCAAACTTTGTTTGGAGGTTTTTTGTTGCAAGGTCAGGATTAAAGTAAAGCTGGCAATAGGAAAATTCTCTCCATCCTAACTCACTTAAAAAGTGATCAATGTTCTTATCACTGCCTTTTTCCTTAGCTAAAAACCATGCCTGATTTGGGGACAGCTCACCGAAATGTATGTGAGGAGAAATTCTGGATACAAATGGCTTTGCAGGAAAATTTCTACCCTCTTTGTATTGCTCAATGCCATTTTCAATAAATTTAGATAATTTTTTAAAAGCTCCATCCTCACCAATATCCCAAAACGATTGCATTGAAATATCCCATCTAATTTCTGGCAAGAGCGATAAATCATTGAGATCTAAAGAACTATCTTTGTCACTAAAATATTTTGAAGTATTTGCTTTAGGAAGAGGCTCTCTGGGCTCTTCTGATTTAAGACATCCCTTGCGATAGAAAGGAGTAAAAACTTTATAAGGCGTACCATCGTCTTTCTTTATTGTCCATGGCTCCCAAAGTAAAGACCCATTAAATGTTTTAACTAAAATCCCCTTGGATTCAAGTTCAGCCTTAATTAGAGTGTCTCGTTTAATGCGCCATGGCTCATAACAACGATTCCAATAAACAGCATCAATTTCAAATCTAGTAATAATATCTAATAATGTTTGAAGTGGATCGCCTTCATATAGAGATAAATTTTGATTTAGGTTATTACCAAGATCATTCAAAGAATGATGAAGCCAAAATCGGCTAGCATCACCTATAGAATGTTCACCAGAATTTAAGTCATCCAGAATGAACACAGGTAATACTTCATCATGTTTAGAGGCTTCGTAAAGGGCTGGATTATCTGTTAATCTAAGGTCTTGACGAAACCAGTGCAATGCTTTTGTAATTTTCATGACAACATTATAAAAAAATGGCGTGAATGTTAGATGAAGATTAGAAGTTGTTTGGGAAAAAAAATGATGGCGGAGAGAGAGGGATTCGAACCCTCGATAGGAGTTAAAGCCTATACTCCCTTAGCAGGGGAGCGCCTTCAGCCACTCGGCCACCTCTCCGAAGAAGGCATATTATACTGCAATTATATTGAACGAGTTTTTAGAAACAGGTCTTTTGACAAATATTATTCTACAATTTCAAAATCATGAGTAATGGAGGCTGTTTCCCCTAACATTATTGATGCTGAGCAGTATTTTTCAGCTGACAGTGTAATTGCTTTTTCAACTTTTTTTGGATCTAAATCTTGTCCTTTTACAATGAATTGAATATGAATATCGGTAAAGACTTTTGGATGCTCTTCTGCTCTCTCAGCGCTCAATTTAGTTTCACAATTTGTAAGGTCTTGACGCATTTTTTTTAGAGTAGTGACAACATCAATCATGGTGCAACCAGCAACACCCAGTAAAAGCATTTCCATTGGCCTGACCCCAAGATTGTCTCCTCCAATTTCTGGTGGGCCATCCATGGTAATACTGTGCCCGCTGTGAGACTTGCCAACCATGAGCATTCCATCAACCCAATTTACAGATATATTCATTTAAAAAACTCCTTAAGTTTAAGACCAGGATCAACATCCCTCATAAAGGTCTCACCAATCAAAAAACCAAACACATTGTTTTGATGCATCAGTTCGATATCTTGTTTGGTTTTGATGCCTGACTCTGTAATTACTAACTTATCATCGCCAATTTCTGAGAGTAAGTCAATGGTCGTTTGAAGAGTGACCTCAAAATTACGAAGGTTTCTATTGTTTATACCAAGCAGTGGTAAGTCTAGTTTCAAGGCTCGGTTAAGCTCGTCTCGGTCATGCACTTCAACCAGCGTATCCATTCCAAGTGAAGTAGCTAAATCACTTAAATCTTTCAATTCCTCATCATCAAGACAAGATGCAATTAATAATATACAGTCTGCGCCAATGGCTCTAGATTCATAGACCTGATAGGGATGAATAATAAAGTCTTTTCGAATGACTGGAATCTTTACCGCTGCTCTTGCTTTAATTAAGTATAAAGGATCTCCCTGAAAAAAATCTCGATCAGTTAGAATGGAAAGGCAGCTTGCCCCTCCCGACTCATAGCTCTTTGCTATTGCAACGGGATCAAAGTCTTCTCTGAGAACGCCTTTGCTTGGAGAGGCTTTCTTAATTTCAGCAATAACGCCGCTCTCTTGTTTTTGGACTTTATTGTGCAAAGCCATATAGAACCCTCGAGCTTTATCAGCATTAGAAGACAATTCAATCATTCTTTCAAGCGGGACCCTAGTTATTGAATCTGTAATTTCTTCGTGCTTTCTAGAAACAATTTTTTTAAGAATGTCAGGTGTTTTTTGTGCCATGCTTCTAAGGATTTTGTAACTATGCCTATTTTAAACGAATATAATTTACGTATATATTTATGTATTGAGCAAAGTTCATGAATTTACTAGATTTTCAAGCAGGGATTGAACACCCATTTTTTTTGATTGCTGGGCCGTGCGTTATTGAATCAGAGGCCTTAGCAATGGAGAGTTCGAGTTATCTTAAGAAAGTTTGTGAAGAGTTAGATATCAACTTTATATATAAGTCATCTTTTGATAAGGCGAATAGAACCAGTGCAGAGAGTTTTCGTGGCTTGGGGATAGAAAAAGGTCTTCGGATTCTTGAAAAAGTTAAATCAGAAGTTGGTGTTGCAGTTTTAACTGATGTTCATGAAGACACGCCCTTAGGTGAAGTGAGTTCAGTAGTTGATGTTCTTCAAACGCCAGCATTTCTAGTAAGACAAACCAATTTTATTCAAAATGTTTGTAGCCAAGGATTGCCTGTGAATATCAAAAAAGGTCAATTCCAGGCGCCATGGGATATGGAAAATGTTGTTGAGAAGGCTAAATCTACTGGTAATGAGAAAATTATGATTTGCGATAGAGGCACTTCATTTGGTTACAACACTCTGGTTTCAGATATGAGAGGACTGTCCAGTATGAGGTCAACCAATTGTCCCATAATTTTTGATGCAACTCATTCTGTTCAGCAGCCTGGAGGTATGGGCACAACATCTGGCGGACAAAGAGAGATGGTTCCTGTTCTAGCGAGGGCAGCTGTGGCCTCTGGAGTTTCTGGAGTCTTTATGGAGACTCATCCAAATCCAGATCAGGCAAAAAGTGACGGTCAAAACTCTATGCCTATTAACTTAATGTTTACTCTTTTAGAGACTCTCAAAGAGATTGATGCAGTGACCAAAAAAAATAATTTATTAGAGGACTCGATTAATGACTAGGATTGCGATCAACGGATCAAAAGGTAAGATGGGACAAGCACTCATTGAGGCAATCAATTCCAGCTCGCAATCAGATTTTGGTGCTGGTTTTGATAAAGGTGATAACTTAATTGACTCAATAAGTAATTTCGAGGTTCTGATTGATTTTTCTAGGCCAGAGGCCTCTCTGAATGCATTAGCAGTCTGCAAGGATGCGGGGAAAGCAATGGTTATTGGCACGACTGGCTTTACTGATTCTGAGCTTGAACTCATTGGGCAAGCTTCAAAAGAGATTCCGATTGTTTTTGCGCCCAATATGAGCGTTGGTGTGAACTTAACCCTTAAAATTTTGGAGACCTCCGCAAAAGTTATTGGATCCGATTCAAGTATTGAAATTATTGAAGCTCATCACCGCTATAAGGTTGATTCTCCTTCTGGGACTGCGCTTAAAATGGGAGAGGTAATTGCTAATGCACTTGGGAGAGATCTCGCAGAATGTGCAATCTATGGTCGCGAGGGTATTGAGGAGCCTCGAGATCAAAATACAATCGGGTTCTCATCGATTAGAGGTGGCGACGTAGTTGGAGAACACACTGTAGCCTTTTTTATGGACGGAGAAAGGGTTGAAATTACTCACAAAGCATCTTCACGAATGATTTATGCAAATGGCGCAGTGAGAGCAGCGAATTGGTTATCTGATAAGCCAAGTGGTCTTTATTCAATGCAAGATGTATTAGAATTGTAGGGAGATGTTATGCTCTATGCCATTATTTCACAAGATGTTGAAAATAGTTTAGAAAAGAGAAAGGGAGCTAGGCCTGATCATATTGCAAGGCTTAATAAGCTTCAAGACCAAGGGCGACTTATTTTGGCAGGCCCTCATCCATCGATTGATGTCTCAGACCCGGGTGAAGCGGGTTTTTCTGGATCTTTAATTGTTGCTAAATTTGATGACCTGAAGCAGGCTAGAGAGTGGGCCGAGGCTGACCCTTATGTCAATGCAGGTGTTTATTCAAGTGTTGTCGTAAAGCCATTCAATAAGGTTTTGCCTTAAAGTCTCCCAATGGATTTATTTTCAAGGATAATTTGGCACTTTTATAAAATCATATAGACCTCAAGGAGATAAAGGCAACTTAAAGTCTTAAGACTCATGATTACAGTAAAAAACTTATCCAAGCACTTTGGCGGAATCAAGGCTGTAGATGGTGTTGATTTGCATATTGATAGAGGTTCAATAACGGGTTTAGTTGGTCCTAATGGTGCTGGCAAAACGACAATGTTTAACCTGATTGCCGGGCTCTATCAGCCTACCGAGGGTGAAATTATATTGGACGGTGAGGATGTGACAGAGCTTACCTCCCACCAGTTATTCCATAAAGGCTTACTGAGAACATTTCAAATTGCACACGAGTTCCCAACACTCAGTGTCCTTGAAAACTTAATGATGGTTCCAGCTGATCAGCTTGGCGAGAATCTTATAAATACCTGGTTAAAAAGAAAGCAGATCCATGAGGAAGAAAAAGCACTTCAAGCCAAAGCAGAAGAAGTTGTAGATTTTTTGAGCATAAGCCATCTCAAAAATGAGAGAGCAGGGAACCTGTCAGGTGGGCAGAAAAAATTATTGGAGCTAGCTCGCACCATGATGGTTGATGCTAAAGTTGTTCTTCTTGATGAAGTTGGTGCGGGAGTTAACAGGACGCTTTTAAAACAAATTGGAGATGCAATCATAAGGCTTAATGAAGAGAGAGGGTATACGTTTTGCATGATTGAGCACGATATGGATTTTATTTCTAGGCTTTGTGACCCAGTAGTGGTTCTTGCAGAAGGTCAAATTTTAACGACTGGAACTCCAGAAGAAATAAAGAGTAGTGATGCAGTAATTGAAGCCTATCTGGGTAAAGGTATCAAAACTGAGGTAGCTAACTAATGGCGTATCTTGAAGGTAAAAATCTAGTTGCCTCATATGGCGTTGTTCCAATTCTTCATGAGTGCTCTGTTGAAGTAGAAAAGGGTGAGCTTGCAGTTATAGTTGGCCCAAATGGGGCTGGTAAATCAACTGTAATGAGAGTTCTTTTAGGAATGCTTGAAGCAACTTCAGGCTCTGTCACCTTAGATGGCAATGATATTTCTATACTTTCTACTCAGGATAGAATTAGTCAAGGATTGGCATTTGTCCCACAAACAAAAAATGTTTTTCCATCAATGACAGTCGAAGAAAATCTCCAAATGGGAGGTTTTATTAGGAAAGATGATATTAGTAATACTATCAATGACGTCTATGAGCTTTTCCCTATTCTCTTCGAAAAGCGTAAGCAACTGGCTGAACAATTATCTGGTGGCCAAAGACAACAAGTTGCTTTTGGCAGGGCCATGATGACTAAGCCTTCGGTCATGCTTCTAGATGAGCCAACTGCGGGAGTATCGCCCATCGTAATGGATGAGATTTTTTCTAACATACTTGACGTTAAAAATGCAGGTATGGCAGTCTTAATGGTTGAGCAAAATGCTCAACAGGCACTCAATATTGCTGATAAAGGTTTTGTATTAGTATCAGGACGCAATGAACACACCGGAACTGGAAAAGCCCTTATTAATGACAATGAAGTTCGTAAGAAATTTTTAGGAGGGTAAGTGTCTGACTCAGTTGATATTTTGAATGCCCTTGCTTTGATGACGAACTTTGTCATTCTTCCAGCGCTATCTTATGGTTCTCAATTAGCTTTAGGCGCATTAGCTGTTACTCTAGTGTATTCAGTTCTCAGGTTCTCTAATTTTGCTCAAGCTGATAGCATGTCCTTTGGAACAATGATTGTTATTTTATTGAGCTCTTATTTGATCAGCAAAGGTTGGATCATTTCTGGAATTCCTACAGCGCTATTAGTTATTCCATTCGCTGTTATAGGGATGTTTGCCTATCTAATAGCAATGGATAGGTTGGTTTATCAGCATTATCGAAAGATAAAAGCTAAGTCAATTACAATAGTTATGGCATCCATTGGTGTGATGTTTATCACTGGAGGGATTGTAAGATTTATATTGACCGCAAAAGCACAAAAGTTTGCTGATGGTGAGAGGTTTATTTTTTCTGTCAGAGAATTTAAAGCCTTTACAGGAATGCAACAAGGTATTGCTCTTAAAACATCTCAATTTTTAACCATAACCATAGCAATATTGCTAGTTGCATTTGTTTTTTACTTTCTTCAAAAAACTAAAACTGGAAAAGCTATGCGTGCATACTCTGATAATAAGGAGCTGGCACTTTTATCAGGTATTAATCCAGATAAAATGGTTCAAATAACCTGGCTACTTGTTGCCGTCTTGACAACAATTGCTGGAACTCTTTATGGGCTAGATAAGGGGTTTGCTCCTCAGCAATATCATTTACTGTTGTTGCCTATATTTGCCTCAGTTATTGTTGGTGGAATTGGCTCTCCAGTAGGAGCCATTGCAGGGGCTTTTTTAGTTTCATTTTCTGAGGTATTGCTTACTTATGCCTACAAAAAATTTCTAATGTATCTATTGCCATTATCTTTGCATCCTAATTCTTTAGTTCAACTGATCGGAACGGAGTATAAATATGCAATTTCATTTGTTATTTTGGTAATAGTTCTTTTAATTAAACCTACAGGTTTATTTAAAGGTAAGGTGATAGTTGATGAATAGTATTAATAATATTTGGGATTCTTATAAGTCTGTTATAAGTTTTTCTTTGATGGGCCTCATTCTTTTATTTGTAGGTTTTAATCAATCATGGACCTTAGTGCTTGGAATTATAAACTTGTCTTTAATATCTGCAATTATGGCCTTAGGTGTGAATATTCAGTGGGGTTATGCAGGCCTTTTTAATGTTGGAATAATGGGATTTGCAGCATTGGGAGGGGTTAGCGTGGTTCTTATATCTCAGCAGCCTGTTGCAGAAGCAGTTGACGTGGGTGGTCTCAAAATGTTTTTTGCTTTAATTACTGGTATAGCAACCATATTAATAGGAGTTATACTCAATAGAAAAGGTGTAAATAAGTGGATTACAGGTGCTGTTGTAATTGTAGGCTATATTATTGCCAGAAATTTATTCTCTGAGGCATCTAGTCTTATTGAAGACATAAATCCAGGTCTTGAAGGCTATATGGGAGGTTTTGGGCTTCCAGTATGGCTGTCCTGGATTGTAGGTGGTTTAGCCGCAGCTGGAGCAGCATGGTGGATAGGTAAAATTACTTTAAGCTTGAGATCTGATTACCTCGCTATTGCAACCCTTGGTATATCTGAAATCATTATATATGTAGTTAAAAATGAAGACTGGTTTGTAAGGGGTGTTAAGAATGTAGCTGGCCTGCCAAGGCCAGCACCTTATGAGATTGATATGCAAAACTCTGAATGGTTAAGGGGCATTGTTACCTGGTTTAATAGAGCGGACCTTGAGCTATTATCTCAATCTGAGAGGCTTACTCAGCTTGCTGAGCTTATGAAGCCAGCTTCAGTAGTATTTGTTAAGCTCTGCTATTCAAGTATCTTTTTAGCTATTTTGATTGCACTGATTGTACTTTCAAATCTAGCACTTAATTCTCCATGGGGAAGAAAAGTCAGAGCTATTAGGGATAATGAGGTAGCAGCATCTGCAATGGGCAAAAATATAAAGCGTCAACATCTTCAAATATTTGTTCTGGGCTCAGCAATTGTTGGAATAGCTGGAGCTCTTTTAGTAACTTATGACGGTATATTTATACCTACTTCATATCAACCTCTTAGATTTACCTTCCTAATCTGGGTAATGGTTATCGTTGGAGGTTCTGGAAATAACCTAGGCTCTGTATTGGGCGCATTTATTATTTGGTTTATGTGGATACAGTCAGGACCTATAGGTCTTTGGATTGTCGAAATGATTGGAAGTAATATGCAAGAGGGAAGTTCATCATTGGAGTTTATTGAAGATAGAGTTCATTACCTAAGATTAGTATTTATGGGAAGTATTATGCTCGTTATAATGAGATTTTCTCCTGGTGGTATCCTGCCAGAAAAAAATAAGGAACTATAATTTGTTAAATTGAGTCTAAAGGCGATATTGCACTAGGTTTTTCAGCGCTTTTTTTATATTTAATTTACACAACACATATAAAATTGTTTATCATTACCCAAATTCCCATTGGAAATTTGCCAAGTAAGGTTGCTAGGCAAGGGGGAATTCTGTTTTTAAATTAGGAGATAAAATGAAAAATATAAAAAGTATTGCTGGTGTTGCTCTTTTAGCAATGATGGCAACTTCATCTCACGCTGCTAAAAGTGTGACTGTAGGTGAGCTTCAAGGTTTTACGGGTCCACTTGAATCAATGATTGGTGCAATGTCAGGTGGAGCAAACTTGGCAGTGACTGAAGCAAATGCTTCAGGTAGTTTCCTTCAAGGAACAATCAACGTAGTTCAAGGTGATTCAGTATGTATAGATGCAGCGGTAGCAATTGCACAAGCTGAGAAAATGGTCAATGAGGACAACGTAATGGCTATTATGGGCCCTAACTGCTCAGGTAATACAATTGCTGTAATTGAAGGGGTTATTGTACCTAATGGTATTGTCTCAATTTCACCATCAGCTACATCGCCTGCTATTGATGCTTTAGACGACGGAGGTTTTTTCTTTAGAACAGCTGCACCTGACACTAAACAAGGTCCAATGCTTGCAAAAGTTGCAATGGCAAGGGGCCAAACTGATATGGCTGTAACTCACTCAAACAGTGACTATGGAAAGGCTCTAGCAGATGCTTTTGTTGCTGCTTATGAAGAAATGGGTGGAACAGTTACTGTTTTCTCTGCGCATGAAGATGACAAAGCTGATTACTCAGCTGATGTTGCTGCATTGTCTGCAGGTGGCTCAGCTACATTGGCAGTTTTAGGCTATGCAGATACTGGTGGTAGAGGAATTATTGCTGCTTCAGAAGATACTGGTGCATTTACTGATTATATTTTTGGTGATGGTATGATCAGTGAAGTAACAGCAGGTGCTGTTGCAGACGGATCATGGGGTGCTAAGCCTTCGCCGAGCGCAGAGCTTCAAGCTGCTTGGGAAGTGGTTGCTACTGCAGGTGGAGTAGATGGTAAAGGAGTTTACTCTGGTGAATCTTATGATGCCATGGCTCTCATTATTCTTGCTGCACAAGCTGCGGGTTCAACTGATAGAGCCGCAATTCAGGCAGAAGTTATGAATGTAGCAAATGCACCTGGAAATAAGTGCCATGCTGGAAAACTAGGCGAATGTTTGAAAATGATTTCAGGCGGCCTTCCAGTTGATTATGTTGGTGCTACTGGTGTTGAATTGGATGCTGTCGGAACTCCAAACGGTTCATATGCAGAGCAAGAAGTTATTGCTGGTGCATTTACAACAGTAGAAGTCCATAACTAATTTATTTTGAGTTATGTAAAAGCCCATCTTATGATGGGCTTTTTTTTAGCTGCTTAAAAAATAAATCAGTAATTTAGAATTTTATTTTCATTGATACTATAATGTTGGTAGAAGGCGGATTTGAGGATAAAGCAAATGAATAATAACGAAATTATAGAAAGTATTAAAAAAGCTTTTAGAATTACATTGGAAAAGCTAGATAACCATTACATGTTCTATCTTGATGAAATGGTGACACCTAAACTCATTACTTTATTTTATTGGATACTCTTATTCGCCTTTATTACAAAAGGTTTGGGCGATATTTTTCTTGAGGGAGATTTTTGGAGGGGTTTAGTTTGGGTTGTTGGGGGGTCATTAGCCTCAAGAGTTGCTTGCGAGATGGTCGTTATCTTGTTCAGGATAAATGAGAATTTGAATGAGATTAATGAAAAAACGTCAGAAAACGATACGCTTAGTCATACCAGCTTCGAAAAAGATTACTATAAGCATTAAATAATAATCTGACAGTTTTTTAGACTACAATAAAGTCTTTTTCAAAGGCTTAAGCTTTATGAATAAAGGCATTCTGCTTGCTCTTTCAGGCTACCTTATGTGGGGATGCTTCCCAATATACTGGGCACTTCTTAATCATGTTAACCCCTCAGAAGTTTTGCTACACAGAATGTTATGGTCCGTCCCTGTATTGTTTTTTCTGGTTTATTCTAAACCTTCATGGAGGCTCAACTTTAAGGAGTCTTTATCCTCAAGGAAAGAGTTATTATTTTTATTGATAACCGCGATTCTCATTACTATTAATTGGGGAGGCTATATTCTTGCAGTTAATTTAGGCCGAGTCGTTGAAGCTTCTATGGGTTATTTTCTTTCACCTGTTCTAAACATGATTGGCGGGTATTTTTTCTTTCATGAGCGGATTTCAAAATTAAAACAATTAGCCGTTCTCTTTGCAACAGTTGGAGCATTATTTTATGTTTTTAGCGGGGATTCATTCCCATGGCTTGGATTTTTGGTTGGGTTTACATTCTCAGCTTATGGAATTGCAAGAAAAGCAATGTCCTCTTCAGCAGTTCCAGGGCTATACATCGAAACACTTATTTTGCTTCCATTTTTCTTAGTTTTTTCAATATGGTTCTATTCAAACTTTGATGGATCTTTTTTTAATATAGATATTTCTACCAACATTTTATTGTTTCTAGCTGGAGCGGTAACAGTTGTTCCCCTTGCTTTATTTAATGCTGGAGCTAAACTACTTCCTATGACAACGGTTGGTATTTTATTTTTAATAACTCCAACACTTCAATTTTTAGTGGGCTACTATCTTCAAAATGAGGCAGTTAATTCAAATCAATTGATTGGATTTATTGGAGTGTGGATTGGATTAATTATGTATAGTTATGGTCTTATTAAAGATAAGTAAGAAAGATAATTTATTAGCTTAATGTTGGTTTATAGTCATGAAAAATACGAAAAATATGATTTCTAAAATTTATGATACATTACATGCTGCGGACTTAGTTGAGCTGGAGCATATATACAAGAACTGGGCAAAAAAATATGAGAATGACGTAATTAATTTGGCTGGTTATGTGGGCCATTTAATTACCTCAGAGCTTCTTTTAAGCTATCTCAAGGATACTCAAGCGAAGATACTTGATGCTGGATGTGGAACAGGCCTGGTAGGCGAGATACTTAATAAAAATGAGTTTAAAAATTTGATTGGCGTTGATTTCTCTCAAGAAATGCTAAATATTGCAAAGCAAAAAAATGTTTACAAATCTCTTGAATTAGCCGATTTAACAAAAAAACTTGATTATGAGGATAATTTATTTGATGCTGTCATTTGTGCTGGAACTTTTACCTGTGGACATGTAGGTCCAGAAGTTCTTAATGAGATGGTACGAATCACAAAAAATGAGGGTTATATTTGCTTTACTGTAAGAGAACAGGAGTGGGAAGCTGCACCTTATGAGAAAATTATTCAGAGCCTAAAAGTCTCTAATTCATGGTTTGAGGTCGAGCGCCATATCTCAGATTACAATACTCAGGAAGGCACAAACTGTCAATTATGTTTATTTCAAGTAACTAAATAGTTTGAATTCAGTTAATTAGATTTAAGATAAATCTATGTATTCTCAAGTCGAGCACTTAAAAATGAGTTTTGCATCCCAGCATTTACTGCATTTTTATAAATTTCTAAAAATATTTCATTTATAGCATAAGCATCAGGCTGGTTTTTCAAAAGATCCGATATATATTCCATATCTTTAACCGTATTAGCAATAGTAAAAACATAACCATCATGCGAACCTGAAATTGCCTTGGGTGCTATTCGATCTAGGCTCATTGAGTGTCCAGAACCTTGTGATGCTAGTTTATAAAATTTCTCCCAGTCAACTCCAAGGCTATTTGCAGCTTTCATTGCCTCAACAACTAAAGTTGCAGTACCTAGTGCTAAAAAGTTAGATACGAGTTTAGTTTTTGCTCCCATTCCTAACTCACCGAGCCACTCAATTTCAGCACAACAAGGTTTAAGAATATTACTAGCAATTTTAAAATCAGCCTCATCACATCCAACTATTGCTCCTAGCATAGCATCCCATGACTGTTTTTGACCACCCGTTAGAGGAGATTCAACATACTTTAGTTTTGCTTTTTTTGCGTTTTTGCCCAATCTCTCAACGGATACTAAATCATTCGTTGTACAGTCAATAATTAGAGTTTCTGGAGGCAGTAAGGGAAATAACTCATCACATACTGAGACTGCAATTTTTGAACTTGGAAGACATAAAATAAAACAATTACAGCAAATTGCCATATCAGATAATGACGCCATCTCTTTTGCACCTAGTGTCACAAGCGCCTCTATAGGGCTCCTATTTTTATTAGCAATAATACTTACCTCATTGCCGGCTTTAAGTAGATTTTGAACCATACCTTGGCCCATAATTCCAGCACCAATGAATCCAATTTTATTTTTTTTATCCATTTCTTGCATGATATTTTTACTAAAGACTCCATCCGCCATCTACAATCTGAAAGGTTCCTGTAGTGAATTTTGAGTCATCACTTGCAAGGTGAATCAGAATGCCTGTAACCTCTTCTGCAGAAGCAAATCTACCAATTGGTTGACGGGCTAAAAACTCTTTTCTTGATGTTTCATAGTCTCCAGTATCATGCATTCTTTGTTCTATAGAAGGTGTTAATATTGTCCCTGGGCAGAGTGCATTGCATCTTATACCCTTACTAACATAATCAGCAGCTACAGCACGTGTAAGTCCGAGAATAGCAGCCTTTGTGGAGCCATAAAGGCAGCGATTAGGAGCTCCCTTAATTGATGAGGCAACAGATGCCATATTGATAATAGAACCATCCTTTTTTTCTAGCATTCCAGGCAAGTAGGCTCTTATAAGACGGAATTGGGATCTAACATTTAATGTATAGGAAAAGTCCCAATCATCATCAGACATATCCAAAATAGTGCCATTATGCACAAACCCTGCGCAATTAAATAAGGTAGTCAAAGGTCCAGTTATTTCTGGAGCTTTAGCAATTGCATCTGGATCCATAACATCTAACTCAAAAGTTTCAATTTCTCGATTCTCTGCAGATAGAGTTTCTAAAGTATCTAAATTTATGTCTGTCGCAAAAACCTTAGCACCTTCATTAGCCATAGCGATTGCAGCAGCGCGTCCCATACCTTGTCCAGCAGCTGTTATCAATACTTTTTTACCCATCAACCTTTCCATCAGATTAACTCCTTTACAATGTTAGTTTGAATTTTCATTTAACATTATAAGTACTATTTGATTTTTATTGAAGTTACTAAGTAATATATAATTTGTTTTTTTCTAACAGGCTCGATTATGTCTTATCTAACAAAGCTTAAAGGTTCGCCGGCATCCATCCCACCAAGACCCTCCTTGAAAGACTTAGGATTTATATCTTTAGGCGCTTTTTTTGCTGCATGTGTCATTGGTTATTTGGCATATCTCACTAATCAGCCAATTATTATGGGTTCGTTTGGAGCATCAATTTTTGTTTTATTTGTGCTTCCTGAATCACCCTTTGCCCAACCAAGAAATGTAATTTTAGGCCATCTATTAACAACTTTTATTGGCCTTTTTTTCTATCATTTAGTGGGTTCAGACTGGTGGAGTATGGCCCTAGCATTGGCAATTGCTATTGCAGCAATGCAATACCTTAGAGTCCCTCACCCTCCAGCAGGCTCAAATCCTTTTATCGTTTTTTTACTTGGCTCTAAATGGGACTTCTTATGGATGCCCACTCTTATAGGTTCAATATTAATAGTATTGGTGGCATTGTTTTACAACAACTTAGCAAATGATCGAAGTTATCCAAAGTATTGGTAATCTAAATTATATAACCGTGCATGCTTGATTAAATTCAAGTCTTGGAGCTCTATCATAAAGCTTTGAACTATCCCCATAGCCAATTCCACAAATAAACATGGACTTATATTTACCGTCTGGAAAGAATTCTTGGTTGAGTTTTTCTTTGTTAAACCCAAGCATGGGGCAGCAGTCTAAACCAATAGAGCGTGACGCCATCATGAAGTACGCACCCTGAAGAGCAGAATTAAACTCAGCAGTGTTTTTTATTTTGTTTTCTTTTCCGATAAATCCTGCTTTGGCATCATTATGGGGAGAAAGGATAGATAAAGACTCATAAAACTCTGTGTCATAGCTAATAATAACCACATATGGAGCATTCATTGACTTATCGATATTGCCTTTATCTAGGGTCGGCATTAATCGTTCTTTTGCTTCATCACTTTTAATAAAAGTAAACCTAGCTGGACAGCAATTACCAGAGGTTGGTGCGAACTTTAATAGATTATAGATTTGATCAATTTGATCTTCAGTTACTTCTTTATTAAGCCAGGATTTGTGACTTCTTGCTTTAGTAAAAAGTATTGCGAGATTTGCATCAGAAAGCATTTTTTATTCCTTGTTCTTAAACTAGAGCTCATTATAAGTTCTAGTAGAATGTGTTAATATTAGTTTTTGAAAGATATAAAATCAATTTATGAAAAACTGTATTTTTTGTTCAATCATTAAGGGTGACATATCAGCAGAGATACTCTACTCAGATGATAGGGTATTGGCTTTCACGGATGTAAATGCCCAAGCACCCGAGCATTTCCTAGTGATACCTAAAGAGCACATTGCAACAGCAAATGATGCCACCGATGAGTCTCTCATGGGGAGTTTGTCAATTACAGCTGCTAAGGTTGCTAAAGAGCGCGGATTTGCAGAGAAAGGATACAGACTTGTAATGAATTGCAATAATGATGGCGGGCAGACTGTCTCTCATATTCATTTGCATTGCCTAGGTGGCAGGCAAATGACTTGGCCTCCGGGTTAATTCTTTCCAGATTTGATGGAATTAATCTTAACTGACTAGGTAGTTCAATTAAAATGTTATCCATTCAAAATAATTTTGAATTCTGTATTAATTTTTATTTAGGAAAAGAATGAGCCAAAACGGCATTGAGCAACAAAGCGTTGGGGATTATAGTGAGCGCGCTTACCTTGATTACTCAATGTATGTCATTCTTGATCGTGCACTGCCTTTTGTTGGAGATGGTCTTAAACCAGTTCAGAGAAGAATCATCTATGCGATGAGTGAGCTTGGCCTAAAGTCAACTGCAAAATTCAAAAAATCTGCCAGAACAGTAGGAGACGTCCTAGGTAAATTTCATCCTCATGGCGACAGCGCATGCTACGAAGCGATGGTGCTCATGGCACAACCCTTTTCGTATAGATATCCATTTATTGATGGCCAGGGTAATTGGGGCGCTCCAGATGATCCAAAATCTTTCGCAGCAATGCGTTACACTGAGTCAAAATTATCGCCGTATGCTGATCTACTTTTAAGCGAAATTAATCAGGGCACAGTTGACTGGATAGATAATTTTGATGGAACAATCAAAGAGCCACAGCACTTGCCAGCCCAAGTCCCTAATCTCTTGCTTAACGGAACTTCAGGAATTGCTGTTGGTATGGCAACAGATATGCCACCTCACAACCTCATCGAGGTTATTAGTGCATGCATTCAACTTCTCGAAAAGCCATCCACTGATTTGGAGAGTTTATTAAAAATTTTGCCAGCGCCTGACTATCCAACAAATGCCTTCATTGTGAGTTCAAGAGAAGAGCTCTATCAAATGTATGAGACTGGAAATGGATCAGTCAAAATGAGAGCTAGCTATGTTAAAGAGGATGGTGAAATAGTAATAGAGGCTCTGCCTTATCAAACTTCGGGAGCTAAAGTCATTGCGCAAATTGCGACCCAAATGCGTAATAAAAAGCTGCCATTGGTGGACGACCTGAGGGATGAGTCTGATCATGAAAATCCTACACGTATCGTTATAGTTCCAAGGTCGAACCGAGTTGATTGTGATCAGCTAATGCTGCATTTATTTGCAACGACAGATCTTGAGAAAAATTATCGTGTGAACATGAATGTCATTGGACTTGATGGTAAGCCTCAAGTCAAACCGCTCATACCTTTACTTAAAGAATGGCTACAATTTAGAATGCAGGTCGTTGTCAATAGGCTCAATTCTAGGCTAAATAAAATTGTTGATAGGTTGCATATTCTTGATGGACTTCTTATCGCATATCTAAATATTGATGAAGTTATTGCAATTATTAGAAGTGAAGAAAAACCAAAACCTGTCCTTATCAAAAAGTTCAAAATTAGTGAAATCCAAGCTGAAGCTATCTTAGAGCTTAAGTTACGCCATTTAGCTAAACTTGAGGAAATCAAAATAAAGACTGAGGCAGATGAACTTGATAAAGAGCGTAAGTCAATTGAACTTCTGCTTTCAAGTGAGGCAAGACTGAAAACTTTTATCAAAAAAGAACTCAGAGTGATTCTTGAAGAGTTTGGTGACAAGAGGCGCTGTCAAATAGTTTCAGATGTAGTTTCAGCTCAGGCTTTTAATGATGAAGATATGATGCCAGCAGAAAATGTTACAGTTGTGCTCAGTGAAAAGGGTTGGGTAAAGGCAGCTAAGGGGCACGATATCGATTCCTCTGCTCTAAACTATAAGTCTGGTGATGCCTTCTTGAAGGATGCTAAAGGCAGAAGCAACAAGATGGCAATCTTCTTAGATTCGACTGGAAGATCTTATACATTGATAGCTAACTCACTTCCAAGTGCCAGAGGCCAAGGTGAGCCTTTAACAGGAAGATTAACTCCACCCATTGGTGCTGAGTTTATTGATGTGGTAATGGGGGAAGATGATCAGCCTATCATTCTCTCATCAGATGCTGGTTATGGATTTATTTCATCATTAGGCAATCTCCAATCTAAAACTAAGTCTGGAAAGCATGCCATAACTTTGTCAAAGCAAGCTAAAACAATGCGTGTGACGAAAGTTGATGATGTAGATGAAGACTTTTTGGCTGTAGTGACAAACAGGGCTAGGTTATTAATTTTTCCAGTGTCTGAGCTTCCTCAGCTTTCAAAGGGTAAAGGCAATAAACTTATACAGATTAAGAGTGATGATTTTATTAATCGCGAAGAGTTTCTAATTGGCCTTTGTACTATTAAAAGTCATCAAAAATTAAGGGTAGAGTATGGGAATGGGAAAAAGCATAAAACATACTCCTTTGAGGATTTAGTAAACTTTACAAGTCATAGGGCAAGAAAGGGCTTAACGATTCCTGGAGTTCATGGTAAGGCTCTGGGTATTGACGCAATTGACTAAATCTCCATTCTAGGAACTCATTTTCTTCTTTAATTCGCTCAATTCTCACAATAATTGTAGGTGGTATAGTAAGATTTAAGCAGGTATAATGCCGCTTTTTTTATCAATTTTTCCGAAAATGTTCGTACTAAAAATTGTTACTGACTTTGCATCTGCTCATTCATTGAGAAATTATTCTGGTGACTGTGCCAGGCTCCATGGCCATAATTGGCAGGTGGAAGTATCTGTATCCTCTAATGTTTTAGATGATAACGGTATAGCAATTGATTTTCGCGAAATAAAGAAACAAACGAAGCTGGTGATCAAAAGATTAGATCATCAATATTTGAATGAAATAAAGCCATTTGATGTTCTCAACCCAACTGCTGAAAATATTGCTAAGTATTTTTTTGATGAGGTTGGTTTGCTTATTAATAATGAGGATATCAAGGTCAAAGAAGTCTTGATCTGGGAAACTCCCAGATCTGCTGTTACCTACTCGGAACAATAAAATATGAAAAATACACTATTACCAGACACTCAAAATACAAAAGATTTACGTAATATCGTGATCAATCAGGTTGGAATCAAAGATATTTTGCATCCAATCAACTTTGTGAATAGAGATAACGAATCTCACCCCTCGGTTGCAAACTTTACGATGACCGTTCGACTTCCTGAGAATGTCAAAGGAACTCATATGTCCAGGTTTATTGAGATTTTGAATGACAATGAGTGCAGTTTCGGAATTGATAATTTCATGGGCCTTGTACAAACAGTTGCTGATAAACTTGACTCTAATGATGCTCAGATCATTGTTGACTTTCCTTTTTTTCGCAATAAAAAGGCACCATCCTCTGGTGTTGAAAGCCTGCTCGATTACAAGGCAACATTGACTGGAAGTTTGAGTGATGGGAAGCCAGATTTGACGGTTAAAGTTGTTGTGCCTGTCACAAGCCTCTGTCCTTGCTCTAAAAGCATCTCTAAATATGGAGCTCATAACCAAAGATCTCACATTACAATAGAAGCAAAAGCATCAGTTGGAGCAACCATCTATCTGGAAGACTTAATTGACTTGGCAGAGCAAAAAGCATCGAGTGAGCTTTATGCAATTTTAAAACGCGATGATGAAAAGGTTGTTACTGAGAGGGCTTATGAAAATCCTGCATTTGTAGAAGACATTGTGAGAGATATTGCAGTTGAGTTGAATGCAGACAAAAAAGTTAAGTATTATTGCCTTGAATCAGAAAATTTTGAGTCTATTCATAATCATTCTGCGTATGCACTAATAACGAATCAAAAGTAAGTTATGCAACATAATACTGATAACGTAAGAATTATTTCAAGTGCACCTATGGTGTCACCTAATACACTTATCGATAAGCTGCCATTATCTGAAAAGGCAGCCTCAGGTGTTGTTAGTTCAAGAAACACAATTAAGAATATTCTCTATGGAAATGACAATCGGCTGATGGTTTTGGTAGGTCCTTGCTCGATTCATGATACTAAGGCTGCAATGGAGTATGCAAAGAAGCTCTTAAAGCTAAAAGAAGAGTTGTCCGAGCATTTATTTATTGTGATGAGAGTCTATTTTGAAAAACCAAGAACGACTGTTGGTTGGAAAGGGTTAATCAATGATCCGTACTTAGATGAAAGTTTTGATATTGATAAGGGCCTTGAGACTGCAAGAAAACTTTTGGTTGATTTAGGTGAAATTTCTATGCCAGTGGGCGTTGAGTATTTGGATGTATTGACGCCACAGTACTTGTCAGACCTAATTTCTTGGGGTGCTATTGGTGCTAGAACTACTGAAAGCCAATCGCATAGAGAGCTTGCCTCAGCATTATCTTGCCCGGTAGGTTTTAAGAACGGTACGGGCGGCTCTCTTGAAATTGCTATTGATGCTATTCAATCAGCAAATAGTCCTCATCATCTATTATCGGTAAACAAGGACGGCGGAATAAGTCACTTTACTTCTCTTGGTAACGATACTGCCCACATTATCCTTAGGGGCGGTAAGGATGGTCCAAATTACTCTAAAGAGCATGTTGAGGCGACCTGTGAAAAATTAAAGGCTAAAGGTCTCGTATCAAGAGTGATGGTTGACTTCTCGCATGCAAACTCTGAAAAGCAATTTAAAAACCAATTGAAGGTTGGCGATAACATTGCAAGTCAGATAGAAAATGGCTCTGACTCTGTCTTTGGAGTGATGATTGAATCTCATTTAAATGAGGGAAATCAGAAGGTTGGGCCTCTATCCTCTCTCCAGTATGGTGTTAGCATAACGGATAGTTGTATTGGTTGGGATGACACAGAACAGCTTTTAAAGGACCTTGCTGAATCAGTAAAAAAACGCAACTCTTAGAGTCTCCTCTTAATCCATTTTTTTCTCATAAAAATAGCCATTTTTTGGTGTGTTTTTTGCTCATCTAGGGTACAATAAAATTTACTTATTTATTTAGGTTTATTCTATGTCTGACGATATCGATTCTAACGAAATTCTTGAGCAAAAATTCCCAATTATTACAATAGAAGATGAGATGCGTGACTCCTATTTGGAGTACGCGATGAGTGTTATTGTTGGAAGGGCACTTCCTGATGTTAGGGATGGCTTGAAGCCAGTTCATCGAAGGGTCTTGTACGCCATGGATGTGCTTGGCAATGACTATAATAAATCTTACAAAAAATCTGCTCGAATTGTTGGTGATGTGATTGGTAAGTACCACCCTCATGGCGACACTGCCGTCTATGACACGATTGTAAGAATGGCTCAGCCATTTGCTATGAGAAATATATTGGTCGATGGTCAGGGTAATTTTGGCTCTGTTGATGGCGATCGGGCCGCCGCCATGAGATATACCGAAATTCGTATGACTAAACTGTCGCATGAACTTCTGCGCGATCTTGATAAAGAGACAGTTGATTTTATTGATAACTATGACGGCTCTGAAAGTGAACCCTCAGTCCTGCCGACCCGTGTTCCTAATTTACTAATTAATGGCTCTTCAGGAATAGCTGTTGGAATGGCAACCAATATTCCAACTCATAATCTTACTGAGGTTGCAGAGGCTTGTTTAAGAGTCATTGACAATGAAGACATTTCGGTAGATGAATTATTAGAAGTACTACCTGGCCCAGATTTTCCAACGGCAGGAATAATCAATGGTGCAAGCGGAATTCGTGAAGCTTACGAGACTGGCAAAGGAAAGATATATCTTCGCTCAAGATCTCACGTTGAGGGTGAAGACAAGTTAAGTATTGTTGTTACTGAGCTTCCTTACCAAGTAAATAAGGCTAGACTAATTAGCAAAATTGCTGAGCTTGTAAAAGATAAGAAGATTGATGGAATTACTGGACTTCGAGACGAATCAGACAAAGATGGTATGAGGATGGTCATAGAGCTTCGCCGTGGTGAGGTTCCTGAGGTTATGCTTAACAACCTTTATAAACTCACTGAGATGCAAACAGTTTTCGGAATCAACATGGTCGCTATTGACCATGGAATGCCAAAACTAATGAATCTTAAATCCGTTTTAAACGCATTCATAGCTCACAGAAGAGAGGTGGTAACTAGGCGCTCTATCTATGAACTTAATAAAGCAAAGGACCGTGCCCATCTTTTAGAGGGTTTGTCGGTCGCCTTATTCAACATTGATGAGATTATTGAACTTATAAAAGCGGCGCCAAATCCTAGTGATGCAAAGGATGGTTTAGTCTCAAGAACTTGGCAAGGATCTGTCATTAAAGAGCTGATTGGCGACAGAGATATGGCGCAGTTTAAGCCTCAGGGTCTAGATCCTACTCTTGGCCTTCAAAAAAATGGAGATTATCAATTATCAGAGAAGCAGGCCCAAGCTATTCTTGATTTAAAGCTTCACAGATTAACTGGGCTTGAAAAAGATAAAATCTTTAATGAGTTTAATGAGTTGTTAGAGCAAATTAAGAGCTTGCTTGATATTTTGCAGACTCCTGATCTTTTGATGGACGTGATTCGAAATGAAATTATTGAAATCCGAGATAATTTTGGCTCATCAAGAATGACTGAGATTTTAGAAAGCAAGATCGATCTCACTTTAGAGGATTTAATTGCTCAAGAAGATAGAGTAGTTACTCTTTCTCATGGTGGATATGTCAAGGCTCAATCTTTAAGTGATTATCACGCACAAAGAAGAGGTGGAAAGGGTAAGGCTGCTACTAAGATGAAGGATGAAGATTTTGTTGACCAATTGTTTGTTGCTAATTCTCATGATACTGTGCTTTGTTTCTCATCATCTGGAAAGGTGCACTGGCTCAAAGTCTATGAGTTGCCAATGGCTTCAAGGATTTCAAGAGGAAAGCCAATTATTAATTTATTGCCACTTGAAAAGGATGAATCCATTAATGCAATACTGCCTGTAAAAGAGTTTACAGACGATCAATTCGTCTTTATGGTAACAAGCTCTGGAACTTGCAAGAAAACCTCTCTTACAAACTTTTCAAGACCAAGAAAGGGCGGCATCATTGCTATTGAGCTGAGGGATGACGACAAACTTGTCGGAGTTGAGATTACAGCGGGTCAGCACGATATACTTCTATTCTCTTCAGCTGGCAAGTCAATTCGATTCAGAGAATCTGACGTTCGATCGGTTGGAAGAACGGCAATCGGTGTCAGAGGCATTAGGCTAGCAGACAAAGATAGAGTTGTTTCTCTTATTGTTGCCGAGTCAGATGATCCAATTCTTACTGCTACTGAAAAAGGATACGGCAAGAGAACTCAGTTGGATGAATATCGCGCGCAGGCAAGAGGTGGGTCTGGTGTCATTTCAATTAAGACATCAGATAGGAATGGACAAGTTGTTGGCGCTATCCAGGTCACCGATGAAGATGAAATGATGCTCATTTCAGATAAAGGAACGCTTGTAAGAGCAAGGGCGTCTGACGTCTCAATTATCGGACGAAATACTCAAGGAGTTACTTTAATCAACATTGCTGATGATGAGGCTTTAGTATCTGTAGCTAAAATAGCTGAAACTGAGGATGATGATAGCGAAGAAGTTAGTGAGTCATCTGAAGAGTAATATCTCGCTGCACTTGCTATTTCATAGTTCAATTTAATCTTTATTTTGATTTTTATTTGTTTTTTAGAGTTATAAGTCCCTGTAAATTGGATGAAAAAAAGGATGGCAATGCCATCCTTTTTTTTTAAAAAAAACTATAAAATTTATTTTTCTATTGCTATAATCATTTTAGAGTATGAAATTGTTCACTCTCTGTTTTTAAAATAATCCTTTAGGAGAAAGAAAATATGAATATTAAATTCACGACTAAAGTATTTGGTGTGGTAGCTGCAGCTTTATTGCTCAGCACTTCAGCGAATGCTGCAAAATGTGGAAAAGTTACAATTGCAGATATGAACTGGGCTTCAGCTTCATTGATGGCAAATGTTGACAAAGCTATGTTAGAGGCGATGGGCTGTGAAGTTGAGCTAGTTGCTGGTTCAACAATGCCTACATTCACTTCAATGAATGAAACTGGTCAACCTGATGTTGCACCAGAGATTTGGGCAAATGCAATGGCAGATCTAGTTGACAGTGCTGTTGGCGCTGGACGTTTACACATTGGTAATATTGCACCAATGAGTGGACTTGGAGAAGGTTGGTGGGTTCTTCCTCACACACTTGATGCTCACCCAGAGCTGACTACTGCGCAAGCAATTCTAGCGCGTCCTGACTTATTCCCAGACAAAGAAGACCCTTCAAGAGGTGCCTTCCATGGCTGCCCTGCTGGTTGGGGTTGCCAATTGTCAAATCAAAGCCTTTACAAAGCGTTCGATATGGAAGCTTTGGGTTGGAACCTGATTGATCCAGGTTCTGCTGCAGGACTTGACGGTTCAATTGCAAAGGCATCTGAGCAAGGTGAAAACTGGTTTGGTTACTACTGGAACCCAACTTCACTAGTTGGAAAGTATGGTTTGACAGCTGTTGATTTTGGTGTCCCATATGCTGGTGATGACAATTGGGTTGGATGTATCGCACTAGGAGCTGATAACTGTTCAGATCCTGAGCCATCAGCATGGATTAACTCACGTGTTAACACTCTACTTAGTGATAATATGTTCTATAACGGACCTAAAGGAGCTATGGATTACTTTAAAGCTCGCACATGGCCTGGTAGTGTCATGAACGAAATGCTAGTTTGGATGGAAGATACAGGTGGAACTGGAGCGGACGCTTCTGTTGAGTTCTTATCTTCTCATGGAGATGTTTGGAAAGCTTGGGTAAGCGCCGATGTTGCTGCCTCAGTAGAAGCTTCTCTATAACTGAAAGACCAGTAAGTTAATACTTACTAAAAAAATTGCCCGTAGTTAAGTCGAATGCGGGCAATTTTTTATTATTAAATCAATTCAAAAGTTATTAGACTAATTGCTAATAATTTTTGAATTGAAACTGTTAGAATATGCAGAAAATTAAAGGAGCTCATTATGGCAGCAGTTAGGCCTCTACCTCAACAAAGCATTATTGAATGTATACCCCCTGCTTCTGAAATTGCAGATCTAAGGATACTCAATAAGGATCTGAATTTTATACAGGCGATGACCAAGAGGGCGGATGATCTCAATGCTCAAGCACAAGCTGCAACTGATTATTCTGAGTTAGTAAAGATATCGGATAGTTTTTCTAAGCTTGCTGAAAGGGCTGAAGTAAAAACAAAAACCTTAAAAGAGCTAACTAATGATTCAAACCCACTAACTGAAGTGAATAGCTCGGCAGAGCTTCTTGAAAAGGTTCAAGTCTTATCTCAAACGCTTGAGTCAAAAACACAAGAGCTTTCTGGTTTATATAACTCTAATGAAAGTTCATTGATTGATAGTTATGAAAGTTCCATTGCAGAATTAAATAATCAGGTTGATTTGACATCGTCCCCAGATGGAGTAGTTGCTCTATTTCCTCAAATAGAATCTCTGTTTCAAGAGATAGAAGAAAATACTCGATATGTAAGTAATAGTTCTGAAGCTTCTACTTTAACTGAAAATGTTCAGAAACTTTCAAGTAATTATGCAGATAAGGCGGAGCAGTATAGCGACGCATTTATGAATGAAATGGGTTCTCAGATTGCTTTGCTTAATGACGGCATCAATTCTTTGAGAGCAAATATTGACTATCTTAACTCAAACTCCTCAGTTCAGTCACACCTTGAGAGGCTCTCTGAGATTAGAGAGCAAGTGAATGCATCTGCCTCAATCTACAAGAATTATCCGGGTGCTCGTGATATGGTTTACAACCTTGATACTGTTAGTATCTCTACGCATGCAAGAGTTGAACAAATGGCTAATAGTTACGAGATTGTCTCTGAAGAATTAATGCCTTTGGTTGATAACCCTGAGGCTCTCGTAAGAGCAGTCAAAGAAGCTGCGATAAGAACCGATGTTTCAACCATTGAAAATGTTCTTATTCCTCTTACTAATAAAGCCAATGAGCTCAGTGCAAAAGTGATTGAACTTGCTGGACGCTATGATGCAGGAAACTACGGAGATATTAAGGTCAGGGCCGTCTCAAATTTTGATAAAACAGTAGAGCGACTTGACAGACAATACATTGCAATAAGATCTACCGACCCTGAGGCTTTGGCAGCTAATATATCGGGCTTATCAAGCAATATTGAAAGTAATATGAGTGCAATCAGATCTGTTGATCCTTCCTCTCAAACTGAATATTTTGCATCATTAAATTCAAGAGTTGTTGACTCTGTAAATACCTCCGATTTCAGCATATTTGTGAATAACGTCATTTCCATACCAGGCGATGTGATGATGAGCTCCAGAAACTGCGTTGATGCTGCGTTTAAAGACTTCACAAGAGAGTTTGGAAACAATATCGAGTCATTCTTTGACCCCCTCTTAACTTTTTTGATTGTCATTGAAAAGCTACTTCTGTCAACTCCTTGGCCTATCTTTTTGGCTGTGGCTGGCGCTCTTGCATGGCTAGGTTCCAGAAGCATTAAAGTCTCAATTGGTGTTATGGCAGCATTCTTTGTGATTGGTTTCCTAGATATGTGGGAGCCAATGGTCTCTACCGTAACGATGATTTCAGCGGCAACATTGCTCTGCCTAGCGCTAGGTATACCGCTCGGAATTTGGATGTCTCGATCCGATCGAGCGCAATCCTGGATTACGCCTGTTTTAGACATTATGCAGACCATCCCATCTTTCGTATATTTGATTCCGGTAGTTATGATGCTTGGAATTGGAAAGGTTCCAGGGCTTATTGCAGTATGTATCTACGCAATGCCGCCAATTGTAAGGCTAACGAATTTAGGTATTCGTTTAGTTGATAAAGAGGCCATGGAGGCGGCTGATGCATTTGGAGCGACTTATAGGCAGAGACTATTTATGGTTCAAATGCCACTAGCACTTCCTAATATTTTTGCTGGTATCAACCAAACCATTATGATGGCCTTAGCCATGGTTGTAATTGCGTCAATGATTGGCGTGGCAGGCTTAGGTTTGCCGGTATTACAAGCTGTTCAAAACCAATTCCTATCAATGGGAATGCTTAATGGCTTAGCAATTGTTGCTCTTGCTGTCATTTTTGATAGAGTTTCACAGGCATTTGGTACCAGAATACAGAAACACCGTTCAGGAGACGTACTATGACTCAGGACATTAAAGTTAAAATTTCTAACCTGACTAAAATTTTTGGTCCCAAGGCCGAGTCTGTCCTAAAGCACGTGGATAATGGAATGGGTAAAGATGATCTCCTCAAGGAGCACAAGCATGTTCTTGGCTTAAGTAATATTAATCTTGAGTTAGCCAACAAGAACATTGAAGTGATCATGGGGCTTTCTGGATCTGGAAAGTCAACACTGATTCGTCATATTAATAGACTCATAGAACCAACTGCTGGATCAATAATGATTGGTGGAGAGGATGTTATTCAGATGCCTATGGAAAAGTTAAGGCAGTTTAGACAACAGAAAACTGCAATGGTATTTCAAAGCTTTGCATTACTCCCTCACAAAACGATTATGGAGAATGTTTGTCTTGGTGTTCATTTGCAAGGGATAAAGGCAGATGAGGCTACTAGCAGAGCAAAGAGGTGGATTGATCGAGTTGGATTAACTGGTTATGAAGATCGTTACCCCTCGCAATTATCAGGTGGTATGCAGCAGCGTGTTGGTCTTGCTAGAGCGCTGACCTGTGATACAGAGATTCTGATGATGGATGAGGCGTTTAGTGCTCTGGATCCATTAATTCGAAGTGATATGCAAGATTTGCTTTTAGAGCTTCAAGAGGAGCTTCACAAGACGATTATTTTCATTACTCATGATCTTGATGAGGCCCTTAAGATTGGAGACAGAATTGCGATTCTTAATGGTGGTGAGCTCGTTCAGCATGGTACGTCTCAGGAGATTCTAATGACGCCTGCTGATGACTACGTTAGAGACTTTGTTAAAAAGGTGAATCGCTCACATGTTCTTCATGCAAATTCAGTGATGACTGATCAGAAGCCAGCAAAAGGTTCTACCAATATTAAAGTTAATGAAATGGATTCAGTCGATTCAGTGTTGTGTGAGATGTTAAGGCAGAATGCAGACTGCTGCATTGTGCAGGATTCCAACGGATCAGATATCGGCTACCTAAACAAGAAAGATATAGCTGAGGTTGTTCAGCCACTAGAGGCTGTTGACAATTAATGCTCCCTTGTTGCGCTGAACGTTAAATCTGGATGCCGCTCTAAGGTGAGTTGAAGATTAACCATGCTTGGCGCTAGATAAGTCAGCATGCCGGCGCTATCAATGGCAATATTATTACCAGCTTTGATCTTTAATTGCTCAATGTCTTTGTCTGAGCCGCTTACCCATCTTGCAGTTGCAACGTTGATTGTTTCGAACTGACAATCAACACCGTACTCATACTTGAGTCTATGTGCAACAACATCGAATTGTAATATGCCGACAGCTCCTAAAATTTGAGAGCTGTTTGAAGTGGGTCTGAAAACTTGAGTCGCTCCCTCCTCTGAAAGCTGATCTAATCCTTTTTGAAGTGCTTTAGCTTTCAAAGGGTCTTTAAGCTGAGCCCTTCTGAATAGCTCTGGAGCAAAGTTTGGTATTCCCTGAAAATTGATTTTCTCACCTTGAGTAAAGGTGTCACCTATACCAATTCCACCATGATTGTGAATCCCAATAACATCACCAGCATGAGCTAGATCAGTTGAGCTTCTTTCTCTTGACATAAAGGTAACAGCGTTAGCAATCTTGATTTGTTTGCCAGTTGAAACTTGAAGGACTTTCATTCCTTTTTGATACTCCCCGCTCACTATTCGCATAAAGGCTAAGCGGTCATGGTGTTTTGGATCCATATTAGCCTGAATTTTAAATACGAAGCCTGATAGTTTGTTTTCATCCGGCATAACCATTCTAGAATCACTCTCTCGTCCCTGAGGAGTAGGAGCATATTGAATAAATCCATCAAGCAGGTTTTCAATGCCAAAATTATTAATTGCTGAGCCAAAAAAAACTGGAGTCTGTTTACCTTCCAGAAATTCATCTAAACTGAAAGGATTTGTTGTTCCTGCAATGAGCTCAATTTCATCACGAGCCTCGTTAGCCAAGTTTTCTCCAAGAGCTTCATCTAGCTGAGTATTGTTGATTCCATCAATTATAGTATTGTCACCGATACTCGCATTTTTTCCACTTTCAAAAAGATAAACCTTGTCCTCAAGAAGATGATAAACACCTTTAAAGCCCTTGCCCATTCCAATTGGCCAAGTTATTGGTGAGCATTCAATGTTTAAGACAGACTCCACCTCATCAAGGAGTTCAATGGGCTCCTTACCCTCACGATCCAGCTTGTTAATAAATGTCAAAATAGGCGTATCTCTTAGCCTACAAACCTCCATGAGCTTAATAGTTCTCTGCTCAACGCCTTTGGCAACATCGATAACCATTAGTGCTGAGTCAACAGCTGTTAGTGTTCGGTATGTGTCCTCAGAAAAGTCTTCATGTCCTGGAGTATCTAATAGGTTAATGACATGATTATCATACGGAAACTGCATGACAGATGAGGTCACTGAAATTCCTCTCTCTTTTTCCATTTCCATCCAGTCACTCGTGGCATGAGTATCAGCCTTTCTGGCTTTAACGCTACCAGCAGTTTTGATAGCACCGCCATATAGCAAGAGTTTTTCTGTGACGGTCGTCTTGCCTGCATCTGGATGAGAAATAATCGCAAAAGTGCGACGCTTAGAAATTTCAGACATGATAACTAGGCCTTAGGTAGAGTTACACCAGTTTGGCCTTGGTATTTTCCATTTCTATCTTTATAGGAGGTTTCGCACATCTCGTCAGACTCAAAAAAGAGCATTTGGGCTACGCCTTCATTCGCATAAATCTTTGCTGGAAGGGGGGTTGTATTTGAAAATTCAAGAGTGACATGCCCCTCCCACTCAGGCTCAAGCGGAGTAACATTCACAATGATTCCACATCTTGCATAGGTTGATTTTCCAAGACAAATGACAAGCGTTGATCGCGGAATCTTAAAGTACTCAACTGTGCTTGCTAGTGCAAAAGAGTTAGGCGGAATTATGCACTCGTTAGCATTGACCTCGACAAAGCTTTGTTCATCGAAATTTTTAGGATCTACAATATTGTGATTTATATTGGTAAAAATTTTAAATTCAGTTGAGCACCTAACGTCATAGCCATAGCTTGAGGTTCCGTAAGAGATAATCTTCTGATTCTCTGACTTACGAATTTGTTGTGGCTCGAATGGAGTGATCATCTCACTTTCTTGAGACATTTTTTTAATCCATTTGTCTGATTTAATACTCATGGGACGATATTTTACAGTTCAAAGCTTTGGTGAGTTATCTAATCTTGATGCTTGCCAGGCTAATTAGAACAAGAATTAGCGTTACAATCCAAAAGCGCACAATAATCTTGGGCTCTTTGAGACCTTTTTTTTCAAAGTGGTGATGAATTGGTGCCATCTTAAAGAACCTCTTTTGCGTTCTCTTATAGTATGCTATTTGAATGATCACTGACAAAGTTTCTGCTACAAATATTCCACCCATAAGGATTAATAAAATTTCTTGATGGACAATAATGGCAATGACAGCCAGTACTGCCCCCAGCGCTAAAGATCCAGTATCACCCATAAAAATTTCAGCTGGGTAGGTGTTAAACCATAAGAAACCAAAGCCTGCCCCTATAAGAGCCGCACATAAAACAAATGCCTCTCCTGTTCCAGGCATGAATGGCATGTTGAGATAGCCAGAAAAATTATAGTTACCACCAATATAGGCAAAGACCCCAAGGGCGCCACTAATAATAATAACGGGCATAATGGCCAAGCCATCTAAACCATCTGTCAAGTTAACAGAGTTTGAGCCACCAACAATTGCAAACCAGCCAATAATTAAAAAACCTATTGCATTAAGGGGAATGATTAGATCTTTAAAGAAAGGAATTAAGAGTTCAGCGCCAATGGTTTTTGAATTTAAACTGAGAAGCCAAAAACAGATCAAAAGGGTGCTAATTGTTTGTGCTGAGAGTTTTTGTCTTCGGCTTAGTCCATCAGAGTTCTGTTTTTTGATCTTTAAGTAGTCATCAATAAAGCCTATTGAACTAAACAAAAGCGCAGTAACAATGACTATCCAAAGGAATGGGTTTTGCCAGTCACCCCAAATTAAAACACTAATAAAAAAAGCAAAGAAAATAAGGACGCCACCCATCGTCGGAGTCCCTTTCTTTTCAAGATGCGTTTCAGGGCCATCATCACGAATGACCTGTCCAATTTGATACTCTTGAAGCTTACCAATAATCCATTTACCTAAAAGCAAGGTAATCAGAAGAGCTGTCATCATCGCAAAGACCGCCCTAACAGTCAGATAACTTAGAACATTGAATCCAGTATCTAGTGAAGAGAGAAAGCTTAAAAGCTCAAGAAACATGCCTAGTTATCCTCAGCAGAAATGAGTATTAAATCAAAGATTAAGAAGGCATCTTGAGGAATGTTTCCACTAGGAGCATTCCCAAAGACTGATTCATAAGTCGCAATTGCAGTTCGCTTCTCTCCAATCGTCATCTTTTGAACATTTGTCTCTATGATGCTGATAATCTCACCCGTTCCCAAAGGAAAAGGAATGGGGCTTCCTGGAGGGCGCATAATCTCACCAGTATTTGCACTAAGAGCAATATCCACTGTCACCACTTGACCAACACTTGCGAAATCCCCACTGCCCTCTGAAGTGATAGTTGTGAAGTAGCCTAAATCGTCTTTTACAGCATCTGGAAAATTCGAGGCTACATAGGATTCAAAATCTTTTTGGCGAAGATTCTGTTGAGCAATAATAGCTTCATTGGCTTTTTCAATTAAGGAATTAAAAGAATCTTCGTTAGCTACAAATTTATTTGCTTCTTCACCAATGCGCTCAATTCTTACCGTTTCTAAAACGTCACCCTGTTCAATAGCATTAACAACATCCATGCCCTCAACTACGCTCCCAAATACGCTGTGCTTTCCATCAAGCCAGGGCGTAGGTACATGTGTAATGAAGAATTGTGAGCCGTTGGTATTAGGGCCAGAATTAGCCATCGATAGTACTCCAGGTCTGTCATGAATAAGATCACTAAATTCATCTGCGAACATATATCCAGGTCCACCCGTCCCGTTACCCTTTGGGTCACCACCCTGAATCATAAACTCATCAATGACTCTATGAAAAGTTAGCCCGTCATAATAGGGAGTGCCAAGATCTTTTATACTCTGCTTTGTCCCCTCAGCAAGTGCAATAAAGTTTGTAACGGTAAGAGGTGCTTTTTTATAGGCAAGTTCAACTGTAATTTCTCCCTTGTTTGTTTGAAGATGAGCAAAGATGCCATCATCAAGACTTGCAAAAGAAAGAGTTGAAATGAGAATTGAAAAGATAGCTAGAAGTTTACGCATAATAACCATAGAAATAAAATGATTAATGATACCCAAAATCATCAATATTTTAGAGCTGTTACGTTAAAATATACCCCTAATAAATGAATATCCACAACTTTCAAAGCTGTGGGATTTAAATAATTTAATTGAGGGATTTTTTATGTCTTTGCTTATTACAGATGAATGCATTAACTGCGATGTTTGTGTTCCTGAATGCCCGAATGAAGCTATTTATATGGGCGAAGAAATTTATGAAATTGACGGCGACCTCTGTACAGAGTGCGTTGGTCATTTTGATACCCCTCAATGTGTCGAGGTTTGCCCAGTAGATTGTTGCCTTCCAGACCCAGACAGAGTCGAGACAGATGAAGAATTGCTAGCGAAAATAAAAACTTAGTAAAGTTTTTATAAAACCTCTTTAAGGGCCTTCAAGCAGAGCTCTACATTTTCTTTTCTTGATGTGTGCCCCATCAAACCTATTCTCCAAATCTTTCCTGCTAGGTCTCCAAGTCCAGCCCCTATCTCTATATTAAAGTCGTTAATTAATGAAGAGCGAACTTGGGCGTCATCACTGCCCTCTGGAATGTATACGCTGTTGAGCTGAGGCAGTCTACTTGACTCATCCACCAAGTAACTAATCCCAAGCTCACTGAGCCCAGCCTTTAGGAGTAGGTGATTTTCTTTGTGACGTGACCAAGAGTTTTCTAACCCCTCTTCAGTAAGCATGACCAGGGATTCATGGAGGCCATACAGTGTGTTGACTGGTGCAGTGTGATGATAGGCTCGCTTTGCACCCTTACCCCAATAACCCATGACTAAGTTTAGATCTAAAAACCAGCTAGTGACAGGTGTTTTGCGATGTGTAAATTTATTTATAGCTTTGTCACTAAAGCTTACAGGTGATAGCCCTGGCATTGCTGACAAGCATTTTTGTGAGCCGGAATAAATCGCATCAATGCCCCAGTCATCAACCCTTAGTTCAGAGCCAGCCAGAGATGTTACCGCATCCACAATGGTAAGACAGCTATGTTGTTGAGCTAATTTACAGATACTTTTTGCATCTGATATAGCCCCAGTTGAGGTTTCTGCATGAACAAAAGCAACAATTTTAGCATCTGGATTATAGATTAAAGCCTGTTCAACTTTTTGAAAATCAACCGGCTTTCCCCATTCATCATTTATGATGACTGCTTCACCTCCAACGCGAGTGACATTTTCCTTCATGCGTGTTCCAAAAACACCATTGATGCATACAATCACTTTATCACCAGGCTCAACAAGGTTAGCAAAACAGGCCTCCATACCAGCAGACCCAGGTGCTGAAATAGGCATTGTAAGCTCATTTTCAGTGATGAATGCATACTTCAGCATCTGCTTCGTTTCATCCATCATGTCAATAAATGCAGGATCAAGATGACCTATCGTTTGACGAGCCATCGCATTTAAAATTCTTGTGTGAACGTCTGAGGGTCCAGGACCCATCAGTAATCTTTTAGGCGGTATGAATGATTTCATTTTTATATTTAGTAGTTAATTTTTTATTCTTGCTGTTAGTGACGACAATATTTCAAAGCGAATTAAAACAAGATATAATTTTTTTATAATTATCTTAGATATAAAAAATATTATTAATAATTAAATTCATAACCGCTTGAATTTAATTTTAGATAATTAAGATTTATTTATCTATGATAGAAATATCCATAACAATTGAAGGCTCAACGTGTCAACAATTTCTCAGTTAAAAAAATCACTCCCAAAAAATATAGTCCTTATTGGTGAAGAAAATACTCGCCCTTTTGAGTGTGATGGGTTGAGTGTTTATAAACAAAAGCCAATGGCAGTCGTTTTGCCTAATGAGGTAGGTCAGGTCAAAAAGGTGTTGGAGATTTGTCGAAAAAATAAAACTCCTATCGTTACAAGAGGGGCTGGAACTGGCCTGTCAGGCGGCGCAATGCCAATCAAGGATAGTGTTGTTTTAGGGTTATCTAAGTTAACCAAAGTGATATCTATTAACCCAGAAGAGTTGACAGCTGTTGTTGAGCCTGGTGTTAGAAATTTAGCTATCAGCGAAGCTGCTGAAGAGTACGACCTCTATTATGCGCCAGATCCGTCATCCCAAATTGCTTGCACGATTGGCGGTAATGTTGCTGAAAATGCAGGAGGGGTTCATTGTCTTAAGTATGGGTTAACTATCCAAAACATTGAATCGATAAAAATATTGACCATAGATGGAGATGAGTTAGTTTTTTCGAGGGATGACGAGGGATTGGGTCTCTTAGCTTTGATGACTGGCTCAGAGGGTCTGCTTGGAATCATTACTGAAATAACGGTAAAGCTGACTAAAAAACCAGAGGTTGCTAAACTGATTATGGCTGGCTTTGACAGTGTAAGAGATTGTGCAAATGGTGTAGCTGAAATTATTAAGAATGGCATTATTCCAGCGGGATTAGAAATGATGGATGAGTTCGCTATTCAGGCGTCAGAGGAGTTTGCACAGCCAGGATATCCTTTAGGTTCAAAAGCTTTACTACTTTGTGAGTTAGATGGCTCTGAAGAGTCTGTGATTCCTGACGTTGATACTGTTGTCAGTCTGCTTTCAAAGGCAAGCTCATTAAGAGTCTCAGAGTCGGAAGATGAGAGGCTCCTGTTATGGAAGGGTAGAAAATCAGCTTTTCCTGCAGTTGGGAGAATATCACCCGACTATTATTGTATGGATGGAACAATACCTAAAAGGTATCTAGCCGATGTGTTAGAAAAAATCAATGCCATGTCAAAGCGATTTAACCTCAGAGTAGCTAATGTCTTTCATGCAGGAGACGGTAACCTCCACCCGTTGATTCTATATGATGCAGGAGTTCCAGGAGAATTAGAAAAGGCTGAGGAGTTTGGAAATGAAATTCTTAAGCTCTGCATTGAAGTGGGAGGAAGCATCACTGGAGAGCATGGCGTTGGTGTTGAGAAATTAGATGCAATGTGTTTCCAGTATAGTGATGCAGAACTTGATGTTTTTCATCAAATAAAAGCTGCATTTGATCCGCAGACGCTTTTAAATCCAGGTAAGGCAGTGCCCTCGCTTCATCGGTGCGCTGAATTAGGAAATATGCATGTTCATCACGGAATTCTTCCACATCCAGAATTAGAGCGATTCTAATTATGAAGACTATCGGAGAACTTCAAAAAAAAGTTAGAAATGCAAGTCAGCTAAGAATATCAAACTCTATTGACGAGTCTAGCGATGAATTATTAAATATGAAATCATACTCTGGTGTTGTTGAGTACTTTCCAGAAGAATTAGTTATAACAGTTAAAGCAGGAACATTAATTAAAGACATAAGTCAGACTTTAAGAAAAAAAAATCAAGCGCTGCCTTTCTTTATAAAAGATGAGGAGAAAACAATTGGATCTCTCTATGCTACTGCAGGCTCAGATTTGTCAGATAGCGTTTTGGGGGTTCAGATAATCAATGGAAAAGGAGATTTATTAAATTTTGGTGGCCAAGTTATGAAAAATGTTGCTGGTTATGATGTCTCGAGGCTTTTAGTGGGATCGATGGGTAAGCTTGCAGTTATAACACAAATCAGTTTTAAAGTTTTTCCTGAGAAATTGGCTCATGAAAGAAGAATTAATCAGCCAAAGAAAATTAATGACTCACCTCTTAGAGAAGAAATAGAACAGAGACTGAAAGATGTATTTGACCCTTATGGAGTGTTTGTTTAATGTATGCAGATATTAAAAATATCAATATATCAGAGCAAACAAGAGACAAAGCGACTCAAATTATTGAGTCTTGTGTGCATTGCGGTTTCTGCTTAGCAACCTGTCCAACCTATCAGCTATTGGGTGATGAGCTAGACTCTCCAAGAGGCAGGATTTATTTAATTAAGTCTGCTTTAGAGCAAAACCAATTCAGCCTGAAATCATTAAGTCATATGGATCGATGCTTGACGTGTCGTTCATGTGAAACGACTTGTCCGTCAGGTGTAGAGTATGGCCAGCTTCTTGAAATAGGTCGAGATCTTATGGAATCTAAGAGAGGAAAGTTTCAAGCGCTTTACCGATTTATAGTTAGAAAAACTCTTTTAACCCCGATAATTTTTAAACCATTGGGTTATTTTTACCGCCACTCAAAGATTACCTCTAAACTGTTAAAACCTAAAAAAATAAACTCTAAAGTTCTTTTAATTTCAGGTTGCGTTCAGCCTTCACTTGCTCCAAACATCAATCATAGCATCAAGAATATATTAGCTAAGCTGAATATCGAGGTACTAGAATCATCACAGGGGCAATGTTGCGGTGCACTTGACCAACACCTTGCAGCATCAAGTGATGCCATGAAAAAAGTAAAACAAAATATTGATCGATGGACACACCAACTTGAGTCAGGTGTGGATTCAATCATTTCCAGCGCAAGTGGATGTGGTGTGATGATTAAAGATTACCCTAGGCTTTTTAAAAGTTCTGATCCATATTTTCAAAAGGCACTGTTTGTGTCCTCAAAAACTGAAGATATTGCAGAATTTCTTTCATCTAAAGATTTAAGTGGGCTTCATTTAACAGAATTAAACGTTACTTATCATGAGCCATGTACGATGCAACATGGACAACAATTGGGCGGCTTAGTTGAGTCAATACTCTCCCAATTCGGATATACTAAAAAACCAGTCAAAGATTCACATATTTGTTGCGGCTCTGCAGGTACATACTCAATTTTTGAGACTAAAATATCAAACCAACTCAGAACCAACAAGATTAAACATTTAAATGCTTCAGAACCTAACATGATAGTTACCAGTAATATTGGATGCTTGCTGCATCTTCAAAAAGGAAGCTCTATTCCAGTCAAGCATTGGGTGGAACTTTTAGATGTCTAGAAGAAGAAAATTTAAAGCCAAGATTTATGAAATTGAGATTGAATCTCTTTCGCACGAAGGAAGGGGCATCTCTCATATCGATAATAAAGTCATATTTACTAGAGGAGCGCTGCCTGGTGAAAAGGTTGTTGCTTCAAGGACCCTATCTCGCGCAAAATACGAGGAGGCTGATGTTGTAGAAGTTATTGATTCCTCAAAGGATAGAATTGAACCAAAGTGCTCAGTATATGGGATATGTGGTGGATGCTCATTTCAACACCTGTCGAGTCATAATCAAATCAATGCAAAAAATGATTGGCTTCAAAGCGCCTTTCTTGGTCAGGCAAAAGTACAGCCGAAAGAGTGGTTAGAGCCAATTCAAGTTGAAAGCTGGGGCTATCGCAGAAAGGCTCGTTTAGGGGTTCGTTATGTTGCAAAAAAAGAGAAAGTTTTAGTTGGCTTCAGAGAACGAAAATCTTCATTTGTAACTGTTATGAGTCGATGTGAAGTTTTACACCCCTCTCTGGGCGATCATCTAGAAGTCCTATCAGAATGCATTCAATCCTTAAGCATTAAAGAGCATGTCCCGCAGATTGAAGTGGCGATTGCTGAACAAGATACAATTCTGATATTAAGACACCTTCAGCCTCTAAATGATAATGATGAGAAGGTTCTAGATCAGTACGCGCAAAAATTATCCATAACTTGGTACCTTCAGAGTGGAGGTTTAGAAACAATTAAGCCTTTAAATGATTCAGCTCTGCTGACTTATACAATACCAAATCACTCTATTGAGATGACATTTCTTCCTAATGATTTCACTCAGGTCAACTTTGAGCTAAATAAAAAAATGATTGATCTTGCACTAGATCTGCTCCAATTAAACGAAAGTGACGATGTGATTGATCTGTTCTGTGGCCTGGGTAACTTTACACTCCCAATCTCAAGGTATGTGAATAGTGTTGTAGGTATAGAAGGGGATAAGGGGCTTGTCGAGAGAGCAAAAGAAAACGCTAAAGCAAACGATATTGCTAATGCATCATTTTACAAGGCTGACCTCTTTGAAGATGTTTCAGGATTTGAATGGTTCAGAGGAAAAAAATATAATAAAGCATTGATTGATCCAGCAAGAACAGGCGCGATTGAAATTGTTGAGCTCTTACCTAAGCTCAAAGTTGAGAGGCTAGTCTATGTGTCATGCAACCCAGCCACCTTGGCAAGAGATACAGCAAAGCTAATTGATTTAGGATTCTCTTTAGAGAGTGCAGGTGTGATGGATATGTTTCCTCAGACTGCTCATGTGGAGTCAATTGCACTTTTCATTAGAAAAAAATGAGCTTAGAGTATCATTAATATAGAAAACTTTATAGGAAGCAATATGAGTTATAAGAGAAACCTCCTGCCAAAAATGGCAGTTGAGAGAATGAATGAGAATCCAGAGGCTGTTTTGATTGATGTCAGGACGAGAGCCGAACATAAGTACGTAGGGTTTCCGGATAACTCAATTCTTATTCCTTGGTTTGATGAGCCAGATTTAGAGTCTGACCCAGATGCTTTTTATAACTCTGTAATTGATGCACTGAGCGATCGAAGTGACGCCATGGATACAGAACTTATTCTTATTTGTAGGAGTGGATTCAGGTCTAATGAGGCATTAAAGTGTCTACAAAGTAAAGGTTTTACGTGTGTATCTCATGTAGCTAGTGGTTTTGAGGGAGACTTGGATGAGAACGACCATCGTGGAAACCTAAATGGCTGGAGAAATGATGGTATGCCTTGGTCTCAAGGCTAAACAATTTCTAGCTTAGCATAGGAGCTAATGAGCCACTTCGTGCCTACTTTCTGAAACTTTATTTGAAGTCGCATTGAGTCCCCACTCCCCTCATAGTTGAGTATGGTTCCTATTCCAAATTTAGCATGACTGACAAGCTGGCCAATAGCGTATTTGGAATCTGTAGAGCTTGATACCATTTTTTGGGGAGGATTCTTAACATCTTCAAATGATGTTATTAAACTATCACTATTGGGATTTTTAATATAGTTTAAAAAGTTCCTGGGGATTTCATCCAAAAATCTTGAGTTTATCGAGTAGAAAGATTGTCCATGAATGAAGCGTCTACTGGCATAAGAAAGAGTTAGTGAAGACATTGCTCTTGTCATTCCAACATAACAGAGCCTTCTTTCTTCATCTAGTAAGTGAGGCTCATCCTTGCTCTGCCTTGAAGGGAATAAATCTTCCTCTAGTCCTACTAAGAAAACTACCGGAAACTCTAACCCCTTTGCAGAGTGAACGGTCATGAGTTGAACGCACTCATCATTGCTTGGTTTAGAGTCACCGCTGGAATCAAGCGTTGCAAGCGCAATGAATCCTTCAGTTTCACTCATTTCACTCTCTTCTTCATGAATATACTGCTTGGCAGCGGTGACTAGTTCTTCTAGATTTTCTTTTTTACTGCCAGCTTTATCTGTTTTATCATTTAAGTAATGATTCATGAGCCCTGACTGAATCAGAATACTGTCAACTTTCTCGCTTAGATCAAGATTATTGACGCCGTCTCTCATGGACTCAATCAAGTGAATAAAGTTCGTTAGTGCATTGGATGCTCTCGAGGGAAGAGAGTTTTTAATTGATATAGAGGATTGAAATAAATCTGTATGGTTTTCAACTGAATGTGACCTTATTTTTTCAATTGTTGATAAGCCAATTCCGCGAGTCGGGAAATTAACAATCCTCTCAAAAGCGATATTGTCAGAAGTATTTTCAATAAGTCGAACGTAGCCCATTGCATCTTTAATTTCAGCTCTTTCAAAAAAACGTAACCCACCATAAATTCTGTAATTGATGTTTCTTTTGATTAGGGCTTCCTCAAAAACCCTTGACTGAGCATTAGATCTGTAAAGTATGGCGCACTCATTTAGATTTCTGCCTTGATTAAACTGATTTTCAATTTCACTAACGACATATTGAGACTCTTCTGTTTCAGTTCTAGCATTGAAAACATTAATCAAATCACCATCACCAGACTCTGTCCAGAGCGACTTTTCAAGTCGATTTTGATTATTAGCAATCAGTGCATTTGAGGCACTTAAAATGTTCCCTGTGGATCGATAGTTTTGTTCAAGTTTGATGACTTCTATGGGTTTAAAGTCATTCTCTATTTTTTGAATGTTTTCAATTCTAGCCCCTCTCCAGCCATAGATAGACTGGTCATCATCACCCACACAGAAGATATGATTGCTATCATTATGAAGGATTTTGATAAATTGGTATTGAATTCGATTGGTATCTTGGAACTCATCAACCAGAATATGTTTAAATTTATTTTGATAATGTTCTAATAATTTTTGATTATCTTTGAGTAACTCATAACTCTTCACTAAAAGGCCTGCAAAATCGACCAAATCATTTGCTTGGCAGTGCCTTTCATAAAGATCAAATACTTTAGCGCTTTGTTTGACAAAAAAATTATATCCCACATCAATATCTTGCGGCTTGATCCCCTCGTCTTTTTGCTGATTGATAAACCATTGTATTTTTCTGATAGGAAACTTACTTTCATCTATTGCATTTTCCTTCATCAAACGCTTAATAATCCTGTACTGATCCTGAGCATCAAGAATTTGAAAGGTGGGTGATAGATTTGCCTCAATTGCATGAGTTCTTATGAGTCGATGCGCAAGAGAATGAAAAGTTCCAACCCACATTCTACCTATTGGCTGATATAAAAGTTCAGTCAGCCTCTCTTTCATTTCATTTGCAGCCTTATTGGTAAAGGTAACTGCAAGAATATCATCAGTATGGTGATTCTTTTCAGATACAAGGTATTGAATCCTATGAGTCAAAACACGTGTCTTTCCGCTGCCTGCCCCGGCAAGAATTAAAGCATTGATGTCTTCGGACAAGGTCACGGATTGACGCTGCTTTTCATTGAGTCCATCTGCTATTGGCGGTGAAATCATACTGCAGTAATCTAATTAAGTGGTGAGATATATTTATTAAGGTCTTCCACTGTGATCTCTCCCATAAAGGTTTGCAATAGTTCACCTTTAGGACTGTAAATTATGGTTGTAGGCATGCCGATAATCTCTCCAAATTTATTGAACTCAGTGTCATTAATATGACTATATAGAATGATTGGATAGTTGATAGAAAAACGCTCAACGAATTCATTAATTACTTCAATATTAACGGGCTCAAAATCCAAACCCAGAATTTCAACATGCTCAGAGTTTTCTTTATAGAATTCTACAAATGCTGGTATCTCTTTCAAACAAGGGGTACACCACGAAGCCCAGAAATTAATGACTAAATACTTACCCTTCGTATTTTTTTCAGTAAAGATGTTTCCTTTGGTATCTCTCAGTTCAAAGGTAAGCTCTGAGACAGATTCATACCAGGGCATTAGCTTCTTCACAGAGTCCATTACTTCACCAAAACTTAGCGCTTGGCTTGTATGAAAAGGAGCAATCAGGAGGAGTATAATAAGATATTTTTTCATGAATAATTACTATGAGTGCTAAGATTTATCACAATGCCCGCTGCTCAAAATCAAGAGCAACTGTTGCTATTTTAGAACAAAATGATGTGGACTTTGAGGTTGTTAATTATCTTGTTAGCCCGCCTAGTGAATCAGAACTTAAGTCATTAATAAATGACCTTAATATTGGAGCTAGAGATCTTCTTCGTAAAGGAGAGGCTAAATTTAAAGAGCTCGGTCTATCGGATAAGTCACTAAGTGAAGACCATCTTATAAAATCAATGTTAGAGTTCCCTATATTAATCGAGAGACCTATCGTTCGAACAGAAAAAGGGGTTGCTATCGGAAGGCCTCCTGAAAACGTCAATTCAATTCTTTAAAGCTATCTAACTTCTATGATAAGGGTGATTACTGAGTAGGGTGTATGCTCTATAGATTTGTTCCACTATGAGCATTCGAGCCATTGAGTGAGTGAATGTAAGCTTAGATAGCCCCCAGGTTAAATGACATTTCTGCTTCACTTTATTTGAGAGCCCATCTGCACCACCTACAATCAAGGCAACACTATCAGAGTTCAACTGCCAGTTTTCAATTGATTTGGACAACTCTTTGCTGGTTTGCTGTTTTCCCAGCTCGTCAAATGCAATTAAGAGATTTGAGTTAGAGGCGGCATCTAAAATTAATTTTTCTTCTAGACTTTTTGTCATTTCAGGGTTTTTTGTTTTTCTGCCTTGAGGTTCAATTGAAGTGATTTCAAAGTTATAGTTTTTAGGAAGTTGCTTTTTGTAATGCTCAATACCATCGACTATCCAGTCAGGCATTTTTTTGCCAACAGCAATTAGGTTAATCTTCATCTTCCTCGATGGACCACAACCTCTCTAACTTGTAGAATTCTCGTGATTTTTCTGTCATAACATGGACAATGACTTCGCCCAGATCAACCAAAACCCATTCACTGGATTCAGCACCCTCAGTTCCTAGAACTGGCATATTGAGTCTCTTTGCTTCAATACTTACATTATTAGCTATTCCTCTGACATGTTGAATGGAGCGTCCAGTTGCAATAACAATGGCTTCCATGTCGTCGCTCTGCTGCATCACATTAATTGTTGTGATGTCTTCCCCCTTTAATTCCTCAATGATGTTTTCAACAACCCTGATCTGTTCAGTAAGTTTCATATTGATTGAAGAATGTTAATAATTGAAGAGGGGGTCAAACCATCGAGATTTTGGTTGGAGGCAATTTTACCTCTAATATCACTTGACGAAATATCGATCAGCTCAGAATTTGAAAAATATACAAGCCCACTTGTTTTATTATTCAAATGATTCTTATCAAGAGCAATATCAAAAGTATCAAGGCTTTTTTGAGGATGTTCATTCGTATTTCTGGGTAGGATAATTAAATGAACGAGCTTTGCAAATTTATCCCACTTTTTCCATGTTTTAAAGGTTACAAAGCTATCCATTCCAATGATAAGGCAAATTGTATTGTCCTTAAATTCTTTTACTATCTCAGCTAGGGTTTCTATCATATAGGAGCTTCCACCTCGATCAATTTCTCTTGTGTCGATTTCCAGTGCAGGAAACTCTTTGATTGCAAGGCTCAGCATATCTAACCTTTGCTTAGAAGAATAGTGCAGCGAGTTTTTATGAACAGGTACACAACATGGCAAAAGGAACAAGCGCTCAAAATTAAGTTCTTTTTTAATTGATTCTGCAGTTATGAGATGACCTAGATGAACGGGGTCGAAGGAGCCACCATAAATCCCTATCATAACAAAGCGTTTACCTCATCTAGTGTCATTGGCGACATCGGATAAGTTCGAGTAGAGTCATGGACATGCATCCTGTAACGAACGAATGTATCCTCATCCTGAATTAACAAAAAGGGGTTAGCTCTTTTCTGTTCAGCAATCGTGGTTGTAATCTCAGAGCCATAATTGTGCCCACACAGCAAGTGAATGTGATCAGGAACCTGGGCAATGAGTTTCTTGAGTGAGTGATATAAAGTGACTGGGTCTGATCCAGCTAAACTACAGATACCCACTCCGTAGACAAACAAAGTGTCTCCAGCTATGAGGTGCTCATCAAGAAGATAACAAACTCCGCCAGCTGTGTGGCCAGGTGTTTCAATTATCTTAACTTCAATGTTGCCAAGCTTAATCATATCTCTATCGGCAACAGTATGAATAGGGTTTTCAATGTTTAGATAAGGGATTTCATTAATACCAGCGGTAATTTTTGCTCCTGTCTTGTTTGCCAGGTCGTCCACCGCATTGGTATGGTCGCCATGCCAATGAGTAATCCAGATATCCGTTAGTGTGTATCCTTTATCCTCTATTTTTTTTAAAAATAAATCAGGCTCCCATGCAGGATCGACAATGGCACATGTTTTGGTTTCTTCATCAAAAATAAAATGAATTGAGTTTTCATAAGCGCCGATATGATAAAGCACTTCTATCGTGTAATTGTTGCTGTTATATATTTTTTCCATAATTAATATTTTACCAATTTTGACTTGACTGAAATGAGATACAGATTATAATTTACGTTTTTGCTAACAACCCAGTTTTTTGGGGCTATAGCTCAGCTGGGAGAGCGCAACACTGGCAGTGTTGAGGTCGGCGGTTCGATCCCGCCTAGCTCCACCATAGCAATAATGATTTTGTCCGGTTCGTCTATCGGTTAGGACTCCAGGTTTTCATCCTGGCAAGAGGGGTTCGATTCCCCTACCGGATGCCATTTTTTTTGATTAAGTAAGTTAAATTTAACTTACTTAACCAAAGCAGAGCCCTCTAAAATATCTCTTGTCCCGTTCGTCTAGTGGCCCAGGACGCCAGGATTTCATCCTGGAAACAGGTAGTTCGAATCTCCTACGGGACGCCACCCAAAGATAAATACAATCATAATTGACTGGTCAGTTGATTTGATTTAAATCGCTTTTGATAATTACTAAATCTACTCAATTAAATTCTTGATATATTGTTCTGGAGTATTTACTTTAAAGGGGTTTTATGAGTCATATTATCTATGAGCCAGTCAAACAGAGATTGCAGCGAAGTGAGTTAGCTGTTCCAGGATCAAATCCTAAAATGTTTGAAAAGGCTCTTAAAAGTTCTGCGGACTATGTTTTTTTAGATTTAGAGGATGCAGTCGCTCCAGACGACAAAGTGCCTGCTCGTAAAAATATTATCGAGGCGATCAATGATCTAGACTGGAATGGCAACGGAAAGACTATATCGGTTCGAATTAATAGCATTGACACACATTACATGTACCGGGACGTTGTTGAGGTTGTAGAGCACGCAGGAGATAAACTGGATACTATCCTTCTTCCAAAGGCTGGAACAGCATCAGATATTTATATGTTGTCTGCAATGCTGAATCAAATAGAGACCTCTAAGGGTTTAAAAAATAGAATTGGAATCGAAGTATTAATTGAAACGACTCTAGGAATGGCTAATGTGATGGATATTGCGCAAAAAGGTCGTGAGGAGAGGCTTGAAGCGATGCACTTCGGTGTGGCAGATTACGCGGCAAGTTGCAGGGCAAGAACAACAGTAATTGGGGGTTTAAATCCGGATTATCCTGGTGATCAATGGCATGCCGGCCTCTCGCAAATGCTAGTCGCTTGCAGGGCCTATGGCATAAGAGCTATTGACGGACCCTTTGGAGACTTTAATGATCCAGAATCTTATATTGACGCTGCAAAAAGAGGTGCAGCTCTTGGATTTGAAGGGAAATGGGCAATTCATCCTTCACAGATTGATCTTGCGAATGAAGTCTATACCCCACCAGAGTCTGAAGTATCTCATGCAAAACAAATTCTTATAGCTCTTGATGAGGCAGCTAAAGAGGGCAGGGGCGCTGCACAGCTCAACGGAAGAATGATTGATGCTGCCTCAGCAAAGATGGCAGAGAATATTGTAAATACAGATAATGCAATTAATTCAAAACTAAAAGGTTAATATGAACATTCATGAATATCAAGCCAAAAAAATATTGGCACAATATGGGGTTCCCGTTCCACGAGGCGGTGTAGCGCACTCTGCAACTGGAGCAATTTACCAAGCTAACGAATTAGGTGGAGACAAGTGGATTGTAAAGGCTCAGGTGCATTCTGGCGCTCGCGGAAAGGCAGGTGGAGTTAAATTATGTGAATCACCTAAAGAAATTTCTCAGTTTTGTGACCAGTTTCTTGGTAATAACCTAGTCACAAATCAGACAGGCCCTGAAGGCAAAATGGTTTCAAGTATCTATGTTGAGGAGGCTACCGACATTATAAAAGAGCTCTACTTTAGCATCGTTTTGGATAGGGCAACTCAAAAAGTGACTTTGGTTGTTTCTACTGAAGGTGGAATGGACATTGAGCAAGTTGCAGAGGAGATGCCAGAAAAAATTAACAAAATTAGGATTGATCCTTCAGTTGGAATGCAGCCATTCCAAGCGCGACAACTGGTTTTTACTCTGGGATTACCTAATGAGGCAATCGGCTCTGCCAGTCGGGCAGTCATGAAGTGTTATCGCGCGTTTCGAGATACCGATGCCAACTTATTGGAAATTAACCCTTTAGTGTTGACATCTGGAAATAAAGTTCTTGCTCTTGATGCGAAGATGTCATTTGATGCAAATGCACTCTATCGAAGACCAGAAATATTTGAATTTCACGATAAAACGCAGCAAGATATTCGAGAAATCAATGCCGCTGAGCATGACCTAAACTATATTGGATTGGAAGGCAATATTGGTTGTCTGATTAATGGCGCAGGTCTTGCGATGGCAACAATGGATATGATCCAACATGCTGGCGGGGAGCCAGCAAACTTTCTAGATATTGGTGGCGGTGCATCAGCCCAAAGGGTTGCTACATCTATAGAACTTGTTTTATCAGATGAGAATGTTGAGGCTATTTTAGTTAATATCTTTGCTGGTATTAATCGTTGTGATTGGGTTGCCCAGGGCATTGTAGATCTATTAAACAAACGCGATATTGATATTCCTTTAGTAGTTCGTTTGTCAGGTACCAATGTTGAAAAAGGACAAAAAATACTAAGAGATAGTGGCAAAAAAGTTATTACTGCTGAAACATTGTCAGATGCAGCACACACGGTCGTAGCTGAATGGAAAAAATCAACTGGAAAATGAGGGCTTATTATGAGTATATTTATTAATAAAAAGACCCCAGTTTTAGTTCAAGGTCTAACGGGGCGCATGGGTTCATTTCATGCTCAAGAGATGATTGATTATGGTACTAATGTCGTTGCTGGAGTTACTCCTGGTAAGGGAGGTACAACCCATCTAGGAAGGCCAGTGTTCAACACGGTTAAAGATGCTGTTGAAGCTACAGGCGCTGAAGCCAGCATTATCTTTGTGCCTCCTGCATATGCGGCTGACGGAATTATGGAAGCTGCTGAAGGCGGCATTAAATATTGTGTCAGCATTACTGATGGAATACCAACACATGACATGATTCGGGTAAAGAGATATCTTTTTGCACGTGCTAAACCAGAGGATCGCATGATTTTGACTGGTCCCAATTGTGCTGGAACCATTAGTCCAGGTAAAGCTATGTTAGGTATTATGCCAGGTCATATTTATAAGCAAGGCAACGTTGGACTCATTGGACGCTCAGGCACTTTAGGTTATGAAGCCGCTTCCCAAATGAAGGAGCTGGGTATTGGAATTAGTACTGGTGTAGGTATTGGTGGTGACCCAATAAACGGTAGTTCGTTTGTTGAAATTTTAAAGCATTTTGAACAGGATGATGAAACTGAAGCGGTACTGATTATTGGTGAGATTGGAGGTCCACAAGAAGCTGAAGCTGCAGAATACTTTCAAAAACATATGACCAAACCAATGGCAGCTTATATCGCTGGTTTGACTGCTCCACCAGGAAGACTTATGGGTCATGCTGGAGCAATTGTTAGCTCTAGTGGTGAGAGTGCGGCTGAAAAGGTTGAAATGTTAGAAGATGCTGGTGTGATGGTCTCACCAACCCCTTCAGACATGGGTTCAACAATGGCAAAACTTCTTAAGGTGTAAATTCACTTAAAGAGTTTCAATTATTTAAGCCATGCTTTAACTTTGTTAAAAATTTCTGAATCCTTTTTGGAGAGTCTTTCTACAACTCCAAAGTGGTCAACTTCTGGTTCAGCAAAATAATCAAGTGGTGCATTATAGCCTTTCCATTTCTTAACAAAATTGTAAGTTTGCCAATGAAATTCAGGAGTTTCACCTCCACCTAAAGTCACTAGAATTGGGGCGTCAGTTTTCGGCTCAAAGAAATGTGGACTTAAAGCATGACTCTCTTCGTCATCAAGACCAAGAGCATCTGCTATAGTTGTTTTTCTAATCGGATCAAGTTGGTAAAGTCCACTTATAGGAATACCTGTTTTAATGATATCTTTTGGAAGGTTATATGAAATAGTTGACCAGTTGGTTGTTAGAACCATACCGGTAATATGTCCACCCGCTGAGTGACCAGAGACGTTAATTCTGTGTTTTGAAATTGAGTAATCATCTGCTTTATTCCAGATCCATACAATCGCTTCTCGAATTTTATCAACAATATTTGTCATACTAGCGCCAGGACAGAGTTGATACCCAATGAGTGCAACGTCAATCCCAGAATTCACAAAAGAATCAGCAACAAAACTGTAGATTGACTTATCTCCTCTTTGCCAGTAGCCTCCATGAACGAAGATAAATAAGGGTGCATTTGGCTTCCCACTTCTAAAAATATCGAGTTTATCTTTTTCACCATTACCATATTGGCAGTCAAGGGAGGAGTCAACATTAGCCCTAAAATCTTCACTCCAGTTAGACCACTTTTCAATGAGGGCATCAAAGTCATCCACTAGCAATCTTACGTTGTATCCTTTTTCAAGTGTTGGATCAATTGGTATTGTTCTTTCCATAGTAGTGCCTTTAAAATTAGCTTGTACGGTTCTTATAAAAAGTATCTTTGTGGATGATTAAACCCTCTCTAAAAGTAAGAATATCCACACTTAAAAAGTCTTGGACCTCGCCTGATTTTAGTTTAGCAACACGATGAAACTCGCAGTAGGCCTTGTCACCAGAGACCCTTGTATCAATTGGCGTCCAGTTTACACTTTGAACATTATCAAAAAGACCCTGGAAAATACCTCTTATTGTATCAAGACCAGTAAAACGAGTACCATTCACATCTGGCCCTGCAGCATGGTCAAAGACAGCATCCTCTGCAAAGAAAGACATGACTGCATCTATATCATTTCGATTATACGCATCTGTTATCTTATCCAATAGAGCAGGAGTAATTCCAGCATCTTGAGTTGAAGTTTTTGAGTTAAATATTGACATATATAGTTCCTATTTATCATTCTCTTCGCCTTTTTTTTGAAGTGCAAAGAATTCTGATGGTGAATTGCCAAAGGGCTGCATTGCATGCTCTTGAAAAGGGAGGCGATTGGTTAGTCTTTTATACCAAGCCTCAACTCCAGGTAAGGAAGGCCTTTCAATATCAAGCACAAAGTACTTATGGATTAAAACTCCGAGCGGAATATCTCCAAAAGTAAAGGCATCTCCAGCAACATAGTGATTGTTAATTAAGTGATCATCAAGAACCTTAAGAATATCTGAACTCTGCTTTGCCATTTCAGCTATTTTTTTATAATCTCTATCTTTCTCTTCAGTTCTTACAAGTTGCCAGAAGACTGGAAAAAAAGTACCCATAAAGCTATCTGTTGACCAGGTCATCCACTGATCAGAAATGGCAGCTTTTTGAGGATCTTTAGGATAAAGACTGCCAAGCCCATATTGCTTGGCTAGATATCGAATGATTGCATGAGATTCCCACATGACAAAACCATTATCCCTAATGGTTGGTATTTTTGAGTTCGGGTTGAGAGACTTATATTCTTCTGTTTCAAGATCTCCAGATTTAGTGCCAATTGAGGATCTTTTGTATTCAACTCCTAGTTCTGAGAGAGTCCAAAGAACTTGAATGACTTGATTAGCGTTTTTTCTTCCCCAAATTTCTAACATTAATTAATCTCCAAATTTTTATACACCATCAGGGCTAAATCTCGGCATAACACGCTCAGAAAACAAAGTCATACTTTTGAGAATATTTTGATAGTCAAATCCAGGGAACTGTTGAAGCAGCATGATATGCTTAAGACCAATCGACTCATTATATTTTTGAATTTTCTCTGCAACATAGTCAGCATCACCTACCCAGATGAGTTCATACTTCATTAGAAAATCAAACCACTCACCATTAAGGTCATCATCAGTCGGATTTGCATCATCATCAAGGTAAGCTTTGCGGGTCCAGCTCCCTTCTGGTCTCGAGCCACTCAGATACTCATAGTAACCATTGATTGAATGTCTAACATCTTTATCAGCTTGCTCCATGGTTTCAGCTACATAGATTACTGTGCATACTCCCACACCGTCCCCTCTTTGATGGATAGTTCCATCATGTGACTCTGCATCTGCATATGCATCCCAGCAGCTAACGAGTTTTCCCGGAGGGCTTGACATGCCTATCACCTTAAAACCTCTCTCAGATGCCAATTTATAAGTATGTGGCGAGTTTGACATCAGCCATACTGGAGGATGAGGATTTTGATAAGGTCTTGGATGTATGTACATCCCTTTATATTCACCATCTTCAGAGTGGTACTCTTTTTCTAGAGGCATCAAAAAACGATTTGTTTCTTTCCAGCCTGGAACTGGGAATTCATAAAATTCTCCTTTATGAGTAAAAGGATCCTCAGTCCATGCCTTTAAAATAACTTCAAGCGACTCCATAAAAAGTCTATAACTTTTTTCATTATCACGGCGATCCGCCTCTTTATTGAATTGGAGTGTAACTCTCTCATTAATACCTTTAGCTACTCCAAAATCAACTCTACCTTCTGTCATATTGTCTAAAAGCGCGATATCCTCAGCAACTCTAAGAGGGTGCCAATCTGGCAAAACAATAGGAGCCTGACCAACACGAATTTTTTTTGAATGAGATGCCAAATCAAGAGACATCATTATGGGGTTGGGGGGAGCATTCAGATATCCATTATGAGCAAAGTGATGTTCTGTAAGCCAAACAGTTGTAAAGTCACCTTGTTCTGCAATTTGAGTTTGCTCACGCATCATTTTAACCACTCGTTCCCATGGGATATTTTCACCGGGGTTGAAGAAGGGTACAAAATCAAATCTCATATGTTTTTTAAAAGTTAAAAGATAAAAATTTTAAATTATAAAATATTTAAATTTTTTTGATCTATTAATTAGTAATCACTAAGTCCATCAATAAGTGGTTTTAGGTAAGCCTCATATTTCTTCCATGCCTCAGAGCTCCCTTTATAAATTTTCTTTCTAACTTGTGAATGACTTGCAGTTTTTACTGCACGAGTATTCTTGTGAAATTCTAGGCAATTATCATCCCATTTTAAATCACAAAAATTCAATAGATCTTTAGTTTCACTTTTTTGTTCATTAATGAGTTTTTCATAGTTAATTTCATAAATTTTATTTGGAAAAAGTTCATTCCAAGTATCCATTGTTTTGACATATAAGCTGTAAAAATTAACCAAATCATTCATGTCATAACCCCAGCTATTTCCTGTAACGCTGAAGTAATGCTTATATATTGACCAACAAATAGCTCTAGCATCTCTCGTAACATGGATTATTTTTGCCTCAGGAAAAGCCTTTAAAATTAGGCCAATGTATTCAAAATTTAATGGCATTTTGTCTGTAAAAAATTTTTCCGAAATACTGTATTTATCAAGCGAGTTCAAATACTCTGTTCCGATGGAAAGAATATTTTTATCAGTAAGATTCTCTGAACTACTTTGTAGAATTTTTTCTATAAAAGGGTTTGAAGCATTTTTAAAATTATTCATCTCACCAGCTCCAAAGACCTCTGAGTGACTTGATAAGATTTGCTCAACTAGCGAAGATCCTGATCTTGGCATTCCAACAATAAAAAGAGGTTTTTTGATTGAGTTTTTTTTGTCCAAAATATTTTTTGCAATAGATGGTGAGGCTTTTGCAATATCAATAATATTAGATTGTATTTTTTTATAAGACTCAAAAGAGAAACCCAGCTCTTTTTTTTGGAGGTTGTTTCCTTCATTTAAATATTTAAAAAAATCTTTTTCTTTATTTAAATCTTGATTGACTTTTGCAAGTGCGAAGCATAATTGGATTTTGTCTGAATTATTTGTTGAGTCAATCGAATACAGTTTTTCCATGATTTTAACTTGTGAGTCTCTTTCATCATATTTTTTTATTGAACTAATGTTTTTATGCGCTTCAGCATAATTAGAATTGATTTCAATAGCCTTAGAATAGCTTTCTAATGCGTTCTCTTGAAAGCCTAACATTTGAAACAAAATACCTAAGTTGTTATGAGCAAGTGCATATTTTGGATCAATAACTGTCGCTTTCTTAAATTGCTTCAATGCATCATCATAATTCATTATTTCCTGATACGTAGCTCCAAGATTATTGAATGCTTCAGCATAATTTGGATTGTAGGCAACAGCCCATTCAAGACTTTTTATAGCGGACTCATAGTCTCCATTATTCATTTCAATTAATCCAGCATTATTATGTGCCTGAGGATATGCATGTTTAATTGAAGTTGCTTTTTGATAGTTTTTTAAAGCTTTATCAGTTTGCTTAACCTTTTGGAGTGCAACGCCTAAATTATAATAAGCCTCAGCATAATCAGATTTCAACGTGATAGCTTTTTCAAAACAACTAATTGCATTATCAACTGGACCAATTTGACTGTAACAAGCGCCAGCAAAATTAAATAATAGTGGCTGATGAGGATGTAATTCAATGAGAAGATTTATTGAATCTAAAGATTCCTTTACTAGGCCTGAAGAGTAGAGACGCATTGCATTGTCTAACTCTTTCTTTGAGGGACTCTTGCTCTTACTTTCTTCAAGTAAAAGTAGCCCTTTTTTTGCTTCTTGATTATCAGGAATAATAGATAAAACTGATCTATATAAGTCTCCAGCTTTCTTTAAATCACCCTTTTTAGTATTTTTTTTTGCACTAGATAAAATTCTTTGTATTTTCAGGGACATTTGATATTATTTCTAGGTTAATGATAAGTAAAAGTTTTTTAAAAACTTGTTTATCTCATTATATTCAACTTTTTTTCAGTCTTAACAATTTATCTAATTTTATGATCATACTCACTTTAATTTATAAAAAGAGAGGCTTACAAAAAAAACCTAGTTTAAAATTAAAAATTTAGTGATTATTAAAATTCATTTGTTTTGTTTAAACAATTTTTGTTCAATTTATTCATCCAAATTTTCAGAATGAATCATAAAAAAATCTATCTTGCTTATGAATAATCTACAACCAAAAATCTCAAAAAGTGAAATTAATTTGGTTATGGATTTATATTCAACTGGCCAATTTAAGGAGGCAGTTGAAAAAATTAAAGAATTAAATAACAAATTTCCAAATGTACCTATATTATTTAATTTAATTGGGGCATGTTACAAAGAATTAGGACACCTTGAGGGTTCAGCAAAGATGTTTGAAAATGCAATAAACATTAAGCCACATTATGCTGAAGCACACTTCAATCTTGGAGCAGTACTAAAGATATTAAACAAAGATAATGAGTCAATTCAATCTTATAGGAATGCAATAGCAATTAATCATAAATATCCCGATGCACTTAATAATCTTGGAAGAGCTTTACACGAACTTGGGGAGTATGATGAAGCAATTGATTTATTAGAGTGGGCTATCGCCTACAAACACGATTTTTCAGAAGCTCACAATAATCTTGGAAATGTCCTTAATGACATTGGAAAAGTAAGTGAAGCAATAGAAAGCTTTAAAAAAGCTATCACGCATAATCCAAATTATTCATCAGCATACTATAATCTTGCATCTGCTCATAAAGATATAGGCAATAAAAATGCCTACCTAAAATATATTGAAAAATCAGTTCAATTAAGGCCAAATTGGGGAGAGGCAAATTTCAATTTAAGTCAGGTTAAAGACTATTCCAATGGGGATCCTCACATCAAGAAAATGGAGTCATTGCTGAAAATAAATAACTTAGAATTAACGGATCAAATAGGTTTAAATTTTGCTCTAGCTCACGCCTATGATAAGCTTGGAAATCATGAAAAACAATTCAAATTCTTAAACGAAGCAAACAAACTGAGAAAACAAGAGGCAAATTATTCTTTTTCAATAGATAAAAATAGGTTTGCATTAGTTAAAGCTTTGTTTAATTCAAGTCCAGTTAGCCTTGAAAAGTTAAAAACTAAATCAAAAGATAAGAGACCCATTTTCATTGTTGGCATGCCTCGATCTGGAACGTCTCTAGTTCATCAAATTATCGATAGTCATCAAAAAGTAAGTGGTTTAGGAGAGTTAACTATTTTGTCAAAAATAATTAACCAGTTTTTTAGACAACATGATTCTGATGATGTTATTTCTAATGAGGAGTTGCTTTTGATAAGAAACAACTATTTACAGTATATTTCTTCATTAAAGATAAATAATAATATTTTTATTGACAAAATGCCTTTAAATTTTCGGCATATTGGGTTTATTCTTGCAGCTTTTCCAGAAGCAAAGATTATTCACATGAAAAGAGATAGTATGGCTACTTGTTGGTCAATTTATAAGTATTACTTTAATGGCAACCTATACTCTTATAATCAAAAAGATTTAGGGAAGTACTATAAATTATATGAGGACCTTATGAGGTATTGGGACAAAAAATTTCCAACAAAAATTTATAATATTTCATATGAAGATCTTACTCTCAATCAAGAGCAAGAAACTCGGAAGCTTATTGATTACTGTGGGCTAGATTGGGATGAAAATTGTTTGAACTTTTATAAAAACAAAGGGGCTGTTAAAACAACTAGTGCTCTTCAAGTAAGACAGAAAATGTATCAGGGTAGTTCAGAAGTTTGGAAAAAATATGAAAACCACCTAGAGGATCTGATTACTGTATTAGATTATTACAAAAAATAATATGAATAAGATAAAACCATCCAAAATTGAAATTGACTCTATCATTAATCTTTTTTCTAATGGGGATTTAGAAAAATGTCTAGAGACTATTGCAATTTTAATCAAAGACTATCCCGAAGAGTCTTTGTTATTTAATATTCAGGGTGCCTGTTATGCTGCTTTAGGGCAGTCTGATAATTCAGTGAAATCGTATAAAACTGCAATCACTTTAAAGCCAGATTATGCTAAAGCCCATTATAATTTGGGCGGCATTTTGCATGAAATTGGAAATTTAGATAAATCAGTTCATTCATACGAAAGCGCTCTCAGTATTGAGCCAGACTATGCAGAAGCCCACAACAATCTTGGCAATGTTTTTAGAGATCTTGGTAATCTAGATGAAGCTGCCAAAAGTTTTGAAAAAGCTTTAACCATTAATCAAGACTACATTGAGGCACGCTATTCACTTGCGATTGTCCTTCAAAAATTAGGAGATTTAGACTCTATAGATCATTTTGAAAAAGTTCTAGATATGAAACCAGACTTTGCAGAAGCTCACAATAACCTTGGCGTTGCATTAAAGGACATTGGCCAAGTTAATGAGGCGGTTGAATCATACAATAAAGCTTTAAAAATCAATCCAAATTATGCTCAAGCTTTAAATAATTTGGGTAATGCTTTAAGAGACCTTGGGAAATTTGAGGATGCAAAAGAAGCATATGAGAGGGCTTTAAGAATTAACGCTGATTATCCAACCCTGCATAATAACCTTGGCAATGTTTTAAGAGAACTAGGAAGATTAGAGGAAGCTATTGAGTCATATCAGACTGCAATATCTCTTAATGAAGATAATCCTGATTCGTTTAATAATTTAGGAGTAGTTTTTTTTACGCTTGGTGATTTAGATTCTGCAATTAGAGCTTATAAAAAAGCAATAATTATTAACCCAAATTTTGATAATGCACATAATAATTTAGGCGCTGCTTATAAAAAAATAGGTGAATTTGATAAGGCGGTTGATTATTATCAAACGGCTTTAGTGATTGACAATCAAAATTTTGAAACTCATAATAACTTAGGAAATGCTTGGTCAGAAATTGGAAATTATGATGAGGCAATTAAAAGCTTTAATAAAGCGATCGAAATTAATCCTGATTTCGAAGATGCCTATAATAACCTTGGGATTACTTTGTTGACGCAAGGAAGAATTGATGATGCATTTAAGTTAAATCAGAAGGCATTATCATTAAATCCAAATTTTGCTGAAGGGTATGTTTTTCAAGGTCGATTATTTTCTGAAATTGATCAGCAGGAAGAAGCATTAATTAGTTTTGAAAAGGCAAACACAATTAATCCAAAAATTGATTTTAACTTAAGTTCAATTTTAAATATGAAAATGGATCTTTGTGACTGGGATGGAATTGAAGATTTAGTTAGTGATTTGCCAAGGAAGCTAAATAACAGTGAAAAATTAATAAGACCTATGCTTTTAAGTGCATTGATTGATGATCCAACGCTTCAACATAAAGCTGCAGAAATATATTCAGAGTTTTACTTCCCAGAAAGCCACCTTCTTCCTCAAATTCAAATATATCCAATTTCTTCAAAAACTCGTGTTGGTTATTTTTCTGCAGATTTCAAAGAGCACCCTGTCGCTAATTTGACTGCTGAACTCTATGAACTTCATGATAGAAATCAATTTGAAATTCATGCGTTTTCATTTGGTCCTGATACAAATGATGCAATGAACCTTCGAATAAAAAAAGGAGTTGATTACTTTCATGAAGTAAGCGAAATGTCGGATAAAGAAATTGCCATGCTTTCAAGATCTTTAAAGATCGATATAGCAGTTGATTTGGGAGGTTATACTGCTGGAGCGAGAACAGGAATTTTTGCTTTAAGAGCAGCCCCTATTCAGGTAAATTATCTTGGGTATTCATGCACAATGGGCGCTAAATATATGGATTATATAGTTGCTGACAGAACCATAATTAGTGAAGATCAGAAGATTAACTATTCGGAAAAAATTGTTTATTTGCCTGATTGCTTTATGGTTAATGATACAAAAGTGGCAAAATCTGAAAAAATATTCAATAAGGCCGAGGCTGGATTACCATCAGATAGTTTTATATTTTGCTGTTTTAATTCTCATCATAAATTTACTGAAAATGTTTTTTCTAGCTGGATGAAGATCTTATTGAGCGTTGATAAAAGTGTTTTATGGCTCCCAAGTGGAGATAGATCTGCGTTAAACAACCTTAAAAAGGAAGCAGAAAAAAAAGATATTGATCCAAACCGTCTGATCTTTGCACCTCGTTTGGATTTAAGGGGAGACCACCTTAACAGAATCAAATTAGCAGATTTGTTTTTAGATACTCACCCATATAATGCTCACTCAACAGCTAGTGATGCTCTCCAAATGGGGCTTCCAGTTTTGACTTATGAGGGCTCTTCTTTTGCAAGTAGGGTGGCAACAAGTTTAAATAATGCTCTGCAATTAAATGAGTTAGTTGTTAATTCAGAAGATGAATATATATCTCTTGCAATTGAACTTGCAAAAAAACCTGAGATGATTCATGCCATTAAGTCTAAATTAAATTTAAATTTATCCACATCCAACTTATTTAATGCTGGAATATTTACTAAAAATATTGAATCTGCTTTTGAAAAGATGATCGATAGGTCTCAAAAAAAACTTGATCCAGATCATATTTATATTGATTAATTTATGAAGCATTTAAATGTTCCATCATCTAAACCATCCAAAATTGAAATTGACTCTATCATTAATCTTTTTTCTAATGGGGATTTAGAAAAATGTCTAGAGACTATTGCAATTTTAATCAAAGACTATCCCGAAGAGTCTTTGTTATTTAATATTCAGGGTGCCTGTTATGCTGCTTTAGGGCAGTCTGATAATTCAGTGAAATCGTATAAAACTGCAATCACTTTAAAGCCAGATTATGCTAAAGCCCATTATAATTTGGGCGGCATTTTGCATGAAATTGGAAATTTAGATAAATCAGTTCATTCATACGAAAGCGCTCTCAGTATTGAGCCAGACTATGCAGAAGCCCACAACAATCTTGGCAATGTTTTTAGAGATCTTGGTAATCTAGATGAAGCTGCCAAAAGTTTTGAAAAAGCTTTAACCATTAATCAAGACTACATTGAGGCACGCTATTCACTTGCGATTGTCCTTCAAAAATTAGGAGATTTAGACTCTATAGATCATTTTGAAAAAGTTCTAGATATGAAACCAGACTTTGCAGAAGCTCACAATAACCTTGGCGTTGCATTAAAGGACATTGGCCAAGTTAATGAGGCGGTTGAATCATACAATAAAGCTTTAAAAATCAATCCAAATTATGCTCAAGCTTTAAATAATTTGGGTAATGCTTTAAGAGACCTTGGGAAATTTGAGGATGCAAAAGAAGCATATGAGAGGGCTTTAAGAATTAACGCTGATTATCCAACCCTGCATAATAACCTTGGCAATGTTTTAAGAGAACTAGGAAGATTAGAGGAAGCTATTGAGTCATATCAGACTGCAATTCAAATTAGTCCAAATTATCAAGAAACTCATAATAATTTAGGTATTGCCTTATTTGATTTAGGAAGGCTTGAAGATGCAAAAAAATCATATCAAAATGCATTAGATATTGACCCAGAATTTGCTGAGACACACAATAATATTGGAACTGTTTATAAAGACTTAGGTCAAATTGAAAAAGCTATTAATTCATATGAAAAAGCTTTAGAGATTCGCCCAAATTATGCTGATGCATATAATAATCTTGGTGTTGTTTTAAAAAAAATTGGCCGCTTAGATGACGCTGTAAAATCTTATCAATATGCACTCAACATCAATCCAAATGATGCTGATACATTAAATAATTTAGGAAATATTCTATCTGAACTTGAAATTTTAAATGAGTCTGTTGAATCGTTTGAAAAAGCGATACAGTTAAGCCCTAATTTTGCAGAAGCTCATAATAACTTGAGTGTTGCTTTAATGAAGCTCAATCAATTAGATGAAGCATACAAATTCAATAAAATTGGTTTGACTCTTAAGAAAGATTTCGTCGAAGGTTACATAACGCAAGGCCGAATTCTGTCAATGCAAAATGATCTTGAGAGGGCTCTACTAAGTTTTGAGAGGGCTCATCAGATCAAACCTGATATTGAATTTAATTTAGGAAGTATTTTACAAACTAAGATGCGAATGTGTGATTGGAGCAACTTGAAAAATTTGCTGAATGAATTAATAATTAAGATAAATAACAATGAGAAAGCTATATTACCAATGGATCTTTTATCCCTAATTGATGATCCAGAACTTCAGTTCAAAAGCTCAAGAATTTTTGCCAATTTTGAATATCCTTCAAGTGATATTTTGCCAAAGCTTGAGAAGTATAGAAATCATAGTAGGATAAAGATTGGGTATTTTTCTGCCGATTTTAAAGATCATCCTGTCGCTAATTTGACTGCTGAACTCTATGAACTTCATGATAGAAATCAATTTGAAATTCATGCGTTTTCATTTGGTCCTGATACAAATGATGCAATGAATCTTCGAATAAAAAAAGGAGTTGATTACTTTCATGAAGTAAGCCAAATGTCCGATAAAGAAATTGCATTATTGTCTAGATCAGTTGAAATAGATATTGCAATAGATTTGTCAGGTTACACGGAAGGCTGTAGAACTAAAATATTTTCTATGTCAGCTGCTCCAATTCAAGCAAGTTATATTGGCTTATTGAGTTCAATGGGATCTGATTATTATGACTATATAATTGCTGGCGAAGGGATGATTCCAGAGCAGAATCAGAAATATTTCTCTGAAAAAATTATTTATCTCCCTAGTTATCAAGTCAATGATTCAAAAGAATTGCCCCCAGATATTGAAATTTCCCGAGCAGAACTTAATCTACCAGAGAATAGCTTTGTTTTTTGTTGTTTTAATAACACATATAAAATAACACCAGCTATTTTTGATAGTTGGGCTCGTATTCTTAAAAGAGTTGAGAATAGTGTTCTGATGGTTTATGTTAACAATGAAACATCACAAAATAACTTGATTAAAGAAATCGATAAAAGGAATGTTGATACAAGCAGACTTTTTTTTGGTGGTAATTTGTCTAGACAAAAATATTTAGCGAGATACCGCGTTGCTGACTTATTTTTAGATACATCTCCCTATAATGCGGGCACGACAGCAAGTGATGCTCTCAGAATGGGGCTGCCTGTTTTAACTTTAGAGGGTAATTCTTTTAATAGTAAAGAGGCTTCAGGTGTTATCAGGTCTTTAAATTTATCTGAGCTTATAACAAATTCTCAGGAAGAGTACGAGTCAGTAGCTATTGAGTTGGCTAAAAACCCAGGAAAATTAAGAGACCTTAAAGATAAATTATCTATCAATTTAACTTCTGCTCCACTATACGATACTGAATTATTTACAAAAAATCTTGAGTCTGCCCTAAAAGAGATCTATGCAAGATATCAAAATGACTTAAAAACAGAATATATATATGTTAGCAAGTAAATGAAAAATATCGAGGATAAAAAAAATCTTTCAAAAGAGCAAATTGATTCTGTTGTGTCATTATATTCTTCGGGAAAATTTATTGAAGCAATCGATGCAATTAATTTACTAAATGTGGAGTATCCTAATGTTCCCCTTTTATATAATATTTTAGGTGTATGTCATAAGTCATTAAATCATCTTAATGAGGCGATAATTATGTTTCAGAGAGCAATAGATATTAAAGATGATTATTATGAAGCACATAAGAATTTAGGCCTTACATTTAAGGCCCTTGGTAGCTTGGATAAAGCAATTAATTGTTTTAAATATGCTCTAAAAATCAATCCAAAATATCTTGATGCATATTACAACTTAGCAAATACTTATAATGATTTAGAAAATTTTGATGATGCGGTTACTAACTATAAAAGCGCAATACTGATTAATCCAAATATTGCAGAAATATATAATAATCTTGGGAATGCTTTAAGAGAGAAAGGTGATCTAAATGATGCTCTTAAAAGCTATGAAAGCGCAATAGCAATAAATCCAAATATTGCTGAAATTTATAATAATATTGGAAATACTTTAAAAGACCTTGAAAGACTAGATGATGCTTTGAATAGTTACCAGAAAGCAATAGAAATTAGTTCAAATTTTTCTGAAGCTTATTACAATAAAGGAATAGTTCTAAAGCGTCAACGAAAGTTAAATCTTGCTATTAAGAGTCTCAATAAAGCAATTGAAATTAATCCCGAATTTGCTGAAGCTTACAATAATCTAGCTAGCTCACTTATTGCTCTAGGAAAAACTTCAAAGGCGATTGAATATTGTGAAAAAGCAATTAGACTAAAACCTAATTATGCAGAGGCATATAATAATTTTGGCAATATTCTCAAAGATTTAAGGATGTCTGATGCTGCTAAAAAATACTATGAAAAAGCAATAGAAATTAAGTCAGATTATGCCGAAGCAATAAGTAATCTTGGGACAATTTTTAGTGATAAAAAAAACAAAGAAAAAGCATTAGTTTTCTATGAAAAAGCATACAGTATTGATCCGAAGATTGATTTTCTTCTGGGCGATATAATTAATACTCAAATGAATTTATGTATCTGGGAAGGTCTGGACTCTAAAATTGAAGAATTAAAACTTGGATTAAAAAATAATCAAAAAATCATTGGTCCTTTTCCTTTGCTCAGCCTTATTGATGATCCTCAGATTCAACAAAAAGCGTCAGAACAATTTGCAAGTTTTTATTATCCTAAAAACAATTCTTTTCCTGTAACTAGTAAACATAAAAAACATAAAAAAATAAAGATAGGTTATTTTTCCGCAGATTTTAAGCAGCATCCAGTAGCCACATTAACTGCTGAACTTTATGAATTGCATGATAGAAGCAAATTTGAAATTCACGCATTTTCATTTGGGCCAGATACACAAGATCCAATGAATTTAAGAATTAAGGCTGGTGTTGACTTCTTTCATGATGTATTAAATTCTTCTCATGATGAGATAGTTAGGTTGGCAAGATTAAATGAAATTGATATTGCAATTGATTTGGGAGGATATACAGCTAAGTCTAGAACTGAAATTTTTGCGATGTCAGTTGCTGAAATACAAATTTGTTACATAGGATATCTTGGAACAATGGGGGCGGATTATTATGATTATATAATTGCAGATAAAATAATGATTCCAGAGGAAAATCAAAAATACTATTCCGAAAATATAGTCTATTTACCTAATTTTCAAGTAAATGATTCAAAAGAATTGCCCCCAGATATTGAAATTTCCCGAGCAGAACTTAATCTACCAGAGAATAGCTTTGTTTTTTGTTGTTTTAATAACACATATAAAATAACACCAGCTATTTTTGATAGTTGGGCTCGTATTCTGAAAAGAGTTGAGAATAGTGTTTTATTGATATATGTGAATAACGAGTCTTCTCAAAAAAATTTAACAACAGAAATAATAAAAAGAAATATAGATTCTAATCGGCTTATTTTTGGAAAAAGTTTACCAAGGCCAGAATATTTAGCGAGATACCGCGTTGCTGACTTATTTTTAGATACATCTCCCTATAATGCAGGCACGACAGCAAGTGATGCTCTCAGAATGGGGTTGCCTGTTTTAACTATGAAAGGAAATGCATATCCAAGTAGAATGGCAGCGAGCATATTAAATGCAGTCCATTTAAATGAATTAATAACAAATAACCATAAAGAGTATGAGTCTCTTGCTATTGAGCTTGCATTAAATAAAAAACAATTAAAGCAAATTAAAGAAAAATTAAATACTAATCTTGAAACTGCACCTCTATTCGATACTGCCAAATTTACCAAAAATATTGAATCCGCTTATCAGCAAATGTATGAGATAAATCGCAAAAATCAAAACCCAGAAAATATTATTATTGAACATTAAAAAACTTAAGAGTATTAAAATATAGCCTATAGATGTTTTCAAGATTATATTAGAGACCCAGATAATGAAAAAGCCAGTGCAAGATATGTCTACTATGGAGGATAAATCTGACAATATAGTTTTGTTTTATCCCCAGGTATCTGACCTAGCAAAACAGTATGTTGTGGACACGTTAAACTCTCGCTGGATTGGACAAGGCCCAAAAGTTAAATTATTTGAAGACAGATTTAGTAAAAAATTCGGATCCAATCGGCCAGCTATTGCTGTGGGCTCAGGGACAGACGCATTACACTTGTCATATATATTAGCTGGATTGAAACCTGGTGATGAAGTTATCGCACCTCTTTTTACATGTACCGCAACAAACATCCCTTTTCTTTATATGGGGGTGAAAATTAATTTTGCAGATATTGACCCTGAAACTATGAACATTGATGTTAATCATGTACGTGATTTAATGAATGAAAAAATCAAAGCAATTGTTTGTGTTCATTATGGCGGACTTCCCTGTGATATGGATGAGTTACAAACGATAGCAAATGAATGGAATGTGCCAATTATTGAGGATGCTGCTCATGCAGTTGGGGCAAGTTATAAAGGAGCTGTTATTGGAAGTATTTCGGATTTTACAATGTTCTCTTTTCAGGCTATAAAACATATCACCACTGGTGATGGTGGGATGTTAATCGTTAAAGATACAGAGTTGCTGGATAAAGCAGAGCGTATTAGATGGTTTGGGATAGATAGGAAGTCAAAACAGGCGGGCATTTGGGAAAATGATATTACAGAAGTTGGCTATAAATACCAAATGACTGATATTGCTGCTGCAATGGGTATCGCATCACTTAATGAATTTGATAGTCATTCAAATCATCGTAAAACTCTGTTCAAAGTTTATGAAGAAGAGTTAAGTAAATGTGAAAGGTTAAAAATAATTGGGAGTGGATTCAATGACAGAGAGCATGGTGCATGGTTGTTCACAGTTATTGTTGAAGATAGATATACACTTCAAAAAAAATTAAGAGATCATGGGATTGAAAGCAATCAGGTCCATTTTAGAAATGATAGGTATTCAATTTTTAAAGAATTCACTTATGGAAAAATTTTTCCAAATATGGATAAAATTGAAGAAGACTATCTAGTTTTACCTCTCCACACAAAAATGACAGAAAATGATGTTAAGCGGGTTTGTTTTGTTATCAAATCTGGATGGTAGAGAAAGTGCTATAAATTTATAAGGTTATTATTAATACCTACATATGAAAATCAATAAGAAAATATTAGTCACTGGGGGTGCCGGTTTCATAGGTTCTGCAATGGTTAGACATTTAATTGATAGTACACACTCAACCGTCATAAACGTTGATAAACTAACTTATTCTGGAAATTTACAGTCTCTAGAATCAGTCAAAAATAATAAAAATTACTTTTTTGAGAATGCTGATATATGCAATATTAATGACTTAAATAGAATCCTGAATAACTATCAGCCAGATATGTTAGTTCATCTTGCTGCTGAGTCGCATGTCGATCGCTCAATAGATAGTCCTGCTGAGTTCATCCAAACAAATGTAATTGGAACATTCAATCTCTTGGAGTCAGCTAAAAGCTATTGGGAGCAGCTTAAAGATCTTAAAAAAGAAAATTTTCGATTTCTTCATGTCTCAACAGATGAAGTCTACGGTGATTTGGAGAATACAAGTGATTTTTTTACTGAAGATACATCATATAATCCGAGCTCTCCATATTCAGCGTCTAAGGCGAGTTCAGATCACCTTGTACGAGCATGGTTTAGAACATTTAAAATCCCAACTCTAATTACTAATTGCTCAAATAATTATGGACCATGCCAATTTCCTGAAAAATTAATTCCCCATATTATTCTTAGTGCCCAAAAAGGAGAAAAGTTACCAGTTTATGGTGATGGAAAGCAAATCAGGGATTGGCTGTATGTTGAAGACCATGTCCAAGCACTGGTAGCTGTTCTAATGAAAGGTAAGCCTGGTCAAACCTATAATATTGGTGGTAATAATGAAATTCAGAATATTGATGTAGTTAAGAGAATTTGTACTATTTTAGATTCAAAAATTCCAAATAAATTAAATGGATTGAAATCTTTTAGTGATTTAATATGTTTTGTTAAGGATAGACCTGGACATGATTTAAGGTATGCGATTGATGCTAGTAAAATTCAAACTGAAATTGAGTGGATTCCGAAAGAAAACTTTGAATCAGGTTTGGAAAAAACCATATCTTGGTATTTAGATAATAATGAATGGTGTAGTAACGTTCAAAATGGAAATTATAAGTTTATTCGTCTTGGAGAAATTTAAATGAAGGGAATTATTTTGGCAGGAGGATCAGGAACTCGACTTTATCCTTTAACTAAAAGTGTTTCTAAGCAATTATTGCCTGTATATGATAAACCAATGATTTATTACCCATTGTCAGTTCTGATGCTTGCTGGAATTAAAGATGTCTTAATTATTTCGACTCCAGAGGATTTGCAAAGATTCCAAAGTCTTTTTGGTAATGGTTCTGATTTAGGTATGAATTTTGAATATATAGCTCAGCCTGCACCAGATGGGTTAGCTCAGGCATTTATTTTAGGAGAGGAGTTTATTGGGTCAGATAATGTTGCCTTAATTCTGGGAGACAATATTTTTTATGGACAGGGACTAACTAGTTTTTTAGAACAAGGTGTATCAAATGTCCTAAAAAATAATATAGCAACTGTATTTGCTTACCATGTCAATAATCCTTCTCGCTATGGGGTTGTGGAGTTTGATGAAAATGATAAAGCGATAAGTATTGAAGAAAAGCCCAAGGAGCCAAAGAGTAATTATGCAGTCACTGGTTTATATTTTTATCCAAATGATGTAGTGAAAAAAGCTATAACCGTCAAGCCATCAAAAAGAGGTGAATTAGAGATTACTAGTGTTAATGAAATGTATCTTAAGGAAGGGCGCTTAAAGGTTTCATTACTTGGAAGAGGTTATGCCTGGTTAGATACTGGTTCACATGAAGATCTTTTGGAGGCTTCGACTTTTATTGAAACAATTGAGAGAAGACAAGGCTTGAAGGTTGCTTGTATAGAAGAAATTGCATTTGAAAAAGGTTATATTTCTAAAGAACAATTATCAATAATTTCTAGTCAAATGAGTAACAATCAATATGGGAAATATTTGTATAGAAGGTTAGAAGAAAAAAAATAAAATGCACTTTATTGCCCAGTCCATTCCAGAAGTTTTAGTTATAGAACCCCTAGTTCATTTTGATGAGCGAGGCTATTTTATAGAATCATTTAGGCAAGACTTGCTTGAAAAAAAACTGGGTTACCAAGTAAATTTTATTCAAGATAATGAATCAAAATCAAATCAAATGGGCATTCTACGGGGCCTACATTATCAAATAGCTCCATTTACTCAAAGTAAGTTAGTGAGAGTAAGTAAAGGAAGAGTTTTAGATGTTGCTGTTGATATTAGAAAAGATAGTGCAACTTTTGGTAAATATGTTGCAGTTGAGCTGAGTGATCAGAATAAAAGACAAGTTTTTATACCAAAAGGATTTGCCCACGGCTTTGTTGTTTTGAGTGAAGATGCGATTTTTTCCTATAAGGTTGATCAGTATTACTCCAAAAAGCATGAAAGAGGCTTGATATTCAATGATAAAGACATCAACATCGATTGGCACATATCTGAAGAAGAGTTGATTCTATCAGTTGCAGATCAAGGCTACTCTTCGTTGAAAAATAATCAATTTTTGCTTTAGCTGTTAATGAATATTTTAGTAACTGGATCAAATAGCCAACTTGGAAAATCTCTAAAACAACTCTCTGATGAAAAAAATATTTCCAATAATTTTGTTTTTACTTCTAGAGAGCAACTAGATTTATCATCTATAACTGAGCTTGAAATTTTCATAGAATCTGGAAACTTTGATTTTATTGTCAATTTTGCCGCATATACAAGTGTTGATGAAGCAGAAAACAATAAAAAACAAGCTTATATAATCAATCACTTGGCAGTGAAAAGAATTGCAGAAATTTCAAAAAAAAATCAAATAAAGTTAATCCATCTCTCTTCAGATTTTGTCTTTGATGGTAGTAAAAATGAACCCTATAATGAAAATGATAATGCTTTTCCTATAAATATCTATGGCAAAAGTAAATATGCTGGTGAGCAAGCAATTCTAAAGGCTATGAAGACGAATGCTATTATCTTAAGAACTAGTTGGATGTATTCAGAATACGGTAATAATTTTGTTGATACAATTCTAAGACTTTCAAGAAAAAATGACACTTTAAATGTTGTTACTGATCAAATTGGAAACCCAACATATGCAAGAGACTTAAGTCAATTAATTATGAAAATTATAATGAGCGATAAAATAAATTCGATTGATCAGTCATCAGAAATATTTCACTATTCTAATGAAGGTAGTTGCAGTTGGTATGATTTTGCCAGAGAAGTGATAAAAATTTCTGGAAACCAATGCATAATTAATCCCATATTGTCAAAAAAATATCCTTCAAAAGCAATAAGACCAAAAAATTCCTCAATGAGCAAAAAAAAAGTAATGAATGAATTTAATATTAAGACTACTTCTTGGAAGGATTCATTAAAAAAATGTATTGATAACATTTCAAAGTAATTTGATTAATTTAAGGACGCACTAATTGAACAGTATTAAAGTAATAATTCCTAGAAGACTCAAAGGGGAAAGACTTGACTCTGCAATATCTGGGTTGTTGCCAAATATTTCGCGCTCAAAAATATCTTTACAGATTAAATCTGGCAAAGCACGGATTAATGATAAAAATTTTAAGTCAAATGATAAAGTTGTTGGTGATGAAATTGTTAGTCTTGTTATAGACAAAAAAAAGAATAATAATTGGACTGCAGAAAAAATTCCTTTAGATATTGTTTTTGAAGATGAAGACATTATTGTGATTAATAAGCCATGGGGCATGGTTACTCATCCTGGAGCTGGAAATTGGACTGGAACTCTAGCAAATGCGCTATTAGACTATGATGATAATTTATCTAAACTTGACAGAGCTGGAATTGTTCATAGGTTAGATAAAAACACATCAGGTTTAATGGTAGTAGCAAAAAACTCTAAGTCACAAAAAAATCTTGTTGAACAACTGCAACAACACTTGGTAAAGAGAGAATATTCAGCTATAGTTTATGGGCAAATGATTTCCGGCGGTAAAGTTGATGAACCAATTGGAAGGCACCCTCGAGACAGGGTTAAGCAAGCAGTTCTCAGAAGTGGAAAAGATGCTATAACTCATTATAGAGTTGTGAATCGTTATGATAATCATACACATGTAAAAGCTATTCTTGAAACTGGGAGAACTCATCAAATAAGGGTTCATTTATCTCATATTGGCCACCCTTTAATTGGTGACCCAACCTATGGAGGCAGGCTAAGGTTTCCAAAAAAAGCAAAACAGGATTTAAAGGATGCTTTAAAAACTTTTGAAAGGCAGGCCCTTCACTCAAAAAAATTAACCTTAAAACATCCAGAAAATGGAAATTCCATGACTTGGAAAATTGAGCTTCCAGATGATATGAAGCAGCTTCTTGAGGTTCTTAGTAGGATGAATTCAATTTAATTATTAGGAATGGACGGATTTCCTAAAAATGTCAAACTTATATCTACACAAAGATTTATTCATGGAGGCAGAAGCTCTGGAAACTTTAATAATTTCAATTTAGCTTTACATGTTAATGATAATAAAGAAAATGTAATAGAAAATCGAAATATTCTCGAAGGTCTGTTTAATTTACCTTCTTCACCAGTATGGATAAATCAAGTACACTCATCTATTTGTATAGATGCTGCATTAACAAATACAATTATTGAAGCTGATGCAAGTTTTACATCTAGAGTGGGAATTGTTTGTGGAATTATGACTGCAGATTGCTTGCCAGTCTTTGTAAGTAAAAAAAATGGGACAATGGTTGGCCTTGCCCATGCTGGTTGGAGAGGGCTGGTTTCTGGAGTTATTGATAATCTAATCAAATCCTTTAATTCGGATGGAGAACATCTAATCGTTCATCTTGGCCCTGCAATTTCAAAGCATTACTTTGAAGTTGGAGAGGAAGTTATGAGGCTTTATTTGTCCAAAAATGTCAACTTTGAGCGTTCTTTTTTAATTAAAAATAATAAAATTTATCTTGATCTATACGATGCAGCCAAAGTGATTCTTGAGGGTTTGCACATAAATTCAATTTCTGGTGGCGATAGGTGTACTTTTCATGAATCAGAAGATTTTTTTTCTTATCGGAGAGATGGGTTGAATTCTGGCAGAATGGCACATCTTATCTGGATGGAATAGGGCTCGTTTTATTATTTAGGCTTCTCTTTTCCCTTTGAGGTAAATTCAATTTCTCCAGAAAATACATTAGGAAGGTAATAATGGAGTGACTTCTGTTTTCTTTGTTTTTGCTGAACTATGCACCCTCGAACTTCAAAGTTATTGTTTAGTTCAATTTCAGCATATGAGGAGTTTATACATCTTAAAAATTTCCTATCATTTTCTTCAAAATATTGACGAAAATAAAGCTCATTATCTAGCTCAATAATGACGTAAGCTTTATGGTGAACTTGCATTGATGGATCAATGATGATAATGCAATTTTCACTAAACTCTGGTGACATCATATCACCAATATTTTGAAGTGCATAAGGCTCAGAGTTTGTGGAGCAGTTACTCTGATATAAAGCTTTTGGATTGTCTAATGTTGACATTTAGGACAGTAATAAGTTGCACGTTGATTTTGAATAATTCTTTTAATTTTACCACTGCACCTCAAACATGGCATATTTTCCCTGCCATAAACATTAAGCACTTGTGAAAAATATCCAGGATTGCCATCAACATTTGAAAAATCATTTAGGGTTGTACCGCCATTATTAATTGCATCTGTTAATACATTTTTTATGGAATTAGTTAAAACTTTGAAGCGCTTTTTGGATGTTTTGCCAGCCTCTCTTTTTGGTGATATTCCAGCCAGGAATAGACTCTCAGATGCATATATATTACCAACTCCAACAACTACACTACTATCCATAATAAAAGATTTAATATTTCTTAATCTTCCAGTAGATGAGTTAAAAAGCGAGTCATTATCAAACTCATAGCTCAATGGTTCTGGCCCTAGGCTATTTAAAAGAGTGATGGTTTCGTTAAGGTTTTGCCAAAGAATTGATCCAAACCTTCTAGGGTCATGAAATCTTAAACTTGAGCTGTTATCTAATTTAAGTTCGAAGTGCTCATGTTTTTTTAATGGCTCAAAAGAGCTGACTACGCTTATGGATCCTGACATTCCAAGATGCATAATCAACTGTCCATGATCAAAGTGGACTAACAAATACTTTGCACGCCTTGAGATTTTTTTTATAGTACGATTCTTTAATGTGTTTTTAAGATGAGAGGGTATCTCCCATCGAAGCCTATGTTTATATATATGAACAGATACTATTTTTCTACTAGTAATTAGTGGCTCTAGGCCTTTACGGGTAGTTTCGACTTCAGGCAACTCTGGCATTCATCTAATTATTGGTCATTGACTAATGCAATTTTTTTAGTAGCACCAAAGTCTGTCTTGCCACTTCCAAGTTTTGGTATCTCGTCAACAACAAGTACAGAAGATGGGTGATATAGCGGGTTAATTTTTGCATCTGAAAGAATTTTTGTAAGCGCACTTTTCTCAATTTTATTGGTTGAGAGAAGAACAATTTTTTCACCCTTACGTTGGTCTGGCAAGCAAGTGGCTGCAATCTCCAAGTCTTTATCATTAAGAGCGTCTAAAATTTCTTCTTCAACAGTTGTGAGGCTTATCATCTCACCCCCAATTTTTGCAAATCTTGAGTACCTGTCAACAATTGTTAAAAAGCCATCATCATCCAAATGACCCTTGTCTCCGGTTCGATACCATCTGTAGCCATCAATAATCTCAATAACTTCGGCAGTTTTCTTGGGCATCTTTAGATAGCCTTTCATTATTTGAGGGCCTCCTATTAAAATCAATCCATCCTCTCCAGTAGGAATAGGCTCCAAAGAGTCAGGATCAACTATCCTAAATTCTGTTCCACTAAATGCCTTGCCTACGGTTCCTGGTCTATTTCTAAGTTTAAATGGAGAGTCAATATCTGGTAAATTTACAGATGCACCAGGCGATGTTTCTGTTGTTCCATAGCCTTCAAAAACTGGCATATTAAATTTTTTTTCAAAACCATCCCTAACTTCAGATCTTAATTTTTCCGCACCTGCTACGACAAGCCTCAGTGATTTCATGGATTTAGTGTTTACTTTCTTGCTTAGTGTATACATTCTGAGAAAAGTTGGTGTTCCAACTAATATTGTTCCTGAGTATTTTTGTATTCCACTCGCAATTGTTGTTACATCTTTGGGATCTGCATGGCAAACAATAGGGATGCCTTCCGATAGAGGCATTAATGTTGTAATCGCAAAACCAAATGCATGGAAGGTTGGAAGCGTAGACATAATGACATCGCTCTCAACAGCACCCAATTCAAGAGCTGCTTGTTTAGCATTCGCTGCAATATTACTATGTGATAGTTCAACGCCTTTTGGAGAGCCCTCACTACCACTTGAAAATAAAATGGCAGCTGTATCACTCATTGAAACCTGTTTAAAGTAACTTTTTCGAATCAAACTAACAGGAAATAAGATCGCTTTTAAAAGAGTAGCAATTCTGGATATAGTTGAAATTTCTTCACGAATATCTTCAAGCATCAAAAGTTTGGCATTAGGAAAAAATGACTCTAAATCCATACCTCTCTCTAGCATCTTATCTAAGAATTTACGAGAAGTATAAATGTGTTTAACTTCAGCTTGTTGAGCTGCAGATTGAAGTGCCTTTTTCCCGGCTGTAAAATTTAGGTTAACGATAGTTTTTCCAAGTGAAAGGATTGCTATTAAAGCAATTGCACCTCCGCCACTACTAGGCAAAAGTAAACCAACATTTTGCTCAGGGCTGTACTCAGCAATTTTTTTAGAGAACAGCAAAACTCCAGTTAAAAATCTTTTATGAGAAATTTCTACACCCTCAATATCAGCAACTGAAAAAGCAGTTTTAGATTTTTTTGCATTTTTAAGCCAAGACACATGAATAGGATCAAGGGTTGATGGATAGTCTTGCCAGTCATCGAATGAGATAGGGTGATTTGACATATTGTATTAAACTCCGAGCATCGCTTTTTTTAAATTTTTTTGAATAGGGTTGTCTGACAAGAATATTCCAAAGAAAGCTTTCTTAAAATCAAGTCCAGGTATTGATTCAACAAGCTCATTATTCTTTAAAACATGCATACCAATCTCTGGAATGTAAATAAATTCATAGAAATCACCTGATGAAACTGAAGAATTAAATGCTGATGACAATTGCTCTAATTCTTTTGATATTGGGGCTGTATTATTATTAGTTGCTTTTTCAAGCCCTTCACTTAAAGCTTTTTTCATAGCATCAGCTGTGACCATTTCTGATTTGACATCAATACGAATAGCCATTGATGAATTATCAGTAACTATTTTTTGAGCATCAGAGCTTTTAGTTTCAAGGTAGAGGCTTCCCTCGTATACATTCATAAAGAAAATAACACGAGTGCCTTGACCATTAATAATTAACTTACTTCCTTGGTACTCTATCACTTCAGGAGCTTCATTTGCAATTATTGATGAGGCTGAGAGGAAACCAATTAAGAATATTAAATAAGTAAGACGCTTAAAATTTAATAGCATATTTCTTTACTTTGTTGTTAATTTATTTATAAGACTATAATTATAAATATAAATATAAATCATAAAAAAACAATTAAATGATTTTGAACTATTTATAATTACATCAATTCAACTAAATTTTAATACTATGAATCCATTAACTTCAGTAAGAGGAACAATAATCAGTGGTTTTGTTCTTGCAATTCTTATAGCAATTTTTCTTTCACCTGAAAACTCATCTCTAATTACCAGAAATTTAAGTATTTGGCTTCATGTATTGTTTGGTGTAACCTGGATTGGTCTTCTGTATTACTTTAATTTTGTTCAGGTGCCAGCATTGGCTGATGCATTAGCTGATGAGGGTGGGCCAGGTCCAGCAGCAATTGGAAAATATGTCGCACCACGAGCGCTCTTATGGTTCAGAATGGCTGCAGCAGCAACATGGCTGACAGGCGCATGGGCTTTATCAATTTCACCACAGTATGGATTTGTAGATACTTTTCTATTTCAAGCTCCCGCGGGTGCCATGATGAGTTTAGGGGCATGGATGGGTACGATTATGCTCTTTAACGTATGGGTTCTTATTTGGCCTAATCAGAAAAAAGTTCTCGGTATTGTTGAGGCAAGTGCTGATGATGTTGCAAAGGCAAAGTTCACAGCTGCAATGGCCTCCAGAACTAATGTTGTTCTTTCAGTTCCAATGCTTCTGTGTATGATAGGTGCAGGACATGGCGGATATCTATTTTAAAATAAGTATCTTTAAATCGAAAAAAGCCGGGCACAGCCCGGTTTTTTTTCAACAAATCTCATATTTGCAACAAATAAGGATTATAGTTATTTAAATATCTAATTAAATTACAGCTTTTTTCATTAAAAGCTTAATAATAATAGTTTTTTTAAATTCAAGTTAAATCAAGCTCTAGCAATATAATTGGGGAAAAATTATTAGCATTGTTGAAAAAAAACAACTTTTTGTATTATTTTTTCAATTAGTTGTTGACAAGATAATTAAAAATAGTTATTATGTGCACATTGTTATTTTTTATAGATAGCATAAGGGTGTTGGTAAAACCAACAATTAAATATTCTAAATGGAGAATAAAATGAAAAAACTAATCGCACTATTCGCAACTACAGCAGTAGCCTCTGGTTCTGCTATGGGTGCTATCGCGTTAAGTGGAACAGCTTCTGTATCATATGATGATAAAGGTGCAGCTGCTTCTGCTACAACGTATGATGCTGATTTAACAGTTACTGGTACTGCTGGTGCTACAACATTTACACAGTCAATGGATATTGATACTGCTGTAGGTGTTACTGCAACAACTCTTGCTACAACTGTTGGTCCTTTGACTGTATCTGCTGATATGTATGACGAAGATGATTCAACTACTGTAACTACAACTGGTGGTCGTAAGACTGACAGTGGTGATAACAGATCTGTAACTGTAAGCTTGGATGCGCCTCTTGGTGATGCTACTATCGGTCTTAATGATGGTGGTGATGTTACTGTTACTGGTACTTTCTCAGGTGTTACTGTTGCGCATACATTGTCTGATGATGGTGATTCTACAACAGGTTCAGCTTCAATCGCTGGAATGGACATTAGCTTGACTAATGATGATGGTTCAACTACTTGGACTCTAGGTACTACTGTTGCTGGAACTGCAGTAACTTTAGACAGTGATGCAAACGTAACTGCAACATTTGGTGTTACAGGAAATACTGTTGTTGTGACTCATACTTCTGAGCGTGCTGCAACTACTCCAACTAACACTAATACGCACTGGAATACATCTCAGAAAGATGCTTTCACTACGATTGCTGTATCTCGTGACCTAACTTCAGGTGCTGCGATTTCTGCAACGTATGATTCATTCGACGATGCACTTACACTTAAGGCTTCTGTTGCATTCTAAATCTAGATTTAGATACAGCAGTTAACTTAGTAATAAGTTAGTGTTAAACCCAGGGCTTGCCCTGGGTTTTTTTTGTTCAAAAATCAATTCAAATCAATAAAGTTGATAAAATAGCCTTTCAAACTATCAAGGAGCTTATTAAATGACTGTTGTTGTTACTAATAGAGCATTATTAAGGGTTTCAGGGGCTGATGCTGAAGTCTTTTTACAGTCACAATTATCTAATGATATAAACCTACTTAAAAAAGGTGTTCAGTTAAGTAGTTTCTGTCAGCATCAAGGGAAAATAATCGCCTTATTCTGGGTAATGAGATCTGGTGATGACTTTCTGCTCTCATTCCCAGAGGATTTAAATGAAAAAGTAATCTCAAGACTCAAGATGTTTGTGATTATGTCAGATGTGAAAATTGAGGATATTTCGAGTCAATACAACCAAATTGGCTTAATCAATGAAAGTAACTCTAATGCTTATTCTATTAATGAAAATTTGTCATTGTTGATTGATTCCAATGAATTAATGAAAAAAGATTTCTCTTCAGGTTATGATCTATGGGCTAAAGCATGTATTGACTATAAAATCCCTGAAGTATTTTTAAGTTCAAGTGAAAAGTTTGTTCCTCAAATGCTTAATTTAGATATAAATGAAATTGGTGTTAATTTCTCAAAAGGCTGCTATCCAGGACAAGAGGTTGTGGCAAGGCTTCATTATCTGGGAGAGGCAAAGAGAAGATTATTTGCTTTCAAATCTGATTTTGAAATGCAAGTTGGCGACAGTCTTTATTGTTCATCCTCTAAGGCTGCAAAAGCAAGAGGGAATCGTTATAAAGGGAGCGGTATTGTCGTTAATAGTGTAAAATTCAATTCGTATTTTTACTGTATTGCAACTCTGGATATCGACTTGCTGGACAGAGAAATTACTCTTAACGATGAACATGGACCAATTCTAAAAATTAATAACAATGAATAAAATCATATTACTACTAATCACCTTAATCCCAAGCCTAAGTTTTGCAGCCTCATCCTACGAAAGTATCGATTTAACTGACCATGCTGCGGGATACATTGCGTTAATCATATTTGTAAGTGCATATTTCTTTGTGATGATCGAAGAATTCACCCATCTTAGAAAGTCTAAGCCAGTGATTCTGGCTGCAGGTATTATCTGGGCCATTATTGGATGGATTTATGCTGTAAATGATATTCCACATGCTGCTGAGGCTGCAGTTAGACATAATTTTTTGGAGTTTGCAGAGCTATTCTTATTCCTATTAGTGGCAATGACTTACATCGAATCAATGAGGGAGCGTTTGGTTTTTGATAAGCTCAAAGTTTGGCTTATATCAAGGGGATTCTCTTATAGACAGCTTTTCTGGCTAACTGGAATTTTAGCTTTCTTTATGTCTCCAATCGCAGACAACCTAACGACTGCTCTGGTAATGGGCGCAGTTGTATTAGCAGTAGGTGCTGGTAATGCACGCTTTATATCCATTGGCTTTGTGAATATTGTTGTAGCTGCTAATGCGGGTGGTGCATTCAGCCCATTTGGAGATATTACAACTTTGATGGTATGGCAAAAAGGCCTAGTTGACTTTCAGCAGTTCTTTGTACTATTTGTTCCATCAGCGGTCAACTATCTTATACCTGCAGCTATTATGCATTTTGCAATCAAAAATGAAAAGCCCAAGGCAATTAGTGAACAAGTTGACATTAAAACTGGCGGAATACTAATCACTTTTATGTTTCTTGTAACAATTGCAACAGCAGTAAGCTTCCATAACTTCCTTCATCTCCCGCCAGCAATGGGAATGATGACAGGCCTCGGTTACCTGATGATTGTCAGTTACTTTGTGAAGCGTCATAATCCTAATGAAGATAAATCAGAAAGATTTGATATCTTTACGATGGTCTCTAGAGCGGAGTGGGATACACTTTTATTTTTCTTTGGCGTCATTGTAAGTGTTGGCGGCCTTGGCTTTATGGGTTATTTGGCTCTAGTCTCTGAGGCTATGTATGTGGAACTAGGTGCGACCTATGCAAACGTGCTTGTAGGAATACTCTCTGCCATTGTCGATAACATCCCGGTAATGTTTGCGGTTCTAACCATGACTCCTGACATGTCCTTAGGTCAATGGCTTCTTGTAACCCTGACAGCTGGAGTTGGCGGCAGCCTCCTATCAATTGGATCGGCCGCCGGCGTTGCCCTTATGGGACAATCCAAAGGTTACTACACTTTTGTATCTCACCTGAAATGGATTTGGGCTATTGCTCTGGGTTACGGCGCAAGTATTGTGACGCACCTCTGGATTAATGCAGCTCTTTTTGATGTCCCAATCTAACATCTACATCGATATAGGGAACTCTGCTATTAAGTGGCGCACTCGAGAGTCAGATGTCTATTCTAAGAGGGTAGATGAATTTTTATTAAGCACTCTGCCTCAAGCTGATACAGCTTGGGTCAGTGCTGTTGCTAATTTAGACATTGTCGAAGATATTAAGAGTCTATTTAAAGAATTTCATCTTTTAAACTCTCAAAAAAAATGTAACAATTTGCTAGTCGCCTATGATGATCCATCAAGCCTAGGTTCAGATAGATTCTTCGCCATGCTTGGCGCAATGAACCAATTTCCTAAAAAACCTTTGCTTGTAATTGATACAGGCACTGCAACGACTTTTGATGTTATCGATGGGGATGGTATTCATCAGGGTGGTTTAATCATGCCTGGTCTTGGAGCCCTTAGAATTAGTTTTTCAAAGTTCGAAACGACAGATTTGTCTACTAATATTGATGGCTTGGCTAGTAACACAAAAGATTCATGGAAAAACGGAACACAGGCAATGCTTATATCATCCATCAATAATCAAATTGAAAAATTTAATGAAATGTTTTCAGATGGAATAGTCACAATTTGTGGAGGTTTTGTTGATGAGATAAAAAATGAACTTCCCAACTCTGTCCAAATCTTTGACAATCTGGTTCTTGATGGTTTGGAATGTTATAGCCAAACTGTGGGATAATAATTTTAACCATATAATTAACCATATAATACTAATAAAAATACAATGAAAGATCATCGCGTACTATCGGGAATGCGCCCAACAGGACAACTCCACTTGGGCCACTACCACGGAGTCCTTAAGAACTGGGCTAGGCTTCAAAATGAATATGATTCATACTATTTTGTTGCAGACTGGCATGCTTTCACGACGCACTACTCGGATAGAATTGATCTTGAAAAAAATGTTTCAGATATGATTGTGGACTGGCTTGCAACAGGACTCAACCCCAACACAGCTACTTTATTTGTTCAGTCAAAGGTTCCAGAGCATGCAGAGCTCCATTTGCTTTTATCTATGACTACGCCTCTCAGTTGGCTCGAGCGTGTTCCATCATTTAAAGATCAGCAAGAGAAACTTAAATCTAAAGACCTTTCGACCTATGGTTTTTTGGGGTATCCGCTTCTTCAAAGTGCAGACATTTTGATCTACAAAGCCGGACTCGTTCCTGTTGGTGAGGACCAAGTTGCACATGTCGAATTCACTAGAGAGGTAGCAAGAAGGTTTAACTTTGTATATGGAAGGGAGTCTGATTTTGAAGAGAAGGCTGAGTCAGCCATTACTAAGATGGGCAAAAAGCAGGCAAAACTCTACAGAGAATTAAGGAAGAGTTATCAGGAGACTGGTGATGATGAGTCTCTTGTAAAAGCCAAAGCTCTGCTCGGAGAGCAGCAAAATATTACTCTGGGAGATAGGGAAAGGCTTCTAGGCTTTATAGAGGGCTTAGGAAAGATTATTCTTGTAGAGCCCGAAGCGCTTTTAACTGAGGCATCAAAAATGCCAGGCCTAGATGGGCAAAAAATGTCTAAGTCCTACAATAACACGATTTCATTAAGAGAGGATCCCGAGACAGTCAAGCAAAAAGTCAACAGAATGCCAACTGATCCCGCTCGAATCAAATTAACAGACCTAGGCGATCCAAACAAATGCCCAGTATGGCAAATGCATCAAATCTATTCATCTGAGCAAACTCAAAATTGGGTCAAGGATGGCTGTCAAAGTGCCAAAATTGGATGTATTGAGTGCAAAAAACCCATTGTGGATTCTATTGTTTCAGAGTTAGAGCCGATCCAAGAGGAGGTAGCTAAGTATGAGTCTAATCCAAACCTCATTCAAGAAATAATCTTTGAGGGCTCTGAAAGGGCTCGGGTTGTTGCTAGAAGCACAATGGAAGAGGTCAGAGATGCCATGGGAATAACTTACTGAGTAAGATAAATTATGTCTGACAGAATACAAAAACTCATTGCCAATGCTGGCTATGGCTCAAGACGCTGGGCTGAGAGATTAATCGAGCAGGGCAGGATATCAATTAATAATCTGGAAGCCAAGCTTGGTGATAAAGCTATCATTACGGATAAAGTTACTATCGATGGAAGGTTAATTGACCTTCGTAGATACTCAGAAGAAGAAACAAAGGTATTGATCCTGAATAAGCAGGCAGGTGTCATCTGTTCCAATAAGGATGAAGAAGGTCGACAAAGTGTCTTTGAATTCTTACCCGATAACACTCGTTGGGTTATGGTAGGTCGATTGGATCTTAACACATCAGGCCTTCTTCTCTTTACAAACAACGGTGACTTGGCTAATAAATTAATGCACCCAAGCTCTGAAATAGACCGAGAATATGCAGTTCGCGTTTTAGGTAAGGTAGAAGATGAGCACATCAATAAACTCACAAACGGTATCGAGTTAGAGGATGGTTTCGCTAAATTTCATAGAGTGACAATTGGGGGAGGTGAGGGCGCTAACCGCTGGTATCACGTGGTCGTTAGAGAAGGAAGAAAAAGAGAAGTCAGAAGGCTCTGGGAGGCGCTAGACTTTAAAGTGTCTCGTCTTATCAGAACAAGATTTAGTGACATACGTTTGCCTGAAAAATTGAGGGCGAATCAATCAGAATATCTAAAACCTAAACAGGTTCAGGCGCTCTTAAATTCAGTCGACTTATAGGCCAAAATTATAATTTTTTTCTAGACTAAAATTCATATCTTGGATGGATTATCATTCTTGATATAGCCTATGGGTCAAGTATAATGGCGTCTTTAGATTTAAATAACTATAAGCCAGAATGTCTGACTATAAAAACACCTTAAACTTGCCTGCGACAGATTTTCCAATGAAGGCCAACTTAGCTAACCGTGAAGGCGGATTTCTCAAGGAGTGGCATGATCAAGATTTAAATCAACAGATTCGAAATAAATTCAAAGGGAGTCCCTTGTTTGTTTTGCATGATGGGCCGCCTTATGCAAATGGCGATATTCATATTGGCCATGCAGTTAATAAGGTACTAAAGGATGTCATTGTAAAAAGTAAAACACTCTCCGGTTTTGATTCTCCCTACGTCCCTGGATGGGACTGCCATGGTCTTCCAATCGAGCATATGGTTGAGAAAAAGAAAGGCAAGGTTGGGCATAAAATCACTGCTGATGAGTTCAGAGCTGCTTGCAGAGATTACGCTGATAAGCAAATTGAAAAACAAAAGGTTGATTTTAAGAGACTGGGAATTATTGGTGACTGGGACAATCCCTATTTGACAAAGAATTTCAAATATGAGGCTGACATTGTTCGCTCACTGGGAAAGATTGTTAAAAATGGTCATATTACAAAAGGCTTCAAGCCAGTTCATTGGTGCACTGAGTGCTCTTCTGCATTAGCAGAGGCAGAGGTGGATTACAAGGATAAGAACTCAGATACGGTCGATGTTGCATTCAAAGTTAAGGGCGATTTTTTTGCGCAAGAAAAACCGGTATCTCTGATCATTTGGACGACAACCCCATGGACACTCCCTGCAAATGAAGCGGTATCTTTGCATCCTGAATTTAATTATGCACTTGTTGATGTAGGAAAGAGTCTTTTTCTTTTATCAGAGGATTTGCTAGAATCTTCTCTCGAGAGATACGGTATACAAAAATTTAAAAAATTGAACAAGGTTTATAAGGGCTCTGAACTCGAAGGAATTATGCTTGAGCATCCTTTTTATGATAAAGAGGTCCCTGTCATACTCGGTGAACACGTCACTACGGATGCAGGAACAGGGGCAGTTCACACAGCTCCAGCACACGGACAAGATGACTATATAGTTGGTCTTAAATATAACCTGCCAGTAGACTGTCCTGTTGATGGCAGAGGCGTATTTATTGAATCTACTGAGGGAGTTGGTGGAGAGTATATTTTTAGAGCTAATTCAACTATTATTGGAATCCTTGATGAAAAAGGCACCCTTGTAAAGCATGAACCAATAACGCATTCATATCCCCACTGTTGGAGACACAAAACCCCTGTCATTTTCCGAGCTACACCTCAGTGGTTTGTCTCAATGACCCAGAAAAACTTGAGAGAGAGGGTTAATGAAGAGATTCCAAAGGTTAAATGGATTCCTAATTGGGGTCAAAAACGAATTGAATTGATGGTAGGTAATAGACCAGACTGGTGCATTTCTCGTCAAAGGTATTGGGGTTCGCCGATTACGTTATTTGTTAATAAGAATACTGGTGAGCTGCATCCAGACACCGAATCTTTATTTGAAGTCATAGCAAAAAAAATTGAGGTTGAAGGTATAGAGGCATGGTTTAAGCTTGACGCAGAAGAGGTGTTAGGATCTGACGCAAAAGATTACGAGAAGACAACGGATACTCTAGATGTATGGTTTGATTCTGGAGTCAGCCATTATGCGGTATTGAATGCAAGTGAATACCTGCCTGATGTTGCTGATATGTATCTAGAGGGTTCTGATCAGCATCGTGGCTGGTTTCAATCTTCTTTGTTGACCTCATGTGCAATTAATGATAAAGCGCCTTACAAACAAGTTTTAACTCACGGTTTTACGGTTGATCAAAACGGGCACAAGATGAGCAAATCTCTAGGAAATGTAATACCTCCACAAAAAGTTGTTAACTCTCTTGGTGCTGATATATTAAGACTTTGGATAGGCAGTACTGACTATTCGGGTGAGATGACTGTCTCAGATGAAATCCTCAATAGAAGTGCAGATAGCTATAGAAGAATCAGAAACACTATGCGCTTTATGTTGGCCAATATGCAAGGATTTGATCCAGATAAAGATTTAGTTGAAAATGAAGAAATGATTTTATTAGATCGATGGATTGTCTCTAAAACATTTGATCTTCAGCAGAATGTTATTTCAGAATACGATAATTATAATTTTCATTTTGTCATGAAATTAATTCTAAATTTTTGTACTAACGATCTTGGGGGTTTTTATCTCGATATCATTAAAGATAGGCAGTACACAACTCAGACTGATTCATTGGCAAGGCGATCAGCGCAAAGTGCATTGTTCCATATCTCTCATGCCATGGTAAGGTGGCTTTCACCAATCCTTTCCTTTACAGCTGAGGAGATCTGGCAGTTTTTACCTGGCGCAAGTCAGAAGAGTGTCTTTTTAGAGACCTGGTACAAGGGCTTAAAAGGTAATTTTGACAATATGGCGATTGAAACAGCCAGAGATATTAATACGCACCTAAGAAAAGAGCTTGAGGAAATGCGCCGTAATAAGGACATCGGCTCATCACTAGACGCTGAGGTTGATATCTACTGTGATCAAAAGAATTATCAGGCATTGTTAGAGCTTAAGAATGAGTTAAGATTTGTTTTTATTACTTCAGAAGCAAATCTCCATGAACTCAGTAATAAATCAACTGATGCCAAAGAGATTGATAGTTCTCTTTCAATAAGAGTAAGAAAGAGTGTTCATCAAAAGTGCGTTCGTTGCTGGCATCATCGCCCTGAAATAGGAGAAAATAAGAGCCATATTGATTTATGTGGGCGTTGCATAGAAAATGTATCTGGAGAAGGTGAACATAGGATATTTGCTTAATGTCAGATAAAACAAAAATTCTTAATGTAGAGCTTGCTGATAAATCCTATCCAATTTATATTGGTACTGATTTACTATCTTTGAACTCATTGATGACTGATCACATTGAAGGCAAGCAGGTTATGATTGTAACAAATACAACCATTGCTCCCTTGTATCTTGAAAAGCTTAAAGCAGCTCTGGAAGGCTTTAATGTTGAGTCTGTTGTTCTGCCAGATGGAGAGAAATTTAAGACATTAGAGACGTTAAATAAAGTTTTTGATGCACTTTTGAAGGCTAAATTTGATAGAAGTTCTACACTTGTTGCCTTAGGTGGTGGCGTAGTTGGAGATATTACTGGTTTTGCTGCTGCTTCCTATCAAAGAGGGGTTAATTTTATTCAAGTGCCTACAACACTGCTCTCACAAGTCGATTCAAGCGTTGGCGGTAAAACTGGGGTCAACCATGAATTGGGTAAAAATATGATTGGTGCCTTCTACCAACCAAAAGCAGTTATTATCGATGTTGATACACTAGATACTTTGAGCGAGCAAGAATATTCTGCTGGAATGGCTGAGGTCATTAAGTATGGTCTTCTTGGAAACGCTGACTTTTTATCCATGCTTGAGGATAACATTGAATCAATTATGGCTCGCAATAAAGATTTAATCATAGAGATTATTTTTAACTCTTGTCAAGATAAAGCTAGCATTGTGGCACTCGATGAATTTGAAAGAGGTAAGAGGGCACTATTGAACTTGGGCCACACATTTGGCCACGGAATAGAAAATGCATTTGGTTACGGTAATTATCTTCATGGAGAGGCTGTTTCAATAGGAATGGTCATGGCGGCCAAACTCTCTATGGATGAAGGGCATCTATCAAATGAAGATGCGATAAGAGTTGAAAATATTCTCTCAAAAGCTAATTTACCAATAGCTATCAAAAAGAGTATTGATAGCGAAACTTTGATAGAGGCAATGTCACTGGATAAAAAATCAATTGATGGCAAGATACGCTTAGTTCTTTTAAAGGCCCTTGGTGAGTCATACCTAACAGACTCATACTCAAAGGAAAATTTTAATGGGGTGGTCAATAATTTTTGCCACTAATTTATTTTAAATATGTCATTAGATCATAAAAAAGTTAAAGAAATTGCTTACCTAGCCAGGCTCAATATTGAAGATACAGACATTGAGCAGGCTACTGCTGAGCTGAATAATATTCTAAGTTTGATGGACAAACTAGGCGAAATAGATACTGGTGATTCCGAACCAATGGCCCACCCCTTAAAAATGTCCCAACGATTAAGGGAGGACAAGGTGTCGGAAGATGATCTTTTTGAAGAGTTTCAAGCGATTGCCCCAAAGACCGGTAAAGGTCATTTTCTCGTACCAACAGTAATTGAGTAATCATGCATAATTTAACCGTTGCAGAGCTAATAAAAGGTCTAAAAAATAAGGATTTTTCCTCTCTGGAGCTAACCCAGCATTATTTAAATAGAATCAACAACTCAGAGCTGAACGCTTTTATTTCTATTACTGAAGATGAGGCGCTTTCTCAAGCAAAGGACGCTGATAAAAAAATAACACAGGGGGACAGCTCAATTCTTACAGGTATACCTTATGCCCATAAAGATATCTTTTGTACTAAGGGAGTCAAGACTTCTGCTGGTTCGAAAATGTTGGATTCTTTTATTTCTCCTTATGACGCAACTGTCACAAAGAGACTGAATAATGAAAATATGGTTATGCTTGGAAAGACCAATATGGATGAATTCGCCATGGGATCATCGAATGAGAACTCATATTTCGGCCCTGTTAAAAACCCTTGGGATGTCAGTAAAGTTCCAGGAGGATCCTCAGGAGGCTCAGCAGCAGCTGTTGCAGCGCGTCTCTCACCGTTTGCAACAGGAACTGATACAGGGGGGAGTATCCGCCAACCAGCAAGTCTTTGTGGCATTACTGGGCTTAAGCCAACCTATGGGAGAATTTCTCGATATGGGATGATTGCATATGCATCAAGCCTTGATCAAGCAGGGCCAATGACTCAAACTGCAGAAGATGCTGCGATTATTCTAAATGCAATGGCTGGCTTTGATAAGCATGACTCTACTAGTGCTAATAAAGCGGTTCCTGACTATACGCAGTGCCTCAAAGATAGTGTTAACGGTCTAAAGATTGGTTTGCCAAAAGAGTACTTTTCTGAGGGGCTTGAATCAGGCGTTGAAAAAATATTGATGCAGTCTATTAAAGAATATGAGTCAATGGGGGCTGAGATTAAAGAGGTCTCACTTCCAAGCTCGATTCATGCACTACCGGCTTACTATATTGTTGCTCCATGTGAATGCTCATCTAACCTCTCTAGATTTGATGGAGTCAGGTATGGCTATCGTTGTGAAGATCCAAAGGATTTAAATGATTTATATCTAAGATCACGTTCTGAGGGTTTTGGGGAGGAAGTCAAAAGAAGAATAATGATAGGTGCTTATGCATTATCAGCAGGTTACTATGATGCCTTCTACCTAAAAGCACAAAAAGTACGTCAGCTTATAAGTGAAGATTTTAAAAAGGTATTCAAAGAGGTTGATCTTATCATGGGGCCTGTCTCGCCTACTGTTGCTTTTAAATTAGGGTCAGTTAAAGATCCTGTTTCGATGTATTTGGCTGATATATATACTCTCTCAGTTAACTTGGCGGGGCTTCCAGGTATGAGCATTCCAGCTGGATTTTCAGGTAACTTGCCTGTAGGGCTTCAGTTAATTGGAAACCACTGGTCAGAAGAACTGCTCTTAAATGCAGCACATCAATTTCAAATGAGGACTGACTGGCATAAACATTCGCCAGCAGGAAGCTAGGGGCTTGTCTATGACTTGGGAAACTGTAATTGGTCTAGAAATTCACTCACAATTAAGAACTCAATCAAAGATATTTTCTGGTGCCTCTACTGCGTTTGGCTCTAAAGCAAATACTCAGGCTTGTGCTGTAGATCTTGGATTTCCTGGAGTATTGCCGGTTTTAAATGAGGAGGTCGTTAAAATGGCTCTCCGTTTTGGCCTATCAGTTAATGCAGCTATCAATAAAAACTCGATTTTTGCGAGAAAGAACTATTTCTATCCTGACTTACCCAAAGGCTATCAAATCTCACAATTTGAGATTCCAATCGTTGGTGAGGGTGCTATTGAAATCACTTTAGAGAGTGGAGACCATAAAACAGTAGGCATTACTCGTGCCCACCTAGAGGAGGATGCTGGAAAATCTATCCATGATCTTTATGACGACTTCACTGCAATTGATCTTAATCGTGCTGGAACCCCATTGCTTGAAATTGTCTCTGAACCTGACATGAGCAGTGCAAAAGAGGCAGTTGCCTATGCTAAGAAAATTCATGCCTTAGTTCAGTACATTGGTATTTGTGATGGCAATATGCAGGAAGGCTCTTTTCGATGTGATGCCAATGTTTCAGTCAGAAAGCAAGGTGAGGGTCTTGGAACAAGAGCAGAACTGAAGAATATTAATTCATTCAAATTTTTAGAGAAGGCTATTAATATAGAAGTTGAAAGACAGATTGATATTTTGGAGGAGGGCGGCTCTGTAGTTCAGGAAACCAGACTCTATGATTCAATTAAAAACGAGACCAGGTCTATGAGATCTAAGGAAGAGGCTAATGACTATAGATATTTCCCAGATCCTGATCTTTTACCCGTTGCCATCAGTGATGAACTTCTGGAAGAGATTAAGAAAGCGCTTCCAGAGCTTCCAACTGAAAAAAAGATAAGATTTATTGAATCACTTGGGTTAAGTCCCTACGATGCAGAAGTTTTAACATCACAAAAAGAAGTGGCTGAGTATTTTGAAAGTATTATAAAACAAGGTGCGGATGCAAAGCTTACTGTTAATTGGGTCATGGGAGATCTCTCTGCAGCTCTCAATAAAAGTCAAATTGAAATTGTCGATTCACCGATCTCTGCAGATGAGTTGTTTCTTTTGATTTCAAGAATTACTGACAACACTATTTCTGGAAAAATTGCTAAGGATGTTTTCAAATTAATGTGGGATGGTAAAGGATCAGTAGATGAAATTATAGACAAGCAAGGCTTAAAGCAGATGACAGATTCAAGCGCTATCGAGTTAATCATTGATGATGTTATCGCGAATAATCCTGGACAAGTTCAACAGTTTAAAGATGGTAATTCTAAATTACTTGGTTTTTTTGTTGGTCAGGTCATGAAGGCTTCCCAAGGAAAAGCTAACCCAAAACAAGTTAACGAGATATTAAATGCAAAGCTCTCTTAAATTTAAAGATTTAGGTAGTGATTTTTTTGCACAAGTACATACTCAAAAGCTAGAAAATTCTTCTTTGATTCATATTAATGAGAGTCTTAGGCAGGAATTAAGCATCAAAGCCAATGAAATTGAGCTTCTAAGTATCTGCTCTGGTGAAAAGCCTCTTGCTAATGAAAGTCCAATATCTACTGTCTATGCAGGGCACCAATTTGGATATTTTGTCCCTCAGCTAGGTGACGGGCGTTCTTGCTTGATTGGTGAGATAGATGGGTTAGAGCTCTCACTCAAGGGTGCTGGGACCTCGCCCTTTTCACGTGGCGCTGATGGACGCGCTGTCCTTCGGTCAAGTATACGTGAGTACCTATGCTCAATAGCAATGCAAGGGCTTAATATTCCAACAACAAGGGCTCTTGCACTAGTGAATAGTACCTCACAAGTTTATAGAGAGCATGTTGAAAATGCAGCAATCGTTACCAGAGTTGCTGAGAGCCATATAAGGTTTGGTCACTTTGAATATTTTGCATCCCAAGGTCATAATGAAAACGTAAAAAAATTAGCAGATTTTGTAATTAAATATCATATGGTTGAGCTTGAGCAAGGTGATTATTTAGGACTCTTTAAACAGGTGATAGAATCTACCTCAATAATGATAGCAAGGTGGCAAGCTCAGGGTTTTTCTCATGGAGTTATGAATACAGACAATATGTCTATTCTAGGATTAACAATTGATTATGGCCCTTTCAGTTTTATGGAAACTTATGATCCAGCCTTTATCTGTAATCATTCAGATACTCAAGGAAGATACTCATTTGAGAGACAGCCATCAGTTGCATTATGGAACTTACAGCGACTAGCTGGTGCTTTAGAGTCGCTCATTCAAGAAGACCAGCTAAAGGATGCTTTATCAACTTATGAAAAAATATTAGTCAAAGAGTACTCGTATTTGATGAGGAGTAAGTTCGGTTTAATCCTCCAAGATGAAGGTGATAATAACCTGATAAATAACTTTTTAGACCTTCTTTATACTCAGAAAAAAGACTATCACAGATCAATGAGAATGCTTTTAAATCAGAACGAGAATTTATTGGGAGATAATTTTAAATCTTGGCTTAAAGATTATAAAAAAAGAATGAATAAAGAGGAAAATTTAACACAGAGCTTAAATTTGATGAAGCAGTTTAATCCAAAATATATTCTTCGAAACTACTTGGCTGAGGTTGCAATTAGAGAAGCCGAAGACCTTCAAAAATATGAAGAAATTGATATTCTGTTTAGGCTTCTTGAAAAGCCCTTTGATAACCATCTTGACTATGAGTCATATGATAGTGAGCCACCTGATTGGGCTAAAAATCTTGAGCTTAGTTGCTCATCCTAGGACAATCAGTGCATAGTTAAACCAACCTAAAATTAGCTCAACCCATGGCCTGACTAGGTAGTTAAAACCCCCAAGAAACATTAAACCTAAAAGGATATATAGACCATATTGCTCTAACTGGTTGTATTGATAGGCCAATCGATTAGGAAGAAGCGCACTTATCACCCTTGAGCCATCTAGGGGAGGGATGGGTAATAGATTAAAAACCGCAAGAACGCAATTCACAAGAATACCGATCCTACCCATCTCAATGAGTACAGCTATATTCATATTAATCGCAATAATCATTACAAATAACCAGCAAACCGCCATAACAATATTAGCCACAGGTCCCGCCAAAGCTACCCATATCATGCCATTTTTCCCATTGCGAAGTGCATTGAAGTTGATTGGAACGGGTTTAGCCCAACCAAAGATAAATCCTGATGATGAGATCAATAAAACTAAAGGAATTGCTATGGTTCCAATAGGATCAATGTGCTTGGTGGGATCAAGTGTAACTCTGCCCATCATTCTTGCAGTGTGATCACCAAGTTTGCTAGCTATCCAGCCATGAGCAGCCTCATGCAGAGTAATTGCGAAAAGCAATGGAATAATATAAATTAATAAAGTTTGAAAATCAGGCATTAGGTAAAATCAAAATATTTAGTGGCTTATAAGCATTTTATATGAAAAGCAGTGATTTTTTAATCTCTACAGTTAAAGAGGCGCCAAATGATGCCAAGATTATCTCGCATCAATTAATGATAAGAGCGGGACTTATAGCTAAATTGGCTTCAGGTCTTTATTCTTACTTACCAATAGGTTTAAAGATTATTCAGAAGGTTGAAAAAATTATCAGAGAAGAAATGAATAAGTCGATGGCATTAGAATTATTGATGCCAGTTGCTCAGCCAGCTGAACTTTGGCAAGAATCAAAAAGATGGGATGAATATGGGCCAGAGTTACTAAGATTTAAGGATAGGCATGATAGAGATTTTTGTATGGGCCCAACCCATGAGGAAGTAATTACTAATATTGCTAAACAGTACATCAGAAGTTATAAACAGCTCCCGATTAATTTTTATCAAATTCAAACAAAGTTTAGAGATGAGATTCGACCTCGATTCGGAGTAATGCGTTCAAGAGAATTCATTATGAAAGATGCGTATTCTTTTCATATGGATGAGGAGTCTCTTGGCGAGACTTATCAAGTGATGCACCGGACCTATTGTAATATTTTTGATAGGCTTGGATTTGATTATAGGCCTGTTTTAGCTGACTCAGGGGCAATTGGTGGAGATAGTTCTCATGAGTTTCATGTCCTCGCTGAGTCAGGTGAAGATGCAATCTGTTTTTCTGACAGTTCAGACTATGCTGCAAATATTGATAGGGCTGAAACTCTTCCTCAAGGAGCTCCAGAAGAGCCTAAAGAGGATTTAACCATTGTTGAAACTCCTAATGTTAAGACCATCAGTGATGTCTGTAATCTGCTGAACGTTAAGCCAGAGAATTCTATTAAAACTCTTGTAGTAATGGGTGATGATGATAATCTAGTCGCCCTTGTTTTAAGAGGCGATCATGAGCTGAATGAAGTCAAAGCATCAAAAATTGAGGGCATTAAGCAACCACTGCAAATGGCAGAGGAAGAAGAAGTGATCAAAAAGTTGGGTTGCAACTTTGGCTCTATTGGCGTTGTAAATATAGATATTTCAATTTTGGTTGATTATGCAGCGGCCTGTCTGTCAGATTTTGTTTGTGGGGCTAACGAAAATGATAAGCACTTTACTGGGGTGAATTGGCAAAGGGATGTTCAAAAAATGACACCTTGCGACCTTCGTAATATCGTTTCAGGTGACCCTTCACCAGATGGCCAGGGCTTGATTGAAATCAAGAGAGGAATTGAGGTTGGTCATATCTTTCAGCTAGGCACAAAATACTCAGATTCAATGAATGCCAATGTCATTGGTGAAGATGGCAGGGCGGTTAATATGAATATGGGCTGCTACGGCATTGGAGTGACCAGAATTATTGCTGCATGTATTGAGCAGAATCATGATGAAAGAGGGATTATTTTTCCTAGGACAATTGCCCCTTTTGAACTGGTCATAGTTCCAATTAATTACAATAAATCATCGCGCGTCAAAGAACTTGCTGACCAGCTTTATGTTGACTGTCAACAGCAAAATATTGATGTACTCCTTGATGATCGAAAAGAGCGACCTGGAATCATGTTTGCTGACTCAGAACTTTTAGGCATTCCTCATCGCTTGGTTATCAGTGATACTCATGCTGATAATGGAAAAATTGAATACAAATCAAGAGCTCTTCCAGATAAAGCTGAAATTGATTTTAAGGACGCCGTTAGCTTTATTCTAGATAAGCTTGTCTAATGACATTTTTACAGTTTTTACTACCTCAGCATCTTTTATCGAGACTTATGTTTCGATTTGCAAGAATACAAACGCCATGGATAAAGAATAGCTTTACCTCATGGTTTGTTTCGAAGTACAAGGTTAATTTGAATGAGGCACTGCTTGAAGATATCGATGAATATAAGCACTTTAATGACTTTTTCACTCGAGCTCTCAAGGACGGTTCAAGACCCATATCTGAATCAAAAGTAGTCTCACCTGTTGATGGTGTGGTCTCTCAGTATGGGAACATAAAAGAGTCATTGATTGTCCAGGCAAAAGGCAAGAAGTACTCAGTCGAAGCTTTACTTGCAGAAAATTCTAAAAACGATCTTTATACCAGTTTTGTAACAATCTATTTGTCACCCAAGGATTATCATCGAATTCATATGCCCCTTGATGGCAGCTTGAAATCAATGAAATACATTCCTGGCAATCTTTTTTCAGTAAATCAAAGGACAGTTGATGACATTGATCAGGTCTTTGCACGCAATGAAAGACTTGTGTGTTATTTTGATTCAGATTACGGTGAAATTGCTTTAGTCATGGTTGGGGCTATTTTTGTTGGATCTATGGAGACTATGTGGGAGGGTCAAATAACGCCTCCCTATAACAAGTCAGTTAAAACTTTTGAATACGATTCTCGTCAAATAAAACTATCCAAGGGAGAGGAGCTAGGCAGGTTCAATATGGGCTCAACAGTTATTCTCTTGCTTCCTCATAATGTACCAAGGATGAATTTTGAGTTTAATAAGACTCTTAAAATGGGACAATCATTAACTTGAAACTATTCAGTTAGTCTTTCATCCATTAATTCAATCTGAGTTTCAAATTCTCTTAAGCGTTTATAAACACTGGCTAGCTCAATAATTGTAGGCCATGCTTTTAATAAGTATTGCATACTACCTTCAACTCTTCCAAATGCCCTAATGATTTGTTGCATGACACCTAATGTAACAGCACCTGCGACAATTGCTGGCGCTAGAAAAACATACGCACTCAATACATTTAATTGAAGATAAGCTATATTTCCAATATTAAAATACAAATAACGCAAATAGCTTACAAAGTGAATTTTTCGAACGTCATCAAATAATTCATTGAGCGTTTTTGGTCTAACATCTGCATCATCTTCAGCAATAACGAGTATTTTTCGGTATGCCGCTTCTTGTTTTTGGAGATCATATTCAACACCAACAAGCCTTAAAATTAATCCAAGTCCAACTAGAAAAAGCGTGCCTCCAACAGACCAAATAAGGGCGCCAACAACCAGTCCATACTCCCAATCACCAAAAAAGAAAATTGGAATACCAATAGAAAGGCCAAATAAGATCGGCAAAAACTCGACAATAATCATGACAGCTGAAATAAAGCTAGTGCCAAGTGACTCCATGATTCTACTAAACTTGATTGTATCTTCCTGAACACGCTGGGAGGCTCCTTCAATTTTACGGGCCTTGTCATATACGCTGTGGTACCAATCTACCATTGCAGTTCGCCATCTAAATAAGAAATGATTTGTAAAAAAAGAAACAAGAACAGCAATTGCTACATAAATCATAGCAAGGCTTATAAACGACCATAATCCACCAAAGTACTCTTCAATGGTAACAGTATTTGGCTCCGCTAATGCTTTCTGAATCATATCGTAGAATTCACCAAACCATTCATTGATCTTAACATCAATTTGGACTTGAACCCATAGCGAAGATAGAATTATTATTGAACCAAGATAGGCCCATAATGCCCATTGTTTTTCTGTAAAAAATTTAAACATTTTTTTCCTTATTTATTGGAGTCATTATTTTTTTTAATTTAAATCATACCTAATTTAATTTTGTGATTTTGACTAGTTTAACTCCCTGCTTGCTGACTTGAATAATCTCAATGATCAATGGATCAATTTTCAAAGAAACATTGTGTTGAGGAAAGCTTTGAAGTTGCTCTAAAATTAGTCCATTCAGAGTTTTGGCATTGTCAAATGGTAGCTTTATTTTGAGTTCAGTATTGAGCTCTCGAATACTTATTTTGGGATCAACTAGGTAGCTTCCGTCTTCTTGCAAAGTTATCTCATCAATGCTCTCACCTTGAGATGAGGTGAATTGTCCTACTATTTCTTCTAGGATATCATCTAGCACAACCATTCCTTGAACCTCACCATATTCATCTACAACAATTCCTAACCTTCTTTTCTGGTTCTTAAAGTGTTCAAGTTGCTGCGATAAAGGCGTTCCTTCTGGAACAAAATAAGGTTCTCTAATGAGCTCTTTAATTTGTGACATATTCACTTCATCTTTAGCATAGTTATTGACTAGGTCTCTCATATGAATTGTTCCAATTATATTACTCTCAGACCCTTCAAAAATGAGTAGTCGGTTATGCTGGATTCGTTTGAATTGATCAAATAACTCCTCCTCATCATTGATATCAGCAATTACTAATTCATTATGAGGAATCATGATGTCTTCAACTTTAACTTTCTCAAGGTCTATGATGTTGAGAAGCATTCTCTGATAGCTATTAGACATCATGGACTTAGAGTCTTTGACTGCCATGCGAAGCTCCTCAGAATTTAAATCATTTTTACTTTCAGTCTTTAGGCCAAAGATATTAAGAATAAATTTTGATATGAGAGATATTAAAAAAATTACTGGTTTAAAAAGATTTATGAATAAATCAAGAAGCCATGAAGCTGGAAGAGCAACTCTTTCAGGATTTTTTGCTGCAAAGGTTTTAGGGGTGTTTTCTGCAAAAATTAAAATCACCACTGTTAGAATCATTGAGGCAATAATGACCGAGCCTTCACCATAAAGCTTTATAGATAACAGAGTAGCTATACTTGCAGCTAAAATGTTGACAAAGTTGTTACCTAAAAGAATAGCACCAATCAAATAATCAATGTTATTCAGAAGCTTTTCAACCCTTTTGGCTTGGACATTGTTTTTTGAGATTAATGTTTTAAGGCGATACCGATTTATAGCCATCATCGAAGTTTCCGAAGATGAGAAGAAAGCGGAAGCCAATATTAAAATGAAAAGTAAAACACTTAGCCAAAAAGTGGACAGTGATTCCAATCAGTTACCCATAATAGTCATTGATGTACTATTTTAACCTTAAATTAACTTTAAGTATTAAAACAAGATTGTTCTCAATCTATTGATTGATTTTTGAATGCGTTTAGGCCAGGATATGAGGCTTTTTCACCCAAATCCTCCTCGATTCTTAATAGTTGATTGTATTTTGCCAGTCTGTCTGAACGTGAGAGTGAGCCTGTTTTAATTTGACCACAGCAAGTTGCTACCGCAAGATCTGCAATTGTGGTGTCTTCTGTTTCGCCACTTCTATGGGACATAACGCAAGTATAGTTTGCGTTGTGGGCAAGTCTCATCGCCTCAAATGTTTCGCTCAGCGTTCCTATTTGGTTCACTTTAATTAGAATTGAGTTTGCTATATTGTTTTCAATGCCTTTGGCTAGAATTTTACTGTTGGTAACAAAAAGATCGTCACCAACAAGCTGAACAGATTTCGATAGTTTTTTGGATAGCATATCCCATCCTTCCCAATCATTTTCATCCATCCCATCTTCAATTGAGATGATTGGATACTTTTCTGTCCAATTTGCAAGGTAATCGGTAAACTCAGCGTTTGTGAGCTTTAAGCCCTCGGAGCTAAGATTATAGGCTCCATCACTATAAAATTCTGAGCTTGCAGCGTCAATACCAATAAAAATGTCTTTTCCAGGCTTGTATCCTGCGTTATTGATTGCTTCAATAATAACCTCGAGTGCTTCTTCATTTGATTGAAGATCGGGCGCAAATCCACCTTCATCACCCACAGCAGTGTTTAGCCCTTTATTATCAAGCACAGTTTTAAGCTGATGAAAAACCTCAGTTCCATATCTGAGGGCCTCTTTAAAGCTTGGAGCGCCTGCAGGAATAATCATGAATTCTTGAATATCAACACTATTGTTTGCATGTTCGCCGCCATTAATAATATTCATCATAGGAACCGGCATAGCATACGAATTCGAATAGTTAAACGAGCGATATAAAGGAACACCCAAAGCATTTGCGTTTGCTTTAGCACAAGCTAAGGAGACAGCAAGTATTGAGTTAGCACCAAGCCTAGATTTTGATTCAGTTCCGTCTAGTTTTATCATCGCTTGATCAACAGTCTCTTGTTTAGATACATCCATGCCCTTTAAGGCGTAATTGATTTCGGAATTAATATAATTAACTGCCTTAAGAACCCCTTTACCTAGATATCGGTTTTTATCACCATCTCTAAGCTCTAGCGCCTCTCTTTGACCTGTTGATGCTCCAGATGGCACTATTGCGCTTCCACTCACTCCATTAGTTAAGTAGACTTCAGCTTCAACAGTTGGATTTCCTCTTGAATCTAAAAGCTCGCGAGCTTTGATGTTCTTAATTATCATAAATTATAGATTGAATAAAAAAATGAGATTTTAAATATAACCCACTAATTCTTTGTGTCAAATTGTTTCAAGCTTACTCAAAGAAAGACTTCATTTTACCAAAGAAAGAATCTGACTCAGGGTGATGCTTCGCTTCACATGAGCTAGAAAACTCTTTTAAAAGTTTTTTCTGTTTTGAATTCAAATTGACTGGAGTTTCAACTTTAACTTGACAGAGTAGATCTCCAGAGCCATTGTGTCTCATTGCTGGCATGCCTTTTCCGCGAAGTCTAAACAACTTTGAGGTCTGGGTTCCAGCTGGAACATTAATTTTGAGTTTTCCTTTTAAGGTTGGAACCTCGATAGAGCCTCCGAGTGCTGAGGTAGCAAAGTCAATAGGAACTTCACAATAAAGATCGTTGCCCTCGCGCTGAAAAATTGGGTGATCTTTGATGTGAATTTGTACATACAAATCACCATGAGGCCCACCTCGAACTCCAGCTTCGCCTTCACCACTGAGTCTAATTCTATTGCCTGTATCGACCCCTGCAGGGATTTTTACAGAAAGTGTTTTTTGATTTCGAACAACACCTTGACCACGACAGGTTCCACATGGAGACTCAATCTTTTCTCCGGTACCATTGCACTGGCTGCATGGCCTTTGGACAGCAAAGAATCCTTGCTGCATTGTAGTTTGACCAGTACCACGGCAATTTCCACAAGTTTTTACAGAGGTGCCTGGTTTTGCTCCAGTTCCCGTGCAAGTTCCACAGGTATCATTTTTAGGGACTCTTATTTTTACTGTGTCACTCTCAGCAGCCTGCTTTAAGTCAATTTCTAAGTCATAACGAAGGTCAGATCCTCGATTATCTGGCTTAGAGTTACCGCCACCAAAAATATCACCAAAAATATCACCAAATCCTCCAGCACCTCCAAATGGATTTCCACCACCAAAGCCCTGACCACCTTGTTCAACCCCAGCGTGCCCGAATTGGTCGTAGGCGGATCTTTTCTGAGGATCTGAAATGATATCGTATGCCTTGCGAACTTCCTTGAATTTTTTTTCTGCACCAGCTTTGTCTCCAGCATTTCTATCTGGGTGGTACTTCATAGCAAGACGTTTGTAGGCCTTTTTTATCTTAGCTTCATCAGCATTTTTATCGACACCTAGAACTTCGTAATAATCTCTTTCTGACATATTTCCCTTAAAATATTAAACCTCTCTTGTTCAAGACAAGAGAGGTTTTTTAAATCAGCAAATAAAGCTACTTACTTTTCTTCTTTTACCTCTTCGAAGTCGGCATCTACAACGTCTTCACCTGTATCTGCATTGCCCGCTTCAGCAGAGCCTTCTGCACCAGCTTTTTCCTGTGCTTTCTGGGCCAGAACTTGCGCTTTTTCACTTAGATTTTGCACTTTAGCATCGATTGCTTCTTTATCGTCACCCTTAATGCTTTCTTCTAACTCAGTAACAGCTCCTTCGATTGCAGTTTTTTCATCTTCGGAGATTTCGTCTTTTAACTCTTCAAGCGATTGCTTTGTAGAGTGAACAAGAGAGTCAGCCATGTTTCTAGATGAGACAAGCTCCTGGAACTTCTTATCTTCATCTGCATGAGCTTCTGCATCTTTAATCATTTTGTCAACCTCTTCATCTGATAGTCCACTAGATGATTTAATAGTAATCGATTGCTCCTTGCCAGTATTCTTATCCTTGGCAGAGACATTCAAGATGCCGTCTGAATCCAAGTCCAGTGTTACTTCAATCTGAGGTTGGCCTTTTGGAGCCGGCGCAATACCTTCTAGGTTGAACTGTCCAAGAGACTTGTTTGCACTAGCGACGTCACGTTCACCTTGGAGAACGTGAACTGTAACAGCAGACTGATTGTCTGCAGCAGTTGAGAAAATTTGCGACTGATTCGTTGGAATAGTTGTATTTTTCTCAATAAGCTTTGTCATCACACCACCCATAGTTTCAATTCCAAGGGATAAAGGTGTTACGTCAAGTAGCAATACATCTTTTACATCACCACCAAGAACACCAGCTTGAATAGCTGCGCCCATGGAAACTGCCTCGTCAGGGTTTAGATCTTTCTTAGGCTCTTTTCCAAAGAAATCTTTAACCATCTGCTGAACTTTTGGCATTCTAGTTTGGCCACCTACGAGAATAATTTCATCAACATCTCCACTTGATAGCCCTGCATCTTTGAGAGCAGTTTTACATGGATCGATAGAGCGCTTCAAAAGATCTGCTACGAGTGACTCTAGCTTAGATCGAGTCATTTTAATATTAAGATGCTTCGGGCCAGAGGCATCAGCAGTAATATAAGGCAAACTTATTTCAGTCTGCTCAGAGGATGAAAGCTCAATTTTTGCCTTTTCTGCAGCTTCCTTGAGTCTCTGAAGAGCCATAGCGTCATTTGCTAGGTCAAGGCCTTGCTCTTTTTTGAATTCATCAACCAAGAAATTAATAATTCTTTGATCAAAATCTTCACCACCCAAGAATGTATCACCATTAGTGGAAAGGACTTCAAAGTGCTTTTCTCCATCAATATCCTCCATCTCAATGATAGAGACGTCAAATGTACCACCGCCTAAGTCATAGACAGCAACCTTCTTATCACCAGTTGATTTGTCGACTCCATAGGCCAAAGCAGCAGCAGTTGGCTCGTTGATGATTCTTTTAACATCTAGACCAGCGATTTTTCCAGCATCTTTTGTTGCTTGACGCTGAGAATCATTGAAGTAGGCAGGCACTGTAATGACAGCTTCAGTAACTTCACTTCCCAAGTAATCCTCTGCTGTTTGCTTCATTTTTTGGATAACCCTTGCAGAAATTTCAGGTGCAGCCATTTTTTTACCCTTGACTTCAACCCATGCATCGCCATTTTTAGCTTTAATTATTTTATATGGAACCAAGTCGATATCTTTTTGGACAGCCTCCTCTTCGAAGCGGCGACCAATCAGGCGCTTAATAGCATATAGTGTGTTTTCAGGATTAGTTACAGCCTGTCTTTTTGCAGGTTGCCCAACCAAGATTTCATCAGAATCTTTCGGATATGCAATAATTGACGGTGTAGTTCTTGCTCCTTCAGAATTTTCAATGATCTTAGCAACACCACCATCCATCACAGCGACGCATGAATTAGTTGTACCTAAATCAATTCCAATCATTTTAGACATTTCATTTACTCCTTGTTTTTTTGTATAAACCCTATTTAGGGATACAAAATCCAATTTCAAGGTAATAAGGAAATTATTTTTTTGCTATATCGAGAAGAATTTTTTTAACTTCACCAGGCACAAAAGGGCTGATATCGCCTCCAAGAAGGAGAATTTCACGAACTAGAGATGAGGAAATGTTGGCAAATTCTTCGGAGGGGGTCATAAATAAGGTCTCAATTTCAGAATTCAGACGTTTATTCATTCCACTTAATTGAAACTCGTACTCAAAATCAGATACAGCCCTTAAACCCCTGATGATAATTTGCGCGTTGTGTTCTTTGGCAAAATCAACCAATAGTGAGTTAAAGCTTAGGACTTTGGTGTTTTTAAGGGAACTGATTGAGTTTTCGGCAGCGCTAACTCTTTCTTCTATAGATAGAAAACTAGATTTGCTAGCATTTTGTGTTATTGCAATAATGACCTCATCAAAAAGTTTAGAGGCTCTCTTTATAAGGTCAATGTGCCCATTAGTTATGGGGTCAAATGATCCAGGATAGATTGCAATTTTTTTCATAGTTAAACCAAGCTTATCAGACAATAATAGACATTCCCTGATTTTTTTTGTTTTTCAATCGTACAATTATACTTTATGTTTGAATTTAAGAGCTCTAGGTCTATCTCAAACTCTGACTCAACGTAAATTTTACTTTTTGAATCTACAAGATTCTGTTTCGAGATTAAAGACAATGTCAAAGGAATTAATTCTTGGTTAAAGGGAGGGTCTAAGAAAACAAAATCGAAAGGTTGAAGTTGTTCTTTCTCAAGATATTTTAGTGAATCTTGGTTAATTAGGTCGTAACGATCAGACTCTAAAAGTTTTAGATTAGAGTCAAGTATTTTATGAGTATTGAAGTCTTTTTCAATAAAGCATACCTTTCCAGAGCCTCTCGAGATTGCCTCAATACCCAAAGCTCCAGTCCCAGCAAATGGATCTAGAATAGTTTTGTTATGAATCTCAAACTGAAGCCAATTAAATAATGTTTCTCTAGCTTTGCCTGAAGTTGGGCGAAGTCTATCAGAGTCTTTAAAGGAAAATTTTCTTCCTTTCAGACTTCCCGAAATAATTCTAAAGGTGTTTGTTTTAATAGTTTTCCAATCTGTTTGAATACAAGATAATATTATATTTTAAATATTTTGGATCTCCATCCACTATTTAATAAAGTTGAGTCACTGCCCCTTATAAATTTAACAAGTTTTTTAGATGTGCAGATTAATTCAGTTGGTAAATTATGTTCGATTGAAAGATTAGTAATTTGTCTTTTTAACTCATCTTTTCTTATAAGTTCTTGTTCTGAAAGAGGTTTTGTTGACTTAATTAGGTTTAAATCCTTAAACTCCTGCTTATTCTTCTTTATGAAGCTGTCAAATTGATTCCATTCTTTAGAGGAAAAATTAATATTTCCAGTTGCATAGTTGATAATTTTTTCATCTGACATGACCCATTTACGAGGCTTGTTTTTTGTCTGGGCTATTGATTCACGCCATAAAATTAAGTTGATTGCCATATCTCTATGCTTCTTAGAGATTTTCGAAATACCTTTTGTTTTTTTTATGATTTGTTTGAGATTGGGGTTGTAGGTTTCTTTTTTTAGCAAAAATTGACAATCTTCCTCAGCCCATTCTAACTTTCCATGCTCAATAAGCTCTTTAGAGAGCTTATTAAAGATCGGCATTAAATATTTAACGTCATCAAGTGCATACTGCAAAACATCAGCTGGAAGTGGACGTTTTTTCCAATCAAATCTTGTAAATTTTTTTTCCAATCTAACATCCTCAAGTGATTCGGTGAGGCTTTGATAAGAGATTTGCAATGGATAATTAAGAAAAGATGCGGCAATTTGAGTATCAAAGATCGCACTGGGAATTCGATTAGATAATGAATAGAGAGCTTCTATATCCTGTCTAGCAGAGTGAACAATCCACTTAGTTTTTTTGCCATAAAGTTTTACAAATAAAGGCTCAAGATTATCTAGTGACAGTACGTCAATACACTCTAGTTTATCTTTCGTAGCAATCTGGATCAAGCATAACTCAGGCAAATAAGAATCAACTCTTCTAAATTCGGTGTCTATAGCAAGAAGAGCCTCATTCTTAATATGATTTAGGTAAAGACTAAGCTGGTTGTCGGTTTCTATCAAAAGAATTGAAAATGTTGTGTTGTTGTATTTTATCAACAACTTGTGTTAGAAATAATGCATTTATGAGATAATCGAAATACTTTAATTTTTGGTTAACAAAATTTATGTTGCTTAATCAGGCTTTTTCATTGAAAGAAGCTCCCCGTGCTTTGTTTTGGATAGGCGTTTTCTTAATTTCGTTTTTTGGGATGTTCTACCTTGGTCTAAATCCAGAATTAATTGAGAAATGGTATCTAGTTTTAGTTTTATTCAATGTGATTATGAGTGGCGTTGCCATTTTCTACATCACACTCTCAATGAAAAAATTAAAACAAAATACTGAGGAGGGTGTGATTGGCTCAAGGTTTACCTGGTCTTTTATAAGGATTGTTCCAGTTTTAGTTTTGCTTCCAGTACTATCTTTCTACCTTTTTTCATTTGGCTCAATCAGAGACAACCTTCAAATTGCTGAAAATCAGTTTGATGAGTTTAATTTGAAGGTTGGTGGTGAAGTAGATGAGCTCTATCGTAATACAAATAATATTGCAATTAAGTACTTTGAGGATCGTATTCGAAATATTGCCAAACTAGTAAATTATTTTGATGCACCTCGAGCCTCTAATGAAAAAATGCAAACTGTTTTAAGTCTTTTAACCAGTGATTTTTGGGCATGTGAGCTTAAGCTTTATGATAGTGAGATGAATTTAGCTGCATCAAGTAAACGTGCGGACTCCAATTGTTCGGCAGATGGATTTACAGCGTCGACAGATGAGTTTACCTTAATCGCTCACTTCGCACCAGACATTAATATTGAGAGCCTAACTTCGAGAATGACACGCTTTCGAGATGCTGCAAAAGATGCCGAATTGACACTGAACTCATCAATCATTAAAACTCGATTTATGATCGACTTCACCTCAACCATTTTATTGGCAGTTTTGAGCGCATTATTAATTGTTTTAAGAATGATTGATCAGCTCATGAGGCCGATGCATAACTTATCTATAGCTACAAGAGAGATTTCTGCTGGTAACTATGACGTTGAGATTGAGCGTGACTCAAAGTTCAAAGATATGCATGATCTCATTGGGCACTTCAATGAGATGAGTAGAAGAATTAAGCTTTCTAGAGAGGGCCTGGATACTCATAATTTATATCTAGAAACAATTCTTCAATATTCCTTTGGTGTTATTGCACTCAATGAAAAAAAGAAAATACAGATCATTAACCCAGTAATTGGGAAAATGCTTCAAATAGATGATGTCTCGAAATATACTTCTGAGCCTTATGATGCAATTGTTAAGGATTATCCAAATCTTAATCCTCTCTTCGATTATATCGATGGCAAGATTGAAAGTGACTCTCTAGAATGGAATCATGAAATTGAATTATCACTCAATGATAGAAATCGTCTTCTTTATTGCCAAGGGGCTTTTCTTGATATTGAAAAAAAATCTCTTGGTTATGTGATTATTATTAATGACATTTCTAAGCTTAACAGAGCTCAAAAGAAGGCGGCTTGGGGTGAGGTTGCTGTTCGCATGGCGCACGAAATTAAAAACCCGCTGACGCCAATTTTATTGTCTGCAGAGAGGCTTCGTAATTTGTTTCTAGATAAGCTGGATGAAAAAGATTCTCGAGTTATTGATAAAACTACACAAACCATAATTGACCAAGTTGCATCTATGGATTCAATGGTGAGCGCCTTTGCAGATTACGCAAATACACCAGAAATTAGAAAAACCTTGTCCTCTTTAAATACTTTAATTAATAAGTCGGCCTCTCTTTATGATAATCACGATGATGTTAGAGTGGATCTTGATTTAAGTGGTGATTTGCCAAAGATTCAGCTTGACCAAGATGCAATCTCAAGGGTACTCATTAATCTTATTAAAAACGCAATAGAAGCTAAGAAGGATTCCTCGGCTCTCAATATCAAAATCAAAACACTTTTGAAAGCCAAAGAGGGGTTGGTTCAAATAACAATTATCGATGATGGCAAAGGATTTCCTGAAGAAATTATTGACCATGTATTTGAACCATACATCACCACCAAAGAGAAGAGTGGCGGCTTGGGTCTTGCCATTGTTCAAAATATTATTGAGCAGCATGATGGCCAAATATTTGCAAGCAATATCAAGCCTCATGGTGCAAGAATCACTATTGAATTGAGTATAATCGAATTTTTAAAGGGGGATAAGTGACTGAAGAGCAAACATTTGGAAAAATCTTGATCATTGATGATGAGAAAGATAATACTGAGATTATTAAAGATATTCTTGAGGATGTTAACTATTCAACTATGCTTGCTAGAAGTGCAGCAGAAGCCAAAGTTGTTCTAGCAGCAAATCATTTTGATTTGATCCTCATGGATGTTTGGATGCCTGGGCAAGACGGAATTTCCTTGTTGTCAGAGTGGCATTCTGAAGGTCTTGATACGCCAGTTGTTATGATGTCAGGTCATGCTGAGCCTAGTGATATAGTTAAGGCTATGAAGTTAGGCGCAGTTGACTTTCTAAAAAAACCTTTGCACGACTTTCTCCCTATATTAAGAAATATAATGACTCCAGATGAGTCTGAGCAAGAAACCCAGCATGTTAGTGGAATCAACTATGAATTAAAGCTTAAAGAGGCTAGAAATATTTTTGAGAGTCAATACCTGCTTCATCACCTGGCTGCTAATGATAATAATATTGCTGTTGTTGCAGAGATTGCTGGCCTTGAGAGAACAACACTCTATAGGAAGCTTAAAGATTTAGGGATAGATAAAAAATGAAAATACTCATTTTAGGTGCTGGCCAGGTTGGCTCTACCTTAGCAAGGTATCTCTGTTTAGATGATGATAACGACATCACTATTGTTGACCAGAAAGAAGAGATGCTTATACCGCTTCAAAGGCACTTAGATATAAAAACAGTTATTGGCTATGGTGCATATCCAAGTGTTTTAGAAAAAGCAGGTATTAAGTCCATGGATATGGTTATTGCTGTTATGAATTCTGATGAGAGAAATATGGTGGCATGCCGAATGGCCCATACTTTGTATCATGTTGAGAAAAAAATTGCAAGAATTAGAACAACTGAGTACCTCTTAAGACCAGAAATTTTTTCAAATGACGCTCTACCAATTGATTTCTTAATTACACCTGAGAACCTAATTACGGACTACATTCAAGGCATTGTCGATGAGCCAGGAGCATCTCAAGTGTTTGACTTTGAGAATGGCCTAGTGCAGCTAGTTGAGACTCGTGCTTTTATTGGAACTCCAATTGTGAATCGACCTATTAAAGAGCTCCAAGAGCACATGCCAGAAGTAAAAATACGCATTGTCAGTCTTTATAGGAATGAAAGAGCTATTCCTGCAAAAAGTGATACCGTAATCAGAGAGGGTGATCATGTTTATTTTCTTGCAAAGAAAAATGATATTTCAAGAGCCCTTAAGGAGTTCAGAAGGGCAGAAAACACTTATCAAAAAATCTTTATTGCGGGCGGAGGTAGTGTTGGCTTAAATGTAGCAAAGCTTCTTGAAGAGAGTCACAATCTAAGGATTATTGAACTTGATGAAAATAGAGCCAAATATCTCAGTGAAGAGCTTAATAATACTCTTGTCCTTCAAGGTAATGCTTCTGATGAGGATTTATTAAAAGAAGAAGGCATTGAAAATACTGATTTATTTTTGGCTTTGACAGACTCTGATGAAGTGAATGTCATTGTTTCAATTCTCGCAAAACGTCTCGGAGCTCATAAAACCATCGCACTAGTCAAAAGGGATGTTTATGCAAACCTTGCTGAGCAGAGTGGGGATGTGGACATTATTGTCTCACCAGATCAGATTACTGTGAGTGGGATTTTGTCTCACCTAAGAAAGGGCGATTTTATGCAAGTTCATTCTTTACAGCATGGCAAATCTGAAGCAATAGAAATTGTTGTTCATGGTAACGAAAATACGTCTCAAGTTGTTGGTGTGTGTGTTAAGGATCTTCCGTTGCCAGAAGGAGTTGTTGTTGGCGCAATAGTTCGAGATGAAGAGTTATTGATGGGGTCAAAAAAATTAGTCATTGAGAGTGGTGACCACGTTTTAATGGTTCTTATTGATGTAGGCAAAATTCATGAAGTCGAAGCTTTGTTTTTAGAGAATGAATGATAAATTAATTAGCCCTTCAATCAAGGTAGAAATTTAAATGCAGTTAAGTATTGTTGCAAAAACCATTGGCCTTCTTCTTATGGTTTTTAGCTTTGCACAGATCCCACCTCTAATTGTCGACTTGATATACTCGGAAGGTGAGTATCTATCCTTTGTCTATTCATTTGCCTTAACTGTTTTAGGGGGTTTAATTCTTTGGTGGCCTTTTAAAGAGGTTAAAAAAGAGTTTAGACTCAGAGAGGGTGTTCTCATCGTAGTTTGCTTTTGGATCGTTTTGTCGCTCTTTGGAACGCTTCCATTCTTAATTACCGATTCAATTAGCAGCCTCTCTTTTTCTGAAGCATTCTTTGAGTCAATGTCAGGTTTGACCACTACAGGAGCAACTGTTTTGAATCAGCTTGATGAATTGCCAAAAAGTATCCTTTTCTACAGGCAACAACTTCAGTGGCTTGGTGGAATGGGAATTATTGTTCTTGCAGTTGCAGTCCTGCCTCTTTTGGGGGTTGGTGGTATGGAGCTCTACCATGCTGAATCGAGTGGAATTGCTAAAGACAGACTGACGCCTAAACTAAGAAACACCGCAATAGCCCTCTGGAAAATATACCTGTCATTAACAGTGTTATGCGCTGTTGGATATTTTTTATCGGGCATGTCAATTTTTGATGCGGTTAGTCATAGTTTCTCTACTGTTGCAATAGGCGGATTTTCTACTCATGATGGTTCTATTGGTTATTTTAATTCTGCAACAATTGAAACAATTGCTATGATTTTTATGTTTCTGGCAGGTATTAATTTTTCACTTCATTTTGTAGCATGGAATAATCGTTCATTGGTTGACTACATTAAAGACTCAGAATTTAAAACCTACGCTATGGTTCTGATTTGTTCTTCAATTATAGTAATTACAGCGCTCTCTTTAAATGGCCAGTATGAATCTGCAAATGAGACAGTAAGACACAGTCTATTTCAAACAATCTCTATTGCTACAACTACTGGTTTTACTTCCCAAAACTATAGTAGTTGGCCAGCTGCAATTCCAGTATTCCTAATTATGATGAGTTTTATTGGGGCCTGTGTAGGTTCAACAGGAGGGGGTATTAAGGTTGTTCGAATCTTAGTCATGTTTAGGCTTGGCATGAAAGAAATTCATAAATTCATCAGACCTAACGCTCAGGTCAGCGTTAAACTAAATAAATCTAGTATTAACGAAAAGGCTTTAGTTTCAGTTCTTGGATTCTTCTCACTTTATGCAATATCTTTTTTCCTCATACTGATGCTTTTAATGTTTGCAGGGCTTGACCAAGTTACTGCATACTCAGCTACAGCAGCCACAATGAACAATTTAGGCCCAGGCCTTGGCGATGTTGCTCAGAATTATAGTTCTGTGGGAGAGGTTGCGAAATGGATTTTGAGTTTTTCAATGCTCATTGGAAGGTTGGAAGTACTAACAATTATTGCCATATTCCATAAAGCTTTCTGGAGACAGTAAGAAGGGTTTAAAGCCCTCCAATTAAGAAGGGCTGAAATAGATTTGATTCTTATTTACAGGAGAGGGGCAATCACAAGACTAACAATTGCCATTACGTTAATAAGAATATTCATAGATGGACCAGAAGTGTCTTTGAAAGGGTCACCAACAGTATCTCCAACAACAGTTGCTGCATGAACATCGGTTCCTTTACCGCCAAAGTTACCCTTTTCAACGTGCTTTTTAGCATTATCCCAAGCACCACCAGCATTAGCCATCATAAGCGCCATAAGTACGCACCCTAAAAGAGCGCCACCAAGCATACCACCAAGAGCCTCTGGGCTAATTAAAAAGCCAACCAGAACTGGAGCTGCGACAGCAATAACTCCTGGAAGAATCATTTTTTTAAGTGCAGCAGTAGTTGCAATATCAACACACTTAGCTGTATCAGGCTCAGCTTTTCCATCTAGAAGACCTTTGATTTCTTTAAACTGTCTTCTGACTTCTTCAATCATCTCAAAAGCAGCATCACCGACCGCTGTCATCGTAAGAGATGCAATTAAAAATGGAATAGTTCCGCCAATAAATAAACCAATTAATACTTCAGCACTGTTAAGTTGAAGTAAGAAATCTGAAGAGTTGGCAGCAACAGTTTCTGTATATGCAGTAATAATGGCGAGAGCAGCAAGTGCAGCAGCACCAATAGCAAATCCCTTTCCAATTGCTGCAGTTGTATTTCCAAGTTCATCTAGTGAGTCAGTAATATTTCTTGTGTCCTCACCAAGGCCAGCCATTTCTGCAATACCACCAGCATTGTCAGCAATTGGTCCATAGGCATCAATTGCCATTGTCATGCCCACTGTAGCAAGCATACCAATTGCCGCAATACCAACACCATACAAACCAACAAAAAGGTTCGAGATATAAATGATTAAACAAATCATCAAGACTGGTATTACAACAGATTGCATGCCAACTGAGAGGCCTTTAATCATAACTGTAGCAGAGCCAGTTTGTCCTGCTTCTGCGATATCTCTGATAGGCTTTCCAGCAGTATAGTACTCAGTGACTAGACCAATAATAATTCCACCAATACTTCCCATAAGAACAGCAGCCCAGATATTATTTGAAACGTCCAGAGAGCTAATCAAAAAGTATGAAGTCACAATAAATAAGACAGCTGAACCAATCGTACCCATTCTTAATGCTGACTCAGGAGATTTGTTTGAAGAAAGCTTAACAAATATGATTCCAATGATCGAGCAAACAAGACCAAGCGATGCAAGAGCTAGTGGAAGAAACATAAGCTCACTTCTGTTACCACCCAGCATATCTAAAGCCATTGCAGAAAGAGTTGAAGCAATCGCAATTGTAGCAATCATTGATCCACAGTATGATTCGAAAATGTCTGAACCCATTCCAGCAATATCACCAACATTATCTCCAACGTTATCTGCAATAACGGCAGGATTACGTGGGTCATCTTCAGGAATACCTGCTTCAATTTTTCCAACAAGGTCAGCACCAACATCAGCACTCTTTGTGAAGATGCCTCCACCAACACGAGAGAAGAGAGCTACGACTGAGCCACCCATCGCAAAACCATGGAGAGCTTCAGAATGTTCAGCGCCAAAAAAGTAATAAAGGCCGCCAAGACCTAGGAGTCCAAGCGCTGCAACTGAAAGGCCCATGACTGAGCCACCAAAGAAAGCAACTGTTAGAGCAGCAGAGCTTCCACTTTCATGAGCAGCCTGAGCAGTCCTGACGTTTGCAATAGTGGCAGTATTCATACCTATATAACCCGCTGTAGCTGAAGTTAAAGCACCCACAACGAAACATAAGGCACTAGCTGCACCAAGAAAGATATAAAGTAGAACGAGCAACACTAATGCAAAAATACTAAGCATTTTATATTCACGCTTCATGAATACTATCGCGCCAATATGAATTTGTTCACCAATTTTTTTAACAGCGCCACTTCCACCATCCTGTTTAGTAATCCATTGATAGATAATTACTACTATCAATAGGCCTAAAACGCCGAGTGCTGGGGCAATCAAATTTTGATCGAAATTCATTTTTTCTCCTTTAAATAAAATGAAGCGGCAATGATATCCTAAAGTATCTAAAAAGTGGAAAAAAAATCCCTAATTTGAGGTGAAATGAACTAAATTAACTAGAAAATTATCTTATAAAATCAAATTCCTTAATGATTAACATTTAATTCACAAATGTTCTTAGTTCGATTTGCACTTTTATCATCTCTTTTTTATGCTTTAAATGTAAGCATGATTCCATTAATCTATTCTTTTGAGGTGAGTGTTTTTCTCTTTTTATTTATTCGTTTTGGAACAACTTTCTGTAGTTCCCTATTTGTAACTAAAAGTTTATTTTCATTTAAAAAAATTAAACAACAAAGGTTAGGTCTTTGGATTTTTTTGCTTTCATTACTTTTTGCTGTGCAGTCCTGGCTCTATGTTGAGGCAGTTAAATATATGTCGGTTGGACTTGCGAGCGTCGTTTTGTTTACTTATCCTCTGCTAACTTACTTAATTGTTTCGATAACAAAGAAAAGGTCTCTTGATTTGACTACAATCCTGATGTTTTTAATAGCAATAGCTGGGATTGCTGCAATCTCTCAGAGTGATGAGGGATTTTATACCATGGCTATTGGAATTATTTTGGCGTTACTCTCTGCATTGTCTTACTCTTTAATCTTAATTATTACACCAAAAATGGGTAGCCTCAGGAACTGGGAGATTGTTAAATTTACAACGCTTATCCCTGCGCTTAGTTTCTTAATTTTGTTTTTAAGTGAAACGGGTTTTTATTGGCCACAAAAAGAAGCGTTATTGCTTTGTTTTATTTCTGGAACACTCTTTGCAATTGGCATGATGTTTTATCATATTTCTGTAAAGAAATATGGTCCTGTTAGGACTGCAAATATTGGTTATACTGAGCCTTTACTTGTTTTAATTTTCGGTTTTATTGCATATCTAGATACAATCACTATAATTCAAGGTATTGGTGTCATAATGGTTGCACTAGCTTCAATTACTATAGAAAAGAGACAACTAATACAAAAAAATTCTGCTGGGGAATAAGACTTTTAATTCTCCTGCCTATTTAAAGGAAAAATTATGCCAAACAGTTACAGTGACTTCGCTTTATCATTCTCTCATATTCTGAATCCTAAAGTTCAGTCAGGTGCGCATTACGAGCATCAGGACATATTAAGCTTAGAGGGCTTTAAGTTAGCAAATAAAGAAATTACCTCTTGGGATAATTACAAACCAACACCTCTTCATTCCTTTGATGATATGGCTGAAGGGACTGGCGTTGCATCAATCTTCTATAAAGATGAAAACCCTCGCTTCACTCTGAAAAGTTTTAAAGCGCTTGGTGGTGCATATGCCGTTGCGAATCTATTAATTCAGAAACTCAAAGAGGAAGGTATTAATGCCAATTCGTCTGACTTGATTAAAGGAACATACAGAAATAAAACTTCAGAGCTTACTGTTTGTTGTGCAACTGACGGCAATCATGGAAGATCAGTGGCATGGGGAGCCCAGCAATTTGGATGCAATTGTGAGATTTATATTCACCGAAATGTAAGTCCAGGCAGAGAGAAAGCAATTGCAAAGTATGGTGCTGTTGTTAATAGAATCAAAGGAAACTATGATGACTCCGTTAGAATTGCTGCTGAGGTAGCTGACTCAAATGGTTACACTGTGGTTTCTGATACTTCCTACGAGGGCTATACAGACATACCCAAAGATGTAATGCAGGGCTATACCGTGATGGTGGATGAGGCTATGAAGCAAATGAGTGATATCCCAACACATGTTTTCTTACAGGGCGGTGTTGGAGGATTTCCAGCTGCGATGGTGTCTTTTCTGCAGGAGAGTCTGGAGTGTCCTCCCATATTCGTTGTTGTGGAGCCTGTTAACGCTGACTGTTTGTTTCAAAGCGCTGCCAATGGAGAGCCAACAGCAGTTCATGGCGACTTAGATACAATTATGGCTGGCCTTGCCTGCGGTGAGGTTTCAGTTCTAGCATGGTCAATTCTTGAAAGTCATGTCCCTCACTTTATGTCGATTACTGACGAATCAATTCCAAAAGCAATGCAACTTCTTGCCAACCGAGAAACACCAATTGTAGCGGGCGAGTCAGCTATTACAGGCCTGGCAGGATTTTTAATTGCTTGTAATGATGCTAGCCTTAAATCTAAACTCATGATTAATGAGAATTCAAAGGTCTTGTTCTTTGGAACTGAGGGTGATACTGATGAAGAGATGTACGAGCAATTAGTAGGTAAATCATCTGAACAGGTTTTGAATGGTCTTTGATAAGTAAGGAGAGAAAATGAATATTCCAAAGAGAGGCTTTACAGTCAATGAGTATGAGAATAGGCTTGAAAGCATTCAGAAATTGATGTTTGAGGCAAAAATGGATGCTATCTTATTAACTACACAAGTTGATATTGAATACTACACTGGCTTTAAATCTCAATTTTTTCAGAGTCCTACCAGGCCTTGGTATGTTCTGATACCTAGTTCAGGAAAGCCAAAAGCCATTATTCCCACAATCGGAGAATCTGGGATGAGGGCGACGTGGATTGATGATATTCAGACGTGGACCTCTCCAAACCCAGAAGATGATGGAGTAAGCATTTTGCTTTCAACCATCAAATTACTAATGGTAAATCACAAGTCGTTAGGCGTTCCAAAAACTCTCGAGAGCACTCTAAGAATGCCTCTGGAGGATTATGAGACTCTTATCAATAACCTTCCTGGAATAGAAATCAAAGATGCAAATAAAATTATGCGCCGCGTTCGATTCATTAAATCTGAAGCTGAAATAGAGAAGATTAGGCACATATGTCAGATTACCTCCCAAGGATTTATTGATTTGGAAGGTTTTCTCAGAGCAGGTGAGAGTGAACAAGAGAACTGTCGACGTTTTAAGCAGCACCTGTTGAAGCTTGGTGTGGATGACTCACCCTATATTGTCTCTGGATCTGGTCAAGAGGGCTACGGCTCAATCATTATGGGTCCAACAGACAAGATCATAGAAGAGGGCGATCTATTCATAATCGACACTGGCTCGGTTTTTGATAGCTATTACTGTGACTTTGATAGAAACTATGCTTTCGGTTCAATCAGTGAAAAAGCGAAGAAAGCATACAGAGTAACCTATGAGGCGACGGAGGCAGGATTTAAAGCTGCACAGGTTGGAAATACAACTTCAGATATATTTAATGCCATGAATAAAGTTCTTCAAAAGGGAGGAGCGCTTGGTAATACGGTTGGCAGACTTGGGCATGGTTTAGGCATGCAATTAACTGAATGGCCGTCTAATACTGCGAGTGACAATACTGTTCTTGAGCCAGGAGTTGTTTTGACCCTAGAGCCAGGTATGGCATTCCTGCCAGGAAAGGAAATGGTTCATGAGGAAAATATAGTCATCACAGAAGATGGTCCTAAGTGGCTAAGCATTAGGGCTGCAGAGGAATTACCAATTATTCAATAACTCTAATTTTCAAATAAGGGTTTCCATTTAAAACCTTATCTTATATAATAATGCGAATCATTATTATTTGTATTTACAATTGTTAACTGTCAGCGATTTAAAAATTTCATTTGAAGATAATCATGTCCTAGATGGATTCAATCTGAATCTAGAGAGCGGTGATATTTTTGCTTTATTGGGTGATAGCGGAAGTGGAAAGAGTTCAGCTCTTCGTTTTATTGCTGGACTTGAAAGGGCACATCTAGGATCTGTTGCGCTTGATGGAAATAATTTAAGTGATGGTGGTGCTCATTCAGTTAAACCAGAACTAAGAGAAATTGGAATGGTGTTTCAAGATTATGCTCTCTTTCCGCACATGACAGTTTTTGAAAACATCAGTTTTGGAATCAATCAACTTTCTAAAAAAGAAAGGATAGAAAAGGTAAAAAACCTTTTAGACTTGATTAGTCTTAGTGGTATTGAAAAAAAATATCCTCATCAGTTATCTGGAGGTGAACAACAACGAGTTTCACTCGCTAGGTCGCTTGCGACCTCTCCAAAGTTATTATTACTTGATGAGCCATTTTCAAGTTTAGATAAATCTAATAGAGATCAACTTGTCAAACAAGTCAGGGAGATTCTAAAAAATGCTGGTGTTACATCAATCCTAGTCACTCATGACGAAACTGAAGCAGAAGTATTCGCAGATAAAGTAGGAATAATTAATAAAAAGAAGTTGCTTATTAAATGAAAATAGGTATCATACGCAAATGATAGTCATTATCATTTGCAATAAGAGAAAATTTAAACTATAACTTTTTAAGGAATAAGCAATGTTTAATAAGCGATTGACCGCCAAAGCGGTTCCTCTAACTGTCGTCCTTGGATCGGCAATTTTAATTTCAACATCTGCATTTGCTAGGTCAAATGTATATGCTGATTTTCCAATTACACTTAAAGATTACTCGGGTAGTTCAACAACGTCTGTTTCTTATAAGGGGCAAATGGCAAGACATGCTCTTGAGAGTTCACTCAAAAAACTTATTTCAAAAGGTGATATGAGTGCTATGCAGAGTTACTTCTCAGGTGATGATGCAAGCAGGGCTATTATTGCTCCTGCTACAAAAGGCGATTTTGTCATTAAGCAATCTACTATTGGAGAACTTTCTAATAAAAACTTAAGTGGTAAAACTTACAAAGGTCTAGTTCCTGGATGGGTTGGAAGTATGACTGGGCCTGAAGTAGTTGCATTTATGTTTGAAAAAGCTGCAGAATCTGAGGGTGGCTATGATCCTTCGCACGCTATGGATTATACTCAACTAGTTTCTAAGTTCTTGATGGGAGCTGTGACTTATAATCAAGCAGTAGATAATTATCTTGATGAAAAACTTGAAGCTGACAATAAACCAAACAACAAGCCTTATAAGGATGGTGCAGCATACACGGGTAAAGAGCATGTTTGGGATGAAGCGTTTGGTTACTTTGGAGCTCCTGCACACACATTAACTCTTACTGCTCAAAATGTCTATGATATTGCAAAGCAAAAAGACGCAGCTGTAGCTGACTACAACTATGATGGCAAGGTAGATCTTTATAACGAAATGGCTTTTGGACATGCTTACTATGCATCTTCATTTGACAAGGGTGGAAAAACAACTTACCTCCATGATATTGTTGGAGCGTACATGGATGGAAGAGACCTCATAACTTCAGTCAATGGACGTGCTTTGAGTGACTCCGAGCGCGATGAGTTAAAAGGTTATGCTCAAACAATTAAAACCAACTGGGAAAAAGTTATCGCTGAGGCCGTATTTAAGTATGCAGGCTCAACATACAAAGACATGATGAAAATTGAAGCGATTCTAGAATCTGGTGGCGACGTATCTAAAGAATGGCGAAACTATTCTAAACATTGGGGCGAGCTAAAAGGTTTTGCTTTAGCTCTTCAGGTTGGTGGAAAAGACATGGGTGCAACCTCAGTTAAGCTAAATCGTTTGATTGGTTATAGTCCTCTTCTTTTAGGTAGCACGCAAGTTACTGGAATAGACTCAAACGGTGAGTATATTCAGAGTGATTCAGAGACATGGGGCGGGTATATGGTCCATATGTTGAAAGTACAAAACCTCATGGTTGATGAATTTGGAGTAGTTGCCAGGTCAAATGATCAAACTGCAGGTTTGTCTGATTTAGTTAACTCTCTGGGGGCAAAATCTAGCGCGGAGAATGACTGATTTTTTTGCTAACTTTATTAATCCAGAGAAACGCTTATTTATAGGGTATTTAATAAGCGCTGCTTTCATAGCAGTAATCTGGCTCAGAGTAATTAATAAAAAACCACTGACAGAAATTGTCAGTGGTTTTTTTAGTACTCAGGTCTGGCTATCAAAGTCTGCATTAGCTGACTATAAACTAATGGTCATTAACCAGTTTTTTATAAAAATACTAGCGCCAATACTAATTGGTCAACTGGCGCTTACAGTATTTATTTTTGAGAATATGCATTTCATATTTTCTAGACCCTCATCATCTATACCGGTTTGGATGGTAATGATAATATTCACCACTGTTCTTTTTATTCTTGATGATTTCTCAAGGTATTTTTTGCACCGTTTAATGCACCGGGTTCCAATATTATGGCGGTTTCACAAGGCTCATCATTCTGCTACTAATCTAACTCCATTGACTGTTCTTAGGACTCATCCAATTGAGGCAATTCTTTTTAGTCTTAGAGCGGTCATTGTTCACTCATTATGCCTTGGCGTTTGTTTCTTTTTCTTTGCAGAAAGTGTGTCACTTATTGAAATTTTTGGTTCAAGTGCCTTTGTTGTAATATTTCATTCATTAGGATCAAATTTAAGGCATTCACATGTCAATCTTAGTTATTGGAGTTGGCTAGAAAAGATTCTAGTTTCTCCCGCACAGCATCAATTGCATCATTCAATCAATCCAAAACATTACGACTGTAACTTTGGCGCGGTTCTTGCAGTATGGGATAATATTGGTGGTAGTTGTATAGTGTCAGAAAAAAATCAAGACATTAAATTTGGACTTAAAGACCAGTCTGAAAATGCGCACAAACTTAAAAACTTAATTATTGGGTCTTAATATTTGCCTCAAGAGTTAAATAAATAACTTTTGACTTAATCCTGTGGAGTATCAAGTGAACAAAAAAGTATCAATCTTTTCGATAATAGTAATATCAATTTTATCAACATCTTTTTCAGCAGCAGTGCAAGCGGCAAGTAATGATATTCTGACAGTGTATAGCACAAGGAAAGAACACTTAATTAAGCCTTTATTTGATGCATTTACTGCGAAAACTGGAATAAAAGTAAAGTACCTTACTGGAAAGGGGGGTGCGTTAATAGAGCGCATTAAATTGGAAGGCAAAAAAACCAAGGCTGATTTATTTATGACAGTTGATGCTGGAAATCTTTGGTATGCCGCATCTCAAAATTTATTTCAACCAGTAAGTAGTGAAATCATTAAAAATAATATTCCTGAGCATCTTCGAGATCCTGAAGGTCTTTGGAGTGGCTTATCGGTTAGAGCAAGGACAATAATCTATAGCACTGAAAGAGTTAATCCAAGTGAGTTATCAACTTATCAAGATTTAGCAAATAAAAAATGGAAAGGCAAACTTTGTTTGAGAACAAGTAAGAAAGTATATACAAAGTCTCTTGTATCCTCACTAATCCATCATGATGGAATGGAAAAAACAACTGATGTAGTGAGGGGCTGGGTTGATAACCTTGCTGCCACTCCTCACGCTGAAGATGTTCATATAATGACTTCAATCCTAGCGGGCCAGTGTGATGTGGGAATTGTAAATAGCTACTATTTTGGAAGACTGCAAGCAGAGGATCCGAACGCTCCCCTTAAACTCTTTTGGGCTAATCAAAATACTACTGGAACGCATGTTAATGTTTCAGGAGCTGGAGTCACAAAACATTCAAAGAATCCAGATGACGCAATAAGATTACTTGAGTTTTTATCTTCAATTGAAGCTCAAAAAATCTATGTTGGCTTAAATAAAGAGTATCCAGCAACTCAAAAAATTAAAGCAGATAATTTGATTGCCTTATGGGGAGATTTTAATCAGGATAAAATGAATCTTTCTTTTGCTGGAAAAAATCAGGCTGATTCGGTTTCACTCATGCAGAGAGAAGGCTATAAATAATTATGTAGGTAATGCAATCAAAGCCCAATGAATAGTAAGCAAAATAATTCTAATTTTTTAATGGGCCTTCTAGCACTATCTGTTTCGTTCCCAATCATTGTTGTTTGTTCAGCTTGGTTTTTTCCAGGAACTGAGCTATGGGGGCATTTTCTTGAAAATTTATTACCTGAACTCATTGTATCAACTTTTATATTGCTTCTAGGTGTTGGCTTAGGGGTAAGTATTCTAGGAACCGTTCTGGCATATTTAGTTGTCATGGTTGAGTTTCCAGGAAGAAGATGGTTAGAGTGGGCACTATTCTTGCCCTTTGCAATACCCGCTTATGTTCTAGCTTTTGTTTATCTTGGGGTTTTTGACTATTCAGGCTACGCCCAGGTCTGGCTTAGGGATTTTACTGGAATATCTGGATTTGATATCAGAGCTGGGAGTTGGGCAATTATATTAACATTTGTATTGGTTTTTTATCCTTACGTTTACATGATGGCAAGAGCCTCATTTAAGCGACAAAAGATTCAGATGATTGAGGCTGGAAAAATGCTTGGTGCAAAACCTTTTCTGGTTTTTTGGAAGATTTCTGTACCTCTCGCAAGACCAGCTATTGCCGCTGGTTTACTTGTTACTCTTATGGAGACATTGGCAGATTTTGGAGTAGTCTCACTTTTTAACTACTCAACTTTCACAACAGCAATTTATTCAGCATGGGGAGACTTTCGCTCTATAGAAGTTGCTGCACAACTAGCATCAATACTCGTTTTAATTGCATTTTTTCTTATTTATTTTGAAAAAAAAGCCCGAGGTAAAGCTAAATATTACTCATCAGATGTATCCCATATCAGACCCTATAGTGCAGAAGGAATTTTAGGCTGGATTACTTTTTTATTCGTTTTTGGTGTATTTATGCTGTCTTTTGCAATGCCTATGCTCCAACTTATTATTTGGAGTATTGAAAAATATGGCGAAGAAATTAGTCAGTTCTACCTTAATTATCTTTCTTCTACAGGGATTTTGACTGTGAGTGCGACAATCTTAACTGTTGCTGTAGCTACAATGCTAGCCTTGCCAAGTCGTCGGAAGGACGAAAGTAAAGCATTGCAGCTTCTTATAAGGTTTTCGACATTAGGTTATGCATTACCGGGATCAGTCATGGCTGTTGGACTTTTGTATGGTGTGCAAAATATTTCATTAGTGAGCATTCATTTTGGGGGTTCATCAATTAATCATATTCTTTTTGGGTCAGTGGCATTACTTCTATTTGCATACATTTCTAGATTTATGGCAATTGCCTATAACTCAACCAGCGCCTCCAGTGAGCAGATTAAGCCTGTTTTTGAACAGAGTGCTAGACTTTTAGGATCATCAAGAATGCGTTTAATCAAGGAAATATACCTTCCAATGATGACGCCTGGAATATTAGCTGGAGGCTTGTTGGTAGCTGTAGATGTGATGAAGGAGCTACCTGCAACCTACCTATTAAGGCCTTTTGGATGGGATACTCTAGCCATTAGGGTTTTTGAATTGAGCTCAGAAGGACTTTATGATAGGGCAGCTATTCCTGCTCTAATAATGGTATTTTTAGGAGCGATTATTATGCTGTTCTTTATTCGACTGGACAGTGAAAAATATTAATACTCAAGACCTGACTTGTTAAAAAAGAATAGATCTTATTCGAATTAGGTAAAATATTTTTTAGAACTTATTCTTTTTAATTACTTATGAGCATTGATTTACTTTGTGTGAATGGCGTTAAATGCTCTTCTGTTTCTTCGGGAATAAAGAATAATAATTCATTAGATTTATCTCTAATTTCACTAATTGATGGCACTAATACTGCTGCAGTTTTTACTCAAAATATCTTTTGTGCTGCTCCTGTTTTAGTTGCCAAAAACCACCTAAATTCTAATATAAAAGCCCTTTTAATTAACAGCGGTAATGCCAATGCTGGTACTGGTAAAAAAGGTCTGGAAGATAGCTATAAATCCTGCGAAATTATAGCTGAAGAGCTCAGCATCAAACCTGAACAGGTTTTGCCATTCTCAACTGGAGTAATTGGTCAATTGCTTCCTGTTGAGTCTATTGAAAAAAGTGCAAATAAACTCGTTAATTCTCTTACAAAAGAAGGATTAGGTAATGTTGCAAAAGGTATCTTAACTACAGACCTAGTAGAAAAGTATTATTCAGTCTCATTTAATGTCGATGGTGTTGCAGTTAATCTCTCCGGAGTTGCAAAAGGATCTGGAATGATTAGGCCGAACATGGCAACCATGCTTAGTTTTATAGTTACTGATATTGGGGCTTCTCAAGATGAATTGCAGCAATGCCTTGATATTTCAGTTAATCAGTCATTTAATCGTATTACAGTGGATGGCGATACCTCAACAAATGATGCATGTACACTTAGCGCTACGAATCAATCTGGCATTCTTTATTCTCAATGTAAAGAAGAGTTTCAAAAAGCTTTGAATGAGTTAACTAGAAATCTTGCTCACAAGATTGTGAAGGATGGAGAGGGATCAACAAAATTTGTTGAAGTAAGCGTCAGTGGACTAGAGTCAAATGAAGACTGTTTAGAGGTGGCTTATACAGTTGCCCATTCACCACTAGTAAAAACAGCTTTATTTGCCAGTGATGCTAATTGGGGAAGAATACTTGCTGCAGTTGGACGCGCTAGAGTAAAGGGAATATCTTTTGAAAATATTAACATTTCTCTGAATGAAGTTCAGATTATCTCATCAGGAGAAATTAGTGACCAATATTCTGAGGAAGCTGGAAGTCGTGAAATGGAAAAACCTGAAATCACAATTCGGATTGATTTAGGTGGCTTTAAAACGAATGAAAGCGTCTGGACAACTGATCTTTCGTATGAATATGTAAAGATAAATGCTGAATATCGAAGCTAAGCTATAGATATACATAAGCCTAGGTGTTGTCGATAATGAACTGTTTAAATCTTCTAGCAATTGGGGATAGTTCTGCATCAGCATGATGCACTATATGCCATTTTCTAATAATTGGGAATGGCTCAACATTAAGCTGTTTAATGATTTTGTTTTTGAGCTGAAGACTTACTGAATGCATTGAAACAAATCCTATTCCTAATCCAGCTTGTACAGCCTCTACAATTGCTTCATTGGAGTTAATTTGAATTTCGGAATTAAAATTCAATCCAGTAAACCTCTCAATAGTAATTCGAGTTCCTGATCCAATCTCTCTAGTTAGCAAAGTTTCTTTGGAAAGGTCCTTAATAGTTACCTTTTTCTTGTTAAGTAAATCATTTTGAGGATGAGCAATAGCAATCAATGGATTCTCCATAAAGGCTTTCGATATTAATGGGATATCTTTAGGCGGCTCACCCATAATTACTAAATCAGCATTATTATTTTTTAAATTATCAAGAAGTGCATGCCGATTAGTTACATCAATATAAAAAGTCATTTTAGGAAATTCTTTTTTAAATTTCGAGAGTAATGTGCTGATAAAAGAATTGGCAGTAGTAGCAACAGCTATTTGAAGATGACCAGAGTCAGGATTAAGTATTTCATTTATTTCAAGCCTGGAGTTTTCAAGAGTATTTATGGTTTCTATTGCAGTTTGATATATTTTCTTACCTAAAAAAGTAGGGCTTATTTTCTTTCCATTAATATGAAATAACTTCGCACCAATATTTTCCTGTAATTGTTGGACTTGCATATAAACAGCAGGCTGAGTGATATGGAGCTCTTTACTTGCGCTAGTAAAGCCTCCAAGCCTTATTACGGATTCAAAACTATAAAGCTGTTTAAGCGTGTAATTAATCATAATTAAAACTAATGATTATATAAATAAATATTATTTTACATTATTTTTATCAACAACTATAATGACTTCATTTTAGACAAATAATAAGGGGAATTACCAATGGCCAAGAAAGGATATGACGCTGGAGTTAAGGAATATAGAGACACATACTGGATGCCTGAATACGAGCCAGTTGATACCGATATTCTTGCATGTTTTAAAATAACTCCACAGCCAGGCGTACCTAGAGAAGAAGTGGCCGCTGCAGTAGCTGCTGAATCCTCAACAGGAACTTGGACAACAGTCTGGACTGATTTGCTAACTGATCTTGATCATTACAAGGGAAGGGCATACAGAATTGAAGATGTTCCTGGTTCGGACGATGCAATCTATGCATTTATTGCCTACCCAATTGATTTATTCGAGGAAGGTTCAATTGTAAATGTTCTAACTTCTCTTGTTGGTAATGTGTTTGGTTTTAAAGCTCTTAGAGCATTGAGATTAGAGGATATTCGTTTTCCAATAGCATATGTTATGACTTGTGGTGGCCCTCCTAATGGAATTGAGGTTGAAAGAGACAAGATGAATAAATATGGTCGACCTTTATTGGGCTGCACAATAAAGCCAAAACTGGGTTTATCAGCTAAGAATTATGGAAGAGCTTGCTATGAGGGTCTTAGAGGAGGTTTAGACTTTACCAAAGACGATGAAAATGTTAATTCTCAGCCATTTATGCGCTGGAGAGATCGTTTCGGTTTTGTTCAGGATGCTATTGAGAGAGCTGAAAAAGAAACTGGAGAGCGTAAAGGACATTATCTAAATGTTACTGCACCTACTCCAGAAGAGATGTATAAGCGTGCGGAGTATGCAAAGGAGCTAGGCACTCCAATTATTATGCATGATTTCTTTACAGCTGGTTTTACTGCAAATACTGGTCTTGCCAATTGGTGTCGTGATAACGGCTTATTGCTTCACATTCATAGAGCAATGCATGCAGTTGTTGATAGAAATCCTAACCATGGTATCCACTTCAGAGTTTTAGCAAAATGTTTGCGACTTTCTGGCGGTGATCACATGCACTCTGGAACTGTTGTAGGAAAGCTTGAGGGTGACCGTGATTCTACACTTGGATGGATCGATTGTATGCGTGATAGTTTTATTAAAGAGGATCGTTCGCGTGGAATTTTCTTCGATCAAGATTTTGGCTCAATGCCAGGAATGTTACCGGTCGCATCAGGTGGTATCCATGTTTGGCATATGCCGGCACTTGTGAATATTTTTGGTGATAACTCTGTTCTTCAGTTTGGAGGCGGAACGCTTGGCCACCCATGGGGCAATGCGGCTGGTGCAGCTGCGAATAGGGTTGCAGTTGAAGCATGTGTAGAGGCACGAAATGCTGGGCGCGAATTAGAAAAAGAATCAAAGGACATTCTTACGAGTGCTGCGAAACACTCACCAGAACTCAAGGTAGCAATGGAGACTTGGAAAGAGATTAAATTTGAGTTTGATACGGTAGACAAATTAGATATTCAGCATAAATAATCTAGCGAATCGTAAATTAATATTAAAAAAAGGAAAAGACTATGAGTAAAGTTCAAGATTATCCATCACGACTGAGTGACAATGCTAGCAGAAAGTTTGAAACTTTTTCTTACTTACCTGCAATGACTGATAAGCAAATTCGTGAGCAGGTTCAGTACATTGTTGACCAAGGATACAACCCAGGAGTAGAGCATACAGAAGTTGAAAATGCAACTGGAAATTATTGGTATATGTGGAAGCTTCCAATGTTTGGTGAAACAGATGTTGATACCATTTTGGCTGAATGTAAGGCTTGTCATGACGCAAATCCTGATAATCATGTCCGTTTAATAGGATACGATAACTATGCACAGTCTCAAGGCGCATCAATGGTTATTTACAGAGGCAAAGGATTTAAATAATCAAGTAAAATCATGTTAGCTTGATTGGATAAACCCCTGTCTCTAAGCAGGGGTTTTTTTTCTGAAGGAATAAAAAATGAATGAATTAGATCAATACAAAATTGCTGAAGAGCCTTTCTATCAGCCACAAGAAGATGAAATTGATATGTACACGGCAGCTTACATGAATCGCATGCCAGTAATGTTAAAAGGACCCACAGGTTGTGGAAAATCTCGTTTTGTTGAGTACATGGCCTACAAGTTAGATAAGCCATTAATTACTGTCGCTTGTAATGAGGATATGTCCGCAAGTGACCTAGTAGGTCGATTCTTGCTCGATAAGGATGGAACAATTTGGCAAGATGGACCTTTAGCTATGGCAGCTCGATATGGCGGCATATGTTATTTAGACGAAGTGGTTGAGGCTAGGCAAGATACTACAGTTGTAATTCACCCTTTGACAGATTATCGAAGAACCCTTCCTCTTGATAAAAAAGGTGAGTTAATTGACGCCCATCCAGATTTTCAGCTCGTCATTTCATACAATCCAGGTTATCAAAATTTGATGAAGGATCTTAAACAGTCAACCAAACAGAGATTTTGTGGATTTAATTTCCAGCATCCTGATGAGAAAACCGAAGCACACATTATCACTAAAGAGTCTGGCGTTGATGAAGAAATAGCATTAAAGTTAGTTCAGATAGCTCAACGGGCTAGAAACCTTGTGGGTCATGGTCTTGATGAGGGTATTTCAACTAGACTATGCGTATATGCAGGACAGCTTATTGCAGATAAAGTAAGTGAAAAATCAGCCTGTAAGATTGCCATGGTGAATCCAATCACTGATGATTTGGATATTGTTGATACTTTAAATGCTGCAATAGATACATTCTTTGAGTAAAACTTATTATGAGTTCTGTTCAACTTTCGGACTTTGAGGATAAATTTAAAAATCCTTCCGATGTTCTTCATGATGCTCTCAACGGGAGCTTTTTAGAGGCTTCAAAGGTTATGACGCCGAATGGCCTTAAGGTCTATTTAGATGGAGCTGGCGCTCTTCATGCAATGGGGAAAGGAGAAGATATGGTGATTTCCTTCCTTGAGGAAACACCAATGGTTGTAAAGGAAGTTGGTGAATCAATAATTGGTGAAATTATCTTCTCAATAATGAAGATGTCATCACAAACTTCTGCAGCAGTAATAGTCTTAATGATTTCTAGTCTTCCTAATGTCGCTAGGCGAATGAGTGATTTTGACTTATTAAAAGGTTATCTTAGATTATTGGAAAGAATGATTGCTCTTGCACCAAGAGGAATGAGACCAATGCTCAATAATATCGATTTATTGACTAGCAAGCTCACCCTAGGTGGTTTAAGGCGATGGGTATTATATGGCGCTGAAACATTTAACCGTGACTTCAAAGCGCAGATTGCCTACTTTGAATTGAGCAGTGCTGAGTCTTTACAAATTATTGAACAAGAAAGGCGAGGCACCTTATTTATTGATAATCAAAGAAAATTGCAGTTCTATCTTAGGGCATTTTATAACCGTGATTTTTTTCTTCGCCCTACTGCAGGTGATTATGAAACAAAAAAAGGTTTAAAGCCGTATATAGAGTATGGCGTTATGCATATACCTGATGCCTATGATGACTATAAACATGCTTCAGGAAAAATTGTTTCAGGTATTGATTGCTACAGAGCTGTCTGCTCTCATGCAGCAGCCCATATAATGGAGACAGAATCTGCTTTTAAGGGAGATACATTAAACCCCCTTGAGGTTGCCTGCGTTTCTCTTATTGAAGACCTAAGGGTCGAACTCAATACAATTAAAAAGTTCCCTGGCATGAAGAAAATATGGATTGCACTTCATCCAGAAGATGACGATCTCAAAGAATTAAATCCATTCATATCTGATCTAGTCGATTTTTCTAGAGCAGCACTTGACAAAAAATATAGAGCTAAACAGCCATTCAATTTGGAGTTTTTAAAGCTATTTAATGAAAAGATGTTAGAGTCTAGTGATTCATCTGAAATGAGTTTTGACCTGGGTATGCAATATTATGAGTTAATCAAATCTGAAACAGATGTAAAAATTAGTGCTTCGGCTCTTGTAGCTGCTCCAATTCCATATAGAGATGATAATCGATATATTTGGGACTATGAGGAGCTTGATTGGATTTCTGAAGGCAATGACTATGTTCCTGCAAGCCAAAGACAGATTCGACGAAAAGCTAATATTATGGAAATGTATAACGAATTAGATGTTGAGACAGCTGGTGATGATGCCCAAGAAATTTGGACTCTTGAGACTGAGTATTTTCCTGATGAGCTTGATGGAGTTAGTCTTAATGAAATCGAAGGCAAGGAGCCAGTAAGTGAGCCTTTTCACTACAATGAGTGGGACTATCAGTTACAGTTGTATCGTCCAAATTGGGCAACTTTATACGAAAGAAGGCTAAAAAAAGGCAACTTTGAGACAATTAATAAAATCTTGAAAGAGCATAAGCCAATTGCTAATCAACTCAAAAATGCGATTGATCAAATGCAGCCTCAAGGTTTGGTTAAATTAAAGAAGCAACAGGAGGGTAGTGAGCTTGATATAGATTCTTGCGTTTCGGCGCTTGCTGACATAAGGTCTGGCTCAACTCCTTCTGATAGGATTTATATAAAAAAAGTTCAACATATACGAGATGTTTCAGTAAACCTTCTCATGGATTTATCGGAATCGACAAATGACATGGTTGTAGGAAGTGATAAAACGATCTTACAGTTGATGAAAGAGGCTACCTCTCTCTTATCCTGGGCAATCGATAAAATTGGAGACAAGCTTACAATAACTGGCTTTGCTTCAGATTCGAGGCATGATGTCCAGTACTATCGATTTAAGCCATTTCACTATAGTTTTAATGATGAAGTGAAGGGTAGACTTGCAGGAATAAAGGGAGGGCTTTCAACTCGAATGGGCGCAGCAATGAGACATGCCGGAATAGATTTGTTGACGCAGTCTTCAGCCAAAAAAATATTGCTAGTTTTGACGGATGGAGAACCATCAGATATCGACGTTGATGATCCTCAGCATCTTCGAATGGATGCAAAAAAAGCTGTTGAAGAGTTAAGGAGTCATGGGATTATTACTTTTTGCATTAGCTTAGATCCTTATGCTGATCAGTATGTGTCTAGAATTTTTGGAAAAAATAGATTTATGGTGATTGATAATCTTCAAAAACTTCCAGAAAGGCTTCCCCAATTATTTATTTCATTAACAAAATAATGAAGCAACTTAAAGATGAAAAATTAATTAACTTTGATCCAGACTATCCTTTTTTGCTTACTGATGACTGGAAAGATAGAAGAGCGCCAACAGTATATGAGATCTTAGCTACATCAAATACGCTTAAGCAAATGTACGCACAAAAAGTAAAAGAATTAGAGTCTGGGAAAATAAACAATGATGTTGGTGAACAGTTGTTAAGAAGAATTGCTACTAATTATCAATCAGTTAAATCTCTTCTTTTTCAAACAAGATAAAAATATGAATCTTGCAACTTTTAAAACTGAAATTAATAAATTAGACCAGGATTTTTTACAGTCTATTCTTGATGGCTCAGCTCTAGTGATGGATAAAGATGAGTTCCTTGATCTTGGAAACTCTAGTGGCGCCTTTGTTATTTTTTGGATAGAGGATGAAACTTTTAGTTCCGTCGAGGAATTGAAAGAGTATTTAGATTTTGAGGCAGAGGATTTGCTTTCAAATTATTATGTTCATAGCCCCCTAAGTAGGGAATATTTTGAAAAAAGATTATTAGAATTAATGCTTGAATATGGGGAGGAGTCATTTTCATCACAACCTGAAGGTATGCCTCAGAAAAGTATTATGGTTACGAATGGTGAAATATCAATTTTGACTGAAAGTGATTATGTATTTAAGTATGGCCTTTATCTTAAACTTGATGAAAAATTGAATCCTCAAATTTCAGCTGTTAAAGCCAAAAATTGGCTGCAGTCAGGAACAGCCTATAATGATTACATTGCAGTCAACGTTTTTCGTTTTAGCGCAATTGAATAAAAAATCTTGTACAATTATTGCTCCATTAGTAATGGGGCAAATATGAACCAGCATCAAAACTTTTTAAATACAGTTATCCAGCGTTTAGGTATTGGAAGTCCAAGTAAAAAGAGCCTAAATTCAGAGAATTTAATCAGTCTTTGTAATCAGCTTGTAAGCAAAAATGGTGAGGCGACTCTTTTTTCACTTGCAAAGTCTATTCTAGAGGGATTTGAAAGTCTCTCAAATGATCAAAAGAAAACATTTTTTATAGAATTACTTAAACAGTTCAGTGTTAATCGCACATCATTAAAAAAAGCGTTAAAGGATCTAGACTATAACGATGAAGGGCAATTAAGAAAGCTGCATAAGTTAATAGAACCAAAGAGTCAAGAATTACTCAGAAGGCTCAATCAAGCTCCTAATGGAACCTCGTCTTTATTAAAAATGAGAGAATCTTTATTAAAATGTATTAAGGATTCTCCTGAATTAAAGTCGCTAGATTTTGATTTTGTACACTTATTTAAGTCCTGGTTTAATCGTGGATTTTTAAGATTGGAGCGTATTGATTGGTCTACCAGTGCAAATGTTCTTGAAAAAATAATGGAGTATGAGGCTGTTCATGATATATCTGACTGGCAAGATCTTCAGAATAGAGTAGCTGCTGCCGATAGGCGTCTTTATGCTTTTTTTCACCCAGCATTGCCGGATGAGCCACTTATTTTTATCGAGGTTGCATTAATGAACGATGTTCCGGATTCTATTATGCCAATTCTGGATTTATCTGTTGAACCTATTAACCCACATAAGGCAAATACAGCTGTTTTTTATTCCATCTCTAATTGCCAAATGGCTCTAAAGGGAGTTTCTTTTGGTAGCTTCCTCATAAAACAAGTGGTATCTGAAATTCAGCAGGAGTTTAAAGAAATAAAGCAGTTTGTCACCCTATCTCCAGTTCCAGGACTTAGGAAATGGGCTCTTAAGATGAATACCTCAAAAGATGCAGAGTTTTCAGATAGCATCTCCAAAGATATAAGCGATTGCTGCAATAAAGAAGAGGTTGATCAGTCAACCTTAATCAGACTTACTTATCATTATCTGACTCAAATTAAAAATAAAAGTGGTGATGCAATTAATCACGTTGCGCATTTTCATTTAGGAAACGGTGCTTCAATCTATAAAATCCATGCAGCTGCAAATAGTAATCAAATAGCTAAAGACGACTCTTGGGGAGTGATGGTGAATTACCTTTACGATTTAGATCTTGTTGCCAAAAATCATGAGTCATATGCTAACAAAGAGCCTATAGCAGTATCATCCAAGCTTACTAAATCTGTTCAAAGCAAAAAGAAAAAACTCTTGGCTTATTAGTTAAGCAAAAAGTAAACAAAAGCAACTATACCAAATAAAACTATTTGATGCGATAGGTAGATGAATAATGCATGCTTGCCCATTAATTCAAGCAATCTTGAACGAAAAGTAAATACCTTTTGATAAAAAGGGTGATGACCAAGAAATATTCCGATAAATACAAAGGATAGCCATGGAAACAATGGGTAGTAATCAACACTTCCATTAGGTAAAAATGACTCAAAAATATTTGAAAGAAAACCAAGATTGGGTTGATCAAAAATTATGCCAATCAGAATTAATATGGCTATCAAAAGTGAGGTTTTAGGCTGGTTTACAAATGCTAAAGCGATTAAAGATGAAACCCAAATCAAATGAAGAATGCCAAAATAAACCCATCCATCAGGAAACATAATGAAGGTCCCAAATGATACGATGAGAGCAGCCATTCCAAGATAGGAGAGTCGTCTGAGGAATTTTTTGTATTGAATGCCTTTGCTGTGAGCAATGACTAAGCTAATTCCAACCGCGCTCAAAAATAAAAAAACTATCAAGCATCGCCAGGCTATACCTAGCCAATGCGTAAATAAAGGAATTTCTGTAAAACCAAAAGTGTTTAGATCATAGATAAAATGGAATACAATCATCATAATGATTGCTGTTCCTCTCATTAAGTCAAGGGATGTGTCTCTATGATTAGACATAAAATATGCAAAATTTACTCAAATACTTGAGATACAAATGACTTGTCGATTGTAATTATTGATTCATCAAGTAGCTCAATACATTTTGGCACTGCAAGAAAAACAGCTCCAAGACAAACCGCAATAGCTACAGGCTTTCCTGGAAGATTAATCATGAGTGTTTTGCCTCGAGTCCCAGCAATCTGTCTCGATAGAATTGCTGTTGGAACTGTTCGAAGTGACACTATCCTCATCTGTTCGGCAAAGCCATCAAAGATTCTCTCACATACTGCCTCTGTCGCCTCAGGGGTGACATCTCTTGTTGTTGGTCCTGTTCCTCCAGTAGTTAGAATAAGATTGCATCCTAGATTATCACTCATATCGATTAAAGATTCTTCAATTAGTGGCTGCTCATCTTCAATCACTTTCGTAACAGTATCATAAGGACAGGTAACAGCATTTGCAATCCAGTCCTGCATTGCTGGTCCGCTTATATCTTCATATACTCCCCTAGCTGCTCTGTCTGAAATCGTAAGAAAACCAATCTTAATTTTATTATTTGCCATATATATTTTTAACCTCCAGTCACTGGTGGGAAGAAGGCGACCTCATCTGAATCATTAACTAATGTATCTTCAGAAGCTATCTCTTGGTTGACTGCACATAGTATATTTTTTGGGAAGTGATGTTCCCCGTATTTTTGAATTAGCTGTTCTTTAATCGTTGATATTTTGACTGGTGATTTAAAAGAAAAGTCTTCATCAGAGGTATTTAAGTTTTCTTTGAGTGAGGCAAAATAAAGAATTTTCATCCTCCCATCTCCACCATCTGTCGATTACTAATATTATCAACAACTGAGTCAAAAAAATGTTTTTCAGGTTTTTTTGTAATTGCATTGAGAATTAATTGCTTAACTTCCTGATCTTTCATACCAGATCTAATTGCATCTCTAAGAGAAACAGAGTCTTTCTGACCAAGGCAAAGGATTAATTCACCTTTGGCAGTCAACCTGACTCGATTGCAGCTACTACAAAAGTTATTAGATACTGCAGAAATTGTTCCTATACTAGTGTTTGTGCCTTCAATTTTAAGCGCTTTTGCAGGGCCATCAGTTTGCTTAGAGTCTTGGGATATGAGTCTATCTCCATAAGCCGAGTAAACCCGCTCTAAAATATCTTTTTCACTGAGGTGTCTATCTACTGCCTCTATTCCAGCAAGACCAATGGGCATTGTTTCAATAAATCGAAGGTCTAGGCCTCTATTAATTGCAAACTCAATCATTGATTCAATTTCATCATCATTAGTACCCTTCATGACAACCATATTAAGCTTGATTGGTTTCATCCCAACTGATATCGCAGCATCGATTCCATTGATAACAGTTTCCAAATCTCCATCTCTTGTAATTTCTTTAAACCTCTCAGGGATAAGAGAATCGATAGAGATATTAGCTCTATTGATGCCATGATTTTTTAACTTCAAAGCCATCGCTGGCAAAAGATGGGCATTAGTTGACAGGGGAATGTCACTCAGTCCGGGGATACCACCGAGCATTCTAGTTAAATCAAGAATATCTTTTCGGAGCAATGGCTCTCCTCCAGTGAGTCGAACTTTGGTCACTCCTAGTTCAGCAAACAATCGAACAATTCTTGCAATTTCTTCGAAGGTCAAAACCTGCGCTTTTTTAGTATGAGTTTGGTGATCCTCATCTCTACAGTAATGACAACGATAGTTGCAATGATCAGTAACTGAGACTCTCAAGTAGGTAATTTTTCTGTTGAATGGATCAACTATTTGATTCATGATTCTAAAATCCAGTGGCCTGACTTACCACCTTTTTTTTCTAAAAGTTGAACATTATCAATAACCATAAAGCGATCAACTGCTTTGCACATATCGTAAACAGTCAGAGCAGCAATACTTGCCGCAGTTAGTGCTTCCATCTCAACACCTGTTCTTCCATTAAGCTTTGCAGTAGCAGTGATTTCAATGCAATTCTTATCAGTGTTGGGAGTAAGTTCAACGTTGACCTTTGTGAGCATTAACGGATGGCAAAGTGGGATAAGTTCTGAGCATTTCTTTGCAGCTTGTATGCCTGCTATCTTTGCTACTGAGAGAACATCACCTTTTTTATGAGAGCCTGAGACTATCAATTCTAGAGTGTTGCTTTGCATTACAACTCTAGCTCCAGCTTTGGCTTCTCGCATAGTGCTTTCTTTGTCCGAAACATCAACCATTTGCGCTTCGCCATTTGAATTGATATGTGTTAATTTGCTCATCTTGTTAGCTCACTTAGTGGGTAGTAATCAAGAATGGTACCAGTATCAAATACAGTATTTTCAGGTATCTCAATAATTCCATCTGCCCAAACAACTGAGCTCATTACATCTGAGCCTTGTTTTGGATATAAACTCGCAATAGGAATTTCTGATGAGTAGTCAATCTTTACCCGCGCATATTCTCTTCTAGGTTTAGCACGCTTACAGTCAAAATTTGTTTTCACTTTAATTGGCTCATTTTTGAAATTGCTGTTTCCTTGTATTTTCTTAATGTAAGGTAGGGCAAAAATACAGTAAGTAACAAAGCTAGATACAGGATTTCCTGGAAGACCAATAAAAGGAATATTCTTCACTTGACCATAGGCGAGTGGCTTACCAGGCTTCATTTTAATTTTCCATAGACTAAGTGAGCCAAGTTTTTCAACTGCAGGCTTAACATGATCTTCTTCACCCACTGAAACTCCCCCAGTCGTCATAATCAAATCACAGTCGTTCGATAGTTTTTCAAGTGCACCACAGGTTGAATCAAAATTATCTTTAATGTTGCCAAGATTAAGAACTTCACACCCAGCGTTTTTTAAAAGAGCGACTAACGCATATCGATTCGAATTATAAATTTTTCCTACTGTTAAGGAGTTACCAGGCTCAACCAGTTCATCTCCAGTGAAGAAGACTCCAACCTTAAGCCTTTTAAAGACGTGAAGCTCTCCGATGCCAACTGATGCTGCAAGGGATATATCTTCAGGTTTAATTTTTTTTCCAGTTTTAAGGATTACATCATTCTTTAAAATATCATTGCCTGTTGGACGAATATTTTCATTCAATTCAATAGATCTACTAATTGTTATCTCTGAGCCATCTTCAGAGGCTTGACACTCCTCTTGCATGATAACTGTATTTGCCCCTTTTGGTATGGGTGCCCCCGTAAAGATTCTTGCAGCATTCCCTTTTTTAAGTTCCTTTCCAGTGGAACCGGCAGCAATTCTATCAACAACGCTAAAGGTTTGATTTATTGAATCCAGTTTTTTCTCATCGAGCGCAATTGTATATCCATCCATTGCACTATTATCGAACCCTGGCACATTAATTTTAGAGTGAATGTCTTCAGAGAGTATTCTTCCAATTGAGTCATCTAAAGATGTAATTTCAGTATGCTCTGAAACCTGAGCTGAATCAATTAAAAATTCGAGCGCATCATCAGCACTCATGAGAGAATTGCTGAACATTGGAGAGCTCGATTTGTTTGATTGATCATTCATGATGTTCCAATTTTTTTTTATCTATACTGTGTATTATACAATTGCAAGAAAATTTCCAAATTACAAAAAACTTGAAAAAAGGACATTAATTAATTGAAAAAAATTTTAAAACGTGAGATTTCATCAGTGATCTTGGCGGGTGGTCAAGGACTAAGAATGAATGGAGTAGATAAGGGTTTGGTGGAATTTCGGGGACTACCTTTGGTTGCTCATCTTATAAGTGTTATAGATTCAAGAGTTCATAAGATATATATTAGTGCGAATAGAAGTTTTGATTCTTACTCAACCTATGGAGAAGTCATTTCAGATGATTTAATGAACTTCCAAGGACCCCTTGCTGGAATTTCAAAAGCGTTAAAGGTTTGTTCAACTAAGTATCTCCTCGTTCTTCCATGCGATAGCCCCCTAGTTGATTCCAAGCTTATCGATGACTTAATAATTAAAATGGAACAAAAAGATGCAGATATTTGTGTAGCACATGATGGCTCAATCATGCATGCAACATTCGCTTTGATGAGGTCAAACTTGAGTAAAAGTCTTGATTCTTTTCTTAAAGATGGGGGTCGTAAAATGGCTCATTGGTATCGCCAACAGAATTTAGAAAGGGTTGATGTATCTGATCGTTTGGAGGTGTTAACTAATCTTAATAGCCTAGAAGATATGAATTTTTGAAGCTCACCAGCGTTTTTTTTGTTCTTCATCACTTTCTCTCTTGCAAACCCATTTTTCTTCCTTGTCAGAAACCTCTTTTTTCCAGAATGGGGCATCCGTTTTTAAGAAATCCATTATATAGTTACATGAATCAAAAGCTGCTTGTCGATGCTTGCTTGAAGTAATAACTAAAACTATTTGATCACCAACGACAAGAGTTCCAACACGATGAATAATCGTAACAGATTCAATTTCCCATTTTTTTCTTGCTTTGTCAGCAATTGATCTAAGTGATTTTTCCGTCATCCCTGGATAGTGCTCTAAGGTCAAGGAGATGAGAGATTCGCTTGTTAAATCTCGAACAGTTCCAATAAAGCTAACTACTGCCCCAATGCTGGAGTTAGTTGACTTAATTAACTCAACTTCAGAAGTTAGGTCAAAGTCATCAGTTTGAACAACAATTTTATCCATCATTTAATTTTATCGCTTTTGGGACCTGCTGAATGATCTTTGATTTTTTTTATATAGACTATAATTTTATCGATAATTCAATAATCAAGTCTTAATGAAAACACTGAAACTTGAAGATTTAAAGAATCTAGATCAGCAAGACCCACTCTCAGAATATCGAGAGGCGTTTAATCTTCCAAAAAATACAATTTATTTTGATGGAAACTCACTGGGCCCTGTCCCAAAAACAACTCTGAATAATCTTAATAACACAATTAACGAGGAGTGGGGTAGCGACTTAATAAATAGTTGGAACAAGGCTGATTGGATTAACTTGCCTCAAACACTGGGTAACAAAATTGCACCACTTCTTGGAGCTAAGGCTGGAGAAGTTATAGTGGTTGATAGCACTTCAATTAATTTATTTAAGGTACTTACTTCCGCTTTAAGATTAAATGAAAATAGAAAAAAAATTTTAAGCGAATCAACAAATTTTCCGTCTGACCTCTACATTCTTGAGGGTTTAAATCGAATTTCAAATAATCAGTATGAGTGTGTGTTAATTGAAGATGATGACAATAATATTGAAAAATACATAGATTCATCCACTGCAGTAGTGATGCTTTCTCATATTGATTATAAGACTGGTCGAATTAGTGATATGAAAAAAATTACTGATTATGCGCACAATAAAGGAGCGCTCGTTGTTTGGGATCTTAGTCATAGTGTTGGTGTAATGCCAATGGATTTGCATAATATCGGAGTAGATTTTGCTGTTGGCTGCACCTATAAGCACCTCAATGGTGGGCCAGGGGCGCCAGGATTTTTATATGTTCGTAATGATTTAATTGAGAAAGTAACGCAGCCACTATCAGGTTGGCTTGGGCATAGCAATCCATTTGCGTTTGATCGTGAATACAAGCCTGCAAATAATATTAATAAATTCATCTGTGGGACACCATCTATTCTTGCCTATAAGGCAGTAGAGAGCGGCCTTAATGTTTTTGAGGGCATATCTATGGAACAAGTTCGAGAAAAAAGTATTCAACTCTCTGAGGTATTTATTGAGCTGATTAACCAAGAGTGTGACGAATTTGAGTTTAAATTATTTTCTCCAAATGATTCCAACCTTAGAGGCAGTCAGATTTCATATATGCACGAAAATGCCTATCCAATTATGCAGTCACTAATCTCAAGAGGAGTTATTGGTGATTATCGTGAGCCCAATATTTTGAGGTTTGGTATTTCGCCTCTTTATATGAGGTATGAAGATGTTTGGAATGCAATAATGCACCTTAAAAAAATTATGCAATCTAATGAGTGGGACTCATCAAATTTTATGGTTAGAAATTATGTTACCTAACCGTTTTTTGAATAGTTAGGCCTCTTTAGAGAGCTTTCCGACAATTGTAATACCTAGAGCAACTGAAGGCCCAATGCCTAGAGCGAATATGACTGTTCCAAGTCCAACAACTTCTCCTAATAGTTTATCTAAATTATTCAAAAGACATATTGAACCTAAAACAACCACACTAATCTCAATTGTAGTTCGAATAGAATAAATTGGCATATTGGTAACCTTTTGCAGTCCTATCATTAGGCCATCCCTAGGGCCAGCTCCAAGATTGCAAATTAAATAGAACCCACTTCCAATTCCAATAGTCAAGACACCAATAACTACTTGTAATACCTTAAGTGGATAGAGCTCAGGATATGGCAAAAAATAAACTGAAAACTCAATTGTCAGGGCAATAATAAAAGCATTTAATATTGTTCCCATTCCAGGCTTTTGTTTCAACGGTATCCACAACATAAGAACAAAAATACTGATCACAAATGTAGAAAGTCCCAAGGACCAATTAGTAAGGTTTGAAATTCCTTGTGCAAAAACAGTATAGGGCCCAACACCAGCTCCGCTAGTTATGAGGAGACTCTCTCCCAATCCAAATAAAAATAAACCAAAAACTAGAAAGATGAAGGTTAAGGGCTTTGGTTTTAAGTTAAAAGAGTCTTCAGAGCTCCAGACCACTTTGGGAATTTTTTTGATAGTAAAGGTGTCTGAAATTAGCTTCATTGGTGGATAGTAAAGTAAAAATTAGGTTAATAATACAGATGTTTTTACTTGTTCTTTAAGGAAGTATAAATTATAAAATGTATCTTTTTGGTTTGAGAATTTAGTTATTATTTAAGCTATGTTTAATTTGAATTAAAAACTACTTTAGGCTTATGTCACTATTAATCAAACAATCCGATGTTCAAAGTTTTAGAGAGGATGGCGTTGTTATTCTTCGAGGGTTTTTCAAAGATTGGATTGATGTATTAGCTAATGGTGCTGATTTTCATCTCAAAAACCCAAGCGATCGATCCTTGGTTCACCAAAAAGAAAAACACCAGGGACAATTCTTAGAAGATTTTTGCAATTGGAAGCGTATTCCTGAATATACGGATTTTGTCTTTAATTCTTCTCTAGCCACCATCGCCTCCAATTTAATGGAGTCAAGATCTGTGCAATTTTTTCATGATCATTTTTTTTATAAAGAGGCAAACTCTGGAGTGCCTACCCCATGGCATCAAGATATGCCTTACTACTGCGTTTCTGGCCATCAAACCGTAAGTTTTTGGCTGCCACTAGAGTCAAGACACAAAAATGTTTCATTGAGATCTCTTGCTGGAAGCCATCTTTTAGACAGAGAAATTAGACCCACTAGCTGGGCTAATAATGAGAGTTTTTATGATGATAGTGGGGTTTTTATGGATATGCCAGATATTGAAGCATATGAAATAAGAGAATGGGAGACAGAGCCCGGAGATGTCATTGCGTTCAATTTCAAGACGATTCATGCTGCAAATGCAAATCTAGAAAAAAAGATGAGTAGAACTCTATCCTTTAGGTTGCTGGGGGACGATGTTGTTTATAATGAGCGTCCAGGAAGGACTTCACCAAGTTTTCCCGGTATAAGTCAAAAAAATGGGGAGCGCCTCAGAGAGGACTGGTTTCCTACTCTCTGCAGATAATAATATCAATGGAAATTTCAAACTTGACAACAGAGATTCTTGTGTTTTTATTCTTTGTTGGAGTAATAGCTGGCTTTCTTGATACGCTTGTTGGAGGCGGAGGGTTGATTGCAGTTCCAGCGCTTTTACTGAGTGGTATTCCGCCTATCTATGTTCTTGGAACGAATAAGTTGCAAGGCAGCATGGGTACAGGTATTGCCACCTTTTTATTATTTCGAAAAAAAAAGTTAGAATGGCAAATGGTCAAAAAATTAATGATCGCATCTTTCATTGGTTCGGTCCTAGGTGGCATCATTGTTCAGTTTGTTGATACCGAGGTTCTTTCGTTTGTAATTCCGATCGTTCTTGTTTTTATTGCAATTTACTTTATTGTTTCTCCGAAACCTAAAGCAATTAGTTCTAGCTCCAAGTCTGACAAGAGATTTGAATCATATGTCGTTCCAGGCGTGGGATTTTATGATGGGATGTTTGGCCCTGGCGCCGGTTCTTTTTTTGTTATGACGGGAGTGATGCTTAAAAAACTTGAAATTATTCAAGCCACAATATTAGCAAAGCCACTTAACTTTGCATCTAATGTGGCAGGTTTTATAGTTTTCTTTATATTTGGACACATCGCCTTTGTTGTGGGATTGGTTATGATGCTGGGACAATTGATTGGCTCTTTTTTGGGAACGCATTATTTACTAAAGGCTAATCCAAAATTGATTAGAGTATTAATAGTTATTACTTCCTTATCGATGTTAGCTAAGTATATGAGCTCTTTGGTCTGATGAAAAATAACAAAATAGATTTAAAAACTGAATTTCCCACATGGGTTATCATCTTTTCAGTTTATTTTCTATGGTGGGCTGTGCTGAGCAATTTTTCTACTATTCCGTTCGCGCATCTTTTTCTAATTATCATCTTAACTTTCCATGGATCTGTTCAGCATGAAATCCTTCATGGCCACCCTACTAGATATCAAGGATTTAATGATTTATTGGCTTACCCGTCACTAGCTCTTTGGTCACCTTACTTGGTTTATAAAAGCTCTCATCTCAAGCATCACGAGGATATAAATTTAACAATTCCAAATGTTGACCCTGAAAGCTATTTTATTAGTAAGGATGAATGGGATATGTTAGGCGGTTATCGACAAAAACTTGCAGAATTTAACATGACTTTGTTAGGAAGATTAATACTCGGACCTTTTTGGTATTTCATCGCACTTAAAAAAGAATTTGTGATGAGTTTTAAAAATTTTTTTTCAATCAATTTTCTAATTTGGTTCTCTCATGAAGTCTTTGTAGTAATATTTTTATATTTCATTTGGTCCTTTTTTAATATTCACTTTTTAGTTTATATTGGATGCGCTTATATGGCACAAGCATTGACAATGTTAAGAAGTTTTTATGAGCACCGTCCTAGCTCCAACCCAAATCACCGCTCGATAATAATGCACACCTCATTACTAATGAGAATTTTATTTTTAAATAATAGCTACCATTTTGTTCATCATAAAAATCCTAATATGAGTTGGCATCAAATACCAAGAGAATACAAATCTAATTCAGAAAAATATAAACAATCTAATAGTTATTTCTTAGAAAAAGGTTACTTTACTTGGTTTAAAAAATATCTATTTAAGCCTGTTGATAAGCCAAAACACCCAGCCTTTTAACTGAGTTATGGAAAAAGAATTTATAGGTATTGGAATGTACTCAATAAATGATGAGCTTGAGAAAGCTTGGCAGGACCTTTTTCTTATAGCTGGAAAATTAAGTCCTGGTCTGGGTCTCCCAATTCATTTTTTGAACAGTATTGAGGAAAATGTTATTGTATCAAGTCAGACCCGAATTAGTCATATCTGTGGTTTACCGTTGGTAAGTCAATTTCAAGAAAAATTAATTCCAATTTGTACTCCTCATTTTGATCTTGAAGGTCTTGAAGGGCCAAACTACTTTAGTTACTTTATGGTTTCTAAAAAAAGCCAAATTAGATCCGTGACAGGATCTAGGGGGCTAGTTGCCGCAATCAGTAGCTATGATTCTCAAAGCGGCAGTAATGTTTTTCGAAACGAGATTGAGGTTGCAAAAAAGCTTGATTTTTTTGATGACTTTTACAAAAAAATTGTCACTACTGGCTCTCATAAAAACAGCATTCAAAAAATTATCGATAATGAAGTTGATATTGCTTGTATCGACGCAATAAGTTATAAAAATATAAATAGAGCAGAGCCTGAAATTGGGGATAAGTTAAGGATAATAGGGCGCTCAATTATTTCTCCTGCCCCTCCTTTAGTTACTCATAAGGATAATCCATTATGCTCTTCGAGGGGTTTAATCAGAGCACTTAATAGTGCACTTAATTTGATGGACAAAGAGTCTAAAGACGCTTTAAGAATAAAGCGATTTTCTTTTGTACCTTTTGATACTTACAACTCCCAAATTTAAAAAGTTTAGATACCTTTTGGTAATTTGTATTCAGTCTCAAAGTGCCTCCATTCATAGCGCTCAGGATAATTTCTTCTATAATTTTCAAAATTAGATATGTCTTGAATTGCTTTATCATCAGCATGGAATGAGTAAATTGAATTAAGAGTCTCATGAAGATTGTTCTCCCTGATGATTTTTAATTCTGGATTGATTAGATGCTCGATGTTATCATTCAGTGGCTTTTTGATATATTTGCAGAGATCCTTATAGATCATGAAGCTGCCCATAAATTTAGCATCAATAGAATGCCCTGCAATATGAGGCGTTGCCCAGTAAGCTGATTTTTGAAGATTTAAGTTAATATTGGGTTCATTTTCCCAACAGTCAATTATGTTTGCTTTTGTTTGGGTTGTTTCCCAGACCGTTTCATTAATGATTCCTCCTCTTGCAGCATTGATGACTATTGCATCATTATTTATATGTTTAAAATTGTGACTATCTAAAAGTTTGTAAGTAGGATGAGGACCTGAGTATTTCAAAGGGGTATGAAACGTCACTATGTCAGCACTTAGGGCACTTTCTAGAGAAGTAAAATTATCACTTCCCTCTAGAGCCTCTCGAGGTGGGTCATTTAAAAGCGTTTTCATTCCAAGTTGTTTTGCTTTAACTTCAAGCCTTCTCCCTACATTTCCTACCCCAATGATTCCAAGGGTCTTATTAGATAATTTGAAGCCATAGTCTTTAGATAAATTTGCAATTGCGCTGATAACATATTCTGAGACAGCATTTGCATTACACCCCTGAGCCGATGAGAGAGTTATAGCATTATCTTCGAGATAGTTTTTATCTATATGGTCTAATCCCGCAACAGTAGATCCGACAAACTTTATATTAGCGTCTCTCAGAAGCTTTTCATCGACTCTAGTTCTAGATCTGACTATTAATGCATCAAAATCCTTTAGACTTTCGCTTCTTATCTCTCTTCCAGGAAGTGTAAACACTTCGCCAAATTCTGAAAAAATTTGATTAGAGCCCCAGACTGCGTCATCAATCAGTAATTTCATATGGATAAGCTCCAATCAATCAATTCCTGATTAGATGCTTTGAGGTAGCTATTTGTTTTTGAGAAATGTTTGCAGCCAAAGAAACCTTTATGGGCAGAAAATGGAGAAGGGTGAGCCGCACTTAGAATCAAATGCTTATTACTATCAATTAATACTGATTTTTTATTTGCATAAGCGCCCCAGAGTAAAAACACTAAATTCTCTTTATTGTCGTTTAGTAGGGTGATAACCTGATCGGTAAAGACCTCCCAGCCATGATTAGCGTGAGAGGCAGGGGAGTTCTTTTCTACTGTAAGGACGCTATTGAGCAGTAAAACTCCTTGTTTGGCCCAATTTTCGAGGTGACCATGTCCTGGATTATTAAAATCAACATTATCTTGATCAAGCTCCTTATAAATATTTCTGAGGGACGGCGGAACAGCTATTCCCTTTGGAACAGAAAAGCTTAAACCTTCTGCCTGACCTTCTCCATGATAAGGGTCTTGCCCAAGAATGACAACCTTTGTAGCCCTGAAACTTGAGTACTCAAAGGCTTTAAACCATGTTCCCCGAGGAGGGAAAATTTCATAATCAACTCTGGAGTTGAGAAATGATAGTAAAGAGCCAAAATAATCCTTATTTTTTTCGTCAGATAAGTAAGGAGCCCAGTCGCCAATATCTTGAGTCATTTTATTTTATTGGTAGATTGACTTTTTTGAAGTAATCATAAAATTGCATTTGAAAGCCATAAAATATATTATGTTCTTAAATGATGTGCAAATTAATTTGCAAGGTTAAAGAACATTTGTATTATATCAAGGATTGGTAATGACTGATTGGATCAGTAGGTGGGAGAGTAACAGAATTGGTTGGCATGCAGAGCAGGTCAACAGACATCTGAATAAATATCTTGATAGGTTTGAGTTGTCATTTGGAGAGTCAGTCTTTGTTCCACTTTGTGGGAAAACAAATGACATGCAATACCTTCTTGAGAAAAATATAAAGGTTATTGGCGTTGAGATGAGTAATATCGCTATTGAGCAATTTTTTTCAGAAAATAATCTGGATTATTTGGTTTCAAACCTTGGTCAATTTGTACTGTATGAGGGTGATGGAATTAAACTTTATTGTGGTGATTTTTTTGATTTAGATTCGAGGTATTTAGAGAATGTGAAAGCAATATATGATCGGGCGTCACTCATTGCCTTGGATGAAGGCTTAAGACAAAAATATGCTAAACATTTAAGTGATATAATAGAATTTGATGCTAGGATTTTACTCTTGACTTTAAACTATCCTCAGCATCAGAGATCTGGCCCACCTTTTGCAGTCAGTAAAGAAGAGGTCAAACAATTATTTAATGGTTCATTTGATATTCAAGAATTGCATTGTATTGAGGATATTGAAAATGAACCGATGTTCCAAAATCTTGGAGTAGATTTTGTTGAAAAGGCAGTGTATTTGCTGCAAAAAGTGAGAATGTGATGGCAAAAAAAATGACGGGCATAGTCGCCCAATTTGGTACTAAAGGGTATGGATTTATTACAGGTGATGACGGAGAGAAATACTTTGTTCACCAAAAAAATGTTTTTAATAAGTCTCGTTTAAGAAGTGATACCAGAGTTAAATTTAAAGTTGAAACCTCGGAAAAAGGCCTGGTTGCTGTTGATGTTAAGTTAGAGAAGATAGTTGAAGAGTCAGCGCCACTAACCGACAATGACATTAAAGCAATGTTTGGTGTTTTGCTAGTTTTCCAGATTATTATCGCGTACTTTGTATTTTTTGGATAAATGAAAAAACTACTAGTCTTAGGTTTACTTGTTGCAATTTCAATCTCTGGATGTCTTTCCACACCTGCAAGAGAGGTAACAAATATCTGTACCTTGCTTGATGAAAAGGTAAGTTGGTATCGTGCAGCTAAATTAAGTGAAGAAAAGTGGAAAGTGCCAATGCACTTGCAAATGGCTATCATTCATCAAGAGTCGCGCTTTGCCTCAAGAGCTAAACCACCACGCAATAAAATCTTCGGATTTATTCCTGGCTCAAGACCAACTGACTCATATGGATACACTCAAGCTAAAAAAGCAACATGGGAGTGGTACCAACTTAAAACTGGTAAAAAAGATGCCCGAAGAGATAACTTTGCTGATGCTATAGACTTCGTTGGCTGGTACGCTAACCAATCTAACCTCAGATCTAAGATTAGCAAGACAGATGCATATCGACAATATTTAGCTTACCATGAAGGACATGGCGGCTACAACAAGAAGAGCTACGAGCAGAAGGATTGGCTTATTTCAATTGCTAAGAAGGTAGAGAACAAATCAAACACCTATAAATCTCAGTTATCTCAGTGTCGAGAACAACTCGATAGCAATAGAATCTGGACCCTTTTCTAATAAATTAAAAAGCGCACTATTTATGTCTGCTGCTGTGTTAATGTCAGATACTCGCCTGACGCTTCGATTAGTTCTGAATGAGTTCCTTGTTCAATAATTTCTCCGTCCTTAAGCACAATGATACGATCAGCATTTTTGATGGTGCTTAATCGGTGGGCAATAATTATTGTTGTTCTGCCTTTTTGCATTTTGTTAATTGCAGATTGAACAAGCTTTTCTGTTGCTGAATCAAGAGCTGATGTTGCCTCATCAAGAATTAAAATTGGGCTATCTTTTGCAATAGCCCTCGCAATCGAAAGTCTCTGTCTCTGTCCTCCAGATAGAGTGACGCCGTCCTCGCCAATTTCAGAATCGTACTTATTAACTAGTTTTTCAATAAATTCACTTGAATTAGAAATTTTTGCAGCATTTAATATAGTTTCTTTTGACATTGTATCTTTCTGACCAAAAGCTATATTGCCACTGATTGAATCATTAAATAGACGAACATTTTGGTCTACATATGAGAAATTTGATCTGTATGAGGTCAAATCAAACGAACTGATGTCTTCATTATTGATGCTTATCTTGCCACTTGAAGGTTCATAAAAACGTGTTAGTAAGTTAACTAAGGTTGTCTTACCGCTTCCTGTAGAGCCAACGAGTGCAACAGTTTCGCCATTTTTAATTGTTAAATCAATTTGATTTAACGAGGACTTTTCACTGTCATATGAAAAGCTAACTTTATCAAATTTAATATCACCAGAAACAGTATTCATAGGCTTGCTACTTGAATTATCCTCTGGCATTTCGTCTATGAGATCAAATACACTTTTCCCAGCTACAATTGCTTGCTGCAAGGGTTTATTTATGTTGATTAAAGTCTTTGCAGGTTTAACAAGCATACCCATTGCAGTGAAATAAGCTAGAAAATCACCAGCAGTCATGATCAGAAAAGTTGAGGAAAAATAAACTACACAGGCCAAAGATAGTCCAATCAGTGCATTTACAATTGAGGTATTCAGGCCTCCAGCGAGATCAACTTTAAATCTTTGTTGCCTAATGGTGTTAATAATCTTGAAAAATTTATTTTTTTCGCTAGTCTGTGCGTTATAAATTTTAATCAAATCATTTCCAGAGATATTTTCATCCAAAAGGTGAGTCATTTTCCCCATAGATTCTTGAACTTTTATAGATCCTTTGCGAATTCTAGAAGTAGATAATTTAACCGCCAAATATACCAACGGAAGCAGAATTAAAAGAATAAGACTTAAGAGAAAGCTTTTATAGAATAAATAGCCAGTTAGAATGATTACAGTGAACGAAGACTTAATAAATTCAAGCCAAATGGTTGATGCAGCGGCCGATATTTGCTCAACATCAAATGTCAACTTTGAAAGCGTCTCACCAGTTGTGTGTTTATCAAAGTAGGCTTTAGGTAGTCTAATAAGCTTAGAAAACATATTGACTCTCAAATCTAAAATGACTTTATTAGAAATCCAAGAGCTCGCACTGATAGATGTTAATGCAAACAAAGAACTTAAGGCAATTACTGAGAAAAGAATTACTGAATAATAAAAGGCTTTATTGCTGGAACGATTGTTAGAAAACAATGTATCAACAATTTGACCAGTAATCTCTGGTATTGCCGTCTCTAATAGAGTAGCAAAAACCATCATTATTGAGGTAAAGACTAATTTTCCTAGATGCTTTTTTAAATATGGAAAGAGTCTCTTTACGAATTGTTTATAACCCATTATGAATTGTTTATTGGATGTGCCCATATTCTACACAAATTTGTGTATCATAGCTATTTCAAACTTTGTTAGTTTTAGATGACAAAATACATCTTTATCACTGGTGGCGTTGTTTCCTCTTTGGGTAAAGGAATTGCCTCCGCTTCATTAGCTTCAATTCTTGAAAATCGTGGCCTTAATGTCACACTCCTAAAGCTTGATCCCTATATAAATGTTGATCCTGGAACGATGAGCCCATTCCAGCATGGTGAAGTTTTTGTAACCAATGATGGTGCAGAGACTGATCTAGATTTAGGTCACTATGAAAGGTTTGTTCGAACTAAGCTCGGAAAAAAGAACAACTTTACTGCTGGAAGAGTCTACGAGAACGTTATTGAAAGAGAAAGAAGAGGGGATTATCTTGGTGCGACAGTTCAAATTATTCCGCACATCACTGATGAAATAAAAAAATTAATGAAAGAGGGTGCCGAGGAAGCGGATATTGCTCTTGTTGAAATTGGTGGTACTGCAGGTGATATTGAGTCTCTTCCTTTTATGGAAGCTATTAGACAAATGAGTCTAGAATTGGGTCGAGAAAATGCTGTTTTTATTCATCTAACGCTTCTCCCTTATATCAAGGTGGCTGGTGAATTAAAAACAAAGCCTACTCAGCACTCAGTTAAAGAGCTAAGAGGGATAGGAATTCAGCCTGATATACTTATTTGTCGATCAGAGCATGAATTAGAAGATTCTGAGCGTAAAAAAATCGCATTATTTACAAACGTAGCTGAAGACTCAGTATTTATATCGCTTGACAAAGATACCATTTATAAAGTACCAGAGGACCTTCATAGCCAAGGCCTTGACGATGCTGTTGTCTCTAAATTAGGTCTTAAGTGTAAAAAAGCCGATCTTACAGAATGGAAAAATGTAGTCTCTAGATTGGAAATGCCAAACCATAGTGTAGATATTGCAATGGTTGGAAAATATATGGATTTAACAGAATCTTATAAATCTCTTTCAGAGGCACTTATTCATGCAGGAGTTCATACGCAAACTAAAGTCAATATTCACTATTTTGACTCAGAAGAAATTGAAAAAAATGGAGCAGAAAGTTTAAGCAATATGAGTGCCATTTTGGTTCCAGGAGGATTTGGCATAAGAGGCATTGAAGGAAAAATAAAAGCTGTTCAATTTGCACGTGAGAATAATATTCCATATTTAGGGATATGTCTGGGTCTTCAAGTTGCAGTGATTGAGTATGCTCGTCATATGGCAAATATGAAGGGAGCCAATAGTACGGAGTTTGATGAAAATACTAACTATCCTGTAATTGGTCTAATAACAGAGTGGCAAGATGAGAATGGTGACACCCAGACGCGGGATTCTGATTCTGATTTGGGGGGCACCATGAGACTTGGCGGTCAAGAGTGCCAATTAGTTAAAGGCAGCCATTCCCAAAAAATCTATGGCTCAGAGAAGGTAACTGAAAGACACAGGCATAGATATGAAGTAAACAATAAACTGATATCACAAATTGAAAATGCTGGACTTACTGTTTCTGGAAGGTCAAATGATGGCTCTCTTGTGGAAATGGTTGAAATAACTAACCATCCCTGGTTTGTTGCCTGCCAGTTTCATCCTGAGTTTACCTCAACGCCAAGGGATGGACACCCACTCTTTGAGAGTTTTATAAATGCCGCTAAGGAAGCACATAATTTAATACTTTCTTAATTAAAAAAATCTTTTGATTTTATAATTTCAATTATGTCTTTGAAAAAAACAGAGATTACGGTTTTGGGTGGAGGTGTTATAGGTCTCTCTGTTGCATTAAGAATGTTGAATGCAGGAAGAGAAGTTACTTTAATTGATCCTGAGGAGCCTGGGACTGGGACTTCATTTGGCAATGCTGGCACTATCGCGGAATACGCTGTTCTGCCAGTTGGATCTCCAGAGGTAATTAAACAGCTACCCTCGCTTCTATTTAATAAGAATAGTCCTATAGCAATCAAGCGCTCTGCAATTCTATCCTTATGCCCTTGGCTTATAAAATTTTTATACCAGTCAATGCCAAAGAACGCCGCGAGAAATGCTCAAGCGATTGCCTCATTAGTTCAAGGTTCAAGGATGCGATGGGAGGAGCTTTCCTCACAAGTTGGTGGAGAGTCCTTCATAAAAACAGATGGTAATGTCTATCTTTATCCTAAAGAGGAGCTTTTAGAGTATGGAATAAGGGATATTGAGAAAAGAATACAGCTTGGCTTAAATGCAGAGATTTTAAATATTGATGAACTTAAAAAGCTGGAGCCAAAACTTGATTTATCTGAGGGTGGAGCCTCTTTCTTTCCGGATGGAGCGTATATGAATGACCCTGGAAAAATGGTCAAGCTAATTTTAAATGCATCAATCAATAAGGGTTGTCAGATTATAAGTCAAACCGCAACAAAAATTGAGAGAGTAAATGATGGTATCAAAGTCCATCTTGATAACAAGTCAACAATATTAACTAAACAGTTGGTAGTTGCAGCAGGTGCTTACTCTAAAAAATTTGCTCAACAAGCAGGCGATAAAATTCCACTGGATGTAGAGCGCGGATATCATGTTGAGTATGACATGGCGGAGCCTCTTCTAAATAGGCCATGCTGCTATGCTGCCGGAGGTTTCTATATGTCGCCAATGTCTGGTAGGCTGAGAGTAGTTGGAACTGTTGAGCTTGGCGGCTTGAGTCCTAAAATTTCTCAGCACAGAATCAAGTACTTAGAAAAAGGCGCTAGGCAATTTTTTCCAACACTTAGCAATCCAAGCAGGACATGGCTTGGATTTCGCCCATCAATCCCTGATAGTAGGCCAGTAATCTCTCAGTCAAGCAAAGGAAACAATATTGTTTATGCTTTTGGACACGGGCACATAGGACTTACCTTAGCACCAATCACAGCAGAAATTGTTGAGTCAATACTGACAAAGACTAAGACCCCTATATCAATATCTGAGTTCTCAGCAACAAGGTTTTAATTTCATTTACTAAACTACTTCTTTTTTACAAATTTCATGAGGCGTCTTTTTTTCTGAATTTGGCGCGCAGACAAGACATTTTTTTTATCTTTGAATGGATTGTCACCACTCTTGAAGTTGATTTTTATCGGAGTATTGGTAAGCTTGAGAGAAGTAGTAAAGAAATTCATTAAAAATCGTTCATAACTCTTTGGTACATTTTGAACGTGATTTCCATGAAACATGAGCGTTGGGGGGAATACATCAGTTTGATTCACAAACTTCAGTCGAAGTCTTCTTCCTGCAACAGGGGGCGGCTGATGAGAACTATTTGCCTGCTCTAAGATTTTGTTTAGAAGTGATGTTGGATATCTTTTACCTGCATGCTCATAGGACCTTTTGATGGGTTCAAATAGTTTTCCAACACCGGAGCCATGAAGCGCTGAAATGAAGTGAATGGAGGCATAACTAACGAAAGAGAGTTTCACATCAAGCTTCCTTTTGACTTCACTTTTTTGATACTCATCCAGTCCATCCCATTTATTGACGACTATCAATAAGGCTCTGCCTTTGTCAGCTATCATTCCAAGCAATGTGGCATCCTGTTCCGTCACTCCTTCGTGAGCATCCAAGACTAGAATTACAACTTGGGAATCTTCTAAAGCACTGATTGCTTTTATGATGCTAAATTTCTCTATTTTTTCATCAACGCTTCGCTTCCTTCGAATGCCTGCAGTATCAATTAGTGTGAACTGCTCTCCTTCCCTTTCAAAAGGGATAAATATGCTGTCTCGGGTCGTTCCAGGAAGATCCACTGCCATTACTCTTTCCTCACCTAAGATTCGATTAATTAGTGTTGATTTGCCTACATTTGGTCTGCCTAATACTGCTACCGCAATACCATCAATGTCTTGCTTTTCTATGTCAGTTGACTCTGGCAATAGGGGTAATGTTTTTTCAATAAGATCTTGGATGCCTTGGTTGTGTTCAGCTGAAATGAGTGTGGGTTCTCCTAATCCGAGCTCATAAAATTCAGATGCTGAACTCAGATTCAATCCCTCTGCCTTGTTGCAAACCAAAATTATATTTTTTTTGAGCTTTCTGAGCTGACTAGAAATATCAAGGTCTAGTGCTGTAACGCCATCTTTGTTACTAACAATAAAATAAATGACATTGGACTCATCGAGCGCACTCAAAACTTGGTTTTGAATACCTGAATCAATGACCGAGTCTTCATTTGTCAGACCACCAGTATCTACAATTGTGCAGAAGCGCTCATCCTCAAGCTCAATGTTTGCATACTGACGATCTCGCGTTAGGCCTTCATAATCCGAAACCAGAGCCTGACGAGAATTACTGAGACGATTAAACAGTGTCGATTTACCTACGTTAGGCCTACCGACCAGAGAGATGATAGGGTAGCTCACAATGGATAACCTGAAAGGAATTAATTCAGATCGTCAAGTTTGATCTGAATTAATTGAGATAAGCTTGAATTATCAGTAATGTTTTCAATTGCGAGAGCGTAACTATTTCTTGCCTCTTCGTTGTTGCCGAGATCTAAATGCACATCACCAGCAAGGTTATAAAATAAACCTGAAAACTCGTTAGCATTATCCATATTTAGAACAGCCAGAGCCTCTTGATGCTGTCCAAGCTCTAAATAGAGCGAGGCTGAACGAAGGGCTGCAGTAGATGCAATGACAGAATTCTCTCGACTCATTAAAGGCTTTAAAGCGTCCAACGCTAAAGAGTAGTTTTCAGCTTCAAACAAGTATTTAGCCATTAACAGTGTTGCTTGGTCTGAATATGAGCTGGAAGGGTGATCTTTGATTAATTTGTCATAAGCACCCACATTGGCTGAATCTGAAGCATAGCTTAAATATAATGCCCTAGCATTCAAGGCTTGACTGTCTTGATAATCTACATAATAATTCCACCCAAATATCCCTGCAAGACCAAGAACTGCTCCAGCAATTATTTGCTTGCCGTTGGAATCCCACCACTTTTTTAATTTGTCAACTTGCTCTTCTTCCGAATCGCTAATTTCTATAAAGTTTTTCATAAAATCTCCTGAAGATGCTGAATGATACCCTCAAGTTCAATTGATTGCTGAACTCCTTGGCCCTTTAAAGGCTTTAAACCTAGAACATTTTTTGCCAACTCCTCCTCTCCAAGTATCAATGCATAGTCGGCGCCAGACTTGTTCGCTTTTTTCATCTGACTTTTAAGAGTTCCTATGGTTATATCATTTGTAATGGTTATGTTTGGCATCACTTCAAGGATCTGTCTTGAGATCTTCATTGATTCAAAATGAGCGCTCTCTCCCATAGACAAAAAGTATAAATGAGGCCTATCTGAAATAAGTTGTTTAGATTTATCGTGAATCAGAAGAGCAATTCTCTCTAGTCCCATTGCAAAGCCTATTGCTGGAGTTGGGTTGCCTCCCATTTTTTCAACTAAGCCGTCATACCTTCCTCCACCACAAATTGTACCTTGAGAGCCAAGCTCATTAGATACCCATTCAAAAACAGTTTGGTTGTAGTAGTCGAGACCTCTCACAAGCTTTGGGTTCACCTTATAAGGAATCTCAAGATGATCCAGATAATTTTTTAATGATTTAAAGTGTTCATTTGACTCTCTATCAAGATGATCAATCATCTTAGGTGCTTCGGCAATGAGCACCTTTAGATCCTTGTTCTTGCTATCAAGAATTCTTAATGGGTTTGTTTTAAGCCTCCTTGAACTGTCCTCGTCAAGTCTGTCCTTATTGTCACTAAAGTACCCAGTTAGAGTTTCTCGATATGAAGCTCTACTCGCTGCTGAGCCAAGTGAGTTAATTTCAAGTTGAGCATTAATTTGTAATGACTTCCAAAGAGAATCAGTAATAGAGATAAGTTCAGCATCAATTTTTGCATCCGATGCGCCAAAAACTTCAGCACCAACCTGATGAAATTGACGATACCTTCCTTTTTGTGGTCGCTCATGCCTAAACATCGGGCCATTATAAAAAACTTTTTGGATGCCTTCTCTAGGTAAGTTGTGTTCAATCATCATTCTGACCACTCCAGCTGTACCCTCAGGCCTCAATGTCAGAGAGTCTCCGTTGTTGTCCTTCCAGGTGTACATTTCTTTTTCAACAATATCTGTCACCTCTCCAATCGCCCTTGAAAAAGTTTCAGTGCTCTCAACGTTTGGAGTGCGGCAGTATTTGTAGCCAAAAGATAGCAGGAGATTATTGATAGTGTTATCCAAAAACCCCCAGATTTGTGAATCTGCAGGTAGAAGATCATTCATACCACGGATAGCTTGAATTTTTTTTGACATCAATAATTTCTATCTTTAAATAATCTTATTTTACCAATTATATTTGAAGATGAGCTCAAAGCAGTAACCAACTGATAAATAAATCTTAGTTGTTTTTTATTCCACTTGGGACATGACCTGTTGGAACATATTGAGAGGCAGAGTCACAATGCTGTTGCTGATCATCAAAAAAAATGTCTGCTGCGAATTGTCTTAAAAAGACGCCTTTATCTAGGCCACCAAGAAAGAATGATTCATCTATACGAATTCCCCATTCTCGCATCGTATGGATTACTCTTTTGTGCGATGGGGCAGACCTTGCTGTGACTAGAGCAGTTCTTATTGGGTTGTTCTCCTCCGGGAACGTAGACTGGATTTTTTGCAGCGATACCAAGAAGGACTTGAAAGGTCCAGCTTTTAGTTCAATTTTTTCAGACAAAACCTCGTTTTTATGAAAAGCCTCAAGGCCTTTCTCTTGGAAAATTCTCTCAGCCTCATCTGAGAAGATAACAGCATCTCCATCGAAGGCTATTCTGAGCTGGGAAGGGTGACTATTGTTTGATTTTGACTCTACAATGGATGCTGCTGCGTAGCCTGACTGAAGTGCTTTTTGTACGTCATTGTAGTTGCTTGATAAAAATAAATCAGCCTCAAAGGCACCAACGAAAGGGTGCGTGCTCTCACCACGAGTAAAGGCTGCTCTAGAAATGTTAAGGCCATAATGCTCTATCGAGTTAAAAATTCTAAGGCCAGTATCAGCGCTGTTTCTTGATAAAAGAATGACATCGATTGGTGTTTTTTTGCTATTGAGCTTAAGTAATTTTTTTACTAGAGTAAATCCTACTCCAGGCTCTAAAACGACATGCTCATTCTCTTGTTGATGCTTTGCATATGCCTCAATACCCTCTTCTTTAAATATCTTATGAGAGTGATCAAGGTTGAATAAAGCCCTCGAGGAGATTGCAATGACTAATTTACTGCTCTGCGATTTTACTTTCTTACTACCCATTCTGCTCCATTGTACCTATCCAAGCAGTAATCAAGCCATCTAAGCATAAATACATTGAGCTCTAATTGGAATGCTAAGTCGCTACAGTCATTGATTAATGGATGATGAGAATTAATCCTCGTCTCTTTGCAAATTGAATCAACTTCTAAAAGCTTTGCATCAAAATAGAGTTTGAATCGAATATCGGGCCTATTAATGACTCCATGAGGCGAATTAATTCTGTGCGTGAGAGTATAGGTGCCAGTATATTTAGATTTATCGTGACAGATAAGGTAAAGGTCATTGGAAGGTTTTTTGATTCCAATTAGATCCCCTTTAACTGATGGTAGAAGAGGGACTAGTCTTGATATTTTTTTAAAATTAAGTTCAAAAACCTCTGATAAGCTTGAATAAGTTACTTTTTCTTTGTTATAAATTAGTTTGGTTTGTGCTTGATCATTCATCATCAATTCAACATTTTAATGTTTAACTAACAAAAGGCTTGTATTAAATTCTATTGAAAACTGTATAAATTAATTTGAATTTAAAAATCACCTTGATCAAAATTTGACATATTATTAACGTATGAGGCATCCATCTGATCATCACTGACTCCCTGGAATCTATCTTCAAAAGCTAAATCCTCAAACCTTGAGTACTGTCCAACGAAGGCAAGTTTGATATTACCAGTTGCACCATTTCGATGCTTAGCTATTCTGAGATCAGCCTTTCCAACCTCTTCTGGATTGGTATAGGCGTCATCATGATAGACCTCATCTCGATAAATGAAGCCAATAATGTCAGCATCCTGCTCAATCGATCCAGACTCTCTTAAATCAGCCATCTGTGGAATTCTACCTTTCCCAGTTTTTGCTCTAGATTCAACCCCTCGATTGAGCTGAGAGAGTGCAATGACAGGCACGTTGATTTCTTTTGCAAGTGACTTAAGGGATCGAGATATCTCTGAAATTTCCTGAACTCGGTTTTCTGACTTGCCGTGAACAGTCATGAGCTGAAGATAGTCCACCATGATAAGGCCAAGGTCTGGGTATCGTCTTTTGAGTCTTCTGCATTTGGCTCTAATTTCTGTTGGTGTTATTGAGGGAGTCTCATCAATCAAGATTGTGTTTTCTTCAAACGCTCTAACAGCATGATTAAAACTATTCCAATCAATCTCAGACATGTCACCATCGCGTAATTTGCTTGAATCAATCCTTCCAAAAGATGAAATCATTCTAATGACTAACTGCTCTGTTGGCATTTCTAAACTAAACACTGCTACCGGTGTTGAATTGTGGATTGCTACATGCTCAACAATATTCATTGAAAGCGCAGTTTTGCCCATACTAGGCCTTCCAGCAATGATAATTAAGTCACCATTTTGAAGACCTGAAGTGAGCTTGTCGAATTCTGAGAAGCCAGTCTCTGCACCTTTGTAACCTTTTAACTCTTGCATTTCATGAACACGATTCACGACATCTTTAATAATGTCTTTGACATTCGTAATCTCTTGCTTATTCCGGCTAACCTGCTCAGCTATTTCAAATATTTTTCTCTCTGACAAGTCTAGTAGATCATTCACTTCAATGTCTTTAGGATTGAAGGCGGTATCGGCTAGTTCTTTACCAATTTTTGTAAGCTGTCTGTAGATCGAAAGCTCTCTAACATGCTTCGCATAAGCTTCGATATTTGAGACGCTGGGCGTGTTCTCAGCTATTTGGGCAAGATAGGCAAAGCCTCCAATAGAATCTTCATCATGAGACTTTATGACCTGTTCTTTTACTGTAAGAATATCAGCTGGTCTATCATGCTCTAAAAGAGTCACTATCGCATCATAAATGATTCGGTGTGAGGTTTGATAGAAGTCATCAGATCCAAGAATATTTACTACGTTGTCCCAAGAGTCATTATGAAGCAATAGACCACCAAGAACAGACTGCTCTGAGTCCACTGAGTTAGGTGGTATTTTTGCGTTATCAATATCCATTATTATGATTTAGAAAAATAAAAAGCCCTCGATGAGGGCTTTTTATTTTAACTCAGTTAACTGAATTGAATTGAGTTATTCTGTTTCAGTAGCAGCAATAACGACAACCTTAACAGGGACAACAACCTCAGCATATAATGAAACTGTAATTTCGTACTCGCCAGTGTTTCTAATAGCTTCAGGCATGTTGATGTCTCTCTTTTCGACTTCGAAACCTTGCTCCAAAAGATTTTCAGCAATATCAGCTGTGCTGACAGAACCATAAAGCTTGCCCTCTTCTACAGCGTTAGCAGAAATTGTACAGACAATATCTTTCATTGCAGTCTCTAAAGTCTGTGCATCAGAGAGTGCAGCTGCTTCTTTAGCTTCTAATTCGGCACGAAGCGTTTCAAAGACAGCCATATTGGCCTTGTTAGCAGGCTTTGCTTTTCCTTGAGGTATAAGATAATTACGAGCATACCCAGATTTGACGTTTGCTATATCACCAAGGTTGCCTAGTTTTTCATTTTTCTCTAACAAAATTACTTGCATAAGGCCTCCTATTTTTTGTGTTTGTCAGTGTACGGAATCAGCGCCAGAAATCTCGCTCTCTTAATGGCAGTGGTCAATTGTCTTTGAAACTTTGCAGAAGTTCCAGTGATCCTTGAAGGAGTTATTTTTCCACTCTCGTCTATATTCTTTAGAAGAATATCCACATCCTTGTAATCAATCTCTTTGACGCCAGCTTTGGTAAAGCGACAAAAGCGGTTAACAGGAATTTGGAACTTACGTCTTTTAGTTACTTGTTTTTTAGCCATTACTTCCTCCTATTTCTGATCAGAGTCTTGAACCGTAGCTTTCTCTTTGCTTGGTTCTTTGACTTTATCTTTGTCAGCTTCCGTTACCATTATTGATGGCTCAGTAATAGCCTCTTTCTTAGAAATGATTAAGTTTCGAAGAATAGCATCGTTAAAACGGAAGTTATAGTTTAATTTATCGAGAGTTTCTTTGTCACACTCAATATTCATCATTAAATAATGCGCTTTATAAATCTTGTTGATTGGGTAGGCCAAGTGTTTACGACCCCAGTCTTCATCCCTATGAACAACACCACCGCCTGTGGTGATTAGTTCTTTGTATTTTTCTATCATTGTTGTCACCTGAGAGCTTTGATCAGGATGGACAATGAGAGTTACTTCATAATGTCTCATCTATATCTCCTTATGGATTAAAAAAAGCTTGCCAACATCTGCAGGTCAAGCAAGGAAGTGGGTATTTTATACTAGTTATATCTCATATATCAATTAATTGCTGTTCCTATCGCATTACATCAAGCAATAATATAAACTTGAATTATGAAAACTAATCTTGAAATATGTATAGACAGCTGTTCTGGAATTGATGCAGCTGTTGAGGGAGGCGCTGATCGAATAGAACTTTGCAGTTCATTAGAGTATGGCGGTTTAACACCCACCATAGAGGTTTTAAAACATGCCTCCGAGTGCGGCATTCAAGCTAGATCAATGATTAGACCGAGAAAAGGCGACTTTGTTTATTCTTTAGAAGAATTAAAAAAAATGCAAAATGATATCGATATGGTTCGATCTTTCAATATTGAAGGTGTTGTTTTTGGTGCGATATTATCTAATGGAAGTCTTGATCAAGATTTATTAGAAGAATTAATTTCTTATTCAGATGGCCTTAAGAAAACTCTTCATAGAGCAGTAGATACAATACCTAAAACAAAAGACTCTGTTCGGATAGGCATTCAGCTTGGGTTTGATACTATCTTGTCATCGGGAGGTAAAAATACAGCATTAGAGGGCTTATCAGTTTTGTCTGAAATGCACAAGTTAGCCTCCGGAAAAATTAACATTATGCCGGGATCAGGGGTCAACTCAAAAAGCGTTAAGCAAATCCTAAAAAATTGCCATTTTGATTGGGTTCATTCTTCCTGCTCCATTGAAAAAAATGGTCACAAATTGACTGATATGAAATTAATTAAGGGTCTTAAGAATGCAATTAATTAAAAAAAGGTTTTTCAAGATTGCAGTCATTCTTCTTCTAGCCACCCTGACTGTTTATATATTTAAATTAAATATTGAAGTTAAGGCTGAATTTTCAAAACCACTGGAGCCTCCAAGCAATGTTAATCAGATTGAATATGGATTAGATGAGTATCCAGAGAATTTAATTAATATGCTACTTATGGTCGAGGATCAATCTTTTTATAGCCATCATGGTGTTGACTTTAAAGAAATCGCTAGAGTCCTTTATGGTTATTTGTTTGAAGATAAAGCACTTAGGGGTGCAAGCACCATTTCTCAGCAACTGATTAAAAATTCTCTTTTATCTAGAGAAAAAACCTTATCCAGAAAGTTAGAAGAGGCTTTGATGGCAATTCTTTTAGAGGCATCTTATGATAAAGATTTAATTCTTGAGAGGTATATGAATACGGTATATTTAGCTCAAAGAGGGGACGTCGCTTTTCATGGCTTTGCAAGTGGAAGTCTTTTTTACTTTGATAAAAATGTTGAAGATTTAAGTCTTGAGGAAATGGCAACACTTGTTGCCTTGCTGAAAGGACCTACATACTTAAATCCAGATAACTATCCTGAGAGGCTTAATAAGCGCGTCAATATGATTTTGTCGATGCATAAAAAATATAAGAGAATAATAAATTGAATATATTAGCTATTGATACTTGCACAGATATAGCATCGGTTACATTGTATAAGTCTGGAGAGTTTACTAGTAGGGCGATGTCTGGAGTTGAGAAAACCTCTGGACATATTCTGAAGCTCTGTGATGAAGTTTTTAAAGAGTCCAAAACTCAACTCAAAGAGGTTGATTTAATTTCCTATTCGAAAGGTCCTGGTTCATTTACTGGCGTCAGAATGTGTATTGGTGTTGTTCAAGGATTGTCTTTGTCAATGCAAATTCCAACAATGGGTTTTACAACATTGGAGTTGATCGGATTTAGAGCGATGCAGATTACAAAATCAAAAAAAATTGCAGTCGCACTAGATGCCAGAATGAGGGAAGTTTATTGGGCAACTTATGTTGACGGTTTGATAGATAATATGAAGATATGTAATCCTCAAGAGGTTGATGATTTAGATTCAAGTTTTGTTGGAGTTGGAAGTGGCTGGAAGGCCTGCAGTGAAGCGCTAAAAATAGCCTCAAACATAAGTAAAATTGACTTATCAATTAAACCAGAATCATCAGCGTTAATAGAATTATCACTTCAGGCAATGAATGAGGGTTTTGAGGGAACTTTGGATCTCCCTCAACCAATCTATTTACGAAACAACGTGGCTGAAAAATCATTAAAATAAAACCTTTTTTCTAACTGCATAAATTTATGTGGAAATGGATTCAAAGGCAAGCCTCTCCAAAGGTTTTTTATCAGACTTGTAACAGGCTTACTCCCTGGTTTTTTTGGCCATTTTTAAGTTTGTTAATATTAGGCCTGTATTGGTCTCTTGTGATCTCACCTGCTGATTATCAACAGGGTGATGGTTACAGAATAATTTTTATTCACGTTCCTAGCGCCATACTTTCAATGATGGTGTATGCAGTCATGGCAATTTCTGGAGGAATTGGACTTATTTGGCAAATCAAGATGGCCGAGGTTGTCGCAAAAGTTTCAGCTCCGATCGGGGCTGGATTTACAATTATTGCTTTGGCTACAGGCGCAATATGGGGTAAGCCTATGTGGGGGGCTTGGTGGGTGTGGGATGCAAGGCTAACATCAGAGCTTGTGTTGCTTTTTTTGTACCTTGCTTATATGTCCCTTAATAGCGCATTTGATAATCCTAGAACGGCGGCTAAATCCAGCTCAATTCTTGCAATAGTTGGTCTGATTAACCTTCCTATAATTCACTACTCTGTCAAGTGGTGGAATACACTTCACCAAGGCTACTCTGTAGGAACTGGAGGCATCAAAGATCTGGATATGCAGATTGCACTTGCATTGATGTTTGTTGCGTCAATTTTACTATATGCGTTACTAGTTGCAATTAAGGCTAGGACTGAGGTGCTTATTCGTGAACAAAACTCTCGATGGGTTCAAGAGGAAGTAAGGAGTTTAATGTTATGACTATGGTAGAGTTTTTTTCTTTTCTTCCTTATGGTAAATATGCATTCTATGTATGGCTAGCTTATGGTGTTTCAGCTTTAACAATCATTGCTCTTTTTGTTTCTGCCAAGCGAAATCATGCAAATACTTTGTTATCTCTGACTAATAAATTTTCAAGAAGTAAATGACTAAAAGACAAAACCGAATGGTATTGGTGGGGCTTCTTGTAACTGGAGTATTTTTGGCAGGATATCTTGGAATTAAAGCCTTCAGTGAGAACTTATTATATTTCTATACGCCCTCAGATATTGTTAATGGAAAGGCTCCAACCGAAAAAAGTTTCAGAGTGGGCGGTCTTGTAGAGAATGACAGCGTAAAAAGAGACGGAATGCTAGTTAATTTTTCTGTATCAGATAATTTGGAATCAATTGAGGTTACTTATGAAGGTATATTGCCTGACCTTTTTAGAGAAGGTCAAGGAGTTGTAGCTTCAGGATCAATAGTAAATAAGTGTGTAAGGTCGACCTGTAAAAATACCTTTATTGCAACAGAAGTCTTAGCAAAGCATGATGAGAATTATATGCCACCTGAGGTTGCAGCTGCACTTGAATCGCAAGAGGCAAAAGAATGAAAAAAATACTGCCTTTATTAGTTTTTCTAGTGGTTGGAGTTTTTCTGTTTCTAAGCTTAAATTCAGATCCAAATAAGTTACCTTCTCCACTTGTTGGAAAGAAGTTTCCAATAATTGAAGGCACTGATTTTTACTCAAATGAAACTGTTAAATTAAATGATTTAATGGACAATAATTTAGCGCTTGTCAATGTGTGGGCTTCATGGTGCGTGACCTGCAGAAAAGAGCATCAAGTGATAATGAATGTAGCTAAAAATACCAATCTAAAGCTCATTGGAATTAATTATAAGGATACAAAAAGTGATGGAATGGAGTACCTTAAGGTTATGGGTAACCCTTTCGATGAGATAGTTTTTGATCCTAATGGTGAAATCGGAATGGAGCTAGGGGTTTATGCTACTCCAGAAACTTTTCTAATTAGTGGAGAGGGTTTGATTATTCATAAACATATAGGAGAAATAACAAAAGAGATCTGGAATGAAAATTTTCTACCTCTTATTAATGTATCTGAAAGTTAATTTTTTTAGTATTTTCCTACTGAAAATTTTCTTAAATAACCCTGAATGACGCTTGACATAAGGGTTTATAAATGGATAATAAAATTGAAACCTTTTAAATTTTTTTCAAGGTTTTATATCAATTCTTTTTTAAATTAAGGAGTTAGAATAATGAATAAATCAGATTTAGTTTCAGCAATTGCTGATAACTCAGGTCTTTCTAAAGCTGATGCTGCTAGAGCTTTAGAAGCAACAACTAGTGCTATCTCTGGTGCACTAGCAAGTGGTGACTCTGTTGCCATAACAGGTTTTGGTAGTTTCCTTGTAAGAGCACGCGCAGCGCGCACTGGTAGAAACCCCCAAACAGGCGCTGCTATTCAAATTTCAGCATCAAATGTACCTGCATTTAAAGCAGGAAAATTATTAAAGGAATCTGTTAACTAATTAGATTTTTTGTCAGTATAATATGCCCGTTTCCTGATTTGATTCGGGCATTTTTTTGGGCGCTTAGCTCAGTTGGGAGAGCATCGCCCTTACAAGGCGAGGGTCACAAGTTCAAGTCTTGTAGCGCCCACCAAAAACGGAGTGGTAGTTCAGCTGGTTAGAATACCTGCCTGTCACGCAGGGGGTCGCGGGTTCGAATCCCGTCCACTCCGCCAAAACATTGATTCTTAGCATTTTTAGTGCAAGTGAATCTGTTTGAATCCTCTATACAAATCTTTTTGTAATAATTCTCTTGTAAGCCTCGATTTATATAGTATTAAATTGATTTTTGTATTTAGATATAATGTGGTTTTTTATTAATATTTTGACTAATGAAAACTTTACTCAATGTAGGTTGCGGATTATCAAATATCTCTGAACTTAAGGGATTTAATAATGGCAATTGGAAAGAAATTAGGTTCGACATTGATGAAGTGGTCGAACCTGATGTTCTAGGAACATTGACAGACATGAGTTTGGTTAAAACTGCAAGCATTGATGCCATATACTCATCCTATAACTTAGATCATATTTATGCTCATGAGGTTCCAATAGCGCTTAAAGAGTTTTACAGAGTTCTTAGTGAAGATGGCTTTGTTGTAATTATATGCCCTGATCTTCAAACAATTTGTGAATTGATTGCTAATGATAAATATTTAGAAGTTATTTATGAGTCACCACTTGGGCCAATTTATCCAATAGATATTCTATATGGCCACAGGGGTCAAATAGAGGCTGGGAATAAATATATGGCTAAAAAAGTGGGTTTCACTTATGCTGCGTTGGATGCAACATTTTCTGCTGCGGGCTTTAAAACTAGGTATGGTGGCAGACTTCCTAAGCCTGGCGGTGAATTAGCAATGGTTGCATTTAAGCAAGAAAAATCTGAAGAAGAAATAAAAAAAATAGCAGACCCTATTTTTCCAAATTAATTTTTTAGTATTTGAATCCATATTTATCTCGGAATCAAGAATAGAAATAATTGTGATATAGAATTAGCAAACTTTATTATTAAAGCACTAAATACTGAAAATCATTTATTAATTCTTGTTATATAATCTGAAGTAAGGATTTAGCTTACCCATCAGGTTTAACACTTGATTGTAAATATCAAAGTGTTGAAGTACAATGACACTTTGCTTTTTGTAAGTACTTATTCATGAAAAAAAACCCAATTAGTTCTACTGTCGATTTTGAGAAAGATGGGGTTCAGCACGGCTATTTAAAACTGCCTCATTCACATGATGATTCAGCTTGGGGATCAATTGTCATTCCTATTACAGTTGCTAAGAATGGCAAAGGTCCAACAATTCTTTTAACAGGAGCAAATCATGGTGATGAATATGAAGGACCCATTGCACTATTTGATTTAGCCAACCAGATAAAGACTGATGAAATTTCCGGTAGAGTGATAATTATTCCTGGAATGAATTATCCAGCTTTTAAAGCAGGAAAAAGAACTTCGCCTATTGATGGCGGCAACATGAATCGAGTTTTTCCTGGAAATCCAGAGGGAACTTTTACTGAAAAAATTGCGGATTATTTTAAACGAACTCTGTTACCCCTTGCAGACTATGTTGTTGATTTTCACTCAGGCGGTAAGACACTGGACTTCTTGCCTTTTTGCTGTGCCCATGTTTTAGATGATAAGGAGCAGCAAAAGAAATGTATTGCAGCTATGAAGGCATTTAATGCGCCACACTCTGTAATGCTTTTAGAGATTGATGCCGTTAATATGTATGATACTGCTGCTGAAAACATGGGTAAAGTGTTTATTAGTACAGAGCTTGGCGGGGGCGGATCAACTTCCGCCTACACAGTTGAGATTGCAAAAAAAGGCATCAGGAATATTCTAAGACATGCAGGTATAACCAGGGGCGAATTGGAGGTTGATGAAACCTTAAATTTGGATATGCCTGATGATAGCTGTTATATTTTTAGTGAATCAACGGGTCTGGTTGAGCACTGCGTTGATCTTGGAGATGAAGTTCAGGCTGGTCAGTTAGTTGCTAAAGTTCATAATATTGAAAGAACAGGTTCTGCACCAGATGAATATCATGCAAAGATTGATGGGATATTCACTGGTAAGCATTTCCCTGGACTTGTGGTTAATGGTGATTTCTTAGGTGTCATTGCAGTGCCTATCTAATCAAGGAGATTTCATGAACCCATTATTTGCATCAGACAATGTCACTAGCGCATGCCCAGAGGTCATGGATGCGCTTATTGAAGCTAACCTAGGAATTGCTTACTCTTATGGCGATGATGAATGGTCGTCAATTTTAAAAATAACATTATCTGAAGTTTTTGAAACTGAGTTGGAAGTCTATTTAGCCGTCACTGGAACTGCATCAAATGCGCTGGCACTTTCAGCGCTGGCACCAGTCTATGGAAAAATATATTGCCATGAGCTTTCTCATATTAATACGGATGAGTGCGGAGCACCTGAATTATTTACAGGTGGTGCAAAACTAAATCCTATGAGAAGTAGCAATGGAAGGGTTCAGGCAAAAGATTTAGAAGAGATTATTCGTGGCTCAGGGAATGTTCATGTTACTCAGCCTTCAGTTGTCAGCATTACTCAATCTTGTGAAACGGGCACTGTCTATCAGCTCCAAGAGATAAGAGATATTGCAAAAATAGCTCATGAACATGCAATGAGTGTCCATATGGATGGAGCCCGTTTTGCTAATGCGCTGGTGTCTCTCGATGTCAGTCCAGCTGAGATGACCTGGAAATCTGGTGTGGATGTTCTGACTTTAGGCGGCACTAAAAATGGCTGTCTTGCAGCAGAAGCCATTATATTTTTTAAGCCAGAAATGGTTGGTGATTTTCCTTTTCTTCATAAGAGATCTGGGCAACTGCTATCTAAAATGCGCTTTATTTCTTCTCAGATGAATGCTTATGTTTCTGATGATGTGTGGATAAAAAATGCCAAGCATGCTAATGCTATGGCAAAGATTTTAAGTGAAGGGCTCAACCATTTTTCAAATATTGAATTAGCCTATCCCACAGAATCTAACGAAGTCTTTGTTCATCTTCCACGAGATGTCATTGATTATCTGAATAGTTATGGATATGATGTCAATGAGGAAGAGCTCGATGGAAAAGCTGTCAGATTTGTAACTGCATGGGATACAAAACTGGAAGATATTGAAAATCTCTTAGAAAAACTAGCTCAAAAATATCAATAAAGCTTCTGGCATAAAACTTCTTAAGATGATTCGCTTAGCCTTGTATAATGCTTCACAAAAGCTATTAGAGAGATATAAATTTATAGAATCCTCAAATTAGCAAAGACTTTAACAATATCGGTAAAAATTATTATGTTAGGTGCAATAAGAAATAAATCAAAAGGCTGGATATCTTATCTTATCGTTGGAATACTTATAGTTCCATTTGCGTTATGGGGCATTCAGGATTATGCTGGACGCTCTGCAAACACTTCAATTGCGAAAGTTGATGGAGAGGATATTGACATAAATATATATTACCAAGAATTGAATTCTCAGCAACTTAATTTGCAGCAGCAACTGGGTGCTGCATACACACAGGAAATTGATAATACGCTGAAGCAAACTCTTCTAGATTCTTTAATTAATGAAAAGCTTATCGAAAACTATGCCAACTCCTTAGACATTGTTACACTGGATGATGAGGTGAAGTCAGTTATTGAAATGAACCAAGCATTTTTGGTTGATGGAGAGTTCTCACAAGACCGTTATATTCAACTACTAAGGCTCAATAGTTATACCCCAGCAGGATATGAAATAGCACAGTCTAAGGCGCTTAATCGCGAACAAGTCAAAAGAAATTTGAGCGGCTCAGCCTTCATGTCTGTAACTCAAACACAGCAATTAAACGATCTTGCATCTCAGCAAAGAGAGGTTTCTTATTTGGCTCTTAATACTGAAAACTACATTGATCAGGTTAGAGTCTCTGAAAGCCAAATTTCAGATTATTTTAATGATAACAGGTCCAGTTTTATCGAAGGCAGAAAGGTCAAGGTAGATTTTGTTGAGCTCACATTGGATGCGATGGAAGAGCCGGAAAGCCCAACTAATGACGAGCTTAAAAGTTTGTATGATGACAATGCTGAACTGTTTACCAATCCAGAGAGAAGAAGAGCACAGCATATTTTGGTTGAGAGTGAAGAGTTAGCAAATGATTTGTTAGGTCAAATTAAAGAGGGCGCTGATTTTGCTGAGCTTGCTAAAGTAAACTCTGAAGACACCTCATCGAATGAAGAGGGCGGTGACCTTGGCTTTTTCGAAAGAGAGTTAATGGGCGCTGAATTTGATGAGGCTGTATTTGCTATGAATATTGGTGATGTCAGCGAGGTTGTTCCAACAGATTATGGTTATTTTCATATTATTAAGCTAACCGGTATTGAGTCAGAAACAATGCAATCTTTTGATGAGGTCGAAGACCAACTTGTTTCGTTGTATATCAAACAAGCTAAAGAAAAGTCACTGTTTGGCTCTCTTGAGGAGTTCATGAACTTGTCATATGAAGAGTCATTAGACATGGTTGCTGACCAGTTTGGTTTAGAGCTTCAAACGAGTGAGTATTTTTCTGAGAGAAGCGACCAGTATGATCCAAAATTTGTAGCCTCCGCCTTTAGCTCTGCTGTGATTGATGGGGGCGAAAACTCTGAGGTCATGGAGATGAGCCCAGAAAAATTTGTCGTTTTAACTCTATCTGATCTTCAATCTGAGCGCGAAAGAGAGTTAAGTGAGGTAGAAGGTCAAATTGAAGTAGCATTGAAGACCGATGCAGCAAAAGAGGTTGTCGATAATTTAGCCGAAAATATTGCCTCAGCACTCTCTAGTGATGATGAGCAGACTGCGAATCAAATCATTTCTGAAAATAATTTAGAGTGGGTTAATGAAGGTTGGATTTCAAGAGCAAATGAGTTGCCATATGATGTGACTTCTTTATCTTTTACTCTTGCAAAACCTGAAGAGGGTAGACACACTTACAGTGCTGAGAGTGCTAATAGATTCACTTCATTGGTTATTGATTTGGCTGGTGTAAGAACTCCGGAGGGTGAATCGGATACAGGTATATCAGCTCTCTATTTAAGCCAGGAGAATAATGAAATGTTTGTCTCCTTAATTAAACAACTAAGAGAAAACGCTGAGATAAAAGTTTTTACTGACCTGCTCTAAAGATCAGGTCCTTTTTCATAAAAGTTATATCCTGCGTCTACATAGGTCACCTCTCCTGTAACGCCTGATGCTAAATCAGAGCACAAGAATGCAGCTACATTGCCGACTTCTTCAATACTGACATTACGCTTAAGCGCGGAGCTTTCTGCTGCATGATCAAGGAGTTTACCAAAACCTTTGATGCCGCTCGCTGCTAGAGTTTTAATAGCTCCTGCTGATACAGCGTTGACTCTAATGCCTTTCTCAGCGCCCATAGCTGCAGCCATATATCTAACATTTGCCTCAAGTGAGGCTTTAGCTATACCCATGACATTGTAATTTGGTATCGCTCTCAGTGCACCTAAGTAACTTAGAGTCAGTAAGGCACCATTTTCATTAAGCATTGGCATTGCTGCTTTTGCAAGCGCGGTAAAGCTGTATGAGCTAATTTCATGAGCCTTCAAAAAGCCTTCACGCGTTGTAACCTCAAGATAATTGCCATCCAGTTCTGACCTTTCAGCAAAGGCAACCGAATGGATTAATATATCAAAGCTGTCCCATGACTTTTTAAGCTCACCAAAGGTTTCATTAATTTGCTCATCACTTGATACGTCGCAGGGAATGACGATTGACGAGTTACAAATCTCAGCACATTTTTCAACGCGACCCTTGAGTTTTTCAGTTTGGTAGGTAAAGGCAATCTCACAACCATTCGCTGCCATTGATTCAGCAATCCCCCAAGCGATTGAGCGATTTGATGCAACACCAACAATGAGTGCTTTTTTGCCTGTTAAAAAACCCATGAAACCTCCACAATATTTATAATAGAATCAGAGATTAATTATAAACACATTGACTCAATAGTTGCCCTTTAGTTAGTATTTGAGCCTAATTGAGTGCATATTAATCTAAAGTGGTTAACTTTATTTTTTTAATCGAATTATTTATGAAGCATAAGGAGTACTTTCTCTTATTTTTAGTTTTGGTTTTGTCAGACCAATTCACTAAGCAAATCTTTATGGCTTCATTTGAATTAGGCCAGTCAGTGGCTATTAATCCGTATCTGAGTTGGACCTATCTTCATAATACAGGGGCGGCTTTTAGTATTTTGTCTGATGGTGGCTGGATAGGAAAAATATTCCTATTAGGGGTGTCTATTTTGGTCTCTCTTTGGGTTATCTGGTGGGCTCAGAAAACACCTGCAATATTTAAACAGAAGTTGTTTGGACAGTTTTTTCTTCTCTCTGGTGCGGTTGGAAATTTAATTGACAGAGCGCTATACGGATATGTCATTGATTTTATTGATCTGCATGTGAACAGTTTCTATTGGCCTGTCTTTAACTTGGCGGATAGTTTTATTTTTATTGGTGTTGCACTCATCATATTTGAGAGAAAATCATCTGCTCAGTAGAATTCGAGTGCTTTAATGAAAGCATAGAAATGGTAGAATAATAACTTAATGAATGAATGATGAACTTGATGAGAAACAGTCTTCTATTGCCCTTAATGTTACTTTTCAGTATTGCAGCCAATGCTGGCTTTAACAAGATCTCTAATTCTGGTGAAACGCTTCCTTTAGAGAGTGAGAGTTGGTCATGCGTTTTGGATAATGAAACATCACTCGTTTGGGAAGTTAAAACTGACAAGAAGGGCGTTCAATATGCTCTTAATACATACACCTGGTTTGATGGAGTGAGTGGGAGGGATAATGGCACCTTCAGTAAAAATTGCTACTGGGGCAAAAATTGTAACACTCAATCTTTTATTAAGGACATTAATAAGGCAGAACTTTGTGGCTATTCAGATTGGAGACTGCCAACTAGGGAGGAGCTTAACTCAATTGTTGACTATTACGGAGAGGGTGATTTACTGATTGATGCTGATTTCTTTCCAAACACTCAGATGGATGGATACTGGACCTCTACTTCTGTTAACTCTATCCCTAAAATGGCCTATGAAACACCATTCTTCTATGGCGGCTCGATGGCTCGCGATAAGACCATTGACACTTTTGTAAGACTTGTCAGAAGTGCTGACTAGAGAGATCGATCAATCATTGTATGAGTCTTACTCTGATGATATTCCTCTTTTTCTGAAAAGAATCTACGCTGCAAGAGGGGTGTCTGAATCTCAACTTTCGATGGCTCTTCCAGGGCTCCTTAAACCGAACTTTGATCAGCTCAATATTGCCCTCGAGCTTCTAGAGCGATGCCTTATAGAAGATAAGCGTATTTTAATCGTTGGAGACTTTGATGCAGACGGCGCAACTGCCAGCGCTGTCGCTATTAGAGCGCTCAGACTTATGGGCGCAAAGTATGTTGACTTTTTGGTTCCTAACAGGTTCAAGCATGGCTATGGATTGAGTCCTGAGATTGTGAAGGAGGCTAAGCGTGACAAAGAGCCAGACCTCATTATTACTGTTGATAACGGCATATCGAGTAATGAGGGAGCTGCATTAGCGAGATCACTTGATATTGATGTCATCATCACAGATCATCATCTTCCGCCAAATGAACTTCCAAATGCCAATGCAATAATTAATCCAAATCTCAGAGGGTGTGACTTTCCCTCGAAAAATTTAGCTGGGGTTGGCGTTAGTTTTTATTTGTTCTCATCTCTTAAGACTCACCTTGCAAAGCAGGGCTATTTTGAGAAAAATAACATTCAAAATCCTGACCTGAGAGTGCTTTTAGATTTAGTTGCACTTGGAACGGTAGCTGACGTTGTAAAACTGGATCAAAACAACAGAATTTTGGTAAATGAGGGAATTAAGCGTATTCGTCAAAAGAACTGCTCAAAAGGCATCCTGGCAATCCTTGAGCTTACTAAGCGTCCAATTGAAACATTGCAGGCTTCAGACCTAGGATTTACTGTAGCTCCAAGAATTAATGCAGCAGGAAGGCTGAGTGATATTTCACAAGGGATAAGGTGTCTTCTCTCAGAAGATATGAATGATGCAAGAAGGTATGCGCAAACGCTTGAAGAGTTCAATATTAAAAGGCGCAAAGAGCAGACAAGAATGCAGGATGAGGCGCTCGCTATTGTTGAAAGTCAAGCCATTGATCAGAGTGATTTCGCCATTGTGCTTTATGATGAGTCTTGGCATGAAGGAGTAGTTGGCATTGTAGCTGGAAAACTCAAAGAAACCTATCAGTGCCCCTCGGCTGTATTTGCCAAAGCTGATGATGTTTTAAAGGGGTCTATACGCTCTATTCCTGATGTTCATATCAAAGACTTATTGGACCTTGTAGATCGAGACAATCCAGGACTCATTGAGAAGTTTGGAGGGCATGCGATGGCTGCAGGCCTCACGATTAAACCTCAAAACTTTGAAAAGTTTAAAAATGCATTTACTGAGGCAATAACAAGGCATCTCAAAGGCAAAAAACCCATCATTGAGCTCTTAACTGATGGCCAACTTGACTTATCAGAAATCACATTTAAGAATGCAGATCTTTTGCGTCAAGCCTCTCCATGGGGGCAGGGATTTGAAGAGCCTATCTTCTATGGAGACTTCGAACTGTTGGAGCAAAGAGTTATTGGTGAAAAGCACCTGAAGTGCAATCTAAAGCTCCAAGGTACTAATTCAGTTCTGGAGGGGATTGCTTTTTTTCAAGAAAAGCTTGATTCCAAGAAGGTTAGGGCGGCATATAAACTAAACGTCAATTCATTTAGAGGAAACGAGTCCTTACAGCTGATGATTGAGTCTATTGAAAGTGCTTAACTAAAACTTACAGGTCTTTTGTTTGGCCTTCGGAAGTGATCCACAATATATATCCTCTGCTCTTTGACTTCCTTTATCAAAAGCCTTCTTAAGCCACTTTTTACCCTGATTAGGATCTTTCTTGACGCCATTACCATTCAGGTAGTGAGAGCCAAGCTGCTCCATTGCTGGAATCCACTCAAGAGAGGCAGATTTTTTAAGATTCTCTAACGATTTATCAGTATTACCAAAATTGGAATACATTTGAGAGAGAGCGAAGTGAGATTCCTGATTCTTGCTTCCTTTAGGATCAAGAACGATGGATCTTTCATACCAAAAGATAGCCTTCTTTTGATCCGTATCAACATATTGATCAGCCTGATTGGTTGCACTCAGTGCACTACAAAAATAAGGCTTCCAGTAGCCATACTCTTCAGAGGCATAACCTTTTGATACAAGTTCTTCTCCGAGGTCTACCCCGTCAACGATGACTTGCGCAATAATTTTTGTGTTAGTCTTTCTTAAGTTGGTGAGTTTGATGCTTGATGCATTTTCAAGTTTTTGAGCGACATAATCCTTCACTTTAAGTCCTAATTCCATCTGTTTGGGGCAAGAGCGCGTCGCATCAGGTGCATCAATGTCTTTTAGACTTACCTTAATATTAGAGCCAGCGAGTTCGTGGGGATCTGCAATATCAACAATCAGTTTATCGCCATGAGTTACTTCAATAACTTTAGAGACTGTTGGGTCAGAGTCTGATGTCTCAACTTTCTTTGCCACTGTCGTTTTTGTCTCTTCTGTTTTTGCCACTTTTTTGATAACATCACCTTTTTTAGCTGTCAGATAAAAATAAATTTGTGAGTCGTTATACTTTCCGCTCAACTTTTTCTTATTGAGGTTTCCTTCAAACTCAACTAATTGATCTTCACAGCCGCTACAAGGGTGAAAATAAAATAGAGCTTTAATGTCTCCATTTTGATTTATTCGACCCTCAAAACTAGCATAACTTGGCGTAACGATGCCCTTACTGTCTTGAGTGATGGTGACTATACCATTATTGACTTCAAGTGAGCCACTTCCAAGCTGAGTCATAGGAGACTGAACAAGTGTAAATGAATAATAGCCATCCAAGGCATCTGTAGATTTAATATTTTTAAATAGTTCTGATTTTTCAGAGCTAAATTTATCTTCTGTTATTTCTTTAACGACAGGTGTTTCTTTTTCTTCTGTTACAGTTTCTGTCTTGACAACAATGTCATCGATACATACTTCTAGGTTTCTAGAGGCCGCTATCATTACAGCACCTTCTTTAGCTCTATCATCATTAGTGCTAGCAACAACTTTTCCATTAACGAGGTACTTAATACTGTTCCCTAAAGCAATGAGCTTAATATCTGACCATTGATCACCTATGGCTGCTCTTTCACCGCTTGCTATTCCCTGATTGACTCTATTAGAAGGGTGAGCGAATTCTATTGAAGCGCGGCCAGGTATTTTGTTAATAGCTCTATATTGAGGTCCATTATTTCGACCTTTTCTAATATGTGTTTCTAAAGTCCCTAATTTTTTACTAGAAAGTTTTACTTTGTATGAGATAGAATAATTTTTCCAATTAGCACTTCCAAGCATAAAATCTGTCCAATTATTGGTTGCCTTGTTGCAATACATTGCATTACCATCATTGTCCTGCTTAATGAACCAGTTGTTTTGCTCATCGACTACTCTTATCTTTCGCTGATCTGCATTTTCAAAGTCCTCGCTGAAGGATGCTGAGCCATCAGTAGAGGCGCCTTTGGCACTTGTTCCCCAAAATAACTTAGCATAGTAATTGTCCCAATATTCTTTTGCTTTTTTCTGAGACTCTTGTCGGGCTTTATTATTTAAAATAATCTGCTCAGGATTAATGGCTGGTTCTGCGGGTTTTTTTACAATTGATGTTGAAGCTGGCTTGCCATTTCTAATTGTCTCATAAACTATTTTTTTCCAATCGAAACTTCCTGGTTTGGGGTATTTCATACTGTCATGAATAGCTTGAGTCACTACAATTCTGCCTCTCTCAAAATCTATGGTTATAGTTTGTCCACCATAACCATCCATGGCCATGACTGGTCTATTTTCCATCCCTTTAAATCCAGTATGAAAAAAACCACCATAACTGCCTGGGATGCCAACTCTTCCAGTGCTTCCCTGTGCGCCATTTTTTGGTATTCTTCTTTCATGAATTGTTTTTAAATATTTACCAACGCAAGTATCGTTTTCCCAATCATCAAGCATGGCTTTTGCGATTCTTAGATAGTCATAACGGGTCGTGTAAAAAGTATGCATTAGAGATTTTTCATCTTTTTTAGCAACTCCAGTTTTGTTAAAAAAGATCTCATCTCCAATTCTTATTTTTTTGGCAAATACATCATCTAAGAGGCGCTTAAAATCATCTTCACCGTACTTATACCAAAGATAACTCAGAACTATATTTGGATTCGCATCGTTATAACTGTATTGAGCAAAAGATTTTTTTGAGCCTCTGAACTCATTCTTCATCATCATTTGAAGGGATGAGTCATTGAAAGTATTTAGTCCTTTTGGGTTAATGAAGTTATCATTTTTAATGTAGGCTGAGTCACCTGCTGACATATTTAAAAGGTTAATTAATTTTTGATTATGATAAAGCGTATTTTGAAGTATCGGCCAGTCATCTAATCTGGAGTCTACACTTTCAATTTTCCCTTCACATATCGCATGGCCAGCCAAATAGGAAGTGATACTTTTGCCCATTGACCTTGAATGATAAACAGATGAGTCTGTGAACATATCTCCAAATCTATCTTTAGGAGTGATTTCATCGATTACAATTTTATCGTCCTCATATAAGAGGTAACTCAATAATGGCGTTGTTTGCATTTGTTGTTTGATGTATCTATCTTCTCGAAGATCAAATTGAAAGTTGTAAGGATTTGAGGCTTCAACTTTATGAAAACTTTCGCAGCATTGAGGCGCGTAATATAAATATTTATAAAGGAAATATCTCAAAGTTTCATTATTTGGATTGGCGCTTTCTGGGATCGAGACTGTTCCTCCTGACATCTTAAAAGCGTCCCCATATAAATTAATATCGTTAGAATTAATTGTTTTTTCTCGTTTTTTAACAATATTCTTTATACAGGCATCTATATTTGATTTGCCGGAAGTAGTTTCAGTGCAATCATAATAATCGTCCCAGTATTGTTTTGCTTTTTTCTCAGCCTCTATAGCGGCATTTCTCTCCTTAATTATTTGCTGAGAATCAACAACAGGCTCAGTAGATGGCTTGGATTTTGAACTAGGCTTGCCATTTTTTATTCTTTCATATGACATTTTTTTAAAATCAATACCACCTGGTTGAGGAAATTTCATATTGTCATGAATGGCTTGAGTGGCAATAATTCTTCCTCTTTCAAAGTCGATTAATACAGTTTGACCTCCATATCCATCCATACCCATGACAGGCCTATTTTCCATTCCTTTATAGCCAGTATGAAAAAAACCTCCATAACTTTGAGGTAAGCCAACCCTTCCTTCGTAGCCTTGGGAGCCATTTTTTGGTATCCTTCTTTCATGAATAGTTTTTAAATATTGACCAGCACAAGTATCGTTTTCCCAATCATCGAGCATGGCCTTTGCTATTCTTAGATAGTCATATCGGGCTGCGTAAAATTGACTCCATATACTTAGATCATCTTTTTTTGCGTCTTCATTTTTAAGAAAGAAGACCTCACCTTCAATTCTTGCTTTGTTCTTAAAAACATCATCCAAGAGCGCTTGAAAGTTATCAGCACCTAACTTATAAATAAGATACGAGCCGACAACATTTGGATTTAAATTATTATAATTGTAGATGGAGTTTGATTTTTTCGAGCCTTTAAACTCCCTTTTCATGATGTCTTCGACAGTAGGGCTTGTGACAGCTCGATTTGAATTCGTAAATCTGTTAGACCCATTGAAATATGCTTGAGTGCCTGATGCCATATTCAACACATCTATCAATTTTTGATTATGATAAAGCGTGTTTTCAAGTATCGGCCAGTCATTTAATCTCGAGTCAACACTATCAATATACCCCTCACATATTGCATGACCTGCAACATAACCAATGAGGGTTTTTGCAACTGATTGTGAATGAAATTTACTTGAATCTCTAAACATACCGCCAAACCTATCTTTAGGCGTTATTTCATCAATTACAATTTCTCCATCTTCATATAGTAAATAGCTCAATAACCCAGTATCTTGCAATTGTTTTTTTATGTATCTATCTTCTCGAAGATTAGATTGAAATTGATAAGGATTATCAGAAGGTTCAACTAAGTAGGGATATCTTGGTGAACTATCTTCACAATGCAGTTCTTTACTATTTGGGCCACAAAAAGGGTGAATATTAAAAGAATATAAGTATCTATAAAGATAATATTGTAAGGTTTCAAAATTTGGGTTAGCATCTTCTGGTATTTCAGATATACCTCCAAATCGGTCGATTTTTTTAGAGCTCTGTTTGTTAGATGACTTTGAAGCTTTGGATGAAGAATTAGTTGATGAAGAAGCATCATTACTGCTTCCGGCACAATTGTAGACAAAATAAGTCCCATCCGCAGAAATACTCCTTACTGGATCACTACCATCAGGGCAAGAGCCTGCATAGCTTTGTAATGAGAAAAAAGATAGAATTAAAAGAAGGAATATTTTTTTCATATTAAGCAATACACACTAAGAATTTAAAACTTACATGTTGCTTGTTTGTCTGGGGTAAGAGAGCTGCAATAAACTTTTTCTGCCCTATCTTCGCCATGTGCATAAGCCTGTTTGAGCCAATATTTGGCCTCGCTTAAGTCTTTAGTAAATCCATCCCATCCATTAAGATAGTTTTCACCAAGCTGAAATTCACCTTCACTCCATCCTTGTTTTGCAGATTCGATGAGATGATTATTAGCAGAGATAGAATCACCCAAACTTCTATATGCTATGTTGAGTTCAAATTCTGCTTTTCCTCTTTGAGAGCTATCAGGCTCCATTACGATTGCGCGCTCATACCAAAAAATGGCTTTATCAAAATCCTTGTTCCACATGTGCTGCTCTGCAGATAAATAGGCCGTCAAAGAGCTACAGATATAAGCTTTCCAGTATCCCCATTCATTTGATGCATAACCCTTAGATATTAATTCTTCCCCTAGGTCTTTACCATCCACAATGACTTGAGTGCGAATACCTTTATTTGTTTTTCTAAAGTTTTTTAGTTTAATACTTTGTGCATCTGCTAATTTTTGAGCAACAATGTCCTTAACCTTTTGACCAAGCTCCATTTGCTTTGGACAGGATTTAATGGCATCTGGAGCATCAATATCCTTCAGAAATATTGTTAAACCGCTGCCAGCAAGTTCATGCGGCTCTGCAATATCAACAATAATCCTGTCGCCTTGAATGACTTCAATAATGTTAGATACTGTTGGATCCTTATCCGAGGTAGCGATTACTTTAGTAGAGGAAGAGCTTTGGTTGTTATTCGTTTTAGGAGCGCTGGTTTGTTTACAACCTTTTATTCGTATAATTCCTCCAGCCCAATTCTCAACATCAATCCAAAGCTCAGCATTTGTTTTTTTCATGTTACTGGGATCAATTGGCTTAGATCTATTGTGCTTCGTTAGGCTCACATAACTTGGCCTTACTGGGACTTCTCCCTCTTGAACACCATAAAGAAAGTAGGCCATCCTTCCAACAATATGTCCATCATGAGTAAGCTTAAGATTCACCTCATCCTGCAAATAACTTGGATCAGTTGACAGACCGCCCATATCCCAAGCTGATCCTTTTGCAAAGCTTACCTTGGAGCCACTAATAACAATTGCACCTCGCGCTGAAGACCATGACTCAATAGTTCCGCCAACAGAATCTTCGTAGTTGACTCTTCTCATATCAAAATTACAACGCCAATTGTCAGCGTTACTTGTGAGCTTGTGTTTGCTAAAGTCAAAATCAGTTTTGGAGAGAACTCTTTCAAGTAATTCTTGAAGTATGTCTGCAGCAAAAACAACCTCATAGGTTACTATTGAAGAATCTCTGGTGAGTGAAGAGCTGCTAGAGGAGGATGAGCTTTGACTTGATGAGTTTGAAGAATTATTACTCCCACCAGCACAATTATAAACAAAGTATGTCCCGTCATCAGAAATAGATCTGACTGGATCACTCCCATCTGGACAATCACCAGCAAAGCTAAAAGTTGAAAAAAATAATAGAGTAAATGCTAAAAATAATTTTTTCATAATAATTTTTTTAATTTTTTTTCATATTTAAAGCGATTTAATATCACTTTAAAGCGTGATCAAATCTTATGAAAAAATGTAATCATATAGTCGCGGCAATTTAGGGGTAAAGAAAACTTTATCAGCAATCAGATCGTGATCCAGTCCGAGTGCTTTTTCAATGCAAGCTGCACAGACAGAGCGGTAATCTATAGTAGACATGAGGTCTCTTTGTTCGAATTGTTCACTCTTAGAAAGTCCAGGCCACTGGGAGATAATATTGCTTTTAGTTATGGCGCCGCCCGCCAAAAGCCCAGCGGATCCATAACCATGATCAGACCCCCTTGTTCCGTTCTCAGAGACCGTCCTTCCAAACTCAGTGAGGGTAAGGATAATACTTCTATCCCAGGCATCTCCGAGACCATCCTTGTAACCAGCAATAATGTCATCAACAACGGCTAGCTGATTTCCATGTTGCCCATTTTCTTCAGCGCCCTGATTAGCATGAGTGTCAAACTGATCAACTTTGATTACAGAAGCCAGTGGACCACCTTCTTGGGACATGACTTTGCCAGCATATTGGGCAAGACTGGCAGGATCTCTAGGAACGATTACATTTGACTGAGTACTTTTTTGTTGGACTTTTTTGAAAACTTCTGCGCCATCACCCTCGTGAGTCATTGAAATATTTTGAATTAGATTGGTTATTAAGTCACCAGATTTCAAAATGCTTGCTGGATAAAAGTTATCATTTTCATTGCTACCTCTTAAAATTAAAGGCATATCAAGAGACATAGCTCGTCCAGGTGTTTTTGCAAGATCTAGTGCTCGGCCGAGCCAGCCGGTCTTTTCAGAAAAAGGAGTCAATCCTGCTCCTTGCATTAAATTTTGTCCTTCAAAATGAGACCTTAACACATATGGAAAATTAGTAGCGTGAATGACGGCTGCATTGTTCTTAGCCATCAAACCAGCAAAATATTTAAAAGAGGGGTGCAGCCCAAAAAATGAGTTCAGCTTTAGATAGTTCTGCGATACCAGATCTTTTCTCATCTTTAATAAATTTGGGTCTCCAAATGGGGGGACAGCAGTCAGTCCATCCATTCCTCCTTCTAGAATAATTACTGAAATAGTTCCAGGAGGTTTGTCCTGAGAATAGCCTGGAATCGGGAGGCCAGCTAAAAATAAAGAAGCACCAGATGCTTTTAAAAAATCTCTTCTTGTTAAATTGATATTAGGCATTTTTTAACCCCATAAGTTCAGGACTACACATTAAAGCAATGAATTTTTCATTCTCGTACTTTCCAACTCGATTAACGAGATCTCGAGTGGCACTATTGGCTCCAATTCGATCCATAATTTCTGATGACGAGAATTGAGGGCGTCCAACTCTATAGATAGCATCAGCAAACCTGATTCTTCGCTCAAACATTTCACCTGAGAGCCATTCATTTTTATCACTCGAGTATCCATCGGGCTGCCTTGCAAGCCAAAAACTCTGACCCAGCTCTTCATAAGTTTTACGGTGATTCATGAGGTTATTATCATATCCAAAGACCTCATCCCAGCCCATGAAAAAAGTAGCATTGCTCAGCCTAATGGTTTGAAATAGCCAAGTCATTGGCCATTGGAACTTTGGCTCTTTCGATAGAATTGCTCTTTCAATAACAGCGGTATGAATTTGATCTAAATTACCATTTCCTTTTCTCCAGGCATTCTCGATATAGCTAACATCTGATTGGCTAGGATTGTCACTCACAAAGTGCTGGGCAAGTTTGATTGAAAGGTGAGAAATGGTATGCTCATGCATTGCTAGAAAATCTGTCAGCTCTCTTAAACCTCCTTTGCCCTGGTTGATGGTTTTACCCATTACTCTTTTAACTCCTGGCTGGGCCCAGGTTCTCTTGTATACATCCCAATGATCAGTCGTATTAGCTAACGCTCTCATTTCGTTTAATGGTTTTTCTAGCTCAGTTCCCCATCCCGCTAGAACATTTGCCGCATTCCTAATATCAGTCTCAGAATATTTTGCTGATGGGGACACAGAGTGAAGCTCCAAAAGCTCTCTCCCTAAATTATCATTAAGGCCTGCCTGTCTGCCGTTTCTTCTTTGCTCTCTAGTTTCAGTTGAGTCCTCACCTGAGCTCCAGATATTGTCTAAATAAATCAGCATCGAAGGATGAGAGGTGGCCTTGTAAAGCATTTCTGAAAATGAGCTATTTAAGTTAGCTAGTATCGCTTCATCTATTAAGTGACCAATGACGTTTTGATTGTCATGTATGTTGCCCGTTGTGAAATGATTTGCCCAAAAATTCATAAAGCGAATTTTTATTTGGTCCTGACCATAAACATTTCTATGAGAAAACTTCAAAGAATCTTTTTGTCCCATCAGATTTTTTTCCTCATTCGCTGTTTTAGCTGCCTGAGTATCTTGGCCATCAATCTTCTCTCTCTCTTTCTTTCGATTCGCTCTGTAAAGAGTCCACATCTCTGCCCTTTTCTTAAGGTTAGGCTGGAGCTCTCTAGGCCACTCCTTAATATCAGAGTTCATGGATTTAAAGCTTTTGATTCCAAGTGCTGGCGACTTGGCATTGAGTTGGCTTATTGCCCAGGACTTAATGTCATCAGGTAGTGGTGTTTCACCTCTAAACATAAGGCCAAGCTTCTGTGCAATCCTGAACTGCTCATTCATAAAATAATTCAAAATAAACTACAATACTCAAAGTATATCACTTTGGACTAGATTATATTTTTGAAAATATATATATTTTTTTTAAGGATTTAATTATTTTGCGTTTATCTATTAAAAGTTTTCTGATAATGCTCTACAAGGCACCAAAGTAATTTTGTTACTTTTAAGCTATCGATCTACATTTGATTCAAGGTAAGAAACTATACTTGGAGATGCAGAAAGAATTGCCCTGTAAAGGCTTTTAGCTTCTGAATTGGTTTGATTGTTAAAGAAATCAAAGTAACATTTTTGTTTTTTAGCAATTTCAATATCATAAGTTGAAATGACAAAGGACAGCTTATCCCACCACCAACCAGGAAGTTTCCCGCAATGCTCAATTGAAGGTTTAGCAAAATCTTTCAAAGGCGCTATTTCATTTTCATTGGTAATTAGAACTAAGACAGTAAAGTCCTCGCTTTCACGAATTGAGGCAAGAGAGTTAATAGCTAAATTTTTTTTCAAATTATCACTTTCTATTACTCCACTAATATGCGCTTTATGGAGCTCATCATCGTGAAGTTTTTTAGAATCTTCAGGGGGTGCATTTGCTTTAAAAACTCCATCTAAATATTTGATATTGAACACTGTATTTGGTCCTAAAACATATGGTTGGTAAATCTTATTCAAGAGCCTAAGTTCAGCTTTTTCTTTAGCTAGCGCTTCTTTGTAAAGTTTTTCAGCATTATCTTTTGCGAGTTTCTTTTTCTCAATCTCTTTACTATCCAGACAATTAAAGATAGTCATGACCCCACCAGCCCAATCCTGAACATCAATCCAAATTTCTGCAGCCGAGTATGAGTCTATAGATCTGTAATTGAGCGTCTTTGATTTTTGGTGTTTTTTTAGTTCAATAAAAAGTGGTTTTTCTGCTGCCTCGCCGTTATTAACAAACAAATGAAAGTAGGCCATTTTGCCAACAATGTGCCCATCTTTTGTTAAGCGTAAATTAACTTCATCTTTCATATATTTGGGGTCATTAGAGAGTCCACCTGTTTTCCATCTGCCATCCAGCGTAACCTTAGAGCCATTGATAATTAATGATCCGTGGGCCAAATTCCAGTCTTCAATCTCTCCTTCCGGATTGTTTTCATAAACAACGCGTCGAAGCCTAAATCCACAGATGAGTTGACTTTGAAGATTAGCTAGCTGGTATTGTTTAAAAGATTTCGTAAAGTCTGCAGCATTCTCCTGCGGTGCGATTTGAATCAGTTCTTCTAGAACATCTTCACTAAAGACAATGTCGTAAATTTCTATTCCTGAATTATCAGAGCTTTGATCTGATGATGCATTGGGATCAATTGATGCAATGCCGTCGGTACAAAGAATGCCTCTTTTTTTAACCTCATCAGCAATGTACTCAGGTGGAGAAGATTGCTGCATCCAACCGCAAAGCGCATCATCAGGCCAATCATCAAGGTAGTTAGCATTGACAATATTAGCTGTAAATAATAATAAAAAAACAAGTAATGTCTTGAGTCGTCTCATAAATTGCGACCTAAAGAGTCCTTTTGATTAAGATTCAAGAAAAAATGAAATCAAATACTCTAGGGAGTTTTGAGTCAAAGAACACTTGACTTGCAATCAAATCATGATCGAGACCTAGGGACTTTTCAATACATGCAGCGCAGACTGATCGATAATCTATCGTTGCCATCAAATCTCTTTGTTCATACTGCTCATTTTTGGCAAGTCCAGGCCAATTCGCTATCACCCTAGACTTTTTAATGCTCCCTCCGGCAATCAGACCAACGGTTCCATAGCCATGATCAGTTCCCCAAGTGCCGTTCATTGCAACAGTCCTTCCAAACTCAGTCAGTGTCAAGATAATACTTCTATCCCATGCAGTGCCGAGTCCTCTCTTGTAGGCTGCAATAACGTTATCAACTTTCGCTAACCTATCGCCATGATCCTTTCCCTCGCCATCACCTTGGCTTGCATGCGTATCAAAGTCATCAAGCCTAATGACTGATGCGACTGGACCTCCTTTTTTTGACATAGCATTTCCAGCATATTCTGCCAAACTCTCAGCATCTCTGGGTATATCTCCAAGATTTTCAATACTCTTCTGCTTCACTTTTTGAAAGATTTTTGCGCTGTCCATGCTGTGGACTTTTGAGAGTGTATCAACAAGGTTATTGTTTATTTTGTTTGAATTTTGTATGTTTGCTGGAAAGAAATTATCATTTTCATTGTATCCTCTCAAAATTAAAGGCATGTCAAGTGAAAGCGCTCTACCAGGGATTTTTGCCAACTCAAGAGATCGTCCAAGCCAGCCTGTTTTTTCAGAAAACGGACTTAAACCGCCGCCTTCAATCAGATTTTGACCTTCAAAGTGAGATCTCTTCTTGTATGGAAACGACGTTGCATGAACTATAGAGGCATTGTTCGTAGCCATGAAGGATGACAGTTTTTTCAGAGAGGGATGAAGTCCAAAGAATGAGTTAAGTTTCAAGTAATCCTCTGGAATGAGAGAGCTTCTCATTTTTTCAAGGTTAGGGTCACCAAACGGAGGAACTGCAGTCAAACCATCCATTCCGCCTTCTAAGATAATCACTGAAATGTTTCCAGGAGGGTTATCACTAGTAAAGCCTGGCAGAGGGATACCAGATAAGAATAGTGAGGCACCTGATGCCTTTAAAAAATCCCTTCTTGTTAAATTTATATTATGCATGATCAAGCCCCATAAGTTCTGGACTGCACATCAGAGCAATGAACTGATTTTTTCTAGAAGAACCAAGACTGGTAATCAAATTTCGTGTTTCCCTGTTTGCTCCGATACGATCCATAATGACTTCAGGATCCCTTATGCCACCACCTGAATTATAAATGGACTCTGAAAAACGAATACGCCTCTCAAACATCTCTCCAGATATCCAGTCTTCTTTCTTACTTGAGTATCCGTTAGGTTGCCTTTGAACCCAAAAAGACTGCCCCAACTCTTCAAAGATCCTTCTGGTTTCCATGGTCCTATCTAAATAAGTATCAACCTCGCTCCAACCTTTAAAGTACCTCGAATCTGTGAGCCTTACAACCTGAAAAAGCCAGGTCATTGGCCATTGAAACTTAGGCTCTTTTGATTCTATTGCTCTTTCTATGACCGCTGTATGAATGCTTTCTAAACTGCCATTATTTTTTCGCCATGCATTAGCAATAAAATCAACATCACTCTGTTTTGGCTCATCACTTACAAAGTGTTCAGCAAGCTTATAAGATAAATGAGTAATTGTGTGTTCATGATTAGCCAAAAAATCAGTGAGCTGCCTAAGCCCTTGCTTGCCCTGATAAATAGTTTTGCCAAGGACAACTTTACTGCCAGGCTCTGCCCAGTTCTTTTTGTACATGTCCCAATGATTAGTCGTGCCACCTTGCTCGATGAGAGAATTAGGGGGATTTCCTTGAACATCCATTCCCCATCCTGCTAGCACTTTTGCTGCATCTCTTATGTCATCTTCACTGTAGTTCGCGCTCGGTGACACGGTATGAAGTTCCAACAATTCTCTGCCGAGGTTGTCATTAAGACCTGCCTGTTCATTCCTAGAGCGAGCCCATCTCACATGGTTCGAATTAGGTCCAGCGCTGATGTGGTTATCAAGATACATGAGCATTGCTGGATGGGTTGTTGCTTTGTATAGCATGTCTGAAAATGAGTCATCAAAGCTTGCTAGGATGCCTTCTTCCATGGCATGGCTTGAAAGCTCTCTTGACTCAAAGCCGCCCATCGTAAAGTGATTGGTCCAAAATGAGACAAGCCTCTGACGAATTTGATCTGAACCGTAAGCATTTTGGTGAGCAAACTTGAGCATGTCTTTTTTATGCATCCGATTCTCTCTATCGTTTGCTTGCTTAGCGGCCTCAGTGTCATAACCCTTGATTTTTTGTCTTCTCTTTTTTGTGTTCTCCCAGTGGCGCCTCATCATAGCGGCTCGCTCATCAAGGTTGGGCTGAAGAGATTTAGGCCAAGGTTTGATTTCAGAGTAAACCGTTTCTGTTCCAAGAACTGGTGAGGGTGCATTCAGTTGTTTAATGGCCCAAGATTTGATGTCTACCGGAAGGGATTCTTCAGATCGAAACATGAGGCCTAATTTTTGAGCAACTCTAAACTGTTCATTCATGAAAAAATTATAGCTCAAAAAGAGTACAAATGTCTTTTATTGTCTCAGAGAGGATGTCTATATCATCTACTAAAATCAAAATAAAAAACGAGGATTACTTAATTATTTATTAATTTTCAATGGGTTAAATGTTTGATTAAGTATAGGTTATAAAGACCTACAAAAATAGTGGATTTTGACACTTATTTTTATATTTAAATATTAGCATTATTAAATCTATAAAAATAATATGAGAATATCCAGTTCAAAGCTAACTCAAACTATTTTAAGCGCTGCTCTTACCATGACTCTTGGTGTTTCTCTGAGTGTCAATGCAGACGACTCAGAACAAATTAAGTCCTCACTCATGAGCAGAATGACGAGTGCGACTAACTCACTTATCTCATCAGGTATTGGGGCAATGCTAAGCCCCAATTTTGACACGGTAGAGGTCAGCACGAATCTAAAAGAGGGTGATTCAACCGTAGATATTGGAGTTCTAAAAGCCTATGGTGATAACCCGAACTCGTTTCTTTTTAATCAGATCAATCTAAATCGATATGATGAGCGAACTACATTGAATTTAGGATTGGGCTATCGAAGACTAAATGATGATGAAACTTGGATGACTGGAGTTAACGCTTTTTATGATCACGAGTTTCCAGATGATCACAAAAGAAATGGTGTTGGCTTTGAAGTTGTGAGTTCTGTTTTGGAGTCAAGAGTCAATATTTATAACGGAACAACGGGCTATAAGAAAGATAAAAGTGGTACAGATTCTAAAGCCTTAGATGGCAGAGATATGGGCTTTAAGGTAGCACTTCCGTATCTACCTGGAATGAAGTTTGGAATGAATGCTTTTGCATGGAAAGGCATTGATGGCATGAAAGATAAAAAAGGTAGAAAGTACACCTTAGGTGGAAATCTATCAGACAACCTCACACTTAACTATGTTCGAACTGACTATAAAGATGCAGCGACTAAAGACACCAATAGCATCAATCTAAAATACACTTGGAGCTTTGGACAAAAAAGCACAAAGCCCAAATTATTTGATTTATCTAGCACAGCCTATAAGCTTGAAAAATTGGGAGATGAACGGTATAGCTTAGTTCAGCGTGAAAACAAGATTGTCAAGAAATTATCTGCATCAGTAACCTTAACTGGAATTTAATATGAAAACAATAATCACTAACAAATTCTCTAGAGCATTTGCAGTATTACTCTTATTAACCTTAAGCGGAGTTGTGACTGCCAATACCGAATGTACTTATAACTCAGATAATCAAATCACTACTGACGTGTCTGGCGATGGTTGGTGCCTAGAAAGGGATTCTTTAGCGCGCAAAGTTTCAGCTTATAAATTTGGTCTTTGCACTGAACTACCTTACGCTAATAATTTTCAAAGTGTCTGCGAATTTATTTATGAATCTGATGCAGCTCTCGAGCTAATTGCAGAAAAAGGCGTCACGAGTTCAGTCAGTGGAATTGGTGATTTTTTCCTGACACATGATAAATTGTTCACCCACTCGGTTTTGTTACTCGACTATAACAGCGCAACCAAAGGTTTAGCACAGTTTACTGAAGCGCAGACCGGAAGCACAGGAACCGGCACTTACTGCTGGTCCAATGGTCGCAAATTTTATGATGTAGACTCTAGTGATCGAACTAAGTGGAGTGCCGAGTGCGGCACCCTGGCTGAATCAAATCCGCAATGGAACTCGCGATCTTACCATCTCTTTGCTGACGCAGGTAATCCAAACATACCTGCGTTAGAGCGCAATTTCCCAAATTGGGATGGTGGCTGGACCAATATTTTATTGGACTCTAACCTAGATGCTGCGGCCTATACCAGCTCCGCGCCATATGATTTTGATAGTACGACCAATACAAAGTACTGGCTAGCTGGAAGGGGAATCGACTCAGGAAGAGGCATCACCGTCACTCCACTTACTAAAGGCCTTGATATACAGTTTAAAGTTTCTTGGGGTAATACCATTAGCCATAATTCTACTGGTATTTGGAGCATGTCTCCCGCCGGCTTTGATTTGACAATAGATTTAAAATAATAATTTTCAATAAAGATTAGTTTAAAGATTTATTATCCAGAAACGCTAGCGTAAACAACAAGTTTACTTTTTTCAAATCCGGTTTCAAACGGCAGTATAAAAACTTAGAGTGAACTATAGTTTTTAAGAAAACTTACCCAATAAAACCTCATTCCCTAGTGCCGGTTTTGACGGCATGTTGAGCGCCAGGATGAGTGAGATAATGGCCATTCCAGAACCTGCCAAAAAGACCAGTGATGGAGAGTAAAGCCAAACCAAACCAAAGGCAACCGGAATAAAGACCGCAGCGATATGATTGATAGTAAAGGAAACGCCTGAGCTGGATGCTATGTCCGCTGGATCTGCAATCTTTTGGAAGTAGGTTTTGAGTGCAATTGCGATAGAGAAAAAGAGGTGATCCGCAATATACAAAAAGACCGCAAACTCACTGCTCTCTACAAAGGCATATCCTGCAAAAATAAGGCTCAGTCCAATGTACTCAAAGATGAGAGATTTTCTCTCTCCAAACCTTTGAATAAGTCTTCCAATTTTGGGGGCAAAGACCACATTAATGGCAGCGTTTGCAATGAGCAGCATTGAAATCTCAGCGACCGTAAACTCAAACTTTTCAACCATCAAAAAGCCTGCAAATACGACAAATATCTGTCTTCTTGCGCCGCTCATAAACTGAAGTGCATAATAGAGCCAGTAGCGCTTTCTTAAGATAATCTTTTTAGTTTGAGTCACCTTTTCTGGGAACAATGGAAAGCTTTGCCAGCAATAAAAAACGATCACAATGGCTACGCCGCCGCCCAGAGTGTAGAGCCACATATAGCTGAGCTCGAACTGCTGGAAGAGAACCCATACAAAGCTAAAGGCGATGATTGAGGCAGCAGATCTGGTTGCAATAACCCGGCCCAAAAATTCAGCCGTTTTGTCTTTATCGATCCACTGAAGTGTGAGCGAGCCATTGATGGTCTCAAAGTAATGAAACCCTATCGACATCACAATTGTTGCCAGGTAGAAGGTCAGATTGGTTTCAACAAAGCCTGTTAAAACTATTCCCGTTCCAAGCATTGCTAAAGAAATATAGGCCAGTTTCTGTTCTTTGACAAAGGCTAAAACAAAGATGACAGTAAATGCCAGAAAGCCAGGAACCTCCCTCAGGCTTTGTAGAATTCCCATTTCAGCGCCGGTGAAGTCAATCTCTTCGATCGCAAAGTTGTTCAGAAGATTCAGCCAAACAGCCCAGCTGATTGCAGAGCCGATAGTCATTAAGAGAATTAAAAATTCGGGTGATTGACGCGTGATTTTCATATCGGCCTAATATACTTTAAAGCTGACATCCTAAAGTGATTTAAAGTCTTATTTTTTGTAAAGGTATGTCATCTATCAAGGTAAAATTGGATTTTTTGTTTTTTTCATGAGTTATGCCTAATGTAACACTGCCTGACGGCACAGTTAAGTCATATGATCAGTCACTGACTGTAGCGGAGGTGGCGTCATCGATTGGTTCAGGTCTTGCAAAGGCAGCAATTGCAGGCGAGGTGGATGGCCAGCTTGTTGACACTTCATTCATGATAGAGGGTGACTCAGACGTTGCTATCATTACCAATAAAGATGAAAAGGCACTAGAGGTGATTCGTCATTCTACTGCGCATCTCTTAGCTCAAGCAACCCAGCAAATTTATCCAAAAGCTCAGGTCACTATTGGACCTGTGATTGATAATGGTTTCTATTACGACTTTGCATACAAGGAGGGTTTCTCTGAGCAAGACCTTGCAAAAATAGAGAAAAAGATGAATGCTATTGTCAAGCAAAATCTTCCGATTGAGAGAATGGAGATGACGCGAGAAGAAGCGGTCAAGTTTTTCAAGGGCATGGGTGAGCATTACAAGGCAGAAATTATTGAGTCGATTCCAACCAATGAAGTTTTGTCTCTTTACAAGCAGGGAGACTTTGTAGATCTTTGTAGAGGTCCTCATGTACCATCAACGAGCAAGCTCAAAGCCTTTAAGCTCATGAAACTGGCCGGTGCTTATTGGCGAGGCGACTCGAATAACGAGATGCTACAAAGAGTCTACGGCACTGCCTGGGAGAATAAAGATGACCTAGCAGCACACCTTCACCGACTCGAGGAGGCTGAGAAGAGAGATCACAGAAAGATTGGAAAACTCCAAAACTTATTTCATACCCAGGAAGAAGCCCCGGGTATGGTCTTCTGGCATCCCAAGGGTTGGACGCTCTATCAAATTATCGTTCAGTATATGAGCCAGGTCTTTAAAGATAACGGCTACCAAGAAGTCCATACGCCTGAGGTCATGGACAGAACGATGTGGGAAAAGTCAGGCCACTGGGATAAGTTTGGTGACGCTATGTTTACGACTAGCTCAGAGAACAGAGATTATGCAGTTAAACCGATGAATTGCCCAGGCCATGTTCAGATTTACAATCAAGGCCTCAAGTCCTACAGAGATTTACCTTTAAGGCTTGCAGAGTTCGGCTCTTGCCATCGTAATGAGCCTTCTGGTACGCTCCACGGCATTATGCGCGTTCGCAACTTTGTTCAGGACGATGCACACATTTTTTGTACCGTTGATCAGATACAAAGTGAAGTGTCAGCTTTTATAGATCTAACGTTTAAGGTATACAAGCATTTCGGTTTTGAAAACATTGACATCAAACTTTCGACGCGTCCTGAAAAAAGGGTTGGCTCCGATGCGGTATGGGATCAGGCTGAGGCTGCACTCGCAGAGGCTTTAGATGCAAAAGGTATCAATTGGGAGCTCCAGGAGGGTGAGGGCGCCTTTTATGGACCTAAGGTTGAATTTGTATTGAAAGATTGCCTTGACCGTGAGTGGCAGTGCGGAACGATTCAGGCCGACTTCTCTATGCCGGATCGTCTTGATGCTCATTATATTGCTGAGGATGGCTCCAAGCAGATACCCGTGATGCTTCACCGAGTCATAGTGGGCTCAATCGAGCGATTTACTGGCATTTTAATTGAACATTACGAGGGAGCATTTCCATCTTGGCTGGCGCCGATTCAAGCAGTGATTATCAATATTTCTCAAAAACAAGAGGAATATACTAAAAATGTTGAGATAAATCTAAAAAATCAGGGCCTTAGAGTCATTTCGGACTTGCGGAATGAGAAGATAGGCTTTAAAATACGCGAGCACTCAATGCAACGCTACCCATACATTTTAGTGGTTGGCGACAGAGAGCAAGAAAACAATCAAGTATCTGTTCGTCGAAGGGGCGGAGAGGACTTGGGTTCAATGTCTTTAGAGGCGTTGACAGAATTAATAAATCAGGAGTAATTATTAAAAGCCCAGCAAAGGTAAAGACTAGGATTAATCAAAATATTAGTGCACCCAAAGTCCGAGTGATAAATGACAGAGGTGACCAGTTAGGAATCCTAAGTAATGATGATGCTCTTGAATTAGCAGTTAACGAAGGTTTAGACTTAGTTGAAGTTTCGCCAAATGCAGATCCACCGGTATGCCGTGTGATGGATTTTGGAAAGTTTCAGTATGAACTGAAGAAACAAAAGAGCGACGCTAAGAAAAAACAGAAAAAGACTCACGTCAAGATGATTAAGTATCGTCCTGGAACTGAGGAAGCGGATTACCAAATCAAGTTTAGAAACTTGGTTAAATTTATTGAGAACGGCGACAAGGTCAAAGTAGTGATTTGGTTTCGTGGTCGAGAGGTTCAGCACCGTGAGTTAGGTATGGAGATGCTGGATAGAATTGAAAGTGAAACAGAAGAATTTGCCACTGTTGAGCAGAAGGCAAAAATGGAGGGTCGCCAGCTTGGCATGATGCTAGCACCCAAGTCTAAGAAAAGTAAGGCGAAAGCCCGAAAAGTTGAACCCGAAGAGGGTCAAGGAGTAAATGATGCCGAAGTTAAAGACCAATAGAGGCGCCGCAAAGCGTTTCAAAAAGACTGCCAGTGGTGGTTACAAAAGTAAACACTCTCATCTGAGACATATTTTGACCAAAAAGAGTACTTCCAGAAAGCGCTCGCTACGTTCGCCTGATACGATTGAGAAGGTTGATGTACCTATGGTTAAAAGAATGTTACCTTACAGTTAAAGGAGTATTACTATGGCAAGAGTTTCAAGAGGTGTGCAGGCGCACGCCAAACACAAAAAAGTTTTAAAGAAGGCCAAAGGTTACTATGGTGCTCGTTCTAAAGTTTATCGCGTTGCCAAGCAAGCGGTCATCAAAGCAGGACAGTACGCATACCGTGACCGTCGTCAGCGTCGTCGTCAGTTCCGTAGATTGTGGATTGTTCGTATCAACGCTGAGGCAAGAAATAATGGCCTAAGCTACTCACAATTTATCAATGGCTTGAACAAGGCTGGTGTTGAGATTGATCGTAAAGTTCTCTCAGATATTGCCATCTTCGATAAAGACGCCTTTGCTAAAATTGCTGATCAAGCAAAAGCTGGATTAGCACAGTAGAAAAATCTTACTAAAAGACTGTAACATAGGTTGCAGTCTTTTAAATAATACAAGTAGGCATTTTGATTAACAAAATTATCACCAACGCCACCAAATCTATAGCCAGTGCTATGGATTTAAAGGCTCTTGACGATTCAAGAGTCCAGTACTTGGGTAAAAAGGGTGAGCTAACAGACCTCCTTAAGGGTCTTGGAAAGCTCTCTAAAGAAGAGAGACCTAAGATGGGCGAGGCGATTAATGAAGCCAAAGTCCAAATCCAGAAACTCATCGAATCTCGCAAAGAAGAGCTCGAAGTGGAGCTTCTTAATCAGAGACTTCTTGATGAAAAAATCGATGTTACGCTACCAAGCAGGAACTCAGAAAAAGGAAGCCTTCATCCTATCACTCAAACGCTCAATCACATTCAAGATATTTTCACTAAGGCTGGTTTTGAGATAGAGCTAGGCCCTGAAATTGAGGATGATTTTCATAACTTCAGCGCGCTCAACATTCCAGAGCACCATCCTGCAAGAGCGATGCATGATACGTTCTATTTTGATTCTAATACCGTATTAAGGACGCACACTTCCCCTGTTCAAATCAGAACTCTGGAAAGGCAAAAGCCGCCAGTCAGGGTGATTGTTCCGGGCAAAGTCTATCGCTGTGACTCAGATGTCACGCATACACCAATGTTTCATCAAGTTGAAGGTCTGATCGTTGATAAAGAGGCCTCATTCTCTCAGCTCAAAGGCCTTTTGATTGACTTTTTGAGAGCCTACTTTGAGAAGGAAGACCTCAAGGTTAGATTCCGACCTTCCTACTTCCCGTTCACTGAGCCCTCCGCTGAGGCCGATATTGAGTGCGTGATTTGTGGAGGAGAGGGCTGCAGAGTCTGTAAAAAGTCTGGCTGGCTCGAAGTTTTAGGGTGCGGCGTTGTGCATCCAAACGTACTGAAAGCGGTCGACATTGATTCAGAGGAGTACTCTGGACTTGCCTTTGGAATGGGCGTAGAGAGGCTCGCGATGCTCAGATATAGCGTCAACGATCTTAGGCTATTTTTTGAAAATGACGTTCGTTTTTTAAATCAGTTCTAGTGAGAAGGTATCAATTATGAATATTTCAACTAGATGGTTAAGGGAGTGGGTTAATCCTGATGTGAGCGATTTAGAGCTCTCAGAAAAATTAACAATGGCTGGACTAGAGGTGGATCAAATTGCACCTGTAGCGCCGCCGTTTGAAGGACTGGTTGTTGGTCATGTTGTTGCTTGCGGTAAGCACCCCAATGCAGACAAGCTGAGTCTTTGCGAGGTTGATGTGGGAACAGGCGAAAACCTGCAAATTATTTGCGGCGCTCCGAATGTTAGGCAAGACTTAAAGGTCGCTGTTGCAACTGTCGGATCGACTCTTCCCAATGGGCTCAAAATTAAACGCGCTAAATTAAGAGGCGTTGAGTCAAATGGAATGCTCTGCTCAGAATCTGAAATCGGTATATCCGAGGCTCATGACGGCATCATCGAGCTGGATTCGAAGGCTAAAATTGGTGATGATGTTCGATCCGTTCTTGATCTGGATGATCAAATTATTGAGCTCGACATTACTCCGAATAGGGGCGATTGTTTTAGCGTTCTCGGTGTTGCAAGAGAGGTCTGCGTCAACTATAACTTATCTCTTCCAGCGTTAGAATTTAAAGCGAATCAAAAAGGCAAAAGGGCTTTCAAATCTACAGTCAGCAATCCTAAAGAGTGTCCAAGGTATTTAACGAGGGTTATTGAGGGGGTTGATAACAATGCATCAACGCCAGACTGGATGGCTCAAAAACTTCAACGCGCTAATCAGCAGCTCCACTCACCCATTGTTGATATTACTAACTATGTCTTGTTGGAGCTCGGTCAGCCGATGCACGCCTTTGATTTATCCAAAATTAATGGCAATATCAATGTCAGGTCAGCTAAAAAGAATGAAGAGCTAGAGCTTCTCAACGGGCAAAGCGTTACATTGTCAGAAGATACGCTCGTTATCGCTGATGAAAAATCTGCCATAGCGATCGCTGGAGTGATTGGCGGAATGGGTAGCTCAACACTAGAGAGCTCGACTGAAATTTTACTAGAGGCTGCGTTCTTTGAGCCCGTTGCAATCTCTGGAGTCGCAAGGTCCTATGGTCTACATACTGAGGCTTCACTCCGCTTTGAGAGGGGAGTAGACTTCAAGATGGCTGGCCATGCAATGGATAGGGCGACAGAGCTTGTCCTAGAAATTTGCGGCGGAGAGGCATCAGAAATCAATGAAACAGTTGATGCAAAATCACTTCCGGAACTTGAGCCCATTCAAATATCGATTGAAAAAATATCAAAAGTGCTCGGCTTTGATCTCGACCCTGCCTGGGTGGAGTCGAAATTCAAGTTTCTTGATTTCGATTTCAAAAAGAATAAAGACAACTCTTGGACTATTACTCCGCCAAGCTTCCGTTTTGATATTCGTATTCCAGCTGACATCGTTGAGGAGCTGGCTAGGCTCTATGGTTACGACAAGATTCCAGTGCAAAGACTCTCTGTCGATGCAAACATTTCTCATGCAGCTCAGACCAAAATTAACTCTAATGATCTTTCCAGTGCGCTTGTTCATAGGGGCTATCAAGAGGTGATCACCTATAGCTTTATTTCAAATGAGATGCATGATTTAGTGGACCCTGATGCAAAGAAAATCTTACTGCAAAATCCAATCTCAGATGACATGGCGGTCATGCGCTCAAGTTTATGGCCTGGACTGATTGATTCAGCCAAATCCAATTTCAGAAGAGGGCACCACAACCTGCGATTCTTCGAGCTTGGTCTATGCTTCTCTGGCATCGAGGTAGAGGGTCAGACACAGAAAATTGCAGGCATTATCTCGGGTAACCGTCATAACTCGCAATGGGCTGACTCAGATCGAGAGGTCGACTTCTTTGATACTAAATCTGATGTCGAGTCCCTTTTAAATCTCAGTAAGAAGGGGTTTAAATTTGAGGCGGCTGAGCATCCAGCTCTGCAGATGGGGCAAACAGCAAAAATAATGAAAGGAGACAACCACATTGGTTGGCTAGGCGCTATTTCTCCGAAACTTCAAAAGAAGTTATCGATGCCTAAAGCTTTCCTCTTTGAGCTCACTCAGTCAGAAATTGCGCAAGGCGAAAAGCCAATCTATGAGTCTTTCTCATCCTTTCAGGCATCACAAAGAGATATTGCAATCGTGGTTTCAAAAGAGATCTCGAGTGACGAACTGATCCAATCCATTCAGTCCTTAAAGCAAAATGATTTAATTGATGTCAACTTGTTTGATGTCTACGAAGGTGAGCATATTGAGCAGGGCAGTAAAAGTGTAGCCTTAAATTTAACTTATCAATCGAAAGAAGTTACCCTAACTGATGAACAGCTAGCTAAAAAAGTTAGTAAAATAGTAGGCCATTTAGAAACAAAATTTTCTGCTAAATTAAGATAATCAAATGTCCCTTACAAAACAAGATATAGCCAACACCCTCGTCAAGAAAACAGAACTCACTCAAACTCAAGCATTAGCGCTTACCAATCAATTCTTTGATCAAATCATAGAGACACTGAAGACTGGAGAGGAAATCAAATTATCAAGTTTTGGTAACTTTGTTGTCAGAGAAAAAACGCCAAGACCTGGCAGAAACCCGAAGACTGGTGAAGAGGTCATGATTAGTGCAAGAAAAGTGGTTACCTTTAAGGCTGGCCCAAAGCTCAAATTAGCGACTCAAAACGGTAAAAAATAAACCTAGTCGGTTATCGCAACCATAAACCCTTTTAAAATTGGAATCACAGATTGCATTAACTGTTGCTGCTCGTTCTCATCTGCTGTTTTACCACTTGTTACTCTCTTTTTTAGTGATGGTGCGTAACCATCATCAATTGAAAATGAGGCAAAAAGAAGCTCCATCGAGTCATCAGACTCGCCTTCATTCTGGACCATCTCAACATCATAGACTGCACTATCCTCTTCGGTCTGCTTGTTGACAAACAGAATGGTCTCGTTGAAGTGAAGAAAGAAGCGCTCAGCAGGGCACTTGGAGGAATTTTTGGATTCCAGTTCACCCTCACTCATAGCGCTCGCAATCTGATCATAATGCTGATCAGTAAGCCTGACATAGCGAGTATCTAGATAGTCTCCGAGCTCGTTATCACCTTCGTGTTCTTTGATGTATTCGATGAGCTCTTTCAGCATGATTTTTAGGTTTTAAGATTAAGGTGAGAATTTTAACAAAGATTTACTTTGATTTACCAAATTGAATTTGATAAATATCAAAGATAGTAATCGACATTGCGGCAATAATGGGGCCAATAAATAAACCCAAGATACCAAACTTGATAATACCTGCAAGCGTCGAGAGGACAGTAATGAGTGTATGGTTCAAAGGGCTCTGATGCTTCATAGAGCTTGAGAGTTTCGTAATTATAATTGGCCGTAACAAGTTATCGATTAAGGTGCCCGCTATGATTGCACCAAAAAATATAATGATAAATGCGCTTGTTGGCTCGCCAATTGCAAATAGATAGATTGAGAGAGGTAGCCAAACTAGAACACCTCCAAGGATTGGAATAAAGCTTGCTAGAGCCATTGCAACTCCGAAAAACAAAGCAGGTAGCCCAACCATCATGACGCCAACTGCAAAAGCAACTCCCTGCGTAATGGCCACAAGAAAAACGCTACCAACAAGTGTTAAAGAGAGGCCTGAGAACTGATTCAGAAGCAAGTCATTTATCTTGTTGTCCAGTGGCGAGACTTTTCTTACCTTTTCAATAAAAGAGGGTCCGTCAATATAAAAGTAGTAGAGTGAAATGATAGTGATAATCACAAAAAAGATGAACTGGCTTGATAGGCTTGTTATGCTTTTTAGGATAACGATTGAAAAGTCTGTTATACCTACAGCAATACTCTCTAAGTTATTTCTTAGTGAGCTATCCAGAAACTCTCGAACTGAGTCTGTTAAAGGGAGGCTCATAACGATTTCATCAGTAATCCTGCTAATTTCGCTGAGCTGAAAGTCGCTCTGTAGTTTATTAATTAGGGCTGTAGTTTCGATACCACTCACAAGAAGAATGTATCCAAGCGGGAGAATTAAGAGAATGGTTACCAATAGCGTCATCATCAGCGCTGCTATTTTTTTTGATCTTTTCTCAGAAAGTTTGCTATAACTTCCAAAGGTTGAGATGCAGATTAAAAGCGATAGGAAGAGGTAGGCAATGAATGGGGTAAAAAGCCAAACTATGGCTAGAATGGATAAAGCTAGAAGTATTAATACTAGACCATTACCATGACGGTTGTTAACACTTTCAGCCACATAGACTCCTTGAAGTTATCTCTACTTACTGAGATAAAGTATACTATATTGTTTTAAATATTAAAGAAAAATACATGGAAACAGCTTATCTAGCCGGCGGATGTTTTTGGTGCGTTGAGGCAATTTTTCAGCGCGTAAACGGGGTCATTGAATTGAAAAGTGGTTACTGCAATGGATCGACACAAAACCCCTCTTATGAATCCATTTGCACGGGCCAAACTGGGCACGCTGAAGTCGTTAAAATTGATTTTGATGAAAGCGTAGTCTCATTTGAGGCATTACTTGATGTCTTTAATGCAACTCATGACCCGACCAGCCTTAATCAACAGGGCGCTGACAAAGGAACACAGTATCGTTCAGCCATCTTCTATGTAAGTGAGTCACAGAAGGAGATTGCAACCTCAGTGATTGGTAATATCAAAGGTGCAGTCACTGAAATTACCGAGCTCGATGTTTTTTATCCAGCTGAAGGCTACCATCAAAACTACTTTAACGACAATTCAAACCAACCTTACTGTCGAATGGTCATTTTGCCAAAAATTCAAAAGTATTTTAGAGACTGACGTCCATGGAAGATCAGGAACTACTTAGATACTCTAAACAAATTATGCTGCCTCAGGTTGACGTTGAGGGTCAACAGAAAATTATGGACTCAACTGTGCTTATTATTGGCATGGGAGGTCTTGGTTCTCCAACAGCGCTCTACCTAGCTGCAGCAGGAGTGGGTCATATTGTGATTGCAGACTTTGATCAAGTTGAGCTATCCAACTTGCAAAGGCAAATCATTCATCAAACTAAGGATATTGGCGATGATAAAGTCAATTCAGCCAAAAATAAATTGACTGAGCTCAATCCAGAAATCAAAGTGACGATTGCTAATGAGCTTATTCATACTGACAACCTTAATGAATTAATCAAGGGGGTTGATATTGTTCTAGATGGAACCGATAACTTTGAAAGTCGTTTTGAGATCAACAAGGTCTGTGTGGAGAATAAGAAGCCGCTGATCTCTGCCGCTGTAGTTAGGTTTGAAGGGCAAGTATCTGTGTTTAAGGGTCATGAAAAAGAGCTTCCCTGTTATCAGTGCCTCTACTCTGAAGAGGGCGAAGAAAACGATAGCTGTATCGAGAATGGTGTATTAGCTCCCGTTGCTGGATTGATTGGAACTTTGCAGGCCTTGCAAGCAATCAAAGTGATATTGAACTTGGGAGATCAGTTGAGTGGATCACTGCTTTTAGTTGATGCAATGGATTTAAGTTTTAGAAAGGTAAAAATTGGTAAGGATTCTAAATGCCCTATCTGTAACTAGAAAAAAGACACATTATTTAGGAGTGAATGATGATCAATTTTATTAGTATTTTAATTTCTGTAGGTTTTGGCTATCTCTTTTTTAGAATTGCGAGACCAAAGAATGAGTTGTCATCTAAATCTGTATTTTATGGACGAACATTCTTAGCATGGAGCCTTTTTGCATCCACATCGTTTTATATTAGGCCATTTGTTGTAGATCAAAATATAAATAATATAATCTATTGGTTTATTATGTCGGCGCCATTTGCCATATTTGCTTTTGTTTTTGGATTTCTATACGGCAAATTTAGAAACTAAGTATTATAGTTTTTCGGGGCGTAGCGCAGCCTGGTAGCGCACTTGACTGGGGGTCAAGTGGTCGCAAGTTCAAATCTTGCCGTCCCGACCAAATTAAATAACTAAGTTAAAGTTTAGGTTCTTGAGCGCCATCATTTGGCTTCAGTGAGTCTGCAGCTTTTGTCTCTCGATGACTGATATAAATTGTCGACATAAAAATTATTAAACCTCCAACCCAAGTCCAGGTACCAGGAATTTCTGAAAAAATCATCCATCCCAAAAGAGCAATAATAGGTAGTTTTATGAAGCCAATTGGCTCAAGACTTGTAATCTCAGCCATTGCATAGGACTTAGTCCATGCAAAATGTGCCAATGTCCCTAATATAGCAATCCCCCATAAATATAACCAAGTCTGAAAATTAGGCCACTGCCAAACCGGTATGGCTGTAGTTAGAGTAATTGGTATAAGCATGATTACCATCCAAATTATGATTGCTTGAGGTGTGTCAGTCAGAGTAAGCTTTTTGACAATTAGTGCATTTATTGAGAGCGCTAAAGCTGAAATAATTGCTAGTATTATTCCAAATGTAAAACCGTTAAAGCCAGGTTGAACAATAATTAGCATACCAATAATTCCAACAATAATGGCAGCAATTCTTCTAGCTTTAATTATTTCACCTAAAAATAGAGTCGCTCCAATTGTAATAAAAAGTGGTTGAGAGAAGCTGATTGCTGTTGCCTGTGCAAGAGGTATTAGGGTTAAGCAGGTAAAGCCAGCAATCATACCTATAGCGCCAACAAAAGCTCTCATAAAAAATAGCTTTGTATTTTTCATTTTTATAGCAGTCATACCAATAGATCTTATTATTGGCAGCATTACAATCAAAGCGAGTAGATTTCGAAAAAAAACAACTTCAAGAACATGTAAGTTTTCGGATGCTTTCCTAATTAAAACAACCATGATTGAAAATAAAACTATAGACAAAATATTTAAAATTATTGCCTTAGTTTGAGCACTTTGCAATAAAAAGAAACGAACGATTTTCAGATTATTTGGTTGTTTTTTGAACAATTGAAAGTCTCAAATTTTTAATAATCAAACTATACCTTAATAAGACTGAAACTTTCTCATGCTATTTAGATTGAATGATTAGTAATATATAATATCCGTATGAAAAATGCTTTAGATACAATTAAAAAGATTTCTAAAATTTCTACTTTAGTTGCACTAAGCTTTTTAACATTTAGCTGTTTGGATAATTCAGTTAAACTCAAAGAAATAAGCTCTTGGCAAGTAGTTGAGGGCTTTAAATAAATCATCTAAAAGATACATATTTTTTTATATTGGCCTGATTATGAAAAGTGATTCAGAAGGAAAGGTTTTATTCAACGAAGAGTGCAGTATCTGCAACTTTGAAATAAAGCATTATAAGAAAAGGTCTCAGCTTCAATATGAGAACTGTAGCCAGAAAGGTGACAAATACCTAAAAGCACTCTATGTAGAGTTCCCAGATGGAACTGAAATTAAGGGAGTTGAAGCTTTCATTTATGTCTGGAGCAACACCAAGGGCTATGGCTGGCTTGCAAAGTTTGTGAGTTTGCCTGGCGTGTTTACTTTTGCAAAGTTTTTGTATGCCATTCTTGCATTCATTCTTTACTGGCGTTTCAAAATTTTCAATCGAACTCTTTCTAGCTAAAGTCTAGAATAATTCTATATGGTTAAGAGCTCAACAACGCTTACTCACAAAAGAGTTTTAAGTGTCGCTGCTCCAATTGTTTTAGCCAATGCAACCATTCCAATTCTGGGAGCTGTTGATACAGCAGTTGTGGGTCAGATGGGCTTAGCTGCGCCAATTGGCGCTGTTGGAATAGGTGCTATTATTATTTCAGCTATTTATTGGCTCTTTGGATTTCTAAGGATGGGAACCACTGGGCTGACAGCTCAGGCCATTGGGTCAAAGGATGATTTAGAGACATCAGCCCTCCTAGTAAGAGGAATCCTCATTGGTCTTAGTGCTGGCCTAGCTCTAATACTGACTCAAGTGCCTCTTTTTGGCGCAGCACTTGGTTTGGCTCCAGCTTCCCTTGAGGTTGAGTCTTTGGCAAAAGAGTATTTGCAAATTAGGGTCTATAGTGCACCGGCTGCAATAGCAATCTTTGGAATTACTGGTTGGCTTATTGCAAATGAGAGAACTCGAGCTGTTTTGGTTCTAATGTTGCTTATTAATTCCATCAATATAGTTTTAGATTTTGTTTTTGTTCTGAGGCTAGGTTGGGGTGTTGAAGGGGTTGCGTTTGCCACTATTGTCGCAGAGTGGACAGGATTGATTTTTGGATTATGGCTTTCAAAGGAGGGATTTAAAAACGGCTACTGGAGAAACTGGAATCAAATATTTGACAGATCTAGGCTAATCAAGATGGCCAAAGTGAATAGTGATATTTTGATTCGATCGGTTCTGCTTGAGATAGCATTTGTGAGTTTTCTCTTTCTTGGTTCGAGCTTTGATGATGCTACTCTGGCAGCGAATCAGGTGCTCATTCAGTTCTTAAATATAACAGCTTACGCTATGGATGGTTTTGCTTTTGCAGCTGAAGCGTTTGTTGGGCAAGCGCTTGGAGCTCGAAATAGATTACTGTTTCGAAAGTCAGCCATTATGACAACTCAGTGGGGCTTTGGGTCTGTTGTTGTCATGGCGATTATTTTTGCAGTTTTTGGAAGTAATATTATTGATGTCATGACTACTGCTGAAAATGTAAGAGAAGTGAGCCGAGAATACTTGCCTTGGATGGTTCTAGCGCCACTAGCTGGTGCTGCTGCTTGGATGCTAGACGGAATTTTTATTGGAGCTACGAGAACAGCGGATATGAGAAATATGATGTTTATTTCTTTCTGTGTCTATTTGTTGATGTTGGCATTATTGTTACCTAAGTATGAAAATCATGGACTATGGGCATCACTCATTATTTTTTCAATCGCAAGGGGAATTACATTAGGTTTCAAGTACCCAAAGCTTGAGGCTTCTGTTGAAAGTAAATAAATTCAAACAGTTTAGTCTAGGTGCCCAAATTTGCCATTATTAAAATCATCAATGGTTTGCCTAATTTCATCATTTGTATTCATCACAAATGGTCCATAAGAGGCTATAGGTTCATCAATCGGTTCGCCACTTAGGACCAATATTTCTGCCTCATCTTCAGCTTTTATTGTAAATTCTTTACCTTTATTTTCAAAAAGCACAAAGTGGTTTGTTGGAGCTCTCTCTTTGTTGTTTATGGTGACATTTCCCTTAATAATTAGAAGCCCAGTATTATGACTCTCATTGAAACTTAAACTCGTTCCCTTTCCTTTGTTGAGTTTGACGTTAAAGAGGCTCATTGGAGTAAAAGATGAAGCTGGCCCTTTACTTTTTTCAAATTCCCCAGCAATAATATCAATGGTTCCAATTCCATTACCAAGGTCTACTTTCGCTAAATCTTTATTTTCAATATTTTGGTACTTTGGCTCAGTCATTTTGTCTTTTGCAGGAAGGTTAACCCAGAGCTGAACCATTTGCATCTCACCACCTTTTTTACTGAAATTTTTTTCGTGATATTCCTTGTGAAGTATTCCTTTGCCTGAGGTCATCCACTGGATACCACCTTCTTCAATAACGCCACCTGCACCCGTACTATCATTGTGCTCAACTTTACCTTTGTATGCAATAGTGACTGTTTCAATGCCTCTATGAGGGTGAGATCCAACGCCGCGAGGAGCCCCATTATTTGGTGGAAAGTAATGAACTGGAGCGTAGTCCATCAAAAGGAATGGACTCATACGTTTCATGGTTAGAGGTTCTCTTCTGCCTAAAATTCCATAAACTCTAAACCCATCTCCAACGAAATGAAGATTGTCTGGGGGAAGAACTGCTTCTATCGACCTTAATGCCATTACTAATAAGTCTTAATGAGAAAATATTAAATTATAGTTGGATTAACTTTGTTGCAGATAACAAAAGCTGAAAGTCATCTTTTCAATATATTCAATAATTCAGTCTATATAACCCGTTACTAAGGTATATTGGCTTTGAATCTTTAATTGGTATATAAGTGATTCTTAAAAAACTAATTATTGTTGCAATATTGCTCTCGTTGATTGGATGTCGAGGAGGTAGTTCCTCATCCTCAACTGTCAATTCGCCATCAACCTCTTCAACAAACTATGCTTTAGCTGAGTCAACATCTTTCACAGAAGGCAGCTCTTCCTCACAAAACACTATAAAAAGCAGATCAACGTGGACAGCTATAGAAGCTGGCGGAGCGACTCACCCTTATGAGCAAATGGGGGTGCATAAGGCCCAATCTTTTTCTAAAGATGGAACTTTTTTGACTGGTGTTGGGGAAACAATACACATAGCAGATTTCTACTGTGATGTTAATCATGATATTTATGATAATAAAACAATAACAAATTTAGACGATGGTGGTTCTGGAGAAAGTACCTTTGACGCAGCCACTTCAAGTAATAATCATTGCCAAGGCGTAGCTATGTTTGCTGCTGGAGACGTGAGCGCCAGAAGCGGCGTGGCACCAGATGCAGATCTAGTTTTATCCAGTATTCGAAAATATGAGGGTTCTAACGAGGGAGATGATTATGCAAGTGATCTAGACGCAGCTAGAGCAGCTGGCGCAATAGCTTCAAACCAAAGCTGGGGTTATACCTCAGGAGGCACTAGTTACAATATCTCTGAACTTGAATCGCTCATATCGAGCAATAGCTTAACGAATGCTCAAGGTTTGGCAACCCTAATGCACGGCTCATCTTCTGGTCAAGCTTTGACTGATGCCAATACTTACGTTACAGCATTAAATAATTTTGAATCCTCTGGGGTTATGGTTTGGTCTGCAGGCAATGATGTTGCTGAGTCCGATGCAAGCGCAATGGCAGGTTTGCCCGAGTTATTTCCTGATCTTGGTGAGGCATGGATAGTTGCTAATGTTGTTCAATATACTGGTGACTCGGACTTATCAAATGCAACTTCATCAGAATTTACATTAAAAGGAAATAAATGTGGCTCAACAGCAGAGTATTGTTTGTCAGTTGATGGATATGATGTTTATGCAGCAACCTATGTGGACAGTGGAACAAGTGAATATAATTCTTCTAGAATATCTTATGGGTCATCTTGGTCAGCCCCCATGATTTCTGGAGGAGTTGCATTGATGGCTCAAGCTTTTCCTAACCATACATCTGAACAACTAGTAGATAGAATATTGGCCTCGGCTAATAATGTATGGTTTACACCGGAAGGCAATACAACGTTCACAACGCATGGCAATAGTGTAAAGCATGGTTATCACTCCACTTGGGGTCATGGAATTCCAGATTTCTATGCGGCTTTGAGCCCAATCACTTCTGATGGAAATCCAGCTTCAATGTCTGTCTATACTGGCAACTCAATTCAATCAAGTGAGTCTAATTCGCTTGGCTCATCATACATATTGCCATCTAGTTCTTTTGGTGATGCAGTTTCTAATGGTTTAATTGGCGAAGTTGGATACGCCTATGATGATTTAAATGGCGGTTTTAATTTTGACATATCTTCAAGAGTAGGAACTCCAAGTAATCACGAAGCACCAATAAAGTTGTCAGAAGAGCTTTCAAGTTTAGATACTCCAATCACTGACCTAAATATTCACTCTACAGAGAGAAAATTCATTGGAAATGCAGCGCCATTATTTAGTAGTAATAATTTAGAGACAAGCCTGACACTTGGCAATAATACGCTACCAGTCCAAAGTTTCTTTGGAAAGGGCTCAGACCCAACGGTCGACTTGTCTGGTTTTAAAACGCCATATCTTGCTTCAAATATTGATGATTTGGGTATCAATGCGAATTATAAGCTTGAGAATGCACAGTTATTGATTGGTGCTTCAAGTCCAATTAAAAGTAGTTATGATAAGAGCAGTTCAATTGGGTCAAGACAATCCATTGTTGCCTCATTGGAATATGGAGATACTGAAGAGGCAAACTTCGCAATCATGACGGGTATTACTTTAGAGGAAGATAATTTACTAGGGCTTAAAGGAAGCAAGGCATTTTCAACAGTTGGCGCGAAGACAAGTACCATTTTTAGTGCTTTAAAAGCACAAAGTCATATTAATGAAAACTTAACTTTAACGGGTTTGGCAACTCTAGCCACAACAAATATGTCAAGACCTGATTCTAGTTTTATTGATTCAGCTAGCAACGTTAAGTCTTCAAGTCTGGCATTAGTGGCAAGTCAAAAAAATATTTTAGGAGACGATCAATTTTCATTGTCAGTTAGTCAGCCCAATAGAATCAATAGTGGGGAGATGTCAATCAGAATGGCTAATTTAGCTGAATCTGATGGAACAATATCATACAAAAATAAAAGTATTAGTTTGAGGGCTGGGGGTAAAGAAATGGCCTATGGCTTATCTTATCGCAGAGATTTTGATGATCACTTTGGTTTTTCATTGAAACATATTTTGACCTCCAATCTAAACCATATAGAAGACGCCAAGATTGCAAGATCAAGTTATGTTGGTCTGAATTATAAAGATCTTAAATTAGGTTACAACGTTGACTCAACGAACGCTTTAAAGCAAGCCGAAATATCTTATAAATACAGCTTCTAAATTGAATTTATCTAAATCTTGCCAATAAAATATTAACAGACGTTTATATTTCTCATAACTTACAATATCACTTCATCATTTAAATAAGATTTGAATTGAAAAAGAAAATCCTTGTTTTCAAACACATGACTTCTCAGAATCCTGGCATTTTTAGAGACTTTGCGGAGAGTCAAAATATTTCATTTCATGAGGTTGATCTTCATGCGGGCGAGAAAATTCCTGAATTAAGAGATTATGATGCACTCTGGGTCATGGGCGGCTCTATGAACGTTTGGGAGGAGGATAAGTATCCATGGCTTATCGAAGAAAAAGAAGCCATTCGTCAAGCTGTCAAGGATCTGAAAATGCCTTTTCTTGGAATATGTCTGGGTCATCAACTACTCGCTGAAGCTCTTGGCGGAAAGGCAGAGAAAGCTGATAATCATGAAGTCGGTTTGTTCGAAATAACACCAACTATAGAAGGGCAAAATCATCCACTATTGAATGGTTTTGATTCATCAGAAAAATGGGTTAATGTTCATTTAGTAGAGGTCACAGAGGCTCCCCAGGGCTCTAGAATTCTAGCTTCATCAAATCAATGTAAGAATCATATCATGCAGGTCTCAGAGAACGCCTATTCTTGTCAATTTCATCCCGAAGTTTGCAGTCATACTTTCGGGGGATGGATGTGCATACCCGGAATTCCAGAGGCACTTGAAGACCTTCTAGGCGCTAAGGGTTTGAGTGACTTTGAGGGTGAGGTTGAAAAAAACTTAAAGTCCAATCGAAAGGCTTCACACAAACTATTTAAGAACTGGTGTGGCATAGTCTTCCATTAAATATATTTGATTGAATATATCTTTTAATGGAATGCTCTAAAATATAAAAAATTTAGTTTCAACTGAAAAAATGACAGCTAAGAATTGCTTAAAATGTGATCAGGAATTTGGATGCGGTGCTGGAACTGGAAACTGCTGGTGCATGGTCTTTCCTCCAGTAATGTCTCCAACTCTTGAAGAGGACTGCTTTTGTCCATCCTGCCTTGGATTAGCTATTAATGATCGTATAGATTTTTTAGTTGAGGAAAAGGGCATGGAGAGCTTTCAGAAATTTGTTGAGCCATACCGCTCCCAAACAAAACTCATTAAAAATGTAGACTATACTATTGATAATGGGCTCTATGTGTTCAGTAAATGGTACCTAGTAAAGCAGGGCAAGTGCTGCAATAACGGCTGTAAAAATTGCCCCTATTAATTTTTAAAATATAAAAAGGAATAAGAATATGAACGATGATCAGGTTGACAAAATTATTAAAGAGCTCAGAGATATTCGCGGCATTATGAGCAAGGCTTATCAATTGTTTTGGGTTGCTAGCCTGTTACTTCTATTGATTCTTATTGTTAATTTTGTTTAATACTATTCGATAGAATTAGCAAACTAAAGCAATGATTAGGAAAATCGTACACATTGGAAACCCAGCGCTTCGTCAAATAGCAGACGAGGTTAAGAGAGATGAAATTAAATCAGCTGAGATTAAAAACCTCATCGATGACCTCATTGAAACCATGAGGGATGCCAACGGCGCAGGTCTGGCCTCTACTCAAATTGCAGTTCCAAAAAGAATCTGCGTGATTGAGGTGAAAAAAAATCCTCGCTACCCATACAAGCCTGATATTCCATTGACTGTTTTAATCAATCCGAAAGTCACCTTCTTAACAGAGGATAGAATTAATGTCTATGAAGGCTGCCTATCGGTTCCCAACATGAGGGGTAGGGTTGAGCGTTGCCCTGAAATTTTAATTGAGGCTCTGGATCGAAATGGTGATGAGGTTAGCTTCACCTCAAAAGGAATCAGTGCAGGAACCTTTCAGCATGAGCTAGATCACCTCGATGGGCTCATCTATACTGACCGGATGCCTGACTCTAGTTCACTTACAACGCTTGAGGAATTTTCAGAGCATTACGAAGATGAATTCAGGCAGCAAGTCATCAGCATAGTCGATCTGTATGGCAGTTAAATCAGTATTTTTTATTAATGTAGTTCAATTTGAAATCTAGTATAAAAAAAATTTGATTTTTTATCATTTCAATAACCAATTGTTATTTCATATATATCTTTAGAAAGTTTCTATTTTTTACTTCATTTAAAGATAATTTTGATAGATTTAGCAATATTCTTTCTATATACTCATTACTTGTAGGGATATAAAATTTCCTGCAAGTAAAAAAAACGGAGAGAGATTGATTAAACTAAAAAAGGAGATAATGTTTTGGAAGATCAAATATTAGCTTTAACGGCTGAAGTAGCCGCTATAAAAGGTGCTGCCGAGGTCACAAACAGGATGTTTGCTGAGGCGTACTATTACGTAACAATTCCTTTGATGGTTCTCATTCATGCTGGCTTCCTTCTCTATGAGATGGGTGCTACACGCTTACAGAATGTACTGTCATCGGGTGTTAAAAATTTACTCGCGTTCGCGTTTACTATCGCTGCATGGTATCTATTTGGCTGGTGGTTCTACTGGGCCCTGCCAACTTGGCCATTAGACTTTAGTGCTGGTGCCGGATATATGGAGATATCGGGTCTAGAGTATGCAAATGCTATCGCATGGGCTTGGGGCGATTCTGCTCAGTACATGGGGCCAAATATGGGTGACAATGCTTCAGGTGTATTCTGGGGTGCTTTCGCCTTATTTGCTGCAACAACTGCATCGATCGCATCTGGCGCACTCATCGAGAGAATACAAACCGTAGGTTTTGTAATCTGTGCGGTTGTGCTAGGTACTGCAGCTTGGGGTATTGCAGCTGCATGGGGATGGCACGCTGACGGATGGTTAGTCACTGAGTTTGGATATCACGACTTTGGTGCTGCTGGTCTTGTGCACGCTGTGGCTGGATTCTTCGCGCTGGGTGTTCTATTGAACTTAGGTCCACGTGTCGGAAAATTCAACGCTGACGGCTCTGCGAATCATCTTGCGGGTCACAATATGCCGCTTACAGTAACTGGCTTAATGCTGATTATTGTTGGATTCTTTGGATTCCTCATGGCTTGTATCATTCTGCCTGGAGAAGGATGGAGTTGGTATGGCGACAGAGCGACTACCATTTATGGTACTCCAATGACACTTTCAGCGCTAGCGTTTAACGTTCCTCTAGCTGCTGCTGGCGGTATTATTGGTGCTTGGGTTATGACAAGAGATCCTTTCTGGATGATGTCTGGCTGTCTAGCAGGTATTATTTCAGTAGCCTCGGGTCTTGATGTTTACTTTGGTTCAACTGTCATAGCTGTTTCTATGCTTGCGGGTATTATTCTGAAGCCGTGTGCGGATTGGCTAGAGGGTCTTGGTATCGATGACGCTGTTGGCTGTGTAACAGTTCACGGAACGATTGGACTATTTGGCGTTGTAATGCTTGGTATCTTGGGTTCTGGAGTTCCAGGACTTGGCGCTTTTGCTCCGGAAGACACTGTTGCAATTAGCCTATTTGGCCAAATTGTTGGTGCAATTGTCATGTTCTTGCTAGGTTTTGTTCCAGGATACGTTGTGTCTTGGATCGTGAACAAAGCTGGAATGTTACGTATCCCAGACGCAGTTCAAGAAAGAGGACTTGATGCAGTGAAAGTACCTGCACAGGCATACCCTCAAGGTATGACGAGCCCTGAATCTGAATCTTAATTTTTAAGGAGAATTAATATGGGATATTTTGCTGAATCTTTTACAGAGCTTATGGATGCTGATGGTGCTTGGATGGACATGGGCATGTATATCGGTTCTGGCTCATCAGCCGCTGGCTGGTGGACAGTTATTGCTGTAGTCATGTTGGTAGGAGTCTTAGTTAAAGGCAACTCTGACGAGCAGGACCACTATAAGTAAAAATCTGTAACAAGTGAAAAATGAAAAGGGCGGTATTGATATACCGCCCTTTTTTTATTGTGGATTGAGTTTTTATTCTAAACTTTTAGCAATAGTCTTGCTGGATCTTCAAGCGCTTCTTTGATTGATATTAAAAATTGAACCGCTTCTTTGCCATCAATTATTCTGTGGTCATAAGACAATGCGAGATACATCATTGGCCTGATGACAACTTCTTCGTTCACAGCGACAGGGCGATCCTGAGTTTTATGCATGCCAAGAATGGCGCTTTGTGGTGAATTCAAGATCGGAGTAGACATGAGTGAACCAAAGACCCCGCCGTTGGATATGGTAAAGGTACCCCCGCTCATTTCTTCAATGCCTAGGGTTCCATCTTGGGCACGAACAGCAAAGTCTACAATGCCTTTCTCAATGTCATGCATGCCCATTTTATGGGCATCACGAAGCACTGGAACGACCAGGCCGCGATCAGATGACACTGCCACAGAAACGTCACAGTAAGCATGATAGACAATATCCTCGCCATCAATGTAGGCATTGACCGTTGGAAACTTTTTGAGCGCTTCTACTGCAGCTTTGACAAAGAAAGACATAAAGCCGAGCTTAACAGAATACTTTTTCTCAAAGGCCTCTTTGTAGCTCGCTCTCATTGAGAGTATCTCAGTCATATCAACCTCATTAAAGGTTGTCAGCATTGCTGTATTTTGTGTCGCTGAGTGAAGCTTGTTGGCAATAGTCTTTCGAATTCGTGTCATAGGCACTCTCTCTTCCATTCGGTTACCTATCGGCTTTGAATTGGAAGGCTCGGGAGTGGGCTCAGAGGCAACTTCAGGAGTGTCTGGAGTATTGTCTTGTTCTTTTGCAGTACTCTCTTGAATTGCTTCAGGTTCATTGCTCTTTATAGGAGAGCTCTCTTCCACTTTTTCTTCAGACTGATCTTGACTCTCTTTAGATTGAATATCTTCAGAATCAGCCTCGTCATCAATGAGTCCTAGTACCTGTTGCTCAGATACAGTTTCTCCTTCTTCAGCTGTAATTTCAGATAAAACGCCAGCTTCTTCTGCAGGGACCTCTAAAACAACTTTGTCCGTCTCTATTTCAACAATGACATCATCAAGCTCAACGTAGTCACCTGGTTTCTTATGCCATGCGGCAACCGTTGCCTCAGTTATTGATTCTGGCAGAACAGGTACTTTTATTTCTTTCATTTTTTAACGCTCCTGGCTTTATCTATAGGCTGAAGACCTAATGCTTTTTCAATGATATGACTCTGATTGATGTTGTGAAGTCTGACACTGCCTTCTGCAGGTGCGGCGTAGAGATCACGAGCAACAACATGAAGGGTTTGACCTTTGGTAAGGTTTCTCATAAAGTTATGTCTGGAAGTGTACCATGCGCCCTGATTAATCGGCTCTTCCTGGCACCAAATAATATCCTTAGCATTGGTAAACTTTTTAATTTCCAATGTGAGGGCTTCGTGAGGGAACGGGTAGAGCTGCTCGACTCTGAGAATTGCTACATTATTGAGTTGATCATCCTGACGCCTAGTTAAAAGTTCATAGAAGACCTTGCCACTACAAAGAACGACTCTATCGACTTTTTTGGGTTTGATGTTGTCATAACGCTCTTCAATTACAACTTTAAATTTTTCATCTGTAAACCTAAAGAGAGGAGATGAGGCAAGTGGATTTCGAAGTAAGCTCTTTGGCGTCATGATAATAAGCGGCGCTCGGAACTTTCTCAAAATCTGTCTTCTCATGAGATGAAATATTTGAGCTGCAGTCGATGGCACGCAGACCTGCATGTTGTGACTGGCACAAAGCTGAAGAAAACGCTCAAGTCGACCTGAAGAGTGCTCAGGTCCCTGTCCCTCAAGGCCATGAGGCAGAAGCATAACAAGGTTCGAAAGGCGACCCCATTTGGCCTCACCGGACGATATAAATTGGTCAATGATAGCCTGCGCTCCATTAACAAAGTCACCAAACTGTGCCTCCCAGATGACTAGTGATTCTGGGTTAGCGGTTGCGTAACCGTACTCAAACCCAAGAGCTGCCTCCTCAGACAAGATTGAGTCAAAGATTTGGACTCTGCCTTGCTTTTCGCTAATATTTTTGAGCGGGGTATACTGTTCATTTACAAGTTGATTATGAAGGACCGCATTCCTATGAAAGAATGTTCCCCTTCCGCAGTCCTGTCCGGTTAATCTGATCGGAACACCATTCTCTGTCAGGCTGGCAAAGGCTAGAGTTTCGGCAAACCCCCAGTCAGCATTAATTTTGCCATCCGCCATTTTTTGCCTATCCTGCATTATTTTTTTAACGCGGGGATGAATTTCAAATCCATCAGGAATGTGTTGTAGTTTTTTGTTTAAATCTTTAATGCGCTTTTTACTAATAGCTGATTCATAAGGGTCATGCCAAGTAACATCAAAGTAATCCGCCCAAAGCAGCTCCCAAGCCCTTTTGTTTTTGGGCTCTAAAATGTTGTAAGCGACTCTGTTTCCTGCCTTGAGTTCTTTGCGGTAATCTTTGACCATGGCGTCTACTTCTGTTTGAGAAATAACACCTTGCTTCATCAGTGATGCTGCATAATTAACTCTGGTAGTAGGTAAGTTACGAATCGCTTCATACATCAGTGGCTGAGTTACCGCAGGTTCATCAGCCTCGTTATGACCATGTCTTCGATAGCACATCAAATCAATCACGACATCTTTCTTGTAGCGCATCCGGTAGTCCAGTGCTAGCTTTGTGATAAAGCTCACCATCTCTGGATCCTCAGCGTTGACATGAAAGACAGGAGCATTGATCATCTTAACAACATCCGTGCAGTAATCTGTTGACCTGGCATCATCCTGCTTGGATGTTGTAAATCCAATTTGATTGTTGATAATAATGTGAACCGTTCCCTGAGTTCTATAGCCTCTGGATTGAGACATATTGAGTGTCTCCATGACCACTCCCTGTCCCGAGAAGGCCGCATCTCCATGAATAAGGACTGGAAGAATTTGCTGTCTCTCAGACTCGTCATTTTTATCTTGATGGTATCTTGCATAGCCCTCAATTACTGGATTGACTAACTCCAGGTGAGAGGGGTTAAACATGAGAGCAAGGTGAACATCTTTTTTTGAAGTTTGAATGTCTGAGGAAAAGCCTTGGTGGTACTTGACATCTCCAGTTTGCTTTTTACTGAGGCCAAGATCGCCAGCAAACTCCTTAAAAAGATTCTCCGCTCTTTTGCCCATAATATTGATGAGTACATTGAGCCTGCCTCTGTGAGCCATTCCAAGACAAATCCGCTTCATCGCGTGCTCACCAGAATGCTCAATCAAAACGTTCAGGAGCGGAATAAGCGTATCACTCCCCTCTAGTGAAAATCTTTTTTGACCGACATACTTATTGTGAAGGAACTTCTCAAATACTTCGGCAGCAGTGATCCTCTGAAGTAACCATTTTTTGTATTCTGGAGTATTATCACTCTCCAACGACATGGTTTCAATTTTAGTTTGAATCCATTTTCTTTCTTCAAGATTGGGAATATGCATGTATTCGACGCCAAGACTACTGCAATAAGTTTTGTTGAGAGAGTCAAATAGCTCTCTTAGGGTTGTGCAGTTTGGACCTTGGTAAGAGCCCATATCAAACGTTTTATCTAGATCGGACTCATTGAGTCCAAACTCCTCTAAAGTAAAGGGTGGTGTGGAGTGGTGTCTGGGTCTTTGCAGAGGGTCCAACTTTGCTCTTAAGTGGCCAGAAAATCGAAACGCATAGATCAGCCTTAAAACGCCCAGTTGAGCGGCGCTTTGGGTTGGTCTCGTCTGCGCTACATTAGATTCAAAATTTGATTCGCCATAACTTATAAAGCGACTGACCACATCCTCATGCGAGTTAGAATTCTCTTTCATTATTCCTATGATTTATGGGAGAAGATTTGTGATGTTTTTTAATTTTTTGGTACAGGTGAAGTTCGCCAATATTGCTGATTATTAGCATGCAATTTTGCATTTGCTGTTGAATTAAAATATTCACAATTTGTGAGTTTAATTTTTTTAATCAAATTATATAGAGATTAGGCGCTCCCATTGCTTAATTATTTAAAAATTTGCATTACAAATAGTAGGGAAATCCAGATCAAAAATAAGACTTTTATTGAGTTTGTTTATTCTGTTTTCTTGAATATACAGTTTTCATAGAAAACAATCATCCAAACTAAGTTATTCATAGTAAAAAAATTTAAATATCAATTTAAAATATAAACATCTTCAGAGAAACAGTAAAATTTAAAGCAATTTGAGTTAAATGAATACCATGAACAATTTTCTTAAGATGCTTCAAGACAAGAGCCACATCTTAGCTGATGGAGCAACTGGTACAAATTTATTCGGGATGGGTCTCGAGACTGGTGACCCTCCAGAGCCATGGAACATAGATCACAAAGATCGAATACGATCTTTGCACCAAGGCTTCGTTGATGCGGGCTCAGATTTGTTTTTAACGAATAGTTTTGGGGGAACCTCTTATAGACTCAAACTACATAATCTAGAAAAGAGAGTCTTTGAACTCAACAAAGCGGCAGGAGTTATTGCAAGAGAGGTGGCTGATCAGGCCGATCGGTTGGTTATTGTTGCCGGCTCTATGGGGCCTACTGGTGAAATGATTGAGCCACATGGTTTGATGACACCTCGGGAGGCAACAGACGCCTTTAGGGCCCAAGCTGAAGGTCTGGCAGAGGGCGGAGCAGATGTATTATGGCTTGAGACCATGTACGCGATGGAAGAGTTAGAAGCTGCAATGGAGGCTGTTAAGGATATTGGGCTTCCAGTCTGCGCAACAATGAGTTTTGATACGGCTGGAAAGACGATGATGGGCATTACCCCGTCCAACCTTGCCAAAAAATCTAAGGATCTTAATTTGAGTGGTTTCGGTGCTAACTGCGGCATTGGTGCGCCAGATCTTTTAGCAACCATCAACGATATTTCTAAAAATGTTGACCCTGGAACCATTGTTATTTCGAAAGCCAACTGCGGCATTCCTGAATTTGTTGACGGCAACATTACATACTCAGGGACCGAAGAGCTCATGTCTGAGTATGTGCAGATTGCTATAAATTCTGGTGCCAAAATTATTGGGGGTTGCTGCGGCACTAGTTTTGATCATGTAAAGGCCATGCGAAAAGCAATGGATGAGCATGTTGTTTCCCCTCCTCCATCGCTCGAAGAAATAGAAGCAAGGGTTGGGCCTATGTCTGAAGGCTCAAAGTCAATTTTTCAGGGTGATGACTCTAAGCCCAAAAAGCAGAGAAGAAGTAGGCGTTCGAGAGCTTAGTTGGATTATTCCTCTATAAAATTTAAAATACTTTAATCTATTAATTTTCCCTGTAGTATAATTTTTTTTATTCTTAGTAAATTATTCTATTGTGGCTACCTCAAATAAACCAATACCTAAAGAGAAGGGCGTATCCATTATCAATAAAAATCTTCCAAGTTTTGGAAGTGATAAGCAGTTAGAGGCTTCTATAGGTAAGCAGGTGCGTATGGCAAGAAAAAATGCCGGGGTAACGCTCCAGCAACTGTCGAAGCAGTCACTCCTCTCTGCAAGTATGCTCTCAAAAATTGAGAATGGCCAGATTAGTGCATCCCTTAAAACAATCCAGTTGATTTGTCATGCACTCAATATTTCTATTACCTCACTATTTAAGCAGCATGATAAAGATGTAGAGCCGACCTTTATCAAATCAGGTAACGGGTTAACGATAGAGAGGGCTGGTTCTGATGAGAGTCGACACTATCAATTGCTTGGGCACACTGTTGGAGGGTCCCTAAAGGTTGAACCTTGTTTAATTACAATCACTTCTCGAGATTATGAGTTTCCTGAGTTTCAGCATAAAGGGGTAGAGTTCATCTATATGCTCAAAGGGCAGATGGATTATTTTTATGGTAACAAGGTCTACCACTTCAAAAAAGGTGACTCGCTCTATTTTGATTCTGATACGCCCCATGGCCCTAAAAAGATTATTAGTGATGAGTGCCAGTTTCTGACCATTATCTCCTCCAATACGTCTGACTGATCAAATCATTAATGATTTAGTCGATTTATAATCAAAAAAAACCTTCCTTTATATAAAAACTTTGCAGTTTTTTTCTTGTTTTTTGTTAAAAAAATAGAAGAAAATCAAAACTTTATTTAATTTCTTTAAAATAAAAAAAATTTCTTGACAATGGAATATCAACAGGAGTATACTCCAATCTTAATTTACTGAAACCTAGCTTTTTTAGGGTTATAAATTGATTCAAGTTTGGAGTGTTTTTATCAATTATTAAAGGTAAATTGTCTGGTTTTTATTTGGGTTAATTAATTACGAATCTAAATAGAATCTACTAGGGGGCAAATCTTAAAAAGATTTTTTTTATTTTTTCGGAGAGATTAAATGACAGATTTAGAACAACACGTTAATGAACCTGGACGCGATAAACTTGTAAAAGAAGTAAAAGCAAAAATCGATGCTTTAGGTGTTACATATGTATATTATCAATTTGTATCAGTAACCGGCCGTATTGTAGGTAAAGGTATCCCTGCACGCCACTGGGAAAGATTGGCTGAGAAGGGATTTCAATTAGTTTACGGATCAACAGCAAACTTATTTGTGGATCGCCATGGAAATTATATTGGTTATGGTCCAGAGTCATCAGAACTTGTGGGCATTCCTGACCCAGATACTTTTTGTCAACTTCCGTGGGACAAGAGAGTTGCAAGAGTTTTTTGTAGACTTTACAGGAACCGTGAAGAGCGTGAAAATCCGGGGGCAGCCTTAACTTCTGACTGTAGAGGAAATCTTTACAGACTGCACAAAGAATTCCAAGATCAGTACGGACTAGATATGCGTTGTGGAACTGAGCCTGAAATGATGTGGCTTAAGCGAGGCGAAGATGGTGGTACTAATGGCGGAGTCACGAAGCCGAACTGTTACCACATCGATCAATTTGAAGAGCTTCGCCCAGTATTCATGAAGGTAATTGAGTACTCTGAGCAAATGGGCCTTGATATTATCCAGGGTGACCACGAAGACGCACCAGGTCAGTTAGAGCTTAACACTCAGTTTGATGACGTTTTACGAAATGCAGACCGATTGACAACTTACCGTCAAATTTGTGCTCAGGTGGCTCGTGAGTTTGGCCTTATTGCATGTTTTATGAGTAAACCTTTTATGGGTGTTTCGGCTTCAGGCTGTCACCACAACATGTCATTATGGAAGGGTGGTAAAGATGTTTTTCATCCTGAGATTGCTGCAGGCGATGGTGAGCTTCCTGGAATGCCAGGAGTCTTTACATATAAAGAAGGTGGTGAAAATACATTTATGCCAGATCCATCTATTGATGAAAAAATGCCTGGTCCAATTGGTCTGAATTCAATTGGAGGTGTGATTAAGCATTTACCAGCATTAACGTCAATTGGATCTTCAACAGTGAACTCATACAGAAGATTATGGGATACAGGTTTCTGGGCTCCAATCTTTGCTGACTGGGGTTATCAAAATAGAACTTGTGCGCTTCGTGTTTCTGCGCCAGGTCGTTTTGAGTACCGCTCTGTTGACTCTATGGTTAATCCATACCTAATGGGTTCTGCGCTTCTTAAAGCAATGGGTGATGGAATCGATAACAATATCGACGCAGGTGAGGCTGAAGAGAGAAATATTTATGAGGCGATGGAGGCTGGTAAAGACGTTAAGAAATTACCAATGTCTCTTGGTGAGGCAATGACCGAGCTTGCCAATGATGAGGTCATTAAGTCTGCTATGCCGGATGAGATGTATAAGGTTTACCACCATTACAAGACTGATGAGTGGGAGCGTTTCAATCACACAGTTACAGATTGGGATATTGAAACTTATTTGGACTGCTTGCCATAGGCCAGTTTCTTTTAAGTTTATTTAGAGTGCCCGCCTAACGGCGGGCAATTTTCAGGGAAAGGGAGATTATATGTGCGGAATAGCAGGAATTATTCATAAGAATGCCGGCAAAGATGTCAACATTGGTGAGCAAATGACAGCAATGTTGCAGGCTTTGAAGCATAGGGGTCCAGATTCAACTGGATATGCTATGTATGGTGAAGATAATGGGAACCATGTGGTTAGGTTTAAGGTTGCTGAGGCAGCTGACCTTGAGGGAAGTTTTGATATACACGCTGCGATTGAAGATAGAATCGCTGCTGTTAACTCGAGAATGGAAGATCTAGGTGCAAAGATTGTAAAGAAAGAGAGCGCAACTGAGTACTCGCATCGCTATGAGATTCAATTCTCTGGAGATATGAAAAAGTTGGCTGACTTTGTTGAAGATATTGAAGGTGTTGAGATCCTTTCAATTGGAAATTCACTCGAATTAATTAAGGATCTTGGGGATGCTGCAGAAGTTTCTGAGCAGTATGGACTGAATGATTTTAATGGCACACACGGAATTGGACACACGAGAATGGCAACCGAGTCAGATGTTGATATTCGCTCTGCACACCCATACTGGGCATATCCATTCAGTGATGTCTCTGTTGTTCATAATGGACAGCTAACAAACTACTGGACGAATAGACGTGCTCTAGAGCTTAAAGGGCATCGCTTTTCTTCAAACTGTGACTCTGAACTTATTGCGGTTTATATAGCTGACAGAATGAATCAAGGTTCAGACCTTGAAACGGCTATGAAGGATTCTGTTGAATATCTAGACGGTGTATTTACATATTTGGTTGCAACTAGGGATCAACTTGGCATGGCTAAGGACGTTATGGCCGCCAAACCTATGGTTGTCTACGAGGGTGATGACATGATTGCTTTGGCTTCTGAAGAGGTGGCAATCAGAACGTTGTTTGATCATCACATTGAAACATTTGACCCATATCACGGGGAGGTAAAAGTATGGCAAAACTAAAACAGGATAAGTCTCATGAAATGGGACTTCATGAGGAGCAGTTAAAAGGAAGAACTCAGCAGAGATTTTTCTCGATTGATGAGAGTGAAAATCTGACGTATTTTCATTCCTTTGAAGTCGATACAAGCAAGAGTGCGACGATTGATGCTTTAGATATGACTCCTAGAGAAATTAATCGTGAAATCAGAGCATTAATGGAAAAAGGTATCGGTGATATTACAGTTGATAACCCGATGTCTAGACATGGCGTTGGTGTTGGTATCTTGAACCGTCTCAACTTAACATTCAGTGATAGCTTGGGCTATTTTGGTTGTGGATTGATCGATGGACCAAACGTGCATATCAAGGGTCGAGTTGGATGGTCATGTGCTGAGAACATGATGGCTGGAACCGTTGTTATTGATGGCAACGCTGGCTCAACTTTTGGTGCTGCGATTCGTGGCGGCGACCTGGTTTGTAAAGGAAGTGTTGGTGCACGAACAGGGATTGATCAGAAAGGCGGAACCATTATCGTTGGCGGTAAGACAGGTGCTTTCTCTGGATTTATGATGCAGCGTGGTCGAATGATCATACTTGGCGATGCAGGAATGAACCTAGGTGACTCAATGTATGACGGCACTATTTATGTGGGCGGTGAAGTTGAAGATCTCGGGGTGGACTGCGTTCCAGGTGAGATGACTGAACTTGATATTCGTTATCTTACTGAAAAATTAGGTAACTACGGTATGAAGGCTCCAAATGGTGTAGAGAAGATGCAAAAGTATGTTTCTGGTAAGACGTTATGGAACTATGACAATTTAGAGCCTAACGAGAAAAAACTTATTCTTTAATCGGACTTTTAACAAATTTAACTAAAGGAAATATTATGAGTGATATAGACGAAAAAAGCATACTAGGTAAAAGTTTTATCTTTCCTAAAGGTGTGATGGATGACATCCATATCAAATCTGATTTGGGTCGTTACAGAATGAGAGGTTTCTCTCTATTTAAAAAGATTCCGACATGGGACGATTTGACTTTTATGCCAGGAACTCTGACGCGTTTCGTTATCGAGGGCTACAGAGAGAAGTGTTTAACTAAAACTATCATTGGTCCTGAGGCGCCAAGACCGTTAGAGCTTGACATTCCTATCTACATTACAGGTATGAGTTTTGGAGCTTTAAGCTATGAAGCCAAAACGGCTTTGGCAAGAGGTGCAACTATGGCTGGAACTGCAACTTGTTCTGGAGAGGGCGGAATGATCCCTGATGAGAGACGCTATTCAGACAAGTGGTTTTATCAGTGTATTCAGTCTCGTTATGGTTTTAACCCAAACCATTTACGTCTTGCTGACAGTGTTGAGTTTTTCATTGGACAAGGCTGTAAAGTTGGTCTTGGTGGACACCTAATGGGTCAAAAAGTGACAGATCAGGTTGCTGAGATGCGTTCTTTACCAGCAGGTATTGATCAGCGTTCTCCTGCTAGGCATCCGGATTGGTTAGGACCGGATGATTTGGCGCTTAAAATCGAAGAGATTCGTGAAGCAACAGATGGACAAATCCCAATTCAATTAAAGCTGGGCGCTGCTCGAGTCTACGATGACGTTCGTATGGCTGCTAAAACTGGTTGTGACAGTATCTATATTGATGGCATGGAAGGCGGAACCGCTGCTGGACCTCATCTAGCGACTGAAGAAACTGGCGTACCAGGAATCGCTGCGATTCGTCAGGCTAGAAGAGCGATTGACGATGTCGGCATGACAGGTAGAATCTCACTGGTTTATGCTGGAGGTATTCGTAACGGTGGTGACGTTGCAAAGGCTGTAGCTTTAGGTGCTGATGCAGTTGCGATCGGTCATGCTTCGCTTATGGCGCTTAACTGTAACAGGGATATTCCTGAAGCAGATTATCCTAAAGAAATGGGTGTTAATGCGGGCGAGTGTTATCACTGTCATACAGGTCGTTGTCCTGTTGGTGTTGCGACTCAAGATCCAGTTCTAAGGCAGAGACTAGATCCAGATGCGGCTTCAGAGAGAGTCTATAACTTTTTACATACCTTAGCGATAGAGTGCCAGCTTTTTGCTCGTGCTTGCGGTAAGACAAATATTCACTCACTAGAGCCAGAAGATTTGGCTGCTTTAACTATGGAAGCATCAGCATGTGCTCAAGTTCCTATTGCAGGTTCACAGCACACTGTTGGTCGTCCAGATTTGACACGCTTTTAAAGATAGGAGAAATTATGAGCAATAAAGAAGAAGAGTTTGTTGTTGGAGCTGATGGTCTTGACACTGATCGTGAAAAAGATATTGGTCAGCATATTGGTTATCGATATGACGTAAACCTTGTTCCTGACCTTAAGTTTATTACTCCTTTCTTGCAGAAGTATATCGACAAGATGGGTTGGAAAGATTTGAACTGGTTAGAGGACGTTCATATGGGTTATGAAGAGGATCAAGCCGCTGTATTTGACAGAAATATCAATGGCTGGGTGACAATTCCTGATTCAATTAAACTCCCTGACAATCAGCAAGAAAGAGACATGATTGCACGCGAACTTTTAATTAAGTTTCAAATGTCAGAAAACCATCCAATGGTAGATCTTAATAACGCTTACCGTAAATTCTAATTACAGTAAGCAACAAAAAGGGGAAGATTTAAGAGAGTTTCTCTCTTTAAATTTTCTCCTTGGTTTTTCGGCACCTCACCCCCTGAGGTGCTGAATAAACTAAAAAATATTCTTTTGAGTATGGAGTTATTCTTAAAAATGAATTTATTCAAAATAATCAACAGATAATTCTATGTATACTCAAACATTATTAAAAGGGGTTTTTAATAAATGAGAGTTTCGAATATTAAATATGATGGAGATTTTGAGACTTACCAAATCCATGGTGGTGAAGCGATCTCGATTGATTTAAAAAAGGGCGATTCAGTTGAAGTTGTAGATGTCGAAGGAGATCAAAATTGCAGTGTTTTAGCATTTGACTCTAAAAAAACCTCCGCATTAAACTCCTTAAATTGGAGAACAAAGCCAAACAAAAAAACAAACAAAATTCCCTCTAAAGATTGCTCAGAAGTACTCATAGAGGTGCTCAATTCAAATAACATTAATTCAAAAGAGCTTAATAGCGCCGAGCTATTTTCAGATTCAAGTCCGGCTGAATCGCGTCAATCCTTCTACATAGATAATGACCTAATGTGTGTGTTTGATGCTGAGGGTGGTCCGATGCTGGTCGATCAGCAAAATTCTCCAACAGAGATTTTGATTAATGTTCTTCGAAAAAATCCAACAAAACCTTCTGAACGTTTACCTGAACCTTTAGCAAAACCAACACAAGAGATTAGAATCAAAGATTCCACTGCGGTTGCTTATAAAGTTAAAGCAGGAGAGTACATTCAAATCATAGATGTTGAAGGCCAACAGTGTTCAGATTTTCAAGCTTTTTTAGTTGAAGATTTAAATAATAATGTAGAGTTGTGTCTTGATCCTACTGTGACTCGCTCACAAATGCTGGCCAGCTATCCTGCCCCAGGAACGCATGATAAGTTTTATAACCAAAACTCGATACCACTTGTTGAGGTGATTCAAGATACGGTTTGTCGTCACGATACTTTTGGTTTGGCTTGTAATGCCAAATATTACGAAGATCGAGGCTTCCCAGGACACATAAGCTGTACAGATAACTTTAATTCTTCACTCGCTGAATATGGTGTCAAACCCAGAAGAAATTGGGCTGCAGTGAATCTCTTCTTTAATACCGCTATCGAAGAGTGTCACTCATTGACCTCAGATGTCTCTTGGTCAAGGCCTGGAGATTACGTTTTATTGAGAGCGGTTGACGACCTTGTATGCGTCTCTTCAGCTTGTCCAGATGACACAACCTCAGCCAATGGCTGGAATCCAACTGATATTCATGTTAGGATTTATGACGAATCTAATAATTTTTCATCGGCAACGGCATTTAGGCCTGACCCACAATCCATTCCGACTATGACAAAAGAAACCGGTTTTCACAAAAATACTTCCAAACTAACTAAAAACTTTGACAACTATAACGGCTATTGGTTACCGCTTGAATATGAAAATTTGGGGGCAATCAAAGAGTACTGGCAATGCCGTGAAGGGGTAGTCATGATCGACCTAGCGCCGCTGAGAAAGTTTGAAGTGTATGGTCAAGATGCAGAAGCTTTGATGCAGTATGCCATTACTAAGGATGTTCGTAAGCTAGCCATTGGACAGGTGGTCTACTCAGCAATGTGCTATGACAACGGCTGTATGGTCGATGATGGAACGCTTTTCCGCCTGGATGAAAACAACTTCCGATGGATTGGTGGTTCTGATGATGGAGGCAAATTACTCAGAAAGATTGCAGAGGATAGAGGTCTAGATGTTCGTGTTAAGTCCTCTACAGATCAGCTTCACAATGTCGCAGTTCAAGGGCCAAAAAGTAGAGAGACGCTCTCTAAGATTATTTGGACACCCAAATTACAGACCACGATAGAAGATCTTAAATGGTTTCGTTTCACAATAGGTCGTATAGGGGGAGAGTTTGGAATACCTGTCATGGTTTCCAGAACGGGTTACTCTGGTGAACTTGGTTATGAAGTGTTCGCTCATCCTAAAGATTGCGAGGCTGTTTGGGATGCTATTTCTGAGGCTGGTGAAGAGTTTGGCATTTGCCCTCTAGGGCTATATGCACTTGACATATTGAGAATTGAGGCTGGATTAATCTTTGCAGGTTATGAGTTCTGTGACCAGACAGATCCATTTGAGGCTGGTATTTCGTTTACAGTTCCGCTCAAGACTAAAGAGGATGATTTTTCCGGAAAAGAATCTTTAATTCTTCGCAAGAATTCTCCCCAAAGGGTTTTGGTTGGGTTAGAATTAGAAAGTAATGAGGTTGCGCTCCATGGTGATGGGGTGTATATTGGGAAACAACAGATAGGAATAATTACAAGTGCAACGCGTTCACCGATACTCAAAAAGAACATTGCATTATGCAGAATTTCAGTTTCGGAATCAGACATTGGTACTGAAGTTGAAGTAGGAAAATTAGATGGGCATCAAAAACGCTTACCTGCAAAGGTAGTCAGATTTCCATTTTATGATCCTGAGAAGACTCGAGTAAGAATGTAGTTTTCTTAAAGGGAGAGACAATCTTAGAAAAGTAATTGATTTCTGAGGGTGTTAGTATGGTTTTTTAGTAGTATTTGTTAAAGAACCATTTTTTGTTAAATGTTTATTAAATATTTAATGTAACAAAATAAAGGAGAAGTAAATGAAAAAGTTTACAACTAAAGTAGCTGCAGCTGCTTTGTCGATGACTTTGGCTACGGTATCCGGTCAGGCTATTGCTGACTCATCAAAGCCAATTGTTATTCCGACACATAACTGGTCAAGCCAGGTAGTTATGGCTTATGTTATCGGTGGAATCTTTGAGGACATGGGTAACAACGTTGAGTACGTTTCAGCTGATACTCAAGGTGTTTACGAGTCTATTCGTAATGGTGACGTAACTATCTCTCATGAAGTTTGGCAATCAACTTTTGGTGCTTCATTCTATGCTGCTATGGCAAAGGGTGGACTAATTGATGCTGGAACTCATGAGGCAATGACTCTAGAAGAAGTTGGTGTACCGCAGTGGGTAATTGATGAAAACATGTGCCCAGGTCTACCAAACTATGAAGCGCTTAAGAACTGTGCAGATGTATTTTCAACTGCTGACTCAGGCGGAAAAGGTCGTATCTTAGAGGGACCACAAAGTTGGCATGGTGATGTTTATCCTAACCGTGTAAAAGCTCTTCTAGGAGACGAATGGATGGTTAAGTTTGCTGGAAGTGGTGATGCACTTTGGGCAGAACTCGACTCAGCTAAGAGAGAAGGACGTGCTACATTGATCTTTAACTGGACTCCTAACTTTACTGATGCTGATGGCTTTGTTTTCATCGAGTGGCCTGAGTACTACCAAGGTTGTAGAGTAGCTGATGGTGGTGACGGTGGTTGTGGATCACCTAAAGGTTGGTTGAAGAAAGCGGCGAACTATAAGTTCCCTAAAACTCACCCAGATGCTTACATGGCGTTCTCTAGAATGTCTTTTGATGCTGGTATGATTGGTTCTATGGCTGCTCTTGTTGACCTAGATGGTATGACTCATCAAGATGCTGCTAAGAAGTGGTTAGCTGACAACGAAGACACTTGGAGAGCTATGACAGGTGTTGGAATGTAACAAAAACACTTAATTGTGTAAAAATTCTCCTGGGTCAAACCCAGGAGGAAATACCTCCATAACTATTTAACTAAGTTACACTCTTCTCAATCATTTTAATTGATAAAAGTGAACTAACCTAGCTAGGAATGGGGGTTTTTTTTCGTCTGTGATACTTAAAATTACATATAATAAAAATATATCAACAAGATATATTGTCAAATTAAGGAAAACAATTTATGCCTTCACAAGAGCCCGTCGTTAAGTGCGAATCTGTCTATAAAATTTTCGGAGAAAATGCAGAAAAGCTTTTGAAAAGCTCCAACGGAAAGGTTGACGCTAAAGAGTTCCAAGATGCAGGTTGTGTAGTCGGAGTTAATAACGCCTCGTTTGAGGTCTATCATGGCGAAATGCTTGTCATTATGGGTTTGTCTGGTTCAGGCAAATCAACCCTTCTAAGATGCATATCAAGGTTAACAGATACAACTGCTGGAAAAATTTTTATTGACGGTGAGGACCTACTTAGTCTGAACGGTAAAGAGCTCATTGAGCTCAGAAGAAGCAAAATGGGGATGGTGTTTCAAAGCTTTGCGCTCCTACCCCACAAGACGGTTCTAGAGAATATAGCTTTTCCATTGCAAGTCAAAGGCAGCAGTACCCAAGATAGTATGACCCGTGCCATGGAGATGGTTGAATTGGTTGGTCTTGGAGGCCGAGAGAATTACTTTCCAAGAGAGCTATCTGGAGGTCAGCAGCAGCGCGTAGGAATTGCACGATCGCTTGCAGTTGAGCCAGATATATGGTTTCTGGATGAGCCGTTCTCTGCACTTGATCCGTTAATTCGTAAAGAGATGCAAGATGAGTTTCTGAGACTTCAAGGAGTACTTAATAAAACCATTTTGTTTGTGACTCATGATTTTGATGAGGCTTTAAGGCTGGCAGACCGAATTGCTATTATGAAGGATGGCATTATTGAGCAATTAGATACGCCTGCAAACATTGTTCTTAACCCAGCAACAGAATACGTTCGTAAATTTACTGAAGAGGTTCCAAGGGAAAAGGTTCTCAAAATTGAATCTGTCATGGATCCTGTCGATGACAATGCAGAGTTGAGTGATCTTCAGGTGTCTAAAGATGCCATTATTGAAACGGTTGCTGAAGAAGTGCTGAGTCAACAGAAGCCTGTTGCAGTGCTTGATGATGATGGAAAGACAATTGGGTTACTGAATTGCTCTACGATTCTTCACATACTCTTCGGTGATCGCTCTGGCGAACAGAAAGACTAAATTATGGAGTTTTTAACAAAGAATAAAAAACTAGTTCAGTTAGCTGTAGTGTTTTTTGGCTTCTTTGTTCTAGTTTTAATGACAGGGCAGTACAGCGAAATCATTGATGTTCGCGACGGCTTTACTAATGCAGTTGAGGATGGCAAGATAGTTGCAGTGACTGGATTTTCAGAGTCCATCAGTATGATTATGAGTGGGCAGTTACCCCCTCAACTGGTGAGAATACCTCAGCTCAATTTTTTGAATCCTGTTTTCAGTAATTCTGGGATTTATCTATTCGTTTCTTTGATGATAATTCTGGGATTAGTATTCAGAAATTATTATTCGGTTTCTCAATCTAAAATTATCAACCCAGCCGGTTGGTTTAAGGAGAACTGGACAAAGTTGTTCTCCTACTCGATAGTTTCTTTTTTTGCTGGTTTGTTTATTATTCCAACTTTAGTCACTTGGATTTTTGGTAATCCAGGTTCGAGCAGTTTTTGGAATCTACCTACCATTGTGACTGATTTTGCAAACTTTTTAATGTATGACTGGTTTCCAGTTCAGGTTTATGACCCCGATATTGAGGAATTTGAAGATAAGGCATTAATTTTTCAAATTACAAGGGGCATCTCTGCTGGGCTTTTATTTAGTATTGAGCTAATACGTGAAATTCTTTTAGGTGGAATCAAGACGATTGTTACTTTTACAAGTTGGGACTGGATTGATGAAAACCCATGGGCCGTTTGGCCAGCACTTCCTTGGACTGTGGTTTGTGTAACTGCAACGATGATGGGTTATGCCCTGCAGGGAAGAGGTCTGGCTATTTTAGCTGCTTTTTCAACTATCTATATCTCTGTTTTTGGGCAGTGGCAACCCTCAATGGAAACCTTGTCGTTTGTGTTAATTGCTGCTCCAGTATCTTTCGCACTAGGCTTATTTTTTGGAGTGTGGTCTTTCAAGAGTAAGACAGTTGAATCTGCCCTGACACCGTTTCTTAACATTGCGCAGACAATGCCTCACTTTTCTTACTTAGTACCAGTTATGGTATTTTTTGGAATTGGAGATCAGGCAGGTGCTATTGCGACCATTATTTTTGCGACTCCTCCAATGATTAGGCTCACTTTGCTTGGCCTCAAAAAAGTTTCACCTGAGGTTTTGGATGCTGGGATGATGAGTGGCTGTACAAGTTCCCAGCTCATGTTTAAAGTTCTGATTCCAACTGCAAGGCGTGACATTTTAATTGGTGTAAACCAAGTCATTATGCAGTGCCTAGCTATGGCGGTTATAGCATCCTTTATTGGAGCGAAAGGACTTGGTTTTAATCTGCTTTTAGCGCTGAATCAGCTCAGGGTAGGCTTAGCAATGGAGCTTGGTATTTGTATTGTTCTGATTGCTGTATTGCTGGACAAATTGTCACTTGCTTGGGCGAACAAACAGACTGACTACTTTGCAGATCTTCCTTTTATTCAAAGGCATAAATGGTCCCTTTTATTTGTAGTGATTCTCTTTTCAGGTTCAATTATTGCTTATGTTGGTACTTTTGTATTTAATGGGGGTATTAACTACTTCTACTTAATTCCTCATAACAAGGGCGTCACTCTGGAGCCAATATTGCAAGGAGGAATCGATTGGTTTTTAGATACTTTCTTTTTTGCCCTTCAAGGCTTCAATGAATGGCTTATTGTGGATGTGTTATTTCCTATGAGGGAGGCATATTTGTCGATGCCTGTTGTTGCAACATTCTTTTTAGTCATGGGTATTGGTTACATTGTTGGCGGAGTAAGGTCAGCTCTCATTGTTGGATCTTTTTTACTGTTTATTGCCGTTCTGGAGTGGTGGGAAAGAGCCTTAATTACCGCCTATATGGCTAGTTTTGGAGTTATAGTATCAGGCATTATTGGTATCACTGTTGGCTCATTGTGTGCACAAAGCAGAGCTGCAACTAAAGTCATCTTGTTAATTTGTGATACCTTTCAGACGTTCCCATCCTTTGTCTACTTAATTCCAGTCATGATTTTATTTGGAATCACTGATACTTCTGTTCTAATTGCAGTTATTGTGTATGCTACGATTCCAGCAACGAGATATACCGTAGAAGGTCTTATCAGCGTTCCTGAATCACTCCAAGACGCAGGCTCAATGTCTGGAGTGACCAAGATGCAGAGATGGCTCAAGATTGAACTTCCGCTCGCATTCCCTCACATCATTTTAGGGATTAATCAGACTGTCATATTCGCTTTATTTATGGTCATTATCGGCGCCTTTATTGGTACAGAAGATTTAGGTCAATACATTATTAAAGCCTTGTCTGATAAGCAAGGAATTGGTAATGGCCTATTGCTTGGGCTTTGTGTTGCTGCAATAGGACTGACTGTTGATCATCTGATTCAGACCTGGGCGACTCAGAGAAGAAAGCTTTTAGGAATTGACTAAACAAACAATCTGGACTATCCCTAAAATTCAAATCTAATTGAAATTAATTAATAATTTTATTTGACATTCCATCGATAATAACGATCATGCAAACTAATATATTGGAGATCTTTAAATGAAGATTATTGACGGCAAAACACTGGCTCAAAATCTTAGAAAAAATATTGCAAATGAGGTGAAGCAGTATTCGAGACCTCCTGGGTTAGCAGTCGTTCTAGTCGGGGATGATGAGGCCTCTCAGGTGTATGTCAGAAACAAAACAAGAGCCTGCGTTGAGGTTGGCTTTTATTCAGATCAAATTCACAAATCAGCAAATATAACAGAAGAGGAGCTGCTCTCAGAGATTAATCGCCTGAATGAAAATAAAACCATAGATGGTATTTTGGTTCAGCTTCCATTGCCACCCCATATCGACTCGAATAAAATTATCGAAGCAATAATTCCTGAAAAGGATGTGGACGGCTTTAGTAGTGAAAATGTTGGCAAGCTAAGTCTAAATAAGTCATTTATTAGTCCGTGTACGCCCAAAGGCGTAATGAAAATGCTTGAATCAATCAAGTATGACTTGCGCGGTAAGGACTGCGTCATCATTGGTGCATCTAATATTGTAGGTAGACCCATGTCGATGGAGCTTCTCAATGCTGGGGCAACAGTACAGGTGTGTCATAAAGGCACAAAAAACATCACTGAAAAAACAAAATTAGCTGATGTCATTATTGCTGCTGCGGGAGTAGCGAACCTTGTTAAATCGGACTGGGTTAAGGAGGGCGCCGTGATTATCGATGTTGGCATCAATCGTCTTGATGATGGCACTCTTGCCGGCGATGTCGATTTTGATGATGTTAAGGATATAGCCTCTGCAATCTCACCAGTGCCTGGCGGTGTTGGGCCGATGACGATTGCTGTTCTTCTTGAGAATACTCTGATTGCCTATCAAGCAAAACTATAAATTAGTGACATTCTTTAATCTAAACTCTTGTACTTTCGTTGCAACCCAGTGATGAAAGCAATGCGTAGCGCTATCCATTACTGGAGAAAACTTACCACCATCGAACATTAAGCCGCTTCTTCCACTCTGCATTCCTTCGACAACGCCTATATCCTCGCTAAAGACCGTTTTCCAAAAAGATGCATTCGATTCGATTAGGCTATTTAATTGAGGCATTTCAGATGGATTTTTTGCATAGTAAAGCGATACATGTTCGACTGTTTTATGGGTAGAGAGTGGCTCAATGATTATCGAAAAGAAGTGGTCTCTATGAACACCCAGAAGTACATTTGGATAGAGCGCAATATATTCACTGGTAGTATCCCATTTCTCTGAGAGGCTTTCAAAATCTGGAAACACATTTCCGTTGTCATCCTTGATTTGATTGTATACGTGAGAACCCTGCCCAGAAAAGTATCCCTTCTCTTCGATGTGATAGTGATCTTCTATGCTCGAGGTGATGTTGAGCTCGGGATGAACCCACGGCAAGTGATAACTCTCGCAATAGTTCTCAACAGCAAGCTTCCAGTTTGTATCCAGGCTCAATGAGAAGGAAGAGTGCTCGCCGCCATGAAAGAGAGGTTTGACAAACTCTGACCATCTCTTAATAACTTTAGAGGCGTATTCTGAAAATTCTGGTGCGTTATTGGATATATTGACAAAGACGATGTCTTGCCAAACTGCAGATCGGATTTCAAACAAACCCAGTTCATCATTTTTAATTGACTCATGGCTATTTGTATCAGTCCCTCCAACCATTGGGGTGGCGCAGAGCTCTCCAGTTAGATTGTAGCACCAACTATGATAAGGGCAGCGTATGACTCCTTTGATGTTGGTGGGTTCATTAATTAAGATCATTCCTCTGTGACGGCACGTATTCTGAAAGACATTGATATTGCTATCACTGTCACGAACCATAATCAAAGGCATACCTAAAAAATTTATTGGCTTTACATCGCCTGGGTTTGGAATATCTTTTCCTGTTCCTATGGCCGACCAGTTATCAAATAAAATGGCTTGTTTCTCTTCTTCAAAGACCTCTTGGCTTACATAATGCTGATTCGGTAAACCCTTTGCTTTGTCGGTTGAAGTGAGCACAGCATCAAGATTGCTTAAATTAGATTTGTTCATGGTTCTAAAAGATTAAGGCTCGTACTCTGGGTATGCCAAGGTTGCAACGAGATGCGTTCTAGGTTTGTCTCCACCATTGAGAGCGGTATGGTAGCCGCGCGTATCCGTGAAATAGACTGAGCCATCGGCAGGAAGATGAGTGCAGTGATGATTCACTATGAATAACGAGCCAGGGTTGGTATAAATTGGGATGTGAAGCCTTGGCTCTGGATCCCTATGCCAAGAGTTACAATTAAAGCTATCTTTTTCAAGAATTCGAACTCTTCCAATGGGGTAGCGCGCAGTTAGCTCATCATAGATTGTTTCAAAATAGGTGCCCTTGAAAATATCGACAAGCTCAGAGAATGATGCCTCGTCAACGAGTTCATCCTTCGCAATCTCTTGATAGCTCTCGTCAATTCGAGTGTAGTAGCGACCAACTAAATCTTTGTCCGCATCTATAGAGCTATTTTTTCTTTTAGTCATTGCAAGAGCATGAAAACCAGATGCAGCAGTTTTGAACTGTGCGCCAGCTTTTATATCATCTAGTGCTTTCCGTATTCTCTTTATGTCAAACTTAAGCTTGAGCTTTACGATGTGCTCATTGCCCTTAAAAGATGCAACAGAAGCTATGTCAACTCGCTCATTAATATAAGAATTTAATTCTTTTGTGTCCTCTGAAATGCCCATCTTTAACTTAATATTAACAATAAATTTCTAGAAACGTCTTAAAATGACATCATACTGTTTATTGATTTTAAAGAAAGACAATAAAATTCAAATAAAAAATTGAATATTTTTCATTTGCGTGAAATTAAACTAGGGTTTAGCGATTAAGAAGTCCCTTAGTATTTTGACGTTTTCCGGAAGCAATTCTTCTTTTTCACTCATGATGTAGAGAGCAGAAGGCGCAGGGATCGATGTGTCTCCATAGATTATAAGTTCACCACTATCAATCTTAGGTTTACAAAGATGTTTCCATCCTAGAACAATTCCCATGCCGTCACTGGCAACTTGAAGCCCAATCATGTAGTTATTCACATGGGTGCCCGGTGCAATCTTTCCTTTGTATCCTAGAGCATTAAACCAAGAAAACCAATTCGACCAGTTTTTATCTTTAGCCCGGAGATGAATTAATGGAGCCCGAGCTAAATCTTCGATAGAGTTATATGGAAATTCTTTTGCAAATGAAGGGCTGCACAAAGGAACCAATTCATCTTGAAACAGCGTATGTTTTTGAGTCGACTCGTTTTCAACAAACCCGTAACAAATCTTCAGGTCAACAGCAACACCTTGTGAGTCAGGATTGTCAGTTACATGCTGATTAACCGGAATCTCCGGGTGCTGCTTCCAGAATTCAGCTAATCGAGGTGGAAGCCACATAAATGAAACCGCTGTTGTTCCGCTAATAATAACCTCTTTATCACTGGCAGAACGTCTAAGATTGGCAAGTGTTGAGGATACCGCAGTAAAACTACTTTGGAGAACAGCAAACAAAGATTCGCCATGATCAGTTAAATTATTACCGTGGTGCTTTCTATCAAATAGAGAGAGTCCAAGTTCAGTTTCCAAAAACTTTATTTGGTGACTGACCGCCCCTGGAGTGACTCCAAGCTCTTCTGCTGCACCTTTAAAACTTCTATGACGTGCAGCTGTCTCGAATGTCGCTAGCGAAGTTAACGGCGGTAATTTGTAATATCTACGTGACATAAATATTTCCCTAATGTTGAATACAAGTATACTTACTTTTTACATTTTGTGTTCATGTTGAGCCTTTTTATCTATCAAAGAAGCTGCTAAAATATCTTGAGCATATTTGCGCTAGATGCTTTAATAGCTATTAAAATAGAGATTTAATAAAAAACACAACTCAACTGAAACCCCTTTCATATTGTGTGAATAGAGTCTATATACATTTTTTTCAAGTATATAGAATTATTTTCAATTCGATTTGAATTTTTTAACCTGACATGCCTTTCAAAATATTGATAATTATGCTTACTGAAAAATCATTTATATGTTTGTTTAATATTTCAAAAACACTAAAATCACAAGGAGATTAATATGTCTTTACCAACTCAAGCCGAATACGTTATTGCTGGCGCAGGAATTCACGGATTATCAACTGCATGGCGCCTCGCAGAACGTCTCATTGAAAAAGGCGAGAATGTTGAAGGTCGAATCGTAATTATTGATAAAGCTGACAGAATTGCGGCGGGTGCAACTGGTATCGCATGCGGGGTTGTCCGTAACAACTATTTCCAACCTGCCATGCGTAAGCTGATGGCTCACTCGGTTAGCATTTGGGAAAGCGATCCAGAGGCATTTAGTTATCACGCTAATGGGTATATGCAAATTTCATGTGAAAAAATGAGAGAAGACGTTAAACAAATTCATGCTGAGCAGGCTGCAATTGGATATGAAAGTGTCTTTATTGAAGGTGAAGATGAGTCTCGTGACTACATGCTCAACCTTTTTGAGGATTGGCAGGCTGAGGGCATTACCTCTGTTCTTCATGAGAAGCCGGGCGGTTATGCAAACAACGTGAAGGCCATGGAGGGTCTCTCAAAGAAAGTACTAGACCTTGGCGTAACTGTTGCACTCGAGACAGAAATAACGGGCTTCGAAACCGAAGGTGCTGGGCAGAGCGTGACCGCTGTTGTGACTAACAAAGGAACCATCCAGTGTGACAATTTAATTGTTGGGGCTGGGCCTTGGGTTCGTGATTTTTGGAATATGCTGGGTTTACCAACACAAATTGAGCTTAAAGACCTGGAGGGTCAGGTCCATGAAAATATTGATATGTGGCGTTTTTGGCAATTGGAAGAGGGTGTCTTAGAAATTCCACCTGAAACTCTGGTTACTAACGATGGCAAGATTCCACCAGTTCTTCATGTAGATACGGATGCGCCATTATATTCAACAGTAGATGGTTCACTCATCACCGATCAAATGTGGGGTATTTATTATAAGCCTGACTGGGGTTTTGGGGGTATTCAGGGCGGAGCCTCACCTTACACTGTCGATACGCCAGTAAATGAAGTGGCTATTGACCCTTATGGTCCAGAAAGTAAAGAGTTTACAGCAAGTAAAGATTTTCCAGAAATGTGGGTATCAGCGCTTGCGCATTGCCACAAAAGATTTGAGGGCATGATGCCTCATTATCACAAGGAGCCATCGGGTGGAATTGGTTGCTTTACTCCGGACAGCTTCCCTGTCATTGATACCTTTAACAATAATGTAACAATCATTGCAGATAGTAACCACGGCTATAAAATGTTGGGTGTTGGTTGCTTAGTTGCTGAGGAATTGCTAGGCGAGAAGCAAGAGCTTCTTGAGCCTTTCAGGTTCAGTCGTTTTAAAGAGGGTAAATTACACCCAGTTTCTAACAGTCCTTATCCTTGGAGTTAAATTGTGAGTAAAACTAGTTATTCTGCCTTTAAAGTTTTAAAAGAGGCGTTAACTGGCCATAAAGGCTGGGAGCCTACTTGGCGAGACGCTGAACCAAAAGCTGATGGCTATGATGTCATCATCGTTGGCGGAGGTGGCCACGGATTAGCAACGGCCTATTACCTAGCAAAAAATCATGGCATTACCAATGTTGCGGTCCTTGAAAAAGGCTGGATTGGTGGGGGTAACGTTGGAAGAAACACAACCATTATTCGTTCTAACTATCTGCTTCCAGGAAACGAGCCATTTTATGAATTATCACTGCAGCTATGGGAGAATCTTGAGCAAGATTTAAACTATAACGCGATGGTCTCACAGCGCGGAATCATGAACTTAATTCACTCAGACGCTCAGAGAGACGCCTTTATCAGAAGAGGCAATGCGATGCTTTTTGCTGATGCAGGTTGCGAGTATATTGAGGCTAAAGAAGTGAAAGAGAGATACCCATTCCTCGATATGGATAATCCAAGATTTCCTATTAAGGCAGCGCTAGCTCAGCCTCGCGGTGGAACTGTGAGGCACGATGCTGTTGCTTGGGGTTATGCCAGGGGCGCAAGTGACCTTGGTGTTGATATTATTCAGAACTGTGAGGTGACAGGCTTTAATATTGAAAATGGAAAATGCTTAGGTGTTCAAACCTCCAAAGGTGAAATTAAGGCAGGCAGGGTTGGCGTTTGTGTCGCTGGATCATCCGGAAGAGTTATGGCTAAAGCAGGTATCAAATTACCGATTGAAAGCCATGTTCTCCAAGCCTTTGTAACTGAAGGACTCAAGCCAGTCATGGACAACGTGATTACGTTTGGTGCTGGGCACTTTTACTGTTCGCAGTCAGACAAGGGAGGCCTTGTCTTTGGTGGTGATATAGACGGATACAACACTTATGCTCAGAGAGGTAATCTCCCTGTTGTAGAGGATGTATGCTCTGGAGGTATGGCGATCATGCCATCAATTGGTCGTGCCAGGCTGCTAAGAATGTGGGGCGGAATCATGGACATGTCGATGGACGGATCCCCCTTTATTGATAGTACAGAAGTAGAAGAGCTTTTCTTTAATGGTGGTTGGTGTTATGGAGGATTCAAAGCGACCCCTGCGAGCGGCTACTGTTACGCGCACTTATTAGCAACGAATAATTCTCACGAAGTTGCATCTGCTTACAAGCTGGATCGATTTAGGAGAGGCGCGATTATTGATGAAAAGGGCGTTGGCGCTCAACCAAACTTACACTAAGGGGAACAAGACATGATCATAAATCATCCACTGCTAGGTCCTCGAGATTCAGAAGAGTTTGTTTATCTTGGTTCGACCGATCTGATCAACAGACCAACCAATTGGGAAGAAGAGGCCTCAGCTGAAGATTTCTACCAGTATCAATACATCAGAGACAACATTGCTGGGGATCACCAGGAGCTCTGGTATCACGAGCAAGGTGACCAGTCATGGCTTGTTGTTTCCAGAAATACGCTAACACATGAGATTACAAATGTAGAGCTTGCTCAAGATGTCTCAAGAAAAATGGGTAGAGGGAAATGAGTCAGACGAATAGAAAAGACGGCGGTCTAATAAACAAAGAAAAAACTTTAACCTTTACCTTTAATGGTCAAATTTTAAGAGGGTATGAGGGTGATACGCTTGCATCAGCACTTCTCGCTAACAATAAACAACTGGTCGGAAGATCATTCAAGTATCACAGACCTCGCGGTATAGTTACTGTAGGCTCTGAGGAGCCAAATGCAATCATGGAGATTGGAAGCGGAGCACATAAAGAGCCAAACACGCGTGCGACCGTAACACAGCTTTATAACGGCCTTGAAGCAAACAGTCAAAACCATAGAGGGCCACTTAGCTTTGATTTGATGGCCATCACTGATTTCTTTTCGCCAATGCTCGGTGCAGGTTTTTATTATAAAACTTTTATGTGGCCAAAAGCCTTTTGGGAAAAACTTTATGAACCAGCCATTCGAAATTCTGCTGGTCTAGGAACGCTCTCAACTGAGCCAGATCCTGACACTTACGACAAAGGGTTCCGTTACTGCGATATATTAATTATCGGTGCGGGAGCTTCTGGTTTGTCTGCTGCATTGACTGCTGCCAGCTCAGGAGCAAAGGTCATTTTGGCTGATGAAGACTTCCTGATGGGTGGACGTTTAAATTCTGAGACTGCAAAGATTGATGGTAAAGCAGGAAGCGAATGGGCAAAAAATGCAGTCGATAAACTGAGCGCAATGGACAACGTCACATTGATGTCAGATACAACTATTTTTGGAGTTTACGACCACGGTATTTATGGTGCACTCGAAAATCGCTCCTCTGAATCAAGAGCTGAATCTAAAAAGCCAAGACAGGTCAACTGGAGAATTTATGCCAAGCGCTCCATTCTTTGCGCTGGCGCAATTGAGCGCTCAATTGCTTTTGGAAATAACGACCGTCCAGGAATTATGTTAGCTGGAGCCGTCAGAGCTTACATGAACAGGTTTGCTGTTGCCACGGGTAAAAAGGTCTCGGTTTATACTAATAACGATGACGGATGGCAAACTGCAAAAGATTTAAGGTCTAAGGGAGTGAAGGTAGTTGCAGTGATAGATTCACGTTCTATAAGTCCAGTCATGGGAATTCAGGGCGCAGAAATTTTTATGGGTACCGATGTTGTTGATACTAAAGGTAGAAGGGCTCTTAAATCAATTAAGCTCTCCAACGGCAAAAGTATCGATACCGATTCACTGGCCGTTTCTGGCGGTTGGAATCCTAACTTACATTTAACTTGCCACCACAGAGGAATCCCAAAGTGGAATGAAGACATTGCTTCTTTTGTGCCTGATGATAATACGCCTCCGGGTATGTCAGTTGCTGGAAGAGCAAAAGGGACGATGGTTCTTAATGATGCAATTAAAGAGGCTCATGATTTAGGTTCATTTGTTGCTGAGGAGTTGGGCTTCAAAGCTTCAGATCTGGAGCCAGCGACAACACCAACAGTTGCTTATAACGTTGTTGCTAACTGGGGCGTTCCGAGTGGCAAAAATCGTGCCTGGGTCGACTTTCAGAATGATGTGACAGCTAAAGATGTCAAGCTAGCGAATCAAGAAGGATTTAAATCAGTTGAGCATGTCAAGAGGTATACCACTCTAGGTATGGCGACTGATCAAGGTAAAACAGCCAACGTCTTAGGTATAGGTATTATGGCCGAAAACATGGGTCAGTCCATGCAAGAGACCGGAACAACCATATTCAGGCCGCCATACAACCCAGTGGCTGTTGGAGCGTTCGCTGGAAGAAGAAGAGGAATGGAATTCTATCCAACGCGTTATACGCCAAGCCACAAATGGTCGGAAGAGCAGGGTGCTGTATTTGTTGAGGTAGGGATGTGGTACCGCTCTCAGTGGTTCCCTCAGCCTGGTGAGACTCACTGGCGTCAATCCGTTGATCGTGAGGTCATTCAAACGCGTTCATCTGTTGGTATATGTGACGTAACTACTCTAGGAAAAATTGATATTAAGGGTTCTGACGTCTCAGAATTCTTAAACAAAGTCTATGTGAATGCTTTTGCTAAGCTTCCAGTCGGCAAGACTAGGTACGGCTTAATGTTAAGAGAAGACGGTATGGCTATGGATGATGGAACAACCGCTAGACTGGCTGAAGATCATTTTGTGATGACCACAACAACTGCAAACGCAGTCAGTGTATACAGGCACCTTCAGTTCTGCCATCAGGTCTTGTGGCCTGACTTAGATGTCCACATGATTTCTGTAACTGAGCAGTACGCCCAATACGCAGTAGCAGGTCCAAATTCTCGTAAACTTCTCGAGAAGATTGTTGATTCAAAGCATGATATCTCTAATGAGGGTTTTCCATTTATGGCTGCAGGCGAGATTTCAGTCTGTGGAGGCATTCCAGCTAGACTTTTTAGAATCTCTTTTTCGGGCGAATTAGCCTATGAAATTGCTGTCCCAACGCGCTATGGAGACTCACTCATGAGGGCGATGATGGAAGCAGGAGAGGAGTTTAATGTCGTTCCATACGGAACTGAGGCGCTCGGTGTTATGAGAATTGAGAAAGGGCACGCGGCAGGACCTGAGCTGAATGGTCAAACCAGTGCTTATGATCTTGGAATGGGCGGTATGGTTTCGGGCAAAAAAGACTTTATTGGATACAAGCTTGGCCTGCGAGAAGAGTTGCAGCGAAGTGATCGTATGCAGATGGTTGGTTTTAAGCCGGTCAACAAAGCAGACCTTGTTGACAAAGGTCATTCAATGGCTGGATCTCATCTGCTTGATCTCAGAGAGAAGCCGACCACTGAGAATGATCAGGGTTGGATCTCTTCATCAATCTATTCACCCATGCTTGGGTGCTATATCGGTCTCGGATTCATTAAAAACGGACTAAATAGAAAAGGTGAGTTTGTTCGAGCTGTTGATTTAGTTAGAGGAAGTGACATAGAGGTCGAAATTTGTAGCCCGCACTTCTATGATCCTGAAGGAGGGCGTTTACGTGTCTGATTACGAATTATTACCAGAGTCGCCACTAGGCGGCGTTGAAATAGAGCTTGAAGGTTTTAACATAACTGAAGTCACAGATAAATCTCTAGTGATGTTAGCGCTTCCAAGAGATAAGTTTAGCGATATTGAATCTTCAATTGACAAGTCCTGCGGATTAAAGCTTCCTGAAATGGAGAATTCAACTGAGTCAAAGGATTCATCCATTACCCTCTGGCGTTTACAAAAAAATCAGGTTTTGGCTTACTATACTTATGAGGGCCATGATGCAGAGTCACACCTCTCTAGTCAATTAAATGCTCCGGCATACTATACTGACCAGTCTGATACTTGGGCAATGATTAGGGTAAGTGGCAAGAGAAGCAGAGACGTACTTGAGAGGATCTGTCCGATTGATTTAAGTCCTGAGGTTTTCACAGTTGGAAGAGTTTCTAGAACTATTATGGAGCATATAGGAACCATAATCTTTAGAGACGGTGATGACTCTTATGTTCTCTTAACGATGCGCTCTTTTGGTCGTTCAATGCTTCATGCTATTGAGGTTTCTGCTGACAACGTACTCTAAAAGCAAAGCCAAAAAATCCTGTTTATAAATCCTATTTTCTAGCTATGAACAATGGCTAGAAAAATAACGCTGGCAAGAATATTAAAGAGCATCCAGAGTATAAAGTTCTTATTTATTTTCACTTGGCATGGATTGCTTTTTGTAAAGCATCGAGTTCATACCCAAGAGACTCCACTACATCAACCAATTTTGTGTAGTCCTGCTCAGAAATTGATGGCGTTCTAGCCATAATCCATACATAGTCACGACTATTTCTACCAATAATAGTTTGCTGGTAATTGTCATCTAAATAGACGATTCTGTAGTCTGCCTTGATTGGCCAGACAAACTGCATACCCCAGATCGCGTTGGTTGTTTCATCCATTACAAATCCGCGAGGTCGAAATACCTTGGATGGGCCATCGAGACTACCTTTGTTGAAAGTGAAAGTCGTTGCAATAGTCCCATCGTTATCTCTTTTGTAAGTCTCCACAGGATTGTAAGCGTCCTTCTCAAGAAACGTTGGAATAGTTGCAATGACATACCAATCACCCATGAACCTGTCAAGGTCAACATAGTCAACTACTGGCATGGGTCCTTCACTGCTATCCTCAAGGGCTTGAACACTAGAGCATCCAAAAAAATAAAATAATAGTGTTAAAAATAGTGAGATTTTATTATTCATATTTTCATTTTAAATGAGAGATATGCAAACAAGATGAAGATTACAAGTTCTTTAAAAGTAGTTTGATGACAAGCCTAGACTGTATAGCGCTTTTCGGTTTTCAAATCAAATAAATGGATGTTGTCGGAATCAATTGAAAATTGCTTTTTTGTATTCTTGCTTTCAGGTGAATATACACCAGGGATACTGGCTGTGATAAAGTCACCTGTTGAGGTAAGTTTTCCATGCAGGAGAGTATTAGCACCGAGCGGCTCAGAGTTAAGAATTGTTATCTCAATTGGACCATTATCATCTGGAATTAAATGTTCGGGGCGAAGACCAATTTTCAAAGAGCAATCTCCTTTAGGCCCGGAACCAATTTTAGAGTCACGAATATAAATTTCTTCATTATTAATACTGCCTTCAATAATATTCATTGCCGGACTCCCAATAAATTGCGCTGCAAAGACTGAGCCCGGTGTTTCATATACCTCAAGAGGCGTGCCAATTTGCTCTGCAATGCCTGCATTCATAACAATCATTCGGTCTGCCATGGTCATCGCTTCAACCTGGTCATGTGTTACATAAAGCGCTGTTACTCCAAGTTTTTCTTGTAATTCGCGAATTTCCAATCGCATTTGAACTCTTAATTTGGCATCAAGGTTCGATAAAGGCTCATCAAATAAAAACACTGCTGGCTCGCGCACGATTGCACGACCCATTGCAACTCTCTGACGCTGCCCGCCTGATAATTGCTTGGGTCTGCGGTCAAGTAATGGCTCCAATTGCAGTAACTTTGCAGCCGCAACTACTTTAGCATCAATTTGATCTTTAGGCATTTTGGCTATCTTGAGACCGTAGCCCATATTTTGACGAACAGACATATGAGGATACAGCGCATAGTTTTGAAAAACCATGGCAATATCTCGATCCATGGGTTCCTTTTCATTTACAAAATCTTCGTCAATAAAGATTTCTCCCTCTGTGACGGTTTCTAACCCAGCAATCATTCTAAGAAGCGTAGATTTACCACATCCAGAAGGTCCAACAATTACTATAAACTCACCATCTTTGATGTCCGTTGAAATGCCCTGAATAACCTCTGTTGAACCAAATTTTTTCTTGACATTCTTAAGGGATACTGTTGCCATAATTTTTCCTATTATCTAATATATTCTATTTCTCACTGTCTACCAGGCCTCTGATAAATAGTTTCTGCATTCCAACTACAACGATTACAGGTGGAATCATTGCAAGGATTGAAGTAGCCATAATCACGGGCCAATCAGCCACGTCATCACCTGATGGAAACATTTGTTTAATACCCATCACAATAGTATTCATTTCGGGCTCTGTTGTTATTAGTAAAGGCCACAGATATTGATTCCAACCATAAATAAATAAGATTACAAATAATGCTGCAATGTTTGTCCTACTCATTGGCAAGACAATATCCCAAAAGAATCTCATTGGACTGGCGCCATCAACTCTTGAGGCTTCAGCCAACTCATCCGGAATAGTGAGGAAAAATTGTCGAAATAAGAATGTTGCAGTAGCTGAAGCAATTAATGGAAAAATGAGACCGCTATAACTATTAAGCATGCCAAAACTTGCTACAACTTCATAGGTAGGAACAATGCGAACTTCAACAGGTAGCATTAAAGTTAAAAAGATCATCCAAAAGAAAAAAATTCTACCTGGAAAGCGAAAATATACAATTGCAAAAGCAGACAGAAGCGAGATAATAATCTTACCAATTGCTATACTAATTGCCATCACAAAACTATTCACTAGCATAGTTGATACAGGAACATTTACACCAGAGAAAAGCGCTTTTGAGTAATTCTCCCAAAATTGATCACCAGGCCATAGGGGCATTGGTGGTTTTACGATTTCAGGTTGAGTAACCGTTGAGGCAACGAAGGCTAGCCAAATTGGAAAGAAGATAATCAGAACACCTATAATCATAAAAACATGAGTTAGCCATAAACCTGAGCCTCTTTTTTCAACCATGCCATTAATATTTTTGCTCATCAGTAGTGCACCTTCTTTTCAATATATTTAAATTGAATGACAGTCAGTAGACCGACCACAAACAACAAGACAACTGATTGTGCTGCAGACGAGCCAAGATCTTGACCCACAAAACCATCAGCAAATACTTTATAGACTAATATGGTTGTTGACTGCTGAGGTCCACCGGATGTAATTGTATGAATTACACCAAAAGTTTCAAAGAATGAGTAAACGATATTGACCACCAATAAGAAAAATGCAGTTGGCGATAAGAGAGGTAGAACAACTGTCCAAAAACGTTTCCAAAACCTAGCCCCATCAATTGCAGCTGCTTCAATTACAGATCGAGGAACAGCTTGAAGTGCGGCTAAAAAGAATAGAAAGTTGTAACTAATGCGTCCCCAAGCCGACGCTATAACGACAAGACCCATGGCTTCACCACCATTCAAAACATGATTCCAATCATATCCAAGCTGTCCAAGGTACCACGAAACAACCCCTACACGTGTGTTGAACATGAATAACCATAAAACACCTGCAATAGCTGGAGCTACAGCGTAAGGCCAAATGAGCATTGTACGATAGGTTCCGGATCCCTTGATTAGTCGATCTGCCATCACAGCAAGAAATAGTGCTGGAATCATTGAGCATAGTGTTACAAGAATTGAGAATACCGCAGTGGTTATAAAGGATGCACGATAAAATTTATCACTAAAAAGAAATTCAAAATTACCTAGACCGACAAAGACTGAAGATAGCCCAAAAGGGTCAGGGATAAAAAGTGACTGCCAAATCGCTTGACCGGCAGGATAGAAAAAGAAAACAGCAGAAATAATGACTTGCGGAGCAATTAATAAAATGGGCAACCACCAGCCACGAAATGTAACGCGTTGATTCATACTCAAGTATTTTAAAGTAGGCAGGCCTTAAGAAGGCCTGCCTTTTTTTAAGTCTTAACGATTTGCTGACTCAAAGCGGCGTAGTAAAGCATCACCACGCTCTTTTGCGCTATCCATCGCTTCTTGGGCTGATTTATCACCAGACCAAATAGCTTCAAGTTCCTCATCAATCAGACCACGAATCTGGTCATAGGATCCAAGACGTAAACCGTTAGAGTTCGCCGTTGGCTTATTTGCCGTCATCTGAATTACAGCAACTTCTGTGCCAAGATTTTCAGCGTAGAAGCCAGATGCACGTGTTGCATCTCCAGCCGCAACCGTAATTGGTAAGTAGCCTGTGTCTTGATGCCACTGTGCTTGAACATCAGTTGATGACAAGTAGCTCAAGAATTCACCAGCACCCTTATATTCAGCATCACTATGTCCTTCCATTACCCATAATGAAGCACCACCAATGATTGTATTTTGAGGGCTGTTTCCAACACCTTTCCAGTAAGGTAATGGGCGAACTTCAAAGTCGAATTCAGCTTCTTTTTTAATACCAGCATATCCAGCTGAACTTTCGGTAAATAATGCACATTCACCAGCACGGAAGTTTGCTCCACCTTCATTTCTACGTCCAGTATAAATGAACTTACCATCTTTAGCCCATTGCCCCATTGCTGAAAGGTGAGCTACCTGAGCTGGACCATTTAAAGTCAACTCCGTATCTAGGCCTGCGAAGCCATTATCCTTAGTTGCAAAAGGCACGTCATGGTAGGCTGAGAAGTTTTCAAGGTGAATCCAGCTCTGCCAAGCAGTTACAAGTGGGCATTCTTCACCACCAGCTTTCAAAGCAGTTAAAGCTGTTCCAACACTCTGCCAAGTAGATAGATCAGTATCTGGATCAACACCTGCTGCTGCCATTGCGTCGCGGTTTACCCATAGAACTGGCGTTGACGCGTTGAAAGGAAGTGATAACATGTCACCCTCTGTAGATGTGTAGTATCCTTTGACCGCACCAATATATGCATCTTGGTCAAATTCTGCACCACTAAGTTCCATCACTTCATGCATTGGACGTACCGCTCCACGGGCAGCCATCATAGTCGCAGTTCCAACTTCAAAAACCATAAGGATATGTGGCTGTTCATTCGCACGGAATGCTGCAATACCTGAGTTAAGAGTTTCAGAGTAGTTACCCTTGTGAGTTTGAACGACTTTATAGTCGCTTTGGCTTGCGTTAAAATCATTAACTTGGGCTGCAACGAGCTCTCCAAGGCGACCAGTAAAGGCATGCCAGAAATGCACTTCAGTAGGCTCAGCTACTGATATTGGCGAGAACAATGTTGCTGCTACCAGTATTCCTGATAGATATTTTTTCATATTTTCTCCTTTGCACCCATTTAGATGCTTAGTTAAAAAAAAGAAGCCAAAAGGTTTTGACTTCAGTTAAGTTTATATTTTTTAAAGTAAATGATTGGCGTTACCAAACTTACTTTATTGATTTCATATTCTTGAAAAATACTAATCGAGATTTAGTATACATCAAGATGTAATCATATAAATCAATTTTGCCCAAATATTAGTACATTGTTCCACTATATGAAACAAACAAGTAAATAAAAAAATTAAAATCTATAAAGTTTTTACACATGAAAAGAACTTATATAAATTATAAGTATTCAAATTTTGAAGTTTGATTACTCAATAAGTGGTCTTATTTGGAGTTATTATGATTTGAGATTAAATGAAAGTTTCCTTAAAAGAGAGGTCTACCTTAATTATTCTCATAAACTCTGTTATGAGTATCATAGCATCGAATGAACGTTGCGCATCTCATTAAGTGTTTCAGTCTCTGGGCTCCTGCATATGTGCAAGAACTCCTTATACCTCCTAAGATGTCTTGAATTGTATTAGACACTTCTCCTCGATAGGGAACTAATACTTCTCGTCCCTCTGAACTTCTGTAATCCTTTAGGCCGCCAAAGTGCTTAACATTTGCCGCATCTGAACTCATGCCATAAAACTGAATAAATGATTTTTCTTCGGTCACGCCAACTTCTTTTGTAAGGTACTCTTTAGTAACAACTTTGCCTCCGCCTTCGTCGTGGCCAGCTAACATTCCACCTAGCATCACATAGTCGGCTCCTCCAGCAAATGCTTTTACGACGTCACCAGGAGTCGCGCAGCCGCCATCGGCAATAATGTGTCCGCCCAGTCCATGAGCCGCATCGGCACACTCTATGACTGCTGATAATTGAGGGTAGCCAATCCCGGTTTGAATGCGCGTTGTGCAAACGCTACCAGGCCCGATTCCAACTTTGACAATGTCAGCACCATTTAAAATTAGCTCTTCAGTCATTTCGCCAGTAACTACATTACCAGCAATGATTACCATGTATGGATACTGCTTTCTAAATTTTCTAACAAAGTTACTAAATCGCTCGCTGTATCCATTTGCTACGTCAATACAAACATACTTTAGATTGCCTTTATCGACTTGATTGTATACCTCTTTAAATTTTTCAGAATCATTGTCTGTAATCCCAATACTCATTGCAACATGCTCTCTTCTGAAATCATGATCTGCATTAAAGTAATCAACTAATTCGTCTACCTGTAATGTTTTAACAAGACAGGTAAATATTTTTTGTTTGGCAAGGGTGTCTGCCATATCAAATGTTCCCACGCCATCCATATTAGAGGCCATGATAGGAACGCCTCTGTAATGCCTATAATCGTCTATTGTCTCGCCCTGATAATTTCGAAATTTAAAGCCTCGTTCTAAGTCAACTTCCTTGCGAGAGCCTAATGTGCTTCGTTTAGGTCTAATTAGAACATTGTTATAATCAAGCTTTATATCTTCTTCAATTCTCATCTCTTAACCCCTAATTATTTAATTAATTTAAAGAATATTTTGTTATTATTGTTATACCCTTAAATTCCTCCATCTTTAAAACAGTATTCTACAAAAAAATGCTAAATTAATTCTCCGTCTTTGTAATTGCCCTCGAATATTTTATTTCCACTTTCATCCCACTTGGTCCAAGTGCCATTCTTTTTTTCTTTCCGATACAACCCTTCCTCGCATTTTTGTCCGTTATCATGCCATGAGATCCATCTCCCTTCATAGAGACCATCAACATCTATACTCTCTCTCATTTTTTGACCATTTTCATGCCAATAGATATGGTTTCCATGCCAAACATTGTTTTTAAATGACTCTTTACTTTTGAGTTGACCATTCTCATACCATTCAAGCCATTTCCCTTGTTTGCTTCCATCAACCCAAAGGCCTTCTGAGGATTTTTTACCTGAAGGATGCCAGCAAGTTTCAATGCCATTTTTAAAGCCATTATTATCTTTTTGCATATAGGGATTATAAGTCAACACAAATTAAAGGCCAAACTTTGTAGGATGTGTGAGGGCAAGGAAAAAATAGATGAGCGCTATTGACTCAATAATTCATTCATCAATTCTTGAGAAGCTTCTATTCCTTTGTCTATTGGTCTGCATACAAGCTCTCTTAACATAGGCTCCACTAATGAGCTTATCGCTTTATATGAATCACTTCCTTTGACCAGGTGACCAAATCCCTCCTTCATATGTCTTTCAAGTTCTTCAGTAATATCTTTGCTTTCACAATCTGTTGATTGAAGTCTCTCAATTGTAATACTAGCAGCAGTTTCTTTGACTGGAGTATCGTCTGTATAAGCTGAAAGGCTAGAGATTAGTATTAGAAGTAGCACTAGTTTTTTCATATTTGAATTATAATTCAACATGGACTAAAGTCCAAATTTCGTTTGATATGTGAGGTAGGGTGTGTATATCTCAAACTTACTTAAGTTTAGCCATCTCTCTTATATGAGCAGGCCTTGTTTCACAACACCCACCCAAAATGGTTGCTCCTGCCTCTTTAAAAGTTTTTACAAACTCTGACATTTTTGCTGGAGTTAGGTCTTCTCTGCTTCCTAAGAATTCGTTTGGATTTCCTGATGTACTTTTATTAAAAGTATTTGTATAGCCATCTTTAGGTTTAGTTGTTACAAATCCATTTAGCTTAAAACCAAAAGGTACGCCTAAATTTTTTATTTCATCTAAATTTTGCTCGAAATTTTCAGGTGATACACATGAAAGCATCAATCCTAAAAGGTTTTGATGATTAATTTTATGAATAATATCTGAAATTTTTTCACCACTAGGTAGCTTAACACCCTCAGAAATATGGGCGCCTATTAAGTAAGGTTTGTTTAAAGTCTTTATAGCTTCAATAGCTAACTGAATCTCTCTAACACTGCCTAAAACATCGAAATAAAAAAAATCAACAAAAGGGTTTAATAGTTTTGCTTGTTCATAAAAATTTTCTTTAATCTCAGAATCAGACCTTGTATCTGAATCATAAGTTAAGTATTGAGGCGGCAATCCTCCTGCAACTAAAATATGAGGATTTAAATCCTTAGCTTTTTTTGCAATCTCACCTGCCTTAGTATTTAAATATTCGAATTTATCTTCAACATTATTATCTCTGAGCCTCAGCCTTCTTGTTGTAAATGTAGCAGTTACAATAATTTCAGCACCAGCGTTTATAAAATCTAAATGCGTTTCAAGTAAAAGTTGATGATACTTTTCTTGAAGCAAGGCGTTAGCACTCCATAAAGTTCCATTAGGCTTCATACCTCTTGCTAGCAATTCTTGACCCATGCCTCCATCAAAAATTCTTGTTTTCTTAAAAAAATTTAAATTCATTTTGTTTTCTTTCTTCTAGTTTTATTTGCAAAGATTACTTTTAAAAAAGTAAGATTTTAATCATTATTTTTTTGAAAGCACGCTTATTAAAAATATGAGGTTTATCTACTAAACTATCTAAGGTAATTAGAAGAATTTTCTATGACGATTCTTTTGTAGGTCAAATTTCGTTTGATTTGTTATTAAGAGAGAGGGTAAATCTAAACTATAATTTAAGTAATTAAAAATTAATGGAAATAATAATGTCAGTAAATTTTAAAACTTATAGTGATACTTGGATTAAGGCTGTCAATGATAAAGATGTAAATAGTATGTCTGATGTTTTATCAAATGACTTTATCTGGGTAAATGATAGATTCAATTTTAAACTAGACAAAAAAGAGACTATAGATTGGTGCAAAGACACTAATTTCCAAGCTGTAGATTTTTTATGCTGTTATGAAAATGATGAGGTTATAGTAGGTACTCATAACGTAATAGAGCCAAACGCCCTAGATTCAACTGTGATGTTTATAGCTAAAATTGAAGACGGTAAAATTATTTCTCATCAATATCTTCGAGAGTTTCAAAGATAGTTATTCAAATTTCTTTTGATATTTTCATGGGAGTTTTATTCATCAATAAAATCAAGTGTTAGAATAAGTCGATTTGTTTGATCAATCAATTGAGGGGATCGATGAATAAGGCCAGCCCCTTGATTGCCTTCCCAGGATTCTCCCTTAAGTAGAGCTACCTCTCCCTGGTGTAGTTGCTGTATGTCCTCTAAAGTATTAAAAAGTCCCGACTGATCATCTGGCATGCCTTTGCTTCCGTGACCTAATTTGGAGCGATCAGCAGCGTGGTGAGGCAGCCATTCAGTGGCAATCCCATGATAAGTAGTTATGAGTCTGCATGGGACTCGATCTACATGGAACTTAGGACACATCGCACTATTCAAAACAGATAGTCTCAAGCCAGTACGATTAAGACCAAACAAGCAGCAAAACATATCGACCAGTTCTGAAATATCCTCACTCAAGAGTTCAGACATTTTCGATCCTCCGAGCAATTCATTGACAGAAGAGTAGGCATCTTGAGGAGTAACGATTTGAGATATTTGTAGAGCTGGATTCGAATATATAACGCTTTCAGAGGCATCGGCTATTAAATGAGAAAGTTTGCGTTGCCAGGTCACTATATTTATATCCTCTATGTAAATATCTTTTAAGACTTCAGGATCTGTTCCTACAATGCTCCGTGCTAATGATGTGTTTGACATTGACGAATCAAGGATTGAACTCATTCGCTATCCCTCCATGCTGGAAAAGGATCATCTAAAGTCACCCAGTGCTCTTTTCCTTTGAGCACATCCTCTTCTGATAATAAGCAATCATTTAAGGCCTCGGTCATACTTTCCTTGTCTAGCTTTTGACCTATAAATACCAATTCTTGTCGCATGTCACCAAACGGACCCTCCCAGTTCTTATTGATCGCATCTAGGGATCCTTCATCTGTGGGCCAATTTTTTTGAGGAACAGATTTCCAGAAAGTTCCTGCAAATCCGTAATGTGCGATTCCTCCTGCTTGATTCCATTCCCACACATAGGCTGGTCTAGTGCAGAGCCAAAAGTAGCCCTTAGAGCGAATTAGTTTTCCAAATTTTTCAGTGTCATGAAGAAACTTAAAAAACCGCTCTGGATCGAAGGGGCGCCGTGCCAGATAGCTGAAGCTACTGATTCCATATTCTTCAGTTTCAGGAACGTGTTCTCCTTGCATCTCTTTAAGCCAGCCTGGAGCTTGCTGGGCACGCTCAAAGTTAAATAGACCTGTGCTGAGCACCTCGTTGACTGAGACTTTACCTTGACTTATGGGCAGGATTCGAGCGTTTGTATTGAGAGTTTTGAGAATAGCAATCAGCCTATCAATATCCGACTTCTTCACTAAATCAGTTTTACTGATCAGGAGTACATCGGCGAACTCGATTTGATCGATCAATAAATCTGCAACACTTCTCTCATCATCCTCACCGAGAGATTCTCCAGACTCTTGTAAATATTTTGCTTCATCATAATCCTTTAGAAAATTAACAGCATCAACGACTGTGACCATTGTGTCCAATTTTGCGACTTCAGATAGTGAGTTACCATCTTCATCTGCAAAGGTAAAAGTTTCTGCTACGGGTAAAGGCTCTGAAATGCCAGTTGATTCAATTACAAGATAGTCAAACTTACCTTCTTTGGCAAGTTTATTTACCTCTAGAAGTAGATCCTCTCGAAGCGTGCAACAGATACAACCGTTACTCATTTCTATTAATTTTTCTTCTTTATGACTGAGCGACACTTCACTCTTAATCATTTCTGCATCAATATTGATTTCGCTCATATCATTAACGATAACAGCCACCTTTTTTCCCTCACGGTTATTAAGAATATGGCTAAGAACTGTTGTCTTTCCAGCACCAAGAAAACCGGATAGAACAGTTACAGGTAGAAGCTTTGTCATAAATTATTTCCTCAATCTACTTAAAAATATATCAATCTATTTACTCGTTTTTAACTTTGTTAAAACGAATACTTTTCACTATTTCAATAATGGCGGTCGGTAAAACTGTAATGATAAAAAATATTGATGCGGCGACAACGATACTAGGCCCTGCTGGGGTATCCCATTGAAGCGAACCAAAAAGACCTCCAAATACCGCTATGACTCCAATCAGAGCTGCTATCAATGCCATCTGTTCGGGTCCGCTTGCGAAACGTCGTGCAATTGCTGCAGGAAAAATAAGCATTGAAGTGATCAGTAAAACTCCAACGATTTTCATAGAAATAGCGATCACTGCTGCCATCAATAGCATAAAGATAATATTGGCTTGTTCTGGTCTCATGCCTTCTGCTTGAGCAAGCTCAAGGTTTACCGTGGCGGCAAATAATGATCTCCAGAATATGGCCAATACAATTAAAACCAATAAACCGCCGCCCCAAATGACGGCAATATCAAAGGGAGTAACTGCTAGTATGTCCCCAAACAGAAAGCCCATCAGGTCAACTCTGACCCATGTCATAAAGCTTAATGCCACCATGCCAAACGCTAGAGCTGAATGGGCAAGAAGGCCGAGTAATGCATCAGCAGATAGGGTGACTCTTCGTTGCAAAATTAAAAGTGCAAGAGAGACAAATACAGATACCAAGAAAACACTTAATGTGATGTTCACCTGAAAAAGTAAAGCTAACGCTATGCCTAAAAGAGCTGCATGTGAGAGCGTATCACCGAAATAGGCAAGCCGTCTCCAAACAATGTAACAACCAAGCGGTCCAGCCACTATAGCAACACCGACTCCAGCAATTATTGCTCGACTAAAAAAATCATCCATCATGTTTATCGCCTTCTGTATTTTGGTTTGAATTGTTAATCCGATTTACAAAAGTAAGGGGATTGTTTTCAGGATTGATACTTCCATTTGAAAGATGTTGGTGGTCATGTTGGTGCTCATAGAGAGCAAGTCCTGAAGCTGCTCGCGCTCCAAAAAGATCCTTGTATTCCTTGCTGACAGCAACTTTCATTGGCGTGCCGCTGCAACAGACATGACCGTTGAGACAAATCACGCGGTCTGTCGCTGCCATGACTATATGTAAATCGTGTGAGATGAGAAGAACTCCGCACTGCAGTTCATCACGAATCTTTTTAATAAGCTCATACATTTCAATCTCACCACTAAAGTCAACACCTTGAACAGGCTCATCAAGAACCAATAGCTCTGGCTTAAAAGCTATAGCTCTAGCAAGTAATACTCTTTGAAATTCGCCGCCTGAGAGAGTCCTAACCTCTGAGTTAGCTAAATGCAAAGTTCCCGTAAGATTCATAGCTCGATCAGCCTCCTCTTTAGTAACATGGCCTGTAAGGCTCATCAAACGCCTTACTTTTAAAGGCACAGTCCAATCTATAGAAACCTTCTGAGGGACATAACGAATCTTCAATTTTTTTCGTCTTTTAGCTGAACCCTCATCAGGTTTAAGAATGCCAAGAGCCATTTTTGCTGTTGTTGATTTTCCAGAGCCATTCGGCCCAATCAATGTAAGAATTTCACCCGACCCTAGGGTCAACGAAACATCACGCACTAGCCACCGATCAGATCTATAAATACCTGCTTTATTAAGTGATATAAGAGGCTCGTTTAGTTGTGTCATTTCTAACTTTTGATATTTCAATCAATTTGCTAAAAGAAAATGCAATTATATATTATGATTGCAATATTATTGCAATATATTTTGTTTCCTGATAACATTGCAAGATTGTCAACTATGAAATGAAAATAATGAATCATTTAAAATCAATTTTCCTCACATCTGCCTTAATTTCAGGCCTTTCATTTACTGCAAATGCTGAAATTAATGTCGTTGCATCTGTTAAGCCAGTCCATTCATTGGTCTCTGGAGTCATGGACGGTATTGGTAGGCCGGATCTAATTGTCCAGGGCTCTGCTTCACCACATACCTACTCATTAAGACCTTCACAAGCTAGACAGCTTGAGGACGCTGACCTGGTTTTCTGGATGGGTCATGAATTGGAGTCTTTTTTAGAGCAGCCTCTTGAGGCAATTGCAACTAAGGCCCATGTAGTTGAACTGATTGATTCAAGTAAACTTAAAAAAATAAAAATGCGTGAAGGTGGAATGTTTGATGCTCACGCGCATGATGACCATGATGAGCACGAAGGACATGATGACCATGATGAGCACGAAGGACATGATGACCATGATGAGCACGAAGGACATGATGACCACGATGAGCACGAAGGAAATGATGACCATGATGAGCACGAAGGAAATGATGACCATGATGAGCACGAAGGACATGATGACCATGATGAGCACGAAGGACATGATGACCATGATGAGCACGAAGGACATGATGACCATGATGAGCACGAAGGACATGATGACCATGATGAGCACGAAGGACATGATGATCATGGACATGGTGAGTTTGATGTCCACGTTTGGCTTGATCCAGAAAATGCCAAAGTTTTGGTTAATGAAATCAAGCTAGCGCTAATTGAGCTTGATCCAGTTAATGCTTCAAAATATGAAGCAAACTCTAACAAAATGATTACTAAGCTAGACCAGCTTATGGATGAAGTTTCTAAGAAACTTGAATCTGAAAAAGGTAAAGGCTATGTTGTATTTCATGATGCCTATCAATATTTTGAGCAGCGATTTGGTATGAGCGCAGTTGGATCTATAACGGTCTCTCCTGAGGTTGTTCCAGGAGCTAACCGCATTAGAGAGCTGAAAGAGAAGATTAATGAATTAAACGCTCACTGTGTCTTTTCTGAGCCTCAATTCGAGCCGAAGCTTGTTTCTACAGTGATAGAGGGAACTCCAGCAAACACAGGGGTTCTTGACCCGCTTGGTGCTTCGATCAAGGACGGTCCAGAGCTTTACTTCACTCTGATCCGTAACATGGCTGATAGCCTGCACGAATGTCTATCCAAAAAAGACTAATATGAAAGACGGACTTCAAACGGAGACTATAGAAAATGGAATGTCTCTTGAGACTTTCTATAAAGATGGTTTGAAGCACGGTAAGGAGGTCTATAAGTATGCCTCAGGTTCTATCGCATCTGAGGCATATTACTCTAAAGGACTCCTTCAAGGCAAGCTCAGGGAGTGGAGAGAAGATGGTCAGTTACTTCAAGAATTGACTTATAAAAATAACTTAGAGCATGGTAAAGCCACTACCTGGAATGATAAGGGTCAACTTAGTTCAGAAATTATGATGAAAAAGGGAAGGCCATCTGGAAAATACATCATTTATAAAGACGGCGTTATATCAGAAGAGGGTATCGCTACTCCTCCAAAGATAGACCCTCCATCCTGCTCTTGCTGTTAAATTTAGAGAAAAAACTATAGGTTTATTTTTTTGTATTGCGTCATGTAATTAACGCTGACATCATCACCCAGCTTATATTTCTTAGTAATTGGGTTATAGGTCATTCCAATCATCGAGCTGATTGATAAATTGGACAATCTTGCCCACTCATCGATTTCACTTGGACGAATGAATTTCTGATAGTTGTGGGTCCCTTTAGGTAGAAGATTTAAGACATACTCAGCGCCTACTATTGCAAAGAAATAAGACTTTGGATTTCTGTTAATTGTTGAGAAGAAAATCCTCCCACTTGGCTTAACTAATTTCGAACAAGCCTCAATCACAAGTGAAGGATCCGGGACATGCTCTAACATCTCAAGGCAGGCAATAACGTCAAAAGATTCGGTTTCAGATTTAGCTAAGTCTTCAGCAGATATTGATTGATATTCAATATCGAGACCTGACTCAAGGAGGTGAAGTTTGGCAACTTCAAGGCCAGCTTCAGCAAGATCAATTCCAACCACAGTAGCGCCTTCAAGAGCTAAGGATTCACTCAGTATTCCACCACCACAGCCTACATCAAGTATGCGTTTTCCTTCGAGATTACCTCCGCACTGCTCCTTGATATAGTTTAGACGAAGCGGGTTAATGTCATGAAGCGGTTTAAATTCAGAATCTCTGTCCCACCAGCGCGCTGCTAGTGCTGCAAATTTATTTACCTCTTCGTGATCAACGTTTGAATTCATAGCGACTTTACAAAGTCTAGAACTTCCTCAGCGTGCCCATCAACTTTAACTTTGTCCCATTGTTTGAGAATATCACCATCAGGACTTATTACAAAAGTAGATCTGACTATTCCGATATGCTCTTTGCCATACATTTTTTTGAGCTTGAGTACATCAAACTGCTTACAAAGAGACTCATCTTCATCTGAGATCAGGTCAATCGTATAATTAAATTTGTTGATGAATTTTTCATGGGATGCGATGGAGTCTCTAGAGACGCCGTATACAACAGAATTATTCTCAGCAAAAGCGTCGTTGAGCCTAGTAAAGTCGTTGCCTTCAATAGTGCATCCTGGAGTGTCATCCTTAGGGTAGAAGTAGAGAACAATGTTTCTTCCTTGGTCATCAGGAATATTGACATTTTGATCACTTGTTGCGACACATGTAGTAGGGTTTACTTTATTCATATACGATATAATCTCATGGTTTAAATTAAAAGCATTCATTTTATCATTGATATGCCAAAAATCCGAAATTTTTCTATCATTGCTCACATCGATCACGGCAAGTCAACCATTGCTGATCGCTTCATTCAATTCTGTGGCGGTTTAACTGATCGAGAGATGTCCTCACAGGTTCTTGACTCTATGGATATTGAGAAGGAGAGAGGGATTACAATTAAGTCTCAAAGCGTCTCTTTGAATTATAAGGCAAGGGATGGTGAGACTTATCAGCTCAACTTTATCGACACTCCTGGACACGTAGATTTTTCATACGAGGTCTCTCGCTCGCTCTCAGCCTGCGAGGGTGCTTTACTCATTGTAGATGCTTCACAAGGTGTTGAAGCTCAGACTGTTGCGAATTGTTACACTGCAATAGATCAGGGATTAGAGGTTTTAGCTGTTCTAAACAAGATAGATCTCCCAGCCGCCGAGCCTGAGAGAGTGGTTGATGAGATTGAAGATGTTGTAGGGGTTGAGGCGCATGATGCAGTTCATGCGAGTGCTAAATCTGGAATTGGTATAGAAGAAATATTAGAACAGATTGTAGAAAAGATTCCATCACCCGAGGGTGAACTGGATGCCCCAATCAAGGCGCTGATTATTGACTCTTGGTTTGACAACTATCTTGGAGTTGTTTCCTTAATTAGAGTCATCGATGGCGAGATCAAGGCCAAAACAAAAATTAAAATCTTTTCCAATAAAAATGAGCACCTGGTAGATGAGGTAGGTATTTTTACTCCCAAGAGAACTAAAACAGAAAGCCTCAAGGCGGGTGAGGTTGGCTACTTGATTGCTAGCATTAAGAATATTGATGGCGCGCCAGTTGGTGATACGATTACAGGCAGTAAAAACCCTGTTGAGTTGCCACTTGATGGCTTTAAACCAGTCCAGCCTCGTGTTTTTGCTGGTCTATTCCCGACCTCGGGTGAGGATTATGAAAAATTTAGAGATGCGCTTGGAAAGCTTCGACTCAATGACGCAGCTTTGCAGTACGAGCCTGAAAATTCAGATGCTTTAGGGTTTGGATTTAGAATTGGCTTTTTAGGTCTTCTGCATATGGAAATTGTTCAGGAGAGGCTTGAGCGTGAGTATGATTTAGATTTAATCACCACAGCTCCTACCGTAATCTATGAAATATTAGATACTAAGGGCAATGTATCGAGAATTGATAGTCCCTCAAAGCTTCCACCAGTTCAAACCATAGCAGAGTTCAGAGAGCCTATCATTACAGCAAATATTCTGGTGACCAGTGAATATGTCGGCCCTGTCATAAGCCTGTGCGTGGAAAAAAGAGGGGTTCAGAAAAGTATTAACTATATGGGTAGGCAGGTATCTATCGTTTACGAATTACCTCTGAATGAAGTTGTCTTGGATTTCTTTGACAAGTTAAAGTCTGTCTCAAGAGGGTTTGCCTCAATGGACTATCAGTTTGAACGCTACCAAGCCTCAGACTTAATCCGCTTAGATATTCTCATTAATAATGAAGGCGTTGATGCTTTAGCACTCATTATCCATAGGGATAACTCTGTCTACAAAGGGAGAGAGATTGCTGGAAAAATGAAAGAGCTTATTCCAAGACAAATGTTTGATGTTGCAATTCAGGCCTGCATTGGAGTTAAGATTATTTCTCGTACTAACGTTAAGGCGCTCAGAAAGAATGTGACCGCAAAGTGTTACGGCGGAGATATAACCAGAAAAAGAAAGCTACTCGAAAAGCAAAAGAAGGGCAAGAAAAGAATGAGGTCGATTGGAAGGGTAGACATTCCGCAAGAGGCATTCCTTGCTGTACTTCATATTGACTAAACTATCTTTTCAAGACCGCTAAACCAGTCTGTGTGGTCTTTAGCGCAAACGAGTGTTGGCTTAATTTCAGGGATTTCCATAGTGCTTCCCAGTGGTGCCAACATCCATCCTTTTGAGGGTATAAATCTTGGCGCTCTTGAGCCGCATTTTTTACAGAAAGCATTCCCAAAAGTATTAGGCGGCTCTAAAGTATATTGACCCGTATTCTCTTGACCTGAAATCCACCTAAATTGATTCGCTTTGACAAAGAGGTTCGTTGCAAATGCAGCGCCCGTTACCTTTCTGCACCTTGAGCATTGACACATCCCAAAAAATTCATAGGGGCCTGAGAGCTCCCATGAAACTTCGCCACATAAACATTCGCCTTTGAGTGTTTTAAATTCAGAGCTCATAAGGCAAAGACTTCTATGAAGAATTTAGTTCCAAAGTAAGATAAGAGCAATACAGCAAAAGCTATTTGAGTTAATAAAACAATTAATTTGCCCCTGATTCCGAAAACCATGTGTGCAAACAAGATACCAGCAAAACCAAGCCAAGCCAAAACAGATAGGATTGTCTTATAGGTCAGTTGCTGAGTGAAAAAATCACTGATATAGAGGTAGCCTGAGATGAGTGACAGTGTGAGCAGTAAGAAGCCCATCTTTAAAGTTTGATATAAAAAATCTTCCATAGTTTGAAGTGCAGGAAGTTTATCTACAAAAGTGTTGAAGTTGTGTTCATGAAGAAAGCGCTCTTGAATGCTCAGAAGCAGTGATTGTCCGACAGCCAGAGAGAGAAGAGCGTATGCACCAATGGACAAAAATACGTGTGCTGCTATTGAGATTGATAGTAATTTTCCTCCTGAGCCAGGATAGAGAAAGGCGACAATCACTGCAATTGCACTCAACGGGTATACGATGATTCCAAGAGAGTGAATAGGCTTAGTGAATGAGGTCAAAAACAACAGCGTTGCTACTACCCAGGCAACAAAAGAAACGCTAACCGTTAATCCAAAGAATACGCCTTCATGCTGCCAGAGCTCAAACAAGATATAGCCATGAGACCAGCACGCAACAAAGAGCAATAAATTAACTATAACCCTATGTTGATTTGAAACCGTATCTAGTACAAAATATCGGGTAAGCAAAAGACCAGCAATCAGGTAAGTAATAAATGGCAGAGTGTGTAGTAATGGCATCTCTAGCAATGGCTTTGCAAAAGCTTATATAATAATATATTTCAGTCAACCAGAACATAATGTTTGATAATTTAACAGACCGTCTATCCAACAGTTTTAAAGCCCTACAGGGAAAAAATAAGTTATCAGAAGCCAACATCAAGGAAGCTATCCGTGAGGTAAGAAGATCTCTTCTCGAGGCCGATGTTGCGCTTGACGTCATAAAGTATTTCATTGAAAGGGTTCAAACAAAAGCTATTGGCCTTAAGGTTGGCGAAGGGTTAAACCCATCTCAAGCCTTCATCAAGTTAGTTGAGTCAGAGCTTACAGAGGTGATTGGTGGACAAAATGAGTCTCTCAATCTAGCAACTCAGCCACCTGCGGTCGTTATGGTTGCTGGTCTCCAGGGTTCTGGTAAAACAACCTCAATTGCAAAGTTAGCTCGATTTTTAAAGGAAGATCAAAAAAAGAAGGTCCTGGTGGTTAGTGCTGACGTCTATAGGCCAGCTGCGATAGAACAGCTGAAAGTTCTCGCCCAAGAGATAGAGGTCGATTTTTTTCCTTCAACTGTAGATGAGAGGCCAGAAAAAATTGTTGCTGATGCAAAAAAACAAGCACAGTCTCAGTTCCATGATGTACTTTTAGTCGATACTGCAGGAAGGCTTGCTATTGATGAGCAGATGATGTCTGAGATACAGATCCTTCAGAAGCAAGTAAACCCCATTGAAACCCTCTTTGTTGTTGATTCAATGACTGGTCAGGATGCAGCTCATACTGCAAAAGCGTTCTCTGATGTGTTGCCGTTAACAGGTGTGATCCTTACTAAAACGGATGGTGATGCGAGAGGCGGTGCTGCGCTCTCTGTTAGGCACATTACTGGAAAGCCAATCAAGTTTATGGGTGTCGGTGAAAAGACTGACGCGTTGGAGCCATTTCATCCAGATAGATTGGTTTCAAGGATTCTTGGAATGGGTGACGTGCTCTCGTTGGTCGATGAGATTTCCAAGAAGGTTGATCATAAAAAGGCACAAAAAAATGTTCAGAAGATGGCAAAAGGCCGCTTCGATTTGGATGATATGAGAGACCAGCTCATTCAAATGCAGGATATGGGGGGTATGGGTGCCCTTATGGATAAGCTTCCAGGTATGGGACAAATGCCTCAAAGTGTTAAAAATCAAATGATTGGTGACAAAGAGAGCTCCAGGATGATTGCCATTATTAATTCAATGACTCCGAAAGAAAGAAACCATGTCAACCTCATTAAAGGGTCACGTAAAAAAAGGATAGCCGCAGGGTCGGGCACTGATGTTCAGCATGTCAACAAGCTGCTCAAACAGTTTGAAAAAATGCAAAAAACAATGAAAAAAATGAAAGGCGGCAAGATGAAAAAGATGATGCAACAAATGGAAGGGATGCAAGGTCAAGGCGGCATGCCAGATCTTTCTAAAATGCCTGGCTTTGGAAACAAGAAGTTTCCTTTCTGAGTTAGAAATATTTTTGTTGTTGCCTCTTGCAGTTTCTTGTTTTTGATATAAAATTCGACCTTTTAACCAACCCTTAAGCTCAATGAGACTTAACCTCAAAATCATAGCAATATTTTTGATTGGTTTGTTTTCATTCCAGCCGTTGTCTGTATCAGCTGACAACTCAATTGAGACGGTTCGATTGTCTCTAGCAATTACCTCGGCTGATCATATCAATTTAACAGCAGTCAAGCAGGTCGAGACAGGAATTAATGCCTATGATGCTATTAGACAGCTGATAGTTGTCGGGGTTAAAGATACAAGTTTTGGTCCTCAGATTATGTCTTTGGGCGGAGTAGAGGCTGATGGGAATACCTATTGGGCCTTGTATGTTAACGGCACAATGTCTATGGTAGGCGCGCATGATGTTATTCTTTCTGAAGATACATTTATTCGCTTGAACATGGAAGCCTTTTAAGATATGATTATTTCAAATTATTTGGAGAGAAATGATGGACAATCAAGATTACAAACTTAATTCAAGTTTTAGTTATTTAGTTATTTTGGCAGTCTTAATTGCCCTAGGCGTCGCTGGACGACTTTTACCTCATCCACCAAACTTTACACCAATGGCTGCAATTGCACTTTTCGCAGGCTTTATTTTTGTAAAAAGATACATGGCGATTGTTGCTGTAGTCGTTACAATGCTGCTTTGCGACTATTTTGCTTTTGGCTCTCTTTCAGCGAACTGGTTTGGGTCAAAGTCGATGTTTGTTGTTTATCTGGCTTTACTTTTTCCAATCGTTTTCAAAAACTACCTTCAAAGAAAGCTTGGTGCTCTAAGAATTGCTGGTGCTGCGCTTGCAAGCTCAACAGTCTTCTTCATTGCAACTAACTTTGCTGTATGGGCGTTTTCACCGATGTATGCAAAGACCTTTGAAGGTCTTGTGCTTTGTTACACTATGGCGATTCCTTTTTTCCAAAATACAATTGCTGGTGACCTAATCTGGTCCGGTGCCATATTTGGTGCTTATATTGCTCTTAGGAACTATTCAAATTTACAAATTTTCAATCAGAAAGATTCTTTAATCTTTAATTAAATCTTTAATCAATTGTCGACTGTTCATAATCAAAAGATTTTGAGCGTTTACTTTTGATTTTGAGGGCTGCATGACAAACCATCTAAAAGGCCTTTTGATGACTATTTTTGCAGTAGTTATTTTAAGTCCAGACTCAGTTTTAATAAGGCTTGTAGAAGAGGCATCCTCTGAGGTTGACAGCTGGACTGTTTTGTTCTGGAGGGGTTTGCTTTATGCAGTTGGAGTTTCTCTTCTCGTTCTCATTAAGTATCGAAGTAAAACTATTGCTGAGTTCAAAAATATTGGAAAAGGCGGTCTAGTAATTGGTCTTTTTTCTGGAATCAGTACAGGCACATTTGTGTTTGCTATCGTCTACACTTCAATTGCTAACGCACTAGTCATTATTAGTACTGGCCCCATTATGATTGCAATCGTTGCCTGGTTTTTACTGAAAGAGAAGTCCAGTCTAATCACTTGGGCCGCTATGATCATCGTTTTTATAGGTATTTATATAGTGATGAGTGGTAGCTTTGGTGGCAAGAGTCTCGTTGGAGACTTCTTTGCATTGATTACCGCTGTGATGATGGGTTTTACCTTTACTCTGACTCGAAAATATAAACACGTCAACATGGTTCCAGTCAACGCTATTGGTGGCCTTATTGCTGCCTTAATTGCATTCTTAATGGCCAATCAAATTACTGTACCGGCTGAGGTAGTAGGTTACATTATTGCAATGGGAGCGATACTCTCCATCTCGTTTAGCTTGATTACAATTGCTCCTAGGTATATGCCTGCTGCTGAAGTTGGGATGATAATGCCTCTAGAAACGGTCTTAGGTTCTCTCATTGCTTGGTATGTTATTAGTGAGGTGCCTTCTGTCAACGCTCTTGTTGGGGGCAGTATTGTGATCGTCACACTGTTTTTACATTCATGGTATAGCACTAGGCTTGCCAAAAATCAAATTGACTAGACAAGCAGTTGGTGCAATAGGTTTGTTGCAATAGTCATGTCTAATCACTTAAAAGGCCTCCTCATTGCTTTCTTTGGTGTCCTCGTGCTCACCCCCGAAGGGATACTTGTCAAGTTGGCTGACTCAGATAGTTTTACAATTCTGTTTTGGAGAGGCATCTTTTTTGCTCTGAGTATATTAATTATTCTGTTCATTGGCTATGGATCAAGAGCTATAAATGAGATAAAGAGTATCGGAAAAGAAGGAATTTTAATTGGCTGTTTGACTGGCCTTGGAGGCGCCACATTTATTCTTGCTATTCACTACACGACACTAGCTAAAACTTTGGTGATTATTAGTGCTTCGCCGCTCATGGTGGCCTTGGTTTCGTTCCTGCTCTTAAAGGAAAAGCCAAAAATTTTTACCTGGCTAGCAATGGTTGTTGTCTTCTTTGGAATTTACATTGTCATGTCTGGAGATACCAGTGGGCTAAATTTAAAGGGAAGTTTGTTTGCGCTTGCATCTGTTACAACGGGTGGGTTTTCTTTTACTTTGCTCAGAAAATATAAAGAGGTGAATATGGTCCCAGCTATGGCGATCAATGGTTTATTTATCACCCTAGTTGGATTAATCTTTGCAGAGTCATTAACACTGACCTCGCAAGCGATGACTTATATTGTCATCAGTAGTGTTTTAGTTGCAATCTCATTTACATTGATTACAATTGCACCTCAATACATTCCCGCACCTGAAGTCGCTATATTCTTTCCAATGGGGACCGTGATTGGTACTTTGTTGGCCTGGCTCGTTCTTAAGGAGGAGTTGTCGAATAACGCTGTATTTGGCGGTGTAATAGTCGTTTTAACTTTATTCATTCACTCAATTTATAGTGCTAAACAATCAAAAAATTAAAATTTATGAAATCACAAGCAATTAGAGCAGACCTTCTTATGCTTCTTGCAGCAGCGATATGGGGCTTTGCCTTTGTTGCCCAAAGAGAGGGGATGGAGACGATGGGTCCATTTCTATTCAACACTGCAAGGTTTTTTATTGGTACTGTTTTTTTGTTTCCAATCGTTTGGTATTTATCTAAAAAGAATAAACCTCAAGAGAATAAAGAAACATCCACTAAAAAGCTCTTGTTCGCAGGCTTTATTGCTGGACTATTTTTATTTATGGCTTCGAGTTTTCAGCAAGTTGGAATTCAATACACCACTGCAGGGAAAGCTGGCTTTATAACTGGCCTTTACATCTTTTTTGTTCCAATTATTGCCATATTTTTTGGTCAGAGGACTGGCTCTGGTACCTGGCTGGGCGCCTTCATTGCCGTCATAGGACTCTATCTGCTGAGCATCAATGATGACTTCAGTATTGCCAGGGGTGACCTCCTTCAACTCATATGCGCCGTCTTCTTTGCCGCGCACATTTTAGTGGTTGGCTATGTTGCCAAGAGAATGGACCCATTGAAGCTTTCATTGATCCAATACTTTGTCTCTGGCGTCTTAAGTCTTTTTATAGCAGTTGCTATAGAAGTAATTACTTGGCAGATGATTGTGGATACTGCGATTCCGCTCCTCTATGCCGGCATTATGTCGATTGGAGTAGGGTACACGCTGCAAGTGGTTGCTCAGCAGCATGCCAAATCCTCACATGCAGCTATTATTTTGGGTTTAGAGGGAGCATTTGCTGTCCTTGGTGGTTGGCTTATCCTGGATGAAAACTTGTCAACTCGAGGACTTATTGGCTGTGCACTGATGCTAGCAGGAATGTTCTTGTCTCAACTATTGCCGCGCCTGAGTTTCAAGAAAGCTAATTAAAGCAGCCCTTAAATCTCATGGTATGATTACCAAGCTTCTTTGCTATTTGATGTTTTAGTGGATATTGATGAATATTATCGATTTTCAAAATATAACGGTATTTCAAGGAAGAAACAAAGTCCTTGACGAATTCTCACTGACAATAGATGAGAGTCAAAGCACAGTTATTCTTGGTCCAAATGGCTCTGGTAAAACAACACTCCTTAAGCTTCTAAATAGAGAGCTTTATATCGTAGAGGATAAAAATAGCAGCCTTAAAATCTTTGAGAAAGACAGGTGGAATGTGGATGAACTTCGATCCAACTTGGGAGTCGTTTCACAGCACCTTCAGTACGGCTATTCAAGCACTGCGATAGGTCTATATGTTGTACTTTCAGGCTTTTATTCGAGTGATGGTATATGGCAGCACCAGGAGTTTGATGACGTTAAGCTAGATCGCGCCAAAGAGGTTATGGATCTTTTATCAATCACTAACCTAAAAGACAGAGAGTTCTCAACCCTATCTACCGGAGAGCAAAGAAAATTCTTGCTTGCCAGATCACTCGTTAATGATCCAGCCGTTCTAGTTTTTGACGAGCCAACCAGTGGCCTTGATATGAGTACATGCTTTCAGTACCTTGAAATTATTAGAGAGCTTATTAGTATGGGGAAAAAAGTGATCCTGGTCACGCACCACATTCATGAGATACCACCTGAGGTCACCAGAGTCATTCTATTGAAAGAGGGCAGGGTGATTGAGGATGGGGATAAAGATCAAATCTTAACTAATACCAACCTAACCAATCTGTTTGATTGGCCTATTAGAGTGATAAAGGAGAACGGTTATTACCAGGCAATACCTGGATAATTATTCTTTATCGGTGCGATAGAGTGCTGATTTTGCATGGGCCTGTAGACCTTCCCCAAATGCTAAAACGGAGGCAGTCTTACCCAATTTTTTTGCCCCTTCTTTTGAAGCCATGACAATGCTAGAACGTTTTGTAAAATCATAAACCCCTAGAGGTGATGAAAACCTTGCAGTGCTGGAGGTGGGCAAAACATGATTCGTTCCAGCGCAGTAATCACCGAGCGCTTCAGAAGAGTATTTACCCATAAAAATAGCACCTGCATGCTTAATATCATCAAGAATCGACTCTGGGTCTTCAACAGAGAGCTCGAGATGCTCAGGAGCAATTCTGTTAGAGATTTTGACAGCGTCATCAATGTCCTGAGTCAAAATCAGAGCACCTCTATTTTTGAGAGAGGTTTTAATGATTTGCTCCCTCTCCATAGTTGGAAGAAGTTTTGAAATGCTCATCTCAACCTCTTTTATAAAGTCTTCATCTGGGCACAGAAGGATTGCTTGGGCATCCTCGTCATGCTCAGCCTGAGAAAATAGATCCATTGCGATCCAGTCTGGATTGGTATTGCCATCACAGATAATGAGTATTTCTGAAGGCCCAGCGATCATGTCAATCCCAACCTGTCCGAAGACCTGTCTTTTGGCTGTGGCTACATAAATATTTCCAGGACCAACAATCTTGTCAACCTTTGGAATACTCTCTGTTCCATAAGCAAGAGCAGCTATAGCTTGAGCACCGCCGATAGTGATTACTAAATCAACCTCAGCAACATAAGCTGCAGCAAGGACTAATTCATTAATCACGCCATTGGGCGTTGGCACAACCATGATCAGCTCTTCAACCCCGGCCACTTTTGCAGGAATGCTATTCATTAGAACTGAGGAAGGGTAGGCCGCTTTGCCGCCAGGAACGTATAGTCCTGCCCTCTGCAATGGAGTTATTTTTTGACCTAGTACGGAGCCGTCTTCTTCTTTATAAGTCCATGACTCTTGAATCTGATTAAGGTGGTATGACTTAATTCTTTCCGCTGCAATCGAGAGCGCATTTTTTTGCTCACTCTCCAGATTGTCAAAAGATTCTTTGAGTCTATTATGAGAAATGATAAGCTCTGAAATAGAATGAGCCTTGAGAGAGTCAAACTGATTGGTGTAATCTAAAACCGAGGCGTCACCATTTTGTTTTACAGCATCAATAATTTTCTCAACAGAGCGATTAATTTCTTCATTTGAAGAGCTTTCCCAGGCTACTAATGCATTGAGTTGGCTATCAAAGTCTCTGTCTTGACTAGAAAATTTATGGATCATAAACTTTCTTTAATTTTTTGAATCCAACCATTGATTTCGCTATGCTTGGTGTTAAATGCTGCTGAGTTAACAATGAGTCTTGAGCTCACCTCATAGATTAAATCTAACGGGACAAGATTGTTTGCTTTGAGGGTATTACCGGTATCAACAAGGTCAACAATGCAGTCAGATAAACCAACAATAGGAGCAAGCTCCATAGCGCCATAAAGTTTGATGACTTCTACCTGCTTGCCTTGACTATAGAAGTACTCTTTTGCAGACCTGACATATTTTGTAGCTACCTTAAGTGAGCTCTTATTGAGGTCTTTATCTTTTTCAGAGGCGACCATCATTCTGCATTTGGATATACCCAAATCAAGCAGCTCAAAGACACCATCCGCGCCGTGTTCGATTAAGACATCTTTTCCGGCAATACCAAAATCTGCAGCGCCGTGCTGAACAAATACTGGAACGTCACTCGCTCTTAAAATAATAACCTGAATATCGTCAAAGTTAGTATCCAGAATTAGCTTTCTGCTTTTCAGCTCGGTTTGTGGAATACTAATCCCAGCTTCTTCTAAAAGCGGCAGGGTTTGGTCTAATATGCGACCTTTTGAGAGTGCAATCGTAAGCATGCTTTTTTAATCTCTAGTTGTCTGTTTAAAACTTAGTGCTGGACGCGTTCTATATCAGCGCCTAACATTTTAAATTTTTCTTCAATCATCTCGTAACCTCTGTCGAGATGATAAACGCGCTCAATGGTGGTTGTCCCATGAGCAGCTAGACCAGCCAAAACTAGACTGGCAGATGCCCTCAGGTCAGTAGCCATAAGATTCGCGCCAGACAAAGATTTTACCCCTTTACATACAACTGTGTTGCCTTCTAGCTTGAGGTCAGCTCCCATTCGGCTGAGTTCGGGCACATGCATAAAGCGATTTTCAAAGATGGTTTCAGTTATGGTGCTGCTTCCCTCTGCAATAGAATTAAGGGCCATAAATTGAGCCTGCATGTCAGTCGGAAAGTTTGGGTAGGCACTTGTTCGAATATTAACTGGGTTTGGCCTTTTACCTTTCATATCGAGCTTAATAGAGTTTTGATTGGTCTGAATATCCGCTCCAGTTTCAATGAGCTTTCCTATAACAGCACGCATGGAGTCTGGCTCAATATTATTAACAGTAATTTTGCCTCCAGTAATCGCAGCAGCAACAAGGTATGTTCCAGCCTCAATTCGATCTGGACAAATGGAGTATTCACAACCATCAAGATGATCCACTCCTTCAATGATCAATGAAGAGGTATTCTCACCAGTAATCTTTGCACCCATTTTTTTAAGGCATCGAATAAGATCAGTCACCTCAGGCTCTTGAGCAGCATTGTTAATTGTTGTAATGCCTTTAGCAAGCGCCGCCGCCATGATGATATTCTCTGTGGCGGTAACTGAAATCAAATCAAAATTAATTTGAGCACCTACAAGCTCTTTCGCCTTAGCATAAATGTATCCATTCTTAACCTCTATGGTTGCGCCCATCTTCTCAAGAGCATCCAGATGAAGGTTGACCGGTCTGGTTCCAATAGCGCAGCCACCAGGGAGTGATATTTTAGCTTCTTTGTATTTTGTGAGCATTGGACCAAGCGTCAAAATAGAGGCGCGCATGGTTTTAACGAGAGCATATTCAGCTACCAAATTAGTAAGCTTTGATGAGTCAATAAAGATCGATCCATCTTCCTCCAAAACAAAGTTTGATCCAATATCCATGAGCAGCCTCAGAGTTGTTGAAACATCACTCAGTTGAGGGGTATTCGACAGCTTAAGCGGACCATCTGCGAGAATGGAAGCGAAGAAGATGGGAAGCGTTGCGTTTTTGGATCCGGAGGTCTTGATGCTTCCTGAAAGAGGAGAGCCTCCATGAATATCTAATCTATACATTTAATTATTAGCTTGACAGCATTTTATCAATCAACTTTTCAATGCCTTGACGCTTTATTTTAGAGTCATACCCAATTTTTTCTATATCTAAAATACTAATGGATTGATATTCTAGATCATAAAGTTTCCAACTTTCTTTGTTGATTAATTTAAGAGTTACTGTTGCGCTTGCATTGGCGTCATCTTCAAGCGAGATTGAAACTTTAACTCTTGCAGTGTTGCCATTTTGACTAAAGTTGTCATCAACAAAAATGTTGATTTCCTCCCACTGATTAATCTCAGCAAGGATACCAACATACTCATCAATGAGTGAATTTTTAATATCTCTTTCAAATATTTTTCTCTGTTGAGTATCCAGTTGATTCCAATAGTCCCCCAAAGCTATTTCAGTGCTGTGTTCTAGGTCAATAAAGGGGATGATTTTCTTTTTCGCTAGATTCATAGTGGATTTGATTGATCCGCCACTATTTTGATTCAGATCAATAAAGGAGCAAACAACGTCATTGAGAATTGCTTCAACCTGCTCTGGCGCTGAAGTGCCAGCAGCTTTGGGTGAAATGGAGGGACATAGGGTTGCGGCATGTATTATTCCGATAAAGAGAAAGTTTATCAAGAATGCCTTTAAAATATTAAGGACAATTTTCATGACGCTATTGTACTATAACTGTGAAAAAAATAAGTGAAATGCAAAACCAAAATCTAAAATTAAAACTAAAAAATTTGACAAGAGAATCTGGCGTCTACAAGATGCTTGATAAATCAGGAAATGTCATCTATGTTGGCAAGGCAAAAAACTTAAAGAATCGTGTTTCAAATTACTTTAATAAGTCGTCTCAGGATGAAAAAACGCAATTGCTCCAAAAGAATATTCATGATTTTTCAATCACAATAACCAAAACAGAAACACAGGCGCTTCTCCTAGAGAACGATCTCATCAAACAGTACAAGCCTAAATACAATATCCTGCTTAAAGACTCCAAGAGTTACCCATATATCTATATCAGCAATGATAAACATCCAAGGCTTGGCATGTTTAGGGGAAAGAAGAACAAGGACTACCATTATTTTGGACCTTATCCATCCAAGTATGCAGCAAGGGACGCGCTTGCTCTTCTAAAAAAAATCTTCAAAGTGAGGCAATGTAACAACAGTTTTTATAGGGCACGATCGCGCCCATGCCTAGAGTATCAAATTGGCCTTTGTAGTGCTCCATGCGTTGGAAAAATTTCAGATGAAAGGTATGATCAAGATGTACAGTTGGTCAGCCTCTTTTTGAATGGAAAATCAACAAAGCTTTTGAATGAGGTCTCCAAAAAAATGAAGGATGCCTCTAGTCATTTAGACTTTGAAGCAGCAGCAAGCTATAGAGATCAGCTCATTAACCTCAGAACCATCCAAGAAAGGCACAGCTCTCAGTTCACATCTGACATGGATGTCTTGAGTATCGTCAAAGATTCTAATGTGCACTGCATTGAAATTGTATTTGTAAGGTCTGGTAAGCAGATTGGTAGTGAAACCTTCTTTCCGAAAAATGTAAAAAATGACTCTAATGAAACAGTGCTGGGTGCATTTTTGCCTTTGTATTACCTTGGAAAGAATACACCTAAAGAGATAGTCATCAGCCATAAGCTGAATGACAAATCTCTTCTAGAAAAGGGCCTTTCGACAAAGCTCATCCATCTTCCAAGGGTTGATAAAAAACATTTCCTTGAATTGGCCACATTAAATGCTAAAGAGAATCTAAAGCAGCGCCTTTTACTGAAATTCACTAAAAAGAAACAGCTCGAGGCAATTCAAAAAATTCTAGCTTTAAAAAAACTACCAGAGGTCATGGAGTGCTTTGATATTAGTCATACAATGGGAGAGGCAACTACGGCCTCATGTGTTGTCTTTGAAAAGGGTGCTCCCAAGACGAGTGAGTACAGACAGTTCAATATTAAGGACATTACTCCGGGTGATGACTATGCTGCGATTAACCAAGCAGTATATAGAAGATATTCTAGGATTCAAGAAGCACAAAAAGAGATGCCGGATATTGTGTTCATTGATGGCGGACTGGGTCAGCTCAATCAAGCCATCATGGTGATGAACTCTATCGGAATCGACAATGTTCTATTGGTTGGTATTGCAAAGGGTGAGGGAAGAAAGTCAGGCCTTGAAACACTCATTACAGTTGAGGGGGAAAAGGTTAAAAAGATAAACTTGCCGCCTTTTGATCCGGCTCTTCTTTTAATCAATCATATCAGAGATGAATCTCATCGCTTTGCTATTAAAAACCATCGTAAAAAAAGAGCCAAGAAAAGAACGAAGTCATCTCTGGAGTCGATCAAGGGCGTCGGCACCAATAAAAGGAGCGCACTCTTGAATCATTTTGGCGGCATTCAAGAAATTGAAAATGCAAGCATTGACGAACTTCAAAAAGTAGTCGGCATTAATCTTAAATTAGCGACTAAAATACGAGAATCTTTAAAGAAATAACTTGAATCTATGTTTATATTAAGACTTCTAATTGCAGCGCTCATTGTTAGCTATCTTATCTGGTTATTCAATACCCGCGTCATGGGTAAAAATATTGCACTATCTAAAATTGCGACCTGGGTGCTGAGCGCAACTTTTGTAATCTTTCTAGTGCTTTCTGGCCTGTCCTATCTGGTAGAAGGATCCTAGGACTTATTCGATAGTACCAAGGTTTTAAGGTGCTTTGTACTGCTAATGATTCTGTTGGTTGCGTTGACTATAATAGATAATCTAGATACCTCCCAAACTGGTAGGTCTCTCATATGGTCCCCCATATAGTCAAAGTTTTTCTCGCCAAATCGCTCCACCAATGTATCAGCCTTATTTTGGCTAGATAAATTAAAGTCTTTATTGGTGGCCATGACGTCATCAAAGATCTTGAGGTGTTTTGCCACAGCAAATGCATAGTTTTTGTGAGATGCCGTTGCAAGAACAATTTGACATCCTTGTTTTTTGCGCTCCATAATATAGCTGATAACGTTATCGTTATAAGGCAGTTCGGGAATATTAATCTCAAATCTTCTGACGAGTTGATCTTTTAAAAACCCTTTTCCTTTTGACAGCCAAAAAAGATAATGACCTAAAAGCCATGGCCTCTTAGTGAGAACGCCGAGCGATGATAAAAACAATAGGTCCGTATCGATAAGGGTGTGATCCAGATCGACAATTAACGGAAGGTTGTCATTGTCCACTGTCTAGTTCACTCCATTTGTCATAAAGCAGTTCTAATTCTTGTTCCATAGACCTCAGGTTAATCGTTAAGTTTTGGGCGTCTGGGTTCTGATAAAAGTCTGGATCAGAGAGTAATTTCTGAGCCATAGAAATCTCGTTCTCTAAATCTTCGATATTTCCAGGTAAAGATTTTAATAGTTGCTGGTCATTGTATGAAAGCTTTTGAGAAGATTTTTTAGGTTTGGCTTTGGCGCTTTGTTGTTCAGAGGGTTTAGATTTATTGTTATCTTTCTGAAGGATATAGTCGTCATACCCGCCATTGTACTGTTCAATAATCGCGTTGCCCTCCATCACAATAGTTGAGCTGACGATGTTATTCAAAAATGTACGGTCATGAGATATGAGTATTAAGGTGCCCTCATAATCGACCAGCATCTCCTCTAATAACTCAAGCGTTTCAACATCTAGGTCATTCGTGGGCTCATCCAGAACCAGAAGGTTGGCGGGCTGAGATAAAATTTTTGCAAGCATTAATCGGTTTTTCTCACCTCCAGAAAACATCTTGATTGGAGCCATGGCTTGTTTTCCAGTAAACAAAAACTGTCTCAAATAGCCAATGACATGCTTACTCTTTCCGTTGATGTCAATATAGTCTTTTCCACCGGATACAAAATCCATCGCCTTTACGTTTGGATCAAGCGTCTCTCTCATTTGATCAAAGTAGGCGAGTTGAATTGTTTTTGATCTTCTGATATTGCCTTTGTTCGGTTTTAACTCATCGAGTAGAAGTTTAATGAGTGTTGACTTACCGGATCCATTGCCGCCTATAATTCCAATTTTCTCTCCTTTTAAGACGAGAAGAGAAAACTCTTTTACGAGCTCAAGTTCTTTAATCGAGTAGCTTATATTTTTAACTTCAAACACAATTTTTGATACTCGTTTTTCATCCTCCAAGGTATGAATCTTGACATTACCTTGCCTTTTGCGAGTGTTAATAAACTTTTTTCGCATGGCCTCAAGCGCTCTCACTCTGCCCTCATTTCGAGTTCTTCTTGCCTTAATGCCTTGACGTATCCATGCCTCCTCTTGAGCTAGTTTTTTGTTGAACCGCGCATTTTCAAGTTCTTCACTATTGAGAAGGTTTTCCTTTCGCTTCAGATAGTCCTGATAGCCGCAGTCAAAGATTGATAGTCTGCCTCTATCAAGATCAAAAATTTTATTTACAATGCCCTTAACAAAGGAGCGATCGTGACTGATGAGTAGGAGAGTGCCATGAAAATCTTTGAGCATTTTCTCAAGATCCAAGATGGCTGTTATATCCATATGGTTGGTAGGCTCATCCAGAAGAAGAATGTCTGGCTCCTGAATAATAGCTTTAGCAAGCATTACCCTTCTTTTCCAGCCACCTGAGAGTGTTGAGAGCTGAGTGTCAGATTTGAGTTGAAATCGGTTTAAAATTGTATCAATTTTGTGGAGGTAGTGCCATAAATCCTGGCTTTCGATCTGCTCTTGAAGTCGAGAGCTTTTTGATTCATTTCCCTCTTTCAGGGCGTCGTGGTAACTTGCAAGGATTTTTCCAGTATCGCCAAGTCCGTGAGCAACTATATTAAAAAGGGTGTCGCTATTGTCTTCTGGTGGTTGCTGCTCTAGGTAGCTAATGGTTGTTCTATTCTGTATTTTTAAGTCACCATCATCTGCTGAAATGAGACCAGCTAAAAGTTTTAAAAAGGTTGATTTTCCCTCACCGTTTCTTCCAATGAGTCCAATTTTATCGCCCTTATGGATGGTCGCATTAATCTCGTCGAGAATTACTTTTTCAGCAAATCTCAGAGAAATATTGTCTAAGGTAATAAGTGGCATAAGTTAAAATTGTAACTTTAAATAACAGCTTTACTAATGCGTTATTTTATTCATTTTGTTATTGGACTTTTGCTTATTCAAGCACCTTTTGCTGAAAGTATTGAGGCAAGTGGCTTTGAAACTCAAGAGCAGCAGAGTCGATATACACAACTCATTGAAAACATTCGCTGCCCAGTCTGCCAAGGCCAGAGCATTGGTGGATCTAACTCAGACCTGGCGCAAGACCTAAGGGCAAAGGTACGTGACATGATTATAGATAGTCAGAGCGACTCAGAGATATACTCGTTCATGGTGGAGCGGTATGGTGACTTTGTGGTCTATAAGCCACCAGTCAACTCCAAGACTTATGTTTTATGGTTTGCCCCAGTATTGGTTTTGATCATCTCTCTTCTGTTTTTGTTTCGATCGACTCGAGCAAATAAAGAAAAAAAGATTGATGTAGACGGTGATCTCGATAGAGCCAAAAAATTATTAAAGTAAAAAATATGAATGAAAACGAAATCAGTGATTTGATAGTTAAGGCCTATACTCACCAAAAAAATGGGCAACTCTCTCAAGCCATTCAGTCATGGAATGCACTGATAAACCAAAAATCAATTACCCAGGACTTATCGGCTAATGCACACCTAAATCTCGGTAACCTTCACCTGCAGCAAGGAAACGGTGACCTCGCCTATGAATCAATGGCAAAAGCCATCAAGGCGAACCCCAACAGCTCAGAAGCTTTTTTCTGTCTAGCCTATATGGAGCAAGAGAAAGAGAACTTTGATGAGGCGATTGGTTTTTTTAAATCTGCGTTAAAGCTTAAGCCAGACGACGTTGGTGCACTCAACAACCTTGGGAACTGTTATGACCGCCTTAACAAAAGTAAAGATTCCATCAGAGTCTACACTGAGGCAATATCAATCGATTCAAAATATATTGCAGCTTATTATAATCGCGGCAATGCATACTCTAAAATAGCAGATGATAATCATGCTTTGAAAGACTTGAGCCAAGCAATTGATTTAGATAATAATTTTTATCAGGCATACTATAATCGTGGCTCTGTCTACAAAAGACTTGGACAAAGTGATTTAGCTGACAAAGATTTTGCAAAGGCACAGAAGCTAGCTAAACAAGAAATTGAACAATCAAAAAAATAGGATAACAGTGAGCGACCAAGACAAAAACAAATTAATAGCTGAGAGAAAATCTAAATTAGCACTACTCAGAGAATCTGGTAACCCCTACGTTAATGACTTTACTCCGCTCCATTTATCTTCTGAGATCCACACCAATTTTGATAGCAAGACCAATGACGAGCTGCAAGAGCTGAATGAATCGGTAACGGTCTCTGGGCGCATCATGCTCAAGAGGATTATGGGGAAAGCCAGCTTTGTTCAGCTCCAGGATACCTCAGGCCAGATTCAGCTATTTGTCACCAGAGATGAGCTCGAAGATGGCTACTATAACGAGCAGTTTAAGAAATGGGATATTGGCGATATTATCGGAGCCACAGGAACTCTCTTCAAGACTAAGACTGGAGAGCTCTCAGTCAGAGTCAGCGAGATTAGACTATTGACGAAGTCTCTAAGGCCCTTACCTGAGAAATTTCATGGCTTGTCAGACCAAGAAACCATTTATCGACAAAGGTATGTCGATCTGATTATGAATGAAGACTCAAGAAGAGTCTTTAAGCTCAGGTCAAAAATCATTTCTTACATCAGACAGTTCTTTCTTGATCATGACTACCTTGAGGTCGAAACGCCAATGATGCAGGTCATTCCTGGAGGAGCTGCTGCTAAACCATTCATTACTCATCACAATGCTCTTGATATGGATCTTTACCTTAGAATTGCTCCTGAGCTTTACCTTAAAAGATTGGTAGTGGGCGGTCTAGATAGAGTCTTTGAAATTAATCGAAATTTTAGGAATGAGGGGCTCTCTCCAAGACATAATCCAGAGTTTACAATGGCTGAGTTTTATCAGGCCTATGCAACCTACCACGACTACATGGACCTCACAGAAAATCTATTGAGAGGTATCGCGACTGATGTTTGTCAATCAGAGACTATACAATATCAGGGCGATGAGTTTGATTTTTCAAAGCCTTTTGAGAGAATCAGCGTCTTTGATTCAATTTTGAAACATAACCCATCTCTATCAGCCATAGATTTGTCTGAGGACAACGCCAAAAAGACTGCCAAATCTCTAGGCATTGATATCAAAGAGAGCTGGGGTCTAGGCAAGGTGCAAATTGAAATATTTGAGGCAACGGTTGAAGAGAAACTGATTCAGCCCACCTTTGTGATTGAGTATCCAACTGAAGTGTCACCGCTATCGCGAAGAAACGATGACAACCCATTTATCACGGATCGTTTCGAGCTCTTTATTGGCGGAAGAGAAATTGCCAATGGGTTTTCTGAGCTCAATGATTCTGAGGACCAAGCACAAAGATTCCGTGACCAGGTTAACGAAAAGGATGCCGGAGATGACGAGGCAATGCACTATGATGCTGACTACATTAGAGCGCTCGAATATGGCATGCCTCCAACTGCAGGAGAGGGTATTGGAATCGATCGATTAGTCATGCTGTTTACAAACTCAGCTTCTATCAGAGATGTCCTGTTGTTTCCTCATATGAGACCAGAGTATGAGAAATAATCCAGAAGCGGGTTACTAGCTCCCACATATGATTCCAGTTCTAACAATTGATGGCCCAAGCGGAGTTGGAAAAGGCACTGTCGCTAATATTGTAGCAGCTGAGCTCAAATGGCATATTTTAGATTCTGGTGCAATTTATCGTGCTTTTGCAATAGCAGCCTCCAAAAGAGATATTCAAATTGATAATACAGAGCAGCTACTAGAGCTCGCTTCAAACTTAGACCTCAGATTTGCGCCAGATTCTGCAAATAATATCTTAGGGGTATATCTTGATAATCAAGACGTCTCTTCAGAGCTCAGAACAGAAAAAACAGCAGAGCTTGCATCAAAGTTTGCAATGATTGGACCTCTACGAGAGTCACTCCTTAAAAGGCAGCAAGACTTCAGAAAACTACCTGGACTCGTTGCTGATGGGAGGGATATGGGGACAGTTGTCTTCAAAGATGCGCCTTATAAAGTTTTTTTAACCGCAAATGTTGAAGAAAGAGCCAAAAGAAGGCTAAAACAGTTGCACCTAAGAGGCATAACTGGTAACATTTCGCACACTTTAGAAGACGTTAGGAAAAGAGATGAAAGGGACGCAAGTCGCAAACACTCCCCCCTAAAGCCATCTAAAGACGCATTAATCATAGATACATCTGATCTAACGGTTGATGAAGTGGTTACGAAAGTAATGGCGCTAGTTAAGGTTTGAGCGGTCAAACCTTTTTTTAATTAACCCGATAAGAGTTAAGTTTAAACCGATACAACTTAACATTTAGCGGTCAACATCGAGATATTATGTCAGAATCATTTTCCGAGCTATTTGAGAATAGCGAAATACAACAAAACGTAAAACCGGGCGCCCTGTTAATGGGTACAGTCGTCAGCATGAATCGTGAAAAAGCGATCATCAATGTTGGACTTAAATCTGAAGGTTTTATTTCATTAAACGAATTTAAAGATGTCAAAGGCGAACTAGAAATCACTGAAGGTGATGTTGTTGAAGTTGCCCTTGAGTCTATTGACGACGGCCTAGGCCATACACTCCTTTCACGAGAGAAAGCTAAGCGCATTAAGATGTGGCAAGAGCTTGAGGCTGCGATGAACTCAAAAGAAGTTGTGAAGGGTATTGTTACTGGATCTGTCAAAGGTGGAATGACTGTTGATATTGGTGTAATAAAGGCCTTCTTGCCTGGTTCACTAGTTGACGTTAGACCAGTAAAAGATTTTGACTTCTTGTTAGGTCAAGAAATTGAAGCACTTGTCATTAAGATGGACGAAGTCAGAAACAACATTGTAATTTCTAGAAAGGCTGTGATGCAGGAAGTTAATTCTGCTGACAGAGAGGCCCTTATTGAGAATCTTGATACTGGCAAAGAGGTTGAGGGTATTGTTAAGAATCTTGCTGACTACGGTGCCTTTGTTGACCTCGGTGGTGTAGATGGACTTCTTCACATTACAGATATTTCATGGCAGAGAGTTAACCACCCATCAGAGAAACTCTCTATTGGTGACAAAATAACGGTCAAAGTTCTTAGCTATGACAAAGAAAAAATGAGAGTTTCACTTGGACTTAAGCAGTTAACGCCAAGCCCTTGGGATAATATATCTGAGCGCCTACCGATGGGTAAGAAAGTTTCAGGTGTGGTCTCAAATCTGACTGATTACGGTGCATTTGTGAGAATCGAAGAGGGTGTTGAAGGGTTAGTTCACGTCAGTGAAATGGATTGGACAAATGCAAACGCAAGGCCTTCGAAGTTCGTTAAGCTTGGTCAAGAAGTTGACGTTGTGGTGCTTGATGTTCAAGAATCAAAACACAGAATTTCTCTGAGCATGAAGCAAGCCAAAGAGAACCCTTGGGAGGCATTCGAGTCTTCACATAACAAAGGCGACACTATCAATGTAACGGTTAAGTCAATTACTGATTTTGGTCTTTTTGTAGGGCTTCCTGGTGGAATCGATGGACTGATTCATTTGGCCGACATTTCATGGGAGAAGCAATCTGCTGATCAGGTTGTTTCAACCTACTCTAAGGGCCAAGAGCTTGATGTTGTTATCCTTAATATCGACGCTGAAAAAGAAAGAATTTCATTAGGCATCAAGCAGTTAACGTCTGATAACTTCTCTCAATACGCTTCATCTAACTCGAAGGGCTCTATTGTTAAAGGCACAATTCAAGAAGTTGACGCAAGAGGCGCTGTAATTGAGCTTGCTGAAGGGATTACTGGCTATCTTAAAGCCTCTGAAATCTCTCAAGATAGAGTTGAAGATGCCTCCACTGTTCTTAAGGCAGGTGAAGAGGTTGAGGTTGCTATTACTATGATTGACAAGAGAACTAGGAAAGTTAATCTTAGCATGAAGGCAAAAGACTCTGTTGAAGAGAAGGCTGCGATGGATGACTATAATAGTCAGTCAACTCAAGCCTCAGGATCAACTCTGGGTGACCTTTTAAAAGAAGCAAAAGATAAATAAAATAAATTTTGAGCTACTATGCCTTGGCATAGTAGCGTCTTTAAATATGAAAAAAATAGATCTTATTGAAGCAGTCTCAAAAGAAATAAAGATTACTCGCTCTGAAGCTAAGCAATCCGTAGAAATTATTTTAGATGAGATTAGTTCAGCAATTGTTTCTGGAAAAGGAGTCGAAGTTCGTGGCTTTGGTGGTTTTCAAAAAAGACATAGAAAAGGCAGGATGGGGATTAATCCAAAGACTGGAGAAAAGACCCAAGTTTCTGAAAAATTTGTACCTTTTTTTAAACCTGGAAAGTTACTAAAAGAAGCCGTTAATAAAGGCTAATATACGATTGATTATTGAACCCTTGTTCAGTATAATTTCACGTTTTTAATTGGGGGCGTTAGCTCAGTTGGTAGAGCATCGGACTTTTAATCCGCTGGTCGAGCGTTCGAATCGCTCACGCCCCACCATACAACTAAAGGCCTTCAGAGATGAAGGCCTTTTTTTTGCGACATAAATCTTAGCATTTCGTGTAAATTTCGTGCACTTAAGTGGAGGTTTATCTTGGCAACAATACAAAAGGTACTAAATAGAAACAAATCATCCTATCGAGTCTTCATTCGGTTTTATTTTGCTTACAATTGATTGAAATGATATATATTAAAATTAATCAGATTAATAAGTTGATTTATCAGTACTTGACCCTTGAGAATTAATTTTAAATTTTTATTGCTTTTAATTATTATCTCGCTGAGCTGGTTAGTTCATTCAGAACAACTTTTAAACCAAAATGTTAATATATCTTCCGGCTCTAGTGTTTCAAATGCTTCTGGTCTGACAATTCAAGAGCTTACGGGTGGTCCCTACACTTTAGAGAATGCGGGCACAATTGAATCATCTAATATCACCTCTAATAGTAATCCCACAATTAGGTTAGAGGCTGGAACATCAGTAAATAACTCGGGATTAATTGATACTGATGGCAATGCAAATTTAAATGGTGTTTTATTCATTGATAACTCAGGAAGTAATTCTGTTATAAATAGTGGCACTATTCAAACAGAAACAAGCGGTAATTATGGTCAGGCTATTAACGTCCAAGATGCCGCCTTAACTAAAATTACCAACTCTTCTGGCGGAACCATTAAGGTTACTGACTCAGCATACAATTCTGGTGCAATTAGAGTCAATACTGGTGGAACAGTTAACACAATAACCAATGATGGAACAATATCAGCTACTGGTTCAGTGCACACCCGAGGAATAATATCTATTAATACTGCAACTATTGATCGAATTATAAATACTGGAACAATTATTGCACAAGGAGGGAGTAGTTCAAACCGTGGCATTGTCTTTTGGAATGATAGTGCTACATCAGTGACTAACTCTGGAACAATTCAAGGCACTGGATCCTCTGAAGGTTATGGCATTAGAGTAGGAGATAATGGAAGCATTTCATCAGTTACAAACTCAGGAGCAATTACTGGAGGCTTGCACGGATTTGCTAATGGAGGCAGCATAACCAACATAGTCAATACTGGAACGATTAAGGGAACTTCAGGTTATGATATTTATAATACAGGAAGCATTACGAATCTAACTAATTCACAAAATAATCTTACGTTTTATTCTAAAGTTCCTACCAATTATTATATAAAAGTTAATAGCTCTTCTAGTTTTGGGAAAATAACTATTAGTAATCCTTCTGGAGCGATGAATGTAAGTATTGCTGATGATTCAACAGTTGGAGAAGGTACTTATGAAGCTGTTGTAAATGGAGTTAGTGCTGAAAACATATCAACAAGTTCTGGCAATCATATGAGTGATGGAATCCACTACAAATATAACCTTAAAAATTCATCAAGTAGTCAATGGGACTTAGTGATCAATAATTTCACCGCACCAACGCAATGCTCTGTCAATTCAAGCTCTATAAACTGCAATAAAACGCAATGTGTTACCTCATCCATAGAGAATGGTCTTAATGCACTGACAAACACTAACTTCGCGCATATGAATACTTATGACTGTGATACTTTTGGCACATCAGGCCAGTGTTTTTCAATTGGTGGAAGGAGTATATCGGTCAATAATCCTGAGTCAGATATCAATGGGGTTGTTCTGGTTTATGGAAAAAAGCAATCAGATCACTTTAGGTGGGGTGGATTTTTGCATTCAAATATTTCATTTAAAACATCTTCAAATCTATCTTTATCAGAAAAAACTCCTATGATTGGTCTATACGGAGTTTGGAATGAAAATACTAATAAAACTGGGCTACAAGCTAAAATTGGTAATTCCTATCAGTCTACTAGTGCAAAAATTACAAGGCCACAAAGTGGAATCTCTGAAGAGGCTAGTGGTGTCACAACTATTACTGCAAATGAACTAGTTCTAGAGCTGAAAAACAATATCCCGGTATCAAGTTCATTAACTCTATCACCCTATGTTGCTAATCGATACTCTCAAAAATTTCAAAAAGGATATAGTGAAACAGGAGTCAGCTCACCATTAACCTATAACAAGATTGTTGATAATTCTTTAACAGCAATTGCTGGATTAAAATTTCATAATATAATTAATAATAAATTCAGTATCTATGGAACACTTGGGTTAGAGTATGACTTATCTCACAATGTTTCAGCACTTTCACCAACAGGAGTTACAGGAATTACTACTGTTGATTTAGAAAAAAATCATCAATCTACCAGACCTATAGTTGCTCTAGGATATGATCATAAAGTTACTGATAATCAAATATTAAGGGTAAAGGCGCAGTATGAAGAGTTGCCCTATCAGGGTATGACCGAGACGAATATTTATGCTAGCTATAATTTTAAATTTTGAATTAGCTAAAGCCCAAATACTCTCTGAAATGAGAGTGAGTAAATATTAATATTTAGACAGTCTATTAAAGACAACAATCATTAACTATAAGGCTTAAAAAAATATATTTTTCCATGAATCAAATTATTTCCCTCTTTTCTTATAACTGTATCTTTTGATTTGATCAAAATAAATTTTCCAGAAGCTTGATTCATAATGTAGCTATCAGAGTGAGAATATCTTGAGCTTGATAGCAGCGAGTAACCACTTTCTTCTTGTATTTCAGTTGAAAAAACAAAGATTGATTCAGGATTAGAGTATTTATGGACGGTTTTAAATATGGACTCAACATCTCCAACATAGATTAAAACATCTAGAGCAACAAACAAATCAAAATTTTCTTGGACTGCATTCAGTGCCTCAACAATATCTCCAGTATACAAATTATCATAAACATCAAGCTCATCTGCCTTTGAAATCATATTTTCAGAAATATCAATGCCGCTAAGGTGTTCACTAATCTCACTTAATCCGCTTCCAGACAGACCAGTTCCACAGCCTAGATCAATCGTTTTTGCGAATTTAGATTTTGAAGATATATTTCGAATAAGATCTTTAATTATGAAGGGGAGTTTGTATTGCAAGCCTTGAACTAATGAATCATTGAATCTCTCAGCGTAATCATCAAAAAGATTTTTAACATACTCTTTAGGCGGTGATTTACTTGTATGTCCTTTTAGTGAGTTAATCATGTGCTGAGGAATGGCGTAATCTGGTTTTAATTCAAGTGCTTTCTCATAACTCTGAATTGACATTTTTAATTCCCTTAGACTCAAATAACAGCCACCCATCATGTTGAATAAAAGTGCATCATCTGGGTTTGATTTAATCCATTTTTGGAGAGTTTCTAGGGCATTATTAATTTCACCTTTTGAGAAGAAATAAATGACTAGAAGTGTTTTGTTAGGATGCACTTTTGAGTAATCAGGATCTAACGCTACAACTTTTTTATAGTGTCTGACTGCTTTGTCAAGTTCCCCCATCTGATGATATAAGTTACCAAGATTGTAGTAGGCCTCTACGAAGCCTGGCTGAATTGAAATCGCCTCTTCATAAGAACTAATAGCCTTATTAAATTCACTCAATTTGGCAAACTGATTGGCCTCTTCAACAAGAATTAAATGCTTCATTAAATATAAATTTCTATTTTTAAGAGATATTTTTTTAAAAAATCATTTTGAACTATTTTTAGACTCATTAATATCTTATTTCTATAATAAAATTTAATCATGAATAAATTACTAGATGAGTTTGCTTTTCAATTAGAAATGGATGTTGATTGGGGTGATATGGATGCTCTTCAACACGTAAATAATGTCGAATATTTCAAATACTTTCAGAAGGCTCGCATTGCTTATTTTGAAAAAAATAATTCAGACAACCTGTTTACTGAGTCCAGGATTTCAACTATATTGGCATCTACACAGTGCAAATTCATTTATCCACTTAAATACCCAGATACTATAGTCATTGGTGCAAGAGTTGACTCAATAGCTAATGAATATTTCACCATGAAGTATGCTGTGATTAGTAATAATAATCAAAGGCTTGTAGCTATTGGCGATGCTAAAGTTGTAATGTTTGATTACGAAAAAAATAAAAAAACATCCATTCCTGAAGTGATTAAAGATAGGATTATTGAGCTCGAAAAAACAGAGATTAAGTTTTAAGTTTGAACACTGATTCTAATATTAAGAGAAGGGTGGTAGTAGTTAATCAAAGAAAAGGAGAACTTTGATGTGAGAGAAACTACTATCATTTATGGCTAATCTCACAATAGCCTTAGGAGATCGAATTAAGTACAATTATATTAATTGTCCAGATTTTGTTCATGTTGAATTGATGAATTTATGATGGAGTTTTCAATAGTAATTTGCTGAAAAACTTAGCTCTATTCTTAAAAAAAGTATAAACTTCTGTATATCCTCATTTAAATATGGTGGATTTATAATTTTTTATTATTAAGGAGAGATATATGAACTATTTGCCAAAATCTTTGGCTACGGGTTTCTTATTAGCGATTTTTGCATCCTCATCAGTGATGGCTGCAACTCACCCAGTAACAGGAGAAACTCTTGCTGATGATCAAACATTCACATACAGTTTGCTCGATGAATTCACGTCAGTCGACCCCCAAATTGTAGAAGATGTAGAGGGCGCTAACATCGTTCGTGACCTATTTGAAGGTCTCATGAATCAAGACGCTGATGGTAATCTTGTGCCGGGTGTAGCTACTGGTTATACAACTAACGATGCTAAGGATGTATATACATTTACACTGCGTGACAACGCAATGTGGTCAGACGGTAACCCTGTAACTGCTCATGATTTTGTTTATGCTTGGCAGCGTCTCGCTGATCCTGCAACAGCCTCACCATACTCATGGTTCGCTGAAATTATGTCACTTGAAAATGTAGGCGCTGTAATGTCTGGTGATTTACCAACAAGCGCTTTAGGGGTTACAGCATTAGATAATCACACTTTAGAGGTGCGCTTAACTGATTCATTGCCTTATTTTGCTGCAATGACAACTCATTCATCAACATTCCCAGCTCCAGAGTGGAGAGTGAGAACGTTTGGAAATGATTGGACTAAGCCTGGAAATATTGTATCTAATGGTGCTTATGTTTTAACTGAGCACATTCCTAATGAGCGTTCAGTTCGTGAGCGTAACTCAATGTATTGGAATGATGAGGCTACTATTTTAGAAAAGGTTGTTGCTCTAGTAATCAATGATGAGAATGTAGACTTCACTCGTTATTTGGCTAATGAACTTGACAAAGGTACGGTTCCTTCAGGTCAATTTATTCGCTTGAAGCAGGACTACCCTGATGAAGCGACTTCATTCCCAAGACTTTGTAACTATTACATGACATTTAACTTGTCAGATAGTGGTCCTGAAATCTTTAAAGATGTTAGGGTTCGTCAAGCACTTGCATACGCGCTTGATCGTTCTGTGATTACTGAAAAGATTCTTCAGGCAGGTCAAATTAATGCATTCACCTTTACGCCTGGTGCAACTGCTGGTTTTGAAGTTCCTCCGGTAGCTTTTGGTCAGATGTCACAAGCAGACCGTGAAGCGAAAGCTCAAGAGCTTTTAGCTGACGCAGGTTATGGTCCAGGAAACCCGCTGAGCTTTGAGTATATTTACAATACTTCAGAAGGACACAAGAAGATTGCAATTGCTGCGCAGCAAATGTGGAAAGAGGTACTTGGTGCTGAAGTTACACTAGCTAATCAGGAGTGGAAAACATTCCTGAAGACACGTGGCTCTCAAGACTTTGAGCTAGCTCGTGGTGCTTGGTGTGGCGACTATAATGAAGCTTCTACATTCCTTGATCTACTAACAACACCATCTGGTTATAACGATGGTAAATTTAGCAATGCTGAGGTAGATTCATTAATGTTAGATGCAAGAACTTTGGATGATGCATCGGCTAACTACACACGCGTTGAGGAAATCTTGGCAAATGAAATGCCAGTCATTCCGGTATACCACTACGCAGGTGTGTTCATGCTTAAGACTAATCTTAAAGGTTGGCCATATAACAACGTAGAACAAAATTGGTATTCTCGTAATTTATATAAAGTTGCGAAGTAACATTTAGTTCTAAAAAAATAAAGCACCATGCATCATTGTGTGGTGCTTTTTTTTGTTTGTACGGTACAATAATTCAATAAATTTCTTTCTGGTCAATTTCGGATATGATCAACTACATAATTAAGCGAATTGGAATTGCTATTCCGACACTCTTAATCCTTATAGCAGTGAGCTTCTACTTGATGCATGCTGCACCTGGAGGGCCATTCACCTCTGAGAGACCATTGCCAGCGCAAGTGCTTGCAAACATAGAGGCTAAATATGGCTTAGATCAGCCAATATGGCGTCAAATGATTAACTATTTATGGGGCGTTATTACTGAGTTTGATTTTGGACCTTCTTATAAATATCACGACAGGACGGTCAATGAGATTATAGGTCATGGCTTCCCAATTACCTTGAAGTACGGATTCTGGTCATTTATCGTTGCTGTTGGGGTAGGTATTCCACTCGGCGCTATTGCAGCTATCCGTAAAAATACTTGGATTGATTATCTTGCTGTTGGTGTATCTATTGGTGCTCAGGTGCTTCCAAACTTTGTCATGGCGCCTTTGCTGATTATTGTTTTCACTTTGTGGCTTGACTGGCTTCCAGGAGGGGGTTGGAATGGGGGAGCGTGGCAGTACCTTGTTATGCCAGTTATAGCTCTTTCTACCAGCTATATGGCCTCTATTGCGCGTATCACAAGGTCTTCTATGCTTGAAGTTTTAAATACAAACTACATCAGGACAGCAAGATCCAAAGGCTTACCAACGAAGGTTATTTTCTTTAGACACGTACTAAAGCCTTCACTTCTTCCAGTTATCTCTTACCTTGGACCAGCGTTTGTGGGGCTAATCACAGGTTCAGTCCTTATTGATATTTATTTCTCAACAGGTGGTATGGGCTACTTCTTTGTAAACGCAGCATTTAACCGAGACTACTCAGTCATGATGGGAATTACAATTGTTGTCGGCAGCTTGACCATCCTATTTAGCTTGATTGCCGATTTGTTGTATGCATGGATTGATCCAAAAATAAGGTATTAATCAAATGATAGTGGCGAATAAAGGCAAGATTAAAACGATGGCAGAAAACCTTTCTGAGTCTGGTGCAGGTCGCTCACTATGGAAGGATGCCCGCATGCGATTTATGCAAAACAAAGCGGCAACAATAAGCCTTTTTATTTTACTTTCTATCGTTTTATTCTCTTTCATTGGACCTTACTTTGCTGTATGGAGTTACGAACAAATTGATTGGAATGCTATGGGTTCAGCAGCCAGAGTCGGAATGCCTTCAATTGAAAGTGGTCACTTCTTTGGGACAGATGACTTGGGCCGAGATCTCTACTCAAGGGTGATACAGGGGACACAAATATCCCTTATGGTTGGAGTTTTAGGGGCCACTGTTGCAGTCATTGTTGGGACGCTTTATGGCGCTACCTCTGGTTATCTAGGCGGAAGAACAGACCAAATCATGATGAGAATCGTTGACATACTAATGTCAATACCATACATGTTTGTTCTGATTCTTCTTCTTGTGGTTTTTGGAAGGTCAATTGGGATGCTATTTATCGGAATTGGGCTTCTGTCATGGCTGGATATGAGTAGGATCGTTCGTGGCCAAACTTTAAACCTAAAGAACAAGGAGTTTATAGAGGCCGCTAGGGTAACTGGTGTCAGTGACTTCAAAATTATTACAAGGCATATTGTTCCTAATTTATTAGGAATCGTCGCAGTTTATGCAACCTTACTGGTTCCAGGAATAATTTTAGCTGAAAGCTTTATTTCATTCCTTGGGCTTGGAGTTCAGGAGCCTTCAACAAGCTGGGGTGCTCTCATTAAAGAGGGTGCAGGAACCATTAGTTATGACACGGAGTGGCAACTTCTCTTTCCACTTGCTTTTTTTGTCGTCAGTCTTTTTTGTTTTTACTTTATCGGTGATGGCCTTCGTGATGCGCTTGATCCTAAGGAGAGGTAGTTCAAAATGAGTCTGCTTGATGTTAAAAATCTAAAGGTTGAATTTGAAACCGCAGACGGCGTAGTGAGTGCAGTGAACAACGTTAACTTTTCTATTGATGAAGGAAAAATTTTAGCCATTGTTGGCGAGTCTGGAAGTGGAAAAAGTCAAACTGTATTTGGAATGACTGGACTCCTTGATCATAACGGTAAAGCTACTGGCAGTGTCATGTTTGAAGGTGAAGAGATTCTTAATCTCTCCAATCAAAAATTAAATCAAATCAGAGCGGAAAAAATAGCCATGATTTTTCAAGACCCTATGACAAGTCTTAATCCCTATGTCAGAGTCTCTGAGCAAATGACCGAAGTTTTAATTCATCACCAGGGCGTATCAAAATCTGATGCACTTAAACAATCTATCAGTATGCTTGATGCTGTTCGAATTCCTGATGCAGGCAACCGTATCAGAATGTATCCGCATGAATTTTCAGGAGGTATGCGACAGAGAGTAATGATTGCTATGTCACTACTTTGTCGACCTAAATTACTCATTGCTGATGAGCCAACAACCGCCCTTGATGTTACAGTTCAGGCGCAAATTATGAAGCTTTTGGCAGACCTACAGAAAGACTTTGGGATGTCAATAATTCTTATTACTCATGACCTTGGAGTGGTTGCAGGAAGTAGTGATGACATGCTAGTCATGTATGGCGGTGAAATCATGGAAATTGGTAAGACAGAGGATATATATTCCTCACCAACCCACCCATATACTCAGGGGTTAATGAGCGCGGTTCCAAGGCTTAATGATTCTGAGGAGAGGTTGATTACAATTCCGGGCAACCCTCCAAATATGATGAAGGCTCCAGAGGGCTGTCCTTTCGCTCCTAGATGTAATTACACACTAGACAAATGTAATAGTGACTCACCCGTTCTAGCAAAAGTGAGTGATAATCACTTCAGGGCATGTCACGTTGCTAAAGAAAAGATATCATGAGTAATCAGGAAATTCTTGAAGTCAAAAACTTAAAGGTTAACTTTGATGTTAGGTCAGAGGGGGATATGCCATGGACAAAGGCAAAGAAGCTCAAAGCAGTGAACGATGTATCTTTCTCCTTAAAGGCTGGAGAAACGCTTGGAGTGGTTGGAGAGTCTGGGTGTGGAAAGTCGACTCTTGCAAGAGCGATTGTCAAAATGGTGCCCGCAGAATCTGGAGAGGTTGTTTGGCTTGGCAATGACTTGCTTGGGATGAGTAGCGCTGAAATAAGGCCATATCGCAAACAAATTCAAATGATTTTTCAGGACCCTTTAGCAAGCCTCAATCCAAGAATGAACATTGGAGAAATCATAGCAGAACCTCTGAGGACGCATTACCCAAAAACACCAGAGTCGGATGTCCAAGCTAGAGTGAGTGATGTAATGAATAAAGTTGGACTCCTAGATAATTTAATGAATCGCTATCCGCATGAGTTCTCTGGAGGCCAGTGCCAGAGAATTGGTATTGCTCGCGCTCTAATTTTGAAACCTAAACTTATTATATGTGATGAGCCTGTCTCAGCACTAGATGTGTCCATCCAGGCTCAGGTCGTTAATCTGTTGATGGATTTGCAGGAAGAGATGGACTTGGCTTTAATATTCATCGCTCATGATCTAAGCGTTGTGAAACACATCAGCACTAAAATCATGGTTCTTTATCTGGGCAATATGGTTGAGCTAGCGAATAGTGAAGACATTTATAAAGCACCAAGCCACCCTTACACTCAAGCGCTCATTTCTGCCGTTCCGATTCCAGACCCAAGTGTTGAAAAAAATAAAGATTTAATCTTGATTGAGGGTGAATTACCATCACCAATTAACCCACCTTCAGGCTGCGTATTTAGAACCAGGTGTCATAAAGCTCAGGAGGTCTGTGCAAATGAAAAGCCTGAGTTTAAGGGCTTATCGAAAGACCATAGTGTTGCTTGCCACTTCCATGATTAAATACCTAAAAAAACGCATTAAAAATAAATGGCTTTTAATTGTAGTACCTTTTTTATTTTTTCTAATCAAGGGGTTGATATGGCTAGCTATTTTCTATGGTCTGTGGGATTTAATTAAAAGTTAATAACATTAATTTATTTTTTAACCTTTGAAAGAATCTCCTTCATACCTTTTTTGTTTTCAAAAATCTCCTCTTCAGTGAGTCCATCCATTTCGTGAGGAAACACTAACCAATCATCAGTCTCATGAACAAAATAATCTGGTTCAACTTCAATGATATTTCTTTCAGGCTTGTACCAGGGCATTGCCATTCTAATATCATGAGGAATATTCTTTCTAGACTTTTCTTTTAGTGTGTCAAGAATTGCTTTAATACTTCTTCCAGAATCAAAAACATCATCAACTATCAGTAATTTATCTTCAGCATTCATGTGGCTGATAAGATAGTCTATGCCATGAACTCTAACCTCTTTGGATTGCTGATTAATGCCGTAATATGATGAGGTGCGAATAGCGATATGATCAGAGTCATTTCCAAGGTATGCAAGTATTTCCTGAATGGCTATTCCAACAGGTGTTCCCCCCCTCCAAACACCAACAATAAAGTCAGGTTTGAAGCCACTATTGTGAATTTGAACTCCTAATTTATACGAGTCATGAAGAAGTTCATCAGCGGTGATATATTTTTTTGCAATTGACATAGAAGGGTTCCGAAATTTAATACTTAAATTTTAAAGGGTTTTTAGCTTTTAAATTTCTGAATTTCTTCTAACAACCTAGATTTAATTTCAGAGTCAGCAAACGAGGCCTCCATAGCCATGAGCGAAATCTGCTTTAGCTTTTCAATATCTAAGTTAAAGTGTTTAGCACTGTCATAATATTCTTGGCCAACAGTAGTATTAAAAAATGGAGGGTCGTCAGAATTAAGGCTAATACTTATACCCTTTTCCATTATTGATGGAAGAGGGTGGGTGTCCCAATCAGAAAAAATGGATAGCGATAAATTGCTTCCTGGACAAATCTCTAGATGGATATTTTGTTCAACAAGCTTATTCATTAGTTTTTCGTCTTTAATGCAATTCACACCATGACCAATCCTACTTACAGGCAGGTAATTGATTGCATCCCAAACGCTTTCAGGTCCACAGATCTCTCCAGCGTGAACTGTACAGGAGTAACCTGCCTTTTCAGCAATCTTATAGACTTCCGCAAACTCCTCTAATGTATATGCGTTTTCATCGCCTCCCATTCCAAAGCCGACAACATAGGGGTGAGGGTTTTGAACCATGGTTTGAACAACATTGAAGCCTTGTTTAGGTCCTAAGTGCCTGACGCAGGTAACGATAATGCGACCAATGATTCCAAAATCACGTTCGGCATCATTTATTCCGTTGGTAATGCCTGAAATCATATCATCGTAACTGATACCGCATTCTGCAGCATGGTCTGGAGAGATAAAGGTTTCTGCATAAATTACGTTGTCTTTTGCACAGTCTTTCAAGTATTCATAGGTAATGTCCGCATAATCTTTGCCCGATCTTAAGCAAGAGCTAACGTTATCATAGGCCGTCAAAAAACTAGGGAAATCACTCCATGCGTAACTACCATTAGCAAGAAAAAGATTTTTATCTAAGGAGACAGCGTTACGTTTTGCAATCGCCTGGGCAAGCGAAGGCTTGATGGTGCCTTCAAGGTGACTATGAAGCTCTACTTTTGGAACTCTATAGACTTGGTCTTGCATTTAATTTAGCTCGCACGCCTTGCCATTGGCAAGGGGCTTTATCTTGAGGTGCTGAGCAATAGTTTGTCCCATATCAGCAAAAGTCTCTCTTTTGCCTAGATTTTGGGCTTTAATGGACTTTCCATAAAAGACTACAGGAACGTGCTCACGAGTATGATCACTCCCAGGCCAAGTTGGATCGCAACCATGATCAGCTGTAATGAGGACAAGATCATCATCAATGAGCTTGGATTCGATTTCTGGAATACGCTTATCAAATTTTTCAAGCGCTAATGCGTAGCCAGGGACATCCCTTCGATGACCATAATGTGTATCAAAATCAACAAGGTTTACAAAAATTAAGCCATCCTTAACTTTATCCATTTCATTAATCAGTTGGTCAACTAAACCCATATTGTTAGAAGCTTTAACGGTATAAGAAACGCCTTGATTCGAAAAAATATCACCTATTTTGCCGACTGAAATAACTTGTCCATTGGCCTCCTGAATTTGATCTAGCAGAGTGAAGTCATTTGGAGGGGTTGTTAAATCCTTGCGGTTGGAGGTTCTTTTAAAGCCATCTTTAGAGTTACCTACAAAAGGTCTTGCGATAACTCTTGTAATATTTAATGGGTCGACTAGTCTTTTGGCAACTTTACAGAGCTCGTAAAGTCTCTCCAGGCCGAAGTGCTCTTCATGAGCAGCAATTTGAAAGACAGAGTCTGCTGATGTATAACAAATTGGAAATCCAGATTGGATATGCTCATCTCCAAATTCTTCAATGACTTGGGTTCCTGATGCGTGTTTATTTGCAAGCGTTCCAGGAATATTTCCTTGCTTCAATAGCTCATCAATCAGACTCCTTGGAAAGCAGTTATCAATTTTTGGAAAGGTCCCCCATTCAAATGGGACTGGTAGACCACAGATTTCCCAGTGCCCACTGGGAGTGTCTTTTCCAGCACTGATTTCTTTGGCGAAGCCGAACGCTCCTTCAGGCTTAACTCTCTGAATTGGAAGAGAATTCCCTCGGCTTTCAATAGCAGCCTCACCAAGCCCCCACCTTAATAGGTTTGGTATTTTGAGGGGCCCACTTCGATCTGAATTATTGGCTTTACCTGAGTCACACGCTTCAATAATATGTCCAAACGTATCTGATCCTTGATCCCCATAGAGATGGGCATCTTCACTTGAACCCAGGCCAAGAGAATCTAGAACTAAAATGATTGCCCTTTTCATCAGTTTAGGCCTTTATTTGAGGTGAGAACTTCTTTGATTAAATTTGTATTACTAGGCTTTTTTTGATTGAAATGAATGAGTTTAGGAAGCTGAGATTGCAGAAAATCGAGTTGCATTTGATCACGACAATGCGCCATTGCAAGTGACTCTCCTTTATCTAACCATTGACCCTTGCTGACTATCTCACTGAGACCAACACCATGATCAATAGGATCACTAGATTTTGTTCTACCCGCCTTTAAATGAATCATGCTAAGTCCGATTGCTCTAGCATCGACCTCAGAGACGTATCCAGATGAATTTGACTGAATAGATGCAACCAAAGGCATTGGTTTTAAGTGTTTTTCCGGAACTTCAATCAAATCAACTGGGCCTCCAAGCTCAGTGATCATTTTTCCAAATATTGATGCGGCTTTTCCAGACTCAAGTGCGAGTTTGGATTTATTTCTAGCGCTATCTAAATCTGACTCCAGGCCGCTCAGCTGAAGCATGTAGGCGGATAATTCAAGAGTCAGCTCTAAAAGTCTTTGATCAGCATTGTGAGGATCTTTCAAGAAGTCAATGCACTCCATCACTTCGATTGCATTACCAACACTGTGCCCTAGAACCTGGTCCATGTCGGTAATTAAACAGCTTGTTGGGACTCCAGAATTACTCGAAACATTGGCAATACTTTGTGCCAACTCTTGAGCCATTTTGTAATTAGCTGCGAAGGCGCCATTACCTGTTTTAATATCCATGACAAGAGCATCAAGGCCTGATGCTAGCTTCTTAGATAAAATCGAAGCAGTAATTAAATCAATTGACTCTACGGTAGCAGTAACATCTCGTGTTGCATAGAAGCGCTGGTCTGCAGGAGCTAGGTTTGCTGTTTGTCCAATAATCGCACATCCCACTTGCTTAACGAGAGACTGGAATGCTGAATTATTGGGCGTCGCATCATATCCAGGAATGCTCTCAAGTTTATCGAGGGTTCCTCCTGTGTGACCCAGTCCTCGCCCTGAAATCATCGGTACATAGCCTCCACAAGAGGCCACAATTGGCGCCAACATTAAACTAATTTTATCCCCAACTCCACCAGTTGAATGCTTGTCTACTACAGGGCCATTTAGATTGAGCTGATCCCAGTTTAAGGTATCTCCAGAGTTCATCATATGCCTAGTTAAGTTAACCCTTTCATCCATACTCATGCCGCATTTGAAGATAGCCATAGCAAAGGCACCCAGTTGAGCATCCGTCAAGCTTCCGTCAGTGATGCCTCGAACCATGTATCCAATTTCAGGGTCACTCAACGAAATTCCGTCACGTTTTTTTCTGATGAGTTCTTGAGGTAAAAATAGCTCACTCATCCTTGACTAGTCTCCATAAGGAGTCCAAATGTTTTTAATTTCTGTAGCATTTCTTAGGAATTCCAGACCCTCACCTTGCATTGGGTCAATCCAGTTTCTATCCAAATCCTCATTGACCCATAAACGCTTTAAATCCTTAGCGCTGATAGATTCCACTGAGGCAATTACATTTTGGTCAGCCCAGCACCACATTGCGTCAGCATCAGCATGACCTGCAAGCTGTTCAGCGAGATCTTGTTTGTTACCACTAACAATATTGATAACGCCAGCTGGAATATCTGAAGTTTCAAAGGTTTGGACAAGCTCTAAAGCAACACTAGCAAATTTTTGGCTGGGAACAAATACAACGCGATTGCCCATAGCTATTGCTGGAGCAATTAATGAAACTGTTGAAAGGAGTGGCGAATGCTCTGGCGCAATTTGAGCAAGAATGCCTACAGGCTCAGGTAGAGCCATGGTGACGCCTCTATATGGAGCACTATGAACAGCGCCGTCATATTTGTCAGCCCAGGCGGCATAACTAAATAATCGACTGATACTTTCATCAAACTCAGCTTTGGCTTGTTTTTTAGTAGTTCCACAAAGATTAATCAGACGATAGACCCATTCTGACTCTCGTATTGATAAATTCTCAGCAATAAAATAGATTATCTGAGCCCTGCCATGACCACTAAGTGATCCCCATGATGATGCCTTTGAGGCAGCACTAATAGCGTTTCTAATATCTTTTCTGTTTCCAGAGCCAACATAAGCGGCGAGTGAACCATCCGCATTGAAAGTTGCAATGCTATGACCACCATCTGGTCTAACTTGTTTTCCACCAATATAAAACTTGAGAGTGCGATCTATCGCTTCTTCTTTATATGAAGCTGATGAAGTAGGGAGCTTAGTTGATGTTTGAAGTCCTTCAGGTTTGAGGTACTCATATAAACCCTCTTTGCCGCCTTCTCTTCCAAAACCAGACTCTTTAATACCACCAAAGCCGCAAGAAGCATCAAATTGATTGTGGCAATTTATCCAGACAACCCCAGCTTTGACTTTTGGCGCTACATCCATAGCGCGATTAATATTTTCACTCCATATGCTTGCAGCGAGTCCATATCGACTATTATTGGCCAACTCAATGGCTTCAGATTGAGTTCTAAAAGTCATTGAAACCAGAACTGGTCCAAAAATTTCCTCTTGAACAAGCGGATGACTTGAATCGACCTCAGTGATGAGTGTAGGAGGATAGTAATTCCTTTCTGAGTCAAGATCACAGGCCTGATAGAGCTCTCCACCATGGATAAGTCCACCATCAACCATTTCGCTAACTCTTTGAAATTGAGTTTTACTAACAAGACTGCCTATGTCCGTTGATTTGTCAAGTGATGATCCAAGTCGAAGTGTTTTTATTCTTCTTTTAATCTTTTGGTGAAGCTCATCTGCGACATCAGCTTGCACTAATAATCTGGATCCGGCGCAGCAGACCTCACCCTGGTTAAACCAGATTGAGTCAACTAATCCTTCAACAGCAGCATCAAGATCAGCATCTTCAAATACAATAAATGCGGACTTTCCTCCAAGCTCAAGAGTTAGTTTTTTTCCTTGTCCCGCAGTGCTCTGCCTGATTGATCTTCCAACAGCTGTAGAGCCAGTAAATGCGACTTTGTTAACGCTATTGTGTGCTGCAAGCTCAGCACCAATTGCGCCATCACCATTAATCATATTAATGACCCCGGGTGGAAGGCCTGCCTCTTCACAGAGTTGAGCAAAAAACATAGCGGTCAATGGCGTTTGTTCAGCTGCTTTAAAGACAATAGTATTTCCCATGGCAAGTGCTGGTGCAATCTTCCAAGAAAGCATCAAGAGTGGGAAGTTCCAGGGAACAATTTGTGCCACAACACCAATGGCTTTATAGCTTGAGAACTCTTTTGCTTGTAGCTGTGCCCAGCCTGCATGGTAATAAAAATGCCTAATCGCCAGAGGTATATCGATGTCTCTACTTTCCCTAATTGGTTTCCCATTGTCTAGAGACTCAAGGACGGCTATAAGTCTTGAGTGTTTTTGGATTAATCGCGCGAGCGCATAAAGAACTTTAGCTCTCTTATGACCTCCAAGATTTTCCCAAGCAGGCTGCGCTTTTCTGGCGGCAGAAACAGCAGAATCTAATTGTTTAGAGTTGGCAATTTCAATGTTAGCTAAAAGCTCTCCGTTTGAGGGGTCAAGAGTGGCGATCAAGTCTGATTTATTATTTGAAACAAATCGACCATTAATGAGCTGACCAAATCTTCGATTATTTTTTTCTAGCCACACATGGGCCTCTTTGCTGCTTTCAAATGCTTCGCTATATTCGAGACTATCAAAAGATTTTAGAATTGTCATAATTAAATCCTATGCTAATGGGTGACGATATGATGATGAGTAGAAGCCAGTTGAGTAGTGATCTAATTGACGCTCAATATCACCAAGAAGACTCGATGCACCAAATCTAAACAAATCAGGCTCTAACCATCGACGACCCAACTCTTCTCTAATCATAGTCATATATAAAAGTGCTGTCTTAGTATCACTGATGCCACCTGCAGCCTTAAAACCAACTGAAATACCAGTTTTAATATAATAATCTCTAATCATTCTAACCATGACAAGACTTACAGGAAGGGTGGCGTTGACTGACTCTTTGCCAGTCGATGTCTTAATAAAATCAGCACCAGCCATCATACAAATTTGGGAAGCTTTTGCAATATTTGTAAGGTTCCCTAATTCTCCAGTCGCCAAGATAGTTTTCATGTGGGCATCGCCACATTGTTCACGAAACATCTTGACTTCTTCATAAAGCGCCTTCCAATTACCCTCTAAAACATGCCTTCTACTGATCACTATATCGATTTCATTAGCTCCTTCATTGACAGAATATTCTATTTCTTGAAGTCTCAGTGGAAGCGGGGAGAGTCCAGCAGGGAAGCCTGTAGATACAGCAGCAAGATTTATTGAGGAGCCTTTGATGGCTTGTTTAGCAGCAACTAGCATGTCATGATAAACACATACAGCAGCAACACTTAGATTTAAAGATTCAATGCCCAATTCTTTCTCAAGATTAATACTGATAGGTTGCCTTGCCTTGCTGCAAAGTCTTCTTACTCGTGCGACTGTATCGTCACCAGATAAAGTGGTTAAGTCCATTAAAGTAATAGCTTTTAATAACCATGCAGCTTGATTCTCTTTTTTGATGCTTCGTCTAGGGCCATAATTTGCACATCTTCTCTCAACAGCGCTTCGGTTTACAGATATGCTCGAAATCAGATCAAGACTAAAGTCTATCCCAGGATTTCTTAAATCACTATGAGTGGTTTCTATCTCATCAGATTCAACAAGATTAAGAATTTTCTTGTCTTCTTGTAATGCTTCGTTTTTTGTTGAATTTTTATTTGTATTCATAATATTTCTAACCAATTGATCTTACTGGTTTTTTAGGTAAGAATTTAATAATTTCTCTACAGTATCTGCTGCTTTACTTGCAAAAGCAATAGTCTGTTCATGACTAATATCGCTTTCACTCATTCCCGCGGCATAATTTGTAATGACTGAGAGAGCACAAAGTTGAATGCCTTGGTGGCGAGCTAGAATGACCTCTGGAACAGTTGACATTCCAACAGCGTCAGCCCCAAGCATTTTTACCGCCCTTATTTCAGCAGGCGTTTCAAACTGTGGGCCACTGAACCAAGCATAGACACCCTCAAATAAATTGATATTATTAGCCTTTGCAGCAATCCTCATGTCATTGCTTAGTTTTGGGTCGTAAGCGTTGACCATGTTGACGAATCGCTCGTTACCATCAGCTCCAAATAAAGGGGAAACCCCTGTCATATTAATATGATCTGTAATGAGCATGACGCTTCCTGGAGATGCCTTTTCTAAAGTGCTTCCAGCAGCATTTGTTAAAACTAAACTTTGGCAGCCTATCGCATTCAATACTTCAATAGCAACAGCCATAATATCTGCCTTACCATGCTCATAGTAATGAGCCCTTCCTTGCATAACAACAACACTTGTGCCTTGAACCTCACCAAACAATAGTTTTCCCGCATGACCACCGACTCCTGCAACTGGAAACCCAGGCAAAGAAGTAAAATTTAGAGTGCTTTTTATATTGATGTTGTCACAAAATTGACCAAGACCTGAGCCAAGAATGAGTCCAATTTTTGGCTTAAAGCCTTTGACGTGTTGATTAATAATCTCAACACATTCTTGCACTTGGGTCATTACAGGTGCTCCGGTCCGAATGATTGCGGAAGAAGATCGGATAAATGCATACGATTCTTAATGCCTTCTGTCGAGCACATTATGACCTCGGTAGTTGCATCAGAAAACTCTCTTATTCTTTGCCTGCATCCGCCACAAGGAATTCCTCCTTCATCGTTTTTGGTCATGACATAGATTTTGTTAATTTTATGTTCACCTCCCATAACCATAGATGCGATTGCAGAAGCTTCAGCGCAGTTACCAAGAGGATAGCTAGCGTTTTCAACATTGCAGCCACTATATTCACTACCCTTGTCGGTAATAATTAATACCCCAACAGGATAATTTGAATAGGGAACGTAGGCCTTACTCATTGCTTCTTTGGTTAATTGTATATGGCTATCTTCAGTCATTCTATAACTCCTTAATATAAGGCTGTGCTGAGGCTTTAGGCGGGACAGCTTTGCCAATAAACCCAGCCAAAAGAATAATAGTAAGAATATAAGGTGTAGCTTCGATAAGCTGGACAGGAATTTCCCCAACACCCGGAATAACTATGCCCTGAAGTCTAATCGAGATAGCGTCTAAAAAAGCAAATAAGAAGCATGCTGCAAGGACCTTGTAGGGATGCCACTTTCCAAAAATAAGAGCTGCAAGAGCAATAAATCCGCTTCCAGCAGTCATATCTTTAACAAACTGAGCGTTATATGCAGTAGAGAGATATACACCGCCTATACCACACAATATTCCACCAATTAAAAGGGCTTTATAGCGAAGAGACTCAACAGAGATTCCAGCCGTATCCACCGCTTTTGGATTCTCTCCTACAGCTCGAAGTCGAAGACCAAAACGAGTTTTAAAGACTACCCACCATACCATTGGGACAATGACAAAAGCAAGGTATACCAAGATGTTATGACCGCTGATTAGCTCCCTATAGATAACTCCTAAAATTGGAACATGGTCGATGAGATCAAGGCCAGGCAAATCAATCGAAAGGAATCTTTGGTCATTATTTAAAGTAGGAGTGATTCCAGCCTTTTTGAACCAGGCAAGACTAAGAATCATGGTCAGTCCAGCTGCCAAGATATTGATTGCAACGCCACTGACAATCTGATTACCTTTATAAGTAATCGATGCGAAGCCATGAACCATCGCTAGCACTGAAGAGGCAATGATTCCTGCCAGTAGCCCAATCCATGGTGAGCCAAATACTACTGCGGCACTTGCAGCAATAAATGCTGACATAAGTAATTTACCTTCTAGTCCAATATCGACTACTCCAGAGCGTTCTGCAAATAGTCCTGCCATTGAAGCGAAAATGAGAGGGACACAGACGCGAACAGAAGCATCTAAGGTTAAAACCGTACTTAAAAAGATATCACTCATTCTGTTGCCTCAATTGGAGCTAAAAAGCGAATTAAAATTGGCCTGTACAAGTACTCAAGGCCACCACAAAATAGAATAACAAGTCCCTGCATAACAACAACAATATCCCTAGAGACATTCTGAAGTTCAAAGTCTAGCTCTGCACCCCCTTGATAAAGGATTCCAAAGAGAAAGGCCGCAATCAGAATTCCAACGGGATGATTACGACCCATCAGAGCTACAGCAATACCACCAAAACCATAGCCATAATTAAAATTGAGGAATAGGCGGTGCTGAACGCCCATAAGTTCATTGATTCCTACCAGACCTGCTAAAGCGCCAGAAATACACATGGTGACAATAATAATCTTTTTTGGGTTGATTCCACCATAGACAGCAGCATCGTTACTTTTTCCAACCGCTCGAATAGCATAGCCCCAGCGAGTATGCCAAAGAAAAAACCAAACCAATCCTGAGAAAAATAGTGCCACAAGGATAGATAAATTAAGTGGTGATTTTGCAATCTTATAGCCAAAACTAGCAAAAACATCATGAACAAAAGGCAGCCAAGAGGCTTTGATAAAATCTGCACTTTCTGGAGACATTTCACCAACTTCTCTTAAAACATTGACTAAGACATAAACCATCAATGCAGAGGCTAAAAAGTTGAACATAATCGTTGTTATAACAATATGGCTTCCTCTATAAGCCTGCAAATAGGCAGGAATAATAGCCCATAGAGCGCCAAAGAGAAGCCCTCCAGAAATTGCTAGAGGGATGACTATCCATGCACTTAATGCAGGGTTTAAGTATAACGCAACTATAGCAGTGCCTAGGCCGCCAACATATGCCTGACCTTCACCACCAATATTAAATAATCCAGCATGAAAGGCAACCGCTACAGCTAAACCAGTAAATACAAAGTTGGTTGCATAATAAAGCGTGTAGCCTAAACCCTCATCATATCCGAGTGCACCATAAATCAAGATTTTTGTTGCCTCAATAGGATCTACGCCAATTAGAATAAATACAATAGCCGTGGCAATAAATGCGGTTAAAACATTGAGGAAGGGTAACAATAATCCGTTAATCCATGATAAGCGTCTCTCACGAGTCATACTTTGGCTCCCTTTAATGAATCTTCAGATTCAAGCGCATTAGCCATCATCATTCCAAGTGTCGCCTCATCTGCATCTGATCCGTTTACTGTTCCTGTAATTTCACCGTCACACATTACAACAATCCGGTCACTTAATGACATTATCTCTTCTAGTTCAACTGAGATTAAAATGATCGCTTTGCCAGCATCTCTCATCTCAATAATTCTTTTTCTAATAAACTCGATTGCACCAATATCGACACCTCGGGTAGGCTGGCCAATAATGAGAAGGTCTGGGTCTCTCTCAAACTCTCTAGCTAAAATAAGTTTCTGCTGATTACCACCTGAAAAATTCGAAGACATCAGGTTGGGGTTGCTTGGACGGACATCAAATGCTTCCATCATTGATTCGCAGTTAGCTTTCACAGAAGCACGCTTTAGCCAAACCCCTTGGTTGATTGTTTTGTCATTGTGATAGCCTAATAATGCAGTTTCGCTGGCAGTAAATTCTGAGATCATTCCCATTCTTTGCCTGTCTTCAGGGACATGGGCAACGCCTAGGTTTCTTAATTGCTCGGGATTTAAAGTGTTGTTAGAGGTAATCGTTTCGCCCATTATCTCAATTGAGCCTTTTGAAATTGGAAGTATTCCAGCCAAGGCTTTTAAAAGAGTTCCTTGACCATTTCCAGTCACACCAGCAATTCCTAAAATTTCTCCTGAGCGAGCTTCAAAACTGACATCTGAAACTCTCTTTAAGCCTTGTTCATTCATTATTTCAAGGTTTTTCGCAATCAGAGCAGGGCTTCCAGACTTTGCTTTAGATTTTTTAATGTTGAGTAGAACTTTTCTTCCAATCATGAGTTCTGCTAGCTCTTCTGGATTGGTTTTACTTGTCTCCCTGTGAGCAACCATTTTGCCAGCACGCATTACTGAAACATTGTCGGTTATGCTCATGATTTCACGAAGCTTATGAGTAATCAAAATAATTGTTACGCCTTGCTTTTTGAGTGCCTCAAATATGCGAAACAGTTCGTCTGATTCTTGAGGCGTTAACACTCCAGTGGGTTCGTCAAGAATTAAAACTTTAGCGCCTTTATAAAGTCCTTTTAATATCTCTACTCTTTGTTGCATGCCCACTGAAAGGTCTTCAATAGCAACATCTAGATCAACCTCTAGACCATATTCTTTTGCAAGTCTAGTGAGTTCAATTCTTGCATTGGCAAGGCTTTCAGAAATCAATGCGCCACCTTCACTCCCAAGAACAACATTCTCAAGGACCGTAAAGTTATCTACCAACATAAAGTGTTGATGGACCATTCCAATACCTGCCTCAATAGATTGCTTTGAACTTATTGCTCTGAAGTCTTTATTGAAAACTTTAATTTGTCCAGAGTCCGCCTGATAAAAGCCATACAAGATACTCATTAATGTTGACTTACCGGCACCATTCTCACCAACAATTCCATGAATTGTTCCAGTTTGGACACTCAGGTTGACCTTGTCATTAGCGTGCACAGCACCAAAATGTTTATCAACATTGATTAGCTCAATGGCAATGTTCGACTCAGTCATAGCTACTTATTTTAACCAAGAAATAGATTTATTATAGTTATATAGATTTGAAACTTTTATATATAAAAGTTAAAAAAAAACATCCGGCCCTAGAGCCGGATGTTTTAATCTAAAAAAAACTGCTTGTTATAAAGGGCAGCTATTATCAGACATGTAGTCATGAACAACAATAGAGCCATCGATAATTCCAGCTCTTGCTGCATCTACAGCGGCAAGCATGTCAGAAGAAACCAGATCAGCGTTGTACTCGTCCATTGCGGCACCAACACCATCTTCAGCTACTCCATTTACTTTAAAGCCACCTGACCATGTTCCATCAACAGCAGCAGCAAAGCTTTCATATGCAGCTAAACCAACTTTCTTGTACATTGAAGTCAGCATAGTTCCTGGTTGCATGTAGTTCTGGTTTGAGTCTACACCAATTGCTAACACACCCATATCTGCAGCTGTTTGGTATACACCGATTCCAGTTCCACCAGCAGCAGCGTAAACTACGTCAGCACCATTTTCAACTTGGCTACGAGTAATTTCACCACCCTTAGTTGGGTTGCCCCAAGCTGCAGGAGTTGATCCTGTCATCTGAGCTAGAACATTCATAGAGCTATCAGCATGAGCAACACCTTGCTTGTAGCCACATTCGAAACGACTAATTAATGGAATATCCATTCCACCAACAAAACCTACAGTCCCAGAGTTTGACGCCATAGCTGCCATGACTCCAACTAGGAAAGAGCCTTCATGCTCTTTAAAGATGACGTTTTGAACATTTGGAGCATCAACTACACCATCGATAATAGTGAACTGAGTGTCTGGATATTCAGCTGCAGCTGCTGCAACTGCATTAGCCATAGTGAATCCCACAGCAATAACTGGTGAATAGCCACGCTGAGCAAACTTCTTAAGGCTTTGCTCCATCATTGCCTCGTTAGTTGGCTCTAATTCTGTAACCGCAATACCAGTGTCATTCATAAACTTCATTACACCGTTTACATAAACAGCCTCGTTGAATGACTTGTCATTTTTTCCGGCAGTGTCATAAACGACTGCTGGCTTGACATGACCATCAGCTTGAGCAATTGGTGCTGCTAAAAGAAACGTAGAAGCAATAACCGCTAAGCCAGTTTTTTTGAGCAATCCACTAAAATGTGAACGTTTCATGTTTTTCATTGTGTACTCTCCTTAGTTATTAATCTTAATTTTTAATAGAAAAAAACCGTCATTAAAAAAAAGACAGTCAAAATATCTTTAGTATTAACTCAAGTTTTGTTCTTAAAAGTATATAGAAATTAAATTCCCGAGTTATGAATATTCTATTCTTGAAAATGGTCTTTGTCAAAAAAAAATCGATATATTTTTCAATCTTCCTAAATTGGTATCCTTAAATTAAGTTTGGTGTTTTTTTTCTGTAATATTTTTATAATAAATAATGATTGTTTACAATAATTGTCAACAAATTTAGGCATATAATAAAAGCTTTAGATTAAATGATTAAGGCTGAGTTAATGAATACTGAAATTCATAAAAATTCTGATGAGGTGGTTGACCTAGTTTTTGAAGCAATTCTAAAGAATCGCCTAAAGCCTGGTGTAAGACTTTCAGAAATATCTTTGCAGGAAGAGTTTGGCTACAGTCGCTCAGTTGTTAGACAGGGATTTGATAAGCTAGTTGATTCAGGCCTGCTGCAACATAAGAAGAACCAAGGAGTCAGGGTGGCTTGCCCAACTAAAGAAGAGACGACTCAGATTTATGAAGCGAGGCAGGCTATTGAAAACGCTGTCATTACAATACTGGTTAATAAGCACCAGAGTCAAAATTTAGATCTCTCTGCAATAGATGATTTGATTTCTGAAGAGAAACGCCTGCACAACACTTCTCAAAATGATGAGCATACAAAACTATCATGCGACTTTCATCTAACTCTGGCAGAGTTATGTGGAAACAAATATATAGTGGAGAGCCTTAAGCCTCTAATTCCATTAAGCACTCTTGCAGCATCAGTTTACTCGAATCCAGAATCTAGCTTTTGCTCTTATGCAGAGCATAGTGATCTCATTCAGGCAATTAAAAGTAATGACTTGAATAGAGCCTCTAGATCAATTAAAAAACATCTAGATAACTGCGTCAAGTCACTTGATTTTAAAAAAACTATTAGAAACAGAAGTTACAGCAACATATTTAGCTAAAAATCATGAATAAGAAAGTCTCCCAAAGTTTAAGTAGCTATCCTCGCAATATGACTGGTTATGGAAAAGACTCAGTTCATCCAAACTGGCCAAACAAAGCAAGGGTTGCAGTTCAATTTGTTTTGAATTACGAGGAAGGTGGGGAGAACTCTATTCTTCATGGAGACCATGCTTCTGAAACATTTCTTTCTGAAATAATTGGTGCTAAGGCATATGAAGGTGCAAGACATATGAGTATGGAGTCAATCTACGAATATGGGTCTAGGGTTGGAGTTTGGAGAATACTTAGGCTTTTCAAGGAATTTGATATTCCAATTACTATTTTTGCTGTCGGACTTGCGATTGCCAGAAATAGAGAGCTAGCTGATTATCTTGCTGAGCATGATTATGATATTTGTGCCCATGGCTTTAGATGGATAGATTATCAATTTGTTGAAGAAAGTGTTGAACGTGAACATATGCAAGACTGCATAGCAATCATGACAGAATTTTTAGGTAAGCGACCTGAGGGGTGGTATACCGGAAGAAACAGTCCCAATACCAGAAAACTCGTTATTGAAGAGGGCGGCTTTTTATATGACAGTGATGCATACGATGATGATTTGCCTTATTGGGCTAATGATTTTGAGACTGATAAAAAGCACCTTGTTATTCCTTACACTTTAGATGTCAATGACATGCGCTTTGCATCCCCACAAGGATTTAATTCGGGAGACCAATTTTTTAATTATCTCAAGGACAGTTTTGATGCCTTGTATCTAGAGGGAGAGGTAGCCCCAAAAATGATGTCAGTGGGCATGCATGCTCGAATTTTAGGAAGACCTGGCAGGATTATGGCTATGAGAAAATTTCTTGAATATGTATCAACTTTTAATGATGTTTGGTTCTGCTCTAGAAGGGGGATAGCAGATCATTGGTATAAGAATTTTTAGATTTAAAGATATGAAGTTACCTCATGAATTAGCAAAACAATCGACAGATAAGTTTTTAGATGTTTTTAAAAATTTATATGAACACTCGCCATGGTTTGTAGAGCAATCTATAGAGAAGGTAATAACAGATGAAAAGTACGACAACTTAGAAACATTCCACAAATTACTTTGTGAAATTATGCTTGCATCAGATACTGATATGCAAAATAATTTAATTACTGCTCATCCAATGTTGGCGGGAAAAAAGGCTCAAAATAATGAGTTAACAGATTTCTCAACAACTGAACAAAAATCAGCAGGATTAAATGATTGTACTGATGACGAAATTAAGCTTTTTGAAAAGCTTAATGAAGAGTATTTTTCAAAGTTTAGCTTTCCATTCATAATGGCTGTAAAAGAGAAAAATAAATCAGAAATTATTTCAAGCTTTATGATGCGGAAAAATAATTCTAAAGAGGAAGAAAGAGCTAATGCTTTGGAACAAATTAACAAGATAGCCTGGCTTAGAATTAAGGAGATTTATGGAAAACAATAAGCTCATTGATGTTGCTTGTTCTGATAATGGAACTAAGGTAATTTATTGTAGTGATGAGTTCTTTGCTGACTCTTCTCGAATGCTTCAATCTAGTAATCCAGTCTGGGTTGAAGGTAAATATGATGACAATGGAAAATGGATGGATGGATGGGAGAGCCGACGCAGAAGAGATGGAAAGAATGATTTTTGCTTTATTCGTTTAGGTAAGAAAGCATCTATCAATAGTTTTAATATCGATACAACCCACTTTACTGGAAATTTTGCTCCTGGCATCTCAATTCAGGGCTGCTCAGTCCCTGGAGGCACAACAGACGATTTAGTTGTTGACGGTAGTGCAGTTTCAGAATGGTTTGATCTTCTTGGCAAAAAAGAAATTATGGGGGACTCGCACAATCGTTTTGAATGCCCTGTGAATAATCCAATTACACATTTAAAAATTACACTTCACCCAGATGGAGGTATTGCCAGGTTTAGGGCTTATGGTGAATTTTGGGAAGAAAAAAGAGATCCTAGTTTTGATGGTGTTAATGTTCTTTCTAAAGAGAATGGTGCTAGAGCTATTTACGCAAATGATGAGCATTTTGGCAGATTGAGTAATATATTAGAGAAGCATGAGCCATTGAGTATGGCTGATGGCTGGGAAACTAGAAGAAGAAGAGAACCGGGAAATGATTGGGGAGTTCTAGCGCTATCAAAGCCTGCGCAGGTTGATAAAATCATTGTAGATACAAAACATTTCAAGGGTAACTTTCCCCATAAATTCTCTATTTCTACTGCACATATTTCTGATGTAGAGAAATCGGTCATTCTAGAAGACAGTATGTCTTGGAAAAAACTGTTAGACCAACAAAAACTGGGCATGAATCAAATCCACACTTTTGAAAAAAATGACATATTGCATAATGAGCCCTTTAGCCATGTTCGAATTGATATTTATCCTGATGGCGGGATTGCTCGTTTGAAGTTTATTGGTAAATTTATTTAGATATGAAAAATATTACACTTATTCCTGAAAAGTTGACTGAAAACAATTTTGCTGATTTTGGTGAGGTTGTATCCATCCATAATAAAGAATCAAAAACAATCAATAATGGCTTTGCTAGTAAATACTCTGATGTTGCTTTATTGGATACAAATGAAGAGCAAGGTCATACAAGTGTTCATATCTTTGTAGCTAAAAGCAGACAATTTCCTCTTCATATCTCAATGTTAGAGAAGCATCCTTTTTTCAGTCAAACCTTTATACCAAGGCATTCATCACCATTTTTAGTGGTAGTAGCGCCTCCTGCAGAGAAGCCATCAATTGAAAAACTTAAAGCTTTTATAACTAACGGTGATCAAGGGATAAGTTATTCACGGGGTGTTTGGCATTTTCCTCTTATCAGTATGAATGACAATTCACAATTTATTGTCATAGACAGAAAATATAATGAAGAGCTCGATACGATTGAGCAGTGTGAAGAGGTTTCTTTAGGTGACATTAAAGTGGTTTTGGAGTTAGGCTTATGATGCAAATATACTTACTTGACTGGCTAAATTTGGCATTAAAGCTGCTCCATGTCATTGCTGGAATTGCTTGGATTGGAGCATCATTTTATTTTAACTGGCTCGAAAACAAGCTTGATCGATTAAATAACAGAGATGAAATTGCAGGTAACTTATGGGCAGTTCATGGAGGCGGTTTTTATCATCTAGAGAAATATAAGAAATACCCTCAAACTCTACCAGAGCCATTGCACTGGTTTAAGTGGGAGGCATATGTGACCTGGCTGTCAGGAATATCGCTCCTCTCGGTTGTATATTATTTTAATGCGAGCACCTATTTATTAGCTACGAATAGCTCAATATCTGCAATTTATGGTGTTGGTTTAAGCTTATTAGGATTAATACTTTTCTGGCTGATATATGACCTTTTATGTAAGTCAAAATTGGTTAATAAATCAGCAGTATTTATTGCAATTATATTTATAGTCGTTTCATGTTTTGCGTTTTTCTACAGCAACATTTTCAATCCTAGGGCTGTCTATATGCAAATTGGCGCTATGGTTGGAACGGTTATGGTTGCCAATGTTTTCTTTGTAATTATCCCGGTGCAGAAAAAGCTTGTTGAGGCTTGTGAAAACTCCACAGAGGTTAGTTTGGAACTCGGAAAAACAGGCTATATTCGCTCTCGACACAACAATTACTTCACCTTGCCAGTGCTATTTATGATGATCAGTGGGCACTATCCTACTATATATAGCGGAGAATATGGCTGGCTCGTATTAATTGCAGTCATTGGAATTTTAGTCATGGTCCGTCATTACTTTAATTTAAGGGGGGTTGGTAAAGCAAAGAATAGCCTAATCGCTGTTATTGCATTATCAACGTTAGCTTTAATCTATGTACTGGCTCCATCACAAAGCAAAGTTCAGGTTCAGAATAAAGGCGAAGTTACTATTGCTGAAGCTCAAATGATTATTGAAAAACATTGCGTTAGTTGTCACGCGGAAGAGCCTTCAAACAAAGCTTTTGCGATTGCTCCAAAAGGCATTATGCTTGACACCATCGAAAAAATTATGACGCATAAAGATCAAATATATAAGCAGGCAGTTTTATCTAAAGCAATGCCAATAGTTAACACTACAAACATGACTGACCAGGAGAGAGAGAAGTTAGGCGTTTGGATTGAGGCAAATTAATGAGCAACAATAGCTACTTTCGAAGTTCAATCTATCACTGCGTTGAGAGAAGTGCGAGTCTAACACCTGTTTATTTTGAGGATGGCCTGTTGGTTGTTGATATTGATTCAGGAAAAATTATTGATGTTGGCAACTTTTCAGACATTGAATCAGGTTATGACGTATCAAGTAATTTGATTCATTTTAAGGATCGTTTAATCATGTCTGGCTTTGTTGATACCCATGTTCATTACCCTCAGTACAAGGTAATTGCATCATATGGAACTAGCTTATTAGAGTGGTTAAATCAGTACACATTTGTTGAAGAGCAAAGATTTGCAGATGAGGATTATGCTGATCATATAGCTAACCTGTTTTTAGACGAGCTCATTAAAAATGGCACAACAACTGCGATGACTTTTTGTGCTTCCTTTAAGCAATCAGTTGATGCTTTTTTTAATGCATCACAACAAAGAAATTTAAGGATGGTTGCAGGAAAAGTAATGATGGATAGAAACGCTCCTGAAATGCTTTGTGACAGCTCTGAAGACAGTTACATTGATTCGAAAGAACTGATTGAGAAATGGCACAATAATGGGAGGTTGAGATATGCCGTCACCCCAAGATTTGCCATTACATCCTCAAAGTCTCAACTAGAGCAGGCCTCTAAGCTGTTGAGTGAATACCCAGATGAAGATGGACAAAAGGGCGTCTTGCTTCAGACTCATCTAAATGAAAATGATGAGGAGATAGGCTGGGTCAAAGAACTGTTTCCAGACTCTGATAATTATTTCGGTGTCTATGATGATCTTCGAATTACAGGTAGCAATTCTGTTTTTGGGCATTGCATTCACAACACAGATGATGAATATCTAAAAATGGCTGAGACTGGCTCCAAGGTTTCTCTTTGTCCAAGGTCAAACCTTTTTCTGGGGAGTGGGTTGTTTGAACTAGAGAAATTAGAGAGTTACGGTATTGATGTTTCTTTGGCGTCAGATGTTGGTGGAGGAGATAGTTTTTCAATGTTTCAAGTCATGAATGAGGCTTATAAAGTGAGCCGAATGAATGATTTTAATTTAGACCCAGTGAAAGCGTTTTATTTGACTACTCTGGGCGCTGCAAAGGTTTTAAATATGGATGACTCCATTGGTAATTTAGAGCCAGGCAAGGAGGCTGATTTTATTGTTATTGATTTAAATGCTACTGAAATAATAAGTCAAAAAAACAAAATTTCATCCAGTATTAAAGAGACACTATTTAATTTAATGACTCTTGGGGATGATAGACTTATAGATGAGGTTTATATCATGGGCCAAAGAACTTATAAAAAATAGGAATAATCTATGGGAAAACTGACTACACACATACTCGACACATCAATGGGATGTCCTGCTGAAAGAGTTGAGATTAAACTTTATAAGAGAAATGATTCTTCCCTGACACTCATTAATTCAGCAGAAACAAACAGAGATGGTCGATGCAATGAGCCTTTATTGTCAGGAGATGCATTTGAAGAGGGTTGTTATGAGCTTGAATTTAATATAGATCAATATTATGCAAAAAAAGACATAGACTGCCCTTTTTTAAAAGATGTTGTGATTCGTTTTTATATTTCGAATGCTGATGAAAGCTATCATGTGCCTTTATTAATATCACCTTTCGGTTATTCAACCTATCGAGGAAGCTAGTGTCAATTTTATTGAATCAAAGCTATGTTCCATTTGACTTGGGAGAAATTAACCCCAATACTACTGTGCTTGAATGGCTAAGAAGTAATCAATTGGTTGGTACTAAGGAGGGTTGCGCTTCGGGAGACTGTGGTGCTTGTACTGCTGTTGTTGGTGAACTTGTAAACATTAACAATAAGGATTTGATTCAGTACAAAAGCATCAACACGTGTATTGCGCTTGCATACACGCTTATAGGAAAGCATTTAATTACGGTTGAGGGTTTATCAGAGGGTGAAGATCTTCACCCAGTTCAGAAGTCAATGATTACAGAAAATGGATCTCAGTGCGGATTCTGTACACCTGGTTTTGTGATGTCTCTATTTGCTTTGTATCATAATGAAAAGTCGCTGGATTCAACAAAGATAAATGATGCTTTATCTGGAAATTTATGTAGATGTACCGGTTATAAGCCTATTATTAGTGCTGCATACAAATCTTTTAGAGAAAAAGAGAAAGGCCAACTTGATTTTTATGAAAGGAATCAATCTGAGTTTGTCGAAGCTTTAAATGGCCTTAAAAATCAGAAAAATATTAACTTAAGATTTAACGATGGAAATAAGACACTTCTCTTTGATGCGCCATCAAATGTTAATGATCTTTCTGAGCTCTTATCTGAAAACCCATCTGCAAATATTCTTGCTGCTGGAACTGACTTAAATCTAGAGATTACCCAATCTAAGAATGAGTTTAGCCATATTGTCAGCGTCAATAGAGTCTCAGAGCTCAAACAGATTAATGAGCAAGATTCAGAAATCGAAATTGGTGCAGCTGTTAGCTATGAAGAAGCAAAATCAGTATTAGTCAAAAACTGGCCAGACTTAGACTCATTTCTTGAGCGGTTTGCGTCATTACCTATTAAAAACTGGGCAACTATTGGCGGCAATATAGCTAATGCCTCACCCATTGGCGATATGGCTCCAGTTCTTATAGCTCTTGAGTCAAAGTTAAAACTTAGAAAAGGGGTGTCGAGTCGAATAATTGCACTTGAGGATTTCTTCGTAAGCTATAAAAAAACATTGCTAGAACCTTCAGAATTTATTGAAAGTATTGTAATCCCAATGCCCTCCAATGGAGAGCGACTCATTACTCATAAAATATCAAAGAGATATGAAGACGACATTTCAGCAGTTTGTATGGCAATTAATGTAAAGGGTATCGAGTCTTCGTCTTTATCAGTAAAGATTGGGATGGGAGGTATGTCAGGGATTCCTCAAAGAGCAACTGAGCTTGAAAAAGTTTTTAAAGAGAGTTGGGATAAAGATGAGCTTCTTGAAGTGGCATATGAGGCCTTGAATCGAGAATTTTCTCCATTCACTGACGTAAGAGCGTCTGCTGAGTATCGTCTAAAAGTTTCAGCTGGTCTAGCGAAAAAGTCTTCTTTGATGCTTCAAGGTTATGCAGTTGAAGATCTTGCTCATTTCTCAGAATCGAAATCCTAAAAGTGGGAGTTAACATCAGTCAAAAGGCACAAAATTTAGGTCAAACAAAAAGCCCAGTTGGTCTTCCACTCCAGCATGATAGTGCTCGAATGCATGTGCAAGGAAGCGCGCAGTATATTGATGATATTGCTGAACCAAATGGAACTCTCCATGTCGCTTTTGCTCTCAGCAACGTCGCTCATGGAAAGATTCAAAGTATTAATGTTGATGATGCGAAGAAGGCACAAGGAGTCCATAGTGTTTTAATTGCAGAAGAAATAGAACATTTATTAATTGGACCTATTCGCCATGACGAGCCTATTCTTGCATCAAAAGAGGTTTTATTTTTTGGACAAGCAATTGCTGCAGTTTTAGCTGACAGTCACGATCTAGCAAAAAAAGCAGCGCTATTGGTGAGTGCTGAAATAGAAGAGTTAAAACCCATCGTAACTATCCAACAAGCAATGAAAGCAAAAAGCTTTCTAGATGATCCAATTGTCGTTAGTTCGGGTGACTCCAAATCAGCAATTAAAAGTGCCAGCAACCAACTAACTGGATCATTAGAAATAGGGGGCCAAGAGCATTACTATTTAGAAGGTCAGGTGGCTATTTCAATTCCAACTGAAGACAACGAAATGGTGATTCATTCCTCAACTCAAAACCCAACCGAAGTGCAGCATTTAGTCTCGTATGTATTAAACGTTCCTCAGAATGCGATTGAGGTCGTTACTCGGAGAATGGGGGGAGGCTTTGGCGGCAAAGAGACAGATGCTTCTCAATTGGCATGTGTTTGTGCTATTTTCTCAGAAAAAACAAAAAGACCTGTCAAAGCAAGATTGTCCAGAAAGGACGATATGTTGTTGACTGGAAAGCGTCATGATTTTGTTGCAAATTATGAGGTTGGGTTTGATGACCAAGGCTTAATTAAAGGCATAACTATGGACCTTGCTGCTAGATGTGGATATTCATTAGATCTTTCTATGGCAATTGTTTCCCGAGCACTTTTTCATTCAGACAATGCTTATTTCATTCCAAACGCTACCTTTACAGGTTATTTGTGCAAAACAAATACTGCTTCAAATACTGCATTTAGGGGCTTTGGAGGACCACAAGGTATGCTTGCAATTGAAAATATAGTTGAAGAGATTGCAAATACACTGGGTCTAGATCCTTTAGAGGTCAGAAGGTCAAATTTCTATCAAAAAAATGAAAATAATGTAACCCCATACAGTCAGGTGATTGAGGATAACATTATTAGTGAAATTACAGATGAATTGATATCAGATAGTAATTATCACTCGAGAAGAAAAGAAATCGATAAATTCAATAAGGACAATAGATATTTAAAAAAAGGACTGGCATTCTCGCCCGTCAAGTTTGGAATCTCATTCACCACACAATTTCTGAATCAAGCGGGCGCTTTGGTAAGTATATACAAAGATGGCAGTATTCACTTGAATCATGGTGGTACAGAAATGGGTCAGGGGTTATTTATCAAGGTAGCTCAGGTCGTCGCAAATGAATTCGGTGTAGATGTCTCAAGAGTCAAAGTATCTGCAACCTCAACAGCAAAAGTTCCAAATACCTCTCCAACCGCGGCCTCATCTGGCTCAGATCTTAATGGTATGGCAGCAAGAGAAGCTTGTCTTCGAATTAAGAGTAATTTAATTAATTTCGCTAAAGAATATTTTGATGCCAGTGAGAGTGCAATCAAATTTGAAGATTCAACAATTTTAGTAGACAAGAAACAAATTCCTTTTGATGAGTTTATTTCTTTGGCCTATTTGAATCGTGTGGAATTATTTAGTAATGGTTTTTATAAAACACCTAAAATTCATTTTGACCCAGCTACTCAAAAAGGTCGTCCATTCTTCTATTACTCCTATGGTGCGTGTGTTAGTGAAGTAATAGTAGATTGCTTAACAGGTGAGTATAAGCTTTTAGCTGTTGATATTTTGCATGATGTGGGAGCTTCTCTAAACCCTGCTATCGATATCGGTCAAATAGTTGGTGGCTACATTCAGGGCATGGGTTGGCTTTGCTCAGAAGAGTTAAAATGGAATGATTTGGGCGCTCTTCTAACAACAGGAGCTTCGACTTATAAGATTCCTGCAATAGGAGATACTCCAGAGCGTTTTGAGGTAAAAATTAAGCCCCATATCTCCAATCATGAAAATACCATTCACAAATCAAAAGCGGTTGGTGAGCCACCCTTAATGCTTGCAATCTCAACTTGGCTTTCTATCAAAAATGCTATTTTTAATGCAAACAATGAAAATATTAGTGGGCTTAATGCACCTGCAAGTTTTGAGCGAGTATTTTTCAGCTTAAATAAAAGTTCTTAAAACATAATTATGAATAGTTGGCTTAAGCACCTAAGGACATCAATTGCATTAAACAATGGCCTTGTAGTCATAACAATCATTGCCACTAAAGGCTCTACTCCATGCACTAACGGTGATAAGATTGTTTACACGTCAAATGACGCTGTGTTTGGCAGTATTGGAGGAGGAAATCTCGAATTTAAAGCATTATCCCTTGCTAAAGAAATGCTTGAACTCAAAGGCAATAGCAATCAACTCATAAAATACCCTTTGGGGGCGACTTTGGGGCAGTGTTGTGGTGGCTATGTAAAGGTTCTATTCGAAAGCTTCGTAACTAATAATTCATCTCTTAAAGACAAAGACTCATGGGTTGAAAAAGTATCCAGCCTCTATCAAGAGAGCGAAAATTTTATCTTGGGCACTAGCATTGATAATGACAAAAATCCACAGCTAGATAAACAAAAATTTCTCTTCACAAAAAAACACTTTTTTTCTTCATCTAATAACAAAAAATTATCTACATTTGTAGAGGACTATTCATCAAAACTTTTACAAAACACTCAAAGCTCAACGCTCGTTGAGTTTGAGGATGAGGCAGGTTTAAAGACTGATATTTGTTTGGAAAAGGTAACTTCAAGTGATTTATTACCAGTAGCAGTCTTTGGCGCTGGACATATATCTCGGGCTCTAATGCCTATCCTCATCAATCTCCCTGTTAAATTATTTTGGATCGATGATCGCCAAGAACAATTTGATAAGTTTCAAGGAGATACTTCGCAAGTAAAAATTATCTGTGATGATATAGTTGAGAGTGTTTCAGAACTCCCAAACAATGTTTACTGTTTAGTAATCACCTATAGTCACAAAATTGATTTTGAGATTTCAGAACAAATGATTCTTCAAAACAACTTCAGTTATTTGGGTATGATTGGCTCAACAATTAAGGGGAAAAAATTTAGAGATCGATTCATTCAAAAGAATTATCCTGAAGAAGTGGTTAATAAATTTACTTGCCCAATTGGTGAAAAACAAAAATTTTTAAAGTCTCCCACTGCGATTGCTGTAACCATTGCAATGGACTTAATTAATTTTATTGAAAATAAAAATCAAATTGAAGCGCTATGAATTATCAATTAGAAGTTTCCAATATTACTAAATCTTATGGTGACCTTAAGGCAAACGATACTGTTTCTTTGAACATTAAGGACTCCAGTATCCATGCACTTTTGGGGGAAAATGGTGCTGGAAAATCAACATTAGTAAAAATAATTTATGGCTCATTGATGCCAGATAGTGGTGAAATGAGGTGGGGTGGAAATAGTTATAGCCCTAAAAATCCATTTGAGGCCAGAGAGAATGGAATTGCAATGGTCTTTCAGCATTTTTCATTATTTGAGTCTTTAACTGTTGAAGAGAACATTATTTTGGGACTGGATGGAGTCGGGCTTAACCAAAACTTTACTGATGAAATCTTAAAGTACTCTAAGCAATATGGGCTGGATGTGAATCCTCAACAAGTTGTTGGTGACCTTTCTGTTGGCGCAAGACAGAGGGTCGAAATCATTCGCTGCTTACTTCAAAATCCAAAATTATTAATTATGGATGAGCCTACTTCAGTTTTGACACCACAAGAAGTTTCTGACTTGTTTGTTACTCTAAAAAAGCTTGCAGCTGATGGTTGTTCTATTCTCTATATTTCGCACAAACTCGAAGAGGTTCGTGAGATTTGTAGTGAAGCGACTATTCTCAGAGGAGGTCGGTTAGTTCAAAGCTGTGTACCTCAAGATCATTCCCAAAAAGAACTTGCTGAAATGATGATTGGAAAAAAACTTACCGAGCTTGCTAGAAGCAAAATAAACGTTGGATCTGAGATTTTTTCTATAAATAATTTAAGCAAAAAAAGTGACGATTTGTATGGAGTAGATTTAGAAAATATTAATTTGACTATTAGGCAAGGGAGTATTGTTGGAATTGCTGGCGTAGCTGGCAATGGTCAGGACGAGTTGATGGAGCTCCTAATAGGAGAAAAATCTTCAGGCGATGGTGTTCTCAGTTTTAATGGTCAAGATGTCGGCTTATTGGGCTCCCATGAGCGAAGACAGCTTTCAATGTTCTTTATTCCAGAAGAGCGTTTAGGGCATGGTGCAGTACCTGATATGAGTCTTGATGAGAACATGTTGTTGAGTAGGCCAGACTCTTCTGGTATGACTTCAAGTGGGGTGATCGATTGGAGTAGCGTTGCTAGTTATTCTGAGAAGGTCATTGATGATTTTAATGTTCAAACGCCTTCTAGCAAAATGCTGGCTAAGTCCCTCTCAGGAGGAAACTTACAAAAATTTATGGTCGGAAGAGAGCTCATCAGAAACCCAGAACTGCTTATAGTTTCTCAGCCTACCTGGGGAGTGGATGCAGGATCTGCAAATAACATTCATCAGTCATTAATCTCACTCGCAGACAATGGTTCAGCTATTTTGATTATTTCACAAGATTTAGATGAAATCCTAAGTCTCTGTGAGCAGATTCATGTTTTGTCAGAAGGCAAGCTTTCAGAGGCAGTTGATATGAAAAATAATGGCCTAGAGAAGATTTCGCAGCTCATGGTAGGAGTTGAAAGCTAATGATTAAACTTATCCCAAGAGTTGAAAATTCTAAAGCGATGATTTTATTATCTCCATTGCTTGCAATGACACTTACAGCGTTATCAGCACTAATAATATTTATTTTTATTTTGGATGACATCAAAGTTTCAAGCGTTTTTTTCACGCTCTTTGTTTTGCCACTTACCGACTCCTATTTATTTCCAGAATTACTTGTAAAGGCAGCTCCATTAATGATTATTGGTCTTGGATTATCCATAGGCTTTAGGGCTGGAATATGGAATATTGGAGCTGAGGGTCAATATGTAATTGGTGGTATTGCGGGCGGCGCAGTAGGACTTTATTTCTATAATGTTGAGGGTTTTTGGCTCCTACCTTTAATGGCTATAGCGTCAATTTTAGGTGGGATGTTCTATGCAAGTATTGCTGCTTTTCTCCGCATTCGTTATCAGGTTAATGAAATATTGGTAACTTTGATGTTGACCTATGTTGCTGTATTGTTTCTCAGTGCAATGCTCCAAGGTCCTCTGAGAAATCCTGCAGGATTTAACTTCCCAGAAAGTAGAATATTTCATGACAGCGCTATGCTGCCAATCATATGGGAGGGCACTCGTCTACATATTGGGTTTATTATTGCTATTATTATTTCACTCGTTGCCTGGTTTGGTATCAAGAAGCATATGTTTGGGATGCAGATTAAGATTACTGGAAGCGCCCCTAGGGCAGCTAAATTTGCAGGTTTTAATGACAATAAAACAGTTTTGTATTCTTTGCTTATATCTGGCGGATTAGCTGGATTGGCTGGTTTCTTTGAGGCGTCTGGACCTGCTGGTCAATTAACTCCAGGACTCCCTCAGTTTTATGGGTTTACCGCAATTATTGTTGCTTTCTTAGCGCGACTTCATCCCATTGGAATTCTATTTTCATCTTTATTAATTGCGCTCAGTTATGTTGGCGGAGAGGAGGTTCAGATTGAGTACAATCTCCCGAGCTCAATCACTCAAATTTTTCAAGGTATGCTGCTTTTTTATTTTCTTGCATGCGACATATTAATTAAATACAAAGTTGTATTAAATAAAACTAAAAATTAAAAGACTATGAATGAAAGCTTATTTATAAATATCATCATTGGAATCAGTATTGCCTCGACTCCACTTATTTTTGCAGCAATTGGTGAGCTCCTAGTAGAGCGCTCAGGAGTCCTAAATCTCGGTGTTGAAGGAATGATGATTGTAGGCGCACTTCTGGGCTTTATTGTTCAGTTCCATACTGGAAACCCATTCTTAGCAGTCTTTGCTGCCCTTTTGGGCGGCATGGCTATTTCCTCTATTTTTGCTTTTTTAACCCAATTTTTGTTAACGAATCAGGTTGCAACTGGTCTTGCGTTAACTCTTTTTGGATTAGGTTTTTCTGCATTTGCAGGACGAGGCTATACTGAGGAAACGATAGTTTTAATTAAGGCGATTCATATCCCTGTTTTGTCCGACATTCCGTTTATTGGCCCATTAGTTTTCTCCATGAATCCGCTAGTTTACTTAGCATTCCTTATGGTGTATTTGGTATGGTGGTTCCTTTTTAAGACTAAACAAGGCCTAATTTTGCGATCTATTGGTGATAATCATGATGCGGCCCATGCAATTGGCCACAATGTAGTCAGGTATAGATTTATGGCCATTTTGTTTGGTGGAGCTATGGCTGGAGTTGGTGGTGCCTTTTTGTCCCTTGTTCAAGTCCCAATTTGGGGTGAAGACATGACGGCAGGCAGGGGTTGGATTGCACTTGGGTTGGTTGTGTTTGCCTCATGGCAGCCATTTAGAATTATTTTAGGTGCAATTCTCTTTGGGGGAATCACTGTTCTTCAGCTCCATGCTCAAGGTTTCGATATTAGAATAAGTGCTCAATACCTATCGATGTTGCCGTACCTTGCAACTATTATCATTTTAGTGAGTTTAAGAATACGACTAAAAAATAAAACAAATCGCACAGTCCCTAATTGTTTGGGTAGAATATTTCATTCAACATCCTAGTTAGGTGATTGTATTTAAGAAGTAAGAAAGTAAGTTAATTTGTTCAACAATTAAAAGGAGAGAGAAGTATGTCTAAAGTTAGATTCTCTAGTATTTTAAAACTGTCTGTTTTAAGTGCAGTTTTAGCATTTACTAGTAATGTCTCAGCTGATCCTGTCAAAGCAGCGTTCGTTTATATTGGCCCAACTGGTGACCATGGATGGACTTATGCGCATGATGAAGGGGTTAAGTATGCTAAGGAAAAGTTGGGTGATGACGTAATAGTGACAACGATTGAAAACGTTGCAGAAAACTCTGACTCTGAGAGAGTTATTACGAGTCTTGCCCGTAAAAATGATATTGTTTTCACAACTTCATTTGGTTATATGAATCCAACTATTAAGGTTGCTAAGCGTTATCCAGATGTTAAGTTTGAGCATGCTACAGGATATATGTTAGAGGATAACGTGTCTGTATACTCAGCGAGATTCTATGAAGGAAGGCATGTCATTGGTAAGATTGCTGGAAGAATGACTGAAAGCAATGTTATCGGTTACATTGCATCATTCCCAATTCCAGAGGTAATCCGTGGAATTAACTCAGCGTTTTTAGCTGCAAAGTCAGTTAATCCTGATGTTCAAATCAAGGTTGTATGGGTTTACTCTTGGTATGATCCTGGTAAAGAAGCTGATGCTGCGAATGCTCTAATTGCTCAAGGTGCTGATGTCTTAATGCAGCATACTGACTCTACTGCAGCAATGACAGTTGCTGAAGAGAAAGGTGTTCATGCGTTTGGACAAGCTTCTAACATGCGTGAATGGGGTCCAAATGCTCAGTTAACTGGAATTATTAATGATTGGGGTCCTTACTATGCAGACAGAATTGCTGCAGTAAGAGATGGAACTTGGACTTCTTCTGATACCTTTGCAGGTGTTCAGCAAGGCATGGTTAAGTTTGCGCCAATGAACAATAATATGCCTACTGAGGTTAAGAATGAAGCAATGCAAGCAATTATTGATTTATCAATGGGAGCAATTCATCCATTTACTGGTCCAATCAATAAGCAAGATGGTAGCCCATGGTTAGCAGAAGGTGAAACGCCACCTAACTTCCCTGACCTACTAACAATGGATTTCTATGTTGAAGGTATTGATAGTCAATATCCAAACTAAAATCCATCAAGCAAAACTAAAAACGCGCCTTATTGGCGCGTTTTTTTTGTCCTAGAAATACCATCATGACATCTTAGATAGATGTATACACCCTCACTTACACATCAAACGAAATTTGGACTTTAGTATAAGTTGACTTATAATTTCAGCATGCAAAAGTTAACACAACAAAAAGTCAATGAATTCAAATCTCAAGGCTATCTTATATTTGAAGATTTTGTTGGTTCAGAAGTATTGTTAGAATTCAAGGAATCTCTGGAAAGCATCTTTAATGAAATTGATAATGACTCAAATAGATTTAAACAGTCATATGATAATAAGCATTACGGCGATATTTCAAAAGATGGCCGAAAATTTCTTAAAAATCAAAGTAGATATTACCCTACGATTCAGAGATACCTTAAAAGCAAACCTATAAAGGAGGTTGCGACAAGGTTACTTGATGGTGAAGCATTTATTTTCAATGAACAATTCGTAATGAAAGAGCCAAAAACTCCATCAAGTTTTAATTGGCATCAAGACTCAGGATACATAAATTTTGAACATAAACCCTATTTGACAACTTGGCTGGCGCTTGATGAAACACATTCGTTGAATGGACCCTTATCGGTTATCCCTACAAATTTAGAGACCACTCCAGAAGTATTAACCCACCAATGGTCAGATAAATCAAATGACCTATTTATTGAGGTCGATGAAGCCAAATCAAAGACTTTGCTTGTTTCTGCAGGAACTCTCGTAGTATTTTCTAGTCTTACGCCTCATGCCTCCGGAGTAAATCAATCAACCAAAACAAGAACAGCTTATCTAGCTCAATATTCATCAGAGCCAATTATTGATCCAAATACAGGATTAAATAGAAATCAAGCGATTCCAATTTAAACTAATTACTAATTTTATTATTTAGGGGGGCTTTCGACATCGGAGATAGATATATAGGAAATTCCTAATCAAATCTTGTAGGTTACTTCTTTAATTCATTATTCTTAACATTGTCATTCATTTCTTGCTCCACCTTGTCCATCATGTCATTATGAGATTTAGATGTCCAATCATTTTCGGAGCTGTTAGAGCCTCTTTGTTTACCATTCTCACGAACTTTAAAAAACGAAGAAAATATTAAACCTCCCTCAAATAAAAGCCAAATGGGGATTGCTATTAAAAATTGTGATATGACATCGGGAGGTGTAAGAATCATACCAATAACGAATGATCCAATAATAATATAAGATCGATTTTTCTTGAGTTTTTGTGGTGTTGTCACACCAAAAATGATTAAAAGGATTGTAACAACTGGAACCTCAAAAGCCACACCAAAAGCAAAAGACACTTTCAGTATAAAATCTAAATAGTACTGAATATCAGGGGCAAAGTTAACCGAGTCAGGACCCACTCCGGCTAAAAATCCAAAGATGACTGGAAAAACTATATAAAAGGAAAAAACTATTCCAGCATAAAACAAAAGCGTTGATGAGACAACAAGGGGCAGCACCAGTCTTTTTTCATGTCTATAAAGTGCTGGTGCTACAAACATCCATAACTGATAGAGAAGATAGGGCATAGCTATATATATAGCCAGGATTAAGGACATTTTTAGAGGCGTTAAAAAGGGAGAAATAACGCCGATAGCAATTAGATTTGATCCAGGTATAGCTTGAACAATAGGATCTGCTATGAAATTGTAGATTTCATCAGCAAAAGGAAACAGAACAACAAAAAAGATAGTAATTGCAATGACAGAGCGAAGCAGAGATCGTCTAAGCTCAATTAGATGCTGAACTAAAGGAAGTTTCTCCATTGAATACTTTTGATCAGTCATCGGTTATTTTGTCTTCTTGTCAGAAAGAATATTTTCTTCTCTAAGAGAATCTACGCTGGACTGAATATCTTCTGTAACTTCAGAGATTATAATTTTTTCCTCATCCATGGACATTTGCTCTTTTATTTCGTCCATTCTTAACTCTTCGTTAATGTCTGACTTTACCTTATTGAAAAATCTATTGAGCTTGCCAAAGTAAAGTCCTGCCTTTCTCGCGAGAGACGGCATCTTCTCTGGACCAACGACAATAAGGGTGATGATGCCAACAATGGCAATTTCCCAGAAGCCAAAATCAAACATAAGAGTGAGTAATTAGAAATTAAAGCTACTTCTTATTCGTTTCGTCATCAGCCTCAACTTTAGCCTCAATGACTTCATCCTTTTCTTTGGATTCTGATTCTTTCATCGAAGATCTGAAGCCTTTGATTGCGCCTCCAAGATCATTGCCAATATTTTTAAGTCTTTTGCCACCAAATATTAAAAGCACAATCACTAGAATAATAATTAGTTCAAATGGTCCTGGCATACCCATAACGCTACTCCTGAATAAGAATACGTATATTTTACACTCTAATACTTAATGAATTTAATTACGTGATAGTATTGAAATTCCTATAATTTTTTAACTAAGTTTCATATAATGGAACATTGTACTAATAGTTGGACAAAATTATTCACATGAATACATATTGATGTATACTTACTCTTGATTTGTCATATTTAAGTGAATTTCTTCACAAAAGTATGTAATCAAAAAAGAAGTTTACTTTTTTAAAAAATAGGAGATAAAAAGTGAAAAAAATATTTAAAAACCAAATAGCTTTAGCACTCGCCGGTATTCTGGCTGGTACTTCTGCTGTTGCTGGAACACTTGTCATTAATGGTGACACTTCAGATCCAGCACCTAAGGCTGCATTTCAGGCTGTTATAGATGGATTCGAAGCTGAAAACCCAGATGTCGATGTTGTTTATAACCTGTTTGATCATGAAGGCTATAAGGCTGCAATTCGTAACTTCCTGAGTGCTGATGCACCAGACATTGCATTCTGGTATGCAGGAAATAGAATGGCTCCATTTGTTGAGGCAGGATTATTTGCACCAATTGATGATGTATGGGCTGATCAGGGTCTATATTCATTGATGGCTTCATCGGCTCCAGGTATGACGATGGATGGCCAGAAATGGGGTATTCCATATACTTACTACAACTGGGGAGTTTATTACCGTCAAGATATCTTTGAAGACCTAGGTATTGCTGTTCCTACTAACTGGGATGAGTTTATTGCTGCTGGTGAAACTTTAAAAGCTAACGGCATTACTCCAATCACTATTGGTTCAAAGTATCTTTGGACTGCAGGTGGTGTATTTGACTACTTAAACCTTCGTACAAATGGCTATGACTTCCATATGGCTCTTACTAGTGGTGATATCGCATGGACTGATGAGAGAGTGCGCGCAACAATGGCGAACTATCAGCAGTTGATTGATGGTGGTTTCTTCCTAGAAAATCATGCTGCACTGAGCTGGCAGGAAGCTTTAGCTCCAATGGCTAACGGTGAAGCTGCAATGTACATTATGGGTAACTTTGCTGTAGCTCCATTAAAAGAGCTAGGTCTTGATGATAGCACTCTTGGACTGTTCCAGTTTCCTGAAATAACTCCAGGGATACCTATGGCTGAAGAAGCGCCTACGGACACAATCCACTTGACTTCTGGTGCTAAAAACGTTGCAGATGCTAAGCGTTTCTTAGCTTATGCAGCACGTCCTGATGTTCAGACAGCTTGGAACAAAGCGCTTGGACAACTGCCAACTAATGCTGGTGCAGGAGTGACGAATGACAAGTTCCTAAACCAAGCATTTAGCATGCTGAATAACGACGCCCCAGGCGGTGTTGCTCAGTTCTATGATCGTGACACTAAAGCTGAAATGGCCTCTATTGGTATGGAAGCTTTTCAAGAGTTCATGGTTAAGCCTGAGCGTTTAGAGAAGATTCTAGAGCGTCTAGAAAAAGCTCGTCAAAGACTTTATTAATCAATAAGGTTTTACTATGTCCCGTGTTCAAGTATTCTTGACACGGGACTTTTTTTTAATTTTTTAATCTTAAGTAGGTATGTATTCTTACTGGAAAAATAATCAACTAAAGATTGCACCATGGATTTTTTTGGCGCCTGGCATTTTGATGTTTTCCCTTTATGTTATCTTTCCTATCTTTCAATCAATCAATTTAAGTTTTTATCAGTGGGATGGCTTAGGAACAAAAACCTACATTGGGGCTGAAAACTATATTGAACTTTTAGATGATGAATATTTTATAGTTTCATTAAAAAATAATGTTATTTGGCTAGTTTTGTATCTTTTGGCAGTACCAGCAGGACTATTTGCAGCATTATTTCTTAATCAAACAGTTAGAGGGATACGAATATATAAGTCTATATTTTTCTTTCCTTTTGTCATATCTCAGGTTGTAGTTGGCTTGGTTTTTAGCTGGTTTTATGACCCCTCTAATGGACTACTCAATATCATTCTAGAGTTTTTTGGTTTTGATACAATTGCAATTCTTGCTGAGGAGGACTATGTTACCTATGGAATTATTGCGGCAGGTTTGTGGCCTCAGACGGCTTACTGCATGATTCTGTATTTAACCGGATTAAACTCGGTTGACCCTGAGCAAATTGAAGCAGGTCGAATTGATAATGCTAGAGGTTGGAGAATGCTTTGGTACGTAATTTTACCTCAACTTAAGCCTGCAACTTTTATTGCAGTTGTTGTAACTATTATCGGTGCATTAAGATCCTTTGACCTGATTGATATAATGACTGGGGGAGGGCCTTGGGGTTCTAGTCGCGTACTCGCCTATTATATGTATGAAAAAGCGTTCTCTGAGTACGGTTTTAGAATGGGGTATGGTGCAGCTATTGCAGTCGTACTTTTATTGATAATGATGGTTTATATTGCGACAATTCTTTATAGGCTTTATCGAGATGAGAAGGGCGGCTAATTATGTTTCCTACTCCAATCGAAAGAACAAAACCATCGACCCAACTTCTTTACAAGATAGCGCTTCCAATTTCTATTATTATTTGGCTGCTTCCGCTGCTCGCAGTTGCTCTAACCTCAATTCGCTCTGGAGCAGACATTAATTCTGGAAACTACTGGGGAATGCCCACTTCAATTAACTTTATTGAAAACTATACAGCAGTTTTTACAGATTCACCACTCGGTTATTACATACTCAATAGTTTCAAGATCACTATACCAACTGTTATTGGAGCTATAGTGTTATCAAGCCTGACTGGTTTTGCATTGGGTGTTTATCGTTTCAAGCTTAACTTGTTTGTATTTTTTATGTTTGTTGCTGGGAACTTTATCCCTTTCCAGATACTTATGGTCCCAGTAAGAGACCTTTCTCTTTCTCTTGGCTTATACAACTCTGTATGGGGGTTAGTGGTCTTCCATATAGCTTTTCAAACCGGCTTCTGTACTTTTTTCATGCGTAACTTTATAAGGGCATTGCCATACGAACTGATAGAAGCTGCTAGGGTTGAGGGAGTTTCTGAGTTTAAAATTTTCTGGTACATTGTTGTTCCATTAATGCGCCCAGCAATGGCAGCTTTATCAGTATTAATTTTTACATTTATTTGGAATGACTATTTTTGGGCTATTGTGCTGACTCAGGGCGCTGAAGCAATGCCTGTTACTGCAGGATTGAATTCTCTTAACGGGCAGTGGGTTTATAACCAGCATTTGGTTTCTGCAGGCTCCATTATCGCTGCACTACCTCCAGTTCTAATGTTTTTCCTAATGCAAAAACACTTTATTGCAGGCTTAACTCTGGGTGCTGTCAAATGATAAAACAATGGCGTCTTGATACTCAAAATCAATCATTGGTGTTATCCTCTTTAGGTAATCGATTGCCTTGCGTTATTTATTGGGGCGACAGATTGCCTAGTCATGAAAGTCCAGATGAAATGTTTGAGGCATCAAAAAAAGACTGGGGAGACAACCTTATAGACCTAGTCCCAGAGCTTTCAATTTTACCGGAGCAAACTGCTAACTTTGCTGGACAGCTAGGATGCAAGATCAGAGATTTGAGTGGACAGCTACTTTCATCCAGTTTTGTTTTTTCTGCTGACAAGGCAAGTAATAACTCAGTCACTTTAATTTACAAAGATAAGGATCTTGGACTAACGTATACAGCCACGATTGATGCTCTGATCGAGGATGATGTATTTGCTTTAGGTGCCAAAATTGAAAGCATTAATCCAGTCATTATGGAGTGGTTATCTGCTCCCGTTATAGAGGTCTCTCTTCTTAGCGATGAGATGGTCGATTATGGAGGTCATTGGGGTGGGGAATTCAGAAAGCAGACTACGCCATGGGTTACAGGCGTTCACCTAAGAGAATCTAGGACTGGAACCACAAGTCATGCTCACTTTTCAGGACTAATCATTCCTTCAGTTGGAAGTTCTGAGAATGCAGGCTCTTGCTATGGTTTTCACTATGGCTGGTCTGGTGGTCATCGTATGGTTGCGGAGCAGCTCCAAGATGGTCGCAAACAAATCCAATTTGGGCATACAGAGAATAGTGAATTAACTCCTAGGACAAGCTTTGAAACTGCAAAACTATATATTACCCATTCAAGTGATGGAATAGGCGGAGTAGGTTGTAACTTTAGAGCCTTTGTGTCAAACTCAATTGTTGATCTTCCAAAAGATTCGATTAGGCCTGTTCACTATAACTGTTGGGAGGCTATTTATTTTGATCATAGCATTGAAGAACTCAAAGAGATTGTAACCCTTGCCGCTGATATTGGTGCTGAGAGATTCGTTCTCGATGATGGATGGTTCAAGAGTCGAAACAACGCCAAATCTAGTCTAGGTGACTGGTTTGTCGACAATCAAAAATATCCAGAAGGTCTGCATCCACTTATAAAGCATATTCATTCTACTGGTATGACTTTTGGGCTTTGGTTTGAACCCGAGATGGTCAGTCCAGATAGCGATTTATTTCGCTCTCATCCGGACTGGATTATGGGAGAAGCAAGCCAATCTCTTGGAAGAGGACAATATGTTCTTGATATTTCTATCAAGAAAGTGCAGGAATATCTTTTTGAAAGAATCGATTCACTGTTAAATGAGTATCCAATTGAATATATCAAGTGGGATCATAATAGAGTGCTTCCTTATCCAGATGCATCTCAAACAAGAGCTCTATATAGTCTTTTAGGTGATCTAAGAGGGGCACATCCCGGCCTAGAAATTGAATCCTGCTCCTCAGGCGGCGGAAGGATTGATTATGGGATATTAGGGCATACTCAAAGAGTTTGGTTGTCCGATAGTAACGATGCCCTCGAAAGATTGCGCATTCAGCATGAGGCAGTTCTATGGCTGCCAACCTCTGTCACTGGAAGCCATGTAGGCCCGAAAGTTTGCCATACATCTGGACGAGAGTTGTCAATCTCATTTAGGGCATGGGTTGCAGCTCAGAGACATATGGGTTTTGAGATGGATCCAAGAGAGCTGTCTTCTGAAGATAAGCTAATCCTTAAATCTGTAACGCAATGGTGGAAGGAGAATCGCGATTGGATGATGAATGCAAATATTCTTAGACTTCCCTGCATTGATAAAAGTGTAATTGCGGAAATCCAAATGAATTCAAATGGAGACCATTTTGTAGTTTTTGCGGGTCAAAATGTTGCATCAAAACTCAGCTCATCTGCTCCACTAGTGCTTGCAGGCCTTGAATCTCAGTCGATGTATAATATTTCTCTTCTCAATAAAAAAGAAATAAAATCACTAGGCAAGTTACAGCAAGGACTCATGACTAAAAAATTAAAGCTAAGTGGACAATATTTGATGACTAAAGGCCTGCAATTACCTAAAGTTTTTCCAGCAAACATGATGGTTATAGAGGGAGAGAAGGCGGCATGAGTAAATCAAATAATCGACGATCTTCAAACTGGTACGGAAAAATGGATAAAGATGGCTTTATTCATCGAAGCTGGATGAAAAGTCAAGGGCTTCCAGATCATGTGTTTGATGGCAGACCAATTATTGGTATTTGCAATACTTGGTCAGAGCTTACCCCTTGTAATGCGGGCCTGAAGAATCTTGCAGAAGGAGTCAAGCGAGGTGTTTGGGAGGCAGGAGGAGTTCCTCTAGAATTTCCTGTTATGTCTTTAGGTGAAACGCAAATGAAGCCAACAGCAATGCTTTTTCGAAATCTATTGTCAATGGATGTTGAAGAGAGCATTCGTGCTTATGGAATGGATGGAGTCGTTCTTTTAGGTGGCTGTGACAAAACAACCCCTGGCCAACTTATGGGCGCAGCTAGTGTTGATCTTCCCACGATTGTGGTCTCTGCAGGCCCAATGCTTAATGGAAAATATAAAGGTAAAGACATAGGGTCAGGGACAGATGTTTGGCGCTTCTCGGAAGAAGTAAGAGCAGGTGATATGACTCTTAAAGAGTTCATGGCAGCTGAAACCGGTATGAGCCGCTCCTCAGGTGTTTGCATGACAATGGGTACAGCTTCAACCATGGCAAGCTTGGTAGAGGGGATGGGGCTCAGTTTACCAACAAATGCAGCTCTTCCTGCAGTCGACGCTAGACGAATGACACTTGCTCATTTGTCAGGAAAAAGAATTGTAGAGATGGTTGAAGAAGAGCTCAATTTATCTAAGGTAATAACTAAAGAAAGTTTCCAGAACGCTATTACTTTGAATAGCGCAATTGGTGGCTCAACAAATTCAGTGATTCACTTACTAGCTTTAGCTGGAAGATCAGAAATTGATCTGAATTTAGATGACTTTGAAAAAGGTGCAGATATTCCGTTACTGGTCAACTGTATGCCTTCAGGAGAGTTCTTAATGGAGGACTTTTGTTATGCCGGTGGAATTCCAGCTGTTATGAAGCAAATTAAGAGCTTTATTAAGCCAGCAAACACAATATTAAACAAAGATATTACCCATTACTTTGATCAGGCTGAAATTCTTAATGAAGATGTTATTAAGACCATTGAGAAGCCGCTCAAGTCCTCTGCAGGAATAAAAGTTCTACGTGGCAATCTTGCACCGAATGGAGCAATTATTAAACCTGCTGCAGCCTCTGAAGAGTTATTAAATCATGAGGGAATTGCTTATGTTTTTGAGGATATTGAGGAATTAAAAGAAAATATCGACAAACCTGACTTGCCAGTCACTAAAGACTCTATTCTTGTTTTAAAGGGGTGCGGTCCCAAGGGTTACCCTGGTATGCCAGAGGTTGGCAATATGCCAATGCCCAGAGTGCTTGTTGAAAAGGGCGTCAGAGACATGATTCGTATTTCTGATGCAAGGATGTCAGGCACAGCATATGGAACTATAGTCTTGCATGTTGCTCCTGAGGCTAACGTTGGCGGACCAATCTCTATTGTTGAGACTGGAGATCGAATTCGAGTTGATGCTCTAAATGGAGTGCTCGAGCTATTAGTTCCTGAAACAGAAATTAAAGAGCGTCTAAAGGCTAAAAAACAACCAGAAGTAAACTACTCCCGTGGATATGCAAAGCTCTATATTGAGACAGTTTTGCAGGCTGATAAAGGCGCAGATTTAGACTTTTTGGTGGGTAAAGATACTCGCCTTCCTAACCGAGAATCACACTAATGAACCATTACGCAACTTTTAAAGATCTTGAAGACGCATCTGTATTTATTACTGGCGGAGGATCTGGAATTGGAGCCTCAATTGTAGAAGGTTTTCTATCGCAGGGGGCAAAAGTGGCTTTCGTTCAGAGGTCAAATTGTGATGAATTTTTGGACCAAATCAGCTCGAAGTATAAACATAAACCGTTATTTATCAGTTGTGATATTACAGATACAAACGATTTGAAGGATGCAATCTCAGAATCCATTAGGGTCAATGGTGCAATCAATGTTCTTATTAACAACGCAGCAAACGACTCCAGACACTCGCTTGATGAGTTAACTCCTGAAGAATGGGACCAGGCCATTAATATTAATCTAAAGCCTCACTTTTTTACTGCACAAGCTGTCGCTCATTCTATGAAGGCTCAGGGTGGTGGAAGCATTATTAACTTGTCCTCAGCATCGTACCTGATGGGCAATGCTGGTTACCCAGCATATGTTGCCTCAAAAGCAGGTATCACGGGCTTAACTCGAGCCTTGGCTCGTGAGCTTGGGGGTGATGGTATTAGGGTCAATACCTTGGTTCCTGGATGGGTTTTAACAGACAGACAGCTTAAGCTTTGGGCTAATGACAAAGACCTTGCCAGCCATATGAAAAAGCAGTCACTAAAGGAGCATTTAGTCCCCAATGATTTAATTGACTCAGCTCTATTTTTGGCCTCAAAAGCATCCAGAATGATGACCGGTCAGGCACTAGTGGTTGATGGCGGCGTTGTAGTTACAGGATAGTATGAAGATGAGTGATATTAAAGCTAAATGGATTGCTGCTGACTGGGGAACAACCCATATGCGTGCATGGGCTATTGGAGAAGAGGATAACGTGCTAGCCTTTAGGGAGTCTAACGAAGGCATGAAGGACCTTCAGCAAAATGAATTTGAACCCGTTCTATTAAGACTTATTGAGAGCTGGCTTGATGATACTAAAGTGACTACTGTAATGGCATGTGGAATGGTTGGGGCTAAGCAAGGTTGGGTTGAAACTCCTTACCTGAAAACACCCTGCGTGCCAATAGACAACAATCAGCTAACAACTGCAAATACCAATGATCAAAGGATCAAGGTGCATCTTGTCCCAGGCGTCATGCAAAATCACCCTGCAGATATTATGAGGGGTGAAGAAACTCAAATTGCTGGATTTATTAATAAAAATACAAACTTCAAAGGTGTCGTATGTCTACCTGGTACGCACGCAAAATGGGTCAATATTAATGAAGGGCAAATAACCAGCTTTAAAACCTTTATGACTGGAGAGCTCTTTGGAGTTATCTCAAACCATACACTTATTAGGCACTCAACCTCAATTAAAGGGTGGGATCAAGAAAGCTTTGAAGAAGGCGTTCATGATGGATTTAAGAATCCGGGCTTAATTGCATCAAATCTTTTTTCACTTCGTGCTGAGTCAATTGTCAACAACTTGGATCGGGATCAGGCAAGATCATCTCTATCTGGTCTTCTTTTAGGGGTTGAGCTTAATGGTGCTCAAAGTTACTGGAAAGGTAAAAACGTCACCCTTATTGGGTCAGAGCTCTTGTCTAATAATTATCATGAAGGACTAAAGGTTCTTGGCGGTGAAAGTAAATTGTTTAGTCTTGAAACTGCGACATTGTCTGGTTTAAGTTCAGCCTATGGAGATCTTATTTCTGGTTAAGGTTTATGAGTAGAAAGATAATCGCTATTTTGAGAGGAGTTAAGCCTGATGAGGTGCTTGAAATTGCGCGTACTATTGTAGACTCTGGAATAACTCAAATAGAAGTTCCAATGAACTCGCCGGATGTTTTTGATAGCATCCAATTGCTCCATGATCAAATGAATGATTTCATATCTGTTGGTGCTGGAACCGTTACTAATACTAATCAGGTTAAGATTCTTAAGGAGATTGGTATTGACTTTATTGTCTCACCGAACTTCGATCCAAAAGTTGTAGATGCAACCAAGCAAGGGGGCATGTTAAGTTATCCTGGAGTGATTACTCCAACAGAATGTTTTTCCGCTTTAAATTGTGGCGCCGATGGGCTTAAATTTTTCCCGGCAACACTTTTGGGTGAGTCTAATTTAATTGCCTTAAAGGCTGTTCTTCCAGAAAACATACCTCTGTTTATGGTTGGTGGAGTTGGCCCAGAAAACTTCTCTTCATGGTTTAACGCTGGTGCAACTGGCTTTGGAATTGGTTCAGGAATTTATAAAGCAGGAGATAGTCCTGAGAGCGTGTCCATTAAATCAAAACTTATTGTTCAGTCTTATGACCAAGCCAAAAAATGATTAAAGAGCATTTGCCGGTTGATTCATGTGGTTTGGGGGAAGGGCCTCTATGGCATCCAAAACTCGAGCTACTATTTTGGTTCGACATCAACGCCTGTAAGATGTTTTGCTGGAAAGAAAATGAGTTAAAGGTTTGGAATTTTTCTGAACCTGTATCGGCCGCTGGCTGGATAGATGAGGAGAATCTAATCGTAGCCTCTGCCTCCTCTCTCATTAAACTTTCTCTCGAATCGGACCATAGAAAAGTTTTAGTTGATTTAGAAGCTGATATGCAGCATAATCGCTCAAATGATGGAAGAGCAGACCCATGGGGAGGTTTTTGGATTGGCACAATGGGTCTTAAGGCAGAAAAAGAGGCGGGCTCAATCTATCGTTTTTATAAAGGCACTTTGAAACAATTGCATAAAGATCTGACCATTCCAAATAGTATTTGCTTTTCACCTGACAGAAAATTTGTTTATTTTGCAGATACAAGGCAAGAGAAAATCTGGAAGCAGGACTTAGATCAAGATACAGGTTGGCCAATCAATGAACCTATAATATTTATTGATTTTAAGGCCCAAGGTCTCCATCCTGATGGGTCAGTTTGTGATAGTGAAGGATTCCTTTGGAATGCTCAATATGGAGCCTCGAGGATAGCTAGATATAGCCCTGAAGGCTGGTTAGATAGAGTAGAGAGCTTTGCAGCATCACAGGTCACGTGCCCAGCATTTGGCGGCAAATCTTTCGATACTATTTATGTTACGTCAGCGAGTCAGGGTCTTAGTGATGATGATTTGAAAGTTCAGCCTTTGGCTGGTAAAGTGTTTCACTTTGAATCTGACACACTCGGTCTGGCTGAGTATCAAGTAGAATTGTGAAGTTAACATGATCCCAAAATTAGGAAGCTGCTATTATCCCGAACACTGGCCAGAAGAGCAGTGGCGGAAAGATGCTGAAGATATGATTGCTTCTGGTTTGTCTTGGGTGAGAATTGGCGAATTTGCTTGGAGCAGAATTGAGCCTAAAGAGGATGTTCATAACTTCGATTGGCTTGATCGCGCTATTTCTATTTTGGGCTCTGCTGGATTAAATATAGTCATGAGCACTCCGACCGCAACACCTCCTCGATGGGTTGTTGATAAATGGCCAGACATGCTAATTGTTGATGCTGAGGGCAGAGCTCGTCGATCTGGCTCAAGGAGGCACTATTGCTTTTCACATGAGGGATACCTTGGGGAAGCGATAAGAATTTCAGAAATAGTTGCAAAGCGATATGGGAGCAATCCATTCATTAAAGCCTGGCAGTTGGATAATGAATATGGCTGCCATGACACCACGCTCTCTTATAGTGATTCTGCTCTCAAAGCCTTTAGGGTATGGACTTCAAAAAAGTATAAAACGATTGATCAGCTCAATGAGTCTTGGAAAAATGTATTTTGGTCGATGGAATACATTGATTTTGAACAAATTCAGTTACCTAACTTAACCGTAACCGATCCAAATCCAATCCATGCTCTCGACTTCAAAAGGTTCAGCTCTGATCAGGTTGTTAAGTTTAATCGAAGCCAGTCTCAAATCCTAAAGAAATATACTCAAGCACCATTAATTCATAACTATATGGGCCGAATTACTGACTTTGATCATTATGAAGTCGGTAAAGATTTAGATATTGCGAGTTGGGACAGTTATCCTCTGGGTTTTTTGGAGGATCGCTCTAATCGAAGTGAGGACTTTAAGAGTAAATTTATGCGCTTTGGAGACCTTGATTTTCAGTCATTTCATCATGACCTATACCGTTCAGTTGGAAACGGGCGCTGGTGGGTTATGGAGCAGCAGCCGGGTCCAGTCAATTGGGCGCCGTATAATCCTGAGCCTGCAGAGGGGGCTGTTAGATTGTGGACTTGGGAGGCGATTGCGCATGGCGCTGAAGTTGTAAGTTATTTTAGATGGAGACAGGCTCCATTTGCTCAAGAGCAAATGCATGCTGGACTGAATAGGCCAGATGGAGCTAAGGCCCCAGGATTAAAGGAGGCTTCCAAGGTTTTTGCAGAACTAAACAATTTTGATGGAATTGACCAAGTTCAATCAAAAGTAGCACTAATTTTTGATTATGAGAGTTGCTGGGCATGGGATGTTCTCCCGCAAGGAAAAGACTTCAGTTATTTTGAGTTAGTCTACGACTATTACAGAGCGCTCAGATCGTTAGGTTTGTCAATAGATATAGTGTCTCCCAATGAAAGCAACTTAAGCGGCTATCAAGTCTTACTAATGCCAGGTTTAATGCATGTTGGAGAGCAGCTTGAGAGCGCTATCAAAGGGTTTGATGGAGTTGTCATTTCAGGTCCAAGAACAGGATCAAAGACTTTAGATATGTCAATTCCTGAAAATCTTCCACCAGTAGTGCCACGAATTAATGGAACCGTAGCACGGGTCGAAACACTAAGACCTAATGCGCTCATTCCAATCCAAAATCATGGCTTCTTTAAAAAGTGGATGGAGACCTTGGTTGACTGTGATGAAATTATTGAGTTCTGTGATGATGGCAGGCCAGCAATCATTGGAGATGGAAAAAACCTTTATATTGCTGGTTGGGCTGACCAAGGCACTTTAAAAGTTATATTTTCAGGCGTTTGCTCTGATCAGGGAATTCAAACTACAGAGCTGATTGATTGCGTGAGAGTGAGAGACACTTTAAATCACCGCTTTTGGTTTAATTTTAGTGAAGAGGAAGTTGCTGTCGGCTCGATCAAAATTCCAGCTTCTGGAGTGTTCTGGGAGCAACTCTAGTTTATTTAATTCTAAGCTCTGTTTTGGGGTCAAAAAACAAAGCTTTTGAGGCTTTAGCTTCAACGCCAACCAAAGTTCCTGTTGATGGTAATTTTTCTTCCCTTGACTCAACAACGATTCGCTCTCCATTAGGCGTCTTGAGATAAATGTAGGATATATCTCCCAAGGCTTCAGTAAACTCAACCTCAAGGTCGCCAGACTCAGCAAGAGTCAAGTGTTGAGGCCTAAGACCAATGAGTATTTCTGAGTAAGAAGAGGTAACAGATTTATCAATCTCGAGTTTGATCGATTTAAGGCTTGGAATTGAGAGCTTAGAGCCGTTAATATCTCCCCTAACAAAGTTAATAGTTGGTGAACCAATAAAACCTGCCACAAAAACGTTTTCTGGGTCATCATAGAGTGACAATGGGGTACCAACTTGTTGAATTAAGCCATCTTTCAGGACTACAATTTTATCTGCCAAGGTCATTGCCTCGACCTGGTCATGAGTCACATAAATAATTGTTGTTCCGAGTTCACGATGAAGGCGAGAAATCTCAACTCTCATCTCAACCCTAAGCTCTGCGTCAAGGTTAGATAAAGGCTCATCAAATAGAAACACTTCAGGGCCTCTGACAATTGATCTTCCAATTGCTACTCTCTGTCTCTGACCGCCAGAAAGAGTCTTAGGTTTTCTGTCGAGATATTCTTCTAAGTGAAGAATTTCAGCTGCTTCATTCACTTTTTTTTCAATTTCATTTGAAGGCACTTTTGACATTTTTAGTCCAAAGCCCATATTCTCCCTAACGGTCATATGGGGGTAAAGTGCGTAGGACTGAAATACCATTGCTATACCTCTATCTGCGGGGTGCAGAGTGGTCACATCTGTGTCACCAATATGGATTTGTCCGCTGGTAACCTCTTCTAGTCCAGATATCATTCTGAGTAAAGTAGACTTTCCGCAGCCTGATGGCCCAACAAAGACGCAAAACTCTCCGTCTTGAATGTCAAGATCGATACCGTGAATGACCTCTAAGTCATCATATTTTTTAGTAGCTTTAGATATTTTTAAGGATGCCATAACAAATAATATTTCATTTAATAATTTTTTTCAGGAAAACTCCAAGCTCCAGCCTCTTTTCCAATCAATTCGGAAGTTTCTAGTAATTGAGGTTTAAATTTTTCAAGGCTTTTTAGGCTATGAATATCAATAGAACTGGTAATAGAGAGGCCACCAATCACTTTACCGCTTGATGTAAGGATAGGGGAAGAGATACAAATAATTTTTTCCTCATGCTCTTGTCTGTCAAATGAGATCCCTTCTTTTTTTATATTAGCGAGCTCTTTTCTGAGTGCTTTTGCAGTAGTAATTGTGTGCTCAGTGTATTTATGAAATGCCTGTTTAGAAATAACCTTATTTAGCTCGGCTTCGTCCAAAAATGCCATCATCGCCTTGCCAACTCCAGTGCAGTAGGCAGGTCCAACTTTACCGGCTTGCGAATACATCTCGATAGGGGAAGCTGGGTTCCGTTTGTCAACGTATAAGACTTGGCCATTGTCAAGCTCTGCCAAATGAACAGTTTCTCCAACTTTTTCAGATAAATCATCAATAAAAGGGACTGCTACTGGAGCTAATGAACTTTGAAGCCATGCCGAATGAGCCATTCTCACAAGCTTAAGCCCTAGCTTATAGGTTTGCTCTTCCTCATTATAGCTAAGCATATCTTGATTCAAGAGTGTTTGAAGCAGTCTATAGAGAGTTGCCTTTGGATACTTACTCGTTTTAAGCAGGCTAGAGAATCTAACTGGAGAACCAATTTCTGCAACCTCACTAAGAACATCTAGTGCTTTACCAACGGTACCATCGCCTCTTTTTTCGTTTGCCATAACTTTATGAACCTTATGTTTTAATCAGAATAGCTCTTTATAATAGGACTTTTAAAGCTATTTTTAAATAAATTTTAACAGATAATGTATACTACATTTTAGTAAGTTTTCAATAGTAAAACCTAGTTTCATTATTTGGAAATTCTTTTTTTTAGACTTAAATATTACTCAAATTAGAAAGAGAAAAAGATGGCAAAAAATAAACAATATATCCTATCGATTGACCAAGGTACAACCTCATCAAGAGGCGTTTTATTTGATGAAAATTATGAAATTATTTCAATAGGTCAGAATGAGTTTACACAGTTTTTCCCAGATTCTGGTTGGGTAGAGCATGACCCCGAGGAGATTTGGACCTCAACTCTTGAGAGCTGTAGGAGTGCTATTAAGCAATCAAAAATTGATCCAAGTCAAATTAGGGCGATAGGTATTACTAATCAAAGAGAAACGACTGTTGTTTGGGACAAAGAGACAGGAATGCCAATTTATAACGCCATTGTTTGGCAAGATCGAAGAACATCGGATTATTGTCAAAGCTTAAGGAGTCTTGGCCATGAGTCTTTAGTTAACCAAAAAACAGGGCTTTTGCTTGATCCTTATTTTTGTGCTACAAAAATTGCTTGGATTCTTGACAATGTTGATGGTGCTCGTGAAAAGGCAAACAAAGGTGGGCTCCTCTTTGGAACAATAGACTGCTTTCTGATGTGGCGATTAAGCAATCAAAAAATCCACTCAACAGATGCTACTAATGCCTGTCGCACCCTTTTGTATAATATTCATGAGGGCTGCTGGGATAAAGATCTGCTAGACCTTTTTAATGTTCCTGCATCAATGCTACCTGAGGTTTATGATAATGCTGCTGACTTCGGAGTAGCTGATGAGTCTATTTTTGGCTCAGAGATAGCTATTGCTGCCTCAATTGGTGACCAGCCATCGGCTCTTGTAGGCCAGGCATGCTTTCATCCAGGGATGGTCAAGTCGACTTATGGAACTGGATGTTTTGTTTTAATTAATACCGGCTATGAGCCTGTGAAGTCGAACAATAAATTACTAACTACTCTGGCTTTCCAAGTGAATGGTAAAACCTGCTATGCTCTCGAAGGATCAATTTTTATCGCTGGAGCAGCAGTTCAGTGGTTGCGTGACGGCCTTAAATTTATCGAGTCAGCAGAACAATCTGAAACGCTTGCAATGAAGGCTGATGACTCACAAGATGTCTACCTTGTCCCTGCTTTCGTAGGGTTGGGTGCTCCACATTGGGATCCAGATTGTCGCGGTGCACTTTTCGGAATGACGCGCAACACAGGACCTGCAGAAATCACAAAGGCAACGCTTGAGTCTGTCTGCTATCAAACTTCTGACTTGTTAAGCGCAATTTCAAAAGATTTAGGCGAAAGTAAGCTTAGTGCTATTAGAGTGGATGGAGGAATGGCCGCATCAAACTGGACAATGCAAATGCTTTCAGATTTAGTTGAGCTCCCGGTAGACAGGCCCAAAAACCTTGAGACAACTGCTCTAGGAGCGGCATACTTGGCTGGAATGCAGGTTGGTTTTTATCCACCCATGGATGAGTTTTCAGATTCTTGGCAATCAGAAAGTCAATTTAATTCAAAAATGAAAGAAGAGCTTAGAGCAAGAAAGTTGGCGGGATGGAAAGATGCGGTTAGGCGAACCTTGTCGAATAACTAGTCCTTCAGAAAATTAATCGTCTTTTCTGCAATGAATTGACTTACCCTGACGTTGGATTCAGTTGTGACTCCAGAATTGTGAGGAGTTAGAATACAGTTCATTGAGTTTGAGATGTGCTTGTAAAAATTTTCTTCAACTGGTTCGGAGCTGTATACATCGAGCGCAAAACCACTAATTATTTTTTCATTATAAGCGTCAAGAAGATCATTTTCATTGACAATGGATCCCCTAGACGAATTAATAATAATAGGGCTTTGCTTCATTAATTTGAATGAGCTTGAGTTGATTAAGTCCCTTGTCTGGTCTGTCAATGGAAGATGAATCGAAATGACATCGGATAGCTTAAAGAGCTCCTCTTGCTCAACAAGTGATACGTTGTGTTTAGAAGCATCTGATTCAGGCACAAAAGGGTCATAGGCAATCACCTTCGCACCAAATACTTGAGCTAATCGAGAAACTTTCTTTCCTATAACGCCAAAACCAAGAAGCCCCAGTGTCTTTCCTCCGAGCTCTCGTGATTCAATAGAGGTTCTTGGCCATTGACCTGAGGATGTTCCATCATGTGCAGTTGGTATATTTTTTAATAACGAGAGTGCGCATGTGATTACATATTCAGCAACTGAGTCTGCATTCATACCAGTTGCTGGCTGTACGATAATATTATTTCTGGAACAATACCCGGTATCAATATTATCTAAGCCAACCCCAAGCCTTCCAACAAAAGTTAATTTTTTTGCTTTTAATAGTAGCTCTTCAGTGAGCTGCGTTTTATTTCGAACTATGACTGCATCAGTATCAGCAATTAAAGAGCTTAAATGATCATGATTCTCGTGGAGACTAGTGTCATAAGTAACATCAAAATTTTGAGAAATTTTGTCAACACTGTCCTGTTCCATGAATTCTGTTATTAATACTTTTTTCATATTGGTTTAGATGGTTTAATTTGTTTAGAAAATTCGATAACTTCTTTGTTATTTGGTAAGGTTTTGATTCCACCTATTCGAGTGCATTTGAGTGTGGCACATGCGGTTGCCAGTTCAATGGCTTCTTGCGTAGTTTTGGTTTCAATAAATTTAGCAAAGGCGCCGTGAAATACATCTCCAGCGCCGTTAGTTTCTTTGACTTCAATTTTAGGAGACTCACAATGAAAAACGTTTCCATCTTCAATCCAATAAACACCTCTGTCTCCAAGCGTTACCGCATAAAACTTATTGTTTTTTTGATAAAGGCTTCTTAATGCATCAATAATTGGCATATTTTCCATATAACGGCTCAATCCGATTTCTGAAAAGATCGGATGAGAGGCCGAATTAACGACTTCATCAACCAGATTGCTGTTACTAAAATTGTCAAGGTCTACTACACAATTAATCTGGTGCTTGTTTGACTGAATAGAAACAAAGTGCGCTGCCTCAATCCAGTTGGTATCTACGAGGTATGACTGATTGCCTGAAAAGTTAAATCCTGGCAAGGTTGTTTCATTTGTGAGTTTCTTTTCGTTAAAGACGGCTAACATCCTTTCTCCCAAACTATCTTCAAATATATGACTTTGAGAAGTTTGTGCTCCTTCAACAATAATTGATTTTTCGATTGGAATGCTAGACTCAAGAAATTCTGACTTCAAGAAATCGGCAGCGTCATCACTCCCGAAACGGCCAACAAACTCAGCATCGCCGCCCAAAAATTTAATGGCAAAGCTAGCAACAGGAGCAGGACCACCAAGGCGCTTTTCAAGGCCATTTGCTATAAGTTTAATTGGCTTTTCAGGAAAACGATCAATCTTGATCACTCTGTCAAGAAAAATGGGTCCAACGCATGTAATCATCTAATTAATTTTAATGAAAATATAGAGTTATTGTTGCTAGAGGTTGAATTCACTCATTTGAACAACCCTACCTTCCTTAATTGATTGCTCTGCGGCTTCCCCAATAGCAACAGCAACTAGACCGTCATTCAGTGATACTTCTGGCTTGGTATTATTCCGAATAGCTTTGATAAACGAGGTATGCTCATAGTACGTAGATCCGTGATGGTGTCCTGCACTGTGTATTTTGGGGTCTACCGTTATATTTTCTTTTAATGCAGTTTGTTCAACTCTCATTCCAATTCTGATATCAGAGTTTGTTATTCCAGAAGCATTCGATGGTACTTCGGTCTCAATTTTTCCAATTGTGCCAACAGCACAAAGCTCCTCTTGATACTCAGAGTTTTCAGCAAACATACATATGTCAAGGAGGGCTCTTACACCATTGTCAAAGTCAACAATGACAAATGCATTATCAAGAATATCAGGCGTCATACCATCATAGGTCTCATCGAGATGGTTTACATCTTGGTTGCCACTTGCATAAACTTTGACGGGCTCACTTTTAGCAATCAATCTCATCAAATCAAAAAAATGGCAGCATTTTTCAACAAGAGTTCCTCCTGTCTTTACTGCAAATCGATTCCAATCATCAACCTTATGAAGAAATGGAAAGCGATGCTCCCTGATAGAAAGCATTTTTAAATCACCAATTGTATTATTGTGAATCTCATTGATCATTCTTTGGACAGGTGGCATATAGCGATATTCCATTGCTGTCCAAATAACGCCAGGATAGTTTTCAGCCAGTTTTTCAAATTCTTGACAGTCTTTGACAGTGGTACAAAGAGGCTTTTCAATTAAAAGATGTACCCCGGACTTCATTACATCTTTGAGTACATCGATATGAGTGAAGTTGGGAGTTGCAATGATGAATGCATTAGCAATGTTTGCCTCAATTAGATCAGTGTAATCCTTAAAAATAGCGACTTCATTGTCAAGAAGTTTGAGGCTCTCTTCAATTGATTGTTCACTAGTATCACACAGCGCAACAACCTCAGCATCTTCAATTAATTCTATGTTGAGGATGTGCTCTTGACCCATACACCCGGCACCGATAATTGCATATTTAATCGTTTCAGTCATAGCGTATATGTTGGAATATTCATTTGGTTGCCAAAATGGATAAGTTTGTCAGAAATATCACCATAAGTAAATGCCACGTGATGCTCTAAACCACCCTTAAACATCCGTTCTAATTTATCGGCACTATCTTTACCTAAATTAATGACACCTGAGGTTCCAGAGAATGAGTTAGGTCGATCAAGAACTTGTCCATTCATCACAAAGAATTGTAGCTTTCCTCTAGCCTTAGATACTCTAAAGATAGTGATTTCTCCCTCTTTGAGACTAAAGTCATGAAGGAGTGGTTTTTTTCTATTCGAGTGAATTCCAGATTTTGCTGTGCCTTCTTTAGCCATACTAATGGGGGCTAAGCCGCAATGCCAAAAAACTAAGGAATTGTCTGATTTATCAACATCAACAATGTCAACCAATAGTGAAGGGTTATTGTTCATCTGGTTAAGAATGTTGCAACTAATACCACCCAATACATCAGCTTCACAAGCACAGCTGACTTTATTTTCATTCATCATTGCCATTGGACCGCATGAGGCGCATCCATACTCAGTAAAGGTTTCAGGCCAGCAGCGGATTGCAAATGCATCAAGTTTATGCTTGTCTTTAAGGTTTTCAAGACCATGAAAGATAGAAAGGCTTTTGTCAAACTCCTCCTGGACAAGTTCCTCTGTGCCTGCAAGATAGCTTGAGACGGTGCTTTTGGTTTTAACAATTGTTTCAGCTTCAATTTCTTTGGCTTCATCAAATAAATCTTCAAGTTCAAGATCAACCAGAGAAACATTGAGTTTAGAGGTCACCTCATTTGAATCATAGTCACAGGTGTCAAATCCTTCAGGTCTTGTTCCAATAATTCCAATTGTTTGTTTGTCTATTGAATAGTCAAATTTCGCATTTTCATCAGTAATAGAAGCTATGTTCCATGAAGTTTCTTTATCATTACTTTCGCCTTTGATAAAACTATTGAAAGACATTTCATTAATCTTGTCATCCTCCTCCATAATTATAAAATCAGGCGAGATATCATTTTTAAGTAGGGAGTGCATTGCTAAATTAAGCCCACATATTGAGTTTAATCTTAATCTTCCTCCAGTTCTAGGTTCTGGAAAAGAGACAATGCATATCGGTTTTTGAATCGATATAGCAAAGTTTAAGAGAAACTTGGCGTCAGTAAAGGTTGTTTGAAAGAGAAAAATTTTTTCAAAATTATTACTTTTAAAAAAGGATAGGGCGCTTTCAGCATCACTATCATTCGTTACAAGATCATTAAAGCCAATTGCATCCGGCTTTAGAGATAGTAGAAGTGATTTTGCTTTTTCAAATTTAGACTCAGCATACTCAACATCAAAAGTCTCTCTTGCAAGTGCTAAATAACCTATCATAAAAAACCTCCAAAGTGACTACTAAGTTTTTCTGGACTGTTAATTTTAAATCCATTATTGAAGAAGGTTTCTAAAGATTTGGCATTATCAGCTGTCAATTCATTAAGTTTTTTTACATAATTGACTGAATCTTCATTTAACCCATTCTCTACTTGTTGAGTATCTGGATAACTTTTAAACGCATCAAGCCATATAGTTCTTCCTGCAAGGTAACCTGAAGCGCCATTTTTATATGCAAGCTCTAAGCACTTATAAAATGATTTTTTATCCATTCCTGAAGAAAGAACAACCCATGGTTTGTTGTTGGTTGCATCTGCAAGATCTCTAAATGCTTGCTCAGTTTCATTAGTTATTTCATTCTCGAGTTCACTACTGTCCACTGGGCTCTCAAGTTTGAAGATATCAACCTTGTACTCATCTTTTGCAAATTCTTTGACGCTATCAATGACATGTTGAGATTTTTTCAGTTTTTGCTCTTGATATTCTATGGTGTGGTTTTCGTCATCCTGGAATGGATAAACAAGTAGTTCGAGAAGAAAAGGAATGCCATACTTTTCGCACTCTTCGCCTATTCTTTTTACATATTGTTTTTGATGTTCAATAGATTCGGTTTCAGCATCAGGTCTGTACCATGCAAGAACTTTAACCGCATCACCACCAACTCTTTTAATTTTTTCAACACTCCAGTTTTGAATATTTTCTGAGAATCTTCCTCTCTTTGTCTCTATGAAGCTGTGGTCCTCAAGCGTAATAACAAGGCCTTTTGAGTTGTTGTATTGAAGCAGGTTTGATAATGAGAAGTTAGGGTCCATTAGAATTGCAGTAACGTACTTAGACAGACTCGAAGTAATGAGCTTCTTGCATTCCACGACTTCCCCATATTGATGCTCTCTGCCCTTGGCTTTTGAGATGATGTTAAAGATTGGAGGCCTCTGGTCTACTGCAAGCATTTGAAAATGTGCTGCATCAGTGCAAAGTTTTTTCAAATGAATGAGCTTGCCTAGATTTTCTATAGTCATATAATTATTAAAAGGTTAGTTTAAAGATTGTTGTGATGTAAAGTTGGTTTCCTGATTCGATTTAGCTTTCCTCTTGATCTGGTTTAGAGGCTACAACAATCTCAATATTATTGGTATTGCAAATTTTTATAATTTCGCCAGGAGGTTGAAAGTTAGTTACAAGGATATCAACCTCAGAAATGTTTCCGATGAGCATTGGCGCAGTGCTATCAAACTTAAAGTTATCTGCCACAAGGATGAGCTTTCTACAGTGATTAAATATAGCTTTAGAAACCTGCACATCTTCATAGTCAAAGTCCATTAATGCGCCATCATTATCAATAGCTGAAACCCCAACAACCGCGAAATCAACTTTAAACTGCTTAATAAATTCAGCTGTATTGAGTCCAATAACAGCAGAATCAATGTTTCGAACTTTTCCTCCAGCAAGCCAAATTTCAGCGTTATCAAATTGTGTCAAAATGTTAACGATATTAATGTCATTTGTAATTACCTTCAGATCTTTATGATTGAACAAAGACTCAGCTACCTGTTCGGTTGTTGTCCCACTAGCAGTGCTATATATATTTCCAAGAACAACGGAAGAATTATTTGGAATAATGTTGGCCACTGCATTGGCAATATCTTTCTTTTCGTCACTAGCTAGCGATTTACGTGATTTGTAACCATAATGATGTGCTTTAGAAAAAAATGCACCACCATGTGCACGCGTTAATAAATCATTGTCACAGAAGTTGTTTATATCACTTCTGATTGTTTGCTGAGTAACTTCAAATGTTTTTGCTAAACTCTCAACGCTAACATAGCCTTCCTCCTCTGCAAGAGTTAGGATGTCACGTTGTCGTTTGTTAAGTTTTTCCATAATCAATCCATTATATTATAGATTTTATTATTTATTTTCATTTATTTTCGTTTTTTTTCTTTTATTTTCAAATTAGTTGACATAGTCCAGATACTCGTATATATTTACAGTAGTTTTGGTATAAATGAAAAATATCGAAATAAGTTAAAACTACCAGTTATTCTGTGTGGTTTCCTACTAAGAGTAGACTTAAGGCATAAAATTTGCAGTTTTTGTTTTAAGAGAAAATGGAGTTATTTTTTTAATTAAATTTGGAGAGAAATATGAGAAAGAGTATTTTGTTGGCATCCTTGCTTGCCGTCTCATCATTTAGTGCAAATGCAGCAGAAATAAAGTTTGTCTGCTACCAAGATGCTAATGAGTGTGATGTCTTAGAACAGATGTCATCTGTTTGGGAGAACTCAACAGGTAATACAGTTAACTTTGAAGTGGTCGGTTATGATGTGGTTAGAGATCAACTTGAGAACCAACTTGAAGCTGGTTCAGCGCCAGACGTTGCACGTATTACAAACCTTGGTGGTCTTAATCAATACTACCTTGACCTAACACCTTATGTTGACGCTGGAGCTTGGGAAACAAACTATGGTGCAACACTTCCATGGTACAGAAAGCCATCTGGTGATAATGGAATTTACGGTTGGCAAACTCAGTTAACGGTGACTGGCCCTTATGTCAACGTCACTATGTTTGAAGACGCTGGTGTAGATATGCCAGAAGAAGGTGCTACTTGGGATGATTGGGCTGACGCTCTAAGAGTCGTGAAGTCAGAGCTTGGTCTAACATCAGGCCTTGCAATGGACAGAACTGCTCATAGATGGGCTGGTCCAGCATTTTCTTATGGAGCTAAATTCCATGAAAATGGTGTTCCTATCTTAGTAGATCAAGGCTTTAGAGACTTTGCTGAAACATTTGTTGGATGGCACGAAGAAGGCTTAATGCCTGCTGAAGGTTGGCCTGCTGGTGGTGGTACTGCTTATAGAAATGCAGCACCTCTATTCCTTGATGGAACTGTAGCTATGCACATGTCTGGGTCATGGATGCTTGGTAACTATGACGCAAACATTACTGATTTTGAGTGGAAAGTAGTTCCAATCCCTTGCGGTACTGGCGGATGTGGTGCGATGCCTGGTGGTTCAGGAGTTGTCGCATTTAACTCTTCAAAGCATCCTGAAGTTGCAGCATCTTATATTGACTTTTTGTCACAAGCTGGAAGAGCAGGATACTTTGCTGCTAATACAGGAAACATTACTGCTCACCAAGGTCTTCAGAAGGCTGGAATTGACTACTCAGGCGTAAGCCAAAGAGTTTCAGAGGGTCTTTCGACTTTTGCAGCGAATGCTGGTAAAGCCGCTGAATCAACGCCACAGGCGTACTGGTTCCAAGGCTACAACAAGAACTTTGCGATTTACGGTATTGTTCCTGACTACATAACTAAAGCAATTACTGGTGAAATGAGCCTAGATGAGGCTTTGGCGGCGATTGACGCTGACGTAGCAGCTAAGATAGCTGAATAAACATTATTCAGTTATACTAAAGTTCTAAACTTTAAGGCCGTCTCTTGAGGCGGCCTTAATTTTATTTAACATTCAACCCTGATAATGTTTGAGTCTGTTTTAAATCTTAATAGTTGGTTTCTGTTCTTTACTGCCTACCTTTTGATTGGCCTTGTGCTCTCAAAAGAGGTCTATGGTTTTGTTCCAAAACTAATGGCCAGTATTGGATGGCCAATAGAATTTACTCAAAAATTATTCGGTACCAAATCACTTCCATATTTATTTTTATTTCCAAATATTCTGATATTTGGTCTATTTACCTTCCTGCCATTGTTTATGAATTTTGGTTTCTCAGTAACCGATGGGACTAGCATAAACTTTGAATCTCGAGACTTCTCAGGTCTTGATAACCTTGCACGGATTACCCAAGAAGTTCAAATTGATACGGGCGGAATCAATGTTGAAAATGATAAGTTTAAGGCGGCTCTTTATGACACCTTTGTTTTCGTTATCCTTCAAGTTCCGATTATGATCCTTATTGCACTATTCACTGCGATTGTGCTCAATCGAGAGATCATTGGAAGGGGTTTTTGGAGAGCTGTTTTTTTCTATCCAGTGATGCTCAGCCCAGTTGTTGTTGCTTTCTTATGGACCCTAATCTTAAAGAGACAGGGAATGCTTTCTCAAACCTTGATCGATTGGAATTGGATTAGCGAACCCATTCAGTGGCTTGTTGATCCTGCATGGACCATGTTTTGGTCTATCTTCGTCTATACCTGGGCCCACATGGGCTTTTACATGCTCATACTGTTGGCTGGCCTTCAGTCAATCCCTAAGGATCTTTATGAGGCGGCACAAATGGATGGGACGTCGGAAAGAAGAGTGTTTTGGCGGATTACATTGCCTCTATTAATGCCAATTCTGTTAGTAGTGACGGTGCTATCGCTAATTAAGGCTGTTCAGGCATTCGAAGAGCTGTATGCACTCCAGGTTGGATGGATTTCTTTGGTCTCGTATATTGTCGAAAATGCTGGAATTAGGGGGCAAAAAACATTCTTTGGTTTGGGTATTGCCGCGATGGCATCTCTAATCGTAGCTCTGATTTTGATTATTCTATCTTTGCTTCAATTCTATTTAACTAGGAGACAGGTTAAGCTATGACGGATGTCATTAAATTTTTTACAAGAAGGCAAGGAAAAAAGAAAGCCAGTCTAACTGATTGGATATCTTATGGCTTTTTGTTTCTGGGCTTTTTAATTATATTTCTGCCAGTTCTGTGGCTCGTGATGAATTCTATCAAGTCGCAATTCCTGCTTCAAAAATACGACACTAATTTCCTTCCTATGGATTATGAGCGAGTTGCAAGAGCGACAACATATGGTCCTGATGGAAAAGAAATTTTAATCATGAAAGACCTTGAGCCATGGGTCATGTTTTGGAAGAATTTAGATGATGAAGAGCGAGCAGAAAAGGATGTTGTCAGCTACATTAAAAATTTTACAGGGAATGAGTACTACGCACTAAGGTCACATTTTGGATTAGTCTCGGTCTTTGCGAAAGACTTGATAGCCAATCAAAATCTACCTGAATGGCTTATTAAATACCCCAGCATGTTTCCTAGTGCAAAAAAAGATTATGACCCACAGTCCATAGTCGACACTTTAAACGATGAAGATGCTAGATTGCTATCTGAATACCTTGGACTTAAGCCATATAAAGGTAATGGATTCACTGCTCAAATTTTGGTCTCTATGCCAGACCCTGAGACAGGAGAGCTCATTGAGTATTCGGTTAGTAGAATCAATCCTACGAAGGAGACAGTGAATGCAAGACTCGTGTCGAATCCAAAAGGAGGAATTACAAAACTTCCTCAGAACGAGATCATTATCAATAAGAGCCTGAAACCTTCATGGATAAACTATACGGACCCACTTACCAACAAAGCTCTAGGAAGCTTCGATGCTGTCAGATGCCTAAATAACTCTGTATTCGTCACAATTGTTGCCACTATCATTACGCTTCTTATTAACTCGATGGCCGCTTTTGCGCTGTCAAAGTATCGCTTTAATGGCCAGATTGTATTCTTTGTTATTATCTTGGCAACTCTAATGGTTCCGGCTTCTGTTCTGATTGTTGGCATCTTTAAAATGGTTACCATGACGGGACTATCAGGCTCTCTCTGGGGGGTTATTATTCCAGGGGCTGCAACACCCACCGGGGTCTTCATGTTGCGGCAGTATATGCTCACAATTCCAGATGAGCTGTTAGAGGCTGCCAGAATGGATGCAGCTAGTGAATGGACCATCTATTGGCGCATTATATTTCCATTAGCGCTCCCAGCTATTGCCGTATTGGGTATTCTCTCAATCATATGGCGATGGAATGATTTGATTCTCCCCATGATAGCCGTTTCGACAACAAAAGCTGCCTACACCATTCAGCTTTGTTTACTGGACTTTAATGGTGAGTATCTAGCTCGAGAGCACTATGCATTGGCAATGACCGTTGTGAGCTTGATTCCAACAACGCTAGTCTTTGTGTTTCTTCAAAAGTACATTACAACAGGTATTGCCTCAACAGGCATGAAATAAATTATGGCAAATCTTAAACTAATTGATATTAAAAAATCTTACGGCAAAACCGAAGTCATTCATGGGCTCGATCTTGAAGTTCTTGATGGCGAATTTTGCGTCTTGGTTGGTCCTTCGGGTTGCGGTAAATCAACTCTTCTTAGAATGATAGCGGGGCTTGAGGCTATAACGGAAGGCTCAATATTGATAAATGATGAAAAAGTTAATGATGTATCGGCTGCCAAGAGGGGTCTTGCCATGGTTTTTCAGTCCTATGCTCTATACCCGCACATGACAGTTCGTCAAAACCTTGCTTTTGGCCTTGAAAATCTAAAACTAGATAAAGATGACATTGAGCAGAGGATTAATAAGGCTGCGAATCAGTTACGAATGGAGGACTACCTTAAAAGAAGGCCTGGTCAGCTCTCAGGTGGCCAGAGACAGCGTGTTGCAATTGGAAGGGCTATCGTAAGAGAGCCATCAATCTATCTCTTTGATGAGCCATTGTCTAATCTAGATGCTGAGCTGCGTGTTGCAACACGAGTTGAGCTCAAAGCGCTCCATGCAAGGCTTGGTAATACCATGATCTATGTCACCCATGACCAAGTTGAAGCGATGACTATGGCCGATAAAATTGTAGTCATGCATGATGGCATCATTGAGCAAACAGGTTCTCCGCTAGATTTATACAATAAGCCAGCCAATTTGTTTGTTGCAGGCTTTATTGGGTCGCCAAAAATGAATTTTTTAGATAGCTTTTCGTTACCAGAAGACATTAAAAAGCTTGCTCCAAAGGGTGCAAAAACTTTTGGTATTAGGCCTGAGCACTTAAAAATTCAGGATCAGAACTCTCTTCCTCTTGACGTTAAAACTGTTGAACAATTGGGCTCTGATAGTTACCTTTACGGCGCAACTATAGACAACCAAGAAATATCAATCAAGCTTAATACTCAAACCAGCATCAAGAGCGGTGAGTCTATCAAGGTTGGTTTTGATAAAGATAATACTCACTGGTTTGATGAAAAAGGAGTTTCTCTTTAATTTTTGATTGTGTATCATCGTTTTATTTAGTTTACATTCAGACCTTATATGAGCTCTAAAACTCAATCAATAGTTTGGATCAAAAAGCCTTTGGCAGTCTTCGCAGAGAATGCTGAAGTGGGTGTCGTTATTCAAGGTGAAAAAATCTTAGAATTGGTGCCGCAAGGTCAAAGCCCTAAAAGTCAAATTGATGAGGTTTATGATGCTAGTGACAGTGTTTTGCTTCCTGGACTCATCAATACGCATCACCACTTTTATCAGACTCTTACTAGAGCTTACCCTGAGGCATTAAATAAAGAGCTTTTTCCATGGCTCAAGAGTCTTTACAAGGTCTGGGCAAATATTCAACCTGAAATGATCTCAGTATCAACTGAACTAGCATTATCAGAGCTCTTGTTGTCGGGTTGCACTACAGCAAGTGACCATCATTATCTTTTCCCAAGTCAGCTTGAAAGCGCTATTGATATTCAGGTTGAGGAAGCTAAAAAATTAGGAATGCGAGTTGTTTTGACGAGAGGCTCCATGAGTCTGGGTGAGAAAGATGGAGGTTTGCCTCCCCAGTCTGTTGTTCAAACTAAAGAGCAAATTCTATCTGATAGTGAGCGTCTCATTAAAACTCATCATGACAAAAGTGATGGCGCAATGATTCAAATAGCTCTTGCTCCATGCTCTCCTTTTTCAGTAAGCACTGACTTAATGATTGAAACTGCTGAGCTTGCAAAGCAGCATGATGTTAGGCTTCATACTCATCTTGCAGAGACGATAGATGAAGAAAATTTTTGTTTAGAAAAATTTGGACTAAGAACCGTTGACTACCTTGAAAGTGTGGGATGGTTGTCTGATCAAACTTGGCTAGCTCATGGCATACATTTTAATAAAGAAGAGATACAAAAATTAGGCCAGGCGGGTGTTGGTATTTGCCACTGTCCAACCTCTAATATGATGCTGGCTTCTGGTATATGCCATAGCCTCGAGCTTGAAGAAGCTGGCTCTATTATTGGTCTTGGTGTAGATGGTTCTGCCTCGAATGATGGCTCTAATATGATTGCTGAGTTGAGACAAGCAATGTATTTACAGCGACTTCGTTATGGCGCATCTAAGATTACCCACCAAAAGGCTTATCATTGGGCTACTAAAGGCTCTGCTGCGCTTCTGGGAAGAAATGATATTGGTGAGATTGCAGTGGGTAAACAGGCAGATTTAGCACTATTTAAGCTTGATGAAATGAGGTTTTCCGGTAGTCATGATGCTTTAGCGGCGTTACTACTTTGTGGTGCACAAAAGGCAGATAGGGTTATGGTTGCTGGAAACTGGAAGGTTGTTGATGGTTGTATTGTTGGTCAAGATAGTTCCGAATTAATTAGTCGTCATAGCGATGCAGCTAAGCAATTACGCCAGCTGTCGAGCATATAACTTTTTTCTTAAAGTGGTCATTGACTTGCCATATGGAGTTATTTATAATCTAAACTTGAATATTGTTACATAAATCAAGTTAGGTATGAATACAGCAAATCATGGAGGCGCCAGGAAGGGTGCTGGCCGAAAAAAAAATTCAGGTAGCTTTAAGGAAGAAACTAAGGTTATTAGGGTTCCTGTTAGCCTCGTTAATACTATCAACCCTGTTATTGAGATCTATAAGTCTCAGGTTAAATCAGATGTCGAAGTTCTTTTGGCTAATGACAATCCAACTGAATTGTCGATCCCAATTTTTACCTCTAGGGTCCAGGCAGGTTTTCCTTCTCCGGCGGATGACCATTTGGAGGATACGCTTGATTTGAATACACATTTAATTCACCATAAGGAGGCTACATTTTTTGTAAAGGCTCAAGGTGATTCGATGATAGGGGCGGGTATTCAACAAGGGGATATTTTGATAGTTGATAAATCTCTAACTGCTAAAAGTGGCAAGATAGTGATTGCAGTTGTCGATGGTGAGTTTACTGTTAAGCGTCTTCATAAGTACAAAGGAAGCATAACTCTTAAGGCTGAAAACCCTGACTTTAAAGATATCAAGATTGGAGGTGATGACGAACTGATTATATGGGGTGTTGTGACATCAGTCATCCATCAATATGAATAATAAGACTAAGTTTGCATTAGTCGACTGTAATAATTTCTATGCCTCCTGTGAAAGGGTGTTTGAGCCTAAATTAGAGGGAAGGCCCATAGTTGTGCTCTCTAATAATGATGGCTGCATTATTGCGCGCTCTAATGAAGCCAAAGCTCTAGGTATTAAAATGGGAGCACCTTTTTTTAAAGTCAAAGACCTAGTTGCTAAGAATGATGTTGTAGTTAAGTCTTCAAACTACCCTTTGTATGGAGATATGTCTTCTAGAGTCATGAAGATTATTGGAGAATATTCACCTGTTCAAGAGGTTTATTCTATTGATGAAAGTTTTATCGATTTAGAAAAACTTCCATTTAACTTAATGAGTCATATGCAGTCTTTAAGGCGGCGCGTCAAAAGCTGGACAGGAATTCCGGTGTGTGTCGGCGTTGGAAGCACTAAGGTTTTGGCAAAGCTCGCCAATCGTATTGCTAAAAAGTACCCAAGATTTGATGGCGTTTTTGATATAGATGAATTACCATATGAGAGGTATTGCAAGCTACTACAGTCTGTTGAAGTAGGTGATTTATGGGGCGTAGGAAGACAAAGCGCTAAAAAACTAAACCGTATTGGAGTTCATAACAGCTATGATTTTTATCAATCTGACGTTGGTGTTATTGAAACCCTTCTTGGTGTTAATGGCAAAAGAATTCATCAAGAGCTTTACGGCAAATCATGCATTCCTATCGAGTCTATTCCTCCAATAAGAAAACAGATTGTCTCTTCCCGTTCTTTTGGGTGTGATTTAAAAGACTTTGATGAGTTAAATCAGGCGCTCACTAATCTCACTAGAAAGGCCGTTAATAAACTAAATAACCATAAGCTTTCAACGACAACTATTACTGTTTTTATTTATACAAATCCGCATAAGAAAGATAAGCCCTGTGTCCACCTATCAAAAACTATAGGGATGACAAGTGCCATTCAAGACCAGTCTCAAATTATTCCCTTAGTATCAGAAGTACTAAGACTCATTTATAAGCCTGGATATTCTTTCTATAAAGGAGGTTTAGTGCTCGGAAATTTAGCTAAAAATTATCAGCAACAAGATCTCTTTTCAATGAATCAAAATAGCCCAACTCAGATAATGGAGCGTAAAAAATCTAATACGATCAGAAGTGTAAATAATCGGTTTAATGAGTCAATCAAGTATGCCAGTGAGCTAGGTAATAATAGATGGCTCCCAAGAGCTGACTTTAGATCAAGCAGATATACAACCAGATGGAGTGAGTTATTGGTGATTTAAGAATTAAAAATATTAAACAAATTAATAAGTGATATATAATTAATACAAACTTAAATCCAACGTTGGCTTTGAGTTCTGACAATGACGTTTATTTGGGGATTTGCCTGGATAAGCGTTTTTTTTCGTCAAAAAAGGTGGGATTAAAATTTTTTAATTATAAGGAGAAGTCAAATGGTACGCATGTTGGTAACGATTAATATATCTAAGGGCTGGAAAACTTGGTCTGAAATGGCAAAAAGCCTAGAGCCTCAGATGAATGAGCAAGGAGCAAAGATGATTTGGGCAGGAGCAAATCCGGACGAAACAGCCGTCTTTGTATTGGCTGAGGCGAAGGATCCATCGTTTGTTAAAACTTTTGGAGAGAGACCCGATATTGTTGAGATTAGAGAGGCGGGTGGTGCTGATGTTTCATCAACAACTGTTATGACACAAATAGGTGAATATTTCTTACCGTAATACTTTAAATAAAGAAATAAAAATGATCTCTCTGAGGTCATTTTTATTTAACTAAATTGCATATATATTGTCATTGTCTATAATAGACGGATTTTCGGGGGGAAAAATTAGGCAATGAAACAGCTTGCAATCATCGATGACGATCCAGAAATTCTAAAGCTTTTAGAGCAGTATCTGACTAAAAATGGATTTGAAGTTAGAGCTTTTACTGATGGCGAAAGTTTTTTAAAGGCAGATGAAAGCGACTTCAGTTTAATTGTTTTGGATATAGGACTTCCGGGTATCGATGGACTGGAGGTTTGCAAAAGGGTACGCCAAAAATCAAATATTCCTATCATTATGTTGACTGCCGCGAGTGACGATCTTGATAGAATATTGGGCTTGGAACTGGGTTCTGATGACTACATGGGGAAACCCTTTAACCCTAGAGAACTTCTTGCAAGAATCAAAGCTCTATTGAGACGCTCCGAAATAAAAGAAGAGGATGTTGATAACAACATAGTGATGAACTATGCTGCCAGAAGTGCTTTTATAGGTGGCCAAGAGTTAGAGCTTACTGGAACAGAATTTGATCTGCTCTGCGTTTTTCATAAACAAATTGGAACAGTCCTGAGTAGAGATGAGATTGGAGAGTTGCTTCATGGAAGAAAAATAGACCCTTTGGACCGTTCGATTGATACAATTGTGAGTAGATTAAGACATAAATTAAGTGCTCATTTTGATGGGGAAATTATCCAAAGTGTTAGAGGAAAGGGTTATGTCCTCCTCCTAAAAAGTTAAGAATAGTGCTTAACTTTATATCCCATTTTATGCCTACAACTGTCGTTGGAAGAATGACATCGGTTTTATTTGTAGGGATCTTTTTAGCTCAAATACTTGGTGCTTGGCTCTGGGTTGGGCAACTCCAAACTTCAGAAAGAGAGAGGATGATAGAGGTCTCTCAGGCTATGGGTGCACGAATTGCACAGACAGTTAAATTCTTTGAGGAGCTTCCAAAAGAATATCGACATATTGTTCTTGACCAGCTTAGGGATATGGGTGGAACTCGCTTCTTTGTATCTGTCAATAAACAATACATCGATCTTATTCCAATTCAAGAATCTCAGTTCTCTACTTTGGTTCGAAACAATTTAGAGAAGAGTATGGCAGCTCAGATTGGCCAAATCGATAGCATGGAGATAGTTTTTGTAGATTTTGATAACCTAAAAATACTAACTGGAGATAACTTGATGGTTTCTCTTTCGCCCGAGTGGAAAAGATTTTCCCTTTTAGAGCCCGGTGATAAGAGTCCTTTTGTAGTCATTCAGTTTCCAGTGGACGAAGATGAGTGGATGTATTTGACCACAGTGGTTCCAAATGGCGAATTATTGTTGGGTATTGACTGGATTAATGGAGAGAGGATATTCAACCTTTTAGCAGTTTCATTAACGATCCTTCTTCTTACCTTCTTATTTGTCAGATGGCTTGTAACGCCACTGAAAACTCTAGCTCACCAGGCCGATCTTTTAGGTAAGGGCCGTAATCCGCGTCAAATGGAAGAAAAAGGATCTAAAGAGATGGTGGCAACGATTGGTGCCTTTAATTCAATGGCTAGACGAATCCAAAAATTTATTGCTGAACGAGAAAGATCTTTCGCAGCAATATCTCACGACTTAAAAACACCGTTAACGAGAGCTCGACTCAGGGTTGAACAAATTGAGGATAGTCCAGTAAAAGAGGATTTAATTGGCGACTTGGATTATCTAGAGACGATGGTTAAAGGAAGTTTAAAAATTATGACTGATGGTATTGAGCATGAAAATACTTCCACTATAGAGCTCACAACTCTTTTAGCATCAATATTAAAAAAGGAAGAAATAAAAGGCCTTCCAATAAAAATTGATTTTAAAAGGACTATCTCAATGAAAGGAAGAGCGTTGGCAATCGAGCGCCTGTTCTCAAACTTAATCAATAACGCACTAACCTACGGAAAGAGTGTTGAGGTTACTGGTCAAAAAAAGAAAACTGGAATCTATATCCAAATTAAAGACAAAGGACCAGGCTTAACTGACAATGAGAAAGAAAAAGTATTTAAGCCATACTATCGAATTGATCATGAATTAAGCGAAAACCATTCAGGCCTTGGTCTTGGTATTGCAAGAAGTATAGCTAATATTCACGGTGGTGAGCTAGAGCTTCGTGACCGTTCAGGTGGCGGGCTAGTGGTTGAAGTGTACTTTCCAGTCTAATGAATTCAGAAAGATACCCAACCTTTAAAGACAAAGATTTCCTAATCAATCATGCTAAATCAATTATGGATTTTTATCATCCCATTTGTATTGATAAAGAAATTGGGGGTTTTTTTCATCATTTTAGAGATGATGGGAGTATTTATAACTCTAGTACAAGGCATTTGGTAAGTAGTACAAGATTTATTTTTAACTACTCAATGGCAAGTATCTACCTAAAAAATGATAAATATCTCAACATAATTAAGCACGGTATAGATTTTTTAAGAAAGTCGCATTTAGATAAAAAAACGGGAGGATATGCCTGGATTTTAGATAAAAATAAGGCATATGATTCAACTAACTATTGTTATGGACTGGCTTTTGTTTTATTGGCGTATTCGACTGCCTATAAGGCAGGAGTCCTTGAGGTTAAAGAATACATTCAAGAAACTTTTGATCTAATGGAAAGGCATTTTTGGGATAAAGATTTTGGCCTCTACTCTGACGAAATAAGCTCTGACTGGTCTGAATTATTAGATTACCGTGGGCAAAACGCAAATATGCACTCTTGTGAGGCTTTAATAGCAGCTTTTGAGGCTACAAAGAATAAGAAGTATCTCGATAGAGCTTTAATCATTGCTGATAACATTTGTAATAGGCAGGCTAAGCAAGCTGACGGCTTGATTTGGGAGCATTATGACTCAGATTGGAAGATTGATTGGTCTTTTAATAAAGGTAAGCCAGATGATTTATTTAGACCATGGGGTTTTCAAGTAGGGCATTTAACCGAGTGGTCTAAATTACTCTTGATACTTGAAAGGCATGTAACCGAAGACTGGCTTCTTCCAAGGGCTATAGAGCTGTTTGAAGATGCAGTTGAAATGGGTTGGGATGAAAAAAATCAAGGACTATATTATGGATTTGCTCCTAATGGAGATGTCTGTGACTCAGATAAATATTTTTGGGTCCAGGCAGAGTCTATAGCAGCTGCAGCTTTATTAGCAAAACGAACTAAGAATAATACATACTGGGATTGGTATGAAAGGATATGGAGCTTCAGTTGGAAATATATGATAGACCACAACTATGGCGCTTGGTTCCGAATACTTGATCAGAATAATGATAAGTATGACAATCTGAAAAGCCCTGCGGGCAAGACAGATTATCACACAATGGGGGCTTGTTATGAGGTCTTAAATTCTATTTAAGATGACTTCTTAATTAATGGAAGACCAATAGTAAGTGATGTTCCTTTTTTGTTTGAGTTTAAAGTTAAGTTGCCTTCATGGAGTTCGATAATAGTTTTTGCTATAGATAAACCAAGACCACTTCCTTGACTTTTGGCTTCTGAATCATGAAAAAACCGATCAAAGACATTTGGCAGGAGTGATGGCTTGATTCCATTACCATCATCTTTAATTTCAAGTTCAGCCAAGTTATTATCGGCTTTAAGGCTAACTTGAATCAAACCTCCATTTGGACAGCCATACAGTAGAGCATTATCAATAAGGTTGTCGATTGCCTCACTTAAAAAAGTTTCACTGCCTTGAATAAATAATTTACTGTCTTTACAATCAAGAGAAAGGTATACATTCTGCTTGTCTGCCCTGAGGGCAAATTTCGTTAACACTTCTTGAGTGAGTTTTACAAGATTAAGTCGTTTAAATTCTGATTTAATTGATCTTTGAGATATATGCTCCATAGATAATAATTGCTGAGTTAGTCTAGAGGTTTTTTTGGCTGCTTCTGCAACGTCCTTGACTCTTGATCTCATGCTTTCGAGATTTTTAGACCGCTCAGCCGCCTCAGCTTGGCTTTGAATACCAGCTATTGGATTCCTTAATTGATGTGCAGCATTAGCAATAAAGTCATCTTTCTCAGTAAAAGCTTGCCTCAATTGACTAAACAAACTATTCATTGATTTCAGAAGGCTAGAAACTTCTGTTGGGACAGACCTCTTGATTTCACTAATATCATCTGCAGATCTTTTTCTGATAGCTGCCTGAAGCTCTAGAAGAGGCTGAAGTCCAAATTGAACACCAAACCAAACACATAATCCAGTTGAAAGAAGCATAATAAGCATTGTCACAAATGCATCACTAGCAAGCTCTAAAAGGAGCTCTTTTTGCCCAAGTCTAGTTTGCCATACATAAATATTGACCCATCCTGGAATATCTTTTGTAGAGATAAATTCTCTTGAAAAAATTACTCTTACATCCTGATCTCTGTAGATTGAATCATAATAAATTGGCTGATAAGGCTTAATATCAGTTTTTGTCGGTAATTCAGGTGGATTTGAGTAGCCAACAAATAGGGTATTGGTTTCGTCTCTAACTTGATAAAAGATTTGGTCATTTAATGAATCGGTCAGAGTTTCTAAAAGCTGTTCAGTTAAGAGGTCACCATCTCTTAATACAGCGTCTCTTAGAATAACTTGAGAAATTGTATGAAGAAGGTTATCAAAGATTTCTTGAGACTTTTTTTGAGAGTCAAAATAGAGTGCTACCGTTCCTATTGATACAATAATCAATAACGGAATTATGATTACAAAAAGCAGCCTACTTCTGAGTGAGAATGTATTATTTTCTCTCATTCTGCAGAATCATCCATCATGTACCCAATGCCCCTAGCAGTTATTATTGTAATGTTATAAATTGAGAGAGTTTTTCTTAAGCGAGATACACTGATTTCAATCGCGTTGGCATTTACATCTGCTCCAACACCGTATTGTGTATCAACAAGATGTGACTTAGAAATGTATTGACCTTTTTTATTTAATAAAATTTCAAACAAGGTCAATTCTCTTCTGTTCAGTGTTATCTCAAAGTTTTTATGAAAAATTCTTCGAGAATTTCTATCAAATTCTATTGTTCCAATTTTTTCACGAGGCGCTAAAACAGGATTAATTCTTCTTGATAGTGCTCTTATTCGAGCATCTAGTTCATCCATTTTAAAGGGCTTGACTAGATAGTCATCTGCACCAGCATCAAGACCAATGACACGATCTTTTGTAGCTCCTCGAGCTGTTAATATAATAATTGGGAAAATTTGATTACGCTTTCTAATATTTTTTGTCAGTGAAATTCCATCTAGGCCTGGTAAATTTATATCAATAATTGCAAGATCAGCACCTTCATGCTCAAGATGTTGATCAGCGTAACTACCATCAATGAAATAATCAACTGAATGCCCCTCATCCAAAAGAACTTTTTGAATGCCCTGTGCAAGCATTTGATTGTCTTCTACCAGTACAATTCTCATTTCAAATTAAACTCCCCAAAAAAAAGTATAAATGAATTTAAATATCCAGGTAGATTCATTTCTAATTCTGAAAGGTTCCTGACAGCTAAAAAATCTATTATGGGTATACTAAGTTTTTTAATATTTGAAAATATTTTTCACTTTAGGAATAGGGACCATGAAAAAAACTTTAAATTTAGGGTTTAAGATTTCCTCCCTACTTTTTTCTTTTTTATTGCTTGTTTCAAGTAGTTCATCTGCATTGATAAATTATGAAGGGCAAGTTATTAAGTGGGTTGTGCCTTTTTCTGCTGGGGGTGGTGCTGATGTATTGGCAAGGTTCTACGCTCCTTTGCTTAGTGAAAATTTGCCAGGAAGGCCAGATGTTGAGGTCATTAATATGCCTGGAGCCGGCTCTACAAAGGGTGCCAATTGGTTTAGCTCAGAGGCTCCAGTTAATGGAAAAGTTATTTTTTCTACATCCGGCTCTACCCAATTTCCATTTTTGCTTGACGACCCAAGAGTTAAATACAACTACAATGACTGGGAAGTGATATTGGCATCTTCAACTGGGGGTGTTGCTTATCTTCCTTCTGAACTAGGGTCTCTTTGGAATGAAGATTTAAAGTCAGCTCTAGATGTTAATTTTGTATATGCCTCACAAGGACCAACACGACTTGATCTTGTTCCTCTTTTGGCTTGGAGTATGCTCGGTATGAATGTTGATCCTATTTTTGGCATCAAAGGCCGAGCCGATGGACGTTTGATGTTTGAACAAGGGTATGTCAATATTGACTATCAAACTTCATCATCTTTCTTAGCGAAAGTGACACCTCTTGTTGAGAATGGGCATGCAGTACCAATCATGACTTGGGGTATTTTGGATGACAATGGTTACATCATTAGGGATCCAAACTTCCCAGACATACCAACGTTTCGAGAAGTTTATGTAAAAGTTCATAATGAAGAACCATCTGGAAGTGCTTGGGATGCATGGAAGGCCTTCTTTATTGCTGGATTTTCGGCACAAAAAATGGTAGTCATAAACAAGAATACTGATGATGAGATTATTGATCTATTTTCTCAAGCATTTGAGGATATTATTAACCAGAAAAACTTTTCTCAGATCTCAAAAAACTCTCTAGGTGTCTATCCTCAGTCTACTGGCTTGAAGGCTATAAAATTTAAAGAAAGAGCCACGCAGATTGATCCTGATGCAATTTCTTGGGTTAAAAACTGGCTCAATGATAGTTACAATCTTAATTTATAAATCGAAAAAAAATAGTAAAAATCTGACAGGTTTTTGAAAGATTCAAAGACTATCATCGATTTATCAATTAAGAAAATATTTTTTGATCTCCTTGAATATTTGATTAATTGTTAATCCACTTAATTTTGAGTGGATCTTTAAAACGGAGAGTTAAATTATGAAAAAAATGTTCATAAAATTAATATCCTTCTTGTTCATGATTGGCGCTCTTTCAAGTTCTGCAATTGCAATTGAAAAATTGCATTTTGTTGTGCCTGGAGGCGCCGGTGGTGGATGGGATGGATGTGCAAGAGGAACTGGAGAGGCCTTAGTTAAATCTGGTCTGCTCGAGTCTGCATCTTTTGAAAACATGTCAGGTGGAGGCGGTGGTAAAGCACTTTCATGGATGATTAAAACAATGCCTGAAAATACAGTTATGGTTCAATCAACTCCAATTGTACTTCGTTCAATTAGTCGTCATTCTGGTTACGTTTCTGATAGCGCTGCTAGTGGCGTTTTATCCTATAAGGATGTAACTCCAATTGCTGGTATTATTGGTGATTATGGCGCCTTAGCTGTTGCTGCAGACTCACCATTCAAAACATTCCAAGACGTTGTTGATGCATACAATGCAAATCCTAAGTCAGTGAAGATGGCTGGTGGATCAACACGCGGAAGCATGGACCATTTGATTGGTGCTTTGGCATTTCAATCAGCTGGGGCAAATCCTAATGATGTAGTTTATATACCCTATGATGGTGGTGGTGCTGCTTTAGCTGGACTATTATCTGGTGAAGGTCAAATTCTATCTACTGGATTCAGTGAAGCGTTAGCTGCAGGTGACCAAGTGCGCATTTTAGGTATTACTGCAAATGAACGTTCAGCTGATGCTCCAAGTGTGCCAACACTTAAAGAGCAGGGCTATGATGCATACTTTGTAAACTGGAGAGGTTTCTTCGGTCCACCAAATATGAATGCAGCTGATAGATATGAAATTGCTAAAATGCTAGGAGACATGCAAAGCACTCCAGAGTGGGAAGTTGTTCGTAAGCGTAACGCTTATGTCAATATCTATAACCCTGGATTTGACTTTATGGGCTTCTTAGAAAAGCAAACAGAAGAAATGACTGACCTAATGAAACAATTAGGCGTTATCTAATCTGAATATCTAAAGGGAGGAAGGCAAATGACTATCAACTATACAAGGATAAGTGCTTTTGTCTTTCTCCTTATTTTTCTTATTTATTCTTATCTTGCTGGTGAGATTAGAGTGTTTGCATTTGATGAAAATGCAGACTTTAATGCAAGAACTTTTCCTAAGCTTATTTCTTATTTAGGTATTTTAGTTTCACTTCTCACGCTAGTCTTATCAAAAAATGAAAAAGAGGATATGGGGCAGTATGAATGGGTCAGTGTTATTATTTTATTTGCTCTAGTTTTTTCATACGGACTTTTAATTAAAACAATTGGGTTTTTTGTCTCAACCAACTTATTTTTGGTTATATCTTATTTATATTTGGGTGTTCGAAGCTACAAGGTCATTATTTTTAGCTCTTTCCCAGTAGTGGCAGGACTCCAGTTTATGCTTCATGGGTTGCTAGATGTCTACATTAGAGATCCATTTTTACAGTTTTTAGGAGTTATATCATGATAGAAGGCATGATGATGGGTATTAACACTGCTTTCAGTGGCTATAACATTCTAATGGTTATGATGGGTTGTTTTGCTGGAACCATCATAGGGATGCTTCCAGGACTTGGACCAATGTCTGCGATAGCATTAATGATTCCAATTACTTATGGTTTTGATCCAGCCTCAGCCATGATATTGATGGCAGGGGTATATTATGGCGCCATCTTTGGTGGCTCTACATCATCAATTCTAATTAATGCTCCAGGAGTTGCTGGAACCGTTTCGAGTTCATTTGATGGTTATCCAATGTCCCAAAAAGGTCACGCAGGTAAGGCGCTTGCTATAGCTGCATATGCATCATTTTCTGGCGGAACAATTGCTGCTTTATTTTTATTAGTGGCTGCACCGCAGCTAGCTAAAGTTAGCCTTAGCTTCCAGTCAGCAGATTATTTTGCCTTAATGTGTGTGGGGTTGCTATCTATTGCAGCTTTCGCAAGTAAGGGTCAATTCTTAAAGGCAATGATTATGACAGCGCTTGGTTTGGCGCTTTCAACTGTTGGACAAGACTCATTGTCTGACATTACGCGTTTTGCATTTGGAAATATTAATTTAATGGATGGTATCAGCTTTGTGCTTTTAGTCATGGCAACCTTTGCGATGAGTGAAGCGTTTATGATTATTTTCAAAAAAATGGACATTAACTTCAAGTCTTCTGATGTGAGTAAGGCGAGTCTGGGTTCAATTAAATTATCTAAGAAAGAAGTAAAAGAAATGGTTCCAACAATCGGAAGAACATCTGTATTAGGTTTTTTTGTGGGTGTGCTGCCGGGTGCTGGAGCTACAATCGCTAGTTTCTTGGCTTGGGGTTTTGAGAGAAGTATAGCTTCTGCTAAAGATAAACTAAAATTTGGTAAAGGCTCGATTAAGGGTTTGGCAGCTCCTGAAACGGCCAATAATGCTGCCTGTACAGGATCTTTTGTACCATTATTAACTTTGGGAATTCCTGGATCTGGAACTACTGCTGTTATGTTAGGAGCATTGCTGTCCTTTGGTGTTCAACCTGGTCCAAGGTTATATGTTGAGCAGCCAGAACTTTTTTGGGCTGTCATTATTTCTATGTATATTGGTAACGTTGTATTATTGGTCTTAAATTTACCGTTAATACCCTATATTGCAAGAATATTAGCAATACCTAAAAACATTCTTGTTCCGCTAGTCTTGTTCTTTTCAGTAACTGGCGTCTATTTGATTTCATTCAATTCGTTTGATATTTACTTCATGGCGATAGTTGCATTAATTTCATTAGTTTTAAGAGTGTTGAACTATCCAATGCCTCCTCTAATACTTGGATTTATTCTTGGCGGAATGCTTGAAAAGAATTTGAGAAGAGCAGTCCTAATCAATGATGGTTCATTCTCATTCATTTGGGAAAGGCCAATTAGTTTGTCTCTGTTTATTATCGCTATTCTTATTGTCCTGTTACAGGTCTATCAGGGATTCAAGAAAGAAAAAGAATAGAAGTTAATATCTATTTATAAGGCAAGCTAATCCTAGTTTAAAATAGCAATCTTGTTTAAATGATGTTTATCAAATTATGGCACCTGAATCTGTATTAGAGCAATGGGCTCAATGTTTCAATAATGGAGATTTGGATGGAATTACGAGACTCTATCATATAGATAGCACTCTATTGCCTACCTTTAAACCAGTCCTAATGAATTCTAGAGATCAAATATCTGGTTACTTTAGTGCAGCAATTGGCGGTAAGGCCTCAATTGACTTTAATGTCAAAAAATCCATCAGAACAGAACTCTCGGAAAGTACGTATTTAATGACTGGTAGTTATATTTTTTGTCTACCTAGCAAGGGTGGAGAAGAATATGAATCTTGGTACAGTTTTGTAATTGACACTGCTAAGGACTCTCCAATTATGCATCACCACTCCTCTAGAGTGCCATTTGATTTTGATTTAACTTAACTACCTGATTTTTAAATTCATATTTCGATTCAAATTGTAACATTTTGTAACAAATGGATACAGTTTGATACAACCCCACTAATAAACTGATTTCAATTCTGCTCAATGGTGTGCAGGATGTGATTCATATAATTTAATGGAGAAAAATATGAAGAATACTAAGTTAACAACGCTAGCTGCGTCAGCGCTACTAGCAACTACAACATCTGTTAGTGCAGCTGATGTAGAGGTTTTGCACTGGTGGACTAGTGGTGGTGAAGCTGCAAGTGTAAATTATTTAAAAGGCAAACTAAGTGACGCTGGAGTTGGTTGGACTGACTTCGCTGTAGCTGGTGGTGGTGGTGAAAACGCTATGACTGTACTTAAGTCAAGAGCTATTTCAGGTAACCCGCCTACAGCAGCACAAATCAAAGGCCCTTCAATTCAAGAGTGGGGTGATCTAGGATTCTTAGCTGACATTAATGGTGTTGCAGAAAAGAACAACTGGGATGAGTTATTACCAGCAGTTGTTGCTGACGTAATGAAGCACGAAGGCAAATATGTTGCTGCTCCAGTAAACGTTCACAGAGTAAACTGGATGTGGTCTAACCCAGAAGTTTTTCGTGCTGCAGGCGCGACTATCCCAACAACTTGGGACGACTTCATGGTTCAAGCTAAAAAGCTTCAAGATGCTGGTTACGTTGCACTAGCTCACGGTGGTCAGCCATGGCAAGATGCAACTGTATTTGAAGCAGTTGTTCTTGGTGTTGGTGGTGCAGACTACTACAACAAGGCTTTCGTAGAGATGGACATGGATGCTCTTAACAGTGACACAACTGTAGAAGTTTTTGAAACTTTTGGAAACCTACGTCAATTCATTGATGCAAATGCACCAGGACGTGACTGGAACGTTGCGACTTCAATGGTAATTGAAGGTCAAGCAGGAATGCAAATCATGGGTGACTGGGCTAAAGGTGAATTCAAGGTTGCAGGTAAGAATGTAGGTACTGACTTTGTATGTAGCGCAGCTCCAGGTACTTCAGGTGCTCACACATTCAACGTTGACTCTTTTGCATTCTTTGCACAAGGCACAACATCTGGAACAGGAGCTCAAAACATTATGGCTGCAGAAATCTTAGGTACTGATTTCCAAACAGTATTTAACCTTAATAAAGGTTCAATTCCTGCACGTTTAGGTGTTTCGAGAGATGAGTTTGATACATGTGCTCATGACTCTATGGACGCATTTGTTGCATCTTCAGCAAGTGGTTCATTAGTTCCAAGCTTTGCTCACGGTATGGCATTACCTTCAGCGGTAGCTGGAGCGGTTGTTGATTCAGCTACTAACTTCTTTAACTCTGACCAGAGTGCAGAAGAAGGTGCTGCTCAGCTAGTTGCTTCTATGGCAGCTGCGATGTAAGAGTAAATCAGTGTTAAGGGCTTTACCTTGTCTCCTTTAGTGTAAGGCTCTTCAATGCTATCAGGGCGCTTAAATTAAGCGCCCTAATTTTATAAATTCATAATAAAATCAGAATTACTGTGCTAAATTTTTTAGAAAAGAACTTGCCAAAAATCGTCTTGGCACCAACTGCAGTCGCGATGGTTGTTTGTATGTATGGTTTTATAGTCTGGACCGGACTGCTCTCATTGACAAAAAGTCGAATGATGCCTCAATGGGATTTTGTTGGATTGGATCAATACTCAAGGCTTTTTAGTAACCCAAGATGGGATGTTGCAGTTGATAATCTCTTTGTTTTCCTTATTTTATTTATTGTTATTGCCTTAGTTCTAGGTCTATTGTTAGCTATATTTCTAGATCAAAAAATTAGAGTTGAAGGCGCAATAAGAACTATTTATTTATACCCCATGGCGATTTCCTTTATTGTTACAGGAACCGCATGGAAATGGATTCTAAACCCTGGGCTAGGTATTGAAAAACTGATGAATGATTGGGGTTTTTCTGGTTTTGAATTTAGGTGGCTTGTTGAACAAGATATGGCCATCTATTGTATTGTGATTGCTGCAATTTGGCAGTCAAGTGGTTTTGTGATGGCGCTTTTTTTAGCAGGTCTCAGGGGTGTTGATGAGAATCTCACGAAGGCTGCAAAAATGGATGGTGCCTCTACAGTACGTCTTTATTGGCATATTATTTTGCCGCTGATGAGACCAGTATTTTTTAGTGCTATTGTTATTCTCACTCACATAGCCATTAAAAGCTTTGACCTTGTGCAGGCATTAACTGGAGGAGGTCCAGGATATGCTTCTGATTTGCCAGCAAACTTTATGTATACCTATACCTTTAATAGATCTCAAATTGGTATTGGTGCCGCCAGCGCGATGATTATGCTTTTTGGAGTATTAGCTGTACTCATACCTTATCTCTACTCAGAATTACGTGAGAAAGAATAATGAATAAATTTAATTTAACGAATATAAACTTTGGCAGAGCAATTATTTACTTTATATTGTTTTTATTTGCCTTTATCTACTTAGCTCCTCTCTATGTGATGTTTACAACCTCACTTAAGGATATTGAAGAGATTCGAAGTGGCAACTTGATGGCGCTTCCATTGGATCCAACGCTTTATGCATGGAAAAAGGCTTGGGCAACTGCTTGCACGGGAAGCGAGTGTAAAGGCCTTGCTCCATATTTTTGGAACAGTGTGCGAATTGTATTTCCTGCAGTCATAATTTCTACTATTTTGGGAGCATTCAATGGATATGCCCTCGCTAAATGGAAGTTTAAGGGCAGCGAATTCTTATTTGGCGCACTGTTGTTTGGGTGTTTTATACCTTTCCAGGTAATTCTTCTACCAATGGCTAAACTACTCGGCAGCTTAGGCCTTGCAAATACTGTAACTGGTCTAGTATTAGTTCACGTTATCTATGGAATAGCTTTTACTACACTCTTTTTTAGAAATTATTATGTAGGTATACCGACTGAACTAGTGAAAGCTGCAAAACTAGATGGAGCAAGTTTTCTAAAGATATTCCGCCACATTTTTATCCCTTTATCAACTCCAATCTTTGTAGTCACAATCATTTGGCAATTTACTCAGATCTGGAATGATTTTTTATTCGGTGTTGTTTACTCAGGGTCAGGAACACAGCCGATTACAGTTGCACTCAACAACCTTGTAAATACTTCGGTTGGTGGTAAAGAATACAATGTTGACATGGCAGCAGCAATTATTGCCGCTCTTCCAACTTTAGTGGTTTATGTTATTGCAGGTAAATACTTTGTTAGGGGATTAACTGCAGGAGCTGTTAAAGGATAAATATCAATATCAATATCAAATACTATTTAAATAAATTAAAGAATAAAGGATAAAAAATGGGAAGCATCAGTCTTAACGGTATTAATAAATCATTTGGCACAACCGAGGTGTTAAAAGATATCAATTTAGATATTAAAGATGGCGAATTTTTAATACTTATTGGTCCATCAGGTTGCGGTAAATCAACTCTAATGAACTTGATTGCGGGTCTTGAAGATTTGACTGGTGGCGAAATTGTTATCGATGGCAAGGATGTCTCTGAAGAGTCACCAAAAGACAGAGATATCGCGATGGTATTTCAATCTTATGCTTTGTATCCAACCATGAATGTAGCAAGAAATATTTGCTTTGGATTAGAAATGAACAAGATGCCAAAAAATGAGCAAGAAGTGATTCTGAAAAAAGTTGCCTCTTTGTTGCAGATTGACCATTTATTAGATAGAAAGCCCGGTCAACTCTCTGGAGGTCAGAGACAGAGGGTTGCTATGGGAAGGGCTTTGGCTCGATCTCCAAAGGTTTTTCTTTTTGATGAGCCACTATCTAACTTAGATGCAAAGTTAAGAGTTGAAATGCGTACAGAGATTAAAAAATTGCATCAAAGAATTGGCACAACTATAGTGTATGTAACTCATGATCAAATTGAAGCAATGACTCTGGCAGATAGAATTGCCGTTCTTAAGGATGGTGAATTACAACAAGTTGGCACGCCTTACGAAATTTATAACGATCCAGTGAGTCATTTTGTGGCTGATTTTATGGGCTCACCGGGTATGAATTTTATTGAATGTATCGTTAAGGATGAAAATTTAATCATTGAGAGTGGTGGTCAAAAATACGAGCTCTCAATCCCATGTAAAGATGCAATTAAAAATTCAAAATTGGATGTTGTTCTACTTGGAATTAGGCCAGAAATGCTCACTGAAATTGAGCCATCTGTAGAAAAAAACTCTTTCATTCATCAAATCAAATTTGATGTAGACGTATTGGAACCAATGGGTGCTGATACCGTTGCAATAGGTAAATGGAATGACAATGAAGTGATGGCGAGACTGAGTCCAGAAGCCGGAAATACTGCTGGAAAAGGTTTTGATTTGCAGGTCGATACCAGTAAAGCAATTTTATTTGATCCTAATTCAGGTTTAAGAATTAGATAAATATTGATACAATGCCAGTATGAGCGAAGCTTTTACTAAATCTGGCACTTCAATTCCCTTCATTGGTCTTGGAACATGGGACATGCAGGGCTCAACCTGCAGCAGCATTGTTCAAGAAGCTCTTGAGATGGGTTATCGTCACATTGATGGTGCATCAATGTATGAGAATGAATCTGAAGTAGGCAAGGGTTTATCTGACTCAGGAGTTGATAGAGAAGAGATTTTTATTACTACAAAAATCAATACCACAAGCTGGACTCCATCAAGGGGGAATGGGCCGCCATTACAAAACAAAGATATAGTTAAACACTTTGAAAAAAGTCTTAAAGATTTACAGACTGACTATGTAGATTTACTTTTAATACATTGGCCTAAGTTTGAGACTAACTTAAGTGATATGCTAGAAATTTTGTACAAACTTAAAGACGCTAAGAAAATAAGAGAGGTGGGTGTTGCAAATTTTAATAGCCATCTTGTCAATGAATGCATTTCACTAGGCTTTAAGGATATTTATTGTGATCAGGTTGAGTACCATCCATTTTTATCTCAGGCTAAGTTGTTAGAGGTCATGCAGGATTTTGAGATCATTCCAGTAGCCTATTGTCCAATATGCCGAGGTGATGTTGCAAGACATGATGTCATTCTATCACTTTCTGAGAAGTACTCAAAAACGCCTGCGCAAATAGCATTAAGGTGGCTATATCAGCAAAAAGTTGTATCTATTCCTAAAACTGAAAATTCCTATAGACTTAGAGAGAATATTGATATTTTTGATTTTGAGATCGAGTACAAAGATATGCTTGAAATTTATAGTCTTGAGAGGAATCAAAGACTAGTGCCTAACCTTGAAATTAATGAGCTAGAGTATCCTTTTGATTAGACCAGGCTTAATTTTTTGCAACACACTTTGCAACACTTTGACACAATATCAAAAAATCTTTAGTTTAAACTTTACTTCGTTTTTAGGTTTTATATTGACAATATTGTTGTTGTGAACTATGAATAATATCAATGCAGATATTGGCCTTATAGGCCTTGGAGTAATGGGGTCGAGTCTGGCTTTAAATATGGAGAGTAATGGATACACTGTGGCTGTCCATAACCGCACCTCTCCGCAAATTAATAATATTGTTAATAATAGAGCAAAATACAATAAGATTATTGGATTTGAGAGTCTTGATGATTTTGTTAATTCAATCAAAACGCCTCGCAAAATTATGCTTATGGTTGTTGCAGGCTCAGTTGTAGATGACTACATTCAAAAACTGATTCCGCTCCTAAATCAGGGTGACATCATTATTGATGGTGGAAACTCTCATTACCCAGACACATCAAGAAGAACTGAGGAATTAGAATCTAAAGGAATACAGTTTGTTGGCGCAGGTGTCTCTGGTGGGGAAGAAGGAGCATTAAAGGGCCCATCTATTATGCCAGGAGGCTCGGCTTCTGCTTGGCCAGAAGTCAAGGAAATCTTTCAAAACATATCTGCCAAAGTTGGTGATAACGAGCCATGCTGTGACTGGATAGGGGAAGGAGGCTCTGGGCACTTCGTTAAGATGGTTCATAACGGCATCGAGTACGGTGATATGCAGCTCATTTGTGAAGCCTATGAAATCATGAAAGACGTTTTGGGCATGACGAATGATGAAATGCACGAAGTCTTCAAAGAATGGAATAAGGGCGAGCTCAACAGCTATCTCATCGAAATTACGGCCGACATCCTTAAATTTAAAGAGAAGGATGGGAGCTATTTAATAGACAATATTCTTGATACTGCTGGAGAAAAGGGGACCGGTAAGTGGACCGCTGCCGTAGCTCTGGAGCTTGGCGCTCCACTCACACTAATTGGTGAGGCCGTCTTTGCCAGGTATCTTTCATCAAGAAAAGATGAGAGAGTGGAGGCATCAGCCATGTTTGATGGCCCACCCATTAAGTTTGATGGAGACAGAGAGCAAACCCTTAAAGACATCCATGACGCACTTTATGCCTCGAAAATGGTATCTTATGCTCAAGGGTATACCCTTCTATCAAGGGCTGCTAAAGAGTTTGACTGGAACCTTAATTATGGCGCAATTGCTCTCATGTGGAGAGGTGGCTGTATTATCAGGTCAGTCTTCCTATCAAAGATAAAGGATGCTTATGACAGAAATCCAGACATTAAAAATTTACTCTTAGATCCCTTTTTCAAGGACAAGATTAATAAATCGCAAGAGGGATGGAGAAGAGTGGTGTCTATTGCCATTTCAAATGGAATATCGATCCCAGCTATGACCTCTTCCCTTTCCTACTTTGATGGCTACAGGAACGCTCGCTTACCAGCAAACCTACTTCAGGCTCAGAGAGATTACTTTGGTGCGCACACTTACGAGAGAGTTGATGGAAAAAGAGGGGAGTTTTTCCATAACGAATGGATTCAGGATAAGGATTAGAATATAGGAGCATACTGACTTGTCTGAATCATTAAAAAAAATTGACAGCTTTGTTCTCTTTGGAGCCCTAGGGGACCTTTCAATTCGTAAGCTTATTCCAGCTTGGTATTACCTCGAAAGAGATAATATGCTGAGCGATTCCTTGCAAATTTTAGGTGTTGGAAGAAAGGATATTTCAGATACAGATATAAAAGACGAAGTCAAAAAAGCACTTAATGAATTTGTGTCTCCTGAATACTTAAATCCATTAGCGGTTTCTCGATTAGTAGAGCGCTTCAGCTATTGCAGATGTGATTTATCAAAAAACGAAAGCTATAAAGACCTCAGCCAAAAGCTCAGTGATTGGGCAAAGCCTGCGGCTTATTATTTAGCTATTTCACCCGGCCTTTTTGAAATGGTCTGTGACGGTCTCAAAGACTCAAATTTGATTACTCCTGATTGCAGAATTGTTGTTGAAAAACCCATTGGCTATGATTTGGAGACCTCTAATGAGATTAATGAAAAACTCACGAGGCATTTTGATGAGTCGCAGATCTATCGTATTGATCATTACTTAGGAAAGGAAACAGTTCAAAACTTAATTACTCTTAGGTTTGCAAACTCACTGTTTTCAAGTCAGTGGAATAGTAAGGGAATCGAGTACGTTGAGATAACGGCGGCAGAGTCAGTTGGTATTGAAGACCGATGGGGTTATTTCGATGGAATGGGACAGCTCAGAGACATGGTGCAAAGTCATCTTCTACAGCTATTGTGCCTGATCGCGATGGAGCCGCCCAACAGGCTCGATGACCAGAGTATCCGATCAGAAAAGGTAAAGGTCTTGGAAGCATTAAAATCGCTTGATCAAGACAGTATCTCGTCCAACTTCGTTGCAGCGCAATATACTGACGGCGAAATTGATGGGGTTAAGGCGCCAGGTTATATTTATGAAGATGGCTCAAATCAAGACAGCAATACCGAGACTTTTGTTGCCCTCAAAGCTGAAATTCAAAACTGGCGATGGCTGGGAGTTCCTTTCTACCTTAGAACCGGGAAAAGGATGGCCTCAAAGACAACGCAGATTGTAGTTCACTTTAAGTCTGATGGCCACTATATTTTTAATGAGAACAAAGAGAGCCTTAAAGGCAATACTTTGATTATTAGCCTTCATCCGACTGAGGGCATATCGCTCCAGGTCTTTACGAAACCTCATGGCGTCGATAAGCACTCAACCGTGCGCTTAGATCCTATGAGCTTAGATTTTATTAAAACACAAAAGCTCCTTAATATACCGAGCGGATATCAAAGTTTGCTGATGGATATTCTCAATGGCAATCAGAGCCTATTTCTTTGTAGAGAAGAGGTCGAATTGGCATGGAAATGGTGCGATGAGACCTTGGATGCTGCTAGCAAATCAAATCAGGAGCTTTACTATTACAGTTCTGGAAGTAACGGTCCAGATAAGAGCGAAGAGCTCATTTCAAGAAACGGTCATATCTGGTATGAGGAGTAGTAAAACTTATTTTTTGCCAGAGCATGTTGGTTTTTATAGTACCAATAGTAGCGAATCTTTGGTGTTTGATCTGAGTCAAAACATCAGTGAAATTTTGATAGAGGCTATTCAAGAGAGAGGACGCGCTAGTCTTGCAGTTTCTGGAGGAAGCACACCCAAGCCGCTGTTTGAAGAATTATCCCTTCTAAATATAGACTGGTCTAAAGTAGACCTGACTCTTGTTGATGATCGTTGGGTTGACTCTGACCACAAGGACAGCAATGAACTGCTAGTTAAAACGCACTTCATAAAAAACAAAGCAGCAAAGGTTAATTTTATCCCCCTTAAAAATGATGCCAAAAGTGCAAAGGAGGGTGCTTCATTGAGCGAAGAGGCTCTCAAGGTTATTGCTATGCCTTTTGACCTCATTATTTTAGGGATGGGTGCAGATGGCCATACAGCATCACTCTTTCCATGCTCTGAAGAGTTACCGATTGGAATGGACTTAAATACTAAGAGTCACTTGGTTGCAACAACTCCTAAAACGGCGCCACATGAACGGATTAGCCTAACTGCAAAATCTATTTTCGAGGCTAAGAGGGTTATTCTTCATCTAAATGGTTCCGCCAAGCTTCATACGCTTGAGGAAGCGATGAGCATAAGGGATTCGAGTAAAATGCCAATCTATGCTTTTCTAGAGCAAGGTCTCGATATTTTTTGGAGCCCATAAAAGTAGCGAATTGGTATATTAGCGAAAGACTTATTTGTTTTTAAAAAAGCAAGGGATAATATTAGTATCTTTATGCCAATTTTATAAATAGTTTATGAAAATTAATAATATCGATGGTGAGATTGTCAAAGACAACGAAACCTATCTCCTTAAAGATAACACCTCGCTTAAAAATCTTGTCGTCAGTTCAACGACTCTTCATCCAGGAAAATCCACCCGAGGGCATTCTCATCCAGGAAAAGAGGAAGTTTATATGATTATGAGTGGGACAGGAAGAATGCAGCTCGATGATAACGAATTTAATATTTCAGGTGGCGAGATGATCCTAATCGAGGATGGTGTGTTTCACCGTGTCCACAATACTGGCGAAGAAGACCTATACATGGTCTGTATTTTTGACGGAGACAGGAACCATTAGTAGCAAGCTCTACAATCTAGTTGGAGATATTGGAGCAACTAACGCTAGGTTTGCGCTGGTCTCTCCTGGGTCTTCTGAGATGGAAAATATACAAAGTTTGAAGTGCACAGACTTTGAAGATATTCAAAGTGCAATTCTTTTCTACCTTTCTGATCTCACAGGTATAGAAATTCAATCAGCCTGCTTTGCAACTGCTGGCACAGTTCATCTCGACGTCTTTAAGCTTGCAAATAACCACTGGGTTATCAGCAAAAAAGATGTTAAAAGTGCCCTAAAAGGAGTTGATGTGCAGTGGATCAATGACTTTACAGCGCAAGCCTTTGCTACGACTACGCTCGAAGATAGTGACGTTATCGTGATCAATAAAGGCATTGTTGAGTCAGAAAAATTAAGACTAGTCATTGGACCAGGAACCGGATTAGGTGTCTGCGGTTTAATTATGTCAACCTCTGGCTGGCTCCCTATTGCAGGCGAAGGTGGCCACTCAGACTTTGCCCCGAATACCAGTCTTGAGTTTGAAATCCTGACTCTATTAACTAAAAAGTTTGGCCATGTGGCTGTTGAGAGAATTCTCTCGGGTCCTGGGATTATGAATCTTTATGAGGCGCTTTGTCATATTAACGGCAAAGAGATGGTTCACCAGTCTCCAGCCGATATAACTGCATCAGCGGTGAATGGAGATAATGACCCATTGGCAGATGAAACTGTTCAGATGTTTTGTAAAATATTTGGCTCTGTAGCTGGCAGTATGGCCTTGACAGTTGGCGCACTAGGAGGCGTTTATATCACTAGCGATTTAGTCAGAAATTTTTTGGATATTTTTGTTGCAAGTGATTTCCAGAAAAGTTTCGAGAACAAGGGAAGGCTTAAACCTGTCCTTGAAGACATTCCCGTCTATCTTTCAAAAAAGAAAAATATGGGGCTCATTGGAACCGTATATCAAACAAACAATCAATGGATTCAGAAAGGTTTTAAGATATAAAAACCTTAATTTATTTTTCCATTGCAGTCTTCATTAAAAGCTCAGCAATTTCCTCTCTGGATCCAAAATAGTTCGTTACATTAATTTCAAGATCAGGAAAATCTTGTGAGGCTTTGTTTACTTCATCTGGGATGTCTCTATTGATGTGAACCCCAGCTGAGAGAAAGTAGGGCAATACGGTAACTCGTTGTGCTCCCATTTCAGAGCATTTTTCGATAGCCTCTGGGATGGAAGGGGAGGCAAACTCAAGAAAGGCAGGCATGACTTGGTCAAATTGACTTGAATTAAATTTGAGCATTTTTTTTGATAAAGATTCAACTTCCAAGTTTGATTCCTCTCTTCTGCTTCCGTGTGCAACCAGCAATAAAATATTCATGTCATTTAGGATAAAATCTTAAATTGAAATAGTTGACTATTTTATAGGGTATCTTATCACGTTGAAAAAAATATATTAGAGGCAAGCCTTTGTACCAATGTTCGTCAATACATCAAACTGCTGGTCATTCCAAGATAGGAATTCTATTATCTAACTTGGGCACTCCAGATGCGCCAACCAAGAAAGCAGTTAAGCCCTATCTAAGACAGTTCTTGTCTGATACGCGGGTTATTGAGCCACCCCCGCCACGATGGGTCTGGAAAATAATTCTTAATGCCGTCATTCTAAATTTAAGACCCAGAAAGTCTGCCAAAGCCTATCAAACGGTTTGGGATACTCATGGTGAAGGCTCCCCACTCTTATCGATAGCGAAAAGCCAAAAGGCAGCTATTATTTCAGAACTTGAAAAAAGAGCTCCTGGGCAATATGAGGTCGCACTCGGTATGTGTTATGGAAACCCTTCAATGAAATCAGCGCTGGATGAGTTAGAGGAAAAAGGCTGTAAAAAAATCATTGTTCTTCCTTTGTATCCTCAGTACGCAGCCTCATCTACCGGCTCCGTTTTTGATGCAGTGGCTAAGGAGTTGTTAGTCTGGAGAAATGTACCTGACCTCAGATTCATCAGCAACTACAGTGAAGAGGAGATGTATATTGATGCACTTGCAAACAGCGTAAAGGAGTATCAAAAAAAACACGGCAAACCTGACTTTCTGTTAATGTCTTATCATGGCATTCCTAAGAGGTATTTTGACAATGGAGATAACTACCCATGCCAATGCTGCAGAACAACCTTTCGCTTAGCTCAAAAATTAGATTTAAAGCCCAACGAGTACCAGATGACATTTCAATCAAGGCTTGGCGTAGCAGAGTGGATGAAGGAATATACCGATCAAACATTGAAATCTTTGCCCAGCAAAGGCATCAAAAATGTTCAGGTGATTTGTCCTGGGTTTTCCGCCGACTGCCTTGAGACCATTGAGGAGATCAGTGAGGAGAACAAAGAGTACTTTATGGAGTCAGGTGGTGAAAGTTTTGGCTATATACCAGCACTTAATGACAGGACTGACCACATTGATTTTTTGAGTCAGCTACTGATTGACAATTCAGCTGGCTGGACTAAGTCAAAATGAAAATTGTTATTCTGGGCGGCACAGGCTTAATAGGAAATGCTCTTCAAAAAAGCTTTTCAAACGAGCATCAGGTTCATTGTTTTAATAGAGAGGCATTTCAATCGGTTGAGCATCTTGCGTTATTAGTTGAGGGCAGTGATTTAGTCATTCAACTCTCAGGCTCCACGATTTCAAAAAGATGGTCCAATAAAATTGTCAAAGAGATGTGGCAAAGCAGGGTGGATACAAACCAAATGCTCTCTGAAGTAGTTCAGTCATTAAGCACCAAACCCAGAGTGATATGCGCTTCAGGCATTAGCTTTTATGCAGAATCAAGTTGCAATGATCCAAAAACTGAAGAGGATCCAAAAGGTGATGGTTACCTGACAAACTTAAATATTGCCATTGAGGACGCAGCAAAATCGATATCAGATGATGTCATTATCCTAAGATTTGGCGTTGTTCTCTCAAGACAGGGTGGCGCGCTCCAAAAACTCTATTGGCCATACTATTTTGGTGTGGGTGGCCCAATTATGTCGGGAAACCAATGTTTTTCCTGGATTCATATAAAAGACCTAGTTAAAGCAATTCATTTTCTTATTGAGAATCCTGAAAGCAAAGGAGTCTATAACGTCACCTCTCCAGAGCCCGTTCCTCAAAAAATTTTTGGTAAGGCTCTAGCTAAGGCCTTAAAGAGGCCATTCTTAATCCCGGTTTGGGAGTGGCAATTGAAAATCCTTCTAGGTAAAGGTTCTGAGGTTTTGACTCTCAGTGCATCTGTTATCCCCAAAAGATTACTTGATGATGGTTTTGTTTTTGACTATCCCAGCGTTGACCGCGCAATGAAAGAGTTGATAGGCTGAAAAATATAATCCTGTGGTAAAATATGCCTAATTTTCACACTGTAACATTGTTCTTTTAGACTTTCCATTCTGGAAAGTTTTTTTTATTTATTTTTGGAGAAAATATGAAAGTTAGTAAGGATAAAGTTGTTTCAATGCACTACACTCTTAAAAATGATGCAGGAGATGTCATAGATTCATCTGAAGGCAAAGAGCCTTTGGACTTTTTGCAAGGTCACGGCAACATTATCCCTGGCTTAGAGTCTGCTCTGGAAGGGGCAAGCAAAGGTGATAAAATGGATGTCTCTGTTGAGCCTGAGGAAGGGTATGGACTTAAAATGGAAGACGCAATTCAAGAAATTCCAAGATCCGCTCTTCAGGGTATTGACGAAGTTACAGTTGGAATGCAACTTCAGTCCCAAGACCAAGATGGAAATGCATTTGTTGTTACTGTGACAAAGCAAGATGAAGAAAAGATCACTGTTGACGCAAATCACCCTTTAGCGGGTGAAACCCTTCATTTTTCTGTCAGCATTGAAGACATAAGAGATGCTGAAGCCGAAGAGCTCTCGCACGGCCATGTCCATTCTGCTGGTGGGCACTCTCATTAATCAATAAGACTGATAGCGGACTAAGTGGCAGCTCAAAGCACTTGTCCGCTATGCTCATCTAAAAACTATTCTCTTTTTCATAAAGATCATTTACGTAAGTATTTGCAATGCCTAAACTGTGAGTTTGTTTTTGTCCCATCTCAGTATCACTTATCAGAGTCTGAAGAGAGAAAGAGGTACGACACTCACAACAACAACCCAAAAGATCCTCGTTATCGTCAATTCCTGGGTCAGCTCACTGAGCCACTGAATGAGATTATTTCAAGTGACTCATATGGCCTTGATTTTGGTTGTGGGCCAGGACCAACACTCTCTTTGATGATGCAAGAGAAGGGGCATCAAATGGATGTATATGACAAGTTTTATGCTAAGAATCAATCAGTCTTTAAGAAATCATTTGATTTTATTACGCTAACTGAAGTTTTAGAGCATCTCTCCGACCCAGTTTTTGAGTTAGAGAGACTAGCTTCCATTCTAAAGTCCAAAGGCATTCTTGCAGTAATGACGCAAACACTTACGAAGGATATAGATTTTGACTCATGGTACTACAAAAATGACCCTTCACATATCGGCTTTTACAATGATAAATCATTAACGGGCTTGGCAAGTCTTTTAGAGCTTGAGATAACGCAGTTTTCAGACCGAGTTATATTTTTTAAAAAGAGTCAAGCCAGTATATTCAGATAGCTCTGGTAACGGTTTGGATTAATTTTGCCTTGATCTAGTGACACTTTAACGGCGCAATTGGGCTCATTGATGTGTCTGCAGTCTCTAAAGCGGCAGGCATCAGATAAAGCCCTAAACTCTTTAAAGCCGCTCTTGATTTCAAGTTCAGTTAAGCTGTCAAGTTGAAACTCTCTAACCCCTGGAGAGTCAATCAAATCACCACCGCTAGGTATATGGTAAATGGTCGTATTGGTGGTCGTGTGTTTGCCCAGTTTGCTTTTGCTTGAAATCTCGTTGACTCTGAGCTGTAAATCAGGAATCAAGGAGTTAATGAGTGAGGATTTCCCAACGCCAGATTGACCTAAAAAAATGTGAGATTTGTTAACTAATTGCTCCTTAAAAAAACCAAGGTTAATTTGCTTTTTAACACTTAAGAAATGAACATCATAGCCAAGAGATTGATAATTTAGAAAGTCGTCCTCAGTTTTACTCTTATTGGTTGAGAGTTCAATCTTATTAACAATAATCCCTATAGGAAGATTGGAGTTTTCAGCCATAATCAGGTAGCGATCGATGAGTTCAAATTCATAGTGAGGTTCTATGGCAACAACAAGCCATAATTGATCAATGTTGGCTGCAATCAATTTGTCTTGTCTTTTGAGCTCGCTGTCTCTAGGATAGATAGCAGTCACAATAGCATCATCGTGTTTTGTTTTTTGAAAAAGAACCTTGTCACCTGCAACAGAGAACCCAATGTTTTGTCTGCTTACAGACTGAAAGACTATCCCATTTTCATCTTCAACGAGCTGACGTTGACCATATCTCGTTATTACTATTCCTTGGTACTCTTTTTCATCATCGAGCTCTGATTCAGCTTTTAAAGCTGCTTTGTCAGCACGAGCAATCTTCTCCGATTGTACTTTATTGATGCGCCATTTTTGTTTTCTTGTTAATGGCACTCTGGAAAGGATTTATTGTAATCTTTCAATTCTAAGAACCGCGCTAGGGTGAGAGTCATGAAAAGCAGAATAATATTTATCTGGAGATAGTGAAGAAGAGTTCTCCTTATAAAGCTTAATGAGAGATGAAATCAAGTCTTTTGCATCGGTATGGCTCGCCGCAAAGGCATCTGCCTGAAACTCATGCTTTCTAGACATCAGGTTGCTGATTGGGGTAATAAAAAAGCTAAAGACTGGCAGTGTCAAGCTAAACAAAACGAGAGCAGCGTGGGAAGAGGGCTGATTAACTCCAAGTCCATTGAAAAACCAAGGCTGATTAATGAGATATCCCAAAAGCGCAAGACTTACAAAGCTAAAGATAAAAGAACTGATCATTCTTTGTCGCGTGTGCTTATGATGGAAGTGGCCTAGTTCATGGGCCAGTATCGCTTCAATCTCCTTATCTTCCATTCCTTTAAGAAGTGTATCGAAAAAAACAATTCTTTTGTTTTTACCAATCCCTGTGAAATAGGCATTTCCGTGGGATGATCTTTTTGATCCATCCATAACAAAAATACCATCACTCCCAAACCCAGTTCTCTCTAGAAGGTTTGTAATTCTTGCTTTTAAAGTTTCATTATCCAAAGGATTAAATTTATTAAAAAATGGAGCAATAAAAGAAGGGTAAATCCACATCATAAACAAAGAAAAGACGGTGATGATAGCCCATACATAGATCCACCAATACTTTCCAATAGTTTCAAAATTCATCAAGAATAAAATCGCATAGATTAAAGGCAGCACAAGAACAAGACTTAAAATTAACTCTTTGATCAGGTCGCCAGCGAACGTACCAATAGTCATCCGATTGAAACCAAATTTTTGTTCAAGAACAAAATTCCTATAAATGCTAAATGGCAAATCAATAAAACTAGCAATCAGCATAATGCTTAAGATAAAGAAAGTGCCCATCAAAACTGGATCCATAACTCTCTCTGACCAAAAGCCATCTATCAAGTTCATGGCTCCCCCCAGTGTCCATAACAAAAGAACAATGGTTGAAAAAATGATTTCAAAATGATTGAGTCTGAGCTTAGCCCTAGTGTAGTTCCCTGCTTTCTGATGGTCTTCGAGTTTGATCGTCTCATTAAAGCCCTCAGGTACTTTGTCGAAGGAGATAGTGATGGCTCTGTCTTGCCTAAAGTTCAACCAAAGCAAAGCAACCACTGAGGTTAGGATAGCAAACAAAAATATAAATGTAAAAAAATTAAATTCCATTGATACAAATTTTCTTAAGAGATAACAAATTATACCTAGCCAATTTATAGATATTTATGATTGAATTCTCAAATTATTTTCAGTTATATTTCAGTTATTATGAGGTTTAACTAGCTAATTTAATTGCAAAAAATCAAATGAGAGATATTGAATGAATATCTATATGAGATGGGTATAATTTCGTGATTAATGTTTAATTTTGATAAAGTTTTATGATGACAATGGAAGACAGAGATGGCTTCATCTGGATGGATGGAGAATGGTTGGATTGGAGAGAGGCAAAAGTTCATGTACTGACGCACACTTTGCACTACGGAATGGGCGCATTTGAAGGTGTAAGAGCCTACGAAACTAATCATGGTCCTGCTATCTTTAAACTGGAGGAGCATACGGAAAGACTATTTAATTCGACAAGAATTCTGGGTATGAAAATACCTTATGATGCTGATACGCTGAATCAAGCTCAAAGAGAGGTAATCACGAAAAACAATCTAAAATCTGCCTACATTAGACCGATGTGTTTTTATGGTTCAGAAGGCATGGGTCTGAGAGCTGATAACCTTAAAGTGCATACCATGATTGCTGCTTGGGAGTGGGGAGCCTACCTTGGTGAAGACAACATGAAGAATGGTATAAGAATTAGAACTTCTTCTTATGTTAGGCATCCAGCGCATCCAACTCTGAGCGGTGCAAAAACAAACGGAAACTACATTAACTCGATGATGGCACTTAAAGAGGCACTAGATCATGGCTTTGATGAGGCTCTAATGCTTGATATTGAAGGGTTTGTATCAGAAGGAAGTGGTGAAAATATATTTGTAATCAAGGATGAGGTTATTTACACGCCTCATTTGACCTCTGCACTCCCTGGAATTACGCGAGATACAATCGTCACACTAGCCAAGTCTTTAGGTTATGAAATTGTAGAAAAGAAACTGTCTTGCGATGAAATATATGCATCTGATGAGGCTTTCTTTACTGGAACTGCTGCCGAAGTCACACCGATAAGAGACCTTGATGGAAATCAAATAGGTATTGGTTCACGTGGCCCAATAACCGAAAAGCTCCAAGCTTTATACTTTGATTGTGTTCATGGAAGGAATGCTGATTATTTGCACTGGATCAAAAAAGGTATGTGCGGGTGAATTCAATAAGCTCCAATCAGTCAGATGTTGCTCTAGTCTCTAAAAAGGACTTGCCTGCTCACTGTCCGCCAAAAAATGCTTCAAAATGGAATATGCATCCTAAAGTCTTTTTGCAATTTGATGAGTTTGGCAATGCGAGTTGCCCTTATTGCGGAGCTCTCTATAAACTGACTCCATAATTTTAATTTTTTAATATGCAGGAAAAATGCAACAACATTGTCTTAATAGGCCCTATGGGCTCAGGCAAGACAACAGTTGGAAGGCGCCTTGCTGAGAATTTAAAAATAAGTTTTTATGACGCAGATCACGAAATTATAGATAAGACAGGCGTCAGCATTGATCACATTTTTGATGTAGAGGGTGAAGAGGGCTTTAGAAAAAGAGAGTCAGATGTTTTAGAGGATCTCTGCAGAAAACCTAATATCGTGCTTGCAACTGGTGGTGGTGCAGTTTTGTCAAAAGAGAATAGAGAAGTAATTAAGAAGACTGGTGCCGTGATATATTTATCATCATCTGTAGAGCAAATTTTAAGAAGGACGGCAAAATCAAAAACAAGACCACTTCTTGAAAATAGTACGAATCGTAGAAAGACAATTTCAGATATTATTGATTCTAGAGACCCTCTATATCGAGAGGTTGCTAGCGTCATTATAAATACGAATGGTAAAAAACTCATTGAGATAATCAATGAAATCAAGATTCATTTGCCAAATTAATTTATTTAAATCTTTTGCCTAAAATTCATCAAAACTTCACTAAAATAGGTTTTTGATGCTCTAAACTAGCGATATTGTTAAATTTGATTTATTAAATTCAAAAGGGGAAATGATGTTTTATCGTACTGTTTTATCTGCTTTTACTTTTCTAATATCTATTAATGCAAGTGCTATCACGCTGAGTGAATTTAGTGAGAGACTTATAGAGAGCCACCCATACTTTGTTCAGCTTTCTCTATCAGAAAAGTCAAGTCTCCTTAATCAGAAATCATTAGCAGCTTACACAGATTGGAACATTAAAGCTGGCGCAAGTGAAACTTTCACTGGAGGTGAAGATGTTGGCTCGAGGCTCTATAAAGACTTATATTCTACAAAGTATGAAATAGGCGCGACAAGAAAAGTTGACAACTCAGGTGCTAGCGTTAATCTCAAACATTCTCTAACTAGAAACGATAAAGACAGCAATGCCACTCACTCGAACCTTTTTTCAGTTGACTACACCAGGCCGCTGCTTCAAAACAAAGATGGTTTAAACGACAAACTCAATCTTGACCTTGCATCCATTGAACTTATGGCAAAGAAGGTGAGTCTAGAAGAGCAAGCTGAAAGCTTTTTAGCCTCTAAGCTCTCTAAGTTTATTGATTTGGCTCTCAAACAAGAAATAGTTAAAAATCACAAAGTCGCTCTTGACCTTGCCAAACAGCAATTAGATTTGACAGAAGACAAATTTAAAAACTCTCTTGTAGATATCACTGTTCTGATTCAAGAGAAGGATAATTTTGTCAAAGCAAAACAGCAGTCTCTTCAATCAAACAAAGAGCTCATTATAGAGAGGCGAGAGTTGGCCAACCTGATTGGTTTTAAAGAGTCAGAAATGATTGTAGATATGAATTTGTTTGAAGAGCAAGATTTGGTGAGCGTCGACGTGCGAGAATTTGTTAAAAACTCAAGAGCAATGCAGAAGTATGATTTTGACAAAGCTAAACTTCAACGAGAGCTTGAAACAAACGAGAACAAAACCATGCCTAACGTGAATCTAAACTTAGGGCTGTCTTCTCTAGGAGAAAACGATAAGTACTTTGGAAGCTTTGGTAACAGAGACTATTCCTGGAACATCGGAGTTGATATCTCATACCCATTGGGATCAAGAAAAGAGCTGATTGCAGTTGAGAATACCGAAATTAAAATGTCTGATGTTGACGCTAAAAGAGCAGAGGCAGAAATGAACAGTGTCCAGCAAATTAATTATTTATTGGCACAGGTAGACCTTCTGTCTGAACTTGTAGAATTGTATTTAGAGCAGGGCGCTCTTGCTGAGGAAAAGGTTATCGAAGAGCAGATAAAATTTAGTGAAGCTAGAGGACAAAAATCTTTGGTACTTGCAGCCAAGATTAATGCAAACCAGGCAAATATGACCTACTTGCAAGCTGCTGGAACTTATCAAAAAATTATTATTGATTACAAGGCGGCAATTGATCAGCTCTATAACTAGAAATGATTCGCCTTTTCCTAGCCTTTTGCTCTTTTATACCGCTAAAGGCTAATCATACTTTTGGCACTTTGTTGGGCCATCTTCTATTTATTTTTAATTCAGATGCGAAAAATGCATCTAGGCAAAATCTAGAGATTTGTTTTCCGAATCTTGATCAGATTCATTTGAAAGCTCTCTTAAAGAAATCTCTGATTGAAACGGGAAAAAATTTAACAGAGTCAGGTTTAATTTGGAACCAGTCATTCAAAGAGAATGCAAATCTCATTAGGAATATTAATGGTGAGCAATACCTTAATGACTCAAAAAAAACTATCCTTTTGGTTCCTCATATTGGGTGTTGGGAGATAACTGGAAGAGTTATCGCTGAAAAAAGAAAGGTTACCTTTATGTATCGTTCTCTGAGAAGTGAGAAACAGAACGAGTACCTCTTTGCCAGAAGAAATCAGGGCAATCTGACAATGGCTAGCGCTGATAAGTCAGGCATCCTAAAAATTCAAAGAGCTCTGAGTAACGGCGAATTAGTTGGAATGCTTCCTGACCAAGATCCAGGTGAAGATGGCGGCATTATGGCTCCTTTTTTTAATAAAGAGGTGAACACTATGACTCTCCTTGCAAGGCTTACTCAAAAGCACAATGCACAAGTCTTGATGTTCTGGGCTAAGAGGCTTGATAAAGGAAAAGGTTATGATTTAAATTTTGAGCCTGTGAACCTGAGCAAGGATGGTGATGATCTAGAATCTTGTGTCAAAGTTATGAATAAATCGATTGAATCTTTAGTCAGAAAAATACCTGAACAGTATATGTGGGGCTATAAACGTTTTAAGTCATCACACTCTTATCAGTAAGCTTTATTATTTAGACTCTCAAAATCTCAAAAGTATCAATAATGGTATAATTCATTGATGAGAATTATTGAAGACGTACGCAGCGTTTTTGCTAGAGACCCTGCAGCAAGAAATGTATTTGAAATACTGACCTGTTATTCAGGGGTTCAGGCAGTCATTCTTTATAGACTCACTCATTTTTTATGGCGCTATAAGCTGCGCTGGCTTGCACGCTTTATATCCACACTTGCCAGATGGATTACTGGCATCGAGATCCATCCTGGCGCTGTCATTGGAAGGCGTTTTTTTATTGATCATGGTATGGGTGTGGTGATAGGAGAGACAGCTATCATTGGTGATGACTGTATGCTGTATCACGGCGTCACCTTGGGCGGAACAACTTGGGATAAAGTCAAGAGGCATCCTACCCTTAAAAATGGCGTTGTGATTGGTGCTGGTGCCAAAATTTTAGGACCCATAACCCTTGGGAATAATGTGCGTGTTGGATCCAATTCTGTCGTTGTTAGGTCGATTGATGATAACGAGACTGTGGTTGGTATTCCGGGCCGTATTGTGAGGCAAAAAACAGAAGATGAAGACTCATTTGACTCTTATGCAGCTAAGGCGTCAGGCATATCAAATGATCCAACTCTCCAGGCCGTTAACTCCCTTATCGATCGCCTCTCAGAGATGGAAAAGCAACTTGAAAAAGTTTCCCCAAAAAAGCCGACTAAAAGCGTTGAAAAAAACTAAACTTTGAGTTGAATTATATACTTGACTAAATTACTAGGTTAATAGTATAATTTAAACTTTATTTTTAGATTGAGAATCTTATGCAATTAACCACTAAAGGAAGATACGCGGTGACGGCTATGTTGGATTTAGCATCTAACGAATCAACAAGGCCAGTTACCCTGGACATGATTTCACAGAGACAAAATATTTCACTCTCCTATTTAGAGCAGCTCTTTGCTAAACTCAGGAAAGCTAAGCTTGTTAAGAGTGTTAGAGGTCCTGGCGGAGGATACCTTTTGAATGTGAATGCAGACGAGGTATCACTTACGCAAATCATTGAAGCGGTCGACGAAAATATTGATCTAAGACGTTGCCACGGCTCAAAAGACTGTAACCGAGGTAAGCAGTGCCTGTCGCATCATTTATGGTGTGAGGTGAGCGACCAAATTAGAGGTTTTTTAAGTACTCGAAACCTTCAGCAGGTGATGGATGACTATCGCTTGAATCAGTCACTTAACGTTAATTAATTTTTTAAAGGAATATTGTAATGCTTAATCCAACTTATATGGACTACTCGTCAACCACTCCGGTTGATCCTCGTGTTGCTAAAAAAATGGCTAAATATCTGACTATGGAGGGTGACTTTGGTAATGCAGCTTCGCGCTCACACTATTATGGCTGGCAAGCTGAAAAAGCAGTTGATGAGGCTCGCTCTCAGGTCGCTGATTTGGTGGGTGCTGACCCTAGAGAGATTGTTTGGACTTCAGGCGCAACAGAGTCTAACAACCTGGCAATCAAGGGAATCGCAAATTTTTATCACAAGCGCGGTAAACATATCATTACTCTAAAGACAGAACATAAAGCTGTTCTAGATACCTGTCGCCAGCTTGAGAGAGAGGGTTTTGAGGTGACTTATCTGGACCCTCTGGCCAACGGCCTTTTAGATATTGAAGAGTTCAAGAGTACGATCAGAGAAGACACAATTTTGGCCTCATTCATGCATGTTAATAATGAGATTGGTGTGATTCAAGATCTACAGACTATTGGCGAGATTTGCAGAGAAAATAAAGTATTTTTTCATGTAGATGCTGCTCAGTCGGTTGGCAAAATAGAAATCGATTTAACCTCTCTTCCAGTAGATTTAATGAGTTTTTCTGCTCACAAGATCTATGGGCCCAAAGGTATGGGAGCTCTTTATGTCTCTCGTAAGCCAAGAGTTCGACTAGAAGCTCAAATGCACGGTGGTGGTCATGAGAGAGGTATGCGCTCTGGAACGCTCGCTACCCATCAAATTGTTGGTATGGGTGAGGCTTTTGCCATTGCCAAAGCTGAGATGAAAGAGGAGAGCGAGAGAACCTTAAGGTTAAGACAAAGACTCTACGATGGTTTTTCGGATATGGAAGAGGTCGTCGTCAATGGTGATCTAGATCAAAGGATTTCAGGGAATCTTAACATTAGCTTCAACTATGTCGAGGGTGAGTCACTGATGATGGCTATCTCTGGCGTGGCTGTGTCCTCTGGGTCGGCATGCACATCTGCGAGTCTTGAGCCGTCCTATGTGCTGCGTGCACTTGGGCTGAGTGACGAGCTTGCACACAGCTCGATTCGCTTTAGTGTAGGACGTTACACGACAGAAAAAGATGTGGATGATGCCATCACTCTGGTTCGTGAAAAAGTTGAAAAATTAAGAGAACTATCGCCATTATGGGATATGTACAAGGATGGAATCGATTTAAATTCTGTGCAGTGGGCTGCTCACTAATTTGAAAAGATTTAAAAAATCTACAGCAAGCTGTAGCGTAAAATTGTCAGTTAAATTCGGAGTAACTTATGGCATATGGTAAGAAAGTATTAGATCACTATGAAAACCCTAGGAACGTAGGAGTTTTAGATAAAGATGCAGTCAATGTTGGAACTGGTATGGTTGGCGCGCCAGCGTGTGGCGATGTCATGCGTCTACAAATTCAGATCAACGATGACGGAGTCATTGAAGAGGCTAAATTTAAGACTTATGGTTGCGGCTCTGCAATTGCGTCCTCATCTCTTTTAACAGAGTGGGTCAAAGGCAAAACTTTAGATGAAGCCTCGCAAATTAAAAATACGGAAATTGTAGATGAGTTAGAACTGCCTCCAGTGAAGATTCATTGCTCGGTTTTAGCTGAGGATGCTATCAAAGCTGCTATCACAGATCTTAAGAACAAAGCTAGCTAAAAATTATGGCAATAACACTGACTGACAAAGCGGCCCAAAGAATGAGCGACTACCTATCCAATAGAGGTTCAGGTGTCGGCGTTAGACTGTCAGTGCAAACCACAGGCTGCTCTGGTCTTGGTTACAATATGGAGTTTGTTGATTCGGTCAACGATGATGATACGACCTTTGATGATAAAGGCGTGAAAGTGATTGTCGATGCCAAAAGCCTTATCTATATTGATGGTACTGAGGTTGATTTTCAAAAAGAAGGGCTCAATGAGGGATTTGAGTTCAACAATCCAAACTCTAAGGCTGAGTGTGGATGCGGAGAATCTTTCACCGTTTAGATAGTTTTCATGGGTCTCTAGGGCATTGGCTATATGCAAAATTATTTTGAGTTATTTGACCTTGAAACATCGTTTTTCATTGATGAATCCAGCTTAAAAGAGGCCTATCAAAGAGAGATAGCTCGCTTTCACCCAGATCAGTTTGCCAGCAGAGGTGATTCAGAAAAGTTGCAAGCACTCCAAAATACATCACTACTGAACACTGCCTTTGAGTCTATCAAATCGCCGCTCAATAGGGCCAGTTATTTATTAAAGCTTGAGGGTATTGATGCATTCGATGAGAGAGATACTTCGATGGACCATGACTTCTTGATTTCTCAGATTGAGCTCAGGGAAGAGTTAGAGTTGTTGCGATTAAAACAGAACCCCGATGATTTAGAGGACTACTTGGACAAAGTAGAAGAACAAATTCAATCAAAGATTGATTTGATCTCAGATGCTTTTAAGGAAAATAAAGGGCACTTGGAGATCAAGAAAGATGTCAGAGAGCTCAAGTTCTATGAACAGTTACTCAGTGAGTCAAGCAAGTTGATGGATGAATGGTTATAGGGCATAAATAATGGCATTACTTCAAATTTCAGAACCTGGTCAATCGACAGCTCCTCATCGCCATAACCTTGCGTGTGGTATAGATTTAGGCACAACCAACTCTTTGGTAGCTAGTGTTATGAGTGGCGCGACAAAGCTTTTAAAAGATACCGATGGAGAGGTCATTCTTCCCTCAATAGCGCACTTCAGTGGTGAAGAAGTGTCGATTGGGAAAGAGGCTCTCAACTTTGCTATTCAGGACCCTTCAAACACAATCTTTTCAATTAAGCGTTTTATGGGGATTAGTTATGATGAAGCTAAAGCTATTAAAAACCTTCCTTATGATTTAGTTAATCTTGATGGCTCAGTTGGTTTCAAGACGGCAATGGGCGTTTTGACGCCAATCGAGGTCTCATCCAGAATTCTCAATAGTCTTAAGAATAGAGCAGAGAAAGCCCTTGGCGATGAACTTAAAGGGGCAGTTATAACGGTTCCTGCATATTTTAATGATGCACAAAGACAATCCACAAAAGACGCTGCAAAGCTCGCTGGAATAAATGTATTGAGACTACTCAATGAGCCCACAGCGGCCGCCATTGCTTACGGTCTAGAGACAAAAGAAGAGGGTATTCACGCGGTTTATGATTTAGGAGGGGGTACGTTTGATATCTCAATACTAAGCTTTAATAGAGGTGTTTTTGAGGTGATGTCTACGGGCGGAGACTCTAGCCTGGGGGGAGACGACTTTGATAATTTAATCTTTGAAGATTGCGTCAATAAGCTTGCCTTGCAGAATCTGTCTGCAAGTCAAATTCAGATCATTAGGCAATTCGCAAAATCTTCAAAAGAGCAGCTATCTACAAAAGATGTTGCCGAGTTTGAAATTGATCATAAGCACTATCAAATTACCAAATCTGATTTTGAAGCCATGACTGAAGACCTTGTCAAAAGAACGCTTCGAATTACCAAAAGAGCGCTAAGAGATGCCGGTATTGACACTCAGGATGTCAAAGAGGTCATCATGGTGGGTGGTTCAACGCGCATGAGCGTAATCCGAGAGAGGGTGGGTGAGCTCTTCAAAAAGCCAGTGCTGTGCTCTATTAATCCAGATGAGGTTGTGGCCAAAGGTGCAGCAATTCAAGCTAACGTCCTGGCTGGTAACAAAAGTAAGGATGATGTCCTGCTTCTAGATGTCCTGCCTCTCTCCTTGGGCCTTGAAACGATGGGCGGTCTTGTAGAGAAGGTGATTCATAGAAATACAACAATCCCTATCACTAGGGCGCAAGAATTTACCACCTATAAAGATGGCCAAACCGGGATGGGTATTCATGTCTATCAAGGCGAGCGAGAGCTCACGAAGGATTGCCGCTCTCTGGGCCGATTCGAGCTCAAAGGCATACCTCCAATGGTTGCTGGAAGGGCGCGTATACTGGTCGAGTTTCAGGTCGACGCTGATGGACTCTTATCGGTCTCTGCTAAAGAGGAGACCTCAGGCGTTAAGTCTGAGATAGTGATAAAGCCTTCTTATGGCCTAAGTGATCAAGAAATGGAAAAAATGCTTAAAGATTCGGTTGTTTTTGCACAGGAAGATATTCAGCTAAGAATGCTCCAGGAGCAGCGAGTGGATGCCAACAGAACTATTGAAGCAATTGACGCTGCGCTTGAGGCGGATCAATCACTCCTAGACAAAGCAATGCTTGACTCAATTCTATCTGCGAGAAAGGACTTGTCTCTTATTATTGACTCCACAGGTGCAGATGAGATTAAAGAGGCAACCCAGGAGCTTGAAAGGGTGAGTGCAAAGTTTGTAGAAATGAGGATGAATCAATCCATTATGAGCGCTATGAAAGGACACCGAATTGATGAATTTAACGATCAACTATAAAATATTACTATGCCACAAATAATTATCCTTCCTAACGATGACTTTTGCCCTGAAGGTACTGTCCTTGATGTAGAAACAGGCACCAGCGTCTGTAGAGCGCTTCTAGATAATGACATCGAGATCGAGCATGCCTGCGAGATGTCTAACGCGTGCACGACATGTCACGTTTATATTCGTGAAGGTTTTGATTCGATCGAGGAGTCAGACGAGGTCGAGGACGATCTTCTTGATAAGGCATGGGGCCTGGATCCAGACTCAAGGCTATCCTGCCAGGCAATCATCGATCAAGAAGACATAGTCATTGAGATACCAAAATACACCATCAACCAGGTCTCAGAGAACCACTAGAGCTTATTTATTCGATAGTAATCTTTGGAAATGCCCCAACGGACTCGTTCTTGAGTGAAAGAGTTCCAGCAACGCGCCTGGCTATCTCTTGATACATCGCAGAAACCTGACTCTCAGGGTCCTTGGCAACACTAGGGGTGCCCTCATCAACATCTGTCCTGATGTCTAATTGAAGTGGAAGTGCGCCCAAAAAGTTAGTCTCAGAATTGCTAGCCATCTGTTTACCGCCGCCATGACCAAAAATCTCTTCAGCGTGGTTACATTTTGAACAGATATGAATCGACATATTCTCAACGATACCAAGGATTGGAATGTTAACTTTTTCAAACATCGCAAGACCTTTCTGCGCATCAATAAGCGCAATATCTTGAGGCGTTGTAACAATGACCGCTCCGCTCACCGGAATCTTTTGAGAGAGAGTCAATTGAGTGTCACCAGTTCCAGGCGGCATGTCTATGATCATGTAGTCGACATCGTCCCACTCTGTGTTCTTTAGAAGCTGCTCAAGAGCCTGTGTGACCATTGGACCGCGCCACACCATGGGAGAGGCTTCATCAACCAAAAAACCGATCGACATGGACTGCAGGCCATGAGCCATAACAGGCTTCATATTGCCGCCTTCAGACTCTTGGGGCCTAAGATCTTTAGCGCCCAACATGCGCGGCTGAGAGGGGCCATAAATGTCCGCATCCAGTATTGCAACATTAGCGCCTTCAGACTGCAAAGCAAGAGCCAAATTGACAGCAGTCGTTGACTTACCTACGCCTCCTTTTCCTGAGGCAACAGCGATAATATTTTTAACCCCCGGTAGTGCCTCAACGCCTTGCGTTTCGTAAGAAGGGATCTTTGAATTAATTGAAATATTCGAATAGTTGACTCCTTCCTTAGAGAGCGTTTCTTCGACGATTCCTTTAAGATCCTCATGGAAGTTCGCTGCAGGGTATTTGAGCAGCAGTTCAACATTCACAATCTCATCATCAATCGAGATTTTCTTTACATTCTCAGATGAGACAAGGTCTTTGCCTGTGTTTTCATCGATGATGCCGCTTAGAATCGTTTGAATTTTATCTTCGGTTATAGTTGACAATTTGTTGACCTCGGTCGGTAAAATAGCGATATTTTATCGTACAACTATCCCACAAATCCTTATTTATATTAGGATTATTGAAGACTATTTATGACTAAACGTAGAATTCTAGTTACCTCAGCACTCCCTTATGCAAATGGCGATCTTCATTTGGGTTATATGCTCGAAGTTATTCAGACTGATATCTGGGTTCGGTTTCAAAATATGCAGGGTAATGAGTGCTACTACGTGTGCGCTGATGATACTCACGGAACCCCAATCATGCTTAAGGCTGCTGAAATGGGCATTACGCCTGAAGAGCTCATTGCTTCAGTCAGCGAGCGTCACCAGGCTGATTTGAGTGATTTTCACATTAACTTTAGTCAGTACCATTCAACGCACTCTGATGAGAATCGATATTTTTCAGAATTAATCTATAATCGCTTGAATGATGCGGGCTACATTAAGAAGAGGGTAATCTCGCAATCTTTTGATCCTGAAAAGGAGATGTTCCTCCCGGATCGATATATTAAGGGTGATTGTCCTAAGTGCGGCGCAGAAGATCAGTATGGCGATAACTGCGAAGTGTGCGGCGCAACCTATTCAACGACTGAAATCAAAAATCCTAGATCGGTCATTTCTGGCGCGGTTCCGATAGAGAAGGATTCAGAGCACTACTTCTTTGATTTACCACAATTTGAAAAAGAACTCAAAGATTGGACTAAGGCAGGCCATCTTCAGGAACAGGTCAGCAACAAACTGGCTGAATGGTTCGATCAGGGCTTAGAGCAGTGGGATATTTCAAGAGACAAGCCTTACTTTGGCTTCAAGATACCTGGAACTGAGGACAAGTACTTTTATGTATGGCTAGACGCCCCAATAGGCTATATGGCAAGTTTCAAGAAGCTCTGCGATAACTCTGACCTTGAGTTTGATGACTTCTTTGAGAAGGGCTCTGATACTGAGCTCTATCACTTCATTGGTAAGGATATTGTCTACTTCCATGCTCTATTCTGGCCGGCTACATTGATTGGATCTAACTTTAGAACACCAAACGCTGTCTTTGCGCACGGATTCTTGTCGGTGAATGGGCAAAAAATGAGTAAGTCGCGTGGCACCTTTGTTCTTGCTAGAACCTATCTAGAATCTCTCAATCCTGAGTATCTTCGTTATTACTATGCCTACAAGCTTTCATCAAAGATCGATGACATTGATCTGAATCTGGAAGACTTCAAGCAGCGCGTCAACTCGGACCTTGTTGGTAAGGTAGTTAATATTGCCTCAAGGAGTGCATCATTTGTGGTTAAGAAGTTTGACAAAGAGCTCTCTAAAGTTTGCTGTGAGCAAGAGCTCTATGATGAGTTTGTAGCTGCTAGCAGCGAGATAGTAGGTCACTACGAAGATAGAAACTTTGGTCAGGCCATGCGCTCGATTATGAAGCTTGCGGATAAAGCAAACCAGTACATTGATGACAAGAAGCCTTGGCAGCTCGCGAAAGAAGAAGGCAAGATGCAAGAGGTTCACGAGATTACCTCACTAGCAATTAACCTTTTCAGAGTGTTAATGACTTATCTAAAGCCTGTACTCCCTGAGATGGCAGAGAAATCAGAAGTATTCCTAAATGTTGACTCTCTGAACTGGGATGACATGAAGAGTCCTCTTTTAGGGCACCAAATTAATAAATTTAAGCCGCTTATGACGCGCATAGAGGATGAACAGATAGAAGCAATGATAGAGTCCTCGAAAGGTTAAAATCAAAAGTTTAGGAGGGATGGCAGAGTGGTCGATCGCGCACGCTTGGAAAGCGTGTAAACCTCACGGTTTCATGGGTTCGAATCCCATTCCCTCCACCACACTTTGATTTTCATAAAGAATCATAACGTATCATAATTAGCATTTAAAGCCCTTTAAATAAGGGGTTTTATAATTTTTAGATTTTCATAACATCTCATAAATATTTTTGACATCTTGTACTAAAGTGAGTAGACTTGTGAGTAGATTTGAAACACTCAAAAAAATACAAGGCTTCATCACACGGTGCTTACAGACACAAAAATACGAAATCTTAAGCGAAAAAAGAAACTTTATCGAGTTGCTGATTCTCAAGGGCTTACTTTAGAAATTAATCCGAATGGATCAAAATTATGGAGACATCGCTATCGATTTAATAATCGAGCGACGATGATGTCACTTGGACCTTATCCATTGGTCTCTCTTTTGGAGGCTCGTCAGGCTCGAAATAAGAACAAACAACTCCTCTTTAAGGGAATAAATCCAAAACAAATTAAGGAGGAGCTTAATCCTCGAATTAGAGCTACCTTTGAAGATATGTTTCATAAGTGGATCAATAAAAATAAGAATCAGTGGAGCATAGGGTATGTTGAAGACACCATACAACGATCAAACAACTACTTACTGCCTAAACTTGGTAATTTGCCTATCGAAGACATTAAGTCATCAGAAATAAGAAATTTACTGCTTAAGATTCAGGAGACAGGAAAGCTTGATATGCTCAAGAAGGTAAGAAGTATCTTGAATGGTATCTTTAAGTATTCAGTGGGTATGGATATTATCAAGATTAATCCAGTAAGAGACTTGCCCAATGACATCTTTGAAAAGAAACTTGAAAAACACTATGCAACAATTACTGATCCTAAAGAGATTCCATGGCTTCTTGATAAGTTAGAGCAGCATGAGGGGACTTATGAGGTAAGAGCAGCACTAGTTATTGCCCCCCATGTCTTTTTAAGACCAACAGAACTAACAGGCATGTTATGGAGCGAGATTGATTTTGATGATCATCTCATAAGAATTAACAAGGAACGAATGAAAACTAAAAAACCTCATCTGGTTCCTATGAGTCTTCAGGTGCTTAAGGCCCTTCAAAATTTAAGGAATGTAAATTTAGATAGTGACTATGTATTTCCAACAGATAGAAATAAAAATAAACCAATTACTCCTGACTCACTCAGACTGGCCTTAAGAAGGGTAGGTGTAGGTAAAGAGAAGATGACCCCTCATGGCTTTAGATCTATGGCTAGTACTAGGCTTAATGAACTAGGCTATAAAGATGACTTAATAGAAATTCAGCTTTCACATCTACCAGCAAATAAAGTCAGAGCGGCATACAACCATGCTGAGTATTTAAATGAGCGAAGATTAATGATGCAAGAATGGTCAGATTATTTAGATAACCTTCAAAACAAAGAAGTAATTTCAACTTTGGCTTTTCAACAGAGTCTGTTTTGAGCTAAATTTGAACTATAATTTTTAAATGATTAAAAATCTCAACAAGAAGCTTACTTTTATTGATTTATTTGCTGGATGTGGTGGACTTTCTTTGGGATTAGAGCAAGCGGGATTTTATCCTCTTTATGTGAATGAGCTAAACTCTGATGCTTTAGAAACTTACCTAATTAATAGAGATCAAGAATATCCTCATTTGCGTGAGAAATATCACTCAAAAGATATAAAAGAAGTTATTCTGAAAAAGGATTATTTTGATTCGCTTTTAAATGATCTGCAAGTCGATTTTAAACGTGACTTTAGAGAAAACTCAGTTGATTTGATAACTGGAGGTCCTCCTTGCCAAGGCTACTCTGCTTTAGGCATCAGAAGGTCTTATTCTGTAGACAAAAAACAGTTGCCATCTAATCATCTATATCAGGATATGGCCTATTTTATTAGTCAGATTCAGCCTAAGATTTTTCTATTCGAAAACGTTCGGGGATTGTTAAATGCAAAATGGACTAAAGATGGAATGAAAGGTGAAATCTTCAAGGATGTATTTAAAACGTTTGATAGTTTATCTAATTACACAGTCAAGTTTAAATTAGTAAAAGCTAATGATTATGGCGTTCCGCAAAATAGACCCAGAGTTCTAATAATCGGGATTAGAAATGACTTTAATTTCAATTCAATGTCTGCTCTAGACGCATTAGAAGGAGGTTTACTTCCTGAGCCAACAAATGACTATCCTGACATAGAGGATCTATTATCTGATTTAGTTGATGACAATTTTGAATATGGCGGTGAGTCACTGTCATACAGAAAAGATCCATTAAATAGACTTCAGGAAAGTTACCGTACAAATATCCATTCAGGTGTCTTAATGAAAAAAGGGGATGAACTGACAGAAATGAAATACAGCAGACACTCGGATAAGGTAGTTGAAAAATTTAGTCATATGATCAAAAACCAGGGAAAGATACCAGAGCACCTTAAAACTAAAAAGTTTGCGCAGCGCGTACTTCCAAAAAAATGGGGAGATAATGGCCCTAAAATAACTGTGACCTCATTGCCTGATGATTTTGTTCATTATTCTCAAGCTAGAAGTCTGACTGTTCGTGAATGGGCAAGATTGCAAACTTTCCCTGATTGGTATAAGTTTGCTGGAAAAAGAACAACTGGTGGAATTAGAAGGGCGGGTAACCCCCGTGAATCTAACTTTGAAAGAGAGGTTCCAAGATATACCCAAATAGGAAATGCAGTTCCTGTTAAGCTCGCTAGTGAGATTGGAAAACACTTTAGAAAGTTACTTCAAAATTAAACTATATTTAAATTAAGAAACATTCGATTGCAATATAATTTAGATAAACTAATTTATTTTGCTTAAAAATAAACTAATTAGGTCAATGCACAACTTAAATACTGAATCACTTTTTCGAAAACAGATTGTTTCCAAATTAATTTCCATCAAAGGAAGTAATGCAAAAGGCCTTTATTATGGAAGTATTCCTATATCGAATGCAAGAGATAAGGCAAGATCAAAGATAAAAGAAGAAAACCCAGGGATTACTCTGAAAGAGCTCCGAGAGCGCACTAATGATCTAAATTTAACTTTTTCTGAGCGTCGAAATAGTAAAAAATATTTTCTTAAAGTGAATGAACAAAACCGAGCATTTGATGGTGAATTATCTTCGGAGCTTAATACCGAAGATGAAAATCTCTATGATTATATCTATGTTGATAATATTCGAATAGAGAACCCAAAATTAATATCTCTTGTCTCTAGGCGGATTAGCAAAGAATCCACTAAGTATGTGCTGGGAAATAAAGAGTATGTTTTTAATTCTTATGATAACTCTATAGAGTTTTTATTTACAATTTTGAAAATGTTAAATAAAACAGGCTATCTAATACTTACTAATCATGACCTGAAACATAGACCAACTGGCTTTCATTTCGATGAGGTATTCTTGGGGCTGCTTAACAAGCTTGGTTTTTATGTGAATGCATATTTTAAAAATCTAAATAGTAATTCTCGAAGCAGCAGAGCTTTCTATGCCTATATTATTTCTAAAAACAATCCAAATAGCCTAATTTATCTTGCTAATTTGGACTTTTCTTTCTCCTTTACTTATGATTCTCTTTCAAGTCCAAATTCTGAAGAATTTGACGTGTTAAGTTACTCAGAACCCACTGTTCCAAATGATATTTTTAGTAAGATGCAGAAAGGAGACTTTGAATATGGGGCTCTAGATGATGAGAGAGGGCCTCTAATTTATGTAGAGAAAGTATCAGAAAAATTTTTATCAGGTAAAGGGCGAGTAAGAGCATCTGATCTTTCAGAAATAATTGCAAATAAACTTGATTATTTAGATTTGAGTTCTTTAGATGCTAAAGTAGCAGTAAATGCAATTCGAAATGCTTTTTCTTATAATTCTATTCATCCAACTGGATTATTATATTTAAGGATTCAAACATCAAATTCTGACGACAATCAGTTTAAGAAATCTGCTGTTCTTGATGCTTTAAGGCGACACCCAAGGGTTGATGCCTATCATAGTTGCCCTGATGATTTAGGAGGAGCAAACGCCCTTTTCATACATATTAATAATGAATATGTTTGCCCATTTATTGCTAACTTTTTCCAAAAGCCATCTCAATTAGATGATGAAAATAAACTATCCGATGGATATTTTATGAGGCTAGAAGACTTTTATGGTTATGAACAATTAGAATCACTAGATAAGTCTGAAATAAATATCTTTCATAATTATGGCGAGGGATATAAGGAACACTCTTTAAAGGACTTGGTAAGTTTTAACCATGAAGATGATTTTCAAAATTTTGCACAAAAAGTAGATGAGTTATCTAGAAGAGAGACAAATACCTCTGGTCAGATTATTTGTGTACTTAGAACAAATAAAGATCGGTATGCAGATAAGATTGGGATATGTGTTAACAAGCCTGAGGTTTTGTTTAAAGAAATTTTTGATGATAGGTCTGATGATTATTTATTTTATTATGTTAAAGATAGTTCTTTAGCTAAGTATATAGAAATATTTTTGAATTCTGAGGTTGGGCGACAGTTGTATCGTTCAAATTTAAAGTTTAAAGGCAAAAACAAACTCCTTTCACCAAAAAATCTTGGCAACCTAAAAATATTAATGCCTGAAAAAAATGAATTACTCGACTCAACAATTAAAGCTAATCAAAAAATCAATGAGCTTCTAAGAGAAGTTAATAATCTCAATGAAAGCTTTATGAAGAATCCCAGATCCACAATAAATGAAAACATTTACAAGTTGGATGATATGCTTTCAGTCATTGGAAAACTAAATGATATTGACCAAGTTTATTCAATAATTCGAGGGGAAGAGGGTCCAGATAGAGAGTTTAAACAAACATTTCGATTGCCAGTAGGCGATATAAAGAAAAAAGAATTTGAAGTGATGTCTTCTAGAATTAGCGCAGGTGTAATGAAGGTTATAAATTCATTCATTAATACTAATGGTGGGGACCTCTTGATTGGGGTTGAGGATGCAAATCATGATATTACTGGACTAAACCCTGAACTGAATCATTATTTTGGAGGGAAGGGTAGAACGCTTACTGAGCAGAAAGACAAGTTTACTATTGAATTTTCTCGTAAATTAAATCAGGCATTCTTAGAGAAGTTTGTAAATGAAAATATTTCGTATAAGTTTGTTGATATAAAAGATGAGGTATGCGTATTTCATATAACTTGTAAGCCATCAGATAAGCCTTGTATTATTCAAGAAACAAGCAAACTATTAAGTTTTTTAAACGGAAACTTTTTCAAGAGAAGTGGAAGTGAAAGCGTTCCATTAACTGGACAAGAGAAACAAGATTATATAGATGAACATTTTTATAATCAGGATCTTGACAAGAATACATTATGAGTTGTAATTTATCTCTAAAGCATGTTATATAGGGGTTTAAGAGCTTTTGCACTTGACTTTTAAGTCATAATGTTGTATAATATCACCCCTCAGAAACGCACAAATAATCCCTTCATCAAGTGAACTGGGAATCGGCACGCTAAGCCACTAAATCAGTTTCTGTTGTCACACAATAAGCTTTTGGTTTTTATAACCAATCAATCATTTAACTACACCACTAGTTATCGGAGGAGAACTGTATGCAGGCATATCTAACGGATGGAACACTACCCACCTATTTTGACAATGGCAAGAAATCAGGAGAAGTTACTTATAAAAATAGTAAACCTCATGGATTATGGACGGAATGGTATGAGAGTGGACAATTAAAGTCAGAAAAAAGATATAAAGATGGAAAGCGTCATGGCAAATGGATTGGCTGGCATGAAAATGGTTTGATGTTCAAAAAATCCTTTTATAAAGACGGTAAGGCTGAAGGCACTCACATGACTTGGAATAAGGATGGCACCCTAATAAGAAAATATATTTGGAAAGATAATAAGCTTGATGGGGAGCAAATACAATGGTATGACAATGGTCAAATGAGTCAAAAATCATTCTATCAATATAACAGGATAGAGGGAAAGAGAATAGGTTGGTATGAAAACGGTCAAAAGCATTACGAGGACAATTATGAGGATGGTCTTCTAGATGGGTACAGCGTTACTTATCGCGAGAATGGAAGCAAGAGAAAAGAAGAGAACTACAAGCATGGCTTTTGCTTGGGTCGAACAAACCACGTGGAGGGTTAATATGACTACATTTAATTTAAATAAAATAGCCAATCTAAAAGAAGCAGATTATTCAAAAATCAGCTCAAGAGTCAAAGCATTTTGTTCAACTTTTGAGACCGCTCAAATACTCACAGAGATTGTTAAGGACGAGTTAGGTCATGTAATTTTTAAAGCGCATGCTGTGGTCGATGGCACAATCAAAGGAACGGGCCATGCTCACGAAGTTGAAGGCTCAACTAATACAAACAACACATCTCATTATGAGGTCTGTGAGACCATCGCTGTGGGTCGCGCATTGGCCTTTATAGGCTACTCAGAAACTGATACCTTGGCTTCTTATGAGGAGATTGAAAACTCTAAATTACAGGAGACTCAAGTCGCATTGCATAAGGAGACTTTAGGAGTTGCAGCGAATTACCTCTCAGTAATATTTAAAAAGGCTATTGAGGAGAGAAATGAAGAGAAAATAGCAGAGTGTCAAAGAGATATGCGTTTCAATGACGCTTTAAGACAGGCGGTGAACGTAACGTTGAATGATGGGCATAAAGATATTCTGATTGAGCGCGGCAGACGCATACAGGAAGAGCGTAAATATGAAGCTAAAAAGCGTGTAACTAAAAAATTAAATGGTTGATACTTTAAGTCTAATGATTCTCAAAAGGGCTAAATGAAATGATAATATTATCCAATAGTTATTAAAGGAAACAAAGTGTCAAAGCAGTCTAAAAAAGAAGAAAATTCAGAGATATTTAAAAATATCATGAAGAATCTAAAACCTTCTGGTGTATTGAATATAAAGGACGGCTCTGACACAACCTGGCTTAATGGGCCTGATTCCAAGAGGATGAAGGCTCTTCTTAATGATGGCATTACTTGGAAAGGTGCTGCGCCTGTTCCGGGGCCTAGTCCCTATAATTACAAAACTTCTCTTAATGGCTGCATTTTTAAGAATGAGTTAGATAATAAGGTTGATGGTATGGATTATGTTTTTGTTTCTAATCAGGGCTTTGTCTTACAAGGTCCTGAGTTAACTTTTAGTCATAAGCCAGAGGAGGTGGAAGATTTTAATCCAAATCTTTCAGTCAATGAGTTTGAGCCTAAATATGGTTATTATGAGGTAATTAAATTAAAGGCATACGTATTTCCTAGTGAAGATAACCCTTACTATGGTTTCTATAAGAATGCTGATGTTGCTACTCTCTCTCGTTTTATAGTGTATTAAATAAACAATTATGAGTGATAAAGATAACTTCTATATTTATTTGTTCATAGATCCAAAATCCGGTGAGACTATATATGTTGGCAAAGGGCAGAAATCTAGAATGTTTCAACATATCAACAATTCCTCAAATGATAGACTTCAGAAAACAATTAATTCTAGACTTAATGATGGGTTTGAAATCAATCCAGTAAAAGTGTGTGAAACAAATGATGAAAAGCATGCCTTTCTTCTTGAAAAAGCTTTAATCAAGCTATTTGGAAGGGCAGATCAGGGCGAAGGAACGCTTTTTAATAATACTGATGGAGGTGATGGAGTTTCAAACCCTAGCAAGGAAGTCAGAGAAAAACAAGCACAGGCCATGTTTAAGCGCTTTGGAACTGAAGAAATTTTGAGGTTTAAGAATATAGATACTCAAGAAACATTTGAAGGATCGTCTAATGATTTATCTAAATATTTAAATATTAAATCAACACAAGTTAGAAAATTATTTACTGACGATAGTGTTAAGTCAGTTAAAGGCTGGGTATTAGATAATTATGATGGAACAGTAAATTTGTATAACAAAGAATATGAGTTTATCAATGTATTCGATGGTGAAAAATTTACTGGCAAACAAAAAGATTTTGCCAATACTAAAAAATTATCGTATTCACTCGTCAGTCAGCTAGTTAAAGGAAATCAGAGTCATGCAAATGGATGGGTATTAAAGGGAGATGAGGCGTCAGTTCGTCCAACTATTAAAAGAACAAGCTCTGGTAAGGTTTATAAAATTAGAAGACCTTGGGAAATGCCAACCTTTACAATAAATTCTAAAGAAGCTTATTTACTTGCAGGGTATCTAGAAGAGAGATGGAGGCAAGATGGCTCAAAAAAAGATGCGAGTGTGAGAAAAATACTTAAAGATATGGGTATAGATTTCAAGGGAAAAGTGCATAATTTTGAACGAATTTTTAATAAAATTAAAAATGAAGAATTTGTTCCATCTGGAGATAAAGGTTGGCAGGAATTTTTTAAATTAAATCAATAGTCAAATCAACTTTTCAGGTGAGCATTTTTTAATTTCATTCATTTTTGACTAGTTGATCGATATATGCATCTAATCTTTCAATTTTTTCTTCGATTACAGAGGAATATGAAGGGGTTACAGAGGATATTTCTATTAATTGAGGCCCTTGCCTTGATAAGCTTTCTTTGAGCTTCAATTCCCCTATAAACCTTGATAGTTGCTTTTGATTTGAAAAATAGTGATGTCTGTCTCTTTTTCCCGAGGATTTTTCAATAAGAATCCAGTTGTATTTGTCAGTTTTGATAAACAATCGATTATCACCTAATGAGATCATTTTGATTCTCCATCCCTCTCAACGCGCTTATCTTCGAGCCATTGTATGATTTCTTCGTAAAACCAGGCAGAACTTCTCTCACCAAGCTTTATTTGTCTAGGAAAAGAGTTGTCTTTAATCTGCCTGTAAATACTGGCAGTGCTTAATGTAGTAAGATGTTTAACTTCATTAAGCTTAATCACTTTATTAAATGATTTTCCTAAACTGCTTGAGTCACTATTTTTGGTCATGATAAATAATTGAAAATAATGGTGTCTAATATATTAACCATTTTGAAAATGTCAAATATATTTTAATTTTTTTGGATTTTTAATTTGATTAAAACCCTTTCATAATAGGGGATACAGCCTTAATTAATTGATATTTGTCTGGTTTTCGATTAGTATTAATAGTCATAAAAGTTTGCCTGAGACTAGTTAAATTGCGGGATTGTGAATTACCCTTGGTAATGATGCTGGAAGAACCTATAGTTTTTAATAAGATTTTCCCTTTAATTTTTTTTTATTTTTTTCCTTATATATAAATCTTTATTATTAAAAGCTTTGTTATTATTAATACGTTCCGATTTTCGGAGAATGCGATAATCGGACATCCGATAATCGGACTTTGGCTTTTATCTTTTGTCTGATTTTCGGACTTTTATTTCGACCCATAGTCTGATTTTCGGACTTTTATTTCGACCCATAGTCTGATTTTCGGACTTTTATTTCGACCCATAGTCTGATTTTCGGACTTTGCTTTAGCAGCGCATTTTTATGTGTTTTCAATGAAGATTATTTATTTACTATTGAATACTTAAATGAGAAGGTGTATATTTGAGATTGATTTAAGAAATGGTTCACTTTACGAACTGGGCATTTGTTCCTATTGTCGCCCTAGGATTTCCCTTAAAGTACTAAAACGGAGGTTTATATGTCACAACAAAATCACTCTGACTCTGGTCAGTTTTCGAAGATATTAAGTCTTAAATTTATACTCGGAAGTTGGCCATTAGGCTACAAACTTATCCTTGAGGGTAATGCAGTTAATGTTACTCCAGACCCATGCTCATTCAATAATGAACCAATGACTTGTATCCCATCTATTGAAGAGTGGAATAAATTCTTGGAAAGTATTGAACGACTTGATGTTTTAAATTGGAAAGAAAGTTATATTGATCCATCAATTTTGGATGGAACTCAGTGGCTTTTTCAAATTAGAACTGAATCATTTGAAATAGATACTGGAGGCTCAAACGCATACCCTGAAAATTTCAATGGATTGATTACGTCAATTAATAAGCTGATTCCTCTTCCTTGCTTCACTTTAGGTAGTCCGATATGCGTCGATATTATTTAAAGTCAGGCACTATTTATATATAGAACATAAAGGGCTGGTTTACCTTACAAACTGGGCATTTGTTCCTATTGTCGCCCTAGGATTTCCCTTAAAGTACTAAAACGGAGGTTATTATGTCACACCCTTACCAAAACCATATAACGGTTGTTATAGGCAATCCTGATGAAAAATTCAAAACTAAGGTTTCAGAAACTGCATTTGATGAATGCAGGACTGAAGAAGAAGTTTGGGTTGAGTATGTATTAAGAACTTTTGATATTGGCACAATGCAGTTTGAGCCTGACTACAAAAGTCCTATTGATAAAGCTCTTACAAATCTTCTTGGAGAAGAAGTGCGTCTTGCTAAGCCTTTTCATGGTTTTACAAACAATGATGGAAGAACTTTTCCAGTCGTTATGTTTTTTGAAGAGTTCATACAAGATCTGTCAGGCAATCCAATATCCATTCTAAAGTTTAATGATCAAATGCTTAGGCAGCTTGGTGAATACTTTAAAAGAACGATTAAGTCAGATTGGATTCATATCTCATCAACATTTACATATAGCTGAAATTAAGTCTAGATTGGCTCACTTAATGAGCTGGGCATTTGTTCCTATTGTCGCCCTAGGATTTCCCTTAAAGTACTAAAACGGAGGTATAAGATGGGTAAAGTTACCATTAAAAAGCTACCAAAAGATCATCCTATTTTTAAAGCTGGATGGGTTATTTCATCACATAAGAATCAATCTGAAAAGATAAAAATTTATGAGAAGAAAAAACTAGCCAAAAAAGACCAAAACAAAAAGTGATCTCATTAAGCCAGAGTTAATAAGAATGATCGACTCTGGCTTATAATAAGACTGATAGTTAAAGCTTTGAAGTTAGCTAAGGCTGAATTTATTTAATATCTCAGTATATGCAGCAGCAATGAGCTCAATATGATGTTGAAGCTCGTCACGATCCAAAGTATCTGCTAGTTGTGATCTAGAAATCTCTAGATTATTTCCAATAATTCCAATTGAAACCATATGGCTATGAATTATTTCTAATAATTGAGCTCTCGATGATTTTTTGTCAAATAAATTCGCACTGTTTGGAATTAATGCATTGATGATTAAGTTGCGCTTTTCTTTTGTAACCGAGCAGGGCATCATAGAGAGAGTAATTGGAACCTTAAGGCCATTATTTTGAACATTAATTTGAATTGAATCATTAGGCCCTGGTTTTGGGTTGAATTTAAATGACTTAAGTCTTTCAACTACAATCATCAATTCAGGGTCAGGTTTGATTTCTTTTGAAGCTATTTCAATGCCATTAATTAATAGCTTTGATTGTGAGCCAAAGCCATTTAAATTTTGTTCTAGAGATGAAATTACAGAGTAGTTTGAAGAATTAGCAATATTCTCTGAAAGCATTAAATATTTATCAAGCTCATCTCTATTATTTCTCCATAAACTACCTGCAAGATAGTTAGTTTTGTCTCTAAATAAAGTTAAAAATTCAGCTATTGCTGCAACAGTTTTTCCTGCGTTAAGTGAATTTATATGATGGTCAAGTGACTCTTGATTATCAGATATGCATGCAAGAAAAATTGATCGTTGTAAAACGCGATCCTTATCACCCAATTCAGATGGTGATTCAATACCAATTAAAATATTTTGAGTTTTATCTAATATCCTCGGAATAACTGGATTAATAGTTTCTTCATGAGTTACAAATCTAATAGGCTTTTGACTTGATGCATGAAGCGTCATTTCTTTGATAATCTCTTGTGATGAAAATTTGATATTGATTAACTCGCCATTATCAGAAATGCCCAATTTTTTTAAGCTAAAAATATAGAGTCTTAGTAACTGAAATTCATATTCCTGAATCTTTTTTGAGAGCTGAACTTCATCCAGAACTTTTTCTGTTAGCTCATAACAAATTTCAAAGGGGGTGCTGCCTGTAATTTTTGAAGAATAGTTGAAATCAATATTTAGTTTTTTGTATAGACCAACCACAGCTATATTTAAACTAGTTAGATGATTTACATGAAGCGCTCTTTGTGTAATTTTTGAAGCAGGCGGTAATACCCTGCTGCGCTTTAATTTACTTGTTTTTTCACGAACTTCAAATTCAAATAATTCAATGGGTAAATCAGGAAGCATTGAAAATGAAGCAATAAAGTTATCTTTCGTTTTTTGATCGAAGAATATAATTTTTTTTATATTTGAAATTGCTATAGGCCCATCTAGCATGAGATATTTAAATGTTTTCTTTTTTGCCGGTATAGCTGACTTAACTGAAGTTATTTCTAAGCATAAATCATGCGTAATTTCATCAATAGAGCCTACAACAGAAACTTTTGGAAAGCTTAAAGACTGTATGTCACTATCAGGCTCAATGCTTGATGTCAGCCCAATAAAACCAGAGCTTAAATATTCCGGAAGTAGTGTTTTTTCCAAGGGTACAAAATATGTGTTTAGTTTATCCATTATCAAAGCTCGATTTTATCTTTAATTTCCTTTATAGAAAAATTGTTCAATTCTACTAGTGTATCAAGAATTGACTCCTCTAGATTATTTGTTGCACTCAATCTATCGTTAATTAATTGAGGAATATGGCCATATTCAAATTGACCAGAAACAGCCTCAATAATGACTTGTTTGGTAGTTTCAAGATCCATTTTAGATAGCTTTTTTGCTAAATCCCCATATAAATCCCTAGCTACTGTTGAAGCTGATGCAAGCCAGTCAACATCATTTAACATATCTTCTAATACTGGATTTTGTAAATCCTTTTCAAGGGTGGTATAGGTGCATAAAGGCTCACTATCACTATGTGAAGGAAATAATCTTAAAACATCTTTAAAGCCTCCATTATCAGGAGATCCTTCAACCATAAAAAATAAGTGTTCTCTTGGTCTAGATGAAACTACATAAAGTTTCTTAAAACCATCAATTTCATTACCTGCGCTGAGATATAAGCCTGCAAGATTAATAACAAATACAACATCAAACTCTAAACCCTTAGAATTGGCTTGATGAATAATAGTTATAGAGGGAGGTTTATCAAACTGTAAGCTTTCCCAGTCATTGAGTTTGAAAGTATCTTTACCAATATAAGTTTGCACATGATATTTTGATTGATTTGATTCAAGAATTTTTTTAATTGAGGAATAAACAAACTTAACATCCTTATTTTTGCCTAAAACCACCACACCAACCTCCTTATTTGTCTGGACGTTGCAGTAGTTAGCGATATGCTCTATTTGACTATTAAGATCTTTATTTACAAATATAACTGGTTTAATTCCTTCATGATCAGGCAAACTAACTGTTCCAGCTCCTAAAACTTGAAAATGCCTAGCGAATTTTGCAACTTCTTTAGTGTTCCGATAATTTTTATCTACTCTCCAGTATCTTCTGTTTCTTGCAGTTGCATTTATTTCAGATCTAATTTCTGAGATAGTCGAATTAACATCAGTAATTGTTTGATTTTCATCTGCAAAAACACTTAAAGTAAGCGTTGGATCTTTTTGGTTATTTACATAGTTCATTAAGGTGGAGTACATTTTTTTTGGAAAATCTTGCCCTTCATCAATAATTAGATGCCCCCAATGAAGTTTCTTTTTTTGACTATCTGTTGCGTTAGCTATATTTTGATCAATTTTCGACCAATTAATCTCCCATGGTTTACGATAAGTTGTTGGAAAGCTTCTCTCTCCAAATGCAGATTCATACCATTCCTTTGCCCATTCATTAATATGAACTACCTTAACATTTTTTGGCAAACCTTCAAAATTAGAAGTGTATTGCCTTAAGGTTTTATTAAACATTCCAACAATTACATTTCCTGATTTTGCCAGTCTTGTAGCCCGATGCATTGCGAGAACAGTTTTTCCTGACCCTGGAGGACCAACTATTAAGACACCCTTATCTTGGGGAGATTCTGAGTAGACGTTCCTTTGGTCTTGGTCTAAATCTGCAAATGCGGGAAATTTCATTAGATAAGCTCTTGAATAAAGTTAAAAAGACCAGAAACCTCGTCCCTTTCTTTTCCAAGGCCGCCCAAAGTGAGACGGTTCAACATTGCATTTTGAAAGGTGCAGCTGGTTTCAGCAATTAGTGAACAGCAATGACATGCTGATCTATTTAAACCAGAAAACCCCTGTGAATCTGTCTCTCTGCAAACCGGATCTGCTGAGCACCAGATAGCAGATTCATTAAGTTTATCTAAAACCAGATTTATTGCCTCTATTCGAGCTTGATCAACAAGCCCTCCCATTGTGCCTTCAGCATCTAATTCTGAGGTATAAATCATTATTCCTGCATAGTTTGAATCTGGATCAACAAAGACCCTCTCTCTAAGAGCTGATGAAGAATAACCACTGTTAAAGGTGAGTTGCCTTATCAATAGATGCGAAAGGGTGTGAGTGAGAATAAATAAGTCAGAGTCAGGAATGTCCAAAAGATAGTTATCATTAAGCTTTTCTAATACCTGTTGCTGACCTCTAACTAGCTTAGAAAACTCATCACCATGCTCTTTAAAATATTTTGTAATTGTTGATTTATTCAACTCAAAATAAATACCTTCTCCAAAAGCCTCTATTGTTGGAAGCCAGTTTCGTTCTTCACTTATGTCGACAGATACGTCAACTAAACCTTGCCCTCTTGTAAATCCAGTTAAAACTCTAATTTCTCTTAATCTTCTTATTTTGGCAATATGAGAAAACAGTAGACTAGTAAATTTACTTCCAGTTGCTGTAGATTCAAAAGTAATATCGAAGTTATCTTGATGGACATCAATTCGTTTTTTAAAAAAATCTAATTCATCTTTAAGAAGGTTCTCTTGTTTTTTATCAACTTCTTCCTCTGTATCATTAGAATCACCAAAATCATTCTCTAATTTTTTCTTTGCTGAATTAATTAAAAATTCAAGTGCTTTTTCATAGCTAATATTGGCCTGACTTGCATACCTCTCTATCTTGGTTTCGTATTTATTGTCATCTGACTCAAGGCTCAAAATACATAGATCTAGTCCTATCTCTTCAATAATATCTTCAAGAAGTAAATTGAGCGCCGAAGAGTCAAAATCATTACTTTCCTTGGCCTTTAGACTAATATCTATCGCGCTAAGTATCTTAGGCCTATGAATTGATGAACTTCCTCTTGGTTCAAATTTCATGGTTACTTCTTTGCAAGTTGTGGCAACTTCCATTCTTTTATCCCTAGACATTTTTGGGTGAACCATCCAAGGTTGTGTTCCACAGCATGCTTGATTATTTGCATACACTAAGTGACCCGGAATAGCCCTATCTTGCAATCGTTTTAAGGAAACACCTGGAGAATCACACGCTCTACATTTGACAATCATCTGATCAAAATCACCACCATGCTTTCCTGTTGTAGTAAAGAATATTTGGTCGTAGACAGTACAATTTCCAGTATTTGCTTGCTGTTGATTTGAGTGAGCAAATAACCACCAATTAAATTCAGTTAAATGACCATTATTGCAATAGGCTATGAATCGCATTGGAGAAAGCTTGGATTTACTTTTACAATTTCCGCACCTTGGCTCACCATGCTTTTCAAGAAGAGCTTTATCTAAAAGCTGAAGACTGCTACATTTTGAGCAATGATGCCATTGAGGAAAGCGACTAACCGTTAAAGATTCCTCTGGATTTTCAAAACTAGAGAAACTTCTAAGTTCTTTTTTGAACCCCAAGAGTTTATTTAGTCTTTCTAGCTCGACTATTTGAGATGGTCTCCTCCATTTTGAAATATCATTAACAACAAATGACTCTCCATCAATATCAATAATTGCACCAACACCAAAGGGTTGAATAGTTTGAGCCCTTCGCATTTTTTTTAGATTGTCAATCATTCGACCCTCACTTGAACTTCAGAGTCAACATTCCTCATAGAATGCATTGTTCTAAATCCTGAACTATTGTCATTTTTTTGATTAAAGTTTATTAACAGTGAATGCATAGATTTGTCTTTGCCAGCATTATAATAAAGTCTCTGTTTGGTCCAATCTGTCCAATTATTCAGGACTTTCTTTATATGCTTTTCAATTATTGATCTTTCATAATTGTATTTATTTTCATCATATATGTTTACTAGACGTTTTTTAAAGTCTGATAATAAAGGTTCAATTTCTTCATGACCTTTGCTAAATAATCCAGCAGAATTGTTATCTTTCATATGACTAACACCATGCCTAATGAGGATTACTAAGCTAGCATGTAGAGCTCTTTCAAGTGCTGGGGCACTGCCAGGGGTGACACTAGTTGGCTCAACAAGTTGATAGAGTTTTTGATGGTAGGCTTTAAATTGTTCATAATGGCTTCGATCTCTTGGCTTCGCAGGAGAATATAAAGCAATTATCAGTCCTGGGCCAATATTATCAGGGCTTCTTCCAACTCGACTGCTTGCTTGAATATATTCAGAAGTTGTTTTGGGCTGACCATTAATAATCATAGAGCCTAGTCTGTCTATATCAATACCAACTGAAATCATATTTGTAGCAGGAACAAAGTCAATGACTGATGAGTCATTATTTGTAGTTCTCAAAGCATCACTTGTTTCTGAAATTGATTTTGTTATGTTGGCACTTATTTCCTCTTTATTTAGAGGTTGAATTTCATCACGATCCTGATTTTGAGCATCACAGCAAACTTTCATTCTATCTAAGATTTCTTGATTTACTGAGCTATTAATTAAACCTAACTCTCTTAAACTATTGCAATAGCAAAGTGTAGTCCATAAAAAATCTAATGCCTCTTTTGAATCATCTTTTTCTGCGATATATCTGACTGATTGAAGAAAAGCTCCACTCACTGCGTGCGCAGCACTTGTTGATCTAAAGGCTTGGGGCATAATTCCAAGATAGAGTCTTCCATTACTTGGATTGGCATCAGTATTAGCAAAGAAAGAATTTTTAATTCTAAGACCCCTTGGTGGAAATATTTTGGACTCCCTTCCAAGGAGCCTCTGAAGCTGTGTTTTGGAGTCTCTAACGGTAGCACTTGAGGCAATATATTTTGGACCAGTGTCAGCAAGATTGTGATCTCTCTGAGCTTTTCTTATTAAGGAATCAAAACCTGCCTCATAGATAGCACTTATTGTGCCCAATGGTCCTGAAATTAAATGTATTTCATCTTGGATTATTAGCGTAGGTGGAATAGTATTTTGCTTAGATTTTGGTCTAATGCCAAAAATACCACCCGGCTCAGGTTTCCATGCAACCTCAGCAAATTTATCAATAGTTCCTAAAAGGAAGGAGGGTGGCGCTTTATATATTTCTTCATCAACAGTTTTAACAGGGATATTAATTTTGTTAAAGGTACATTTCAAATTTTGACATCGATAAATGACAGCATTATTTGTAACTCTAATACCAAGACCAGGGTAAAAACCATCTACATCTTTTTCGATATTGCTGGGTATTATGCTCGTTCCACAGCATGGACATTCTGTTACATGAAACAAATGAGTTGTTACATTGTCAACCAGTTGATTAAAGCCTTCTCTAGCATCCTCAATTCGATTATAAGAAACTTTGCTTCCAACAAATAGACCAATACTAAATTGTTCATCACCTAATAAATCTTCGTTCTCTAGTCGGACTTTTTCTAATGCGCATCCAAGCGAAGTTGTTCGTGAAAATTGATCTGAGGTTAAAAAACGGAGTGTATATCGTGTCAACACTCCAGTGCCATATCCTATTTCAGGAGTGCCATATCTTGTCCTTCTTCTAATCAGCTCATAGCAAGCTAGAAAAAGATATGCTTCTGTCTTACCTCCACCGGTACTAAACCAAATTAAATCTGCAATTTCTCTATTTTCTTTACCTTCTTCTTCAAAGTCTAAAAAGCACATTAAAAAGAAGGCTAACTGAAATGGCCTCCATCTTGGGCTATCTTCTGAGTTTATTTGGTCAAGATCAAGAGAGTTATCAATATTTTCATTCCAATCAATTGGCCATGGCTTATTTTCTTTTTCTCTTACTGATCGTAAATCTCTATTTTTTTTGGTTTGGAGCATTTGAATAAGCATTGCTCTATTAGACAATCTAAAAGCTTCCCAAAAGTTATCATTATTCTCAAGAGCCTTTATGCCCTTACGCATTCTCTGAGAACACTCTTTCATTTCATTAACAAGGTGTTTTTGAGCATTTTTAAAACTTTTTTGTGGTAAGTTTGATTCACTATCAATCCATTGCTCATAAAATTGACATAGCTCATAAAACCCTGAGATTAATTTATCTTTATCAAATTTATTGTCAGCTAGATTTGCAATATTGAATATATATGAGTTTTCAAAAGTTGAGCCATCAGACCCCTTTAAGGTGTCAAATATTGGTCTATAAACTGTTTCAAAAGGTATATACGAGATTTCTACTTGATTAATTAATCCATTATCCTCATGCCAATCAACAGAGGCACCATGCCCAATGGCATAAATAGGATTGTCACTATATTGTAGAGACAGGATATTCTCTTCCATATCATTTAGCTCAACTTTGTTAAAGTCGTAGGGTTTGATATGATTTTCAGAACTAGTGCATTTTAGATTTACTTGATACAAGCGTTTTTCAACATTTTTAATACTTCTTTGACTCTTGTCATTTTTATTTAACTCATTCACAAGAGTTACCGTAACAATTTCACAATCCTTACGATCTTTTGAGTTTCTTCTGAAAATATGTACTTTGGCTTTATATTCTTCACCATCATGAAAAATATCCTGATTTTTCTTAATTGAATTAGCTTTAATGACTGAATCTTCTAGGGGAATTCTTCTATAGCCAACTGGCGAATCTTCACTTTTAGCTTGATATTTATATCTTGCAGCAGAACAATGAATGGTGAAATCGGCTCCTTTTTTTATTACAAAGGTAATACCAACTGAAGAAGGGAGCTCTTCATTAGCCATGGACAAGGGATTATCGGAATCTCCACTAAAATCCTCTCTTGTTTTGCCTTCAATTGATCCATCCTCTTCACTAAATGATTCATCATCTGAAGAAAGATCAGCTCTTTTTTCACCCTGCGGAAATAAGATGCCAGTAAGGTATCTTAAAGTTAAGCCTCTATTGCCCTCTATAAACTCATCATTTCCACCTCGAGGGCCAAAAACTAGTGATTTAAACTCATCTGCTACTTGTTGTCTAAGTTCAGATTTATGCATTCAATAGCTCCAATAAATATTTTTTAACTTGATCATTCTCAACAATATAACAAATACCTGTTGATCGTGAAACTGATTTGTAATATTGATCACGAAAAACCTCAACATTAGAAACCTCACCCAGCCCAATAATAAAGACATAGTTTGATTCCATTCCTTTAAATTCATCAATTTGAGCAATCGTACAGCCTTCTTTTTGAAGCCTTGAAATATAATTAATTTTGTCTAGATTCTCTTTTTTTGAATAAAGAATTGTTGATTGACTAATATCAATAATGTCACCATTGGTAATGATATTCTCCAAAGCATCATTGTCAATTCGTCTCACTTCAGGTCCAGCTCCCTTAGCAGTTGTTCTGCCAACTCTTGCTTTAGAAATAGTTTCTAAGGCTTTAACAATATTAGGAGTATTTCTAACGTTAATATCAAGAGGAATCAGTGAATTATTTCCTGTACATGTTTTGATATAATCAAGATGGGAACTATCAAAGGAAGAGTTGTTGTCAAACTGGTTTTCAAAATCTCCAAACCACCTCCAACGACCATTTTCAAGTCCATCTTTTAAGACTTTATCTATGAGATCAATGCCATCATTATTGCACCAGTCCTGACCTTCATCTATTAAGACAACATCAAATGAATCATCTTTAATAGCTGATAAGCTTTCTAAATTGTGACACTCAATAGATGAATCAAAAGAAACCTCTTGCTTTAAAAAATTGATTAATCTATTGGGCTTTGTAATGATTGCAATCTTTTTATTGTTAGTAGATTCAAATTTAGCACCATAAAGCAATAAAAATGTTTTACCTGTGCCGGCACCACCATCTATTAAAAGCCTATCAAGACTTGAGAACATATCAATAACTTGGTATTGACCCTCAGTCATTGATTTTTGTTCTTTATTTAAATTTGAAATAACACTTTGTTGATCAACATATGACTTATCCCAATCTGGTCTTAAAAGAATGGAAGCTTGATTTACTTGCTCATCTGATAAGGTTGAAGCTGGCTTGTTTGGAAAGTCATTTGCAATAAAGTGATCGATTGCAATATTCAAGTATTCTTTAAATATCACTGGTGTTATAAGGTTTTCCTCATAGAGACAGTACTCATCCTGCATCTCAGGCCAATCATTAATTACTCTATTGTTACTGCATAAAATAGCTACTTTAACAAAAGGGATCTTAAAAAAAGATCGATCGTTAAACCATTTTTTCCTTAGTGTTTCGACTGCATCGCTAGCCTGTACTAAAGGAGATTTTTTCTTTTTATATCTTTCTTTTTTGCAACTTTTATCAGTATAAATCCTGTAATAACCCTCAATATATCTGACAGGGCCTGCTTTGACTTCAATACCAATAATCCCTCTTTTTGTGATTACAAGAAAATCAATTTCAGACCACCCTTGTCGTCTCCCTCCTGGGATATTTAATGAATGCATTGCAACATCGCATGAACTTAAATTGATCTCTTCAAGAAGGTCCATTACTCTCTTTTCACCATTATTCTCTATCTCATGGTTCCAGATTTGAGGGGGAATTGTTCTCATGAAAATGCACTAAAAGTCTTATAGTACAAATTGTAGAGCATTTTGGATCTAAATCAATATAAATTAAGTACAATTCTGCTATGAAGAAATCATTTATTTTATTTTTCTTTTTAAGTTTTTTTAACTCTGCTCATGCTCAGAGCTGTATTCAATTTGCTGAGGACCTTGGATTTAACACGTGGAATAATCAAGGAATCTGTCTTGGTGTTAGCAGGGAGGTTAACCATAAGTGTTATTCCTATGAGGCAAATAAGAGAAAACTTGATTGCAGTATTCCATCCTCTGATGGATGGTCTTGTAAAAAGGGATATGTAAAAAAAGGACAAAAGTGTGAAGCCGATACATATGTTCCTAAAAATGCTTTCAAGACAGCATCTGGTTGGAGTTGTAATTTCAACTATATAAAAAATAGTTCAGGAAATGCTTGCAAATCACTCCCTTCAAATTCATATAAAACTTCTGAAAGTTCATTCCGTTGTAATTATGGTTATGAAAAAAATATATCTGGATCAGGATGCATATTAAAGAAAACAAAGCAGCAAAAGACCAAGCCTGATAACTCATACTTTACCAACCTTACTGCTAAAGGATGGAAATGCAGAGGAGGATATGTTCAAGATAACAATAATTGTGTGCTTGAGGCTGATTTCATTCCTGATCATGCAATTTCTTTTGGAAATTCTTGGGTCTGCGGTTCAAATTACACACTTAACGAAACAGGAAATGGCTGTCAAAAAGTACCTTTAAATGGTTATTCCTCTAGATATAGTAATTCTTGGGACTGCAAGGCAAATTATCAAAAAAGTGGTGATAGATGTATTCTGAAAACACCAAAGTTAAAAGCGCCTAACAATGCTACTGTTTTTGGCAATACTTGGCGTTGTGATTTTAACTACCGTTTAACTATTGCTAAAAATGGTTGTGAAAAAGTTCCATCAAATGCATATTCAACAGCTGGATCGAATGGATGGGGTTGTATATCTGGTTATGAAAAATATGGAAGAATTTGTAAAGAAAGAGTTGTTAAGAGGTCTTCTGAAAAAGAGTCGGTAAATGAAAATGAGTCTGTCAATGTATTTATAGAAATTGCTGCAGCCATTATGCTAGTTTATTTTCTTTTGAAAATTTTTACCAAGAAAGCTCCACCATCATCATCAAAGCCTAAGGCGCCTAAGACAGAAAAACCTAAGACTGCAACGACAGAAAAACCTAGGAGCTTTGTTGTAAAAGAACCTAAACTAAAAAAAGAAAATAAGACAGAAAAACCTAAGACTGCAACGACTGAAAAACCTAGGAGCTTTGTTGTAAAAGAACCTAAACTAAAAAAAGAAAATAAGACAGAAAAACCTAAGACTGCAACGACTGAAAAACCTAGGAGCTTTGTTGTAAAAGAACCTAAACTAAAAAAAGAAAATAAGACAGAAAAACCTAAGACTGCAACGACTGAAAAACCTAGGAGCTTTGTTGTAAAAGAACCTAAACTAAAAAAAGAAAATAAGACTGCCAAAACTAAATCACGAGCGCCACAAAAGTTCTATGCTAAAAACAGCCTATCTCTAGGAGATATAGAAACTCAAAAGAAAAAAATTAATTGGAAGAATACGCTTGATGGCATATCAAAAATTAATAACAGTAGTGTAGGTTATCTAATCCCCACAAAAACAGGACTCACAAAGGGAATTTTTGATGCAACAAAAGAATTGAGAGAATTTTTATTTGAAAATAATATTCATGATTATGAGAATTATCCTTTTGGAGAAAAGAAGCGAATTCCAGTTCAATTAGTTACAGAGAAAGGTATTTTCTCAACTTCTATAACTTTATATAGGCCAAACAATAAAAAGCCGTTTCCTAGGTTGTCGATTTCGGGCATTAATAAGTTCGTTGAGCCAAAAGACTTACTAGTATTTAAAGTTATTGATAATGTCTTATATATCATTAATAATGCACATGATGGCACCTATGACTATGCCCATTTACACCTTAAATATGTATTAAATTTCAATAAATTGCTGTCAGAAGACAAGCTCAGCTTTGAACAAAATAAACTTTACTCGAGAAAAGATATTGGATTAATTTGTCTTCCTAAAACTGGAAGGCCCAAAGGTGGTATGTGGGATACTGGCTATGTTAGGGTTAAAAATAATCTCATTATATTTATGAATATTGGCGTTCCGGGACGCACTGAACACGATTTCAACAATAGCGTCAACGAGAGAAGTAAAACAATTATGTGGTATGGAAAACCAAACTCGCATTCTTTTCAGCCAACAATCGGTAAATTAATTTCTGGCGAATTAACCCCTTACTTTTTTGCAAGATGGGACAGTAGTAATGTCAATTTCAAATTTCTCGGTATCGGAAAAATTGAATACTGGAGAGATGGAACTCCTACAGTAACAGGAAGTGGTGATAAGGCTGAAACAATTGAAATTAAATTAACTTATCAATCAGTTGATGATAAGAAATTAATTACTGAACCTAAGTCTCTTAATTTAATTTGGTCAGATAAACAGCCAAAAGTAGAGCCTAAGGTTAATTCAAAAGTAGAGCCTAAGGTTAAGCCAAAAGTAGAACCTAAGGTAGAAACTAAAAATCAATCTACTAAGAAGGCGCAAAAAAATAAAGAAAGTGACTCAGAAAAATTTACTATACTAAACTTTGATCAATTCTCAGATAAATATTCAAAACTAGTATCCAGTGGTGTTGAGTCCATAGATGCCCCAACTATCTTAGGATTAATGACCTCAGATTTATATGAGGGATTAGTTAAAGAAAAACTTAAGAATAATATTAATCAAAATCTTTTATCGAAAGAGTTAATAGGTCTAGAGAAAAAGGCAATTAAGAGCTATTCTGAGAATATTGACTTTAAGCTTCAGAAAAAAATAATTCAGAGTAAAGAGAATCCTTTATTTGTCGCGTCGATATATTCTTCTGATGAAGAGCTTAATAATCTTTCTAGTGTAATTTGTAATGAGGAAGCATACTTACTGGCCCAAATAGGCATGCAGCCATCTGATGAAATATATGCTATTTTGCAGCATCAATTAATGGTGTCAGGCAAAGATAAAATCAAGTACTTATCATACTGGAAAGGGCAAGTCTGTATTGCGGCTGATATTGATAGAAATGATAAGTTTATAGAGACCCTTATTCAATCAGAAAAGGATTTTCTTAAAAAACTTTAAAGGATTTTGGAAAAATTAATAAACTATTTACTTTATAGTTTTTCCATTAGTTAAATATATTACATGATTACTGGACAAGAATTATCTAGTGTTAAATATGATTTGTCTAAGCCCTTTGTTTTAAATGAGTCAGTCGTAATATCTAAAATATCAATTAGTTTTTTCGGCCCAGTAACTGTTAATTCAACTCTGGATGATTCCTTTAGTTTTTCAACAAAGGCTTCAGATTTAATGATTGCACCAAAGTAGCCAACTTCTAGAAGAAACATTTCACCAGCAAACATTAAAGTGAACTGAAGCTCTTCATCCAGCTCCTCGCTATCAATTTTTATCTTGAAATAGACGTCCTCACCCTCAAACTTCTTCATCTCGCCATCGGAGATTCCAGAGGACCAGCTCACAAGCAAGATGTCAGAGTCACAGAACCTCAAATTTTTCATAAAACCAAACTGATGACCCCAAACAATCTCCCCATGAGTAATGAGTCTGGTGTCGTCAATTAGATTCCAATTTTCTTCTGCGATAGAGTTAGAGCTAAGACCAACAAAAAGCAGTATAAGAGTGAGTATTTTTTTCATATTAGATCTTATTCTGTTGATTCAATTTTTGTATTTTCTGGCAGAGGCATACCACCTTCTGCCCAGTAATCATCACCATCAGAGAGTGCAAAAGCGATTATTACTACGATGACTCCAAAGAACATAACGACTGCGTAAATAATTGAATCTGCTATAGAGACTAACCACACAAAAGCTGTCGTAATGATTCCCATAATTTAAAGTGACTTGCAGTATTCCATCATTTTTTCTGCTCCAATTTCTGAAGTGCCTCTAAACATACAATTAAGATACGAAAAATCAATAAACCAATCGGCAATTAGAAAAAGAAATATAGGTATAGAAAATATAAAGAGGAACAAGACTGCTAACCTTCGTCTTTCAGTGCGTATGAGGCTAATTCCATAAAAGAGACTAAACGCCCAGAGTAGTAAAAAAATGATGAGTAACATGCGATTAACTCCTTTTTATATCAATAAAAGTTCTGCAATAACTTGAAGTGCAATAAGTATTAAGATGCCTATAAAGGCATACATTTCCAATGATTTAGTAGAGTGAGCATAGTTCAGTGAGACCATATAGATAACGTATAAGATAGCACCAATTCCGCCAAAAAATCCAATCAAGGGCATTGAGTCAAAATAGCTCATGACAACCAGGATAAGAATAACTGGAATGTTTGCTGCGATAGAGATGATGATGTCGTAATTCAGGAAAGTTAAATATGAGTGCCTGATGTTGACTCTGCCAAACCAATACATTAAGAATGCTGCATTAATAAAAGTAAAGACAAAGGAAAATATAAGATCAAAAGCTAGAGGCTCATTGCCTTCCAATAGAATGCTACTTGGGATAACTAACAGCATGTTGATAATGAAGATTGGAACTATGGGGTATTTTCTATAATGCTCAATCTCTTGAGATTGAACGCCCATTAAATCAATTAAATCATTTATTAGTGAGGTTATTTTCATTAGTCTATCCAGAAACAAATGTGAGAAAATTTTTCTTCAAGAGCTGTATCCCAAATTTTGGAGCAGAAATCATGGTACTCATATTGTGTGAAATCAGCATCAAGATGCCCCTCAGAAACTAGCAGTTCAAGTTGCATATAGTACTTGTCGTTATAGATCATCTTAACGCCAGCGTAGAATGCCAATGAGACTAAGATTATCGTAATTGGGATGACTAGATAAATAGCCTTGCGCTGCTTCTTGATGGACTCCTTTGTTTGTTCCTCTGTCCAGTTATTATTCATTAGTCGACTATGCCAAATTCTTTCATATAACAGCTCTCAACTCCGGTATTGGAGGTTTCACAATGGAGGACTTTTCCATTCTCATCTTGCAAGATACCAGCCATAGTAAAGGTCCAAAGCAATACAAAAAAGCCAATAAAAGTAAAGACGGCAGCAAGGATAGTGTCAGCAATGGAGACGAGCCAAGAGAGCATTTACCAGACTCCCTCTGAAAGGCAGCCCCAAAAAATAGTGCCCTCCATTTTTGAACACAACATTGCTAGGTCATACTGTGAGTAATCACTACTCAAAACACCTTGTGTAATTAATGCCTCAATTTCTTGATTTCCAATGTAATCAGTAATTGTGATAATAACTGCCAAAATAATAATTATTATTAAAAATATTTTTAGCAATACTTTCATATAGTATTTGATAGATAAAAGTAAGTGCTAGGTGTAAAGAACACTATCAGTATTAGTGGAGTAATAAGTTTGAGATTGTTCTTTTTAAACAAACGAATAACGATTAACAGAATAGAAATGATAATGGCAATGAACATGATAGTTTCAACCATACAGCCAACAACAGGTGAGCATAGATGAGGGCCTGCCAAAGAGCTCATGAGCATCAAAAGACCTATCGCCGAGCTAATGCCCCAGGTGACCCAGTACTTCATCTTTATCTTGTTTTCGATTTTTTATCCCTAATTAATAAAACCAATGCGAGCTATTAAGCCATATGTGAATAGTATGTGAGTGTTTCTTTGGTTAGTATATACCCATTATTTGACTATGGTTCAAACCACACCATAAATTCATTAAATCTACACAAAAGTCAAAAACTCAAGGCCTAGAATGGAACTTATTTGTTCTCCTAATGCTAAGGTGAGATTAGTTAAATAGCGTTCCTTCTCACATCAAAGGTGACTCTCCTTTTTTCCTTTGATTGTTCGCTATCTATTTGGCACTTAATGAAACAACTCCTACTGTTATCTTTATTATTCTTATCCTTTGGCTTATCAGCCGACACTAGCAAATCTAAAACAATTAATAACTTAACTGTTACTGTCCATGGAGGTAAGGCTCTCGCCCATGATAGAGACTTTGTTGAGGTCTATAAGGGTGATAAACACGTCTTTAGTTTTGATTGTAATGAGATGTATCTCTGTAATATCTACACTACAATTAAAGACGATCCAGTTTATAAAATCATGGATGGCATGGTCTATGAGTCAGCATCAGAGGACCTACTTCAGCTGACACTTGATAACGTCCAAGAGGTTGTCGGTGATAACCCAAATTTCTATGACGGCACCATCAGTTTCTTTGTCAGTTATGCGGGTGCCACTGGCGCCTATGGAAATAACACGATGTATACGATTAACACTGAGCGAGGCAGCGTCTCGATGTCAAGGAGAGAATACTATCATTATATTTATGGGATGGCTAAGCCAGCACATGATTAAAACAATCTTAAAATACCATTTAATTCAATGTTTATGCTTAATGGCTTTTACTCACTATTCTTTAGCATCTGAGACTAATGAGACCCAAACTCAACCTGAAATAGATTGGGAGCTCATAGTTCCTCAAGAAATTTTGCAGGGAACTAGATGTACAATTTCAGAGGAGGAAAGATTATTTATAGAATCCTTTTTCTCCTAACTATTCATTTATTTCAGCCTTCTTTTGCCGATTCAGACTGGGAGCCCTCTATGTATGAGGAGGACTACAACACCCAGTATATTGAAATGGGGCTTCCTGAGTTCTATAGATTAATGAATAGCAGGACGCCAATCTATATCGAGTTTACAGACGTCATTGAGGGGAGATACAGGGTTAATGTTGAGTGGTTCCCTGATTACGGCTTGGCTCCTCTTCTAACAGGGCCAGCAAATATCAATTTTAAGGCAATTGATAGTGATATTAGCTTTACTGTCAGAAATGAGCTATTTCACGTCCCTAACGCCTATTTTCATACCAAGTATCCGCTGAGTATCGAATACATCGAGAGCAAAGAGCCTATCAAGATGCCTTTTTGGTATCTCCCTAAAAAACCATTTGAATTTAGGGACGTGAACTTTGATGGAGTAAACGAACTCGTCATTAGAGAGGAAATGGGAGGACAGAGATTCTATGACTCATTTTCTGTTTATTTAATCCAGGAAGGTGATGACTATTTTAATATAGTCGATATGTCAAAGATTAAGCCATACAAATACTTTGATGAGACCACAGAGTTTAATTGGGAGAATCAAACCGTATACATGTACTACTCGGGAGGTGCCTGCTCTTCCTCATATGAGCTCTATGAGAGGGTGTTTCATGAGAACACATTGGAAAACTATGAGTTCAAACTTATTAAGAGTGAAGACTATGACTACCAAGACAAGAAGGGGAATAACATTGGCTGCCACAAATATGTCTATGACGTTATCGATGGTAAGAAGGTCTTTAATGAGGTTGAGTCAGGCCCAGTAAAATAAGGATCATCATGATATATATTTTGTAGTAGAATTCGATAATAATAATTTAGGAGGTAAGTATGAAAAAGATTTCAATAATTTCCCTGTTTTTATTTTCCATTTTGTTTTCACTAAACTCTTTTGCTTCATGTGTTTACAAATATGACTGGCAAACTGGAAATAATTATCGGGTTTGTACAAATTCTAATAGTACCACCTTATACGGTAATAATTATAATACTGGATCAAGTTGGAACCAAACTAGCTATTCTAATGGAAGCTACAATGGTAGGGATAGCAACGGCAATTATTATAATGGCAACAATAATACTGGCTATTATTTTAACTCAGGCACTGGAAAAACTTGTTACGGGCAAGGAATTTATAGAAGATGCTATTGAGAAGATTCTTAAGAAACACTCAGTAAATTTAATCTTTTAATGCCCGCTTACGTTTCAGAAAAGTCAAAGTAAATTTGTCCTGGACTGAAGAACAAACAAAGGAATCTGTAAGAAGGCAAAAGAAAGCCCTTTTAATAGCAATACCAATTATTCCCATAGTATTGTTTGCTCTAATGGCAGTATTCGCCTACGTTGTCCACCATTGGTTTATGGAGCCACCTGAATATCATGTGCAAATAGAGCAATTAATTGAAAGAGGTTATCTGAGTAAAGATTTCACTGTTACTGAATATTTAGACTTCTGTGAAAATATAGAGCAATCCTTGTATGACACTTATGATTATGTTTGCAGGTGGATAGATTAATGAAAAAACTCCTACTAATCTTTTTACTTTCAATGTCTCAAATAACATCTGCTGATGAGCTATCTGATTTTGAAGTATTAGGTATGAGTATTGGTGATAGTTTGATGGACTTTATGCCTGAAGTTGATATTCTTTATGGGATTGAAAAATATAAAGGTTCAAATAGATATTCTCATCTCAGAGAGCCAGATAAATTTTTTGAAATCACAGTCCCTAAACAAGAAAATGATTTATATGATGGAGCTGAAGTTTTTATTAAAAATACTAAAACAAAGGAATATAAAATTTACGGTATTAGAGGCTACAGATATTACATAGAAGATTTTGACGCTTGCATTAAAAAGAGAAATCAAATTTCAGAAATCTTAATCAATTTTTTCCCAGATTCAAAAACTGGCTCATTAATAACTGAAGATAAAACTGGAATTACGGACAATTTCTCTATTGGTAATTCGGAAAGAATTATTGATGTTAACTGTATAAACCTTGAAGAAACTTATAGACTTAAGAATAATTTTTTAGAAGGCCTTTCATTTGTTATTCGTAACAAAGAGTTTAGTAATTGGGCACTTGATTTCAAGTGAAATGTTTTAGCTACTAAATGTTTTTAATAATCTTGGCTTCTTTAAGCTGTTTTTTCTTATCTCTTAACTTATTATCCCGGATAGTGTCTTTATAGTGCCAAATGTAGTATCTTTTCAGAGAATGAATTAACTTTGACATGTCAAAGAAATATGGCTCGGCTTCACCCTTGTTAAACTCGAGCTCATTATCTCTTTGACTCTTTCTCAAATATGATATTGTTTGAAGATAGTAGACTGGAAAGAAAAATACAACAAGGTTTACAATAAGAAGAGACAGAAAAAACCAGATATGACTGAACCAACTTTCATGATGGTCACCAATACCTCCTATTCCTAGGACATAGCCAATAACAAGTAATACAGAAGGGATAAATACCGATAGAAAGAGTATAAATGAGAATATTGCTAGTTTATTCATAAAAAGGATTATAACTCAGCCTGACAAGCTAGGGTTAGGCTATAGTCGCCAACTGAACCCTTTACAGGTTCTATCCAGCCTTCATTCAGTATTGTAAGGTCCATCGTTTCTGGTTCTCCTTGAGCCATCTCTTGGGTGTACCCATTAAACGTTATATTTTTATAACGATATAAGTCACAGTCTGCCTTGTGATACGTTGCGATGCTTAAAAGCCTATCAGTTGGCTTCGCATAGTTAACCATTTCCCAGTAGTAAACATACCCATCGGTTTTTTCCATTTCATCAAAGTCAACATAATGGACGTTCTCGTTGGCGTCCATAACAAAGCCAACCCAGTCACCAAAGGAGTTTAAGGAGAGCAGTAAAAAGAATATAAGAATAAATTTATTCATTTTGTGCCATCAATACCAAATAGCTTAATCCATTCAATCTCGGCTAGTTTGTTTAAATGACTTTGATGTCTGGCTTTGTGAGATTTCCACATTAATTCGATAGGATAAGCAAATAATAGTAAAAAAATGATTACAAGGATATTCTCATTGAATAATTTTGCAGCAAAGAATGCTTGCTCAGGTGTAACTCTTTTAAAAATGATCCACGCCAGATAATAAAAAGCACAAACTAATAATAAGCCTATAAATGCGCCCAGTAAATAAGTTAATTTATCTTTCATAAGTCGATTATAAGTCGCCTTGAACTAAAGTTCAAATCTCATATAGAAAAAATTGTCATGTCAACTATTAACTGAATAAGTCCAATAATTAATACACCTCCAAGGGCATATTTTTTTGTTACCCCTGATGCTATAGCAAGATTAACTATTGCTAAATAAAGGGCATAAATTAATGCTGTGAATGGGATTATCAAGAAAGCCCAAGATTGAGAGTTTAAGTTTAATAATAATAATCCCAATAGATTTAGTGGAATAACAATGCTGATTGAAAGTATTAAAATAAAGTCTAATACTATTGAAAATGAGTATTTTTTATCTTTGCGACCTAACCAGTAGACTAAAAAATACGCCTCAAGAATGGTGACTAAAAAAACATTAGCAACATTTGACAGAATGTTAATCGAGCTATTCGTTTTTTCAACCTCATATAAAAAGTTAAATGGAATATAAAGCACGAGCATAATGACAAACATCAATGCGGTTGGATATTTACTGTAATGCTCTATATCCTTAGGCTGAAGTTTCAGAAAATCAATTAAATCATTTATCATAATTTTTTATTATATAAGTACCAAGACATAGCAAAAATACCAAGATTCTGAGCAATGTACTTTAATAATTCTATGAGGCTTTCGTCCAAGATAGGAGTAGTTGTTATTGTCAGAACTATAGCCAATAATGAAACCAAAACTGCAGTAATAACTACTCTTTTTTCATAATTAGGTGCAATATAAAAAGCTAGATAGATTGTTGCTGCACCTGATGCCCCTGAAGCTGCTAATTCTGAAAAGAAGTATGCAAGCCCCCCATAAGGTTTAATGGAGTATGCCAACATAAAGACAAAGTAAACTGTCCACCCTCCTAATAGTGAGGATGGAATTAAAACTATCCATCGAATTATTGGATGAATCTTTTCCATATAGATTTCCTATTTTGTTTGAGATAATTTAAGATTTTAGCTCTCTTTTAAAAGATTTATAAAATTCAACTAAATTATCTATTGATTTTTCATTTGGACTGACAACAATATTTTCAAGGTGTTTACTAAAGTTATGCAATGTTTCTAAATCAACTTGTATTCCATTTATGTTAGATATAAAAATTACTGGGCTTAGTGTGGAAGATTCATTAATTAAGAAGGCTTCAAAAAAATCATAGTCATATTTTTCGATAGTCCGAAATCTTTGGGACAAGTGTTGATGAATGCTAAAGAAAAAATATCCTTTATCAATTAGAGTATCTTTGTCTGTCTTCGAATCTACTTTGATTGATCGCCTGCTAATTTCATTCATTACAAAATCAGCGATACTTTTCACCCCCTCATCTCTGGTTTTTGGCATTTCAAGTGAGAAGTTAATGATGATTTGTTTCATTGAGTCAGGTATAGAGTTACCTTTAAGCTCTTCATTAATAGCCTCTTCTTGCAATTTGTTTTTAGCAATATTTATGTTTTTTTGTTTTCTATCTTCAAGAGACATTCCAGCCCATAAAAAGAAAATTGCAATTGGAACAAGGATAGCAATAACAATCAATGATGTCTGAAGAGGAAGATTGCCCTTATAAAGAGTTCCACCTGCTGCAAAAACAAGAACTCCTGCTATAAATTGTCCAATTTTTTGATAATTCATGTATGAATTATAGTTCAAATAGAAGTTCAAGTTCTCTCTGATCTAAGATGGAGAGTATTTAAATGTATCCTTAATAAATAACAAACTATTTGTGAGTAGAATTATGAGTAGAAATTTATTAGTTATTGATAAAATACTGTTATATAGAGTGTTTTATAAAGTTTGTTGAATCCCATTCCCTCCACCACACATAGTTCATCAAGATTGGACTTAAATTCAGATTGGAATATAATTCGCTTATGAGATTTCTAACATTAGCACTAGCAGGGTTTCTTTTAGCGACACTTTTCCAATTATGGTGGATGGGTGTATGATTAAAAACTTTCTATTCTATGGCAGCTTCTTCTTTATCGGCTTGTTCTTTATCGATACTATTCTAGAGTTGGCATCTCATCCTTATGATTTTCTAATTGCAATTGGAATGTTTCTAGGATTTGTATATCTTTATCGTGACAACAAGGAATCACTTTTTCTCACATTTAAAGACACTCATCAAAGTAATCTTGATGATATTGAACAGCAAGAAAAAGAAGAGACTAATTGAAAAAACTACTCTTTCTTCTATTCCTCTTTTTTTCATTAAATGTATTTGCTGAAGATGATTCAGCTGAATATATGGACAATGGCTTGCCTATTCAGTTCAAATATATGAGTGGTAACACGCCTATATATATTGAGTTTACAGACGTTATTCAGGGCCGCTATTTAGTTGATGTAGAGTGGTTTCCTGACTGGGGCTTAGCGCCACTATTAACAGGTCCAGCGAATATCAACTTTAGAGTTAAAGACACTAATATCAAATTCACTATCAAATCAGAGTTATTCCATATAGCTCAGAGAATCTTTAGCTTGCCGAACTATCGATTAAATGCTGAGAACATAACCAAAAAAGAAGTCTTGAAAATGAAGTACTGGCATTTTGCAAATCCACCTTTCGCCTTTGGTGATATGAACTTTGATGGCATCAAAGAATTGGTTATATCTGAAAAGCGAGGAGGGCAGCGATCTTATGACGCTTACAAGGTCTATCTGCTTCAAGAAATAGAGGATACAGAGTACTTTAATGTCGTTAACTTAACAAACATTAAGCCCTATAGTGATATAGACCAAACAACCCAGTTTGATTGGGATAAAAATACAATTAGAGTTATGTCTTTAGGGGGAGATTGTGGCTCTATGGAAGAGCTATATGAGAGAATCTATAGTGACTTCCCTATGCAAGACTATAAGTTTAAATTGACTGAAAAGATTCAATACTTATCTTGGGATGAAAACGGTAACGATATACCTTGCACTATGAATGTATATAACGTTGTAGATGGCAGAGAAATTCTAGATGAGGTTAGGTCAGGACCTGTAAATTAAATAAAACTGTAAGGCCAGATATAGTTTAAGTGATGTCAATAGCTGGATATAGTTCTGTTCCTGGGCGGTCTCCAGGCTTAAGGCCTTGTTTAGTCATAACCTCGCTATGATCTGGATCCATTCCGCACTCTCGAAACTTAATGAAAACATCATCACCAATCCACTTAGAGGTAAAAACTCTTAATTCTCTATCTTCGTCCAACTTTCCAGAACCGCCATGCATAATTCTACTGTTAAATGCAATGCAGTCTCCAGGGTTCATATCCCAACTAACTACTCCATACTTTTCTGGATCCGCTGCAATATCTGGGAACTCGACATCAGTAATGCCATCAAAATTTGTTTCATCCACATCTTTTATTTTGTCTGGGTTTAGACTGCCAAAATTGAACTGGTAGAAGGTTGAGTCAAATCTATGAGAGCCAGGAACAAAAGCTAACGCATTTTCTCGCTTTACTGGTACAAGCGGCATCCAAATCGTGCAAGTGTTGTAACCCTCAACGGACCAGTAGGGCTCGTCTTGGTGCCAAGGGGTTGCAAATTGGGAGCCTGGTGAGCGAACAAACACGGCATCAAAGTAAAAATTAATTTGGTTAGAATTCATTAGTTTTCCAGCGATAGCTGCTGCTGGAGAATTAAAAATAAAATTTTGGTATTCAGATATGTTTTGCCAGGCTTGCGCGTCATAAAACATGGTTCGACCATTTTCATCTCGATCCCAGATTCTAGAGCGATTGGAAGGCAAATCAATATTCTTATCGAGCCCCTGACTCAATGTGCTAATCCATTCTGAGTCGAACATTTCTTTTAATAAAATGACGCCGTCATGGTCAAATTGTTCAATTTCATTTTGACTGATCGGTCTTAACATTTTTTCATTCATAATTAAAACTCTCCATATTAAATCAGTTATCTTTTTCTAAATACTGTGATGATGACTTGATCGCTCCCATGATCTATATCTGGATTGTTCCCATAAGCATCTACTTTATGGAAAATTGGCTCAGAAATACTCTTTTTAATCTCTAAAAGTTTCTTATCAAAACCAGCTTTATTAAATAACTTAGAGTGAACCGTAAAAACAAACAGACCACCAGGACGGGTTACCCTTATGAGCTCATCTAATACATTAGGCCCAACGTGCCCATATGTAAAAGTTCCTGCACTAACAATGGCACCGTAGTGGTTGTCATTTATTGATAGCCCTTTGGATAAGTCTGCCTCGATTATCTTTGAATAACAATTTTTTGTAGTAGCAATTTTGAGCATTTCTGGAGAAATATCAATAGCATCTATTTCTTTTGAATCTAGATTTAAACATTCTCCAATGAGTCCTGTTCCTGCGCCAACATCTAGGATAGGTGTGTTTTCATCATTAGAATATTTTTCAAAATATTTCGCAATTTCTATTGGAGATCGGTAGTCATTTTGCTGGGCAAAATCATCATCATAGGTTGAAGCCCAAGTCTTATATAAATTTATAGAATCCTCAGGGGTCTTCAGTGAATACGCGTCTTTTAAACTCTTTTTCTTAGTCATACTGAGATTGTATATTAACTTGAACTAAAGTCCAAATTAGCTTTATCTTTAAGAGAGGTTCTTGATGAGTGTATGACAAGCAGCAAGAGTCTCCTTTTGGCATCTCAATATCAAACTATAGTAATTCAGTATTACAAATATAGTTTCATAAGTTAGTAGGGGTTACTTTATACTTTTCAACTTTCAATAAAGCTTCATTAATCCTCAGTAAAACTTAATGAAATCAAAGAGCAATCAAACTATAGCTTACGACTTTAAAACCAGAGACATAAAGGTCTTAAAGAAGCTTTTGCCATACCTTATAAAAATGCGAGCACGCGTTATTTGGGCGGTTAGTTTTTTAATGCTAGCAAAATTAGCGAATGTGGCTGTTCCTCTTGCGCTAAAAGAGATTGTGGATAGCCTTGATCAGACCAATTTAGTCCTGATATTGCCGCTTGGCATGCTGCTTGCTTATGGCCTTTTAAGGCTTGCCAGTTCTCTGTTTAATGAACTCCGTGATGCGATCTTTGCTAAAGTGCGTTACCACGCCATGAATTTGATTGCTCTGGGCGTCTTTAAGCATTTACATACTTTGGATCTATCCTTTCATTTAGATCGTCGTATCGGGGGTATTACTCGTGACATTGACAGGGGGACACAGAGCGTATCAACCTTGCTGTCTATTTTTGTTTTTAATATTCTGCCTTCATTGTTTGAGATTTGTCTCGTTATTGGCATTTTATGGCTGAACTATAATCTTCTTTTTGCAGGCGTCTCTCTGTTGACTGTGCTCTTTTATGTTGCACTCACATTTGCCATTACTACTTGGCGTATGAAGTATCGCTACCAGATGAATGATATGCAGTCTGAGGCCAATACCAATGCAGTGGACAGCCTGATAAATTACGAGACGGTCAAATACTTTAATCAAGAAAAATTTGAAGTCGATCGTTATGGCGAAACGATGCAGCGCTGGGAGAACCTTGCCACTAAAAGCTTTACTTCAATGACGGCTCTTAATTTTGTTCAAGGCGCGGTCATTGCTATTGGAGTAACTATTATCTTAATTATGGCGGCGCAAGGTGTCGTAAATAAGGTTCTAAGCCTGGGTGATCTCATCATGATTCAGGCGCTCCTCCTTCAGCTCTTTATTCCGCTGGGCGGTTTAGGCATTATTTATCGCCAGATCAAACATAACTTCATCGATATGAACAACATGTTTGACCTGCTAGAGCGATCTTCTAAGGTCACGGATATTGAGAATGCCAAAGATCTTATTGTTACTCAAGGTGAGGTTAAATTTAATAACGTCACTTTCGCCTACCCTGGAAAGAATGAGGTTTTAAAAAACATCAGCTTTGATCTTAAGCCTGGACAAAAAATAGCGATTGTTGGCGCCTCAGGTGCTGGCAAATCAACTCTCGCTAAACTATTATTTCGGTTTTATGATCTTTCAAGTGGTGAAATAAGCATTGACCAGCAAGACATCAAGTTATTTACACAAGACTCAGTTAGAGGCGCTATGGGTGTGGTTCCTCAGGACCCAGTTATGTTTAATGAAACCATATACTACAACATAGCTTATGGACGCGCTGGCGCTACTGAAGCAGAAGTGAAGAGGGCAGCCAAGCTTAGTTTTATAGACAGTTTTATAGACTCTTTACCTCAAGGTTACGAAACGCTAGTCGGTGAGAGAGGATTAAAGCTCTCAGGCGGAGAAAAACAGCGACTAGCGATTGCGAGAGTTCTATTAAAAAACCCGCAGATTCTGATTTTTGATGAGGCCACATCAGCACTTGATTCTTATTCTGAGAAAATGGTTCAAAAGGCACTAATGAGTTTGGCTCATAAGCACTCAACTCTAGTGATTGCTCATCGCCTTTCCACCATTGTTGATGCTGATCAAATTATTGTGCTTGATAATGGAGTCATTGCAGAGCAAGGTAAACACCAGGAGCTACTTAAACTCAACGGTCAATATGCAAGACTTTGGGAAATACAGGCTAACAAGAAGACGCCTGAAAAGTAATTATGATTAAAAGCGCCCTAGCAATCTAAGGCGCATGTGTTAAATCAATAAAGTTTTAGACATCCAATAGTCTGAGTGCTCCATTGAGTAGCTCTTCAGACATTCCGTGATCTCCAGAGTCATGTGCTTTAACGCCTTCCTCATGAAGCATGAGTGCAATACTGATTAATGTTGCATGTTCTGTCTGATCTAGCGCCGCAATTTTACTTTCAACTTCTGACTTGAGCATTGGGCATGACCCTGCAAAGGCCATTGATGAAAACATTAAACTTATTAAAGCAACGGGTAATAATTTTTTCATAACTTATCCTCAATCATTAAAAGAAACGCAATTCTACAATCAAGGTCATTTCATAAGATGAAGTTTAAAAGTTAATTAGACAAAGATTAGGTGAAGTTATCTAAGAATGTAAATATTATGTAGAATAACAATCTATTTATTAGAGGGGAAAATAATGTCAGATAAACAAGTAAATGGAATTCTATTTATTATTGCAGGTCTTGGCTCACTAGTTGTGTATATGCTAATTGGTGAAACTGGCCTCTTAAGTAAAGCTCATACTGAAAAAATTGCAGCCTATACATTAGTGACTATTCCGCTGGCTTTTATGATGACTAGAAATGTTTCTAGGAATGCTCATATAGATGCTGGACTACTTATGATGGTCGTTGGTCTCAGTATGGGGCTGGTTTCAGACGCCATCAATAGCGCCGAGATCAGTGCTGAATCTTCACTGATTGGTGGTGCGATTGCGTGGACGGGTTGGTCAATTATGTATCTTGGTTTCTCTGTAACTGGGCTGGGGTATTTACGAACAGATCTTTTCCCTAACTGGCTATCTTGGGCCTTAATAGTTGCCTCCTTTGTTATGTTCGCATTTCTTGCTATTCTAAGTCCTGAGCAGCTAGAAAACAGTGTCGACAACATTGTCGCACCTCTATGGATGCTCAATAGCTTAGTGCTTGTTATCATGGGGGTATTCACTATCAGAAGGACAGTTAGTTAAAGTATTCATCACGACTTCGATTATAGTTTCAACTTGACCTTGCCTAGAGTGTGGGTATATACTGAGTTTGCAAAGTACTAAAAACTCTAATATATAAATAGGAGAAGATAATGAATACTATGGTTATGATTGAAATCAGTAATGGTACGTTCGATGAATGGAAGAAGGGCTTTGATGCCTTAGAGGAACAGAGATTGCAATTCTCTAAAGATGCTAAGGTAGGAAAAGTAGATGAGCATACCGCTATCGTTGTTGTTGATGTGTTTGATCCAGCCGGCATGATGGCTATGTTTAACTCGGACGCGGCTAAAAAAATGGCAGAAGAGATGGGCGTTGTCAGATCACCTTATAAGCTTCAAGCAATGGGTTAGAGCGAGACTTATTCTTTCTTGACTCTTAGGTAAAGCCCCATTTTTCAATGTACTGAATAAACTTTTCTGAAAGGCCTTCGCTTTTTAAATAGTTCTCAGTGACAGGAATTTCAGCGGGTAAGAAACTTGGATTCGCTTCATATAACTTTGGGAAGTTATGGTTTAACATGGCAGCTCTTCCGAGCATAATCCAGTCGACACCTTCCGCCAAAGTTTTCTCAGCGTCTTGAGGGGTTTTTATGGCTCCAGCAACGCCTAGGCGAGTATTACCTCTCTTAAGTTCTGTGAAATAAGAGATTAATTTCTTGCCCTTAAATTCCTCTTCCTCTGGCTCTTTAAAGACGTCCCAAAGAGACATATCTAAAAAGTCAATCTTGTTTGAGGTCATGAGCTCTTCAGCAAGCAAGGTAATCTCTTCAAGCTTTAATCCAAATCTTTCTGGAGAAAGCCGAACTCCAACAATGAAGTCTTTGTGACATTTTTCCCTGATGCCATCGATAATTTCATAGAGGAGTCTGGATCGATTACTCAAAGTTTGCCCATACTGGTCATCGCGCCTATTAATTTCTGCGCTTAAAAATTGCGCCAAGATGTATCCGTGAGCACCGTGAAGCTCAACGCCATCAAATCCTGCCTCTTCGGATCGGATCGCTGCTCTAATGAAGTCATCTCTGAGAATCTCAACCTCATCAATTGAAAGTCCTCTAGCACCAAATTTTTCATTGTTAGAAGGGCAAACAGGTCTTTGTCCAATCAGTTCTTCAGGGGATCTCATGCCAGCGTGATGTAATTGACAGATAGAAACGCTGCCATTTGCATTAATTTCCGAAGATAGACGCTTTAGGCCTTCGAGGTGGTCATCAGAGTAAACACCTAGCTGCCCTGGAAACCCTTTACCAATATCCTGAACATGTGACGCACAGGTCATGGTCAGTCCAAAGCCACCTTCTGCGCGCATGGTAAGCCATCTATACTCTTCATCAGAGAGCTTTCCGTCCTCAAAGCTCTGAGTATTGGTCAGAGGTGCAAGCATGAAGCGATTCTTAAGGGATGGGCCTCTAGTTAAGTTTAAAGGGGATAGTAGACTACTCATCGCAACACTTAAATTAAAAAATAGAAATTATAGTTCGATTTCTGTTAACTCGTGCTCTCTATCCAAAAACTTATACTCAACTTTTACAGGACCAAACTGCTTAATTTCCTCAAAGATAACCTCAGTCTTAAGGTCGCCACAGGTGTAAACATCAAGCTGCATAAGCCCTGGATCTGATTCATCCCAGCAATGAAGCGCAATGTGTGACGTTTCAATAATAACTAACCCAGTTAAGCCTCTGTTCCCCGGCATATCCAGATAAGTTGTAATGGGGCCTTGACATATTTGCATACCAATTTTAGAGACCAGGTCTGTCAGCCAGGTGTGTGCCCATTTCTGATCAGTAGGAGGTTTATTTACTTCAGCCCTGACGATGAGGTGTTTATGCTGGACTGTCATTAATTCATTTGATCAAGAGCATAGATTTCGTCCACGCAATTAAACTTTTCGTCCCATGCTTGCATTTCCTCTGAGCCCATAACTTCCTGCATTTTAGTCATATCAGTAATGTGCATCATGAGCATGACCTTGCCTTCTCTGATAACGCCTAGCTCATAATCCTGCATAAAGCCCTGACCCTTTTCTTTGGTTGCATTAAACATGTCCATGTAGTCCTCAGTCGTACCTTCAAAGGTAGATACAATGCATACGTTCATATATAACTCCTCTTCTTATTAAAACTATCATGATACTACGATTTATATTTTTCAATTAAAGTAAAATATTGTTGTTTATGAATTCACTACTTCTTAACTTACAGAATCGACTCTCTGTCCTTTCTCCTGGCCTCATTGTAGTCGGCACTATAGCTGCAGCTGCAGGGTTTCTGAGTCTTCATTACAAAGCTCCAGTGATGCTGTTTGCGCTCCTTATAGGGATAGCCTTTAATTTTCTCTCAACAGACGAGAGATGCGCTCCTGGAATTGAGTTTTCAAGTAAGAAGATACTTCGTTTTGGAGTTGCCCTGTTAGGCTTTAGGGTAACGATAGAGCAAATTTCAGGTCTTGGGACTAACACCTTGCTGTTTGTTCCAATTTTGGTTATTTTATCCATTGGAACAAGCGTTCTAATTGCTAAGCTGATGGGAAGAAGATATCTGTTTAGTCTCTTAACAGCCTGTGCAGTTTCTATTTGCGGTGCTGCTGCGGCTCTTGCGGTAGCTTCAGTACTTCCTAACTGGAAGGAAAGGCATCGTGACACGCTGTTTATTGTTGTATGTGTGACTGCTTTGTCAACCATCGCCATGATTGCATATCCCATACTTTTTTCAGTTGCAGAGTTCAATGATGCTGAGATTGGCATCCTTATAGGTTCAACAATCCATGACGTTGCTCAGGTGGTTGGTGCTGGCTACGCTGTCTCAAACGAGACTGGTGATATTGCAACTTTTATCAAGCTTTTAAGGATTTCTATGCTGCCAATCATCGTCATCATGATTGCAGTTATCCTGAATAGGGGAGAGTCCAAATCAATCAGCCCAAAAGCGTTTCCGTGGTTTGCATTAGCGTTCGCGGTCTGTTTGGTTGTCAACAGTAGCGGATATATACCTGCGCTGTTATCACAGTTTTTAGCAAACGTATCTCAATGGTCACTTGTTTTTGCTATAGCTGGCTTGGGAGTGACAACATCACTCAAATCTATGATGGAGCTCGGTGGACGATCAATCGCTCTCCTTGTGCTTCAAACCTTAGCCTTACTAGTGATTGCAATTCTAGCAGTGTCAACTGAATTCATTTAGACCTCAAGTTTGAATATAATTTAGGGATGGATAAGTTACTCAGCGAAAAACAGGTTGCTGACATTGTTGGCTTTAAAAGGACAAAGCTGTATCAGATGATTAAGAAGGGGGACTTTCCAGCACCCAAAAAATATGGAAGAGCGAATAGGTGGTTTGAAAGTGATATTGAGGATTGGTTGAAAAAAGAGAAAGAAGAGCTTCATAAGGATGATGGTATTTTTTCTGAAATTGGAAAGTTTTTTGATGATTTATTGTCTTAATTCTCTCAATAAATATCAATGAGTTACTTCATTAAAGTGTCCCCATTACTTCGAGACTTGATCAAAGAGATAGAAGAAAGTAGTTCAGATGACTTGTCATACGAATTATGGCGGGATGTATGTATTCATGATGGCTGGGTTGAGGTTAATGTTCAGCAAGATGATTGGGTTGACAGTATTAAAGATGATACTAAAAGAGAACTCATTATGGCCTATAACAGCCTCAATCAAGACCTTAAATGGAATACTAAAAAAAAGGAAAAGAGGCTCTTCAGAAAAGGTGATGAAGTGATTTCTTTTGAAAAAGACTTGGAAGGTTACTGGGAATACTTACGTCAGAATAAATAACTTAAGCTTTATCTAATTTATTTCCTTAATTGAAAGTCGAGATATTTGAGCTATAATTAAATTTCATTTATAACTAAAGGGGAATTTTATGTCAGTAGCAAGAATTACAACGGTGACTTTTAACTCTCAAGAGGCAGCAGAAGTTGCGTCTGCTTCTTATGTAGAGAATTCACCAAGCGATTTTCCAGAGGCTCAGCAGCTTTTGGGCGTTAAAGCAGAGGGAAATAAGCTCGTGGCAGTGACTTTGTATGCAGACCAAGAGGCAATGGAAAGGGCTTCAGCTTCAAGAAAAAAAGTCTTAGATGCAAATAAAGACGTGCTTTCAGTGGATACCATGGTCGGCTCTGTAGAAATAAATCATACCCAATGAGCTAGATATTACCTTAGCGCATGCCTCGGTGCTTTTTGATGACTTCATAAGCACTAATGATTTCTTGCGTTTTTTCGTTGGCTAGCTTCTGCATCTCTTCAGGCAGTCCCTTGGCAACGAGTTTATCAGGGTGATGCTGAGCCAATAAGCGCCTGTAGGCTCGCTTAATCTCTTTATCATCGAGAGATTCTTCTGCCCCTAATATCTTGTAGGCATCCTCAACAGAGGTCTGCTTGGAGCCGCTTTTTGAGGCAGCAAACTGTTGAATCAAATTTTCTAACTCGTGAATAGGGAAGTGCAGTTTTTGAGCGATAGCTTTGAGCGCATTGTGCTCACTATTATCAAAAATTCCATCGGCATAAGCTGCTTGGATCTGAATTTCTAAAAACATACGAATTAAGTGCGTTCTTCTGTGCGTTTCAACACGAAACTGCTCCAGCACTTCGTCTAATTTAAAGTCGGCTTGCTTTCCTTGATTAAAGAGGTCTTTAGCAACTTGAATCATCTCTTCAGACAATTGCATATGCTGCATGACTTGCTGAGCTAATACAATCTCAGATTTCGAAACCTTGCCATCCACTTTGGAGATATAGCCCATAACCGAGAATACACCGCTAAAGAAAGCTGCCTGGACTCGCTGCTGATTGCCTGGACTAAAGTTGGCATTAAAGCCGGAGTTTGACCTTCTTTTAGAAAAATTACCTGCAAAAGCAACGCCCAGCATTGCCCCCAAAGGACCTCCAATCATGAAGCCTAATGCACCACCAATAACTGTTGACCACCAGCTCATATCAATTTACTTAATATCTAAAATACATATTATATCTCTACTAGATAGGGTGAGACTTTAACTCTTCAAGGGAAGGCTATAATTTTATCTATACTTAAATAAGCCACTAATCATTCTTAGTGGCTAGTTCTTTCTAATTCAGCTGCAAAAAGAGCAATTTCATCTAAATGTAATTAGATTCATAGTGCTGCTCTCTGTCAAGCTTAAGCATCCCTGCAGTTTCATCCATAAATCGGTTTCTATCTTCTCTGGTTTTAAATACCCAAATGCATACAGTGTCGTTACTATGATAGATAGCCTTTAGTTCATCATCAATGTCACAAATCTCTTGGGGAATCTCGGCTTTAATGCAGTACATATTTAGATGATAATCAATTTATAAATATGAGTGTGAGTATAAAATACATTTTGAATCTATTTGTGTTGTTTTTGTATTGCCTGTGAAGAATTTAGAAGAGCGTAATTTTGAAATTTCAATCGAACCATACATCGGAGATCTTAGCATTGTTTCAGATTACCTTGATGGCTTTAAATTTCAGACATTAACGCAGATTGCACCTTACAAAAATAATAACATTTGGACTGCCCTATCACTCCATGGCTTTGGCCAGGAGCCTTCAGATATTTTTAAGCCCGGATTTGTTAACGAAGATATACAGATTGATCATGAATTGCAGTGGACGACTTTGTGCAATGATCCGGTAATGAAGTCTATCCGAGAAATTATTTTTAAATTACCATGTAAGTTTGAGAGGATACGATTTATGAAGCTTGCAGCAGGTAAGTCACTCCGTAAACACAATGACAATATTGATCCAGATATCGAAAACAAAAAAATAGTCAGAATCCACATTCCACTTCGTACGAATAAAGATGTAGTTTTTACAATGTATGAAAACGATGACGATGATGATGGAGAAAAACTTAATCTAAAAACAGGGCATTTCTATTATTTAGATGTCACTAAGCCACACTCGGTCAGCAATAACAGCACTATAGATCGTTACCATCTCGTTGTCGACTGCTATGTAAATGAAGAATTAAAAGCGATTCTCTAGCTCTCTGGAATAAAGGGCCTAATTGTTTGTTGAACATAGTCATCCGGTAAATTTGCACTCTTTATCCCAATGTTGATTCTTTCAATGTACTCCTCTTGAGGAATCCCTGGAGTGCTATCAGAGGCAATATATACCAGGCAATCGATAGTGCCTTTTGAGGTTTCAACACTCAAATTAGTCTTTAAGTACATGCCTTCTTCGACGCTTTCATAGATATCCAAATAGTCAACATCTTGCTGACTCAAAGTAAATATTTCTCCAAGGACAAAATCACTTTCAGAGGGCTTGATGCTTGCATATCCTCTTGCATTGATCAGCCATGAGTAGCCAGACAGGGTTCCTGAGGCGTAATACTTTGATTCCGGACAGCGAATCGCCATCTGCTCCTTTGAGAGGTTTGACCCATATCCAAAATAGTATAGAGTTTGTTCAGTCATCATTATTTAAAAGTTGGGTATGGACTCAACACCTTGATTGATTAAACTTTGTATATGATCAGCTTTTTTTCTATACAAGTCAGACTGCTTGTGATCATCATTAAAGTCGGATTCATACTGTAAGTCTCTGAGACGTTTAAGTTCTGAGTGACAATCAACAACTCTGTTATCCATTAAGCTCTCTGACAACGTCACCATTTTTTAATTCAAACTCTGAAGCTTTGATGCCGTTTTCATAAAAAACTGATTTCCCATTGAGTTCACCGTTTTTGTACTCTTGCTCTGATTCAATTTGTCCATTTTCATCCCACGCAGTTTGGATGCCTTCAGCTTTACCATTAATATAAAAGCCCTCAGATGCTTTTTGCCCATTGTCATACCAGTAGGTTAAAGAGCCTTCCAGGTTGTCGTCTTTATAAAAGCCCTGTGATGCTTTTTGTCCGTTCGCGTAATAATAGGTTTCAGAGCCACTTTTCAAGCCATTTAAATAGTTGGTTTGAAGAGTCATTCCGTTATCTAATAGTTCAGTATTTAATCCATTTTTTTTGCTCATAAAGGCATTATATAATTTATTTCAGAAATGAAAGCGCTCCTTCGAATTTATTTCCAGCCATGCTTCCAATTATTATTATCCTTCAGTTCACTCCATTCAATCTCTTCCACTCTTTTGTTGATTACAGCCTCAATTAAGCAACAAGTAATAGTTGAATTTTCATCAAACTCAACCTTGGTAACAATAAAGTGTCTTTCTGAATTCAATGGATTCAGTTTAGTCCATTTACTGTGGATGAGCTTTTTTGGATTAATTACATTCATTATTGGAGTGGTTGTCTAAATTTGACTTGTTAATTATTTCATATTGGTAAATTCATTGCTCTAATCTCCACTTAATATTCATGAATTCCACATATATCGTTGACTTGCATTCTCTAAACTGGCCTCTAAAGTTAAACTACAAAGTGGGTATGAGAAAAAAAATAGGGGTATTAGCGCTTTCATTAGCATCGTTGGGTGTAGTTTGGCTTTTATTAGGTATGGCTAATATTGTCCCATTTTTAATAGTGTTACCCCAGGAAACAAGTATCAGGGCCCATGCTTCCTTTGCAGTGCTCTTTTTACTGATTGCTTCTTGGGCTTTTTGGAATGAAGACTAATTTTATAACAAGGATGTAATTATGATTAAAACGTCAGATATATGTATTTTGGTTTCTGTTGGTGTCGCATTTGTGACCACAGCATATCTGTGGTTTCAAGGGGTTGATACAAGGCAAGAAGCTTTGTTTACCTCTACTTGGATACCGTCAATTTTAACATTTGCTATTTACTTTAAGATAATAGCTAGGAAGGACTGATTATGGATAATTCATTAATATTTCTTACTGGGCTATTTTGTTTTGTTCTCGCCATTATTGGTGCAGTTTTAACTGTCAGAGAATTCAAAAATATTGAAAATCAGAAATAGCACTCACTAATTTAAGACCGTAGTTATAGTCTAATTTCTGCGGTCCTTTAACACAAGTGATTTTTTTTGTTAACTCTCTTAAATTTTGTCTAAGAGAAACGTTGGCATTTTGTAATACATATCCATCAGCTCAGCTTCTGGTTGTAAAAAGGTCCGTTCTACTTCAAGGCATCTCACTGAGGTCACCATTACGTTTTTAGATAGGGCCTTAATCTCAGATAAAGGCGGTTTAATGGTTTCCTCTATGGTGGTCACTGGCCTGTTATTTTTATCAAAAATAGAGCAGCTCACTTTGGTTATTTTTTTTGTCCCAACTTTAATTGTTGTTGAGTCTTTTGTATCTAGACGCTCAAATTTAAAACCCTCAACACTGATTTGATTACCTGAATCATCGATGATAGTCATTTTGTTAACTTCATCAGCGTAAATGGAGACTCCAAGGAATAGCAAAACAATGAACAGTGCTTGCTTTAGCAATCCTCTATTGAGCATCATTGAGCTCCATAAGGGCGTTCAATCCTATTTTGATGGTGTTCCCTATCGCTGCTTCATAATCAATGATTGAGTCACTATCATTTGGTCCACTAATGACTGTACAGATTGTTCCAGCACGGTAACCAAGCTGAGAGCATAAATGAAAGAAAAGGCTAGATTCCATCTCCATATTATGAACCTTTAATCCATCAATATTAAGTGATGAGAGACTGCCTTTAATATCTGGAAGTGTATTGTTTAATCCTTCGATATATCGAGACGAGGGTCCATAAAAGCCTGGCGAGGAGACAGTTATTCCAGTTTCAAATTCGACGCCATGAGCCGCAGCTTGATTCATCAGTGCCTTGGTCACTTCGCTTGAAGCCTTTGAAGCATATGGGGTTATTTTTCCTTTAAATCTAGACTTTTCATCAATAGCGTTATTAAGAATTTTTGATGCTTCTGCTTCAATTTTTTTTACAATCTTATCTTCTGCAGACTGCTCGTAATAAATTCCAGTACTATCAAGGCCTAATGCATACGAAGAGATGGCAAGTGAACCTGGAGTCACATCTGACTGAACACCGCCAGAAGTACCAAGACGAATGATAGTTAATGGATTACAGTTTTGTTGTTTCTCAGCGCTCTTAAGATCGAATTCATGAGCTATATATGCCTCCACTAGAGCAATCTCAACATTATCAGTTCCTATTCCAGTGCCAATAACTGAAACGGGTATGCCGCGATAACTCCCAGTAAAAGTTAGGTACTCACGATTAGTGATTTCACAATCAATCCGGTCAAACTCTTGAGAGACTCGAATGGCTCTGGCAGGATCGCCAACAATAAAGATATTTTCAGCAAGGTCTGATTTTTTTATGCCGAGGTGATACAGTGTGTCATTAACAATTACAATTTCTGATTTTTTATTCAGCAAAACCGTTATTCTCCAAAAAAATCATTCTTTCTCCCATCCGTAAAATCTCGAGATAAATACTTTGTCAGCCAAATGATTGAGTACCAAAAACTAAAATACAAAACGAGTTTCAGAGACAAATAAATATCTCTAAAAACGATGCTAGTTACTAAGAGAATGACAATAAATAGAAGCATTAAGATCTTGTTCACAATTGCATTATATTTGAGTTTGAAATTCTAAAAAATAAAGTTTTACTTTACAAAAGTTTTGCTTATAAAAAAATCTGTTACTTTTATCCAAACATTTGATTAATTTTTGTCAGCAATTATCCTCACACTTAATATGATTGCTTGCTTGATTTTTCATTGGTATTAAAATAAATCATGAATTGACTAAATATTCACTCTATCTTCATTCTTTGTAATGCATTTATGAATAACATGGTATTTTTTAAAAAATTTTCAGGGTTATAAGAAATTCCTCAAGTAATTCTTTATTAATTAAACTTTACACAATGAGAATTAAAATACTACTCTTATGAATGCCTTTCTTCTTTTTTTTGCTAAACAAAAAAAGCTAGCACTGCTTTTCACTCTATCAGTAGTGATACTGGGTTTTATGACGCTTCAAAAAATTCAGCGTGATACTTACCCAGTTATTGAATTTGATCGACTCTCTATAAACACTTCTTATCCAAGCGCCTCACCAAGAGATGTTGAGAAGAATATTACGAACGTTATTGAAGACAAAATAAAAGGAATTTATGGAATCAAAGAGTTAACGTCAACCTCGTCTGAAGGGTCATCTAGAATCAATATTGAAATTGAGGAGGATGTGGATGATATTCAATCAGTAAAGGATAGTATTTCTGAGGCGGTCAATGAAATTGAAGATCTGCCCGAAGATGCTAATGATCCTCGAGTGGTTGACAGAACGAGCACGGAGTGGCCAATTCTCACCATAGTTATTGGAGGTGACAATATTGATATTGAAACCGCGAAAGCCATAGCAAATAATATTGAAAAAAATCTATCTTTGATTGATGGCGTTTCAAGTGTGACTGTGAGCGGAGACTCTGAGAGAGAGGTGCAAATCAGAATTAATCCAGAAAAGCTGTTACAGTATCAGCTCTCTTTTGATCAAGTCAGAAGTGTCATAGCAGATCAAAATATTCGTTCTGCTATTGGTGACAATAATCAAGGAAGAAACCAAAAAAATATAGTTATTATTTCTGAATATGAAACGATGGAGTCTTTGGAGAATGTTGTAGTTAAATCAAGCTTTGATGGCCCAACAATTCTTTTGAAAGACATTGCAACAATTGATGAGGGTGAGATCGGTTTCAACACGATCACTCGTATTAACGGCACTAAGGGCTATATTCTCAAGGTTACGAAAACTGAAAAAGCTGATGTGATTAGAACGGTTGAAAAAGTAAGAGAGACTTTAAACACACTGAAAGAGACGTATCCTCCTGAGCTTAATTTAATAGTCACCAATGACAGATCAAAGTCAGTTTCCAACAGGTTGAACATTGTCATGAATAATGCCCTGGTAGGCCTCGCACTGATTATGGTTGTTCTGGGCTTATTTCTCTCTTTAAAGACTGCGTTCTGGGTTGCTATTAGCATTCCAGTTACGCTTTTGGGAACCGTTGCTTTTCTTGGATTTGCAGGTGAAACGATTAATCTAATTTCAACGATTGGAATGGTGCTGGTTTTGGGGCTAGTTGTCGATGACAGTATCATCATAGCTGAGAGTATTCATCACTATAAAGAGAAGGGCGGCGATGTCTTTCAAAATATAGTGGATGGCCTTAAAAGAGTCATCATGCCAGTTATTACGACTATTTTAACGACAGTTCTCGCTATATCAACTGTTCTATTGGTCAGTGGTACTACCGGAAAATTTATATATATACTGCCAATTACTGTTATCTGCGCCTTAGCCTTTTCCTTGCTTGAGGTCAGTATTGCTTTGCCTGCGCATATGTCTGGGAGCAGGGCTAAAAAACAAAAAACGTGGTTTAAGCCAGTCGAGAGATGGTTTGAAAAGGTATTACTAGTAATCTTGAGGTGGCGATTTATCGTCTTGAGTTTGTTTCTTGGGCTGCTTGCATTTAGTGCCTATATAGGAACAAAAGAAATTAGTTATATTCAGTGGCCATCGAGTGGCACAAATTCAATAAACATAAGAGTCCAAACTCCTCTTGGAACTCCCGTTGAAACGACAGAGCAGTCCATCATTAAAATTGATGAAATTATTATTGATAAGCTTGGATCAAACTTAGATTTTTTTACCAGCACAATTGGATCAAGAGGGTCTAATCGAGCCTCTATTGCAATCACTTTGATTCCAGCTAATGATCGTGAAACCTCAGCCAAAGAGTTTATTGAAATTCTAAAAGCAGAAACAAAAGATATAGAAGGCGTCTCCAGGATTAATTTTAGGACAAATAGGGGTGGCCCTAGCGGTTCACTGGATATTGAACTCAGTTTAATTGGAAGCAATGACGTTCAGCGACAGGCAGCTGTTGATCAACTTGAAAAGATTCTTAACAGTTACGACGGTGTAAGTGATATTGATCGTGATGATGATTTAAGTAAAAATCGTATTGAGGTGTTGTTGGATTATGAGTCGATGGCAAGACTAGGGATTCAATATCAACAGGTTTACAGTCATTTGAGGACAATTTATTCTGGAATGGACGTTTCTGACGTAGATTTTGACAACACTAGCCTAAACGTGAAAATGTATCTTGGTGATAGTAATTATTCTGATGACTACATTACGAAAACTTCAATCAGAAACAATCAAGGAAGAATGATCCCAATGTCTCAATTTGCAAGTGTTGTTGAGACGCCGGGTGACCCAAACTATAAACACCTAAATGGTGAGAGAGTTGTTAAAGTAAGTGCAGCGGTAGAGGACGCTATAACTACGGCTCAATCTGTATCACAAAGAGCACTTGATGAGCTTGACTTGATCAATAATTTTCCTGAAGTTCGTGCTATAGAAGGAGGTAGCTCCTTGGAGGCAAAAGAGGCCTTGAGTGACTTCTCTTTGGCGCTTGGCTTTGCTGTATTCGGAATCTATATGCTTATATCACTGCTGTTTAATTCATACTCTCAGCCGTTGTTAGTGATCTTAAGTATTCCCTTTGCCTTGATTGGTGTTGTTTGGGCCTTCTTTTTTCACTCTGAGACATTTAGCTTTTTTGTATTATTGGGGGTCTTGGCGTTGGTAGGGGTTGTCGTCAATGACTCACTAGTTATGATCAGCCATTTGAATCACATCAAGAAAGAAGCTGGAGAGAGCGCTATTTCGAAAGAATGGATTGCAAAAGGAGCTAAGGATCGTTTAAGGGCTGTTGTTTTAACAACTCTTACAACTCTCGCGGGAGTTTTGCCTCTAATCTATGGTTTCGGGGGTAAAGATGCATTCCTACAGCCGATGGTTATGGCTCTTGGCTATGGCTTGTTGTTCGGTACTTTTGTCACTCTAATTCTTCTCCCTTGTCTTTACTCAATTAATCTAGATGTATCAAACTGGTTTTCTAATCTAAAAACTAAATACCTCTAAATAAGAATTTATATTTTAATAAGTCCATCATTGCCAGTAACAATAAGTCTTTGTCCGCAATGGAATTTATTTTCAATAAATTAATCCTTTTCAAACCCTATAAAAAGGTCTACAATAAAATTGTAATTTACTGATTACTCGAAATATTTTGATCTATTTAATTAAAGGGAGAATAGAGCTATGAAGCGTTTTGATTTATTTCAATCATTGAGATTGAAGGATAGAGTAACGATGCCGGTTGTTATCGGCTTGAGTTGTTTTTTAACTTTTGGTATGTTTGCTCAGCCAACTATAGCTGATGGACACAAAGGCTTTGAGTTGACAATTCTGCATACTAATGACTTTCATGCAAGGTTTAGACCTATCAGCAAGTATGACAATAACTGCTCAGCTGAGAGCAATGCTGAAGGCAAGTGCTTTGGAGGAACAGCAAGGTTAATTTCAGCTATTAAAGAGGCACGCGGCAGACATGAAAACACAATACTATTAGATGGCGGTGACCAGTTCCAAGGAACACTCTTTTATAATCTTTATAAAGGTAAAGTTGCAGCAGGCATGATGAATGCTCTTGAATACGATGGCATGGCCGTTGGTAACCATGAGTTTGACGATGGTCCAGAGACCTTGAGAGATTTCATGGAGGCAGTTGATTTTCCAGTGCTAATGGCTAATGCTCATATAAGTCTTGAACCAGCATTAAGAGACATTCTTCAAAAGTCGACAATAGTTGAGAAGGGTGGTGAAAAAATTGGACTTATTGGTGTAGTGACTGAAGATGTCAAAGATCTATCTAGTCCTGGCGATAATATCATTTTCACCGATGCAATCAATGCAGTTCAGTCTGAAGTTCGTGTTTTAAAGGCAAAGGGGGTTAATAAAATTATCCTTCTATCTCACTCGTCTTATGCCATAGATAAGGAGATTGCTGCTAACACTGACGGAGTCGATGTGATTGTGGGTGGTCACGACAATGCGTTGCTTTCGAATACAAACAAGAGAGCAGTTGGTCCATACCCCACAGTTGTTAATGACGTTCAAATCATTCAGGCGTATGCCTACGGAAAATATCTCGGCGAACTTAATCTAGTGTTTGATGATGCGGGTAATGTCATTTCTGCAGAGGGTGAGCCAATCTTGATTGATTCTTCTGTTGAAGAAGACCCTCAAATCGTTACACGCCTAGATATTTTAGAAAAGCCTATTAATAAGCTCAAAGAAACTCAGGTTGGGAATGTTTCTGTGTCGCTCAATGGTGATAGAGCGGTATGTCGTGTTCAAGAATGCGATATGGGAAATATGATTGCTGATGCTATGAGAGATGCGGTCATCGACAAGGGTTATACAATTGCTTTGGCAAACTCTGGAGGTATTAGGGCATCCCTTGATGCAGGTGATGTGACCCTCGGTGAGGTAATGACTATTCTTCCATTTCAAAACACGCTCTCAACATTCAAAGTTACAGGTAAGCAGCTGTTGACTGCCATTGAGAATGGCGTAAGTGAAGTTGAAGATGTTGCTGGCAGATTTCCGCAAGTTTCTGGAATGAGATTTACCTTTGATGCTTCTAAGCCCGCTAACGGCGGAAGGGTAACTTCCATTGAGATCGATGAAGATGGAAGCTGGATGCCACTTGATTTAAATAAGACCTACGGTATGGTTTCAAATAACTTTATTCGGGGTGGTGGTGACGGCTATAAAGTCTTTAGATCAGCCTCTGATATCTATGACTTTGGTCCAGACTTAGCCGAGGTTGTTGCTGACTATATTGGTGCAAACCCTGGCTACAGTGGATACACTGATGGCCGAATCAAGCAGAAATAGTTAAATTTTTAAAAAGATAAGATTAAGGGCTAACTAACGTTAGCCCTTTTTTTATGAAGTATGTTCTCTGATAAAGTTTTCAGCTTTACTAAAAATCATTTCTTTTCGCTCTGGTTTGAGTCTATCTAAAAATGTAGCTTGAAGAGATAGTCTAGGATTGGATTGATAAAAACTCCTATTCTTTTCAATGAAACGCCAATAGAGGCCATCCACAATATCACACCACTCACCTTTCTTATAGTTACTCATTTTTAGGAAGTAATTAGATCCACAGGTGTATGGCTTTGTTGACATGAGACCACCGTCTGAATAGGTCGCCATGCCAAATACGTTAGGCACCATGACCCATTCTGACGAGTCGATGTTCATCTCCATAAACCAGCGATATATCTCTTTGGGATCAATTTCGCAAAGATTCATCAGGTTGCTGATAACCATGAGTCTAGGGATGTGGTGGTTGTAGCCATCCTGAATCGCAGTCTTAATTGAATCATCAAGTGGCAGTATTCCTGTAGATGCGTTATACCAGCTTTCTGTTAACTTGCCAGTATGATTCCAATAGTTATGATTCATTTGGTAGTCACCCTTGACTTGATAGATGCCTCTAATAAATTCCCTCCAACCCAAAACCTGCCTGATAAAACCCTCAAGAGAGTTCATTGGAATTTGATACTCATCAGCACAATTTAATAATGTTTGAATGACTTTTTTGGGGGATAAGAGTCCAATATTCAATGAGGAGCTAATGCAGCTATGAAATAGGAAGTTTTTACCCTCAAGCATTGCATCCTCATAAATACCAAAATTACCCATCCTGTTTTTAATGAAGTCACTGAATTGATCCTCTGCATCCTTTCTTGTTACTGGAAACCAGGGATTCATAAGAAGCCCAGGGTGTTCACTAAAGTGCTCATTAATAAGACTGCAGATGCTTTCATGGTGTTGAGACGTCTTGAACTTTGGCATCTCTGGGATAGGCGTTTTGGAAGGTATTTTTTTTCTATTGTCTTGATCAAACGACCACTTGCCACCAATCGGCTTTTGATTATCATCAATCAAGATATCAAACTTCTTTCTTCCTTTTTGATAGAAATTAGCCATTCTAAAGACTTTATTATCTTTCGTAATGGAGTGAAACTCATCTCTTGAGAATAAAAAGTTTGGCGATGCATGGACATTTGTCTTGATGTCGAGGTTAGCAATGCCCTCTAATATCTCTTTCTCAAATGGCTTATCTTCAATTTCAAAGAGATTAACCTGATTAATGTTGTTATTTATGAGGAAGCTTTCAAGGTGACTCAGGTATGACTCACTTTCATCTCTGTCGTTAAGTTTTGAGTAGTGAACAGAAATACCCGAGTCTTCGAGTTCATCTTTGTATTCACGCATTGCAGCTAGGAATAAGTAGAGTTTGAGCTTGTGGTGCTTTTCATATCGGCAGAGCTGAAAATCTTCTGACATGAAAACATGTTCACAGCCTAAATTTATCAATAGGTTGGGCTCAAAAAGCTGGTTACCAAGGACTACATATACATTATTCATTGAGAGACAATTTTAGTTAATTCACTAATCATCTATAGGGTAATTTTTAAAACTTTTTTGTGATAATTTATGCTTTAAAAAAGTGAGATAATATTATTAATTTCTTATTCCTCTGCTCCATGCAATACAGATCAGCACAACCCTTCGTTTCAGTGATTGGCGGTTTAAACATTGACCTTCAAGGCTCTTCTGTCAATCCGCTCGTTTTTAATGATTCAAATCCTGGAGAGATAGTCATGTCAGCTGGTGGAGTTGGAAGGAATATTGCTGAGAATATTTCTAAACTCAACATACATTCAAAGATATTGTCGTATGTTGGTAATGACGCGCTAGGAGATTTTGTCGTCAATAAATCTAGTTTATCTGGTGTTGATACTTCATTCATCAAAAAGCATAGCCATCTGCCTACAAGTCAGTATTTATCAGTTCTAGATGACAATAACGATATGCTGGTATCGATATCAGACATGAGGATTATTGAAGAAATGACGATCCAGGACATTGATAAATGGAATCTAACTATTGAGCAAAGTAGTGCAATCGTGGTTGATACTAATATTCCCATACCAGTCATAGAATATTTGACTGATAAATACAGTAATATCCCTTTGTTTTTGGATCCTGTCTCGTTTGCTAAAACATCTAAAATACTCAAACTAATTGGCAGATTCCACACCGTCAAGCCAAATAGATTAGAGACTGAACTTATCTCTGGGGTTAAGATTACCGATAACGAGAGTATGCTCAAGGCAGCAAAAATAATTTTTGATATGGGTTGCAAGCAGATTTTTATTACCCTAGGGGAAGATGGGGTCTTTTATTATGACGGTGAAAATTTTGGACAATACCTTCATAAAGGGGTTAATATGATTAGCGCTAATGGCGCTGGAGATGCTTTTACTGCTGGTGTTGTATATGGATTTCTTAAGCTCAATGGCATTAAAGAGACTGCTGAGTTTGCCTCTGCAGCAGCAGTGATTGCACTCAGAAGCGCCAATACTATTAGTGATGACTTGTCAGAAGAGCGAGTTAAATTATTATTAAAGGAAGAGACAGCATGAAATATACTGACTACTTAGACATTCATCCTGATGTCGAGAAAGCAATAAAAAATAAGGAGCCAGTTGTCGCACTTGAGTCGACCATTATCTCACATGGAATGCCTTACCCTAAAAACGTTGAGACTGCTCTGATGGTTGAGGATACTGTCCGATCTAATAAAGCTGTACCAGCTACTATTGCCATTATTAATGGGCGATTAAAGGTTGGACTAACTAATGAAGAGATTGAGTTTTTAGCGACTAATGAGGAGGTTAAAAAAGTCTCTAGGAGAGATCTTCCTATAACCGTAGCTCAGAAGCTTTCAGGTTCTACGACAGTTGCGTCAACGATGATTATTGCAAGTCTTGCCAAAATAGCCGTATTTGCTACTGGAGGCATTGGAGGGGTTCATAGAGGCGCTGAAAATACTCTAGATATTTCGGCCGATTTAGAAGAGCTTGCTAACACAAATGTCTGTGTTGTCTGTGCAGGAGCTAAGGCAATCTTGGATATAGGGCTTACACTGGAGTATCTTGAAACAAAAGGTGTCCCAGTGATTGGCTACAAGACATCAGAGCTTCCAGCTTTTTACTCATCAGAATCTGGCTTTGATGTCGACTATAAGATCGACTCAGCGCTTGAAATTGCGGAGATACTAAAAACCAAATGGAGCTTGTCTATTGATGGCGGCGTATTAGTTACAAATCCGATACCTGTAGCCTTTGAGCTTGAGAGCAGCATTATGAATGAGGCCATTAATGAGGCCATTATTGAGGCGAACAATGAAAACATTTCTGGTAAGGAAATTACTCCTTATTTGTTGTCTAAAGTCAACGAATTAACTGAGGGCAAGAGTTTGGATGCAAACATTAAACTAATTCAAAATAACGCGAATTTAGCGTCAAAGATTGCGCTCCATTACTCAAACCAGGACTAGTTATTTTTCTCGAACAAAGAAATTAAAAACTAAAATCAGTGAAACAACAAAGAGAAAAAGCATAATTAGGATGCCTTGATCCGATTTAATGTAGCGGTCAATGAATGTTTGTGCATTGCTATTCGATGAAATGACCTCATCTGTTTGTTCATCAGTGGAAGGCTCTGAATTCTTTTGCTCAGCAAGCTTTTTTTGAATGAGTGCCTCTATTTCTTTTTGCCCTTGCTGTATCTCTTCATCTTGAACAATTTCATCATTCTCTTGTAAAAAGCGAGGGGTTGCATCTTCATCAATGTTTTGTTCTGTATTGAGAGAGTTAAGAGGAAGTTGCTGATCTCTGTCATCGCCTCCAGAATAGGATGTTGAGGCTAAACAAAGAGTAAAAATAAGGGCTAATAATTTATATTTCATATGCTCTCCAATGATATACGTTTTAAATTATCAATCATAAAAAAATAATTCTTGTAATATTTATTTATTCGATTCTGATAATATGTATTCATTTAATTAATCCGGAGATTGAGATGGCTACATATGAATGTGATAATTGTGGAATGTCTGTAAATGCAACCTGTGCTAAGTGTGATGAACCTTTGGTTGATGACTCACTTAAGCTTGATGATGGGAATTCAGTTCAAATTTCAAAATGTCCTAATGGGCACGGTAAAATCAAATCACCAATGTGCTGTGGGAACGATATGAGCTGCGCTATCTAGTCTAGAAGAATCCCATGAGTAAGCTGCTTAACTCTGATCAGATTGATCAGTATAAAAGAGATGGTGCTGTCCTAATCAAAGGTAAGTTTGATTCAGAGTGGATTGAAAAGCTCAAAAAAGGAATCTTTAAAGATATTAAAAACCCTAGCCCACGTTTTGTGAGGCACACCAAAGATGATAATGCGCCAGGTTACTATGAAGATTTTTGGACCTGGGATCTTTTTAATGAGTTTAAGGATTTTGTCTTCAATTCGCCAACATCCCAGCTGGCTTCAGAGTTGATGAATGCTGAACAAGTCAATCTTGTTATGGATAACTGGTTTCTAAGGGAGGCAGAATCTAAATCAGGAGCTCCATTCCATCACGATATTTCATACTTTGACTTTGAGGGGTCGATGTGTGTTTTATGGCTCCCGCTTGAGCCTGTCCCCAAAGAAGAAGCGATAGCATGGATTAAGGGGTCACATCTTTGGGATAAGCTTTATATTCGAACTCGATTCCAAGAGGGCCACCCTGATGATGGAGTGGCTGGAATAGTCAACGGTAAAAGTTATGACATTACTCCTAATATTCTTGAAAACAAGGATAACTATGAGTTTTTGCATTGGGACCTAGAAATTGGTGATTGTGTCTTTTTTGACATTCGCACACTTCATGGAAGCCTAAGCCAATCAATGCCAAAGAATGACATTCATAGGTATACACTTAGAATGGCTAAAGAAGGCTCTAGAATTGAGTATCGAGGGGATTGGGCCCAAGCTGAAAGAGCCATAATGGAGTCAAATGGTTATCGAAATGGTGACGATTTATCCGGAAAAATGTTTCCAACATTGTACCAAAGGACTTGATGATGAATGACTTAGGGTTGACTGTTTTCGATTTAAAAAATCTCAAGGGAAAAAGAACTGTTAAGTTTGTTCAAGTGGATACGTTAGATCAAGCAATTGCAGCTAAAGAGGCTGGCATAGAAATGATTGGTACCGGGTATTCTGAATCCAAGTCGCACTATCCAAGCTCGCTCAAAGGAATTCATTTTCAGTTTGGATTGCAGTGGGGAGAGCATGCTAATGCAGATGAAGCTTTAAGAAGTGCTATGCAAGCAATGAATCACGGTGCCCAGTCTATTTATTGCCCTATGAGCCCTCAAGTTATTGAAGTTTTAGCGAGAGAAGGGGTTCCTGTTATTGCACATGCTGGGCTTATACCTCCAAAAATTACTTTGACTGGTGGTTACAGGGCTGTTGGTAAATCTTTAGAGGAGGCAAAAGCTGTCTGGAAACTAGCTAAGAGCTATGAATCTGCAGGCGCTTTTGCAATTGAACTAGAGGTTGTTCCGGATAGTCTTGCAAAAGAGATTACTGATAGAACCTCTTTATTTACTATCTCATTGGGTTCTGGAGCTGACTGTGACGCTCAATATTTATTTTCTGCAGATATTTTGGGTGAAAATAAAGATTTTATTCCTAGGCATGCCAAGAAGTATAGAGACTTATCCAGCGAATATGAAAGATTACATCATGAGAGAGTAAAAGCCTACAAAGAGTATATCGAGGACGTTGAAAACAATGTATTTGCCAACAAGGAATTCTCAGTTAGTCTCAATGATGGTGTATTTATGGAATTCATCAAAAGTATTGAATAATAAAAGATCTTTTGAGTGATTACTTCTTAAACGCCTGCTTTAGATAATCCACCATTACTCTCACTTTTGATGGTGTAAATCGTCGTGAAAGCCTCACAACATACAACGTGTTGGGTTCAATTTTATTGTCCTTGACAATGCTAATTAATTTTCCATCATTGATATCTTGCTTGACAAAGAATAAAGGCAAAGCGGCGATACCTATTCCATTTATCACAGCATTTCTCATCACATCACCATTATTAGCTGTGAAACGAATTTTTGGGTCAACATTCAAATCTAAGGGTATTTGAAGATTATTGGTTGCCAAACTGTAACCTACAAAACTATGCTCTTGTAATTCATCAATATTTTTTGGTTCACCGTTTGTTTTCAAATATTCAGGTGATGCACAGATTACTATGGGAATAGGGCATAATGCGGTAGCAATTAATGATGAGTCTTTGATATTTTTGCCAATTCGAAGAGCTATGTCTATTCCTTCTGCCTGAAGGTCGGTTAGGCTATCCTCTAACTTTAAGTTAATACTAATATCAGGATAACTGTTCATAAATTCTGGAAGAATTGGAGATAGATGATTTAATCCAAAACTCATTGGTGCTGCAATCCTGAGTTCGCCTTTTGGTTCGACCTTGCCCTCTCTGATTCTATCTTCTGAGCATTCGACACTTGTTAAGATATTTTTAACATCATCAAGATACTGTTCGCCAGCCTCAGTTAAGTTTATATTCCTTGTAGTGCGGTTAAGTAGTCTTACTCCTAATGCAGATTCTAAGGTATTAATACGACGACTCACTGTTGCAGCACTTGTGCTTAGTCTATCTGCAGCTAAATTAAAACTTCCTGCTTCAACCACAGCCTTAAATGTCTCTAAATCAGTAAAAGTATATTGTTTCATATTATGCAATAGTATATTAATAAAGTCGATATTTATTGCATATTGTAAATCATTATAATTTTGTTTTCAATGACTCATCGCTATTTATCTGCAGAGGCGTAGCAATATTTAGTCAGCCAGAACTATAAGTCAAAATCTGGCGTTTTTTTAATAAACTAAAGGAAGAATAATGGCTAATGTAAAAAAAGAAAATGGAACCTGTGGATGCGGAAGGTCACCCACTGGCGATTGTATCGGTTGGCATATGTTAACTGAAGAGGAATATGCATCAAAAACTGAGGCTGATAAAGAGGCTGTGTTTGAGCAAAGTGAAAGCTAGAATAGTTAAAAATTGCAGCTCCTAACCACGGAGCTGCATACCATTAACACCAACAAGAATAAATTATATTTGTTTTAAAGCACTAATGAGTTTGCTTACATCTTCATGATTATTGTAGTGAACCATGCTGGTTCTTACAACACCATCATCCACGTCTATACTCAGAGCCATTAAACATCTCCAGGCATAGAAATTATCATTCCTTGTTGCAATCCCATGCTTTACAAGCTCACTACTTAAATCTTTGGATGACTTGTTTTTCATGGTAAAGGCAATTGTTGGCGCTCTATCTTTGCCAGTGATTGTTTTCTTGCCGATGAGTCTTATGTCACTTCTATTACTCAAGTAATCAAGAAGTGGATTTGCAATCTCCTTTTCATGTTCTGCAATTAATTCATTTACCTTATGAATTTTCTCTCTAATAGGAGGGTTTTCACCAGGGAAGTGGTGCTCAAAGAGGTTCATAAAGTATTCATAAACTCCAACTAAACATGAGAGCTCTTCATGATTTGGACCACCTGGATTAAGAGTGTAGGGCACATCACCCTCTAAAAACTCATGATTTTGATTAGGTAGTTGATTAAGAATCTCTTTTTTTCCATACAAAAGACCTAAATGAGGCCCATACGTCTTATAAAGACTAAAAGCATAAAAATCAACGTCTAGGCTCTTTACATCTGGGAATCCATGGGGAGCATAAGAGACACCATCTCCAACGATGAATGCATCGTATTGATGGACCAGTTCAGCGATTGATTTTAGATCGTTAATAGAGCCAACGATGTTAGAGCAATGAGTAACGGCAACAATCCTTGTTTTCTCAGATAGGAGTTCTTTAAGGTCATCCACATCAAGCTCGGCAGTATCGCTATTGGTTTGCCATTCTTTGACCACCATGCCGTGCTCGGCTAATCGTCTCCAGGCGCCAATGTTAGCCTCATGATCCTGGTTCGTAACAATAACCTCATCACCAGGCTTCAAGAGGCTTCTTATAGCATTGGATAAGACATACATGTTCATCGTTGTAGAGCTACCAATAATGATTTCATCGTTTCCAGCATTAATCATTTCAGCAAAATAATTAGTTGCTTTATCCATATTTTCTCCAGCTATAGCCGAGGTATCAAACTCTGCGTATGGCTGAACTTTAGTAGAGGTCATAAAATGATTTAAGCGCTCGATTACAGTAGATGGGACATAGCTTCCACCAGCATTTTCAAAAAAGGACCATTTGGCACTTAATGGATCATTAAAAGCTGGGAATTGTGTTCTTACATAATCAATGTCAAGTTTTGGCATGATTTCTCCTTAAATCAATTAATTTTTGTAATCGGGCTCTTCTTTATCTAATATTCTCTTGAGAGCATCAAAATGCAGTCCTGATGCATCATAATCTTGCCACTGCTGTGCAGTTTTTTTGGCGACTTTGTGGCTAACTATATGAAGCTTTTGACCCGTTTGATAAGCTCCAATAAGTGTTTGACAAGATTTTTCAAAGTAATATAATTCATCAAAAGCACTAGCAACTGTTTTAGCAGCAGTCAAAACGCCATGATTACCCATCAAAAGGACAGGGTTGTCACCAAGAAGCGTGCTCAATCGCTCAGCCTCTTTGCCTAAACCCATGCCACTGAAGTCTCTATCAATCGAGACCCTTTCATAAAATCGCATTGTGTTTTGATCGATAGGCTTCATTTCTTTGTCATCTAGCGAGGATAGTATGGTTGCATACTTCGGGTGAGCATGCAAAATACAACGCGCTTGAGGATTATTTCGATGAAGCGCACTATGAATAGCCCAAGCCGTAGGATCAGGAGCATTAGGCTGATTCATCGTATCTTTGTTGTTGGCATCAATCATTATCAAGTCACTTGCTGATATTTCTGAGAAATGCATGCCTAAGGGATTTAAGAGAAATTTTGATCCGCTCTCATCAACCGCTAAACTAAAGTGGTTGGCTACAGCTTCGTGCATATTTAGCCTTGCGGCCCATCGAAAAGCAGCAGCAAGATCTTCTCGTTCTTGAGTTAAGTCATGATTCATATTTGCTAAGTTTAACCTCTTAAATTAATGAAGGCAAAACAAATGCAGATTAGGCGTCAGGGTTTCCGATGGTTGTTGTGTAGCTAAACATATCAGCTCTGCCTGTTGTGATTCTAAACTCTACTAAGCCCTTGTCCTTAGCATAGGAGTGTCGATTTAAAATAACGACTGGATCGCCTTTATTAATGTGAAGTATTTCAGCAATCTCGTCATCAGAGATGCCCGCTGTTAAAACTTCCTGTGATGAGGTAATTTGTGTGTCGAATTGCTTAAGAATAACCGCATATAAGAGATCAGGAATGTGAATTGAGTGATCTTGCAAGCCTTCAACAACCTCAGCAACCCACCATGACTTTTCAACAATAATAGGACTTTTTTTATCGATATAGCCAAGCCTCTCAAGATAAATCACGTCATCTCCCTGATTGATTCCAAGCTGAAAGGCTATTTCTGCGGAGGCTTTTTGTTTAACTCGGACTGGAGTTGTTTTGAAGATACGTATTGATGAACCGTCTTGCTTTCCATAGCTAAAGAAATTAAAGATACTATTGTCAAATCCATGGTCTGAGACATAGGTTCCTTTTCCATGATGTCTGTAAAGCACTTTTTGATATTCTAGTTTGTCAATCGCTTTTCTTACCGTTCCTATACTGACATTTAGCTTATTTGAGAGTTGAGATTCAGAAGGAATCAAGTCACCAATTATGAGCTCACCACTATTAATTTGATTGTTAATAAAGTCGATTACTTTTTGATAAAGTTTTTGTGTCATTATGATTAAGTAGTGATTTTTTGTTGAATATTTTAAATATTATTTTGGCTCTATTTATATTGATTTAATCAGTTATTTCTACACTTTGAATTTATTTTTTTCTGTGTAGTTAAATTTTTTTATTGACAATTAAATATCGTAAGTGTAGCATGCTTTACTCATGTATATGAGTTTTTATAGTCATATATATGAATTAATATGTGTTATTGAGGGGACACAATGGAATTCTTAAATTATTTTGATAATGTTTTTACTGTTTATCATATCGCACTTTTAGTTGGCGGTACATTTGCAGGCATCATTCTTGGCGCTCTCCCAGGGCTTAGTCCTACAATGTCAGTTGCTCTTCTAATCCCATTTACTTTTCATATGAAGCCTGAAAGTGGTTTAATTCTACTTGGCGCTATGTATACGGCAACAGTAGCTGGTGGTGCAATAAGTGCCATACTGGTTAACGTTCCGGGAGCCCCTGCTAATATAGCTACGGCAATGGATGGTCACAAAATGGCCCAGAGTGGTAAAGCCAAAGATGCTCTCCATTATTGTTTTATGAGTTCTTTTGTTGGCGGTATTTTCGGTGTGTTCATTCTAATATTTTTTACACCTCCTCTCGCAGCATTGTCTCTTAAGTTTATGTCAACTGAGTTATTCTGGGTTGCTATTCTAGGAATCACTATTATTGCTACTTTGGATTCAAAGTCAGTAATTAAAGGGTTGATATCTGGTTTGTTTGGGCTCATGCTTGCAACTATTGGGGAGCACCCTACAAGCGCTATGGAGCGATTTGTTTTTACTGATCACCTAGAAGGTGGAGTTCATATCGTTGTTGGTCTTATTGGCTTATTTGCGATGCCCCAAGTTTGGAATCTTTTAGAGAATTTTTATGGCCGTAAAAATGAAGTATTCTCTGCTACTGGTGACTCAACGTTAGCACAATCTTTTAGGCTAGTTTCTGGAAAAATTAAAGCCCTTTCAATAGGCTCTATTATAGGATCTGTAATTGGAATAATCCCTGGTGCAGGAGGTCAAATTGCAGGTATTGTTGCTTATGACCAATCTAAAAAAGTAAGCTCAAATAGATCGAACTATGGAAAGGGTGAGCCTGAGGCGATTATTGCTGCAGAGAGCGCTAATAACTCCATGGTAGGGCCTTCATTAATTCCACTTTTAACCTTAAGTATTCCTGGAAGTCCAACTGCAGCGGTCCTGCTTGGTGGCTTGCTGATTCATGGAATCTTTCCAGGGCATGACATCTTTACAAAAAATACAGAGGTTGTTTGGACGTTTATTGATTCTTTAATCATTGCACAGATCTTGATGTTAATTATTGGACTTTTTTTAAGTCGCCATAGTAAGTGGATCATGAAAGTTCCAGACAACTATATGGCAGTTGGTATCTTACTATTAGCGGTATTTGGCACCTACAGCATACAGAATGACTATTCTGATGTTCTCATTATGTTTGTTTTGGGAACTATTATGTACTTTGGAGGTAAGGCTGGTTTCAGTCCTGTTCCTGTTGTACTTGGCTTAATTTTGGGCACAATGACCGAAGAAAAATTCCTTCTAGGTAATATGATAGGAAACGCAAAGGGTAGCTCCTTTCAACACTTTACCTCAGGAACAATTAACCTTATTCTAATAACATTATGTTTTGCCTCAATTGCTTATGGCATCTACTCTAGTCGAAAATCTAAATAGAATTATGAATAGACCTTTTAAAATTTCTACAGTTCTAATCACTCTTTTCAGTGCATTCTTAGTTTATGCATCTTTTGTCTTAGGAAATAGTGAAGATTACTTATTCCCAAGGCTTATCTCAGGAACAATTGCTGTGCTATCCCTAATGCTTTGGTTTGAAAAGGGCGATGCAGACAAATCAACTAATTTCAAGGACTTAATGCCAGGTGTTGCTATCGCAACCGCATTTATCCTGTCACTTAAAATATTAGGCTTTTATTTGGCCTCTATGATCGTGTTCTTTACTCTTGTGATGTATTACAGCAAGCCTACAGAACCAAAAGACTTTTGGCGTGTGCTACTCATAAAACTGGGTGTCACCATTGTGTTCTCTCTCACACTTTATGCGTTGTTCACTCTGCTTTTAAAGGTTCGCACACCAGAAGGTTTGTTTTAATAAAAAGGAGAAGAAATGAAAATAGTAAATATTACAAAAGTAGCCTTATTGGCAATTGCATCTTTGATGCTTATGCCAGCTCAGGCTGACTACCCTGATAAGCCAATTGGCGTCATGGTAGCTTATGGACCAGGAGGAGCAACTGACTTCCAAGCTAGGATTGCAACTCTCGCATCTGGAAAGGAAGGACTTATTGGCCAACCTATATACATCCTTAATAAGCCAGGCGCTGGCGGAAGAAAGGGTTGGAACTGGTTTGCTAGCGAAGCCTCACAAGATGGATATATGTTAGGCGCTTATAACGTGCCTCACTTTATTGCTCAGTCTATTGTGTTTGATACAAAATATAATATTGACAATCTTGAGCCCGTAGGTAACTGGGGTGCAGATCCTGCTGTATTAATCGTAGGAAAAGATAGTCCCTTTAATACAGTTGGAGAATTGCTAGCTCATGCAGAAGCAAATCCAGGAGCTGTAACAATCAGTGGTGCTGGAAAGTTTGTGGGTCATCACATCGCTTTCTTGCAGTTCGCAAAAGCATCAGGTGCTAATTTAACATACATACCTGCTTCAGGCGGTGTAGACGCACTTAGAATGGTTAAAGCTGGTGAGACAGTTGCCGGGTTTAATAATCTTTCTGACTCTGCAAGAAGTGCAGCTGATCTAAAGATTCTAGCGGTTGCTGACCTTACAAGACACGAGTACCTTCCTGATGTTCCTACATTAATGGAAAGTGGTGTCGATGTTGATGACTCTAGTGTTAACTTCCGTGGACTGATGGTTCCAGCAGGAACTCCTCAGGATGTTATTGATTACCTTGCTAGCAAGGTGCCTGATATGTTTGGTGAAAAGAAGACAGTTGGTAAGATGAAATCAACTAATTCACCTGCAAGGATAATGACTAGACGAGAAGTTGTAAGCATGTGGAATGAAAGACAGGTTTATTTAACTGAGCTTTTAGCTGGTCTTCAGTAAAGTCTATATATTTAAAATAAATATAGCTAGGGAGTGTTTTTCAACTCCCTAGTTTTTTTTCAAAAATTGATTCAACATGACTATCCAACATAAAACACTAATCGAGCAGCTCGTTTCAGATGCGAGAGACGCCCAAGAAATAATTAATCATTACTCTCAAGAACAGGTTGACGAATTAATTTTAGCAGTTGCCTGGGAGGTTATTCAGCCTGAAAACAACCAAGAGCTCTCTGAGATGGCGGTAAGCCAAACAGGTCTTGGAAATGTTGAGGATAAAAAGCGCAAAAATAGACGCAAAACTATTGGACTTTTAAGAGATTTAAAGGATGTCAAAACGGTCGGAATTATAGACGAGAATGTTCAAACTGGGATTATTGAAATTGCTAGGCCAGTTGGCGTTATAGGGGCTATTGTTCCGTCAACAAACCCTATTGCAACACCACTAAATAAAGTGATTAATGCACTAAAGTGTAGAAACGCAATCATTCTAGCTCCATCCCCTAAAGGCGCCAAGGTCTGTTCAAGAGTTGTAGAATTAATACAAATTGCCTTAGTGCGTATTGGAGCGCCAAAAAATATTGTCCAATCTTTGCTTGAACCGATTAGCAAAGAGGACACCAACGAATTATCTAATTTAGTTGATCTTATTGTAGCTACTGGATCACAAAACAATATACAGCGAGCACTTCAAAGTGGAACGCCAACTCTCGGGGTAGGGGTTGGCAATGTTCCATCAATCATAGATGAGAGCGCGAATCTGGATGACGCTTCTCATAAAATTATGACTTCTAAAACATTTGACAATGCAACAAGCTGCTCTTCTGAGAATAGCATCGTTGTCCATGAAAAGGTCTATGACTCTATGATTAGTCGTCTCATTGAAGAGGGAGGCTCACTTTTGAATGGTGATGAGAAACTAAAACTTCAAGGCACCATGTGGAATGATAGAGGGGTGATTAATCGTGATGTTATTGCAAAAAGAGCTGCTGAAATTGCTAAGCTAAGTGGCCTTAGTAGCAATCATCTTGATTCAAAATTTTTAATGGTTGAGGAGCAATATATTGGCTCAAGCTACCCATTCTCAATGGAAAAATTATCACCAGTTTTGACTGTTTACAAAGCCAAAGACTTTGATCATGCTGTCAACATCGCAAAGGACATTCTGAATAATCAAGGCAGAGGACACTCCTGCAGTATCCACAGTCAAAATGAAGATAACATCTTTAAACTGGGCCAAGAGCTCCCAGTCTGCAGAATCATCGTCAATCAAGCGCATTGCTTTGCAACCGGAGGCAACTTCGATAATGGACTGCCATTCTCGTTGTCGATGGGTTGTGGAACCTGGGGCAACAATGTTACCGATGAAAACTTAAATTATAAGCACTACCTGAATACTACCAAGATAGTTAAAACTATAAAAAATAATGAGCCCTCAGAAAAGGATATTTTTTCTAGTTACTGGAAAAAATATTCTCTTGAGCACTCAACAATCACCGAATTGGTCGATCAATTTGCAAATGAAACACCGAACAAAAACTATTTGATTGATGCAGACCTCGATCTATATGTTACGTATAGCCAATTACAAAAAGATATTTCGAATCTAGGTGCTTATTTTGAAGAAAACAACATCAAAGCAAACGACAAGGTTGGTTTTATGCTTGATAACGGTTACGCCTCAACTTTATTGTTTATAGGTGCCATGTATCATGGTGTTGTCATTGTTCCATTAAATGTTTTAGCTGGCTCAAAGCAGATTAATTACACAATTGATCACTCTGAATGTAAGCTTATCTTTTCATCAAATTTCTATATTTCAAAATTCAAAACTATTTTAGAATCATCAAATGCAAGAGTTGTTCAGTATAGCGGGATTGAGAGCCTTACTTTTGCAAAGCAAACAAGTGTCCATTTGACTCCTACTCAGCCTAATTCACCAGCAGTTTTGATTTATACTTCAGGAACAACAGGGGTCCCTAAGGGCGCTCTTTTATCTCACAAAAATGTGCTTTCAGGAGGAAGAAATACTGCACTTGCGCATGAGGTTGTTTCAACTGATATCTCTTTTTGTGTTCTTCCTTTGTACCACATTAACGCTGAGATGGTATCGATTGCAAGCGCTCTTGTAAGCAACAGCTGCGTGGTCACAGTTGGAAAGTTTAGTGTCAGTAATTTCTGGCAAATTATTGAAAAATATCAGTGCACGTGGTTCAGCGTAGTTCCGACCATTATTAACTATCTTTTAAATGACGACTTTGATGTTAAGACTTTGAATTTGAAGAATCTCCGCTTTGGGCGATCAGCATCAGCACCTTTGTCTCCAGAGGTTCACAAAAAATTTGAAAAAACCTTTAACATAAAGATTATTGAGACAATGGGTCTTACTGAAACAGCTGCTCAAATTCTTTCCAACCCACCTAGTGGAGGCAAGCATGGATCTGCAGGGAAGGCTTATGGAAACGAAGTCAGAATCATTGATGATCAGGGGAATTATCTATCCGCTGGCACAACAGGAGAGTTGGTCATTAAGGGTGATAATGTGCTCTTAGAGTATTTCAAAAATGAGGAAGCTACAACTGGTGCTTTTAGCGAAGATGGCTATTTTTTAACTGGAGATCTCGGTGTCGAAGATGATGAAGGTTTCTTTTTTATTACCGGTAGAAAAAAAGAACTCATAATTAAAGGTGGCGAAAATATTTCTCCTAGAGAGATTGATGACACGCTTTATAAACATAATGCAGTCCTAGAAGCATGCACATTCGGTATTGAAGATGACAACTATGGCGAAGAAATATCGGCCTGTGTTTACTTGAAGGACGATCTTGTTGCCAATGAAGCAGAGCTTTTAGATTTATGTAAAGCAGATCTCGGAGAATACAAGACGCCCAGACAAATTATTTTTGTTGATGAGCCTTTACCAAAAGGTCCCTCTGGAAAAATTCAAAGACTTAAGATTGCAAGTCAATACAGAAGCGCTTAGGCTAACAATCTAGTTCACTCAAGAGATCAAAGAATTTACATTTTCGGGTAAACTATGCTTATCGAAATGAGGTACGTTGATGGCACTACTTGATGATTTAGCTCGCAAGGCTAAAATTAAAAATTCTCGAATTTTATTACCAGAATGCTCTGATCCAAGAGTCTTAGAAGCTGCCCATCTGATTTCGGAAAAAAATTTAGCTCAAATCGTACTTTTTGATGAAGAGACAGCATCTTCTTTAGGTGTAAGTTCAATCAACCTAAAAAACGAAGATTTGAGGCTCGAATATGCTCAAACATTGTTTGAGCTTAGAAAGCATAAAGGCGTCACTCTTGAATCCGCATTAGAAATGCTTTCAAGCCCCAGTGTTTGTGCTATGGTTGCATTGCATAGATCTGAGGTTGATGGCGTTGTCACCGGTGCGATCACTCCGAGCCAGGAAGTTTTGAGTAGCGCTCTCAGAATCATTGGAGTCTCTGAGAGTAGCAGTCTTGTTTCAAGTTTGTTTTTAATGGTTTTTGATAAAGACCACAAAAGATACGGCGAAAACTTAATTTTTACAGATTGCGCCATGAATATTTCGCCAAGCTCTGATGAACTTGCTGAGATTGCTTGTAACGCATATGAGACGGCCCAATCTTTTCTGGATGAAGATCCGAAGCTCGCAATGCTCTCTTTTTCTACTAATCAGAGCGCTAAGCATAGTGAGGTAGACAAAGTTAGGCAGGCCACTGAAATTGTAAGATCTAGGCTTCCAAGTGCCCAAATCATTGGAAATGTGCAGTTGGATGCAGCGCTTGATTCAGAGGTGCTAAAGATTAAAGACTCTGATTCCTCTTTTCCAACACCTGCCAATGTCTTTGTCTTTCCCAATCTAGATGCAGGCAACATTGGTTACAAACTCGTTCAGCGATTCTCTGGAGCCAAAGCAATTGGCCCTATTCTTCAAGGGCTATCCAAGCCCGTGAATGATTTATCTAGAGGTTGCAGCGTTGATGAAATTGTGAATACAGTTGTTGTAACAGCGAACCAGGTTAAGTAGGCTTACATTCCAATATAGTTTGGTCCACCTCCACCTTCGGGTGGCGTCCAGTTGATGTTTTGAGAGGGGTCTTTGATGTCACAAGTCTTACAGTGAAGACAGTTTTGAGCATTAATTTGAAAATAGTCTTCACCTTCCTTATCAATGATCTCATAAACGCCTGCAGGGCAATACCTCTGAGCTGGTTCATCAAAGAGCTCTTTGTTTCGAGTGAGAGGAATCGACGGGTCAGTCAGCTTAAGGTGAACAGGTTGATCTTCTTCGTGATTTGTTCCGGATAGGAACAAAGATGAAGTTATATCAAAACTAAGAACGTTGTCAGGAGCAGGGTACTCTTTCGCATAAAGAGGATTGTTTAGGTTCAAAGAATCACAATCTCTTTGCTCATCTTTAATCGTAAAAGGCAATGCGTTTCTAAAGATATTAGACTCGATAAAATTGTATGCAGCACCCACATAAAAACCAAACTTATGCATTGCGGCACTAAAGTTTCTAGATTTATAGAGCTCCTGATAAAGAGAGCTGCCTTTGAACAAATCATCAAAATCACAGATTTCTTCGTTGAGAATCTTATGGATATATTCTGCAGCAAGAATTCCTGACTGAAGAGCGCAATGACTACCCTTTATTTTGCTAGGATTGAGTGTTCCAGCGTCACACCCAATAATCATCCCTCCATTAAAGTCCATCTTAACAAGAGAATTGATTCCACCCTTAGTGATAGCTCTAGCTCCATATGAAACCCGCTTACCTGAATCTAAAAACTGTTTAATCTTTGGATGCTTCTTAAATTGTTGAAATTCTTGGAATGGGCTGTGACTTGGATTTGTATAGTTTAAATCAATAATCAAGCCTACTGCCACTCTCTTATTATCAAAATGATATAGAAAGCCACCACCAGTCGTCCCTTCATTTAATGGCCAACCCATTGTATGAACGACATCTCCTGGGCTGTGATTATCATTATCTACTTCCCAGACTTCTTTAAAGCCAATAGCAAAGTGTTGTGGCGTTTTGCCTTCATCAAGATTAAACTCTCTGATTAATTGTTTTCCAAGATGACCTCTTGCACCTTCAGCAAAAATGGTCTGCTTAGCAAGAATGTCCATTCCAGGCGTGTAAGTTCCTTTTTGATTACCTTCTTTATCAATTCCCATGTCGCCTGTGGATATTCCAATAACTCTGCCACTTTCATCTTTTAAGTAGCTTTGTGCAGGAAATCCTGGAAAGATATCAACGCCTAACTCCATTGCTTTCTCTGAAATCCATTGGCAAAGCTCGCCTAAAGAAATAATATAGTTTCCTTTGTTGTGAAGGCTTTTAGGCATGAGCCATGAAGGCACTTTGATGCTTTTATTTTCTCCTGTTAACCAAAAGAGATCATCTTTTGCAACCGGAGTTTTAAGTGTGGGGCAATCTTTAGCGTCATCAGGAAAGAGATCAAAAAGTGTTTTAGGCTCAAAGACTGCACCTGAAAGAATATGAGAACCAATTTCAGATCCTTTTTCAAGAAGACAAACTGAAAGGTTGGGGTTGAGTTGTTTGAGTTTGCAAGCAGAAGCAAGACCAGAGGGTCCACCTCCAACTATCACTACATCATATTCAATAGATTCTCTTTCCATTAACTATTATTTTATACCTGATAAGCGTTCAGCTCATTGAGAGCATCAAATAAATCCACTTGCCAAACTAAATCTGCCATTCTAGACATTGGAGCATCAGGGTCATTATTAATCACCACGATAACTTGGGAGTCTTTCATGCCTGCAAGGTGCTGTATAGCCCCGGAAATACCAACTGCCAGATAGAGTTTTGGAGCAACAACTTTACCTGTTTGACCAACCTGATAATCATTCGAGATAAAACCAGCATCTACTGCAGCTCTGGAAGCACCAACTGCTGCATCTAGTTTGTCAGCTAGCTGTTCAATCAGGGCAAAGTTTTCTTTAGAGCCAAGGCCTCTTCCACCAGATACTATTCGCTCTGCTGTGGTTAACTCAGGTCGCTCAGACTCAGACTCTTGTAAAGAAATAAACTCTGAATTAGATCCTGGCATTGAGGCAGAAATTGTTTCAACAGATGCTGAACCACCATCTCCAGAATGCTCAAAAGCAGTTGCTCTGACAGTCATTACAATTGTTTCGTCAGATGACTCAACCGTTGCCATAACGTTTCCAGCATAAAGAGGACGAACAAATGTATTATTCGATTTAATTTCACAGACGTCTGAAATTGGTTGAACATCCAAAAGGGCGCCTACACGAGGCAAAATATTTTTACTGTATGTTGAAGAACCTGAAATCAAGAAGCTATAGCCACTCATGACATCCGCGATAAGTTTGCTAGCCACTTCAACGTTAGCATTCTCAAGCGAATCATCCACAATCATCTTTACTGTATTGATTCCAGCGAGTGATGAAACAGACGAAGAATTCGAAGCGTCATTCGTAAGAACTATTGCATCAATTGTGTCCGACAGTTGAGAGGCGGCCGTGATAGCTGCTCTACTATTTGCGCTAACTTCTGAGCCATTAAGCTCAATTAATATGAGTGCTGACATTAAAGAACTCCCATTTGATTTAATTCATTAAATAGCTCTTCAGCAGAACTAATCTGCTTTGAAGCTCTGTCCTTAGTACCAGACTCCTCAACGCTAACCACTTTAATTCGAGGAGCTGTATCTATTTCAAGACTTGATAGCTCAATTGTTTCTAGAGGTTTGGATCTGGCTTTCATGATGTTGGGTAGTGAAGCATACCTAGGCTCGTTTAGTCGAAGATCAACAGTCACAATGGCAGGTAGATTTAGTTTTCTTGTTTCAATACCTGAATCTATTTCGCGACACACTTCAACGCTGCTAGCATCAGCGCTCAAATCAAACTTTGAAATGAAAGTGCCTAGAGAATAGTCAATCAATCCAGATAACATTTGCCCAGTTTGATTGTTATCATTGTCAACAGCTTGCTTGCCCATGATGACGAGTTGTGCTTCTTCTCGTTTAATAATATTTGCCAAAATCTTAGCAACATGAAGCGGCTGCAAGTCTAGTTCCGAGTCAGTCTTCACAAATATAGCGCGGTCAACACCCATCGCTAGTGCGGTTCTTAGAGTATCCACTGTCTTGTCAGTTCCAATGCTCACTGCAATTGTCTCTGATGCTGAGCCGCTTTCTTTTAATGTTAGGGCCTCTTCGACAGCAATTTCACAAAACGGATTCATCGCCATTTTGGCATTGGTTAAGTCGACTTGTTGAGTTTGGTTGTTAACTCTGGCTTGAGTGTAAGGGTCAAGAACTCTTTTAACTGGGATGATTATTTTCATATTAGATTATAAAATTCATTACAAAACCCGCGAATAATACCATATTAAAAACTTTTGTCTATAAGTTGAAAACACTATTTTTAAGTGCAAATTATTCATAGCCTAATGGTTTGATTATTATTGAGTATTTTCATTTTAAAGGAAATCTTAGTTTGGCCTCTGCGCCTTGCTGTATAAAGCGGTTTTGGAGACTTACTTCGCCGCCATGAAGCTTCATTATCTTGCGAACAAATCTGAGTCCTAGGCCATTACCTCTAACTCCAGTATCTGGTCTTGAAACTGAGAAGAACCTTGTAAATAGTTTGTTGATGACTTGAGGTGGAATTCCTGGCCCATCATCTAAAAAAATGATTGAAATAGCAGCGTTTGTTTGAGATGCTTTAATGGTAATCGTTCCAGAAGAGGGGCTAAAGTCCAGAGCATTATTTACAATGTTTCCAATTGCTTGCTCAAGAAGAATTTTTTCGGCCTTGAGTGACGCACTTGAATTAATTTGAATATCGATCTTTAGCTCTTTATCATCGATAGTTTTTTTGCGACTTGGCGCTTTTAAAACAGTATTAACAACTTCCCTGATATTTAATGTTTCAACGTTTTTGAGTGCCTCTCGACGCTCAATCCTTGACAGGTCTAAGAGCCTATTTACTAATAAATCCATATGCTTATTTGATTCTAGAATGTTTTCAACAAAGCGCTTTCTTTGTTCATCCGACATTGGGCTTAAGAGGTTTTCAGCGGTAAGTTGTATACCTGTTATTGGGGTTCTTAGCTCGTGTGCAAGGGTGTCAATGTATTGCTCTACATCGTCCTTAAGCTCAACATCAGCTCGAGCATCTCTTATAGATCTGGCAAGCTTATTGAACTGATTATTAAGGTCAGGCATTAGAACATCTTCGCCACTAAAAAGGTTTGATGTATATTTTTGAACTCTATTAATATTTCTTGATATTCGATAGCTACCTAAAAAACCAAAAAGCAAGGCAATAACGAATATATAGAAAATAAACCTCAAAAGATAGTTCTCGCCCATTAGGTCGATTAGGGGTGCAACAACGACAACAGCGCCTAAAATTTCACCTTTGTCACCATAAATTGGATTGGAGGCATTTAAATATCTAGATTTAATGAAATACTCTATCACGGCGCCTCTAGCTTTTCGGCTACCTCGAGTCTCCTCAATAATGATATTGGTTGTATCTGAAACGCCACTGAGTGCAGACTCTACCTCATTAATATCTCTCATATCTGTACCCAGGGTCAGCCCTCTTGAGTCGAGGACTAAAAGGCCGTCCTTGTTAGTCACATAAATCGCAAGATTTTCTAATTTTTGAGGGTTATTTTTATCAATTGTGTTTCGCTGAGAACGAAGATAGTTCACAATCAGAGTTTCAAAAGTTTCTAAATCAATCTCGCCATCTTTGTTGTTCTGCGAGGCAACTCGACTCATAAGACTAGAGACCTCAATCACTACCGATTTTGCAGACTCAAAGGTGGTTCTCTGGGCAAAAACCCATAGGAGGCTAGAAGTTACAATAAAGTAGAGAAGAAATAGTTTTGTACCAATATTGAGCCTAAAGCGCTTCATTCAATAAGGCTGTATCCTATACCTCTATGAGTTTCAATGTATTCATTGTTTTCGTCTAACTCGTGAAGGCGTTTACGTATGGATTTGATGTGAGTATTTATGGTCTTAATATCTGAGCCATGAGGCCTATCCCAAATAATACTCATTAGATACTCTCTCGAATGAACTCTATTTGGGTTCTTGACAAGATGCGATAGTATTTTGTACTCTGCAGGGGTGAGAATTAAGTCTTGGTTTAAAAAGACAACTCGCTGCATAGCATGATTGATGCTGAACTTAGAGTCACCACTTTTAACTTCAGGCTTGACCATTCTGAGCTGAGCACGAACATGAGCGACCACGAGCCTCGGGCTTAGAGGTTTTGTTACGTAAGCATTTGCTCCTAGCCCTTCAAGCCCAAGAACCTGGTCTGATTCATCGTCTCTTGCAGAGATAATGATGACAGGTATATTGGATTTTTCTCTAACTTTTCTGAGCAAATCAAAGCCACTCATATCTGGAAGTCCTACGTCTAGAAGAATGAGATCGACTTCATTGTCTTTGTGAAATTCAAGTGCATCCTTACCATTGTCATACCACTGACAATTAAAGGAATCTTTTTCGAGGATAAAGCAAATACTCTCTGCTATAGTTTTATCATCTTCTACTATCAGAATTGTTTGCATAATAAACGTTTAAAAGTGTTATAAAAAAGAGCATTGTAAATCAAAACATTCTAAAAGAAAGAATCTTCATTAAGTCTTCATCAAAACTCCATATAGAAAACATTTGACTACTCATTTAGCAGCCTATTATGTGCATATTGTTTTAGTTTATTAGAGACTTATTTGGTAACTACTACCCCTTTAAGTTACTAATTAAACAGAGCGTTATCATTCTCTATGCATTAGCTTAGATTATACATAACCATTTTGTGAGTCTCTAATACCTAAAACAATATTTAGTTTATTTAAGTGTGATTTTTAAGAACCTCGAATACCTATGCCATTCTCTCTCCGTTTGGCTCTTGAGGTACTAGCTTTGGTTGGCAGGTTACTCCTACCGGCCAACCAAGGCAACTTAACAACAAAAATGAAAAAAACAATGACAAAAAATACGCTAAAAAAATCAACCATATCATATTGTAGAAGAAACAATATTGATGAAAAGCAACTTTTAAAGGCTATGAACTGGTATCTAAGTGCAAAACAAAGCAGCAAAGATTACTCAGATATGGCTTCTTTCACAAAGTAACAGATAGCTTAAATAAGATTTTTTTACAGATGCGAAGATTCACAAAACAATTATTTGTTTCAGTCCTAACTTTGTCTATCTCTTTGTCTAGTTTTGCCTCACTCAGTGTTGGAAACCAAGCACCAAACTTTATCCTTAATGATCAAAACAATATTACTCATAACTTAAGCGACTATAGGGGAAGCTGGGTAATTTTGTATTTTTATCCTAAAGATGACACGCCAGGTTGTACGACTCAAGCCTGTGATTTTAGAGATGCGGTTGAAAAAATTATTGCTAGCAGATCGACTGTGTTTGGCGTTAGTTTGGATAGTGTTGAATCCCACAAGCGTTTTGCTGAAAAAAATAATTTGCCTTTTTCGCTTCTCTCTGATGAAGGTGGCGTTGTATCCAAGGCCTATGATTCGTTAAGCAACTTCATAAGTTTCAAGGCTTCCAAAAGAAATACTTTTATTATTGATCCTGAAGGAAATATCGCAAAAATATATCTATCGGTTAAGCCCAGCACTCATTCACAAATGGTTCTTAATGACTTAAATCAGCTTCAGAATTAATTCTATCTTCAATTAATTGAAGTTTAGCGCTTCTCGTCAATTTTTTTATAATCAGCTCTCTTTTTAGCGCCTCGCTTCTTGAGCCGCATTTTTCCTTATATACAAGCTTTAATGGAGATCTAGAGCGTGTATACTTCGCACCACCTGGGATTTCACCTCTGTGTTGTTTTAATCGATTATCTAAGTCATTAGTGATTCCACAATATAGTGATTGATCACCACATTCTAGAAGGTATATAGTCCAATTTTTTTTAGGATTATCAATCATTAAAAACATTTTTGTATATTTTTAAATTAGAATCATAAATTGCTCTATAATTCGCGTTTTTTTAAAACCAATCTTTAGGCAATAGAATATGTTAACAGTTGTTATGCGAACAATTTGGCCTCTATTTCTAGGCATCCTTTTTATTGGACTGGGTAACGGTCTTCAAGGGACTCTGAGTAGCTGGAGAGCAGACTATGAAGGTTTTTCAGTTTTGACAACTGGATTGGTTATGTCGGGTTATTTCATAGGAGCCTTTGTGAGCTCTATGATTTCTCCAAAACAAATTAAAAAAACAGGGCAAATTCGAACTTATGCTGCCTATGCATCGATCGCATCAACAGCAATCCTTATGCAAATATTATTTATTGAGCCACCTGTTTGGTTTGTTTCTCGTTTTTTATCAGGATTTTGTATTGCTGGCATTATGATTATTGTGGAGGGTTGGCTTAACTCGATTTCTTCAAATGAAAATAGGGGTCAAATTTTCTCAATTCATATGGGTGTTGTTTGGGGTGGACTTGCTCTTGGTCAAGGCCTGTTTGCAATTGATGACCCTTCAGGCTTTCAGCTATTTCTTTTGGCCTCAATCTTGCTTTCAGTTTCGTTAATTCCCATCCTTTTAACGGAAATCAAAGCTCCAGATACTGAAGTGCAGGAGTCTCTTGGAATTGGTGCGTTATGGAAGGCTTCTCCATCAGGCTTAGTTACAATTGGAGTTTCAGGTCTTGCTTCCGCTGGTTTCTTTGGTGTCGGTACAATTTATGCCATTAAATCAGGACTGAGCGTATCCGAAACTGCTCTGTTTATGACCTTATTTATTGGTTTTGGGGCAGCCTCTCAGTGGCCTCTTGGGTGGTTGTCTGATAAGATTGATCGTCGTAAAGTGATTTTACTTTGCTGTGCTTTGGTAACAGTGATCTGTATTTTGCTGTCATTATTTGAATTTTCAAAAACTGTTTTTCTGATTCTAAATGGACTCATCGGGGCAAGCACGCTACCTTTATATTCTCTCGGTGTTGCTCAAACAAATGATCGCTTAAGGCCCAGTCAAATGGTCAGTGCAAGTGGAACCATTGTGTTGGTATATAGTGTCTTTGCATCATTAGGGCCGCTCTCAATGAGTTACTTTATTGACTTATTTGAAAGCTCAGGGTTTTTAATTTACCTGATTTTAGTTCACTTGCTGATTGCAGCTATTGTTTTTTCAATGATGTTTATTACTGATGATGTAGATGAGTCTGATCAAGCTAACTTCCAGGTGATGACGCAAAGGCCAAGCGTTGTTGGAATGGAGGTTATCGCTGAAGAGGCTTTGGAATCTCAACTGGATTCAGAGAATTAGTTGTTAGACGCTAGCTGGATTATCTAAATCGTGTCCTAAATCCTTAAGGTCTTGATAGCGATCACCAATTCTATGATGAGGTCTACCGCCAATTGAAGCACCCAGTGCAACTACAATTTCATCATCATTTGGTGCATCTGGAATAGCCAGCTGAATAGTTAAGTAGTGAGACCGTCGTCCAGCATCATTCTTATCCATCAGTGGGATCATAATAGGAGCATTGGCACCAGCACGTGTGTTACAAAAAGAGAGGTAAGACTTAGCTCCCACCGCCTCCCGATAAAAATTGCCAAAACGAAGCGTATGGATAATGCCTGAGGCATGCTCAATTTCGCCTTTTAATCCCACAACCGCTGATTTTCCATAACCCTCAACATTTTCACCTGAGCCAGCCTCTTTTATAATCATAGAAGTAAGTAATTCTCCAAGACCTGGCGCAACATCTAAAATTCCTGGCTTAAGGTCATCAACAAATTTATTTGGACTGTGCAAGTCAACCCATGGGTTTTTAATGACTGCAAGGGCAGCAATTAGCTTGAGCGGCTTAGTAGCTTTTTTGTTACCCTCAACCATGGTTTCTTCAACATGTAAAAGCGTTTTTCTTATCTCTGCTGGCATTATCTGACTCCCTTGAGTTTAATCTTGATCAATGGCCTGATTGAGGCCTCTTTGAAAAACTACAATTAAAGCCCCAGTTTTGGAAGATGAGGAGTGCTTACTCCCAGGCTCAAAGGAAACAAATTCACCTTTTTTAAAGATAGTCCCATCAGCATCAATCAGTTCACCTTCAATCATTAAAAATTCTTCAAAGCCCATGTGCATGTGCGGTACGGTTTGAGCCCCTGGCTCCATTTTAAGGACATAACTTCCATGTCCACTTGTTTGATTGTAGCTTATGATGTGCCAGCTCATTTTTGGAACGGGTGAGCCATACCTGTCAAACGGCTTAAATTCTATATTGTGTATATCAATTACTTGTCTATCTTTCATGTTTTGGTAATAAATTGTTATTGTTAGATTTCAGATTGCAACCAATTGTCTTCTGCATAATGACAATTTGAGTCTACCAGATGAATGCTGTAAGCTTGTCTCGACTTGTTTGAAGTATTCTCAGCGCTGTAGTGTGGCAGCTGTCCATGAAGAATAATAAGAGTTCCCGCTTTAACCTCTAAAAGGTCTAGCTCATGATCTGGCCAAGGACTTTCATCTAAAATTTCGAATTCTGTGCCGCCTGATTGAGCCAACTTAAAGCGCTTTTTAAGAGGCAATGTATGACCTCCTGTCATAGCTTGAAGGCAGCCATTTTCAATGTTTGCATCCTCTAAAGCCATCCAGAAACCAATACAGCTCATTGGTGAGGTGTAAAGGAACGTTGAGTCTTGATGAAGCCCAACTTCGCCGCCTATATTGGGCTGCTTAAAAATGTGCATGGATTGAAGCTGTCTAGGCTTTTTTATACCAAGCTGCTTGCCCATCGAGGGTATATCAAGTGAATTGATGACTTTCTTGTATACAGGGTCTAAAGCATGCTGCGCATGACCAATTTTATTAATTGATTGTTGTTTTGGAACTGTAAAGTTTCCACTGCTATCTATCGCCTTTTCTTCAAAGAAAAATCTAATCTGATTGCCAGACTTTAGAAAATACTCATCGCTTGCTCTCTCTTGTTCGTTTGTAGTAAAGATGGAGCTTGTTGAGGTAGGGTCAAAATCATCAATCATATCTTTAGCTCGATTGATAAGTAGTTTTCTCTGTTCTTTTTCGAGAAAATTCTCTACAACGAGATAGCCATCTTTATTGAATGAAGAAATTTGAGTTTGCGACAACATGCCTAATTTATGAATTGAAGAATATGATTCAAATTATATTAGTATTTAAAAACTATGACACATAAGTTTTATAAACTCGACTTGTAATTTGAGTAAAAATTTCATAGGAGATTGTATCGCAATAATTTGCAACTTCGTCGATTGAAACGTTTGAACCAAAGAGCTCTAATCGATCTCCAATTTTTGGATTTTTAATTCCCGTTAAGTCTACGGTTATCATATCCATTGAGACTCTTCCAGCAAGTCTAGCAATACCACCATTAATAAATACAGGGGTGCCATCTTTTGCGCTTCTTGGGTAGCCATCAGCGTATCCAATTGCAGCGACACCAATTAAAGTGTCCTGCTTGCAGACATACCTCCTGCCATATCCAATTTTATCTCCTGCTTTAAATTTTTTTAGAGAGATTAGTGAGGTTTCGAGCGTCATAGCTGGAGTTAAATTATTTAATGGCTCATTTAATGGAAATGGAGATGACCCATAAAGCATAATTCCAGGTCGAGTATATGCACTGTGGCTATTATTCCATGCCATTATGGCGGCAGAATTCGCTAGTGATTGATCGTTTTGTTTGTTTCCAACGATATTGTTAAATTTGTCAATTTGAACCTCTGTAAAGGCGCTATCATGATTATCCGCACTAGAAAAATGTGTCATTAAAGTTATTTTATTTATATGGTCACAATTTTCTAAATCATTTATGATTTTAGGAGATTCATCTTCTTTGAAACCCAGTCGACCCATTCCAGTGTCTATCTTGACAAAAATATTATATTTGTTAATTGGACTGCTTTCCAGAATCCATTCAATTTGAAGGTTATTGCTGACCACCATCCAGAGCTCGTACTTGTCAACTAAGGCAAGCTCTGACTTTTCAAAAACCCCCTCTAAAAGTAAAATAGGTGTTCGAGAGATGCCTGCACTTTTTAATTCTAAAGCCTCTTCGATACATGCCACTCCAAAGCAATCCGCTAATGGCTCAAGATGACTGGCCACTTTGACTGCGCCATGTCCATATGCATTACCTTTAATTACAGCTATAGCTTTAGATTCTGGAGCTAATGATTTAGCATAAAGGTAGTTATTAGTAATTGCATTAAGATTAATTGAGGCAACACAATTCCTAGCCATGATTTTTTCTTATTTTGTTTGCAAAACTATAACGACTCATGTCTATACCTTCTGTAGAGATATCAGGATTAATACCTGAGATCAGGTTTGCTATCAGTTTGCCAGAACCAGCGGACATTGTCCATCCGAGGGTTCCATGGCCAGTATTAAGAAATAAGTTAGCGAAGGGAGTGGGGCCTATAATAGGTGGACCATCAGGAGTGCTAGGACGAAAACCAGTCCAAAATTGAACATCTTCAGATGGGACATAACTTTTTGGAAATATCAAATCAAGCCCTCTCATCAATGAATCTAATGACTTTGTTCTCAAGTTTTTATCAAAATCCGTTAAATGAGCCATTCCAGCAACTCTTATTGTATCTCCAAGCCTTGTAATTGCAATCTTATTCTTTTCATCCATAATGGTTGATTGAGGCGCATCTCCATCATTCAAAACTGGGAGAGTAATTGAATAACCTTTGACTGGATAAATGGGCGTTTGAATGCCTATTTTAGATAGAATTCTTGAAGAGTAGCTTCCGAGTGAAACTGAGTAGGCATCTGCATTAAATTCGCCTCGGTTTGTTGAAACTGAAGAAACCATATTATTGTTAATTTGTATCGATTTAATATCCGTATTGAGCTCAAAAGTAACACCCATTTCAACGCATTTTTTATAGATTTCATTAGAGAACATGAAACAATTTCCGGTAAAGTCGTCCTTGAAATGTATACCGCCTGCAAGCTTATTTTTTACATACTTGAGACCAGGTTCAGTTTTGACACAGTCTTCAGTACTCAGGAGTTCAGATTTGATATTGAACTTTTCTAAAATTGCAATATCTCTGTTTGATTTCTTAATCTCTTTTGTATCCCAAAAAAGTTGAAGAGACCCTTGCTTTCTTTGCTCATAATTAAAATCAAAATCGGACTCAATCTCGATTAATGCTTTTTGTGAGTATTTGGCGATTCTAAGCATGCGACTTTTATTGACTTCGTAGCTTCGAGCGTTGCAGTTTTTATACATGCGATATAAAAACTTGACAGTCTCAATACTCATGTTTGGATTAATGATGAGGGGAGAGCGACCAGTTAGAGTCCATTTCAGGATACTTAATGGAAGTCCGGGGCCAGCCCAAGGCGAAGTGAAGCCGTAAGATAGGCAGCCAGCATTGGCATGACTAGTCTCCATTGCAACGCTATTCTGGCGCTCAATAACAGTGACTTCATGCCCCTGTTTTGCTAAAAAATAAGCGGATGTGGTGCCGATTACTCCAGCACCCAAAACAACTACTTTCATCAAATATATACTAGGTTAAAGCGCAAATTTTACCACCTGAAATGATTTATTTTATTCTTATAAATCTTCTTAAATGATAGATAATATTTTTTAATTTCTTCTTATCAGTGATGCGATTGAAAGATGATTTTTATTATTCAAAAAAAATTAAATAAAATCATAGAATTATCATCCAAAATCATTTAGAATGAGAGTATCAATAAGGTATATTCTTGCTAAAAAAAATTTACATTAAAATACCATTTTTTATCTTTTCTAGGAAGTCTCCATGTTTAATAAAAATCTCACACTAAATGACGTAGATTCTGCCATAGCAAATGTTGTTGCGGCAGAAGAAGCAAGACAAGAAGCGCATATCGAATTAATTGCATCTGAAAACTATACTTCACCTGCAGTCATGGCTTTACAAGGATCTCAACTTACTAATAAATATGCAGAAGGTTATCCTTCAAAGAGATACTATGGAGGTTGCGAACACGTTGATGTTGCTGAAGACCTGGCAATAAGCCGTGCAAAAGAGCTTTTTGGCGCAGCCTATGCCAATGTTCAACCCCATTCTGGATCAACTGCTAACGCAGCTGTATTTCAAGCACTATTAGTTCCTGGTGATACTATTTTAGGAATGAGTCTTGCACATGGAGGCCACTTGACGCATGGCGCAGGACCATCCTTTTCAGGTAAGCATTACAAGGCTTTTCAGTATGGTCTTGATGAAGATACGGGCGAAATTGATTATGACGAGGTTGAGAGATTAGCACTAGAACATAAACCAAAGATGGTGATTGCTGGATTCTCTGCTTATTCAAGAATTATTGATTGGCAGCGCTTTAGAGATATTGCTGATATGGTTGGAGCCTATCTTCTTGTTGATATGGCTCATGTAGCGGGTCTTATAGCTACTGGAGACTATCCATCACCCATTCAAATTGCTGATGTATGCACGACAACCACTCACAAGACTCTCAGGGGACCAAGAGGTGGATTAATCGTTGCAAGAGCGAATGAGGAAATTGAAAAAAAATTAAATTCTGCCATTTTTCCTGGTATTCAGGGAGGCCCATTGATGCATATTATTGCAGCAAAAGCGGTTGCTTTTAAAGAGGCAATGAGCGACGACTTTAAGTTATACCAAAAGCAAGTAGTTAAAAATGCAAGAGCAATGGCCAGTGTCTTTATGGAAAGGGGATACGATGTTGTCTCAGGTGGTACGGATAACCACGTATTTCTTGTTAGCTTTATTGAGCAAGGACTTACAGGAAAAGCAGTTGATGCAACCTTAGGCTCAGCCCACATAACAGTCAACAAGAACTCTGTACCTAACGATCCTCAATCTCCATTCGTTACAAGCGGTATCAGGATTGGAACACCTGCAGCAACTACTCGTGGTTTTGGTGAAAGCGAGTGTAAAGATATTACTCATTGGATATGTGATATTTGTGATGACATCGAAAATCCAGCTGTTGTTAACGAAGTTAGAGCTAAAGTTGAAGAACTTTGTTCAAGATTTCCAGTCTATAAATAATCTAAATGCGCTGTCCTTTTTGTCAATCTGATGACACCAAGGTTTTAGATACAAGGCTACTTGATGATGGCTCTCAGGTTCGAAGAAGAAGAGAGTGTATTGCTTGTGGAGAAAGGCATTCTACGAGAGAGACAGTTGATTTAAATCTTCCTAGACTCATTAAGAGTGATGATTCAAGGCAAACCTTTAGTGAAGACAAGCTTCGCTTGGGACTCTTGAAGGCCCTTGAAAAAAGACCTGTAGAAATTTCAAAAATAGAGACTGCAATCCAAAAAATTCAAAGAAGATTGATGGCACAAAATGACAGAGAAGTGCCGTCTTCAATTTTGGGTGAATGGGTTATGGAGGAGCTCAGAGCACTCGATGAAGTTGCATACATTCGTTTTGCTTCAGTTTATAGACAATTCCAAGATATTGAGGCGTTCAAGAGTGAAATTGACAAATTAATGAATAAGTAATCTTATGGCAAAAGCTAAAGTCGAGTTTGTATGTCGAGAGTGTGGTGCTTCTCATCATCAATGGGCTGGTCAGTGTCTAGATTGCAAAGCATGGAACACGCTTGAAGAGATTGTCATATCCCAGGCAACAGCTTCTAAGCCTGAGAGTCTTAAAGATCTTCCAGCATCTAAAGTTCAGCACCTGTCAGAAATTAAATCTCAAAACAAAGACAGACTATCAACAGGACTCACTGAGCTAGATCGAACTCTTGGAGGAGGCCTCGTTGATGGATCAGTTGTCCTTATTGGTGGTGACCCTGGAATTGGCAAATCGACATTGATTCTTCAAGCCTTATCAACCCTAAATAAAGAAAACACAACACTCTATGTGAGCGGAGAAGAATCTGCAGAACAGGTGAGTGAGAGGGCAGTTAGACTTGGAATCAAGGAAGATGTTCTTTTTATTGGTGAAACGCATTTAGAAAAAATTCTTAAACTTTCGAAAGATGTTCAGCCTAAAGTTATTGTTATTGACTCTATTCAAACCATGGTCACTGATTTATCTTCCTCAGCCCCTGGATCAGTAACTCAGGTTAGAGACTGTGCAGCACAGCTCACTCAATACGCTAAGCAAACTAATACGGTATTACTCATGATTGGCCATGTAACAAAGGGTGGGGCGCTTGCGGGACCAAGAATACTGGAGCATATGGTTGATGCAGTTCTTTATTTTGAGGGGGATGCAGGTGGTCGATATCGAATCATTAGAGCAGTAAAAAATCGCTTTGGTGCAGTGAATGAAATCAGCGTATTCGCGATGGGTGAGAAGGGGCTTCAGCAAGTAAGCAATCCATCCTCAATTTTTTTATCAAATCAAGAAAATCCATCCTCAGGATCTATGGTGATGGTCACAAGAGAGGCCACAAGACCACTTTTAATTGAAATTCAAGCCCTTGTTGACCAATCTAACGGCACTCCTAAGCGAGTCAGTGTGGGTCTTGATCAGAACAGACTGGCTCTGCAGCTAGCTATTCTTCATAAACATTCTGGAATTTCAACATTTGACCAAGACGTCTTTATTAATGTGGTTGGAGGAATTAAGGTAAGCGAGACAGCATCAGACCTAGTTGTTATGCTTGCTATTGTTTCAAGCCTAAGAGATAAAGTAATTCCGAGTAATTGGATTGCGTTTGGTGAAGTAGGGTTGACGGGCGAAGTAAGGCCAGTCTATAACGCACAAGAAAGGCTCTCTGAAGCTCAAAAGCAAGGATTTGAGGTTGCAATTATTCCTAAGGGTAACGCACCAAAGAATAACTTAAAAGGAATGAAAATTGTACCGATAGGTTACTTATATCAAGCTATTCAATATTTGCTTGAAAATAGCTAATTATCTATAGATCAATTCCTTTTTGAGCTCTGATGTTAGCTCTAAAAGCGTGCTTTATATCTTCAACCTCGCTCACTGTATCTGAAATATCAATTAAGCCCTGACTGGCAGCTCTTCCAGTGATAACAACGTGTTGATCTTTTGGTCTATTGATTAAGGCTTCCAATACATCAGACTCTTCAAGATATTTATAGTTAATCATGTAAGTGATTTCATCAAGAACTACAACTGCAATTTCTGGATTAGATAGAAATTGCTTTGCTTCATACCAAGTCGCAGTTGCTTTTATCTTATCTTGTTCCTTATCTTGAGTATCCCAAGTAAAGCCACTCTCCATATGAGCAGCAATAATATTGGGGTGATTCTCCAAAAACAAGTCTTCTCCTGTTTGTTGGTCTCCTTTCAAGTAACGAACTAGCCCAACCTTCATGTCATAACCTAGGGCTCTGCAAATCATCCCCATTGCCGAGGATGATTTACCTTTGCCATTGCCTGTTAGAAGAACAATGATTCCCTTATCGATATTGGCTTGATCAATCCTAGAATCAATATATTCCTTTTTGCGCTGCATACGCTTTTTATAACTACTTTCACTCATATTAATAACTCATCATACTTCATTAAAATTTATAAGTAAGACCTGCTTTAATATTTCTAGTCGAGTTATCTGGATATATAACATTATCTCTTAAACGAGTACCATAGCTATTTTCAAATAAGTTTTCAACATCGAAAGTAAAGCTTAGATCCTCATTGGGGTTGAAAGAAAAATTAAAGTTAGTTGAATTATATTCCGGCTGTTTTTTTGTAAATATATTTGCATAATCTTCTTGTGCAAAAGCCTCACTACGATATTTTTGAGTGAGTGTCATATTAGTCTTATCACTAAAGCTGAAGATAACAGAGGCTGAGATATTATGCTTAGAGGTCATTGGATTAGTTTTTCCATTAAGCGCTCCATTGCCTTTATCATCAGAATCTATCTTAGCAATTGTGTAGGCATAATTTAAATCGGTCGACCATTTAGGACTAAAAACATATTTATTTTGAAGCTCTAATCCTTGTTTGTGTGACTTATCAAGATTAAGATTTTCTCCCAAGCCCCAATTACCAGTACAATCTGAAGCTGCATTTGGCTTACATAAAAACATTTCATCTGTGATGTTCGATCTATAGATGGTTACCTTAGTCTTTGAATTTTCAGTTAGATGATTCAATCCAAGATTGAGCGTCTTACTTTTTGAAGGCTTCATAAAACCATTAAATGCTCCACTTGATGTGAAAAATCTATCAATTAACGGCGCTTGAAATGCCTGATTATAATTAGTAAATACAGTAATATTAGGAGTTAAATTTGTATTAACTCCTATGTCAAATGCATTTAAATTGTGCTTTCCAGTAAGTTTGGTTCCAACCTCTGGATCGTATGTATAATCCACTTTTTCATTTCGAGCTCCAATTGTAAAAATTAAATCATCGTTAGAATATTGAAGTTGGGAAAATATGCCTAAATTATCTTTTGATGTAGTATTTCGCGTACTTGCTGAAGTGGACTCAATTTTCCTTGCACCATCAAAAATTGATACCCCACTATCAATTTTAATATTATTATTTGAATACGTAAGCAAGTAATCCGAACTATCATAGTCATAAACATAATTGTCAAGAGGAGGTGTTGACCAACTATATAAATTCTTACTTTCTTTATTGATACTGGATCTGTTAGTAGTGAATTTAAAATTCTCTCCCCAAATACGCTTTACTTTGAAATTTGTTGTATTAGATTCAGCGTCACGATAAGTATATCTGCTTCCTGAACCATTGCCAGCTGGGTCAGCATCGAATTGATCATCAGTGAGATAATTTGGATATCTGATGTCAGAATTAGTTCTATATATATCTAGTGAAATCTCAGTTCCACCCTCAGTAGTGTAGGTTCCACCAATACTTGATTTGGTTTCTTCACCTTTATCTTTAATTCCATCAGTAGCAGCCTTATGAAAACCATCATGTTTAGAGTTATCTATAGAAATATTTAAGTCAATTTTTTCATCATTAATACCGACAGATGCAGAAGTCTGGGTGGTGCCATAATTGCCAGAAGTAGTTGATATTTTAGTCTGTATATTTTTTTTTGTATAGAAATGAATTGCGCCTGCCATTGCGCTGTCACCATAAATGACTGATCCACTACCTTTAGTAATTTCGATTCTTTCGATATCATTAATGTTAATTCCAGCGATTTCTAGTCCACTGGTATCAATATTATTTAGCCTTCTGCCATTAAGGGTAGCAACAAGATTATGAGAACCAACTGTTAGACCATACCCGCGAGCTGAAATCTTCTTAGAAAACCTATTTCCACTTGAGGCAGCAAGAGATAGAGAGGTATTTTGTGATAAAAAATCGTAAATATTAGTAGCTTTCGAATTTTTTATATCATCCTGAGTATAGACTTCCGATGAGAAAGGAGCAAAGGTATCTACTTCATTAAAGTAATTTGAAGACAGCTCAGTAGGATTTAAAGTAATTTTGATTGGACCGATTACAGCTTTTGAAGGCTGCGATAATACAAGTGCTGAAAAAGAGACAGCAAGAAATAATTTTTTATTAAACATTATGACCCCTAATAAATAAAATTAAAAGAGGGATTTAGAGAAAAAGGAATGCGCAAACAAGACCCTAACTCACCACCCATCGTAGTTTTAAGCTAAACAAAATTTGCGATGTATCGGACTGATTGAGAAAAATACCGTTGCGAGGGCAGTGTTGGATTCACACCAACTTCCATCAACAAATTTATGTGAATTATATCTTTTTTTACTGACTGTGCAATAGTTAATTCTTGAATTCTAATTGATCTTCCAGAAACTTAACATTAACAATACTTAAAGGGCAATAAGTCTTAGGTAAAATATGCCAAAAAGATTGAGTTAAATCTACACTTATGAAAGGTAATTCGCTTGAAAACTTGAGATTACAGATTGATGAGCTGGACCAAAAGATTCAGCTTTTAATATCTGAGCGTGCTGATCTTGCTGCACAAGTTGCTCTAGTTAAACAAGAATCAAACACTCAAACTGCTTTTTATCGACCAGAGAGAGAGGCTGAGGTTTTAAGCCGAGTCATTCAGAGAAACAAAAGCTTACTAAAGGACAAAGATATTGCGCTCATCTTTAGAGAGATTATGTCAGCGTGCCTTGCATTAGAGCAGCCATTAAAAATTGCTTTTCTTGGCCCAGAAGGAACATTTACTCAAGAAGCTGCCCTTAAGCACTTTGGTCACGGTGTCTCGCCATTAGATTGCGGGACAATCGATGAGATTTTCCATCAGGTTGAGACAGATAACGCTCAATACGGTGTTGTTCCTATAGAGAACTCCTCTAATGGTGTGATTGGTACTTCTCTTGATATGCTCTATAGTCATGATTTAAATATTTGTGGTGAGGTTGAGATTGCTGTAGCGCATCACTTGATGATGCAAGACCAATCAAAGGAGATTCAAGTAATCTATGCTCATCAGCAAGCTCTGGATCAATGCCACAGGTGGCTTGCAAATCACTACCCAAATACTGAACTCAGGCCTGTAGCCTCTAATGCGTTAGCAGCAAGAATGGTTAAGGATGAGCCCAATGCAGCTGCTATTGCATCAAAAGTTGCCTTAAATATTTATGGACTTCAAAGGGTTGCCAAAAACATTGAGGATAATGCAGGGAACGTGACTCGATTTATAGTCATTGGAAAGGACGCAGTTCCAAAAGGTGGTAATGACAAAACCTCTTTGCTAGTAGTTACAAAACATGAGTCAGGCGCGCTTTTTGATTTATTAGAGCCCTTCAAAGAAAACAAGATTAATATGCTTCAATTGGCAAGGCATCCAATCCCAGGAGTCAAATGGGAGTACCTCTTTTTTATTGATATTGAAGGGCATCAAGATGAAGATAACGTCAAACATGCCATCACAAAAATTGAATCTAGAGTTTCTAAGCTGGAGATACTTGGGTCCTACCCGGTTGCTGTTTTATGAACGCCTGTGAATCAATCCTTGGCTTGAGTCCATATCAAGGAGGAAAGCCGATAGAAGAGCTTGCTAGGGAGCTTGGTCTTTCAAAAATTTCCAAATTGGCCTCGAATGAAAATCCACTAGGTGTTAGTCAGAAAGTGCAGAAAGCCATCAATGACTCTTTGTCCAATCTAAACCGCTACCCTGATGGCAACTGCTTTGAGCTAAAAGAAGCGATTGCTAAAAAACATGGAGTCTCATCAAGCATGGTCTCTTTAGGGAATGGCTCAAATGAGCTTTTGGAGCTCATAGCGAGGGTCTTTGTTTCAGAACACACTGACGAGGTCATTTTTTCTCAATATGCATTCGTTGTTTATCCTCTAGTGACTCAAGCCCTAGGGGCAACTGCTGTGGTTTCTCCTGCAAATGAATTTGGCCATGATTTAGATGCAATGCTGAGCCTAATATCTAATCAAACAAAGCTTATTTTTGTTGCTAATCCTAACAACCCAACTGGCACTCTTTTAAGTGATGAAGATGTTTATAGCTTTCTAAAACAAGTTCCTAGTAATATTCCAGTCGTTCTAGATCAAGCCTATTTTGAATACTTGAATATAGATGATCAAGCCATTGGCTGGCTCAATGAGTTTGAAAATCTTATTATCTCTCGAACCTTTTCAAAGGCCTATGGCCTTGCTGGGCTTCGTGTAGGGTACTCAATTTGTAGTGCACAAATTGCAGACTACATAAACAGAGTGCGGGAGCCATTTAATGTCAATCACACAGCCCAAATGGCTGCAATCGCTGCACTTGGTGACGATAAATACCTTTTAGACTCAGTAAAAATGAACTCTGATGGCTATAACCAACTAGTGAAAGGCTTTGATGCGTGCAAATTAAACTACATCCCTTCTTACGCTAACTTTATAGCAGTAGAGTTTAAGGACGCCATGAGCACTTATAACAATCTTCTCAAAGAAGGGGTTATAGTTCGCCCAGTTGAAATGAAGAATTACCTCAGGATCTCTATTGGTACTCCAAATGAAAACGACCATTTGCTTGAAGCGCTTGGAAAAGTCCTATGATTAACAAAATTACAATTATAGGTGTTGGACTAATCGGTGGCTCACTTGCACTAGCTCTCAAAGAGAGGAATTTAGCTAAAGTTGTCTTTGGTTATGGGAGAGACCAATCACGTCTTGAAGAAGCCCAAAAATCAAACATTATTGATACGTTCTCAACTAATATTAAAGAGGCTATCGATGAGGCTAATATTGTTGTCATTGCAACACCAGTGGGCACATTTAAGGACATTCTTAATCAAATTGAGCCGTTAATCTCAAGTAATGTCATTATTACTGATGTAGGTAGCACTAAATCAAATATTGTTAATATTGTTAATGATGTTTTGAGAGATAAGTCAAGCTACTTTATTCCAGCGCACCCAATTGCTGGAAAGGAAAGAAGCGGCTTTGAAGTTAGTGATTCAAAGCTCTATGACGGAAAGAAGGTCATCATAACTCCGCAAGAAACGAATTCGCCTGAATCTATCGAAGTGATAGGTCAGATGTGGAAAAATGTAGGTGCAGATGTGGATTTTATGAGTGCAGAGTCTCACGACAACTTACTTGGAATGACATCACACCTTCCTCACATGCTGGCATTTTCTTTGGTAAATTACCTTGTAGATCAAAATCCGAATGCATCGATTTATGCAGGTGGAGGATTTAAAGACTTTTCAAGAATTGCCTCAGGTGATGCAATCATGTGGAGAGATATTTGTCTACAAAACAAAAATCAAATTATGAGTCACATAAAAGGTTATCAGTCAACTCTAGATGACTTACTAAAGGCTATAAATGATGAGGATAGTGCAAAGTTAGGTCAATTATTCACTACAGCTAAAAAAACCCGAGATTCATGGTTAGGATAACTCTCGAATGTCAAACTTTGTAACGTCAAACTCTGGGTCCTTAAGAGGAACGATTAAGGTTCCTGGGGATAAGTCAATTTCGCACAGGTCAATCATGCTTGGCTCTATTGCGGATGGTGTAACTAGAGTTTCAGGATTCTTAGAGGGAGAGGACAGCCTTGCAACATTAAATGCCTTTAAAGAAATGGGAGTTAATATTGAAAGAGATGGTTCCAGTGTTGTTATTCATGGTGTTGGTATGAGAGGTCTAAAGAAACCTAAAAACCCTCTTAATCTGGGTAATTCTGGAACTTCAATTCGTTTGATGTCTGGGTTACTAAGTGCACAAGAGTTTGACTCAGAGCTATGCGGTGATGAGTCTTTATCCACAAGGCCAATGGGAAGGGTCATTAAGCCGCTTCGAGAGATGGGAGCAGATATTTCTGGAAATGACTCAAAGCCCCCTTTAACCATTATAGGTGGTAAGAAGTTAACCGCTATTGAATACACACTGCCTGTGGCCTCTGCTCAAATTAAGTCGTGCCTATTATTAGCTGGTCTATACAGTGAGGGGATGACTTCAATTATCGAAAATGGTATATCGCGTGATCATACAGAAAGAATGCTTAAAGGCTTTGGGTATGATGTTACAACATCAAACAATAAAATTTCTGTATTGGGGGGTGGCTCGCTTAAGGGATGTAACATTGAAGTGCCAAGTGATATTTCGTCTGCAGCATTTTTCATGGTTGCCGGTTGTATCTCTAAAAACTCCAGCATAATTCTTAATTCAGTCAATATTAATCCTACAAGAACTGGTGTTATTGAGATTCTTAAATTAATGGGTGGAAATATTCAGCTACTTAATCAAAGACTTCAAGCTGGTGAGTTGATTGCAGATATCAAGGTATCCTCCTCAAACCTTAAAGGAATTCAAATCCCTGAAAACCTTGTTCCACTTGCGATTGATGAGTTTCCTGTTCTGTTTGTTGCCGCAAGCTGTGCAGATGGCGAAACAGTCCTTACTGGCGCAAAAGAACTCAGAGTTAAGGAATCGGATCGAATACAAGTTATGGCTGATGGGCTCAATTCATTGGGGATTAAGAATGAAGTTCTAGAAGATGGCATTCGAATTACAGGTGGTGAATTCACTAAACAAACCTCTTCAATCCTGTCTCATCACGATCACCGTATTTCTATGGCGTTTGCAATTGCTTCTGTCAGATCAAATTTTGATATTGAGATTGAAGGAGTTGACAACGTTAAAACCTCTTTTCCAAACTTTGTTGAATTAGCAAACTCAATTGGAATGAAGATTAAGCAAGAAGGATAAATACTATAGCAAGCAGTAAAAACACTAGGTTGTTATAATACGCCCTTTTAAAAAACACTAATTTATGTCTATATACGAAGCAGTATTAAAAAACGCAGAGCCTTTCTTCGCCTGGGACGTACTATCTTGGCTCTTTATTGCGATGATTCTGGCAATTTTAATTGTTTTAATTGACCTTTTTTTATCTAAAGAAAATACAGATTCGTCTACAGATGTCATTGAAGAAAAATCAAAATTTAGAAAAATAGCCTACTTTATAATTTTTTTAAAGTTTTCTAAAGCAGAAAAGTACAATCACAGACCCAAGCTTGTCCAGTGGTCGATTGAGCTGTTTCCAGTTCTGCTTTTGGTATTTGTTTTTAGAGGCTTTATTTTTGAGCCTTTTCGCGTTCCATCAAATTCTATGATGCCTACACTTTTGACTGGAGACTTTATTGTCGTTAATAAATTTGACTATGGCTTTAGGCTCCCAATTACAAACACCAAGCTTGTTGAGTTCTCAAAACCAAGCAGAGGAGATGTCATTGTCTTTAGATACCCTAATTATGAAAAAAATCCTGGGTACTCAGGGGTCGATTTTATTAAGCGCATTGTAGCATCTCCGGGTGATATTATTTCTTATAGCAATGATCAACTGGTAGTTAATGGTGAGCCACTAAATATTAAAAGTATGGGTAAATATCTTGGGGTTGACTCTGGGAAAGCAATGAACAATTATTTGCTTGTTGAGGAATTTAATGAGTCCACGCCTCATCAAATACTGATTAATCCAAAAGGTCACTCAAAAGGCATTCCTGAAATTACAATTCCAGAAGGTCATTATTTTGTCATGGGTGATAATCGCGCACACAGCAGTGATTCTCGTTTTTGGGGGTTTGTCCCAGAGGAATATATTATTGGAAGAGCAATCGGAATTTGGATGCACTGGGACTGGAATTACAACACTATGCAATTTAGCAGAATAGGTGGATTCAATTAAGAAAGCCCTCTACTTATTAGTTAGAGGGCTTTGATGTTAATTCTTTTTATATATCTTTAAAGCTTTCAGTACGTTGACCGCTTCGTGGACATAGTAATCTTCCATTAACAAGTCTACATACTCCTGGTCACGTGCATCCGTAATCTCATCTTGAGACTTTAAAATTTCTTCTGGAGTAAGTTCAGTTGGGTCTTCTGAAGTTGTCTCTTCTTCATCCTGAGCTGACAATGAATTCTTGAGGTCTTTTTCCTGAGAGCTGAAATCAATTGACTCTTCCTCATCCTCACTCTTCAGAGATATATTATCAAGCGCAATGTCAGGCGAAATTCCTTTGGCTTGTATTGACCTTCCAGAAGGAGTAAAGTATCTTGCTGTGGTTAATTTAAGGCCATAACCATCTTGAAGGCCCATCATTGACTGAACAGACCCTTTACCAAAGGACTCCTCTCCCATAATAATTGCACGTTTATGGTCCTGAAGGGCGCCAGCTACAATCTCTGAAGCAGATGCAGAGCCTACGTTCATAAGCACCACAATAGGTGCACCATTCAAAATATCTCCAGGTTTGGTTGGGAACGACATGTTTGAGCTAGGGGTTCTGCCTTCTGTGTAAACTACAATACCCGGCTCATCGATAAACAGGTTCGATATGTCGATTGAAGAATCTAATAAACCTCCAGGGTTATTTCGCAAATCAATAATAAGTGAATCTAGGTCTGATTCATTCTTCTCAACTAAATCTCCAATAATCTTTTCTACCACCTCAGCTGTAGGTCTTTGGAACTGAGCAATTCTAAGGTAGCCAATACCATCCTCAAGGAGAAGACCCTTTGCAGAAGTAACCGTGATTATCTCACGCGTGATTTCAACAACAAATGGAGCAATATCTGGCCTTCCTATGGTCAGTTTAATTGTTGTTCCTGGCGCTCCTCTCATTAACTTTACGCCTTCTTCAAGATTAATTTGACTCACATTTTGATCACCAATTTGTAAGATAATGTCTCCTGCTTTCAGACCAGCTCTATATGCGGGAGTATCATCTATAGGAGAAACTACCTCAATATAATCGCCTTTGGTTCCGATTACTATGCCAAGACCTCCAAATTTGCCCATGGTGCTCTCACTTACCTTGGATTGATCCACTGGTTCAAGATAGCTGGAATGAGGATCTAAACCCTCAATGAGACCTCTTATAGCGTTATTAAATAAAGTTTCATCATCGATTTCGTCAACATACATCTGTTTAATTTGTGAAAAAACAGCAGTAAAAGTATTTAGCCCCTCGAAGAAAGAGGGGGAATCGAGAGGGGAGTAGTTGTCTTCATCTGCTATGGATGGTGAAGAAAATAACAAGAGTGAACTTAAGGCAAAACATAATATTTTGGAAATTGACTTTAAATGATTCATCTGATGATTGATAAGTTATTTAATAAAGAGTGAATTGTAATAATATATTATTTCTCAATTATGAAGAAATAATAGAGTTTTTATGAAGAGCATTGTAACTTTTATAGAGTTGGATAAAATCACAAAATTAAAATATTTTTAAATAAATGAATGATTAGAAAAATTTGGATATTGATAGCTTTACTTCTTTTTGGGCAGTCCACTCTGTCTGCTACTCAATACGGATCTGTAATCGTTTCTAGAGTCATAAGTGTCTATGATGGTGATACATTTAGAGTTGATATTGATTCGCTCTCACCCATTGTTGGCAAGAATATAGCCATCAGGCTAGAAGGGGTTGATACGCCTGAAATTAGAGGCAAGTGTCAATATGAGAATGATTTGGCACTTTTAGCAAGGGATTTTGTTAGGGATAAACTGAGGAACGCCAAAGAAATTAAACTGAATGATATCCAAAGAGGTAAGTACTTTCGAGTTGTCGCCAAGGTATTTATTGATGGAGTGAGCCTTGAAAAAGAGCTCCTAGAAAATGAACTAGCATACAGATATAACGGCGGCAAAAAAACAAGTTGGTGCAAATAAAATGAAAAAAATATTACTATTCGTTTCCCTATTGATATCTTTCAATGTCTATGCCGATTGGACCAAGGTCCTTCCAGGTAATAATGCCTCCTTATATATCGACTTTGATACGCTCATTGAAAAGGATGGATATATTTTTTGGTGGTATTTAGATTCTTGGGGAAAGGGGAGTGAAAAAACGTACGCCCAAGGTGACTGCAACTTGAAAGGCTTCAGAGTTGAAAGACGCATTCGATATTCCTTTCCAATGGGTGAGGGAGAGGGTGTAGAAAGAGAAATTAATGGCGCTTGGGAGTACTACCAGCCCAATACTGGTTTCGAGGTTCTGCTGAACTTTATTTGCCAAATGTCAAGGCTTGATTCCGAAGAGAAAAGCCAACGAATTGAGGCATTAACAAAAAGAAATGAAGCTCTTGAAAAAGAGAGTGGACTGAGTGCAATTCAGACAAAAAATGAAGAGATCACTCCTGAGTTAAAAACTCTAAAATTAGAATATATCAATACTGTTCAAGAAAAAATTAAGTCGTTTTGGAGTTATGAAGATGCAGAAGAATCCTGGTTTTGTGATGTTTTAATTAATCAGGCTAACAATGGTGCAGTTGAAGCCGTTAAGATTTTAGGCTGTAGCTCAGGTAACACTTCAAATAAAGTAATGCCCAAAAGTGTGGCTCAACCCTTTGGTAACTCGATTAGAAGAGCTATCTTTAGATCGTCTCCTATTCCTTTGCCACCAGATGAGGCTTTGTTCGAGAATGAGTTAATGATTAGATTTACTTTAGATTGACTTAAGGTATGAATCTTCGGGATGTGCCTTGACATAATGCATAAAATAACATTTATTAATGAATAGATCTTGGACAGAAGAACAAACAAAACTATCTGTTACAAAGCAGAAGAAGGCTCTGTTTATTCTCTTGCCAGTCATTGTTGCTTTATTCCTTTATATAGGCAGCCTGAAAGACAAGTACTTTGTCAGCAATATGCAAGACGCCATAGAAGAGTTTTGCCATGATTCTGATTACATTAAATTTCATTCATCTAGTTTTTGTGACATTAACAGCATACAAATAGAAAATCAGGGTGAAATATATGTTTTCAGCTGCGAGAATGAAGAGACCTGTTTGTCTTAAATATTATGAAAAGAATTTTATTAATCATGAAAAAATTCATTGACAACATTAAAAGCACATTCAGGTCTTTTGAAAGATGACCTATAAATTCATTACATGCTTCTTTTGCTTTGAAGAGTTTGAGGTTTCATTAGAAGTTGATTCATCTTTTGCTGGGAACAATACCGAAATTTATGATTGCGAAATTTGTTGCAACCCGAATAAGTTAGATTACGAAGCTTTTGATGGCGAAATTTCAATCACTCATGTTAGTGATGGAAACGAATGAGTTTTTTTAAAACTTCACCAGATAGAACTCTTATTAAACCATAAAAAAATATGGAATATCTGCATTATTTAGGTCTATTATGAAACTTATGAGACGAATCATTACTTTTCTATTTTGTTCTATTTTTATTACGCATGCCTTTGCACATAAGCCGGTTCTCAATGAAAATTCTACCTATCCTGCAGATGCGCCTTATGAAATTGAGGAGCCTGAAATTTCAAAAGCAATTTACTCAACCCTGACTGGTGATCCTCACTACTATCGAATTCAATCTGAGATAGATTTTGACTTCTATGCGGGAATCCTAGCTGCTAAAGTTGGAGAATGTGCTTTAGAGCAAAAGTTTTCATTTGAAGTCTTGGATTCTGAGTTTCATAGAATAAGTCTTGCTGATGGTGAAAACTTTGAGTGGACTCCTTGGTATGAAGAATATGGAAAGCAGTGGTATTGGAACGGCCCAGAAATTGGTGAAAACTTCCTGTCTAATAGAGTTTATGATGCAGGAACATACTTCATAAGAGTCTTTAATGAGTCCAACACAGGGCAATATATTATGGCTGTTGGAGATATTGAAAAGTTCTCATTTACCGATATTGTTGGACTGTTGTTTTCGATGGGGGATATCGAAGATGAATATTGGGACCCAAACCTTTGCCCCTCTAGCTCATAGTGACTCAATCAAGACTTCTGTCATTGAATAAACTATTACTCTTATCCACATTAATTTTATTGGTAGGGTGTAGTCCTGAAGAAAAAAATAAAAATTCAAACTCTATGACTTCCTTAGGTGAGAGCGTTTATGAAAAAAACTGTATAGGTTGTCACGGTCCTAATGGCCAAGGCCTTGCTGAAGACTGGAAGGTTAAAGATGCAAATGGTAACTATCCTCCACCACCACTTAATGGCACTGCTCATACTTGGCATCATTCGCCTGAGCAGTTGCTTTATACCATTAATAAGGGTGGTACTGAAATGGGTGGACAAATGCCTGCATTTGAAAAGAGGTTGTCGAACGAAGAAAAGCAGGCTTTAATTGACTATATGTATAATCTGTGGCCAAAAGAAATTCAAACAAGATATGATCAGAAATTCAAATAGGAGACAAAATGCAATTCATTCCAGCAATTAATGATGGTTTTTGGCTTTGTAAGCATACCTGGAAACGGAGCAGAGTAAATACATTGTGGTGCCTGCTTGGCTGCTCAATTGGTGATTTTGGAACTATCTTTGCTTTTCAGAATATAGAGCATAGCTGGTCAGTTTGGCAAGTAATGGCACTCGCAATAGTTAACGGCTTGATCACAAGTATTGCATTAGAGACACTAATTCTTAGTAAACAAATGGCAATTAGATTGGCGTTTAAAACAGCTATCGGCATGAGTTTTATTTCAATGATTGCTATGGAACTCGCAATGAATTTGACAGATATTCTGCTTACAGGCGGTGCAGTGCTCACTTGGTGGGTGATTCCTTTTATGCTATTGGCTGGATTTGTTACACCTTTGCCATACAATTACTGGCGCCTAAAGAAGTATGGCATAGCTTGTCATTAATTATGAATAGAGCATTAGAAATCGAGAGAAATTACTTGATAACAATTGAACTGCGGCGAATCAACTAAACATTGCGCTCGTAGCTCAGCTGGATAGAGTGTCGGCCTCCGAAGCCGAATGTCGGGTGTTCGAATCACCTCGAGCGCACCAAATTTTCTACATATACCATAAGGCTTTCAGGGCTTTGCCCTAATCCAAATCAATCCTCCAAACGACGAATTTCGTGCAAATTTCGTGCACTTAATGGAGATTTGATATGGCAAGCATACAAAAAGTAGTGAATAAGAAGGGCGTCTCATATAGAGTTTATATCCGAAGAAAGGGATTACCCAATATTAATAAGACCTTTCCTTATAAGAAGGAAGCAAGAGACTTTATTTTAAAGATAGAGGAAAGTGAGATAAGTCACAGAGCCTTCAGCTCTAAGATGAACTTTAATACTCTTACAGGGATGTATCTAAGTAACGAGTACCTAGGGACTAAGCCGCAGATGCAAAGAAGCAGGCTGAAACACTGGCTTAATCATATGGGCGAGATGCCTATTATTGATATCCATAAAGAAGATATTTCTGCAGGCTTGGATACGCTTCCTAAAAAGCTTAGCAATGCCACCGTTAATAAATACAAGAAGTTGGCATCCGTTGTCTTTAACTATGGAATCAGAGAGCTAGGTCTAACCGAGAACCCGACGCGATATATACGCTCTCTGCCTGAAAAGAAGGGAAGGACAAGATATTTATCAGATAATGAGAGAAAACGCCTATTTAGAGCTTGTAGGACTTCAAAATGGGAGTTGCTCTATCTACTTGTCTTAATGGCAATCACAACAGGAGCGAGGAGGGGAGAGCTACAAAGTTTGAGATGGAATGACATAGATTTTGAGAAACAAGCTGCTTATGTCAACATTTCTAAAAATGGAGAAGCTAAAGTATTGCCTTTAACGCCCGATGTTATTAATCAGCTTCAATTTTTTAATCAATATGATAGTTCTCTAATATTTGGCTCAAAGATTACTCCATCAAAACCTTATGTCTTCTATAAACCTTGGAGGAAGGCAGTGGAAGAAGCAAATCTTGAAGACTTTAGATTCCACGATTTAAGGCACACTACAGCATCCTATTTAGCTCAAAATGGTGCAACTCTTCTTGAGATAGCAGATGTCTTAGGTCATAAACAAATAGAGGTGACAAAGCGTTATGCTCATCTCTGCATTGAGCATAAGTCGAGCCTTATAAATAGAGTGATGGGTAGTATTTAGTATCAGAATAAACTACAATGTTTTTATACGTATAAATTAATATTTTAAATGGAAGAATGGGAAAATTTTAATTCTCCTGATGAGTGGGAAGAATATTTTGTAAGACAAAAAATACGAAGCAAAAGGATTCTTAAACCAATTATCGCAAGCAATGAGGAGTTTCAGGGGGAATGGCAAGATTATGTCACCAAATGGCTTGGTGAGCAAATGCTTTACAATGGTGATATTGAAGATTTTATAAAAACTGAGATTCATAGCGAAAGAACTGGGATTTTAATCCTCTTCCTAAAGATGCTCATTAAAGACTTTAGTCAAAAAGAACTTAAATTTTCAGATTTACAAAAAACCTCTGATGCAGATATTTATTTTGAACTAGCACTTGCATTAGCGGATATTAAATATCTATCTAGAAAATCATTAAATGATGATGATGTAACTAGGGAAGTTATTGAAGAGGCTACTCGGCTCACATCGAATTATTCTAGACCAATTGAAACCCAAATTGCTGGAAAAAAGTATTCTGACTCAAGAATGCTAATTTATCTAGATGATATAGATGCTGCATTGAGTATTTATTTAGAATCTGAAATTAGACATAGTGGAATTGACCTGTTATTCATTACGCTTTATGCCGACCAAGAAATCATCGCTTATATAGACGCAGCAGGAAAATCCAAATACTTTAAAGATGAACATTCTATGAAAAGCTTATTTAACTCAGATTTTTCAACCTCATTAGAAAGGGAGGAGGAATCAAAACTTCGAGCTGAAAAAGTATTTAGTAATAATAGTTTTGGAAGTTACAAATATATTGCATTATGGATTATTTCTACTGTAATTGTATTATTAATAGCTACAAGCTTGGAGGTAAATGGAATCCTACCTGATGCCTATGGAATTGGGTCTTTATTTCCTATGTTTATCTTATATATTGTAGTAAGCTTTGTTCTTGGTTCTAATGCTCAAAAGAAACTGGATAATCCTAAAAAATATTTTCCAACATTAACGATGATTAGAAATATGGAGAATTTTTATTTTGCTATTAGACAAAAAAAACAAATGCTATGGAAAAGGGATGTAAAAAAAGAACTAGCTTTGTTGACAGATGCTGGTGCAGTTATGCCTGAGGGAATAATGAAAATAATTGCAGATATGGACAAAAGAGACAAAAGGTGGTTTTAAAAAACCCTATTCTAAAAAGTTTTCAGGGCTTTAGCACTTGACTTTTAAGCTAAATAATATATGATTTAAGTGTAAGAAATAAAAGATTTGTTCACTCAAAGAACTAGGCGGTTGACCTCTATTGTACGCCTTGGGATTTTCCCTTAAGTACTCAAAAAAGGAGACAGCAATGTCATACCAAAACCAATATAATAAAGACCACTTAGATATCATCATAGGTCCACCTGGACAGGAAAGACTCATCGACTCCCTTTATCGTTGTGCTGAAAAGCATAATATGACTATTGATGAAGCCTGGTCAAAGCACGTAGAAAATAGAGCTGATAATCTTATGAAGCCTTTTTTAAGCTTTGATAGTTTTAGCGATATCTTTACCGCTTTTCTAGGAGAGGAGATTTATGTTCAGGATTACTTTTTAAGTCACTACTATGCTTTTTCTGCCAATGGGATGCTAATGGCTAGAATCAAAAATCCTGAGGATAGACAAAAATATACAGCACCAGCTCTTAATTTTCAGGCTAAGAACTTGCTTGATGTTAATGGCAATCCAATCAATATAAGAAGATTTGATTCCGACAGGAGGAAACAATTCCAAGAATTATTTATGCTTATATTTAATGCGAGTTGGGCGTATGTGACTATTTCATATGATTATATGTCCATAAAAAAGGGGGCTAAATAATGCAAATTGATAAAAATACTCAAGCAGCTTTTTATTTTTATTCAGAGATGGTTAAAGATAGTCGTGGTTCACGTCCACGTGGTGCAGATGCTGAGTGGTTTGTTTCTTTAACTGAATCTGAAAGACAGGCTGAGATTCAGAGACACATCGATAGCGTTAATGAGATGACTGAGTTTCTAGAAGCCGAATACAATGCTGATATTAAATACTTAAAGTCGTTTGGCGATTTTTTGAAAGAATAAACTCTGCATAATGATTATGTGAATTGATACAAATAGGTATATTAAATTGTATTTACTTATTAATTGAATTTAATGGATAAATATAACTTAAGTCGCTTCATAGAGGCTCAAGAGACAACCTATGAGGGTGCTATGTTGGAGCTTGCTCGGGGCAGAAAAGAGAGTCATTGGGTCTGGTATGTCTTTCCTCAAATCGAGGGACTTGGTAAATCAGATACAGCCAAATTTTACTCGATTAAAACTTTAGAGGAGGGCAGGGCTTATCTTGAGCATCCTGTGCTAGGTCCAAGACTCTTTGAGGCTTGCGAAATACTGCTTAGCCTTAAAGATGCTTCAATGAATAAAGTTATGGGATTTCCAGATGATTTGAAGCTTCTATCCTCAATGACCTTGTTTGAGTATATATTGGATGAAAGTTCTATCTTTACTAATATTATTGAGGCATATTTTGATGATGAGCGAGATGAGAATACATTAGAGATTATTGATGTTTCGTGATGGAAGTGAAGTTAAAACCAAGTGCTTACTAGGTGCAGACTTAAGAAGTACAAAAAAATATATAATCAGACTTGAGGCAATTGTATTAATAATAGCCACCTGGGCAAAGTAGCAAACTCCGCTGCACAATTAGCATTTATTTTATTATGGGTTAATCTACACCATAAATTCATCAACAAAACATAAATCAATTCGTCTTACTTCATAGAATAGTAGTGTTGTTCTCCTAAAACACTAAAGTGAGATTAGATTGAATAGCGGACATTCTCACATCAAAGGTGCCTCTCCTAATTTCCTTTGAGTGTTCGCTATAAATTTGGTAACTAATGAAACGACTACTACTACTTTTCTGTCTAACTTCTTTAAGCGTATCAGCCAGTCAAGAACAAATGATGTCAACTATCAATAATATAGCTGAAATGACTCAAGAAGAGTATTTGAAAGAAATACTTCAAGCCACGGTATGCAGATGGGAATTAACTGAGGAGGAAAGATTATTTATCGAAAGCTCTTACTTCTAGTTATTTTTTGCTCTCAATCAGTCTTTGCTGACTTAGACCAAGCTATTGCCTATGCTGAAGCAGGTGATGTTAGAAATGGACAAATAGAACTTTATAACATTAGCCAAAGAGCACTGGAAGGACAACCCAAGTCGATGTGTGAGTTTGGCACAATGTATAAGAAAGAAGGCTACTGGATTGTTCAGAGTGACAAAGATGCTTCTGACTGGTGGCTTAAATCAGCAGAAATGGGGTATGCCCCTTGCCAGTTTAATATTGGTGCTGCTTATCTTATTGGTTCAGGCATTGAAAAAGACTTATCAAAAGCAAAATACTGGCTTCAACGAGCAATAGATAGCACCTATGAGGAGTTTAGTGAGTCAGCCAAAGTTCTTTATGCAATCCACGAACTCGATAAATACTAATGCTAATTCCTATCTTAATTTTTAAGCTATATTTAACTGTTGTTAATTCAATTATTTATGGATTTAGTACTGTTTTGGGCTTATTACTGTTTTCTATTGCTGTAAGCAATGCAGATGTGAATCAACATCAAATCTATTGTGAAAAATCAGCTATAGAAGAAGAGGTTTGTGAATCAAGATAACTCATCATTAGAATAATGCATATTCCTGTATTAATCTTACAGTGGTTGGTTTCTATAGCTGATGCAATTATTTATGCAGTTGTTAGCTTCATTGGCATAATCATAGTGGTTATCGCTTTTGCTATGGCAGATGGAGATGATTACTGGGCAGAAGGAGGAATGCCACTTCCTGGTGAATCTAAAATTGAATCAACAGACTAACAAATGAATTTAGATAACCTTTCAGGAGTGCTCTTTATATATTTAGTTTTAGGCTTACCAATTATGACAATAATTGGTGTCATTTTAATCCCTCGTTTTTATTCAAATGAAAAGTACAAGAATATGTTCAGAGCATTAAGATTGTTTTTTATTATTGTGCTGATTCCTCTTAGCTTTTATATATCTGGAAGTTTGTTAAGTTTGTTGTACGATTAGATGATATGAAAAAACTACTACTATCAAAACTTTATAAAGATGGATAGCATTAGACTTTTTAAAATAATTAAGGTTGGACTTATTTTAGTTTTTCTATTTATTATTACTTCTTCTTTTTGGGACTGGTTGGCTGAAGATTCAAAAGAAATAAAAGAACTTATAAAGCAGGGTTATCTTCCTTCTGACTATCAGCACGAAGATATATTTAAATTATGTAACCCTGAGACGGATGAAGAAAAGGTAGCTCTTGAAAAAGCTCCTGATTATTTTTGGACTTGTATGATAAGAGGTGGCTGGACCTGATATGAATAACCAAAATGATTAACTTTCTCAATTCAGTTCCGCTTTATCCAGGATGGCTATTTATCTTCTTTTCAGGGTTATTTTTCATAAAACTCACAAAGCATCGTAAGCTAGGAAAAGTTATCCTAATTATATTTTCTATCCCTATTTTGTTTATTGTTGCCTCAACGATTTTTGGGATATGGCTAATGGAGACTAATCCAGGAGTTTTTCCAGGTGGGGAGGCATATACACCTTGATTACAATCATAACGACAGCTTTTGTCTGGTTAGTATCTATAGCAGAAGCAATAATTCTTTCTGTTATGAGTTTCTTTGCAGTCATACTTATGCTCTGGACTTTTACTATGGCTGGAATCTCTGCAGATGAGAATGGACAGCAACTCTATTGTGAAACTTCTAAAACTGGAGTTGAGAACTGCTTTATGAGGGAATGGAGCATAGTAGATTAATATGAACAATGCCTGGACAGAAGAACAAACAAAGGAATCTGTAAGGAGGCAAAAGAAAGCCCTATTAATCGCAATTCCAAGCATTCCTATAATATTGTTTGCTTTAATGGCAGCATTTGGCTACATTCTCCACCATTGGTTTATGGAACCCCCAGAATATCATTTACAAATAGAGCAATTAATTGAAAGAGGATATCTAAGTGAAGATTTCACTACTATTGAATATTTAAACTTCTGTGAAAATATAGAGCAGAGCTTATATGACACTTATGATTATGTCTGCCGATGGATTGATTAAAGAAACAAAGTTTGACTTTAGTTCATTCTGAAATATAATCGATGTATGAAAAAACTACTATTAATCTTGTTACTATCTCTTGGCTTAATTAATTCATCAAATGCTGATTCCTACAAGCCCGGCATTAAAGAATATATGGAGTTTAAATTCACAGAAGCAATTGAAATACTAAGTCCTCTTGCTGCTGAAGGTGATGATGAAGCTCAGCTATACTTGGGAGTGATATATAGAAATGGTGATGGGGTTGAGGTAGACAACTTTAAGGCATTTAAGTTCTTCAAACAATCAGCTGAACAAGGTAATGCCTGGTCCCAAAAACATTTAGCTTGGATGTATATTGATGGAAAAGGGGTTCTTAAAGACTATAAGCAAGCTAAATATTGGTTTCAAATGGCATACGCTAATGATGACCCCTGGATAAGGGAAGATGCAAAAGCTGCTTGGGATGAGTTAGAACTTTGGAAGTATTGATTTGAAGAAAATACTCCTACTAATATTATTATTTTCTTTTTCATCGCACAGTTTAGCAAAGGTGGGTGACAACTACTTTTGTCTGATGAAACAATTTATGGATATTACTCCAGACAAAATATATGAAAAGCCATTAGAAGAATTTACTTTTCGAATGGAAGCAGACAAGATTGTATTTACTGTAGAAAAGGGTTATTTTGCTGGATTTGGTGAATATTTTGAATTGGAGATGTCTGATTATAGGGAATTTGGTTCTGACGAATATCCTAGAGAATCTTTCTTTCTCAACAGAGATGATTGGAGAGTGATTAGTGTCTATGATGAAGGTCACTTTAACTATACCTATGTTGAAGGACCTCTTACAAAAACAATGATAGCAAGATGCGGCAAGTATTAGACAAATTGAATTCAAAATGAAAAAACTACTCCTATTGCTCTTCTCTTTAATGCTTTCCTTTAATTCTTTTGGTGAGGAGGATTTATCTGAGTATAAACTTCTTGGTCAAAAAACTGTCGTTGCTTTCAAGTGTGCCAATATCGTTACTCATCACGATTACTCTGAAGAAGTTGCTGTTGAGTGGAATCGTTTATTCAACATTGGAATGAACAGTGGAACAAAGTTGTTAGAGGCAATGAGAAGTGGAATTATTACTCGTGATTTTATGAATAAGCATATTCCATATAGGTTGGTGTTAAGAATATCTGATAGTGGAGGCTTATTTAGTAACGACTTCATTCTTGGCGGACTTAATGAAGAGATGTTGTTGGAAGTTTATGAAAAAGTTGGCGATGCTTCAATAAGAGATACAACATCTAGAAGTATGTATTTAAAGAATAACTGTGCTTTAGTAGGAAATTAATTTTATGAAGAAACTTCTCCTCTCTCTATTTGCCAGTTTAGTTCTTATTTCTAACTATAGTAATGCTGAGATAACATCTTTTGATGAACGCTTTACTCTGCTATGTGAAATTGAAGATTCAACTGGGTTTAATTGGTCTAATGGTAATTGGTATCAAGCCAATTTTAAAGCAGGGCAAAAATATATTATAAAAAAACAGGATGATGAAAAAAGCGAAGATGCTGATGATTATGACTATGCCAAAGTAAAGAATATGTTCTGTTCTTATGGTCAGGAGGCAGAGTCCGATAATGCCAGTTACATTACTAGAGATGGTTGTTATATGATTAAAGAATTTGGTGAAGAATCAACCGCATTTAACTCCAAATTATGCCGTGAAAGGTGGAGTAAAGATAGTCAAGGCTCTTTGAAATTAGATAAGGTAGATTGCTCCGTGTGGGGTAACCCTGAAGTGAGGTTTAAACCAAATGGATTGATTCACGTCCACAATCTTGGTAGTTTAGAATCAAGTCCTAAAGGTGTTATAGATAATGGTGTCACCATAATTCCTCCTGACTACAAAGACTCTATGTATATAGCCTTTGGAAGATGTTCAACTATATGAAAAAACTACTCCTAATCTTATTTATCTCTCTTGGCATAGTTGGTTGTTCTGAAACTTCACCCCAACAAGTAAAGTTTGATGATGAGTCTTACCAATGGAAGAAGTGGGATTGCTTCGCTTATGGTTATGCTGGAGAGTTCATCTTGTCTATTGGTTATATCCCTGAACTTGAACAAGATGGCTATTATGCTGGTAAGTTATTCTTGAAAGATGCTGAATCTCCAATCGATACAATCTACCAAATGAGAGGTGTTCAACACGAATGGAATTGGGAAGACTATAAAATTAAAATTGACTCTGATGGTACTGGAAGATATTGGGATTTCTCAGATGACGACGAAGGTGAAATGGTAAATTCTTCTGAAGTTTATGAGTGTACATCTTCGGGTTTTGTGAGTTTTAGTAAGTCCTTTGATAACTTCTTTTCCTACTAATTATGCGTAAGTATCTAATTACTTTTCTTTTAAGTCAAGACGATAAGTTTTACCACGAGGATACAGTTGGTATTGAGATGGAAGCTAATGACCTGAAAGAACTATTTAATCTTATTGGTGATGTTGAAACTGACGAAATAACTTCATCTAGAATAGTACGAGCAGTAGAAGGAAGTGGATTGGTATTTGACTCATATGCACCTATAGTGATTGGTGAGTTTAATGAAGATGGGATTCCAATAATTGTTTGGGAAGATAAGGATTACAGATTCAATCACGAATCTAGTAATTTACATTAATAAATGCTAAGAATAATAATTTTAGGTCTTTGGATTTTCTGTCTAATTAATGGGATTCAGAGGCTGCGTTCTAATCGTCAAAAGTCAGGAATAGTCCTTGTATCAATCTTCTTACTTTTTGCTTTAGTTTTGTTTATATCCTTTGCAGCTTTTGACCCAAGGTTTATCAACTATGAGAACTAAATGCTTTTAATAATCTTCTTAGTCCTTTGGGCATTCACTCTTTTTTATGGCATCAGCCTAATAAGAACTGATAGACGTAAATTAGGTATTTCATATTTAATTATTTTCTCTATTCCTATAATTCTTTTTCTAATTGCTGATTGGTTTATTGATTTCTCTTATCTTGATTGTATGTTTAGAGGTACCTCGAATGCTGCAGAAAGGATGGAGTACTGTAGGTCACTTTAATACTATGACAATAAGTGAAGAACAGATAGTTATATTGGCTCAAGAATACCTCTCTAAACTGCAAAGAGCTAATGAAGTAGAATTTGCCACTAGAAAGCCGGGGGTTGGCCAAGACTACTATGATTTTATGGATGGTCTAGAATCTCAGTGCTCTCATCTAGCAGATGACTTTAGAATTGGTTATCAAAACAAAGAAGTTGAGGCAGACATAGAGAAAGCACTTAAATCCGCCAATATTAAAGTTGATAGAAACTCTAATGAATACAAACTTCTTGTAAGTAAGTTCTTATTTGCAGCTACAGAGGCTTGCTATGAAAGATTGAGTATGTATAAAGGTGATTTTGACTATAAATTAGAAACAACCAAACTAGCTGCTGAAGAACCACTTATTAAGAAGCAAGCTAAAACACTAGCAATTCAAGAAGAGATTAACAAGATTGCAAAAGAAATAATGGATACATATCCAACAACACCAAAGTATAACCTTGCCGAGGAAATTGCCGACTTACTTGAAAAAGATAAGATGCATCTAAATCCACCAAAATTTGAAACTATTCGTAAGAATTATCTTTCTAAATACCCAAACTTTTAACAAGAGTCCCAAAGCTCCCAAAATGTCCCACTAAATGCTTTATTAGTGGTGTCTGTAGAGTGTTCTGTGTCCCAATCCAATTACTGCAAAACATCACTTTACTGAGATAATTTCCTTACTGATTGCATAACGCATCAGACAATTTAGGGAGAGTTAAAGTATGACCATAGAAAACAAAAAAAGCACAATAAAGACAGCAGACTCTATGCTAATTGAGTACGCAAAAAAAGAGTGTTGGTTGTTTTGTGATAATCAAAATGAGCCTTATGCAAAAATTCTAGTTGATAGACATATCGAAACTTGGGGGATACACTCCCAGGGTTTTGGAGACTTGCTGCGAAGTTGGTATTTTAAAAAGACTAAAAGAGGAGTTAATCAAAGCCAATTAGACAGTGCAATAATGACCATTTCAGCAATTGCTAATTATGATGGCCATCGGGAAGATGTTTATCTTCGTGTTGCTCAAATAGAAGAAAAAATATACATAGATATCTGTGATAAAAACTGGAGTGTTATCGAGGTGACAAATAGAGGATGGTCTGTCATTGATATTGCTCCTGTAGCTTTTACTAGAACCAATAATATGAAGCCACTTCCTTATCCAAAAGGCGGAAATGGCGTGAAGTATTTACTAAGGCACATAAATATACAAGAAGAAGAATTGCCTTTACTGACTGGATGGCTTTTAATGGCTTTACAGGCTGGAGAGGGGGCTTATCCTTCTTTATTGATAAATGGGCCAGCTGGCTCTGGAAAATCAACAGCTTGCCGAATGATTAGGTCTTTAATAGACCCAAATAAAGCAGATTTATTGACTCAACCAAGTATCAGTGATTTAAGAATTGTTGGAATGAATAACCACATACTTGCTTTTGATAACATTAGTAAAGTTAGTCCAACTTTTAGTGATGCTATTTGTAAAATTTCAACGGGTGATAATCAATCTATTAGAAGGCTATATACAACCAATGGAGAGATGACAGTTTCAATTAAGAAGCCAACTATTTTGAATGGCATTCCCGAGCTTGCAAAACGAAGTGATTTGGCAAGTAGAAGTCTAAAGCTGACACTACAAAAAGTTAAGCACAGAAAAACAGAAAAAGAGGCTTGGGCTGATTTTAATGAAGATGCACCAAGTATTTTAAAGGGCTTACTTACTGGGCTTAGTAGGGCTTTAGCAAACCTAGAGCATACTGAAATAAATGATATGACTCGAATGGCCGATTTCTGTATGTGGGCTACAGCTGCACATACTGCTTATGGTTGGGATAAAACCACCTTTATTAACGCCTATGCAAAGAATGTAAAAGAATCTCACATTGACTCGTTGGAATCCTCCCCTTTTGCTTCTTCTATAGTTAAGATGTGTGAAGATGGCAGCTTCTTTCACGGAAGGCCATTAGAGCTTTTAGAGGAAATTGAATCCCAATATTCTTCTACAAAAATTACCCACTCAGTGACTTGGGTTAAGACTGCTAAAGGTGTTATTGAACAACTCGATAGAAATGAGGAGTCGCTTGAATCTATTGGTATTTATTATCAAAAGTATAAAGATAGAACAAATAAGACATTTGTTAAAGTAGGTGACTTAGAGTTTATAAACTCATCTAGTGAGCCAACAACCCCTATTTACGATTTTTAATAAATAAAAATTATGCAAGTTGTGTACTTATGTGCATAGCTTGCATAGCCAAAATAGCTTAAATATTTAAAATAAATAAATACTAATGCACCAAAAACGCACCCTGAAGCACTTTAATAAAAATAGAGAGTTTGGTATGTTTTTGCCTATGCAAGCTATGCAGTATTTATTCTATTAATAAGCACTACTCTTAAGGTTTTATTTTGGATTACTTTGGCTGAATAATATAAGAACTTTAGCAAGTGAAGAAAGCCTTTACTAAGGCTCTAAGGACTCCATATTCATTATTTTAGAGCACTTAAATTACTCAGAAAGTATTGGCCTTATTTAGTACAAAAAGGAGTTCAAATTAAGTCTTATTCAGGTATAGTTTAATTATGAAAAAAATACTACTTTGTGGCATATTCTTAGGTTTAAGTTTAAGTTCTTATGCCGGGGGTTATGTTTGTACTTCCCCAAGTTTTTTTGATGATAGTACTACGATTAATGTGTATCAAAAAACTAGTAATGGTTACTTAGATAAAGAAAGAGGTGATATGTTTAATGTGAGAGAAAATGAACATCTTTTGTCTATGTCGTACAACACTCTTGATGAGGATTATGGTGCAGGTATTATGGCAGTAGTTATAAATAAATCTGAAATGAAATTTATAAAGTCGATGACATTTTTTTTAAAGCCATACGACCCTCCTACAGTATATGACTCAGATTATAGAACTGGGGAATGTGTTTATGTTGATTAACAATATGAAAAAATATGTCTACGTATTTGCTCTTTTAATAAGCTTACTTGGCTCTTCATTTGTCCACTCTTCAGAAGCATTACTCACAAAAGGATACAATAAAGCACTTGATGGAAATTATGGTGAGGCATATAGAATACTTCAGCCTTTAGCTTCTCAGGGCTATATTGAAGCACAATTCAACCTAGGTATGATGTTTCAAAATGGAGGAAATGGACTTCAAAGGAACTATTCAAGTTCGGCATATTGGTTTAACCAAGCAGCACTTCAGGGAGACCAAAATTCACAATTTGAGTTGTCTGGTATTTATTACAGGGGGTTAGGAGTTAAAAAAGACCTAAGTCAAGCAAAATATTGGGCTAAATTAGCTTCGCAAGGAAGTAATCCAACAATTGCGAGCCGCTCAAGAGAATTCCTAAAGAATCAAATGTCTTGGTGGGAGAAACAAAAGTTAGGAGCCTCTACAATCTTTGGTATTTTTACTGGAAATTAAACTACTATATCTTATGATTAATTTTATAAACAAGTGGTCAAAAAGGTTTGCAGTGATTTGGCTCATAGGATTTATAGGTATTTTGGCAATTACCTATGCAGATTCTATTCAGAACAGCAAAGCTAAATACAGTTGGTGGTCCCCAAAATTTGCAGATATAAACCTTTTCTTACCTTATTCAGTTCAAAAGTCTTTAAGCTCCAACAATAGAGCTGCGTGTATAGCAAAAACAAACTTCCCTTTTGAACGCACAGTTATCGGTTATAGAAAACATACACTCGAGGGAACATTTTTGAACTGTGAGCCTGGAAAAAGTCATAGGGCAACAGAGTATTTGTTTATTTTATTAGTACCCTTTATTGGTCTTAACTATGTCTTACCTTGGCTTACAAGAGTGCTTGAAGGCGCAGGTAAAAATTATAAATCTAGTGCAAAAAAAGCCAAGGTCAATACAGAAAAGAATTACCTAATAGCTTATAAAGAAGTTGAGAGTGGGAAAATTAAAAGTCCAGAATTATGGGCCAAAGCATTTGCTGAAACTGAAGGCGATGAGGTCAAACAAAAAGCTCTGTATGTAGAATTAAGAACAAAGCAGCTTGATGATAATTAAGTAGAATTTTGATATAGTTGAAATATGGGAATTAAAGACGTATTCAATCAAGCACCTTCACCTGAAGAAGAAGCATTATATAAGCAAGTTCTTGATGAAGTTGAATCAGGTGTAATGCGGAAAGGAATCTACGCTAAAGCATTAGCTGATGGTTTGGGAGATGAAGGTAAAGCACAGTCTCTTTATATTAAATATAGAGTTCAATCTTTAGTAGATGAACAAAGATTGAAAGCTAAACAACTAGGCATAGAGCTTGCTGAAAAAGAAAGATATAGGAAGGCAACAGAAGAGGCTGAAGCGCTTAGAAAAAGAGCTGAGTTTGATGCAGAATTTGATAATTCACACGCTGGAAAACATTTTTATAAATATTGGTATGGAATTCTCTTAATTCTTGGCCTTGGTATTTTGATTTATGGTGACGTAATTTTCTAAATTTCACATCTAACTCAGTTTCCCCGATTGGCTAGTGATTCAAAAGGGGTGGGGTGGGGGTCTATTTTGAGCCAATTTCGGCCTTAGAATTTCGTGCAAATTTCGTGCACTTTAGTCTCAAAACTACCTAAATATGCTTATAATCGCTCTTGCACTAGATACGGCGTTTGTAATGATTAATTTGTATAAACCCCTTGGTATTGCTGGTCTGCGGCGTATATAGCAAACATTGCGCTCGTAGCTCAGCTGGATAGAGTGTCGGTCTCCGAAGCCGAATGTCGGGTGTTCGAATCACCTCGAGCGCACCATTTTTTAAAATTAAGTTTAATAGACTATGAATAATACAAATCTAGATAGCAAATCGAATTTTAGCTCTATAGCTAAGTTCATGCACTGGGGTTTTGTGCTTTTGTTTATCTATGGTTTACTTAAGCAAATAGATGAACTTAATCAATTAGAAAACAAAGCACTTCTTAAATTTGAAGTAATTTTTGCCACAGTTTTTGTGTTATTGCTTTTGATTCGATTTATTTACATGAAAACAACACAAAAATCATCACTTCCTGATTCTACTCCAAAGTCACAAATTTTAGCTGCTAGAGTTGTTCATTACGGAATGTATGTTTGTCTTACATTAATTCCTTTGACTGGTTTATTAATTGGTTTGCTATTTTGGCTTGGATTTGAAGATGGCTTTTTAATTAACACAGTGGTGGAAGTCCATGAGTTTTCAGTCTCTGTTATCTATTGGCTTATTGGTTTGCACATTTTGGCTGCGATCTTTCACCGCTTAAAAAATGACGGAGTATGGTCTTCGATGGTGCCATTTTTAAAGGAAAAAAGCTATGAAAAATAATTCAATAAGCTTTATATTGTAATCAATTTATGAATCCTACCGACGTTGTTGCTGCAATTATTAAAAAGGGAGATCACTATCTCCTTGCTAAAAGGAGTAAAGAAAAATACATGGGACTTAAATGGGAGTTCCCTGGCGGCAAAGTTGAGCAAAATGAAACCTTTAAGGATGCCTTATCCAGAGAGATTCTTGAGGAGCTCAATGTCAATATAGAGATTCATAATAAAGTCGCAGAGGAGAGGTATCAGGATGAGGAAATAAATATTGTTTTACATTACTATCTTTGTACATTGATTGATACCAATATTATTTTGTCAGAGCATGAAGCAGTTGAATGGGTCAAAAAACAAGACTTTTTAAAGTATGAATTTGTGCCTGGAGATGGCGACATTACATCACTTATATAATTCTTTCCCTTAAATACCTTATCATCTAAGCTTATGAAATATTTATCTTATAAAAAAATAGGAAAAGGCAAGCCATTTGTTTTAGTTCATGGCTATCTTGGAGGACAACACATGTGGCGTTTTCAAGAGGACTTAAATAGTAATTTTGAATTAATTATGCCTTCTCTGGCAGGTTATGGAGAGAGCGCTGAAATGACTGCCCCTTCAACAATTAGGGAAAATGCTGAGCAAGTATTTGATCTCCTTGATCATTTAAATATTGATACTTTTTATTTGCTTGGTCATTCTATGGGCGGCATGATTGTTCAAGAAATGGCAGCAATGAGCACTAATAGAGTTGAAAAGTTAATCTGTCTTGGTACAGGATCCATTGGCGTATTACCAAATAGGTTTGAAACTATAGAAGAATCCAGAACTAAAATCAGAACTATAGGTATAAAAAAAACGCGTGAAAACATAGCGAAAACTTGGTTCATTGATCACCAGATAGGTGATGGATATCAGCTATGTCTGGAGGAAGCTGCCAAAGCCACAACACAGGCTGCCCTTGCTAGCCTTGATGCGTGGGACTGCTGGGATGGGAGAGAGCAGTTAAAAGATATAAAACCATCAACACTGATACTCTGGTCCAACAGAGATCGCTCTTATGATAAAAATCAGCAAGATATTCTTTATAAGGGAATTAAAAATTCAAGACTAGAGATCATTGAGGGTTGCGCTCATAATGCTCATATGGAAAAACCTCAACTAGTCAATAATGCTATTAGAAAGTTTCTTTTGGAGTAATTTCCTGAGATAAGTTCCATTTTGAATTACATTCGATTTTTAATGTACAAATAGTGTTGAAACATATATATTAATTGATGTATACTCGATGTCTTCAATCTGCAAAATTTTATGATGCTCAGGTTGAAAAATTACGTTTATCAAAGGAGAAAATAATGAAAATAATGAAAAAAACAGCTATTGCAGCTGTTGTTGCTCTTTCTGCCTCAATGACAACCTATGCTGAAAAAGTTAATATTGGTGATCCGGGTTGGACAGGTGCAACAGCAATTGCAAATCTACTTTCTGCTGTTATTACTGACAAAATGGGTGGTGAGGTTGACCTAGTCCCTGGTAACAATACCGCCATCTATGGAGCAATTGACAGAAGTAAAGGTGAGATTGAAGTCCATCCAGATATTTGGCTTCCCAATCAACAAGCCTATACAAATGATCTAGTTCCTAAAGGAACTTTAAAGCTCAGTGACAAGAGCTATGAGGGTAACCAAGGTTACTGCGTTTCTCAAGCTTTTGCTAACGAAATGAATATTACATCAATTTTTGATCTTGGACGTCCTGAAGTAGTGGCCGCTATGGATAGTGATGGTAACGGAAAAGGTGAATTTTGGATTGGTGCAGATGGATGGGCATCAGCAAATGTAAATGAAGTAAAGGTTAGAGACTATAAGTTGTTAGATGCGGGTATTGAGCCAATTAGAGCTGCTGAAGCTGTGAAGAATGCTCGTGTACTTGACTCTATCAAAAAAGGTGAAGGTTATGCGTTCTATTGCTATAAGCCACACGCAATTTGGGGTATGGCTGATGTTGTAATGCTAACTGAACCAACTCATGACCCAGCTGCATATAAGATGATTCAACCTTCAGAAGACGCTGACTGGTACGAGAAATCTTATGTTGCATCTAAAGACGCATTAAAGAATATTCAGATTGGATGGGGCACTTCACTTGAGGGCAAGTCACCAGCAATTGTTGAATTCTTTAACAATTTTCAGTTGACGTCAGACGACGTATCTTGGTTAGCTTATGAAGTATCAGTTAATCAAAGAGATCCTGCTGAAGTAGCTAGAGACTGGATGTCTCAGAATGAAGAAACAGTTGATGGCTGGTTAGGACTATAATCTAACTAGTACAACCTAGAACCGGCGTTTTTTTAGGCGCCGGTTTTTTTTCAAATAATTAAATTACCATGTCTACAGAAAATTCAGGTAGCTCTATACAGATTCAAAACGTTTCAAAGATCTTTGGAAATACCTCTAAAGAAGCACTAGATGCTATTAAAAACAAGCTTGTGACAAAGCAAGAAGCTTTAGAAAAATACAATTCAGTAATTGGTGTTTCTGACGTTTCATTTGACATTAATCCTGGTGAAATTTTCTGTGTTATGGGTCTTTCTGGAAGTGGAAAATCAACCCTTGTAAGGCATATCAACAGACTCTTAGAGCCAACTATGGGAAAGATTCTCATTGATGGACAAGATGTAATGGCGCTTGAAAAACAAGACCTTCAAGATTTCAGAAACAAAAAGATAGGTATGGTTTTCCAGAACTTTGCATTGATGCCTCATAGGTCCGTGATAGATAATATCGCTATGCCACTTGAAATTAGGGGTATCAATAAAAACAATAGATACGGCAAGGCTAACGAAATATTAAATATTGTTGAGTTGCAGGGCTGGGGAAATAAGTATGCACATGAGCTATCTGGAGGAATGCAGCAGCGCGTTGGCTTGGCAAGAGCTCTTGCCGCGGATCCAGAAATCTTGTTGATGGACGAGCCCTTTAGTGCGCTTGATCCACTGATAAGAAGGCAACTCCAAAAAGAGTTCATCAAATTATCAAAACAACTAAAGAAGACAACGGTATTTATTACTCATGATTTAGATGAGGCTGTAAAGGTAGGTCACCGAATAGCCATTATGAGAGATGGCATGGTTATTCAGGTTGGAACTCCTGAAGAGATAGTTATGAACCCTGAGGATGATTATGTTGCTGACTTCGTTAAAGGCATCTCAAGGCTGGAGGTTGTTAAAGCAAAATCAATTATGAAGTCAATTGGTGAGTTCACTAATGACAACGGTGAGATTCCATCTGACGCTGTAAGGATGAATGAGAATGATGACTTAAGTAGTCTCATAGAGCATTCCGTATCTAGCAATAAGCCTATAGTCATTTGCAATAAAAAAGGTAATGAGTTGGGCGTGGTTACCCAAAAAGACCTTCTTGTATCCATAGTTGAGGGTCAAGATGAATAAAGACAAATATATCAATTCTGATCAAATTAAAAGCTTTGTAAAGACAAGTCATGATTACTATATCCATGAATTTGAGAAAATAAATAATAACTCTAAGTTTGTCATATCTTTTAATCTTTTTGCGTTCTTGTTTGGTTCTATCTGGTTTGGCATTAGAAATATCTGGAACTGGGCTCTTGCATTTCTCATTATTGAAACATTTGCTATCGTTCAAATAGTTCGAGGTTTCTTTGGCAATATTAGTGCAGAGGCCTACATCAAAATAGAAAAGATCCAATCAACAATAGATTTTCGTGAAAAGCAGCTTCAAGCAGCAATTGAAAAGAACTCAGACAAAGTTGAAATGTTTAAGAGAACTATTAAGTCTCTTGAAGACTCTATTGACGGGTATTTGCAGGAAGCACAGGCTATTGAAGCCTCTGGTGTTTGGATTGCAATAAGTGGTATTGTATTGTTTCTATTGATTAGGTTTGCTCAGGGCATACTTGCTAATTCAATTTTAGAAAAACGGTTCTCTGAGTGGCTGTCTAATAAATTAATTAGTCCTGGAATGCAGTTTAAGAATTATTTATTGAGTATCTCTTTTGCCCTTATTATTATTGTTTTTTCAGCTATTCACTATAGCTTCCCCACACTCATTCAAATGTTTGCTGACTTTCCAACACATCCCGATATCAGGCTTGCATCCATTGATGGAGTTGAAAGGACTTTTGATTATGCAGTTATCAAGGGCGATGTCCTCTTTAGTGCAATAACTGTTGGTATTCGCTCAGTTCTTGACTCTCTAGAAATGCTCTTTGTTACAACTCCTTGGATTGTGGTAATAAGTGCAATTGTTTTGATGACAGGGCTTTCGGCTGGACCTCGAGCAGCACTTTACTCTCTATCATTTTTAGCCTATATGGGTTTTTTAGGCTTCTGGATTAAAGCTATGACCACACTGGCTCTTTTAGGTACAGCAGCAATCCTTAGCATATCCATAGGAATACCACTGGGAATCTATTGCTCTACAAGACCGAGGTTTTATGCTTTTATTAGACCTATTATGGACTTTATGCAAACAATGCCTGCGTTTGTATTTATGATTCCAGTGATTGCTTTTTTTGGAACTGGAAAGGTATCTGCAGTCATTATTACGATGATCTTTGGAGGGACTCCAGTTGTAAGACTTACAGTACTCGGATTGAAAGGAGTTCCCGAGTCAATTAGGGAGGCTGCAATTGCTTATGGCGCCTCTAAATGGTATTTACTAACCAAGGTTGACTTGCCTTTAGCGATGCCTACTATTCTCGCAGGAGTCAATCAAACCGTAATGCTGAGCCTTGCGATGGTCGTAGTTGCTTCACTAATTGGCGCCAAAGGTTTAGGCCAGGATGTCTTAGAAGCTCTTCAGTACGCTAATGTTGGCCAAGGAATCCTGGCTGGGATTGCAATCTTATTTTGCGCTTTAATACTTGATAGAGTGATACAAGGAAAGAAAAAGGACTAAGTTAATTTCTTATTCAAAAGCCCATTCAAATGCAGGAATCGCGGCAGATCCTCCAGTATGAAGAAACAGAACCTTGTCAGAAGGCTTAAAGAAGTTTGACTTGATTAATCCAATCAGTCCATCGAAAGCTTTGCCAGAGTATACAGGGTCCAATAATATTCCTTCTTTGGTTGCCATCAAACTGAGCGCTTTTCTCATGCCGTCCGTAGGCTCTGCGTACCCAGGCCCAACGAAGTCATCTATGATAATAACATCCTCTTTAGAAGGGGAAGGACCCCTGACGTATTCGAGAGAATTAATAGCTAATTGAAAGACTTTCTCTTCTTGCTCTTTTTTAGTACCTTTAATGCTTACTCCAATTACCTTTATATCGCTTTTAAAAATTGTTTTACCTGCAATTAGACCAGCATGAGTTCCGCCACTTCCGGTTGCCAATATGATGTGACTAAAAGACTCTGAGTTTTGATCCTTAGTAATTTCTCGGAAGCATTCAATATAGCCAAGCTCTCCAAGATGATTGCTTCCACCTACTGGAATAAAATAAGGGTTTTCGCCACTTTGCCTTCTTTCTTCAATAATTTCATCTGCATAGTCTTCGACAACTCTATCCTTTGGGCACATAATCATCTCTGATCCAAAAACTTTATTTAAGAAGACATTTCCAGAGTTGTTATAAATTTCTGGAGCGCCTTTTAGCCTGTGTTCAAGGATTATAAGACACCTGAGACCTAGCTTTGCGCATGCAGCCGCTGTTTGTCTAGCATGGTTTGACTGAATTGCTCCAACGGTCACAACAAGATCAGCATTCTTATCAAGAGCATCAGCAAGGATAAATTCAAGTTTTCTTGTCTTATTGCCACCAGTTGCCAGGCCAGTACAGTCATCTCTTTTGATATATATCTGAGGCCCGCCTAGAAAGGCAGAAATACTCTTTAAATGCTCAATGGGAGTGGGGAAGTGCCCTAGGCTTAGTCTTTGAAAATTTTCAATCATATTAAGAGATTCTTTGGAATAACTATTTTTTAAATTGATTTTATAGTTAAACTTTTTAATAAATGAAAAATATTATAAAAAGTGCCGTTTTCTCACCCTGTCGGAAATACAGATATTCTCTATCAAGAACATGGAATATCAATCAAAAAATAATTTTATTTATTGGTTTAAATCCTTCAACGGCAGATGAGACACATGACGACCCAACAATTAGAAGATGCCTCTTCTACTCATCTAGGTGGGGATTTGGGGGTTTGATCATGGTCAATTTATTTGCTTTTAGGGCAACTCTGCCAAAAGATTTAAAAAATTCAAAGCATCCAGTAGGCAGGGACAATAATCAGTTTATTGTTGATGCTCACAAAGAAGCCTCAATGACTATAGCAGCATGGGGTAATGATGGAGGTCTTTACAATAGGGATCAAGAGGTGCTAGAAATAATTTCTAATCCAATGTGCCTTAAAGTTAATAAAACCGGGAAACCAGCACATTCGCTCTATCAAAAAAAAGACATCAAACCAAAACCTTATAGTATTTGATTAATTATCTATATCTATAGAGTTAGGCACATTAATTTATTAATAATGCATATAATTTATTAATCCTTAAACAACTGATTTATCAACTTAAAATTAGTGTCAATCTTTAATCTATGAAATACATTGTTATTGACCCAGTAATAGCTGACTTAGGTTTTGTTAAAGTGTATTGGTATGGAGTGATGTATCTTTTAGCTTTTCTCTCGGCATACTTGCTTGCAAGATATCGAATTAAGTCAGAATCTTTATGGAATATCAAGCATGTCGATGACCTTATTTTTTATGGCGCCTTAGGAGCAGTTCTGGGAGGCAGGTTTGGGTATTTACTGTTTTATAACTGGTCAATCTTTATATCCAATCCATTCACTTTTTTCAATTTTCAGAATGGTGGAATGTCATTTCATGGAGGATTTCTAGGTGTTTTAATAGCCATGATGGCTTTTAATAAGAAGCATCAGTTTAGTTTCTTTCAGACTACAGATTTTATAGCTCCTCTGATTCCTCTAGGTCTAGGGTTTGGAAGGATAGGTAATTATATTAATGGTGAGCTCTGGGGAAGGGTTACTGAGAGTTCGTGGGGCGTATTCGCGCCCGATCAGAGTGGGTTTTGGGAAAAACGCTTCCCAACTCAGCTGTATGAGGCTTTCTTGGAGGGTTTGGTATTATTTTTTATATTATGGATCTTTAGCAATAGAAAGCGACCACTCATGGCAATATCCTCGTTATTCCTAATTTTTTATGGCGCTTTTAGATTTATAATTGAATTTGTCAGGGCTCCGGACTCTCATATTGGATACCTTGCATTTGATTGGCTCACTATGGGACAGCTGCTGAGTCTTCCAATGGTTATCGTTGGAATTTATTTTTTATTTAAATCTTATCGATTAGAAGGAAAAACATGAGGCAATATCTAGATTTTTTAAAGCTTGTTAAAGATAACGGGTCAGAAAAAACGGACAGAACTGGCACTGGCACCAAAAGTATTTTTGGTCACCAAATGCGCTTTAAGCTTTCAGAAGGTTTTCCAATCGTTACAACGAAGAGGGTGCATGTTCCCTCTGTTATTCATGAACTTCTTTGGTTTTTAAAAGGAGATACTAATATTAAATATCTCACTGAAAATAAGGTAAATATTTGGAATGAATGGGCTGATAAAAATGGTGATTTAGGGCCAGTTTATGGTGCTCAGTGGAGAAAGTGGAAAAATGCTGATGGTGATGAAATTGACCAAATTAAGCAGGCCATTAATCTCATCAACAACGCTCCAGACTCGAGGCGAATTATTGTGTCAAGCTGGAATGTTGGTGAGCTTGGAAGTATGGCTCTTCAGCCTTGTCATGCACTTTTTCAGTTTTATGTTGCTGATGGCAAACTTTCCTGTCAGCTATATCAGAGAAGTGCCGATATCTTCCTAGGTGTGCCCTTTAATATTGCATCTTATGCGCTTCTCACTCACATGATTGCTCAGCAATGTAATTTGGGTGTTGGTGATTTTGTTTGGAGTGGCGGTGATTGTCATATTTATACTAACCACTTTACACAGGTTGATACGCAGCTTACAAGGACACCAAAAAAACTCCCAACTCTATCAATTAAGAGAAAACCCAAGAGTATTTTTGACTACACATATGATGATTTTGAGTTAATTGACTATGTACATGATGACCCTATCAAAGCTCCAGTTGCAGTTTAATTAATGGACAAACTTCAAAAAAATCTCTCTTATCAATTTAGTGACATTGATTTACTTAAAAAAGCGCTAACGCATCGAAGCGTTAGCAAAAGTAACAATGAGCGACTTGAGTTTCTAGGTGATAGCGTTTTAGGTTCTATCATCTCTGAAGAGCTATACTCCCGGCATGCAAACATCGATGAAGGGCAATTATCAAGGCTTCGATCTCATTTAGTTAGAGGTAACACCTTGGCAAATTTAGCTAAAAAACTAAATATTGCTGAAAACCTTAGACTTGGCCATGGCGAGCTTAAAAGTGGCGGATTTAGACGTGAATCAATCTTGGCTGATACATTTGAGGCGATCTTAGGGGCGATTTTTTTAGATTCCGATTATTTGACCGTTAAAAAGGTTACTTTATTTCTGTTTAGTGATCTTTTAAATGAGGCTAAATCAGAAGACTCGCTTAAGGATTTTAAAACTCAGCTTCAGGAGTTACTTCAAAAAAAAGGCCACTCTCTGCCAAAATACGAACTATTGCAAACTAAGGGCAAAGATCATAATGCTGTCTTCTATGTCAGCTGTCACATTGAAGAACTAAAAATCATGGTAGAGAAAAATGCAAAAAGCATTAAGAGAGCAGAGCAGGCTTGTGCTCAGTCAATTTTAGAAGAGATCAAAAGCTAATGAATTTTCAATCTGGCTCTATTGCAGTTGTAGGTCGTCCAAACGTTGGAAAATCAACACTCGTAAATGAATTAATTGGTCAGAAACTGTCCATTACCTCACATCGTCCTCAAACAACCAGACATCGTATCAATGCAATTGATACTCAAGAATCCTATCAAATGGTCTTTGTAGATACACCCGGAATCCACATTGGAAACAACAAAGCTATTAATTCTTATATGAATAGGGCGGCTAGCTCAAGCTTTGGTGAGGTTGATATAATTATTTGGATTGTTGAAGTCTTTAAATGGACTAAAGAGGATGCAAGAGTTTTAGAGCATCTCAGCAAGGTAAATATTCCAGTTTTATTGTGCATTAATAAGATAGATAAGGCTAGTTCAGTCGAAAAAATCCTCCCTTTTCTTGAATCTTTAGGTGAGAAATTTAAAGCGAATGAAGTCTTTCCACTGTCAGCTTTTGATCGACAAGATATCAAAAAGTTGAGAGGTCTAATACTCCAATATTTGCCCCAGCAAGAGGCAATTTATGACGAAGATTACATAACAGACAGATCTCAAAAGTTTGTCATCTCTGAATTTATCCGAGAAAAACTCATGAGAAATTTATCTAATGAGTTGCCATACGATATCACCGTTGAAATTGAAAAGTTTGAGCTTGATGGTAAGCTTTACAGAATTGCTGCGCGCATTTTTGTTGACAAGGCGTCTCAAAAAAGCATTGTTATTGGTCAAAATGGAGAAATGCTCAAGAAAATTGGCCAGGAATCAAGGCGTACAATCGAGGGATTTTTAGAGGCAAAAGTTTTTTTAGAGCTATGGGTCAAAGTCAGGCAAGGATGGTCTGATGACAAGAGAGCTTTAGTGTCTCTAGGCTATGACTAGAGTTGACAATACTCAAGCTTTTTTGATTCATCGCAGGATGTACCAGGGAAGCTCCCTGTTACTGGACTTTTTTACTAAAGACTCTGGAAGATTGAGGCTCATTGCTAGAGGCGCAAGGAAAAGTAAAACATCATTACAAATGTTCCAATGCCTAAGTATCTCATTCAAAGGGAAGGGTGAGCTAAAAAGCCTTTCACAATGGGAAGTAGATGACCAGCCAAGGCGATTACTTGGGGATGACTTAATTTTAGCAATGTATGCAAACGAACTCATTCTTAGACTTCTTCCAGAAAACGATGAGTATCCAGAGACTTTTAATTCATACTGGGCTTTCTTAGCAAATCTGAATGCTTTAGATTCCAGCGAAAAAGAATACGCGCTTCGAAACTTTGAAAACCAAATGCTGGAAGATTTGGGATATGGTTTAGATTTTAGTTTTGATATCAATGATGAGCGCATAAAAGAAGATCTGCAGTATGAATTTATTGAGCATCAAGGCTTTAATAAAAACAGTAATGGGGCGGTTTCAGGAAAAGCTCTTGTCAGCCTTTCAAAACAGGAAATAATTACTGATCCAATTCAGTTAACTATTTTAAAAAAAATGAATCGAAAAAGACTAAAATCACTCCTTGGAGACAAGCCACTCAAAAGTAAAGAGTTATTTTTTGTTAAATAGGAATATTTATGAGTATATTTTTAGGTGTAAATATTGACCATATAGCTACGCTAAGACAAGCCAGGGGTACCAAATATCCAAGCTTAATAGACGCAGCTAGAATTTGTGAAGATTCAGGTGCTGACAGCATCACGCTTCACTTGCGAGAAGATAGACGACATATTCAGGACTATGATGTTGAGGCTTTAAAGCATTCACTCACAACAAAAATGAATCTTGAAATGGCGGCTACAGCTGAAATGCTCAAAATAGCTTCTAATATATCACCTGAGGACTGCTGCCTTGTTCCAGAAAAAAGACAAGAACTGACTACAGAAGGGGGGTTAGACGTTGTCTCACAGCTATCCAGAATGAAAGAAGTGTGTGCTGAACTTAGCTCAAACAATATTAAAACCTCTTTATTTATTGATGCTGACAAGGATCAAATTGATGCCAGTGTTGAGAGCGGCGCACCAATCATCGAAATTCACACTGGGCACTATGCAAATGCTTCTAATAATGAACAGATAGATGCTGAGCTTAAAAGGATTATCGAGGCAAGTGAGTATGCACATAGCCTGGGATTACAGGTGAATGCTGGTCATGGATTAACCTTGGAAAATACACAAGCAATTGCTTCTATTGATACGATGGTTGAGCTTAATATTGGGCACTCAATCATTGCGAGATCTTTATTTGTTGGTCTCGCAAATGCGACGTCAGAAATGAAAAAACTCCTCCAAGAGGCAAGAAACTTGTGATTTATGGTATTGGTACAGATATAGTAAGCATCGAAAGGGTTCAAAAAATCCTAAAAAAAAATAGGGAAGGTTTTATCAATCGAGTTTTAACTGAGCATGAGAGAGCTCTATTTGCAAACAAAGCTGATAGTGCAGCTTTCTGTGCCAAGAGGTTTGCGGCCAAAGAGGCATTTTCTAAAGCTTTGGGAACTGGTATTGGAAGAGTTGTAAGCTTTCAGGACTTGACGGTAAGGAACAATGAAAATGGCAAGCCTTACTTTATGCCAAGTGAAAAGCTAAGATTATATCTCCAGGAAAAGGGAATTAAGCAAGGACATTTAAGTATCTCTGATGAGAGCTCAAATGCAGTAGCTTTTGTTGTTCTAGAAACTGAAGATATTACTAAAGAATAATCTTTTTAATTCAGTTAGAAGGGGATATCATCCTCGAACTCATCTGAAGCAACGGGTGTAATTGCCGGGGCCGGCTGATTTGAATTTTGAGCTTGGGGCTGTGCTTGCTGAGAAACAGCATTTGAATTCATATCATCACGACGATCTAACATTTGCAGAGTTCCACTATAGCCACTAATGACAACCTCAGTTGTATAGCGATCTTGACCATTCTGATCTTGCCATTTTCGTGTTTGAAGCTTGCCTTCTACATAGACCTTAGAGCCTTTATCTAGATACTGTCCAGCAATTTCAGCTACTTTACCAAATAGACTAACTCTATGCCATTCAGTTCTCTCCTGTTTTTGACCTGTGCTTTTGTCAGTCCAAGATTCACTTGTTGCAACGGATAAATTACTAATAGCGTTTCCATTTGATGCATATTTAATTTCTGGTTTAGCGCCTAAATTTCCTACCAAAATTACTTTATTTATCCCTGCCATTGTAATTATCTCTCCTTTAATGTTATAGTTTTCAGTGGCACTAAGAGTATCAATACCAACCAGATGAATGCAACAAATATTGTAAATAAGAATACACTATTTAGATCGTAAATGTCGTAAATCAATCCCCCAATTGCCCCTCCAAAAAAAGTCCCTAAAAATTGAGATGTGGAGAAAACACCCATAGCTAATCCTCTCTTTTCAGCATCTGCTGTTCTAGATAAAAGTGAGGGCAAAAGGGCTTCAATTGAATTAAATGCAGTAAAAAAAATTGTTAGTGTAATTAGAAATATTTGAAAGTTTAATGAGGCATTAAAAAAAACAAATTGACTCACAATCAATAAGAGAATGCAAAGCAATAAAATGTATTTTGTTTTATTAAATTTTTCTGAAACTACAATTAGTGGAATCATTCCTAAAAAAGATAAAAAAATAGCTGGGAGATAGAGGCGCCAGTTATCAATCATGCTTACAATCTGATTTTCTACTATCAAAATTGGCATGACAATAAATCCAGCTGCAAGAATTAAATGAAGGCTAAAAATACTTACATCTAATGTAATTAATTCTTTTGTTAAAGACTCTTTAAGAGACTTAAAAGAAAGTTTGTAGTAGGCAATAGGTTTTGAGTGTTCAAGAGAAATCACAATTAACATTGCTAATAAAGACAAAAGAGCAATTGTCCAAAAAACGCCTTCAAGGCCAACCCTAGAGCTTATTATTGGCCCAATCAATAAAGAAAGCATAAAAGCTACTCCTATCTGAAAACCAACAAAAGCATTTGCCTTCGCTCTATTTTCTTCATGTACCGAATCAGCAAGAAATGCCATTAAAACTGCAGATATTGCTCCTCCTCCTTGAAGTGCTCTTCCTAAAACAACAATGATTAAATTTGAGGTGTTCGCTGCCAGAACACTCCCTAAAAAAAAGATTGCAATACCGATGATTAAAATTGGTTTTCTACCAAATCGGTCAGAAAGATAGCCAAAAGGAATTTGTAAAAGCGCTTGAGTTAATCCATAAATACCAATTGCCATGCCTATTAGCAGAGCTGAAGCATTGTCATATTCAACTGCATAAACGCTCATGACAGGGAACAGCATAAACAACCCCAGCATTCTAACTGACATGACTAGGGATACCTTTAAAGCAAAAATTCTCTCTACAGAATTCATAGATTAAATGCTTAAACTGTCTATTTAAGAGAGTAGCTAGGAGAGTAGTTTGGATAACTCGAGTTTAATATCTCCATAGCATCAGTTGCTAGATCATTAGCATTAATTAGGTTGTAGTTGAACGCCATAAGATGGAGCGCATCTGGTATTGGCGCACTATTTGGATAATTTTCAATGATATATTTGCAGCGATTAATGGCTGCAACATTAGAGTTTATATCAGTATAGTATAGAGCAACATAAAATTCATGTCTGGCAAGTGTATTTCTTAAGACTGCTAACTTTAATTTAGCGTCCTCAGCATACTTTGAGTTAGGGAAAGTCTCTATCAGTTCAACAAAATACCCATATGCATCTCTGACACTTTCGACGTCTCTTTGTGCACTATCAGTTATTAGTTTATCAAGGATTGAGCTTGATTTTTTTTCTGCAGCAACACCTCTTAGATAGTAGGCATAGGGTGTAGCAGGAATATCAGGATATTTATTAATAAATTGATTAAGTGTAGTTATTGATCGATTGTATTTTTTTTGCTTAAGAAGATTGAATGCTATATCAAGTCTGGCTTGAATTGCATACTTTGATCCAGGATAGGAAGATAAAATCATTTCATACTGATCAATTGCTTGCTCAATTGATCCTGCATCAACCTTATCTTCAGCTTGCTCGTAAAGTTCTTTTGGTGTTAAGCCATCGGCAACTAGATTTTTAGTATCTTTGTTGCCCCCAAAAACTGAACAGCCTGACAAAAAACATACTAAAGAAAATGCAAAGAATAATCTAAATTTCATTTTAAGTTCTGATTTATAACTAGTAAGCAAATTATACTATCGTGCACTTTGTCTGGAAACCTTTATATAAAGAACTTAAAGGTAGCATCAGCATGATTATATAATTATAAATATTTTTTAAAAAAATGACTAAAAACATTAATGGCAACAAACTTATTTCAAATTAAGTCTCAAATATCCTATCTTTGCAGTGTTTTAGAAGAATACATGTCTAATGAAGAGATTGAATTGGTTAAAAAAGCCCACAAGATTGCCGAAAAAGCGCATTCTGGTCAATTCAGAAAATCAGGTGAACCCTATATCAGTCATCCGCTATCAGTTGCCTTAATAATTGCCGATCTAAAGCTTGACTATTTATGTATTGTTGCAGCAATTCTTCATGATTGTATAGAAGATACTTCAGTCACAAAAGATGATGTTAAAAATCAATTTGGAGAACAGGTTGCTCATATAGTTGAAGGTGTATCAAAGCTTACAAACCTTGAATTTACCTCTAGCTCTCAGAAACAAGCTGAAAATTTTCAAAAACTCATTCTTGCCATGTCAAAAGACATGAGAGTCATGATCATAAAACTTGCTGATAGGCTGCACAATATGAGAACTATCGACTCAATGAGCGAAGAGAAAAAATTTCTTAAGGCCAAGGAAACTTCTGAGCTTCATGCGCCAATTGCTAGAAGATTAGGGCTTCATAGCATTGGTGTAGAGCTTGATGATTTATGCTTTAAAACACTTCACCCAAGAAAGCATTTAGTGATTGAAAGAAAAATAAAAAAGCAGTATGGAAACCAAAAGAAAACAATAAACCTTATCAAAACTGAAATAGAAAATAGATTAAAGTTTGAACAGATCGCTGCAACGGTAGAAGGAAGGCAAAAACAACCTTCAAGCATCTATAACAAAATGAAAATCAAATCACGTAAGTTTTCTGAAGTTCTCGATATGCATGCATTCAGAGTAGTTGTTGAGAATACCAATGCATGTTATCAAGCTTTAGGCCATATTCATAGCTTATATAAACCAATACCTCTTAAGTTCAAAGATTACATTTCTGCACCAAAACCTAATGGATATCAATCACTTCATACTGTTTTAATTGGGCCAAGAAATATGTTTATTGAGGTTCAAATTAGATCCCAAGAAATGGACTTTATTTCAGAATATGGTATTGCAGCTCACTGGCATTACAAAAATACTGATAAGCCATCTAAAAAACTTGCTAGAAACTGGATGGGTTCGTTGCTAGATATTCAGCAGAATACAGATACTTCAATTGACTTTTTAGAGAGTACAAAGTCAGACTTATTCTCAGATGAGGTCTTTGTTTTTACTCCGGCTGGGAAAATTATTCAACTCCCTCTCAGATCAACAGTGCTCGATTTTGCTTATGCAGTCCATACAAATATTGGTAAAAAAGCTCAAAAAGCAACAATTAATGGGAATGAATCAGAACTTTCAACACGTCTCAAGTCAGGTCAAACTGTTGAAATTATAACTGGTAGATTTGTAAAACCTAAGCCTGGATGGCTTGACATTGTAGTGACTTCTAAAGCTAAAACTGCCATTAAAGCCCACTTAAAAGACAACTCTAAGGTTGAACTAGCAAGACTAGGAAAGCTTTTAATATCAGATGCTCTCAAATTTCAAAAAATAAAAATTAATGATGTTCCTTTAGATAAATGGAATAAATGCTTTAAAGAGCTTAATTGTGCTGATTTTCAGGATTTGTATATCAAAGTTGGATTATCGGAGATTTTTGTTGCCGTAGTTGTGAATAAGTTATTACAAGACATCAATAATGAAACAGTCAATACTTTGACTATTGGCCAAACTAAAGGCATGGCAATTAATTTTGCTCACTGCTGTTACCCTATTCCTGGAGACGAAGTTACTGGTGTTTTGACCTCTATGAGAGGCTTAGTACTTCATCGATCTAATTGCACTCAGCTAGAGCACATAAAGGAAAAAAATGCTCAATGGATGGAGGTTGATTGGCATTCTGATGAAAATGAGCAATTTGAGGTAGGAATTAGTTGTTTAGTCGAAAATCGAAGTGGAAGATTGGCTGCAATAGCAAATACTGTAGCTAACCTTGGAGTCAATATTGAAAACATTGAACAACAGAGTAGGCCAGATTCATCAAGACTTTTTCATATAGTCGTTGCTGTGACAAATATCATTGAATTAAATAATGTTCTAGACAAGTTAAACAACCTTCCACATGTAATATCAGCTGGAAGACTTTAATTGAAAAAATGTTTAATTCAAGCCACTTAATTGATTAAAATTAGACCATTAAAATAACTGTCCTATTTTGATAATGATTTGTTGGACCGACTCTTTAGAAATAGCAATCAATCTATCTGACAAGTACCCTGACATAGACCCAAAGACTATCAACTTTGTTGACTTAAGAAACATGGTGATGCAACTTGATGAATTCGAAGAAGGTGATAGTAAATGTGGAGAAAGGGTTCTTGAGGCAATTCAAATGAACTGGATTGAAGAGGTAGAATGAAATTAATTAAATTATCGATACTTCTCTCTGTTTTTATTGCCTATTCAGCTCATGCGCTTCTCGAGGTTAATATTATTAAAACACGTGAGGCTGCATTTCCAATTGTCATAGCCCCCTTTGAAGTAGTAGGAGGTTCAAATGATGTAGATATAGCAAAGATTATCAGAAATAACCTAAATCGCTCTGGTCAATTCAATGCTTTAAGTACTGAAGCCCTTATAACGAATCAAATTGACTTTAATTTTTGGCAAGAGCATAAAAAAGATGCTGTTGTTTTTGGAAAAATTGAGCAGGTTAGCTCTAACGTCTACAATGTTTACATCTATATCTACGATGTGTTTTCAGAAAAAAGCCTCTATCAAAAGAAAATCAGAGTTCATAACAGTGGATTTAGAAGAATAGCACATTTCTTAAGTGATAAGATTTACTATGTACTTCTTGGGCAAAAAGGGTCGTTTGACACCAGACTCTCTTATGTAACAGTATCAGATAATAGTTCTGGTGGAAGAACATATAAACTTCAAATTTCTGACTCTGATGGATTCAACCCTCAAACAGTTGTTAGATCTTCAAACCCAATTCTATCTCCTGCATGGTCAAAAGACCAACAAAAATTAGCTTATGTGTCATTTAAGAATAATAGATCAGAGGTTTTTGTAATGACGCCATTTATGAAAACTGTTCCAATCAAATTACCAAAATTTGATGGAATTGCCTCTTCTCCAACATGGCATCCTAGTGGAGAAAGTATTGCTTTAACAATCTCTAAGCAAGGCAATAAAGATATTTATCTTTATGACTTTCAATCAAAAAAATTAGAAAGATTAACTAAGAATATTTCAATCGACACAGAAGCCAGTTTTTCTCCTGATGGAAATAAAATAGCATTCACATCAAACAGAACGGGCCAGGTTCAGGTTTATATTAAAGACTTAAAGTCAGGTAAAATTTCTAGAGCCACTTTTGAAGGGAGGTATAACGCAAAACCAGTTTTCTCTCCAGATGGAAAAGATCTAGCATTAATCCATCGCGTTGGAAAAGACTATCGACTTGCTCTTTTAGATATTGCATCAAGAGATCTAACTGTAATGACTCAAAATAAATCTGATGAGTCACCCTATTTTTCTCCAAATGGTGGTATGATTATTTACTCAACTAACAGAGATAACAAAGGAATTTTGTCTATAATTTCACTGCATAACAATCAAGTTGTAGAATTGATGCAAAAAGAAGGTGAAGTTAGAGAGCCAAGCTGGTCAAACTATTCAAATTAAGGAAATCAAAAATGTCAAAAAAAATTCTATTATTGTCGAGTGTAATTTTTCTCAGTTCTTGTGCAACAACAAACATTTCTGAACTTGGAGATAAATTTCTAGACTTAATCAATCCTTCAGATGCTGCAACAGAAGAAGCGGTCCTTGGTGGAGAGGAAACCTTGGTTGCAATGGATCAAACTGGAGGCTTTACCATCGATGAGCTAGAGGCGCTATCTAATGATGAACTCATAGCAATTGCTCAGGAAAAAGGGCTTGAAGACCTCATCTTACTTGATGAAGACGGAAATCTTCTAAATAGGGATCAAATTATCAATGCTATAGTAGAAAGTGCGGCTCTTCTTGAGAGTAAATCCGACGAACTTGAATCAATGTCTGATGATGAACTAATTGAAGTTGCGGTTGCTAAAGGACTTAGTGAAGAGATAGTTCTTGATGCTGATGGTAACCTAGCTAACAGAGATGAGCTTATAGAAGCCTTGGTTGAAAACGCCGCTGCAACAGAAGCTGCAATTAGTGAGTTTGGTAATAATGCCGATTCATTTACACTCTATTTTGCTTATGATGACACTGAAATTGATGAAGTTGCAACAAGAATTATTATCCAACATGCGAACTTCATGCAAAGCAATCCATCAGTCAACCTTCGCTTAGAAGGGCATGCTGATGAAAGAGGAACTAGGGAATATAATTTAGCTCTTGGTGAAAATCGTGCTCTAAGTGTTAAAGAAGTACTGGGTCTATACAACCTTGACGACAGAATCATCGTAGTGAGCTATGGAGAAGAACAACCTATTCTCACTGGAAGTAATGAAGAAGCCTGGGAAAAAAATAGAAGAGTAGAATTCGTCTATTACTAGACAATAGGCTTTAGGCTGCTTTATAACTTATTTTTTGTGTCGCCTAATGATAAAGATATTTTCTAGATATACTTTTTTATTACCACTTTTATTTAGCTTTAATGTAATTGCCAATGAAGGGTTAAATCTTGATTTGGCAATTCTTAAGATTAATCAAGAAGTTAAATCGCTTAATAATGAAATTCTTTCGTTAAAAGACGATATTGAGCTATTAAGAGAAAATCAAAGATTAAACTCAGAAAAAATTACTGAACTACTTCAAATGATTGAAATAAATCAATCTGGAAATACAAAATCAGTTCAATCAAATTCAACAGAGCAAGGCACCAAATCTTCTAAATTCTTTAGTGATGGTAAAAATGCCTTTGTCCTTGGAAATTATGAAAAATCGATTGAACTTTTTTTAGATCACCTTAAAACCTCCCCAAGCTCTTTGAGCGAAACAGACACAATGCTCTGGCTTGGAAGGGCATATTTTTATAGTGAATCTTTTTTAGATTCTAAAGCCTCTTATCTAGAATATCAATCAATGGGTCAAGATCACCCCAAGTTTGCTGACTCTCTCTACGAGTTGTCTAAAGTTCTCATGAAGCTAGATGAGAGTGATCAGGCAAAACTATTATTAAATGAAATGATTACTGAATATCCAGACCATCCTCTATCAAGTAAAGCTTCTGCATTGCTTCAAAACCTTTAAAAAGTGATAGTTCATGAGATACAAAAAGTTGACTTGGCTTCTTTTTGTTATAAGAATAAAGACAGATACCCATTTTTGTTAGAAAGCGTTAATCATAACGATAATAACAGATACTCTTTATTGTTTGCCTTTCCAGGAGAAAAAGTAGTTTTAAATAATCTTTCGGACTTTGATTTCCTAAGTAAGCTCAATAATCTTTCTATTCAAAACAATATCAACCCAGAGCTTCCTTTTACTGGTGGTTGGTTTATTTATCTTTCTTATGAATTGATTGGTCAAATTGAACCAATATTGGCACCTATAAATCATAATTCTAATCTGCCAATTGCCTATGCTGTTAGAGTGCCCACAGTAATTTATACTGACCATAAACTTGGAAAGACTTTCCTATATGACGAGGAAGATGACCAATCTCGTATCAATCAAATATTAAATGACATTAATACACTGGAAAGCGCACCAAGTCAGCCTATTAAGGGCAAGATTCAAGAAGAAAAAGAAGAGAAGTTTATCGAAGGAGTTAAAAGTAGCCTGGACTATATTTTTGCTGGAGATGTATTTCAGGTGAATTTATCAAGAAAATGGAGTTATTACCTTGACTCAAACCTTGATTCTTCCATTATTTATAGCAAACTTAAAAAAGCTAATCCAGCACCATTTTCAGCGCTTATCCAATTCGATGATTTCAGCATTATCTCATCATCTCCAGAGAGGCTTTTTAGTCTAAATGATCGCGTCCTAGAAACTAGGCCAATTGCAGGAACACATCCACGAGGAATAGGGGATTCTGACAAAACTCAAAAGGAAAATTTAATTAGCCATCCTAAAGAAATTGCAGAGCACGTCATGCTTCTAGACCTTGAAAGAAACGACATGGGAAGGGTATGCGAATATGGTAGTGTATATGTTAATGAAATCATGACATTAGAGACTTACCCTTATGTGCACCATATTGTATCAAATATAAAGGGTAACCTTCGAGATGGCATTGGTATTAAAGGAATTGTTAAGGCTTTATTCCCAGGCGGAACAATAACAGGATGCCCCAAAGTCAGGTGTATGGAAATAATCAGTGAGCTTGAGCAAATGCCAAGAGAGGCATACACAGGCTCAGTAGGCTATATAAGCAACAATGGAAAAATGGACTTCAACATCCTCATTAGAAGCTTTATTCAGCAAGACAAAACCCTTTCATTTAGGGCAGGAGCGGGTATTGTCTATGACTCTGATCCAGAAAATGAGCTGGCAGAGACAAGGCATAAAGCCCAAGGACTCATAAAAGTTTTTCAAGAATAGGCTATTTAAGGCTTGAACTTTGAGGTCATAGGATATCGTCTTTCTCTCCCAAAGGCATTACTACTAACCTTAGGGCCAGGAGCTGACTGGCGCCTTTTATATTCATTCTTAAGGATCAAAGAGGTTATTTTATTAACGTCCTCTGAAGTATGCCCCTGTGAAATAATTGAATCAACAGACTGTTTTTCCTCAACAAATCTTTTTAAAATATCATCCAGTATGTCATAAGGAGGAAGAGAGTCTTGATCAACCTGATCAGGAGCAAGTTCAGCGGAAGGTGGCCTGGTAATAACTCGTGATGGGATTACCTCTGACAAAGTATTGCGATACCTAGAAAGTTTATAAACCATAGTCTTAGAAATATCTTTGAGAGGAGCAAAGCCGCCACACATGTCTCCATAAAGTGTGGCATATCCCACAGCCATTTCAGACTTATTTCCAGTTGCAAGAACAATTTTATGATGTTTATTGGAAAGAGCCATGAGTAAAGTCCCTCTGACCCTTGACTGAATATTCTCTTCAGTCGTATCAATAGAATTATTTTCAAATACATCAGACAGAGAAGCATTAAAAGAATCAACCATCTTATGGATATCGATACTTGAAAAATGGACACCTTGAGTTCTCGCTTGCATCTCAGCATCAGTCAAGCTAATTTCAGATGTATATTGATATGGCATCATTACGGCATGCACATTCTCTGCACCAATTGCGTCAACAGCTATGGCAAGAGTTAAGGCTGAATCGATACCACCAGATAGCCCTATTAAGGCGCCACTAAAAGAATTTTTATTAATATAGTCCCTTGTGGCTAATACTAAAGCTGAATAGATAGAGGACTCATCAGTTGTAACGACTGGCTTTAGGCTAGAATCACTATAAGACATGGAAATCTCTTCAAAAGCAGGCATTTCAAAAATCAATTCACCTTGTTTATCTACAGCAAATGAGTTTCCATCAAAGACTACCTCGTCTTGACCACCAACCATATTAATGTAAATAAATGAAATACCAAATTTAAGAGCATATTTTTGGCAAATAGACATTCTTGCAGATTGCTTATTAAGCTGAAAGGGCGATGCATTAAGAGAAATGACCATATCAACATTTCCCTGACAAACTTGATTGATAGGGCCTTCAACCCATTGGTCCTCACAAATTAGCACCCCAACCCTAGTATTTTGACATTCAAAAGAAAAAGATTCTTTACCAGAAGTGAAATATCTCTTTTCATCAAATACGCCATAGTTTGGAAGTTCTTGCTTGTTATAAATGTTTTGAATTTTATTATCATAAATTAAATAAGCACTGTTATATAAATTTTTATCAAGTTGGCTAGGCGCACCAAAAAGAACAAAAATATTAGAGGGAATCAATTCACATAAAATATTGATTTCATTTTTGACTTGATCAATAAACCCATTTCTCAACAAAAGATCCTCTGGAGGGTAGCCAGTTAATGCAAGCTCTGGAAAAACAACAAGATGCGCACCATTTTCACTAGCCTCGATAGACAATGCAATAATTTTTTTCGCATTAGATTTTATATCTCCAACAATAGGGTTAATTTGGGCGATTTGTATTTTAATTGGCAAGGATTCGGAAAATATTTTATCTAGCTGTTCTTGCCAAAATTTCGCCTTCGAATTATTTCCCGAAGAAATTGCATGCTCTAATTTGGTATTGGCAACGATTTCAGCAGGGTCAATGTCAAGTATATTCGCAAAGAGCCAGGCATGAGTTTCACTCAATGCAGCCTTACCAGAGCTATATTTACTGAGATTTGACTGATTGATCTCATACTCTTTAGAGATCTTATAATCAGAAAAACCAGTTTTATTTCGCACCATAGCTAGGTATTCAGTTGTTTTTATATACATAGACTTCATTAATTAAACTCAATATTAGTTATTTTATACCACTACAGGTAAAAAATAACTAAATATTACGATTTTAAAAGAAATAAATACATGTAATAAATAACTATAAGCTATTTAACTTATTGATTTAAAACAATAAAAACAATTATTAGAATTTTTAAACTATTGTATTTTGATCTTGTTATTCGTAACTTTAATTCCTAACATTAATCTATATTTAAAAAACAGTAAGTTGAATTTAATTCAACTAAGGTTAGAGTAAATACCCGAAATATATTGTATTGTTAGGATAAGTTATTCTGAGAAGGTTGAATTGATTTAAATTATTTTTTATAAATTAATTAGTATTCTTTATTGAACTAGTGATAAAATTTCTGTAATCCTCATTCAATTGTGAAGGATTGTTATACTTTGAAACTCATTAAGGAGATATATATGAAACAATTATTAAAATTGTCTGCTGCTTCATTGTTAGTTGTTGGCGCTCTTAGTGTCCAGGCTTCTACTTTAGGCGACGTTCAAGCAAAAGGCTACGTTTCTTGTGGCGTATCTAAAGGTCTTGCAGGATTTTCATCTGCTGATTCTTCTGGTACTTGGACTGGTGTAGACGTTGACGTATGTCGTGCTGTTGCAGCTGCAACGCTTGGCGACGCACAAAAGGTTAAATTTGTACCTTTAACAGCTAAAGAAAGATTTACTGCGCTTCAATCTGGTGAGATCGATATGTTGTCAAGAAATACTACTTGGACAATTACTCGTGATGCCTCTTTAGGATTGAACTTCGCTGGTGTTAACTACTACGATGGTCAAGGATTTATGGTTAAGTCTTCACTTGGTGTATCAAGTGCTATGGAATTAAGTGGTGCTGCTGTATGTATTCAAGCAGGTACAACTACTGAATTAAACCTAGCGGATTGGGGTAAAGCAAATGGTATCGAATACAACTCAGTTGTTTCTGACACAAATGCTCAAACTCTAACTAACTATGACGCTGGACGTTGTGATGTATTAACAACTGATGCTTCTGGTCTATATTCAATGCGTGCTGCTGCATCAGATCCTTCTGAGCACGTAGTACTTCCAGAAATTATTTCTAAAGAGCCTTTAGGTCCTGTTGTTCGTCAAGGTGACGACCAATGGTTCAACATCGTAAGATGGTCTCTTAATGCTATGATTACTGCTGAAGAGCTTGGTGTGACTAGTGCGACTGTTGACGAAGTTACTAACAACCCTGAGCGTGAGCGCTTAATGGGTCGTTCTGGCAGTACTCATGAGTATGTTGGTCTGACTCCAGATTGGACTTACCAAATCGTTAAGCAAGTAGGTAACTATTCTGAAAGCTTTGAGCGTAATATTGGTATCAATACTCCAATTGGTATTGCTCGTGGTGTTAATGCACTATGGACTGACGGTGGTATCTTATACTCACCTCCATTTAGATAAGCAATTATCTTGTTAGATCATAAACCAGCCTGCCTTAAAGCAGGCTGGTTTTTTTTATACTTTTTTTTATTCTCAAAAGCTCATTTTTAGTAAAATAAGTTGATTAGTATTTTTATATCTTTATGAAAAAAATTATCCTCGACTCTTTAGGTAAATCTCAACACAGAGGGTTAAACTTTCGTGACATGCTTTATAACAATGAAGCAAGAGCATTTTTCTTCCAAATTGTTACCTTTGTCCTAGTAGTAGGGCTTTTCTATACCGCTATTGGAAATCTCTTTCAGAATATTGAAGAGAGAGGAATTAATACGGGCTTCACGTTCCTTAAAAATAGAGCTGGATTTGATATTCTGCCATTTCTAGGCAACTATGTTGTTGACTACACCCCTGAATCCTCCAATTTTAGCGTTTTTTATGTCGGACTGATAAATACCCTTGTTGTGGCATTTGTTGGCATTATTTTGTCTACCCTTATCGGCCTCTTCATTGGTATTGCTAGACTATCAAATAATTATCTTGTTGCAAAGCTTGCAGGTGGATATATAGAACTTTTTAGAAATGTACCTATACTTCTTCAAATTCTTTTTTGGTACAACTTATTTATTAATCTTTTTCCTCACCCTAAACAGAGTTTTGCTTTCTTTGACATAATGTTCCTTAATCAAAGAGGACTTTATCTACCAAAGCCTATCCCTGAAGACGGCTTCTTGCTGGTTGCACTTTCTTTGTTAGTAGGCATAATCGCTTCTTATTTTGTTAAACAACATTACAAAAAGAAGCATGAGTTGACTGGGATTCATACTAGCACTTGGCCGTTCTCAGTTGCTCTGATTCTTGGGCTCCCAATTATCATTTTTCTAGTTTTAGGATCTCCACTTCAGTTTGATATCGCAGTCCTAGGAAAATTTAACCTAAGAGGAGGGATGAATGTTGTCCCAGAATTCTTGGCATTAACCTTTGCCCTAAGCGTTTACACTGCAACTTATATTGCAGAAGCAATTAGATCAGGCATTGAGGCAGTAGACAAGGGTCAAAAAGAGGCCGCAGCTGCAATTGGACTTACACCAACGCAATCACTAAAGTTAATTATTCTGCCGCAAGCCCTTAGAGTGGCAATACCTCCAACAATTAATCAGTATCTCAATTTAACAAAGAACTCATCCCTAGCTACCGCTATAGGTTATCCAGAGCTAATGAGTGCATTTGGAGGGACAGTTCTTAATCAAGTTGGTCAGGCTGTTGAAATTTTAGCAATGGCTATGTTAGTTTATCTTGTGATATCACTCTTTATATCCTTGTTACTAAACTATGTAAATAATAAAATGGCCATCCAGGGAAGATAACTATGCCAGTATTCGATCAACAAGAAACTAGGAAGCCGCCAATATCTCAAATTGGGGCTGTACTTTGGCTTAAAACAAACCTCTTTTCGAGCTGGATTAATTCTATCCTTACTTTTGCTTCTCTCTATTTACTTTACATCATGATTCCACCGTTGCTGAATTGGATGATATTTGATGCAAGCTTTAGCTTTGGTACTATTAATTTCTTTGGCTTTGAAATAAAGTTTAGTGAAGAAATGGCAACAAATGATAATTGCGGAAGGGTGGGCGCTTGTTGGCCGTATATCTATGAAAAGCTATACATGTATACCTACGGTTTTTATCCAAGAACAGAGACCTGGAGACCTAACACGGTATTCGCTTTAACTGGGCTGCTGTTTGTTATAGTTCCACTTGTTAAAAACTATAAATACAAGAATAGGGTGACCTTGTCTCTAATCATTCTATACCCACTCATTTCATATGTTTTAATTGCTGGAGGGTTTGGACTATTAACACCGGTTGCAACTGATCAATGGGGAGGCTTATTGCTTACATTGATTATTGCCTCAGTTGGTATTATCGTTTCTTTTCCTATTGGCGTTCTTTTGGCGCTTGGAAGACAGTCAAACCTTAAAGTAATTAAACTCTTTTCAACTCTTTTTATTGAGTTTATTAGAGCAGTTCCATTAATTACAATCCTATTTATGGCTTCTTTTGTTTTGCCGCTGTTTTTAGAATCAGGTAATTATTTTGATAAACTCTTACGGGCACTCATAGGAATAGCACTTTTTCAGGCCGCATATTTCGCAGAAGTTGTTAGAGGAGGATTACAAGCAATCCCTAGGGGGCAATACGAGGCTGCAGATGCAATAGGGCTGAGTTATTTTCAAAAAAATGTTCTAATAATCCTGCCTCAAGCTTTGAAAATATCGATACCTAATATTGTTGGATCATCAATTTCATTATTTAAAGATACAACACTTGTACTTATTATTGGACTATTTGATATGTTAGCAATGGTTAATCTAACAAGTAATGACCCATACTGGCTTGGTAGAGAAACAGAGGGCTTTGTCTTTGTAACAATGGTTATGTGGGCTATACTATATACAATGTCCCGTTATTCAAGGAAATTAGAGTTACGCTTTAATACGGAAAACAAAAACTAAAGGTTGTTAAATATGAGTGGTAAAAAAACAAATATCATTGAAATATCAGAATTAAATAAGTGGTATGGCGACTTCCATGCACTTAAAAATATTAATTTAGATATTAAAGAGGGTGAAATAATCGTTGTATGTGGACCATCAGGAAGTGGAAAGTCCACACTGATACGCTGTGTTAACTTTCTTGAAAAGTTCCAAGAAGGGTCAATTTTAGTCTCAGGAACAGAGCTGACAGATGATGCCCAGAAGATTAGAAAGATCAGAAGTGAAGTCTCCATGGTCTTTCAGCACTTTAATTTGTTTCCTCACCTAACAATTGTAGATAATTTAACCTTGGCTCCAATATGGGTCCACAATGAAACAAAGCAAGAGGCCAGAGAGAAGGCGTTAAAACTACTAGATAGGGTGGGTATTAAAGACCAGGCTGAGAAGTATCCAAATCAACTTAGTGGTGGCCAACAGCAAAGGGTTGCAATAGCAAGATCCCTATGTACGAATCCAAAGATAATGCTTTTTGATGAGCCCACCTCAGCACTTGATCCAGAGATGATATCAGAGGTTCTAGATGTAATGATAGAGCTAGCTAGGGAAGGAATTACAATGATTTGTGTGACACATGAAATGGGATTTGCAAGAAAAGTTGCGAATAGAATTATATTTATGGACGATGGACAAATTGTCGAAGAAAATGATCCAGAAAATTTCTTTAATAATGCAGAATCAGATAGGTTACAGCTGTTCTTAAATCAAATATTAACGCATTAAAAGATATGTTAATAGCTTGTTTGAATGGTTAAATTAAAGAATCGCTAATACAAGATTCTGATTTAATTTATAATTTAGTGTCAATTATCATTTAACTCAAATGTTTAAATTCTTAAAAAAAGAATCTACACAAGAAGTAAAACAAGAAAAAGTTACTTCATCAGACGATTGGACAAAAGATATTAAACGAAGCAAAAGGATTGGTAATGAGGTTGAGCAATTATCATTCTTGTACTATTCTGAAGGCATAAATGAAGATATAGGGACTAAGAAGGGACTAAGTGGGGACCATCTTAAAATTCTAAAAAATTGTAAAGAAGAAAGTTCGGCATTAGAGTTAATGAAAATTTTAGAGCGCACAAATAAATCTAAATTTAAAACAGCAATTATCAATCCACTAATTGATCATCGGTTTCTAGAACTTACAATTCCTGGAAGCCCAAGAAGTCCAAGCCAAAAATACAAACTTACAGGTAAATTTGTAAGAAGAAGATCAAAAGACTAGCCTTAATAAACTCAATTCTATTAATTATTAGCCATAAAATACTGTATTACTTTAAATTTTAGATTTAAGCGACCTTCTCAATTTTTGCTACAAAGTATTAAGCTCTATCATTAATAGTCGCTAAATCAATGAATTTCGAGTTCAATATGTAAGTCCTTGTTTTATATAGGTTTATCTACTATTTTAACAGTTTTTAGCATTATTTAATTCGTATAATTTATATTATGTTAAATAATAATAATACTCAAGATTTATATTCATTTTCCTTAATCTATGGATAATATAATTCTTAGTCCCGCCCTATTTTGTTATTTATTGGGTCTTTATTTACTTGGTCCCAATAATCTAATATGACCGATAACAAAAGAAATTACCTGCTGCTTGCTTCTTTAATTATGATCTGGGGGTCTTCATTTGTTCTCACTGATCGTTCTTTACTATTTTTCTCACCAGAACAAGTTGTTACTTATAGATTAACTATAGGTGCTTTATCGATGCTGCTTATTTCTTTAATTTATCGTAAACGATTATTTGTTTCTATTCGTCCCTGGTTTCATTTTAGCTTTTATGCTGTCATTGGCAACATCTTGCCCTACCTGCTTATATCCACTGGTCAAATGTCGATTACTTCTGGTATGGCCGGCTTACTAATGGCAGTAATGCCTTTAGTTACTTTACTTTTAGCTCATTTCTTTCTACCAAATGATAAGCTCAATGTCTACAAAATCCTTGGTTTTATTCTCGGTATCTCGGGAGTTCTTTTTATACTTGCCCCCTCTATCAACAATGGTTCTAACTCTACCTTTGGTATTCTTCTTGTTCTGGCTGCTGCTTGTTCTTATTCTGTAAATACTATTGTTGCTGCACGATTAACTTCTTATGACCCTATTGTATCAAGCACTTGTGTCTTAATATTAGCTTCTTTATTTTCTTTTCTAATTTGGCCTGAATCTTTATCTATAGCTTTTAATGATATCCCACTAATTAGCTTATCTTCTATAATCTTGCTGGGAGTTTTACCAACAGGTATTGCGGCTTATATTTATTTCATAATTATTAATTCAGCTGGTGCCACTTTTTTAGCTAATATTAATTATTTAATTCCTGTGGTTGCTTTTTTTCTTGGTGCAATATTGCTCGGAGAAGAGATACTTATTCAGAATATTATAGCTTTGATTTTTATCATTTCTGGAATTTTTATTTCACGTAAAAATTCCTAAAAAATAAAAAAAAATTTAATTAAATTCTCCTTTTTTTTCAATTGGTTAGATTCAATTTCCAATAAGGTTTTAAAATTACAATTGCATCTAATTTAATTATATTCTATATTTAGTGTATATTTACCTACGGAAGCACTAAATGTAGTGCAATTTTAGGAGTCGGGTTTGAACCAGGAAATACAGACAGTAAAAGACAATGCTGTCGATCAAGAAATTTTAGTAACCAAAAGAGATGGTTCGAAAGAGTCAATTGACTTAGAAAAAATTCACCGTGTTGTCCACTGGGCTTCTCAAGATCTCGAAAATATTTCGGTATCTCAGGTTGAGATTAATGCCCAACTTGCTTTTTTTGATGGCATCAAGACTGAAGATATTCATGAAACCATCATTAAATCTGCTGCAGATTTGATTTCAACTGATGTGCCTGATTATCAATATTTAGCTGCTCGATTAGCGATTTTTCATTTAAGAAAGAAAGCGTTTAAATCTTTTACACCACCTCCACTAATTGATCATGTCAAAAAGCTGACCGATTTAGGTATTTATGACAAGGACATTCTCAAGAAATACAAAGAATCTGAATTTAAAGAGCTAGATAATTATATTGATCACTGGCGTGATATGAACTTCTCTTACGCAGCGGTTAAACAACTTGAAGGCAAATATTTGGTTCAAAACCGGGTTACTGGTGAAATTCATGAATCTCCTCAAATGCTCTATATGCTCGTTGGTATGTGCTTATTTCAAGAGTACAAGGGTAAGTCTAGATTAAATATTGTTAAGCGTTTCTATGATGCAGCATCAAACTTTAAAATTTCTTTGCCTACACCAATTATGGCTGGCGTTAGAACCCCTACTCGACAATTCTCGTCTTGTGTGCTAATTGAAACTGATGATGATTTAGACTCAATTAGCGCAGCATCAGGTGCTATCGTTAAATACGTATCACAACGTGCTGGAATTGGAATCAATGCTGGAAAGATTCGAGCCTTAGGAAGCCCAATTAGGGGAGGTGAAGCAACACATACTGGATGTATTCCATTCTTTAAACACTTCCATACAGCTGTTAAATCATGCTCTCAGGGGGGTGTTCGTGGAGGTGCTGCCACCCTATTCTATCCTCTGTGGCATCTAGAGGTAGAAAGCCTATTAGTCTTAAAGAACAACACAGGAACTGACGAAAATAGAATTAGGCATTTAGATTATGGTGTTCAGTTCAATGGTTTAATGTATGAGCGTTTTTTAAAAGATGAATACATTACGCTGTTCTCTCCAAATGACGCGCCTGGACTTTATGATGCTTTTTTCGCAGATCAGCCTAAGTTTAAGAAGCTTTACGAAAAATACGAGAAAGATGACTTGATTCGAAAGCAACGTATTAATGCGCGTGAACTATTCGCATTATTTATGAAAGAAAGGGCTAATACAGGTCGTATTTATCTTCAAAATGTGGATCATTGCAATACACATGGCGCTTTCGACCCTGTGCAGGCTCCAATCAAACAGTCCAATCTATGTATGGAAATTACGCTTCCAACAAAGCCGCTTTATTCCGTGCAAGATGATGCTGGCGAGGTTGCTTTATGCACCCTTTCAGCGGTAAACTTAGGTGCTCTAGATAGTCTCGATGAGTTGGAGGATATTACCGATATTATTGTTCGATCGCTAGATTCATTATTAGATTATCAGGACTACCCTTTGAAATCTGCTGAAATTACAAGCAACAATAGAAGAACATTGGGCATCGGTATAACTAACTTAGCTTATTACTTGGCTAAGAATGATGTCAAGTATTCAGACGGCTCAGGTAATGACTTGATCCATAAAACTTTTGAAGCACTTCAATATTATTCATTAAAGGCTTCCAATGAGATTGCTCAAGAGTTTGGCCCTTGCCCTCTTTTCTCAGAAACTCAGTATGCAAAAGGAATAATGCCAATTGATAGCTACAAAAAAGATATTGATGATTTTTGTGATACAAAGCTTGAACTAGACTGGGATACTTTGAGAAAAAATATTCAAGAAAAGGGCCTTAGAAACTCTACTTTGACAGCACTTATGCCTTGCGAAAGCTCGTCTCAAATCTCTAATTCTACTAACGGTATTGAGCCGCCAAGAGGCTTTATATCTGTCAAACAATCCAAAGATGGCATACTTAAACAAGTAGTCCCAGAGTACGAAAAGCTACATAAAAAATATGAGCTTCTTTGGGATATAAAGGACAACGAAGGCTATCTACAATTGTGTGCAATTATGCAAAAATTTGTTGATCAGTCTATTTCGACTAATACTCACTATGACCCTTCTCAATATGATGGAAATAGAGTTCCAATGAAGCTCTTCCTTATGGACCTTCTCAAGGCTTATAAGTATGGCATCAAAACACTTTATTACCATACAACGAGAGATGGAGCTAGCGATGATCAGAGCGTTGATAAGAAAGGGGATGATGATTGTGAAGATGGAGTTTGTAAACTTTAATTTGTAACTAATTATGGCCTATAGTATATTTAATCAAGAAATAAATGACACTCTCAAAGAGCCTATGTTCTTTGGTGACTCAGTGAATGTTGCTCGCTTTGATCAGCAGAAATTTGAAATGTTTGAAAAGCTAACTGAAAAACAGCTTTCATTCTTTTGGAGACCAGAAGAAATTGATGTATCAAAAGATAAGATTGATTTTGGAAAACTACTGCCAAATGAAAAGCATATCTTTGTTTCAAACCTGCAATATCAGATTTTATTAGATTCTGTGCAAGGCCGATCGCCTAATATTGCTTTTCTCCCGATTGTATCTCTGCCTGAGCTAGAAAATTGGGTTGAGACTTGGGCTTTCTCAGAAACAATTCATTCTCGCTCATATACCCATATTATTAGGGCTATTGTTAATGAGCCTGGTGTTGTTTTTGATGAAATTATGAAAACTGAAGAAATTATTCAGAGAGCTACAAGCGTTTCCAAGCACTACGATAAGTTAATCAAACATACTCAAGCTTACCTTTTAAATGGTGAGGGTGAGCATAAAATTGATGGAAAAATTCTCACCATCAATATGTACTCTCTCAAGAGATTACTTTATTTAACTTTAATGTCTGTCAACATACTAGAAGCAATCCGCTTCTATGTTAGCTTTGCCTGTTCGTTTGCATTTGCAGAAAGAAAAGTGATGGAGGGTAATGCTAAGATTATTAAGCTAATTGCTAGAGATGAAGCGCTGCACCTGACTGGTACTCAGCATATGCTCAATTTGATGCGTGATGGTAAGGATGATCCTGATATGCAAGCAATCGCTATTGAGTGCGAAGCAGAAGTTATTCAAATGTTTAAAGATGCAGCAGAGCAAGAGAAGGAATGGGCTGAATACCTGTTTAAAGATGGCTCAATGATTGGTTTGAATGCTCAAATCTTAAAGCAATATCTTGAATATATTACAAATATTCGTATGTCTGCATTAAATATGCAGCCAATATTTGAACAGACTACTAACCCGCTACCATGGCTGAATCATTGGCTTGATTCAGATAACGTTCAAGTTGCTCCACAAGAAACTGAAATTACCTCTTATCTGGTGAGTGCTATCGACAATACTATTGATTCTGAAGACGAAGATTTTAGTGATTTTAAGCTCTAGTTGCTTAGCGTCAAATGTTCAAGATTGATGTTGATAATATTAACGGTAAAACAGAGTCACTCTATGTGTATGGTGAAGCCTCTATTCTGAGCGAACTCGAAGCCAACAATGTACTGGTCAATCATAGCTGTAGACAGGGGCATTGCGGTAGTTGCATTTTAAAACTCGTCAAGGGAGATGTGATTCATCAGGAGTGTCTAGTGCCCTTATCTCAAGGGGAAATCCTGGCATGTCAATCGAGACCAGTCTCAGACATTGAGATAACAACTAAGATTTAAATTCCTTCAAAAAATTCGTAACCTCTTGGAAGTTACCTTCATATATAACTCTTTGTTTTTTATTGCTAATTTGAAAGTCATACATAGGGTCATAGTAATCAACAAGGAGAGACTCAATCAGTGGAAAAAAGCCACTTAACTCATTGTTCTCTTTATGATTTTTAAGCGCAATATTTAACTGATCCAACAGCAAATTGTAGCGCGCCCCGCCAAGTCTTTTCTTGATTTTGAAAAGACTGCCAAGCCAGTAGTTTGAAAAATTATCAGCACCATTTATTGGGTCTTGATCGGTAAATCTTTTAATCATATCAATTACATAAGCCTTCAGACTAATTTGAATTCTCTCTTCAATTGAGGCTCTTAGAATAATAATTTTTGATTCCTTGGCTTTAGCTTTAATCACTTCAGGAATATAGATTGTTCCTATATTGTTACCCTCATCTTCAATCAATAGATTCTCGTAGTGTTCTTTTTTTATCAAGTCTACAATCAGATGGTTCTCAAAATCAATTTGCTTTGGCTGCGGTGTTACATTGTTTCCAAAGGCGGATCCCCTGTGATTCGCATAACCCTCAAGGTCCAAACTGTTATCAAACTTATTTAACAAAATGGTTTTGCCGCAACCTGTTTGGCCTCCAATAACTAAGAAATTCATTTTGGAAGAAGTACTTTCCATTTCATTCAGAAGAAAAGTTCTAAGCGCTTTATATCCTCCTTTAATTCTTGGGTAGGAAACACCAAAATGCTCATAAATCCACTCTTGGGATATCTTTGAACGAAGACCACCTCTAAGACAAAAAAGTGCTCCATTTGGGTATTTTTTAACAAACTTAGACCACTTGTCAATCCTTTGTTCTTTAGTTTTTCCACTGACCAGCTCATGACCAAGTCTAATTGCAGACTTTTGACCATGCTCTTTGTAGCAGATACCAATTTGATGCCTTTCACTATCACTCATAATTGGATAGTTATAAGCATGAGGAAACGAGCCTTCTTTGAACTCTATTGGCGCCCTTACATCAAGTAATGGAATATTTGATTTAAAGATTTCTGAAAAATTATCGATTTCTTTTAAACGATTCATTTAATGACAATAGTTTTATTTTCATCTGAACGATCTAAAATTTTTCCAATAGGTTTGAGATCAAAAGAATTAGATCTCATAAGGTCATAAAAGTCTTTCAAGCCTTCGCCAGAAACTGAAACAAGAAGCCCACCACTGGTCTGAGGATCACAAACAATAGATTTTTCAATTTCTGATAATTCGCCCAGATGACTACCATAACTCTCAAAGTTTCTATCAGTGCCCCCTGGAACACAGTCATTTTCAATATATTTAAGGATGTTAGGTAATAAAGGTAAGCTTTCAAAATAAATCTCAGCAGACACTTCACTCCCTTTGCAAACCTCCAAAAGGTGTCCCGCCAAGCCAAAACCTGTAACGTCTGTGACCGCATTTACGAAACTATTAGTGGAAAGCTTGGGGCCGATATCATTTAGTGAACACATCTGATTTACTGCACGATTATGATCACTTTGTGTGACAACTTTCTTTTTTTGTGCGGTGGATAGAACCCCTATTCCTAGTGGTTTAGTCAAGAATAATGAGTCACCGGGCTGGGCACCAATATTTTTTTTAAGATTTTTTATTTCAACTATGCCAGAAACCGATAGACCAAAAATCGGTTCTGGAGAATCAATACTATGCCCTCCAGCAAGAGAAATGCCTGCGCGTGAGCAGATTTCTCGGCCTCCATCGATTACTTTAGCTCCAATTTCAGCCGAAAGCATATTTATGGGCCATCCAAATATTGAGATCGCCATGAGCGGCTTTCCACCCATTGCATATACATCACTTAGCGCATTACTGCCAGCTATCATTCCAAAATGAAAGGGGTCATCAACGATTGGCATAAAGAAATCTGTAGTACTGATCAGAGCCCTTCCATCTCCAAGGTCATAGACAGCAGCATCATCACTCGACTCATGTCCTACCAACAGTTTTGAATCTAAGTTTTCATAACTACTTCCTAGAATCTCTTTTAAAACTTTAGGAGATATTTTGCATCCACAGCCAGCACCATGGCTAAATTCAGTTAATTTAATATCATTAATACTCATCAGGTTTATTTAAGGTTTGAGTACTCAGAACTAAGTTCGCTGTATAAGTCTTCAGGAGAGATTCTAGGGTTGTTATCCATAATTTTAAAAGCAACTACATTATCTTCAACGCCACCCCAATTCTTTCTATAAGTTCCATCTTTATAACCATTTTTTTGTCTGAAAGTATTTAATTGATTCTTGACAACATATCGCTTATATAAATCTTCAACATCAATACCCAAATGAGAAATAATTTCAAAAAAGAGATCTGTAATTTTCCTGATATTATTGAGTTCTGGATTAATGTTTGAGGTGACTGATAATTGGAGCATGTTTTCGAGCAATGAAACCAAGATATCACTATCAAAGTCTCCCTTTGTAGTTATCTCAAGATGCTTATTTGCATAGGTCTGGTCATCAATTCGAATGGACTCAGACATAATAAAATGCCAAATATCAACCAATTCAACTTTGATGTTATTCCAATCTGGCTGATCATTAATATTTTTCCAATGTTTCCAATTAAAGGAGTCAATGGCCTCAGCAACCTCCATATAGATGCCTCTATACCATGAAATTTTTCTATTCTCTTTTGTGACTCCTGTTATCCAAATTTCCCCATTGGTCTGGTCATTTAACTGCTTTTGGAGGGCAAACATTTGTTCAATTTGATTCATTTGATTATTTTTTTAGAGAAATTCAAAATTATAGAGATAATATAAAAACCAGAAACAGAACTTAATATCTTTCAACAGAGTCATCTATCTCTCTGGACCAGGCATCTATTCCACCTCGAAGGTTAAAAAGAGATTGAAAGCCATTAGATAACAGGAAGTTTGCCACCTGCATCGAGCGCATTCCATGATGACAATAGATGGAATAACTTGATTCTGGATTTAATTCAGAAAATGTTTCCATAATCGAGCTCATAGGCATATTGACCGCGCCCTCAATTTTGCAGATGTCGAGCTCCCATTTTTCTCTGACATCAATCAGTGTATTGCCATCTTTGGTTAAATTGTCTTGAAATTCTTGAGGATTAAGGTCTTCTAACATCTTCTAAATTCGTTATTAAAAACTGTATTTTATTATTAACAATTGCTAATGAGTAAGTTTAATGGGTAAAATTTAGTTTGTGAGTAAAAGTAATGACGACATCTTCAAATTCCCCTGCGAATACCCAATAAAAGTTTTCGGTTTAAATCAACCCAAAATCGAAGAATCAGTCTGCTCAATCATAGAAAACTATGTGGGGAAACTTCACAAAAATCAAGTTTCAATCAAGAATAGCTCTAAAGGGAAATATATTTCGATAACCATTAGAATTATTGCGACTAGTCGCCAACAATTAGACTCAATAAACGCCGATCTTCAAAAGTCCCCTCTAGTGTCTTACCTTTTATAAATCCTGATGATGAAAATAAAAGAAAAGGGTCTTCAAGATTACAACTCAACTTGGCAGGAGATGCTCTCTTTCACTGAGAAAAGAAACAATCATACTGAAGATGAGTTATGGACTCTAGAGCATAGGAGCGTTTTCACTCAAGGGCTCAGTGGAAAGCCAGAGCATCTACTCAAAGATACTGAGATAGAGGTCATTAAGTCGGACAGAGGTGGTCAAATTACCTATCATGGCCCTGGTCAATTGATAGTTTATTGCTTGATTGATATTAAAAGACTCGGTATCGGAGTCAAACAAATGGTGAGTATTATTGAGAAGTCCATTATAGATCTATTGAGCGATTACTCAATCTCGTCTCATAAGATTCCTGGCGCGCCAGGGGTGTATGTGGATGGATCTAAAATTGCCGCACTGGGGCTAAAGATCAAGCGTGGCAAAACCTATCACGGTCTCAGTCTAAATGTCGACATGAATCTTTCACCCTATAGCCTTATTAACCCCTGTGGATACAAGGATTTAAAGATAACCCAAATGTCTAATCTCACGGATAATAAACCTGATTTAGATAAAATTAAAAAACAATTAACTAAAAATCTCACTAAATATGTCTCAAGAAGTTGAAATAAAGGCCCTTAAAGGCGAGTCTAAGGTTAGTCGACTCAAGATTAGGCCTGATTCAGAGAGAAAACCAATAAAGAAACCCAACTGGATACGAATTAGGCACGCAAATTCAAGCAAGGTCAATGAATTAAAAAAAACACTCAGAAGTCAAGACCTTTTTACAGTCTGTGAAGAGGCGCAGTGTCCCAACCTGAGCGAGTGCTTTAATCATGGAACTGCAACCTTTATGATTATGGGTCAAATCTGCACTCGAAGATGTCCTTTTTGTGACGTAGCTCATGGCCGGCCGAAGCCTTTAGATAAAAATGAACCTGGACACTTGGCAGATACAATTGCAAAAATGGCCCTAAAGTATGTCGTCATAACTTCTGTTGACAGGGACGATTTGAGAGATGGAGGGGCAAGCCACTTTAAAGACTGCATCGACAACATTAGAAAAAAAACTCCTCTTGTAAAAATTGAGGTATTGACCCCTGATTTCAGAGGTCGAGTAGATAAAGCACTCAACATTTTTGATGATTGTGCGCCAGATGTTTTTAATCATAATTTAGAGACTGTTCCGAGCCTTTACCCTAAGGTGAGACCGGGCTCAGATTATGAGCAGTCACTTGATTTGCTCAAAAGCTTCAAAGAGAGGCACCCACATGTCAAAACTAAATCTGGACTGATGCTTGGGGTTGGTGAGACGAATACTCAGGTCATTAATGTGCTTAAAGATCTTAGAGGACATCAAGTAGATATGCTAACTCTAGGGCAGTATTTACAGCCCAGTCGACACCACCTTGCAGTTGAAGAATACATCACTCCTGAACAGTTTGAAAAATATAAGATGATTGCGATTGATCTAGGCTTTTCTCAAGTTGCTAGCGGTCCAATGGTTAGATCTTCTTACCACGCTGATCTTCAAGCTGAGGGTGAGCTAGTAAATTAAATCAAACTTTTAAAGTATCATAGATAAAATATTCTTCAACAAAAATAAAAAGGCAGCCAAACGTTATGATTAAAACTTTCTTTATCGCCCTTCTATTCTTTTTCATTATTGACGTTTTTTGGATTTATTTTGTAGCAACGCCGATGTACAAGCAGGAGGTTGGCTCACTAATGGAGCTCAAAGTTCCACCAGCCCTTATTTTCTATGTTGTTTTCTTGCTCGGCCTAATCTTTTTTGTAATTAATCCTAACCAGAGCAATACCCTTTTTAACGTCTTTTTAATTGGTGCTTTTTTTGGTCTAGTGACCTATGGAACCTATGATTTAACTGTTTATGCATCTATGAATATTTTTAGCTTAAAGCTGGTCATTGCTGACATTCTTTGGGGCATGTTTCTTTCAGGATCTGTGGCTGCTTTAACCGTATTCACTATCAATAAAATTAACTAAAAATTACTTTATGTCTATTGCATATACCTCTGGCGAACCGTCTGGAATTGGTCCAGACATTGCTGTCATCTATGCACAGAAAGAAAGAACTGAAAATCTGCAAGTTTATTGCGATCCTGATGTCTTAATAAATCGAGCTAAAATTCTAAAATTGCCTCTCACTTTAACTGAAAACCCAACAAGGAGCTCAGGCGAATTGTCAATCTTTCCTGTAAAAACCTCACATAAAGTAATGCCCGGAAAACTTAATCCAGACAATGCTGAATATGTACTGTCACTCTTAAAGAAAGCCACTAAACACAGTTTAGAAAATCGCTCAAAAGGTATTCTGACTGGCCCAATTAACAAATCAGTTATTAATGACGCTGGGATTGAATTTAGTGGCCACACTGAATATTTTGCAGAACTATCAAAAAGCTCTAAAACTGTGATGGTGTTGGCAACTTCAGGCCTCAAGGTTGCTCTTGCAACAACTCACCTTGCACTGAAAGACGTCCCTAAAAACATTACCAGAGAATCTCTTATTGAGGTGATTTCAATTATCAATAATGACTTTGAATTTTTTGGCACTAAAAAACCAAATATTTTGGTTTGCGGACTTAACCCTCATGCAGGTGAAAATGGATATCTTGGAGATGAGGAAATTACAACAATTGGCCCTGTGATTGATTATTTGAATCAAAATGGCTTTAGCCTCATTGGACCAGTTCCTGCTGATACAGCCTTTACCCCTGATTCTTTAGAGAATATCGATGTTGTTCTTGCTATGTATCACGACCAAGGCCTGCCTGTTCTTAAAGCAAAAGGCTTTAAAAATGCTGCCAATATTACTCTTGGTCTTCCATTTATTCGCACCTCTGTAGATCATGGGACTGCGCTTGAGCTAGCTGGAACAGGCAAAATTGATTTAGGCAGCTTTTACTGTGCGTTATCTTTTTTTGAAAAAATTAGTAAAAATGGCTCACACGCCTAGAAAGAGATTTGGTCAGAACTTTCTGATTGATGATCAAGTTATAAATCAAATTATCTCTACTATAGCTCCAAAAAGTGATGATAGTATTGTTGAAATAGGCCCAGGAAAAGGCGCCTTGACTTTTCCACTTGCTGAATATCTCAATAATCTTAACGTGATTGAAATCGATCGTGATTTAATTTCAATTCTGAGCTCTCAAAACAATACAAAAATTACTATTTTTAATGCTGACGCTCTAGAATTTAACTTTAATCACTTTTCAAAAAAAATAAGAATTGTTGGTAACCTGCCTTACAATATTTCATCACCTTTGCTATTTCATCTACTGAACTATAGAGAAAATATAATTGACATGACATTTATGCTTCAAAAAGAAGTTGTTGAGCGCATTGTGGCCCCACCAGGAAACAAGACATATGGAAGGCTTAGTGTTGTAATTCAGGCTTTCTTTGACACCGAACTCATGTTTATTGTGCCAAAAGAGTCTTTCAATCCTCAGCCTAAAATCGAATCTGCTATACTTTATTTGAAAACAAAAAGCAGGCCTTTAGTGCAAGATCTAAAGCCACTTGAAGAAATAGTTAAATTAGCCTTTTCTCAAAGAAGAAAAACATTAAAAAATTGTTTAAAATCTGTGCTTGATCAATCACAAACCAATATTGATTTATCGCAGCGAGCCGAGATGCTAAGTCTTGATAATTTTGTAACCCTGATGAATGATTATGAAAAACAATATAGAAATTAATGTCGAGGTCACCTATCTGTCTGATCAATCAGACATAATTAACAAGCAATATGCTTATGCCTATACTATTACAATAACCAATCAGGGCGACGTAGGAGCCCAACTAAGAACTAGGCGTTGGCTTATTCAAGATGAGTCTGGCCAAACTGAAGAGGTTATTGGAGAAGGAGTCATTGGTCAACAGCCTCATCTTTCCCCTGGTGAGAGTTTTCAGTATAGCTCAGGAGCAATCATTAATACTGAAACTGGCACTATGAAAGGCTCTTATGGAATGATTAGTGACTTAGGTCACAGATTCGATGCAGATATCCCAGAATTTACTCTGAGTGAGCCTCGAACTCTGCATTGATCAAACCCGATGGATTATGCAATTGGTGACGTCCAGGGTTGCTTTAAAACTCTAGTAGCTTTACTCACTAAAATTAAGTTTAACCCTGATAAGGATCGCATTTATTTTCTTGGAGACGTTGTTAATCGAGGAAGTAATTCCCTTGATGTTCTGAGATTAATCTACTCAAATAGAGACAACATGAAAATGGTTTTAGGGAACCATGATTTTCATCTTCTTGTTTGCGCTCTAACAGAAAGAAACCCAAACAAAAAAGATACATTTCAAGACATACTATCGGCCCCTGATAAAGTTGTAATGCTTGACTATCTTCTTCAAAGGCCGCTTGCAATAGATTATAAAAACGCCCTGCTTGTTCATGCTGGTGCTCCACCGAAATGGGGTATGACTGATGTTTTAGAGAATAGTAAATTAGTTGAAAAGAATCTTCAGTCAGCAGATGCCCCTATTTTTTTATCTAAGATGTATGGAGATAGTCCTTATATTTGGGATGAAGATCACTCAAATGAAGAAAAATCACGCTACGCTATAAACGCCCTAATGCGTATGCGTTTTTGCAAAGAAAATGGTGAGCTTGAATTTAATCACAAGCTTAATACTGACAAAAATCCTAAAGGCTATAGGGCATGGTTTCTTCACTCAAAAAGAGAGATGGAAAATCACAAGATTTTTTTTGGTCACTGGTCCACACTTCAAAATGTAAAAACGAAAAATATTTATCCTATGGATCATGGCTGCATCTGGGGAGGGAGGCTTTCTGCCTATAATTTAACCAAAAATGAAATTATCTCTCAGCAATCCTTAGAATCCTAAGAAGAGCCGCTCCTTAGATTTACAGAGCCCTCATAAACAAATTCACCAGGACCTGTCAAAAAAACCCTATCTCCATCAAATTCAACGACTGCATCACCGCCATTTAGATGGACAATTACCTTAGAATCAAGATGCCCTCGCTTGATACCATAAATTACTGCAGCGCATGCTCCAGAGCCACATGCAAGCGTTTCACCAACTCCTCTTTCAACCACTCTTAACTTGATTTCTTCTCTATTTATTATCTGCATAAAGCCAACATTCACTCCTTCTGGAAAAGCGTCACTGGACTGAATCTTTGAGGCAGCTTGCTCAATATCTTTGATTTCATCCTGAATTACGACAGCGTGTGGATTTCCAATCGACAAAGAGCCGACTTTAAGTTCTTCAACCAAATACTCTGATGACTCATTTTCAAAGTTTAACGGTATTTTTGAAGGTTCAAAGTTTGGAATCCCCATGTTAACAGTCACTGAGTCATCAGTATTAATATTTAGATTCAATACGCCAGCATTTGTTTCAACGGTCAAGGTGTTCTTGTATGAAAGATTTTTCTTTTGAATATAGAGCGCAAAGCATCTTGCTCCATTACCGCATTGACTCACTTCTGAACCATCAGCATTAAATATTACGTAGCGGAAATCAGCCTCTTTAGAGATTGCGCTTTCAACCATCAATAATTGATCAAAGCCAATACCAAAGCGACGGTCTGAAAGTTTACGAATTTCATCAATAGATAAAGAAATGTCTCCATCTATGTTATTCATAACAACAAAGTCATTACCTAGTCCATGCATTTTTGTAAAATTAATCATTAGAACATTTTAACCTTTAGTGTATGGCTTTATCTAATTACTGATATGTTAAAATTCATCAAACCAATAAATCTGAACTCTAAATGACACCTCCAACAAATATAACATTAAGCAAAGATAAAAAACTACTCACAGTATCATTTGAAAAAAATGATTTTACTCTTAGCAGTGAATACTTGAGAGTTTATTCACCATCAGCAGAAGTTAGAGGACATGGTCCTGGCCAGGAAACTCTTCAATTAAATAAACAAGACGTTACTATCAGTTCTCTTGTGCCAATGGGAAACTATGCGGTAGCAATTCATTTTAGTGATGGTCACACTACTGGTATTTATTCTTGGAGTTATCTTCATCACCTAGGTAAAGACAAAGAAGAGCTTTGGAAAGATTACTGTGACCGCGTAGAAAAAAACAATGTAAACAAGCAAAACTTCCATGAAGTTTCGATTTAAATTTATTATCGAAAGAGTATTATTTATTGTTAGTTCAACAACTAATGAATTTATTTTGTTAAAATGCACATAAACTTCTTCAGTTAATTGTATTTATGGTTTTTTTGGATTAAAAAAATTAGCTACTATAGGTGAAAAAATGAAAAATATATTAAGACTTCTATTTACCCTTCTTTTCTTCTTTTTTACTTCACAGTCCTTCTCAAACCCAATTAGCAAAATTAATTTTATTGGACTAAATAATGCACCTGAAGAATCTCTTTTGCAATTAATTCCTTTTAAAGCTGGCCAAGAATATACGAGTGATTTAAGCGATGGCATTATAGAGTCGCTCTTTGAAACTGGGCTTTTTTCTGACATAACTATCTCTAATAATGAAAATAGCTTAAATATAACTCTAAAAGAAAATCCAATAATTAAGTACTTTGATATTAGTCTAGACTCAGGCTCAGGCTTTACAAATTGGCTTAAAGGCGAAAAAATGCTAATGACTAAAGACCTCCTTGACGAAGAACTTATCAGCAATATGCTTTCTGCTGGAAATCCATATACTCAAAGAAAGCTTGATAATTTTATTCTTATGCTTGAATCAAAGTATGCAGAATCTGGCTATTACAATGCGAAAATCAGCCCTAATGTTGTTGTTGACCCACAAAACCGTGCTGGAATAGATCTCTCTATCCAACAAGGTGATAGAGTTAAAATTGAGAGTTTTAAAATCTCAGGTGCTGAGAAACTTTCTGAGGCATCATTATTAAAATTATTCAAAATTGGTGAAGCTGACATGTTCATAATGAATTACTTCACAAATAAAGATTTATTTACCGAGACCGAATTCAAGCAAGGAATAGACTTAATGACTAATGCCTATTTTGATTCGGGCTACTTGGACTTTCAAATTCTCAATATAGACTCCAAACTAAATGATAATAAAGAAAAAATTTCAATTGATATTAATATTTCTGAAGGCATACAGTATCAATTAGGAAAAATCACTTTTGAAGGTGAGACAGAAGTTATTGGTATTGAAGTTTTAGAAAATGCCATCAGTATGAATGAGGGAGATGTTTTTAATCGTAATTTAGTCATTAAAGATATTCAAATATTAACTGATATGTTTGCTGACAAAGGTTATGCTTTTGTGAACATTAACCCTATTACCTCTGAGTTTTTAAATTCTGTAAATATTAATTTTGATATTTCATTAAATAAAAAGGTTTATATAAACCGTATTTCTATTTCAGGCAATACTCGCACTCAAGATGAGGTAGTTAGAAGAGAAATTGGCATATCTGAAGGTGGTTTGTACTCAAGGAGTATTCTCAGAAATTCATTAAATAAATTAAGAAGGCTTGGCTATTTCTCTGATGTACAGATTGCCACATCTGAGGTTAAAGGCATGCCTGATAAAATTGATATAAGTTTTGAAGTTGAAGAAACTCAAACTGGCTCAGTTAGTTTTTCAGTTTCGCATAGCAACAATTATGGTATTTCTTTTGGTGCAGGCATTGAAGAGAAAAATATTTTTGGCTCAGGAAATACTCTAAACGCTAACCTAAATGTTTCTGAATCCTACAACAGGGTTAGTTTTTACTTTATGAATCCTAATTATAATGATCAGGGCCACAGTGTTAGCGTAGGGGCTTTTAAAAGTGAAATCAATGATGATGATATAGCTACGGATTCATACGAAATTGATACAACTGGATTTTCTTTAGGCTATGGAATTCCGCTAAGTAATGATTCAAGAATCAATACTGAATTTGAATACTCTAATAATGAAATCAAATGCAGCACACTTTTCTCTGGCTCTGGATATGAATCTAGTCAGTGTTCCAACAAGGAAAGAGATGAATTTAAGGTTAACACTAATTGGAGTAGAAATACACTAAATGATTACCTTTATCCAACTAATGGTGTAAACAACTCATTATCAGCAAGCGTTTCCATTCCACCTGGAGATTACAAATACTTCAATGTGAATGCTGATCATAAGAGCTATAGACCTTTAAATGATACTGTCACTTTAAAGTTTACAGGTAATATTAATTTATCTAAAGGTTATAGTGACGAAGAATTGCCATTTCACAAAAGGCATTTCGGAGGAGGTAGTGGCTCTGTCAGAGGCTTTGGTAACAAAACATTGGGCCCTCTGTACCCCAATGGTAAAGCTAAAGGTGGTGAAATTTCAATACTTGGCAGTGCCAACTTAATTACGCCAGCGTTCTTTTTTGACAATAATGAAAAAATGAGAATGAGTGCTTTTATTGATGCAGGTAATATTTTTGAAAAAAGCTCAAATATTAAGCTTGATGATTTAAGAATGTCTACTGGTCTTGGATTTGCTTATTTAAGCCCAATTGGTTCTATTGGAGCATTTATTTCTACACCAATTCTTAAAAAAGATGGTGACATTATTGAAGACTTTGGTTTCTCATTAGGAACTGGCTTCTAATGCCTCTATGAAGGTTTTAGTAATACTTTTTTTTTGTTTTCTGTGCTTTTCGACCAATGCTGAAAATATCAAAATTGGCTTTATTGATACTAATCAAGTAGTAACTAGCTTATCTCAATACAAAACAAGCATTGATGAAATTTCAAGTGAATTTGAACCTAAGAAACAAGAGCTATTAGATTTATATAATCATATTGAATTAGTTAGAACAAAAATTGATGAAATTCTAAAATCTGATTCAAACAAATCTATTGAGGATGATTTAGCAAAACTTTCAAACTTAGAGCAAAGCTTTAGGAAGGAAACGGAGTTTTGGCAAAATACCATGAATAATAAAAAAATTGATTTACTTAAAGAAATTGAAATTCTTGTAAATCAAACGATTAATGAATATGCAAAGAGAGAGAATTATGATCTCATTCTTTATGAAAATATAGCTTTTGTAAGTGATAAGGTAGACATATCAAAAGAAATAATTGATGAAATTGAAAAACTATGAAACTTACACTACAAGAAATAGCTAATTTGATTGATGGCTCAATTGAAGGTGACAATACTAAAGAAATCTATGGACTCAATTCTCTAGTAAATGCAGACCTAAATCAGATTTCATATGCCGTCAGTGAAAAGTACAAGGATGCTATGATTAAATCTCAAGCTGGGGCTATTATAGTTAACCAGGAGCTTAAAGAGCACTGTAAAACTAATGTAATTATCGTTAAAAATGTTTATCTAGCATATTCACTACTTTCTCATAAATTTAAACAAACTCAAGATATTAATAATTTAACTTTTGGAAATGAAGTCAGTTATCCAAATACCAAAATTGCTTCAAGCTCTTTAATTGGAAAAAATGTTGAGATTGGTGCTGAAACAATCATTCATCACAATTGTGTTATAGAAGACGACACCAGTATTGGTCAAGGTTGTCTGATTGAGTCAAACGTTACAATTCAACATGGCAGTATTATTGGAGATAATTGCATCATTTCTCCCGGAGCTGTAATAGGTTCAGAAGGTTTTGGAAATGCAAGAAACAATAAAAAATGGAGCGCTATAGCTCATTTGGGAAATGTATCCATTGGAAACAATGTATCAATTGGTGCCAATTCAACTATTGACCGAGGGTCAATGTCAAATACCGAAATTCATGATGGTGTAAAGATTGACAACCTGATACATATTGCCCACAATGTGATTATTGGGGAGGATACGGCTATTGCAGCAAAAACTGGTATTGCTGGATCAACAAAGATTGGTAAACGATGCATGATTGGTGGCGCTGTAGGGATTGTGGGCCATCTAAACATTACCGACGATGTTATCATTAATGCAACAAGTACGGTGAATCGTAATATTTCAAAACCTGGTATTTACACTGGTTTTATGCCTATCATGCTTCACTCAGAATGGAAAAAGGTCGGAATGTGGGTATCAAAACTTGATAAAATTGCCAGCTTCCTGAAGATTAAATTGAAAAACATTAGGTAAACTTATGGAAATGAATATTAACGAGGTAAAGAACTTTCTTCCCCATCGCTACCCTTTTTTACTCATTGACAGGGTAATCAGCTTTGAATCAGGAAAGAATTTAACTGCCATTAAAAATATCTCTTTTAATGAGCCCCAATTTACTGGTCACTTTCCTGAACAGCCCATTATGCCAGGAGTCCTTATTATTGAAGCAATGGCGCAGGCAACAGGTATATTGGCATTTAAATCAGAAGTGGGTCGCCCTGAAATTGGGCAGATTTATATGCTAGTTGGTGTTGATAAAGTTCGCTTCAAAAGAATCGTTGAACCTGGTGATCAGCTTGAAATTTATGCTGAAGTTATTACAGTTAAGCGTGGAATGTGGAAGTTTAGCTGCACTGCCAAAGTAGAAGGCGAACTTGTGACTTCTGCTGATATTTTATGCACCCAAAAAAAGGCGGATAGCTAACCATGTCTATTGATCCATCGGCGATAGTTCATGAAAGCGCTAAGATTCACAAAAGTGCAGTTATTGCAGCCTATGCGATGATTGGTGCAAACGTTGAAATTGGTCCAGGAACCGTCGTTGACTCTCATGCAGTCATTGAAGGACCAACAAAGATCGGCAAAAATAACCACATTTACTCTTTTGCTTCAATTGGAGGTGACCCACAAGACATTACCTACCAGGATGGTCAAGAGAGTAATCTTGTTATTGGTGATGACAACCTTATAAGAGAGTTTTGCACAATCAATAGAGGCACTGAAAAGGAGAACTCTTTAACTCGAATTGGTTCCAACAACATGCTTATGTCTTATGTTCATATTGCTCATGATTGTCAGCTAGGTGACCACATCATTATGTCAAATAATGCCTCACTTGCAGGACACGTAAGAATATCTGACTGGGCCATATTGAATGGTTTTGTTTTAGTTAAACAGTTTTGCAGTATCGGAAGACATGCCTATGCGGCAATGGGATGTCAAATCAATAAAGATATACCGGACTATATGGTTGCCGCTGGCATTAACCCAAGAATTAGAAGTATTAATACAGTAGGCTTAAAACGAAGAGGTTTCAGTGCCAGCTCAATCTCTTCGATTAAACGTGCATTTAAAGTGGTTTATAGAGACTCTCAAGGTAGGCTGCTAGATCAGGCTCTGAAGGAGCTTGAAGCATCAGAATCTGATAGCGCTGAGGTAATGCAATTTGTTAAATGTATTCGAAATTCAAGAGTGGGCATTATGCGTGGCCCAGTAGATGAGTAGATAATTTCAATTAAGTCATGTCCAAGTCATTTATAAGGTCAAGCAGTATTGTCTCTGCAATGACCTTTATATCAAGGATATTAGGTTTAATCAGAGATTTCATCATTGCTCGTTTATTTGGAGCTAATGAGCTTACTGATGCCTTTTTGGTAGCATTCAGAATCCCTAATTTCTTTAGGCGCTTATTTGCCGAAGGCGCCTTTTCTCAGGCATTTCTTCCTATCCTAGCTGAAACTAAGGCGAACGAAAGTGACATAGAAGTTCAGTTAGTGATTAATCACATTGCGACTAAACTTTTAAGTGTGCTAATGATTATTACACTTGTTGCAGTTGTGGCTGCCCCTTTAGTCATCTTTATTTTTGCATGGGGTTTTTACTTTAAGGCTGATTCCACTCAATTTCATTTGGCGTCAGATATGCTAAGAATAACCTTCCCCTATCTACTATTGATTTCATTAACAGCATTGTCAGGATCAATACTGAACACTTTTGATAACTTTACTGTTCCAGCATTCACACCGGTCCTTCTTAATATTTCATTAATTTTAAGTGCCATTTTTTCATCACAATTTCTCAATAATCCTATTATGGCTCTAGCATGGGGAGTTTTGATTGGAGGCATACTTCAGCTTGCTTTTCAGATTCCTTTTTTAAGAAAAATAAAAAAATTACCGAAATTACAATTTGGACACCATAAAACGATTGACACTCTTAAAAAAAGAATGCTGCCCGCCCTTTTTGGAGTTTCAGTTTCTCAAATCAACCTTCTTGTGGACACTATGATTGCCTCCACTCTAATTGCTGGAAGTGTTTCATGGCTATATTACTCAGATAGACTCCTAGAGTTACCCTTAGCCCTTATAGGAATAGCTCTTGCTACAGTAGCACTTGCTAAACTCAGTAATTATCATGCTCATAAAGATACTTCGAACTTTGTTAAAACCATTAATAAAGCTCTATTAATATCTTTAATTTTGGGATTTCCAGCTTGTCTAGGTCTTATTCTCTATTCTAAAGAGCTAATTATTACCCTCTTTCAATATGGCGAATTTAGTGTGGATTCAGCCATTAAAACCTCATTGAGTCTTCAGGCCTATGGCTCAGGGCTAATGGCATTTATTGCAATTAAGATTTTTGCGCCTGTATTCTTATCAAGAGGAGATACAAAAACTCCCGTGAAAGCTGGAATTGTAGCAATGGTATCAAATATTATATTAAACCTAATACTCGTTCAGTTTTATGGTCATATTGGGCTTGCAGCTGCTACCTCACTGTCTGCATTATTGAATGCTTCAATACTTTACTTCTACTTGATTAAACAATCAATCTTTAAGTTTGATGCTGCTTTCTATAAAATGCTAACTAGAGTCATATTCGCTGTAATTTTGATGTCATCATATATTTTGTTTTTTGATACAAATATTGAAGCGTATTTTGATTCTTCAATATTTGATAGATGCTGGTTATTATTTAAGTCGATAGCTATATCAGCGTCTATTTATTTTTTATCATTATTTGTTATTGGAGTAAGGTTTAAAGATCTATGAATACAGTCAACTGCATCAAATTGAATAAAAAGCTTGAAGGGTTAGATAGAGCGCCCTATCCTGGAGAGCTTGGAAAAAGAATATTAGAATCAGTCTCAAAAGAAGCTTGGCAACAATGGCTTGATTATCAAACAATGCTAATCAATGAAAATAGTTTAAATCTTTTTGATGAATCCTCACAAAGCTACCTCAAGCAACAAATGGAAAATTACTTTTTCTCTGAGGGAGGTAATGTGGATAAGATTGAGGGTTACACGCCTAAATAACTCAACTAAAATAAATTAATATGGCTAATCTTTTCATTATTGCTGCCCCTTCTGGTTGTGGAAAAACATCCTTAGTGAAGGCGCTGCTTGAAAGCTTAAGTAACCTCTCGGTTTCCGTTTCTCATACCACCAGAAAACCTAGAAAAGCAGAAATTGATGGTGAAAACTACCATTTTGTTTCAAAAGAAAGATTTGGTGAGATGATTTCCAATAATGATTTTGTAGAGCATGCTGAAGTATTCGGGAACCTGTATGGAACTGCAAGAAGCAACATCAAGGAGAAATTAGACGCCAATATTGACATAATCCTGGAAATAGATTGGCAAGGTGCTAGACAGGTTAGAGAGAACATGCCTGATTCAATCAGTATTTTTATATTGCCGCCTTCAAAAAATGTATTACTTCAAAGGCTTACAGATCGCGCTCAAGATGATGATGAGACTATTTCTGAAAGGATGAAAAACTCTGAAAGTGAGATGAGCCACTATGATGAATTTGAATATTTAGTCATTAATGATCAGTTTGATTCTGCGCTCAATGATTTAAAGGCGATTATTCAAGATTGTAGCAATAATAAAAAAAATATTGAATTTTCACTTGAAAACCAGATATCAAGACATAGATACTTGTTTAAAGAATTGATATAAATCATTTTTTTGGTATAATTTAGGCCTAATTTATCGAATTAAGGAAGTAAATGAGTGATTTTGCATTATCGATAAACAACGTATCTAGAGATCTGGAGGTACAGAAGTACCCTCCTATTCTAACGCCAGAAGAAGAATACGACCTAGCTATTGAACTCTATGAAAATGGTAGCCTCTCAGCTGCAAAGAAGCTCGTTATGTCGCACATGCGTTTTGTCGCTTTCATAGCTCATGGCTATAAAGGTTATGGATTAGAACAAGCAGATTTAATCCAGGAAGGAACAATCGGTTTAATGAAAGCCGTTAAACGATTCAACCCGCACAAAAAAGTTAGATTGTCATCATTCGCTGTCTATTGGATTCGTGCTGAGATTCATGAGTATATTTTTAAAAACTGGAAAATAGTTAAAGTTGCGACTACTAAAGCTCAAAGAAAACTCTTCTTTAAGCTTAAGCAAGCAAAATCGAACATTTTTCAGTCTTTAACTAATGAACAAGCCAAAGTGATTGCTGATGATCTTGGTGTTAAAGAAAAAGATGTTATTGAAATGGAATCAAGACTGCAGCTTAACGATGTTGCCTTTGAAGTTAATGATGATGAAGATGCTTACACGCCTGAGCATTATGTTGCAGATCCTGGAAAAAATCCTGAGCAATTAGTGCTCAGTGATAAAAATCAAGAAGACCAACACAAAAGGCTTTATCAAGCTCTGTCTTCCTTAGATCAAAGAAGTATCGAAATTTTACAATCTAGGTACTTGAAAGAGGAAAAAGAGACCCTACATACTTTAGCAGACAAGTATGGTGTTTCCGCTGAAAGGGTTCGTCAACTTGAAAACAAAGCTATAAAAAAGCTTAAAGAACGTCTAGAAGAATAACTCTTCTACGATATTTTTTTTTGTAATACCAGGAGAAAACATGGAAATCCGTCCCCTTCACGATCGTGTAATCGTTCGTAGAGTAGAAGAAAAAAAGACTACAGCAAGTGGTTTAATAATCCCTGATTCATCAACTGAAAAGCCTTCAAGAGGTGAAGTTGTTGCAGCAGGAAATGGAAGAATAAGTGCACAAGGAGACTTAATTCCTTTGGATGTTAAGGTTGGTGACACAGTAATGTTTGGACAATATTCAGGTTCAGAAATCACAGTTGGAGAAGAAAAACTCCTAGTGATGAGTGAAGATGAGATTGTTGCAGTAATCGAAGAATAAAGGAGAATTATAATGTCAGCAAAAGACGTAAAATTTAGCTCAGAAGCTAGAGACTTAATGATGTCAGGTGTTAACACTCTTGCAGATGCAGTCAAAGTGACACTTGGACCAAAAGGAAGGAACGTAGTTTTAGACAAATCGTTTGGCTCCCCAGCAATAACCAAGGATGGCGTTTCAGTAGCTCAAGAAATTGAGTTGGACGGTAAATTCGAAAACATGGGAGCACAAATGGTCAAAGAAGTTGCTTCCAAAACAAATGATATCGCGGGTGACGGAACTACAACTGCAACGGTATTAGCGCAAACGTTAATATCTGAAGGGGTAAAGTCTGTTGCAGCTGGAATGAACCCAATGGATCTTAAAAGAGGAATTGACAAAGCAACTGAAGCAGTTGTAGCAACTCTTCAAAAATCATCACAGCCTTGTAAAGATAGTGACTCGATTGCACAAGTTGGTACTATCTCAGCAAATTCGGACGCATCAGTAGGCGCAATTATTGCTGAAGCAATGGAGAAGGTTGGTAAAGAGGGAGTGATTACGGTTGAAGAAGGATCTACGCTAGAGAACGAACTAGACGTAGTAGAAGGTATGCAGTTTGATCGTGGATATCTTTCACCTTACTTTATAAACAATCAAGAGTCGATGACTGCTGATTTAGAGCACCCTTATATCCTTTTACATGATGCTAAAATCTCAAATATCCGTGATTTATTGCCTGCTCTTGAAGCGGTTCAGAAGGCTGGAAAACCCCTATTGATTATTGCAGAGGACATTGAAGGTGAAGCGCTTGCAACACTCGTTGTTAATAACATGCGAGGAATAGTGAAAGTGGCTGCTGTTAAAGCTCCAGGCTTTGGTGATCGTCGCAAAGCAATCCTTGAAGATATTGCAGTTCTAACTGGCGGCACAGTAATCTCTGAAGAAGTTGGATTATCTTTAGAAGGTATCACTGAAGATCAATTAGGCACTGCTAAGCGAGTAGAGATTGGTAAAGATAATACAACAGTGATTGACGGCGCAGGTGCTAAAAAGAATATCTCTTCAAGAATTGGTCAAATCAAAACTCAAATTGATGCAACAAGTTCAGACTATGACAGAGAGAAACTTCAGGAACGTCTAGCAAAACTTTCAGGCGGTGTAGCAGTAATTAAAGTAGGCGCTGCAACAGAAGTTGAAATGAAAGAGAAAAAGGATCGTGTTGACGATGCACTTCATGCAACACGAGCTGCTGTTGAGGAAGGCGTTGTTCCTGGGGGCGGCGTTGCATTTGTTCGTGCAATCTCTTCACTTGATAAGGTTAAGGGAGATAATAGCGATCAAGATGTTGGTATCTCAATCTGTAGGCGTGCTCTAGAGGCGCCCCTAAGGCAAATTGTAACTAACGGCGGCGGTGAGGCCTCTGTTGTTTTAAATGAAGTCTTAAAGGGCAAGTCAAACTATGGTTACAATGCCGCAACTGAAGAGTATGGAGACATGCTTAAAATGGGTATTTTAGATCCAACTAAGGTTTCTCGTGCGGCTCTTCAGCATGCTGCAAGCATCTCTGGACTAATGATTACTACAGAAGCTATGGTTACTGATATGCCACAAGATTCAGCCCCAGCAATGCCGGATATGGGCGGCATGGGTGGCGGAATGCCAGGCATGATGTAAATCTGCTGTTTTAGAGAGAAAAGCCCCATTTTTTGGGGCTTTTTTTTGGTATTATGATTGCCAATTATATCTTTCATAAACTATGTCAAATTACGACGCATCCTCGATAGAAGTCTTAACTGGTCTGGAGCCAGTCAAAAAACGTCCAGGCATGTATACAGACACTGAAAACCCGAATCATCTTGCACAAGAGGTCATTGATAACAGTGTAGATGAGGCGGTCTCTGGATACGCAACTCAAATCAACGTTACGCTGCATAAAGACAACTCAATGTCGGTTGAAGACAATGGCAGAGGAATACCAATAGATATTCATCCAAAAGAAGGCACTCCTGCTGTTGAAGTTATTCTGACAAAACTTCATGCGGGTGGTAAATTTTCTAATGACTCATACCAGTTCTCTGGCGGCCTTCATGGTGTTGGAATATCCGTTGTTAACGCCCTGTCAAGTTCTATCGAAGTATGGATTAAAAGGGATGCAAAGCACTACTTCATGAAGTTTGAATCTAGCGTTAAGTCAAGTGATTTAGAAGAAATAGGTGCGGTTGGAAAGCGCAATACTGGGACGTTAATCAAGTTTATGCCTGATGCACAGTTCTTTGATTCTGTTAAATTCTCTATTAAAAAATTAAGGCACAATCTTAGATCTAAAGCGGTACTTTGTCCTGGACTTGCAGTTAACTTTAAAAATGAAATTGATGAAACTGAGGATAACTGGCTTTTTGAGGATGGCATTAAGGACTACCTACAAGCCTCTTTAGATGGGTTAGATTGTGTGCCAAGCGCCCCTTTTGTTATTTCATTTGGAACCAAAGAGGAGCAGCTTGATTGTGCTCTAACCTGGACCGAAAACACAAGCAATACGACAGCAGAAAGCTTTGTAAATTTAATCCCTACGATTGGTGGTGGGACGCATGTTAATGGACTCAGATCTGGATTAACTGAAGCGCTCAAAGAGTTTTGTGAATTCAGAAATCTTATTCCAAAAAACATCAAATTAACTCCAGACGATGTCTGGCAAAGAATTGCATATGTCCTATCAATCAAAATACTTGATCCACAGTTTTCTGGACAAACCAAGGAAAGGCTCTCCTCTAGAGAATGCGCTTCATTTGTCTCAGGTGTCGTAAAGGATTCTTTTAGCCTATGGCTCAACCAGCACACAGACATTGCTGAAAAAATTGCAGAGCTGGCTATTCTCAATGCACAATCAAGATTAAAGACAGCAAAAAAGGTTGTTCGCAAGAAAATTGTCAGCGGGCCAGCCCTTCCTGGAAAGCTTTCAGACTGCACGAGCTCTGATCTTGAGCAAACTGAGGTTTTTTTAGTTGAAGGAGATTCGGCTGGAGGATCAGCTAAACAAGCAAGAGATAAAGATTATCAAGCCATTCTTCCCTTAAGGGGTAAGATTCTGAATACTTGGGAGGTTGACTCTTCCCAGGTTCTGGCCTCTAATGAAATTCATGATATTAGCGTTGCTATAGGTTTAGAACCTGACAACAGTGATCTTTCTGGTTTAAGGTATGGAAAGATCTGTATTTTGGCTGATGCTGACTCAGATGGACTGCATATCGCCACCTTAATTTGCGCATTATTTGTAAAACACTTCCCTAAACTAGTGAGCCAAGGACATGTCTATGTAGCCATGCCCCCTCTTTATCGTATCGATGCAGGTAAACAAGTATTCTATGCGCTAGATGATGCAGAGAAAGATCAGATTGAAGCCAAACTCATGAAAGAAAACAAACGACAAAAAATACAAGTTCAACGCTTTAAAGGGCTTGGTGAAATGAATCCAAAGCAGCTTCGTGAAACTGCAATGCAGCCAGATACAAGGAGATTGATTCAACTTACCCTAAATCATCCACTTCAAATCTCAGAAACAATGGACATGCTGCTATCCAAAAAAAGAGCATCAGATCGAAAATCCTGGCTTGAAACCAAAGGCAATTTAGCGAATGTCTAAGGCTGTAATTCTACTATCTGGTGGGTTAGACTCAACAACAGTGCTTGCTATAGCAAAATCGCAAGGCTATGACTGCTATGCGCTGAGCTTTGATTATGGGCAAAAACAAAGATCAGAACTAGAGTCATCGATATCAATTGCGAAAAAATCTAATGTCATCGAGCATAGGATTATGAAAATTTCATTAAGCGATATTGGAGGTTCAGCACTAACAGATCAATCTATTGATGTTCCAAAATACTCTGATAGCGATGAAATACCCATAACCTATGTCCCTGCAAGAAATACCATTTTTTTATCTTTTGCTCTTGCCTGGGCCGAGGTTGTAGATTGTCAAACAATTTTTATAGGTGTGAACGCTCTAGATTATTCAGGCTATCCTGACTGTAGGCCAGAATTTATTGAGGCTTTCGAAAATATGGCAAACCTAGCCACAAAGCAGTCTGTTGAGGGAGATAGAATTCAAATCAAGACGCCTTTGATTAGCATGACTAAAGCAGAAATAATTAAAAAAGGGCTTGGTCTTGGAGTAGATTATTCAGAAACTACGAGTTGCTATGATGCTAATATCCTAGGCGAAGCTTGCGGCGAATGTGATGCCTGTGTTCTTAGAAAAATAGGCTTTGAAAATGCCAATGTTAAAGACCCAACCAGATATCAATAAATATTTAAAAAAATTACGATATTTAAATGTTTTTGAAGATAAAATGTAATCTTTTAAACAATTTAAGGATTTAACTCAAAATGAGTATTGAAGAAAGAGTACGAAAAGTTGTAAGTGAGCAGTTAGATGTTAGTGGTGAAATTGACAATAATGCCTCATTTATTGATGACTTAGGGGCGGATTCACTTGATACTGTTGAACTTGTAATGTCACTTGAAGAGGAATTCGATACTGAGATTGCAGATGAGGAAGCTGAAAATATTACAACGATTCAACAGGCAATCGACTACATTAACGCAAACACGTAATAATCTTCATAAAATCTATTAAGGCGTTTACTTTACTAAGTAACACGCCTTTTTTTACGCATTTTTTTGTATTTTAATTGCTTTTTAAATAACTTCCAATTTTAGATAAATCTATTATGAACAAAAGAAGAGTAGTGATTACAGGGCTTGGCATGGTCTGCCCAGTAGGAAACAATGTAGAAGATTCTTGGAAAAATATCCTCAATGGTGTATCTGGAATTTCTTTGATTGAAAATCTTGATACTGAATCACAAGCAGTTAAATTTGGTGGCGCTGTGAAAGATCTCGATGTATCTGAGTACTTAAGTCCAAAAGAAGCCAAAAAAATGGATGTTTTTATCCACTATGGAATGGCTGCTGGAATACAAGCGTTTGAGGATAGCGGACTAGAGGTTAATGAGTCCAATGCGGAAAGAATCGGCGTTGCAATTGGTGCTGGTATTGGCGGCATTTCAACTATTGAAAAAACAGCTGACCTTTTTAGAGAAAAAGGACCAAAAAGAATCTCACCTTTCTTTGTGCCCTCCTCTATCATTAATATGGTCTCAGGAAACATGTCAATCAAGTACGGCCTTAAAGGCCCAAATTTTGCTATTGTGACTGCTTGCACCACTGGTACTCATAACATTGGAGATGCATCAAGAATTATCGAATATGGCGATGCTGATGCGATGATTGCTGGTGGCACAGAGATGTCCTCAACCAATTGCGGTCTTGGAGGCTTTGCAGCCGCTCGAGCTTTGTCCACAAGGAATGATGATCCACAAACCGCTTCTAGGCCATGGGACGTTGATCGTGACGGGTTTGTTCTTGGTGATGGAGCTGGAGTCGTAGTTCTCGAAGAGTATGAACATGCAAAAAAGCGTGGTGCTCGAATCTATGGTGAGCTTTCTGGATACGGAATGAGTAGTGACGCTTATCACATGACACTCCCTTCAGAAGGTGGTGAAGGCGCAGCAAGATGTATGAAAAATGCAATGAATAATGCAGGCATCAACCCAGATCAACTTGACTACATTAATGCTCATGGCACATCAACACCTGCCGGAGATATTGCTGAAACCGATGCCGCAAAGCTTGCACTCGGATCTCACTCAAAAAATATTGTGATGAGCTCAACTAAGTCTATGACTGGCCACTTATTAGGAGCTGCTGGAGGTATTGAGGCGGTGTTTACTGCCTTGGCCATAAGAGATCAAATAGCTCCTCCAACTATTAACATATTTAATCAAGACCCAAAGTGCGACCTTGATTATGCGGCCAATGAGGCGCGAGAAATGAAGATAGATCACGCAATTTCTAATTCGTTTGGATTTGGCGGGACTAACGGCTCTATACTGATTTCAAAAGCCCCTTAGAGAAACTTTAGTTTTCCTCTAAGATAATTGTCGCCGCTTCAGAAAGCTCAGAATCTGGAATGATATTTCTGACAATATTAAAGATTCTTTTAGCGCCGTTAGTGACACTATTAAAGGCTTCTTTTTTATTGATAATTAATTGCCAGCTGTTATCTGTAGATTTAAAGTCAAAAGCACCTCCAATTATTGCCAGGGCTAAAATGGCGCCGAGTAGATATTTAATCATGCTTTATTTTAACTTTAATCTCAATGAGGATAGATTTTACCAATTTTATAGGCATTAAACTGAAATTCCTGACGCTTTCAATAATCCATCCATTTTTGGCTGACTTCCCCTAAAGCTAACATACTGCTCCATAAAATCAAGACTCCCACCAATCTCAAGAATTTGAGCTCTGAAATCGCTAGAAGTTTTAGAACCAATGCCTCCATTTTCCCTTACATACTCATACGCATCAGCTGCCAGCACTTCAGCCCATTTATAGCTAAAGTAGCCGGCTGCATAGCCGCCACTGAAGATATGTGAGAATGCATTTAAAAATCTGTTCTCTTTAACAACTGGAATTAATGAAGTCTTTGCCCTAACCTCTTCAAGGATGTCATAAGTATCAGCATCAGAAATATGAGTCTTCATATCCCACAAGGCAAACTCACACTGCCTTAACATCTGCAGACCTGACTGAAAGTTTTTTGAATCAATTACCTTTAGAAATAATTCATCAGGGAGCTTTTCTCCAGTTTTCCAATGGCCCGATATCAAGTCAATAACCTCTCTCTCATAACAGAAATTCTCCATATATTGACTGGGAAGCTCAACCCCATCCCAAGGAACGCCGCTAATTCCAGCTGCACAAGGGAATTGAACTTTCGTTAATAGGTGATGAAGTGCATGACCAAATTCGTGAAAAATAGTGACAATTTCATCGAAATCAAATAGGGCAGGCTTACCCTCGGAAGGTGAATTCAAATTACAAACAACAAAAGCAACTGGCAAAGAATCTTTGTAAAGACCCTGATAATCTGACATCCAGGCACCGCCGCGCTTATTTTCCCTGGCATAGACATCCAAATAAATTCTGCCAATAAGCGCATCATTTTCGTGAAGCTCGATTACCCTTACATCTTCATGATAAGATTTCTCATCAATTTCAGTTAACTCAACTCCATAGAGATTCTCAATAGTCTTAAACAGGCCATTGAATACACTTTTTTCAGGAAAGTATGGCTTTAGATCAGAACTCTTAAAGTTAAATTTTTTCTGTTTTAATTTTTCTGAAAAATACATTAAATCCCATGGCATCAGCTCATGACCTGCGAAGTCTTGAAGCTCTTTTAATTCTGACTGGGCTTGAGGCAAAGACAGATCTATTAGTTTTTCCAGGAAATCCACAACTGCATCTGGGGAATCAACCATTTTTGATTCAACTGAATATTCCGCATAATTTGAAAATCCTACCAGCTGAGAGAGCTCTGACCTTAGCTCTAAGATTTCATCCATTATTTTGCGATTATCAAAATCCTTCGAAGTAATTCCAACATCAGAAGCTCTAGAAATGTATGCCTTGTATACCTCTTCTCTTAGCTCCCTATAGTCAGCATATGTCATTAAATCAATATAAACAGGCACCTGAAGACTGATCTCGTAATTTTCTCCCACTCTAACTTTAGATAATTCATTCTCTCCAAAGCCCTTTAGATCTGAAACAGACACAGTCTTTTTCCATGAGTTTGTTGCTTGCAGAACATTTTTAGAGAAATTATTACTGAGTATGCTTAACTGCTCCTTAATTTCTTTGAAACGAGAAGATTTGACTCCATCAAGTGCAACACCAGAGAGCTCAAAGCTGCGTAAAGATTCTTTTACTATGTGCTTTTGCTGCTTACTTAATTTGGTTTCTTTCACCCTACTAAAAGCTTTATATAATTCTTTATTCGCTCCCAAATCACTGTAGTAGTTTGAAATTAAAGGCAGTGTTTTTTCATACTGTTTATTGAAGTCATCAGAAAACATGACTGAATTAAGATGAGAGTTAACACTCATTTCTTTACCAATATGATGCTCAGCTTTATCCAGAACATCAATCACACTCTCCCAATCTTTGCCCTGACTTGCAAGAGAGGATTGTGCCTCTCCTAAATTAATAGCTTTACTGATACTATTTACAATATTTTTGGGTTTAAAATTTGGAGAGAGGTCTGATTGCATACAAACGTTAGGATTTAATAAAAAACAATCATTTTAAAATAAGATATTTAAAAGTAAATGAATTTTAGAAGTTGATTAAAAAAAGATTAGGTGAAGCTAATTCCGATAGGCAAAGATGAGTTAGGTATCTTGCCTGTTTGGAATAATAACCTCATACCCTTTCTCCTCCGGCTCATCATCGACCATTTCGGGTGGGAAACCAACTCCCAGAACATCTACATTAGCCCTTTCCTCGAGTCTTTTGATAATATTTGGAGAGAGCTCTCTGGGTCCATAACGCTCCTCTCCATCCTTAAAAATATCAACTATCATTGGGGCAACTTCTAAACCAAGCCCTTTGCGCTCAGCCAACTCATTAAAAATACCTACATCCTTTGAAACTAAATCCATAGTAAAACTTATGTCTCTACTTCCATTTAAGATAACCTGTGACTCTGTTTCATGAACAAAAGAGTTGCCTGAGGAAGCTTTGATAGCCTCGTAAGTTACATTCATATCCATACCCAAAACTTTCATTGTTGTGAGGGCTTCTGAAATCGATACAAGGTTCACTGTAGCAAGATAATTAGTCATTACTTTTAATGTTGAAGCTGTTCCTAAATCACCGGTATGAAGAACTCTTCTTCCCATTGTCTTTAAAATCGGAAGTGCCTTTTCGAAAGCTTCACGTTTACAACCTGCAAATATTGAAATGTTTCCTGTGTCAGCTCTATGACAACCCCCAGATACAGGGCAGTCGACTGGTAAAGCACCTTTTGATTCAACTAGTAAACCTATTCGTCTGATTTCTGCTTCATCAGTTGTGCTCATCTCAAGCCAAATCTTTCCACTGCTTAGGCCCGCTATAATGCCATTTTTTGACTCCATAACCTCTGAGCAAGCTTTCGGCGAAGGCAGGCAAGTTATAACAATATCGCAAAGCTCAGCCATTTCCTTTGGAGAGTCAATTGTCGATGCTCCTCGTGCTACAAATTCATTAACTAAAGAATCGTTTAAATCTCTAACTGTAAGGTCAAAACCATTCCTTAAAAGACTGCCAGCAAGCTTACCTCCTGCATTGCCTAGGCCAATAAATCCTACTTTCATGTAATTCTCCTAATTGCTAGATTCATCATCAACATAATAAGGCTTTTGATCCATTGAAAGATGAAGCTTTTTTCCTTTGTATGGGGAGTTTGACTCCACAACTTCAAAATTCAATTCAATACCTAAGCCCGGCTTAGCTGAGGGAATTATGTTTCCATTATTCCAATTTATTGACTCAGTTAGAACTTCAGCATGAAAGCCTCCCCAAGTCATAATACTTTCCATTATTAAAAAGTTAGGTGTTGCAGTAGAGAGCTGAATGCTCGCTGCAGCTCCAATAGGGCCGTTATATAGGTGCGGTGCAATTTGGGCATAATAAACCTCTGCAATACTTGCAATTTTCTTTGCTTCAAGAATTCCACCTACTCGGCCTAGATTCATTTGAATGATTGAGGCTGCATTGTTTTTTAAAACATCAAAAAATTCATACTTTGTGGTCAGCCTTTCACCAGTTGCAACTGGAATTTTAGTTTTTTTAGCCACCTGAGCCATTGCACTTGATTGACCAGGAGGAACAGGCTCTTCAAACCAAAGAGGATCAAACCTTTCGAGTCTTTTTGCAAGCCTAACAGCTGACGCAGGTGTGAGCTGCCCATGGGTTCCAATAAGGATATCGCATTGATCTCCAACTGCCTCTCTAATTCTTTGACAATAGCTCTCGCTATGCTTTAACCGACTTAGAGATATTTGATGTCCAGAGTATGAAGAATAGGGTCCAGCTGGATCAAACTTAATGGCACTAAAGCCTTGTTGCATTAATTCGATAGCAGACTGGGCACCAAGCTCAGGATCTTCATAATTCAGTTCATCATTGTTATCCTTTGGATACAAATAGGTATAAGAGCGCAACTTTTCATGGACCTTTCCCCCTATAAGCTCATAAATTGGTTTATTTGCCTCTTTTCCAATTATGTCCCAACAAGCCATCTCAAGACCACTTAAAACGCCCATCATGGTTAAATCAGGCCTCTGAGTAAAGCCACTTGAGTAGCATTCACGATAGAAGCGTTCGACGTGATGAGGATCATGCCCTTTGAGATACCTCTCAAAAACGTCGCTAATCCCCTTGACAACAACCTCGGGATGAAAAGATGCTGAATAAACCTCTCCGATACCTAATAATCCACATTTGGTCTCTATGGACAGAAAGATCCAATACATGCCGCCGATATGGGGCTTTGGTGTTGCAACAATATATGTATTTAATTTCTCAACTTGCATCTAAGATAAAAATAACTTGAGGATGAGTTAATTTTTATACGGATTTAATCTAAGAATCAAGTTATATTTACATTAACTAGAAAAATTAGAAATTTAATTCTCTCGTGGGCTTTGCGAGACGTTGTAATTTTTTCCAATTTGAGTCAATCCAAACATTGACATTACTTGATTTTAAAGGTTTTTTTCCAATAACAGAATCAGCCATTTTTTCAGCTAGCATTATTGTTGGTCCATTTAAATTACCATTTGGAATAGTTGGAAAAACTGATGAGTCAATAACTCTTAGGTTGTCTATCCCAATTACTTGACCATCACTGTTCACAACAGCCATTGGATCATTGGATGAGCCCATCTTGCAGGAACATGATGGGTGATAAGCACTCTCAACATTTGCTCTCACCCATGCATCTATCTCATCATCACTTTTAACCTCAAGACCAGGGCTAGCCTCGCCGCCATTATATTCATCGAGAGCAGGTTGGCTTAGAATCTCTCTTGTTAGTCTTATGCAATCTCTCCAGTCTTGACGATCTTCCTCAGTCTCTAAGTAATTAAAAATTATCGAAGGCTTTGAAGAAGGGTCTGAGTTCTTTATTCTTACATTTCCTCGACTACTCACTTTATTCACTCCTGCATGTACTTGGTATCCATGCCCTTTCATTGCGGCATTTCCGTCGTAGCGCATTGCAGCAGGGAGAAAGTGATATTGAATATTTGGCCACTCTATACCCGCTCTAGATCTAATAAAGCCGCAAGACTCAAAATGGTTTGTGGCTCCCAATCCTGTTTTTGCAAGTATCCATTGCACACCAATGAGACCTTTACTAAATAAGTTTAATTTACTATTTAGAGTAATAGGTTTTTTACAGTTATATTGAAAGTAAACCTCTAGATGATCTTGAAGATTCTCACCTACACCAGGCAATTCATGCACTAGCTCAACACCCGCATTATTTAATACTTGTCTTGGTCCAATACCAGACAATTGAAGAAGTTGTGGTGAGCCGATAGAGCCTGCACAAAGCAAGACCTCTTTTTTTGCTTTTATAGTCTTTTTTCTTCCACTAACTGAATATTCAACTCCAGTAGCTTTTTTATTTTCAAGAATTACTCTTTCAACAAGAACGCCAGTTATTATCTTAAGGTTTGGCCTTTTTATTACCGGCTTGATGTAAGCATTTGAGGTTGAAGAGCGAACACCGTTGCCAACCGTCATATGCATAGGTCCAAAGCCCTCTTGCTGCTGACCATTGTAATCATTAGTTTCTGGATAACCTGCCTCCTTACCAGCATTTATAAATGCTTTGTATAGAGGGTTAAGCTTCATGTTATTTCCATTTGAAGTGGATAAAGGGCCACTTCCACCTCGGTATTCATTTTCGCCTTCATGCCATGTTTCACAGCGCTTAAAGTAAGGCAAGCAGTCTTGAAATGACCACCCTTTTGCACCATGTCTTTCCCATTCATCAAAGTCTTTTGCATGACCTCGAACATAAACCATGCCATTAATTGAGGAAGAACCTCCCATCACTCTCCCCCTAGGGCAATGCATTTTTCTATTGTCTAAAAAAGGTTCTGGCTCAGTATGAAACTGCCAAGCAAATTTATCAGTATTCATAGGATATGAAAGTGCTGTAGGCATTTGAATCATAATGTTTTTGTCACTGCCTCCATTTTCAAGAAGGATGACATTATGTTCTCCAGATTCACTCAACCTATTCGCCAAAACACAGCCAGCTGAACCTGCTCCCACAATAATAAAATCGTAATTATTCATAATCTCTAAAAACTCATAATTTTAATAAGGACTATCGACATTATTAAGTCGAACAAAAACACTTTTTAGCTGGGTATAGCTTTTGAGAGTTTCTGGGCCGTTTTCACGCCCAATACCTGACTCCTTGTAACCCCCAACTGGCATTTCTGCTGGCGAATCTCCCCAGCTATTAATCCAACAAATACCTGCTTGCAATTGATTAATCACTCTATGAGCTCGACTGATGTCTTGAGTAAAGACACCTGCAGCTAAACCAAACTTTGTATCATTTGCTCTGTCAATCACTTCTGACTCATCATTAAAACGCAATACTGACATTACTGGACCAAAAATTTCATCTATTGCATTGGGATCTTTGTCATCACAATCAGCAAAAATCGTTGGCTCAACAAAGAAACCATTTTTTGTTTCATCAGAAATGAATCGATTTCCTCCAATCATAAGTTTAGAATTAGTTTTTTTGGCTTCTTCAATATAACCCATAACTTTATCAAGATGCTCTTGACTGATGAGTGCACCCATTTGAGTATCAGGATTTAATGGGTTACCAATTATTATATTTTTACTTCGCTCGCAGGCGAGCTCAAGAAACCTATCATAAATTTCTGATTGCACAAAAACCCTCGTTCCATTTGTACAAATTTCACCCTGTGTATAGAAGTTTGCCAAAAGTGCTCCAGAAACTGCATTATCTAGATTTGCATCATTAAATATAATCAAAGGTGACTTACCTCCCAATTCAAGGGTGACCTCTTTGAGGGTTCCCGAGGCATCAGACATGACTTTCTTTCCGGTGCCGCTTTCACCTGTAAAGGATACTTTCGCTACTCTCGGATGTCTTGTCAAGTATTGACCAACTCTGTAATCGCCCTGAACAACGTTGAATACACCATCTGGCATACCCGCTTCAGTGTATATTTCAGCCAGCTTTAAAACGCTTAAAGGCGTTTCCTCGGATGGCTTAAACACCATTGAGTTTCCTGCAGCAAGGCAAGCGGCTGATTTCCAACAGGCGATTTGAATTGGGTAATTCCATGCACCAATGCCAACACAAACCCCCAAAGGCTCTCTCTTAGAAATAAAAAACGTATCGGAGTCTAGGTCTTGTTGAGAGCCCTGCATTGCAGGCGCTAGACCAGCGAAATACTCAATGACATCAGCCCCAGTCTGAATGTCAACACAGTTTGCCTCCTGAAGTGGTTTTCCACAATCTATCACTTCAAGTTCAGCGAGCTCATCATTCCTATCTCTAAGAATTTTAACCGCTTTAAGTAAAATTCTGCTTCTCTCAAAAGCAGTCATCTGACTCCATTCAGTGAATCCTTTTTCGGCAGATAATATCGCCTTCTCAACATCATCCTCACTTGCTTGACCAATCGTTGCAATTACTTCACCAGTCGCAGGATTAATCGAGTTAAAGCTTTCTTTAGAAGAGGACTCAATATAGTCACCGTGAATATATAAATGCGCTGTCATAATTATTTTTAAATTAAAGAGTAATCAATGAAGTATTAACTAGCAATAATGATACATATGAAATTTATATGAAATAGTAAATAATTGACAATAAAAAGGCTGAAAAAGAGATACAAATAATAGAATATAAAGTAAATTTTACTTAGTCCCAAATGATTTTTTACTAAGGCATCACAATGTTTTTGAGCTGATCTTTGAGAAGATTTAAGAGTATTGATTTTTGCTTTTCATTAAAGCGAGTAATAGGCCCTGAAACTACAATTGCTCCGACAAACTTATCACTGTTAGAGAGCACTGGGACAGCAAGCGCAAATAGAGATGGGTTATGTTCATTAATTGATAGGTAATAGCCCTTATCTCTAATATCCTTATAAAACCCCTTTTTATCTTTATTGCGTTTACCATAAGCCAAAATAATTCGACCAGAAGCTCCTCGATTTAGATCTAATCTTGAGCCTTGCTCTATGTTGTGCCTTATTTCGTCTCTAGAGTGTGCCCTATAAAGGCAAATACGCTTATCATCCTCTTCAACAAAAAATGAGGATGTTTCTCCAGATACATCTCTAATGAAGTCAACAATTGGTCTAATTTGCTCAAGATGATTACTTTGGGTATATATTGCACTTAAATATAAAGCTTGAGTTCCAACTACATAGTTTTTATTTTTCAGACGGGAAACATAGCCATAATCTTCAAGAGTAGAAAGAATACGATATGCAGTTGAAACGTTAAAGTTTAATTGTTCACAAATTTCTTTAATTGAAAATGAAGACTTATCTAACGAAAACATCGAAAGAATCTGTAGGCACTTTTCAATTGCATTATATTTTTTATCTATAGATCTGGGTTTCATCTTTTTTTTCATATTATGAAATTTTAATATTATATAGTGAAATAAATAAATTATCTTAAAACAACATCGGTATTATTCAAATCAGTCAATTAAGTTGTTTTTTCAAGAAGTTAGATTAAACATTATAAGCCTTGTTGCTTTCAAAAAACTGACCTAGGTATCAAAAAGTTAAGTTCTTAAATTTTGATTTAAGATTACAAAAAAATGAAAAAAGGAGAAAAAATATGAACAGAAGTGATCAAATTAAAGCGCTTGAAAAAGATTGGAAAGTTAACCCTAGATGGGATAACGTAAAAAGACCTTATTCTGCTGAAGACGTTGTAAGGCTCAGAGGTTCAGTTCAACCAGAGTGTACTTATGCTAGACGAGGCGCTGAAAAGCTTTGGGACTTAGTAAATGGCTCTTCCAAAAAAGGTTATGTCAATTGCATGGGTGCCATTACAGCAGGTCAAGCAATGCAGCAAGCCAAAGCAGGCATTGAGGCCATATATCTATCTGGCTGGCAAGTAGCAGCAGACGGAAACACTTCAGAGACAATGTACCCAGATCAGTCACTTTATGCTTATGACTCCGTACCAACTATGGTTAGAAGAATTAATAATACATTTAAGAGAGCAGATGAAATTCAATGGTCCCAAGGAATAAATCCTGACGATGATAAATATATTGACTTTTTTCTTCCTATTGTTGCTGATGCTGAAGCCGGTTTTGGCGGCGTTCTAAATTCTTTTGAACTGATGAAGAATATGATAACGAATGGTGCAGCTGGAGCTCACTTTGAGGATCAGCTTGCAGCAGTTAAGAAATGTGGTCATATGGGAGGAAAAGTATTAGTACCAACCCAGGAAGCAGTTCAAAAACTAATCTCAGCTCGATTGGCATCAGATGTCATGGGAGTTCCAACACTATTATTAGCTAGAACAGATGCAGAAGCAGCAAATCTACTTACGTCTGACGTAGATCCTCATGATGCTCCGTTCATAACTGGTGAGAGAACTGCTGAAGGGTTTTATGTAGTAAAAAATGGCCTAGAACAATCAATTTCAAGAGGAGTTGCCTATGCACCTTATGCTGATTTAGTTTGGTGCGAGACTGGTAAGCCAGATCTTGGCTTTGCTCGTGAGTTTGCGGAAGCAGTTTTGGCTGAGAACCCAGGACAATTATTAGCTTATAACTGCTCTCCATCATTTAACTGGAAGAAGAATCTTAATGACAGTGAAATTGCATCATTTCAGGAGAAAATTTCAGAGATGGGGTACAAGTATCAATTTATCACTTTAGCTGGTATCCACAATATGTGGTATAACATGTTTGATCTTGCATACGAGTATGCTAAAGGCGAGGGCATGAAACACTACGTAGAGAAAGTTCAAGAGCCTGAGTTTAATGCTGCAAAGAAAGGTTATACATTTGCCTCTCATCAGCAAGAAGTGGGTGCAGGTTACTTTGATGATGTTACAACCGTTATACAAGGTGGTGAATCATCGGTAACTGCTTTAAAGGGCTCGACTGAAGAAGAGCAATTTAGTTAAAGCCAAAACTGATTTAAAGAACGCCCTTCTTTTTTGAGGGGCTTTCTAATTTAAATAGAATTTATGCCTAGCAGTTCTTCTCAAAAAATCTCTTTATCGATTGCAAAAAAGATTTTGATGGGATTTGAACGTCACTATCAAAACATAAAAAGTGCTTCAATAGAAGCAAAAAGGTGCTTTGAAGAAAGAGAATGGGAAAAGATTGAAAAAGATTCAAAACTAAGACTTAATTTTTATGATGAACAAGTTGATGATTTTTGTAAGAAACTTTCCCTAGAACTTAAAAAACAAACCCTCTATGGAGCTAAAGAAGAATTCAATGACACAAAGAGTAGCGACAAATTTAATTCAGATTTCTGGAAAAATACTAAAAACGTATATACTGAGCTCATCACATCACACAAACAGCCGGAGTTAGCAGAGACTTTTTATAACTCAGTTTTTTGTAGAATATTCTCGAGAAGTTTTTATAACAATCAATATATTTTTACTAAACCTTGTGTTTCTCTTAATTACATTGATATGGATGAGCCTGTCATAGACAGCTATTTTGTTGACAATGAACAGCTTCATGACACATTTGCATCCATTCTTAAGAATTATCAGTTCAAATGTGAATTTGGTAACTTTGATCAAGATATCGACAGGCTGCAGGAGCAACTATACAGACAAGTACCAAGGCTCAGCTCTGAGGTATTTGAGATGCAATTTATAAGCACACCCTTTATTAGAGGGACATGTGCTTATATTGTTGGGAAAATTGTCACTCAACTTCACCCCGATATTCCAGTTCTCATAGCGCTATTGAATGATCAAGAAAAAGGATTGTATGTTGACAGTCTCCTGACTGATGTCGGTGCAATTTCAATTGTTTTCAGTTTTTCTAGGTCATACTTTTTTATTACTACAGACTATCCTTCAGCCATTGTTGAATATTTGAAAGAGCTTTTACCAGGAAAAACAAGGGCCGTTCTTTACAGTGCAATTGGACTTCATAAACAAGGAAAAACTCTTCTTTATCGACATTTTTTAAAATATTCTAAAATTACTAGCGAAAAACTCATAATCGCACCTGGTATTAAAGGTATGGTTATGTCAGTGTTTACTTTTCCAATGTACCCATATGTTTTCAAAGTCATTAATGATAAGTTTGCCCCCCCAAAAATGGGAACAAAAGACATGGTTAAGGATAGATATTATTTTGTCAAAAATCATGTCAGAATTGGAAGATTAGCAGATACCTGGGAGTTTTCTAATGTTGCCTTTCCACTGAAAGATATAGATGATACTTTATTGCAAGAATTAAAAAATAAAGCTGGTTCAAACATTGAAATTGAAGATGATCTGCTAATCATAAAACATATGTACATTGAAAACAAAATGACGCCATTAAATATGTATCTTGAAACAGCAAATAAGAAACAACAGAACCATATCATTAATGACTATGGAAAAGCAATTGATGAGCTTATAAACTCAAATATCTTTCCTGGCGACATGTTAACCAAAAACTTTGGTGTCACTCGCCAAAACCGAGTTGTTTTTTATGACTATGATGAAATCACTTTGATGAGTACGCCAATCTTCAAAAAAATACCGAAGGCAAAAACATACGAACAGGAGATGGCATCAGAGCCATGGTATTACGTGGGACAAAACGATGTTTTTCCAGAAGAATTTAAATACTTTATGCTACCAAACCCCTACATGAAAGAGGTTTTTAATAAAAAGTATAAAAAGCTTTTGGATGCAGATTACTGGGTATCTGTCCAAGAAAAAATAAAAGAAAATGGGGTTATGGATTACTATCCGTATGGACTTGAAATGCGTATGTGCAATATCTACAATGAAAAATAATATGAAGTCAACCTGTGATATTTCTGATGAAATGCATCCAAAAGTTCAATATTTGAACCCAGTTTTTCAGAGTTTTGGTAAAAAAAATAGCTTCTCTGGTCGAATAGTTACAATCAAATGTTATGAGGATAACTCACTTGTAGAGGAAGCTTTAAAAACTGATGGGAGTGAATGTGTTCTGGTTATTGATGCAGGGGCATCTTTAAAGTGCGCAATGATGGGAGATAAAAGAGCCTCAGATGCAATAAAGAATAACTGGGAAGGAATTATTATTAATGGGCCAATTAGAGACTCAGCAGAAATCAATTCTATGAATATTGGTATTCGTGCTCTTGGAACATGCCCTAGAAAAAGTATTAAAAAAGGAGCTGGAAAAAGAGATATAGATGTAACTTTTTCAAATGTAAAATTCATCTCTGGAAACTATCTTTATGCTGACGAAGATGGGGTTATTGTATTGGAACATAAGGCAGATTAATGAGTACTGAACATCAAGTAATTAATGACATAAAGGTTAACAATAAATTTTATGATTTTATTGATCAAGAGGTTTGTGATGGGCTGGACATTTCTGCTACAGAATTCTTCCAATCATTATCGAACATTCTAGCTAAATACCAAGATGAAAATAAGATTCTTTTGGAGAAGAGAAGTGAGCTGCAAGCAAAGATTAATGACTGGCATCGGAACAATAAAAGGATTGACCAAAAAAAATACAAAGGCTTTCTTGAAGACATAGGCTATATTACCTCAAATCCTGGTGAATTCAATATTGATGTTGAAGAGGTTGATGATGAGATTTCAAAGGTTTCAGGACCTCAGCTTGTTGTTCCTATAACTAACCAAAGATTTGTATTAAATGCAGTTAATGCAAGATGGGGTAGTCTTTTTGACTGTCTGTATGGAACCAACGTAATTCCTAATAGGGGCAGTATGACAACCTCTTTTGCGCATAACCTCCAGCGTGTAAACCGAACTGCAGAACTTGCATGTGAATTTCTTGATGAAATAGCACCTCTTAAAGGCGCCTCATATAGACAAATTACTTCCCAAGTGAAGTACTCTGGGACTTTAATTTTTAATCTTGATGATGGTGAGCTAGCAACCTTAATCGATCCTGATCAGTACATTGGTCTTACTGAAAGTGGAAACATATTACTCAAGAATAACAATCTCCATCTGGAGATAGTTTGTGACCAAGAGAGAAGTCTTCACAAAAGTGGAATTTTTGATGTCATTCTTGAGTCTGCTGTCACAACGATTGTTGATTTTGAGGATTCTGCCGCGACTGTTTCTGATGAGGAGAAAATCCATGGCTACAGGAATTATTTAGGTCTTATGAAGCGTGATTTAAACTCAACTTTCACAAAAAATGGACATACAATCAGTAGATCACTAAATAAAGACAAAAAGTATATTGATACAAATGGTGAAGAACATACTCTTCCTGGAACTAGCTTAACTCTTGTTCGCAACGTTGGAATACATATGAGAACAAGAATGGTTAGAAATCTTGACAACTCATCTATACCTGAAGGCATTATGGATGCAATGGTTACCTCACTGATTGCACTTCATGACTTGAAACTCAAGATAAACTCAAAAAAAGGAAGTGTTTACATTGTAAAACCAAAGCTTCATGGTCCAGATGAGGTCAAATTTACAATAGATTTATTTGAATCAGTCGAAAACGCGCTTTCAATCAAAAAGAACACTCTGAAGATTGGAATTATGGATGAAGAGAGAAGAACTACTCTAAATCTAAAAGCTTGTATTTATGAAGCAAGAAGTCGGTGTATTTTTATTAATACTGGCTTCCTTGACAGAACTGGTGATGAAATTCATACATCGATGATGGCCGGAGCAATGCGTTGTAAAAACCTTATTAAGGAAGAGGACTGGTTTTCTGCTTATGAGGAAAACAATGTCAGTGTTGGACTGGAATGCGGACTTTACAAGAAAGCCCAGATTGGCAAAGGAATGTGGGCACAACCCGACCAAATGAGAGAGATGCTAGATAACAAGATGGTGCATCTAGAGGCTGGTGCAAGCTGCTCTTGGGTACCCTCTCCAACTGCAGCAACTTTACATGCCACTCATTATCATCGATTTGATGTTATGAGTCAGCAACAAAAAATATTATCTAAAAACCAAAAGCCTAATCAAGATGACCTGCTTGTAATTCCTTTTTTGAAACTAGCCGATCAATTGTCTGAGGAAAAAATTATTAATGAAATAAATAACAATGCTCAAAGTATTTTGGGTTACGTTGTTAGATGGATTAACCATGGAGTTGGTTGCTCTAAAGTTCAAGATATAAACCATGTTGGACTCATGGAAGACAGAGCAACATTAAGAATTTCCTCGCAGCATATGGCTAACTGGTTGCACCACGAGATCTGTTCTGAGAAGCAAGTCATTCAAGCCTTTAAAGAAATGGCTCTTATAGTGGATCAACAAAATAAGCATGACCCTAACTATATTCCAATGGCTCCTAAATACGATTGCTACGCATTTAAAGCCTCTACAGCTCTAGTATTTGAAGGGACAGACCAGGCAAATGGTTACACTGAAGACATTCTCATCAAATACCGACGAAAATTTCTTGAGGCTAATCAAATTACTTAGATAAATTGTAAATTTTCTTGATATATGTAATTTCGACCTCCTACAGGTATTTCCTTAAACTAACTATTAAAACGCAATAGTTTTGTCAGTTGATTTGACCTAAATCAGCTTTGATATTTTCTAAATCCACTCCTTAAAAATTAAGTTATATTAATATTATTGATAAATATTAAGGGGTTTTTATGAGTCATATTATCTATGAGCTAGTCAAACTGAAGTTACAGCAAAGTGCAATGGCCATTCCGAAGGTTAAAATATGAAAAAGGTACTAAAGCTTACACTTGAAGATACAACTAAAATGATGGATAGCGCAATCAATAAAGCAATTGAAATAGGTATAGATATGGATATCGCTATTGTCGATGACGGTGGTCATCTCATGTTATTTACAAGAATGGATAATGCAAAAATTACAAGCATTAATGTTTCTATTGATAAGGCATTTACCGCTGCAGCAGCTAGAAAAGCAACTTTAGATTATGGTAAATCTGTTATCAATCATGGACCAGCATTTGGCATCCAAACTTCACATCAAGGTCGTTTTTGTGTCGTTGGTGGTGGTTTGCCGCTTTTTGTTGATGGTCAGATTGTTGGCGGGATTGGTTGCAGTTCTGGGAGTGCAGACCAGGATATAGTCGTGGCTCAAGCAGGCATTGACGCATTACTTTCTGCTTAGTAAAAAACTACCACTAACCTTTAAATGCATTATCAGAAAGAAGATAATCTAATTCTTCCATAGTGCTCATGCGACCTAAGATTTCATTTCTATGAGGAAAGCGACCAAATTTTTTAACAAGGTCTCTATGATGCTTTGAAAACTCAAGGTTAAAGTTGTACTTTTCAAAAAGATAGACTTGGAGATTTTGATGGTCTAAATTTTCACTGTGCATTAATGGCATAAAGAGGAAAAGAAGCATTTCATTATCTAATTCCTCATCAAACCCATTATTTATCGCGTTTAGTGCAACCTCAATGGCCATACCTTCAGTTGAAAAGCCTTTAGCTTCAGATCTAAACATATTGAGAGGAAACTGATCAAGAATTATGATGAGGGCAACTGAGCCTTCAGCTGTCTCTCTCCATGAGCCGAAATCACCAGATGAGGCCTGTTCCCAAACTTTCTCAAATCTGGATTTAATCTCTTTGTCTATTGTTGGAGTTGAAGCAAACCAGAACTGCTTGCTTTTTTCAGAAAACCAATAATCAATTATATCGCTAGGCTTTATTAGATTTTCATTCATAGTTAAGCTATAAGAAACCTCTAGAGCAGCATAATATACCACTCTAAAGGTTTAAAAGTTAATACTTAACGATGAGGAGATTTTTCGCCGTAATCTTTGTACTTTTCTAAATGTCTAATTGGTTTGCTTAGAGCATCTTTTCTGAACGGGTCTCCCAGCTCTCTAGAGCACATAATTTCGATAATTGTTGTCTTTCTCTCATTCATTTGCATATCGATTGCTTTTTTGAGTGCTGGCCCAACATCTTCAAGCTTATCAACACGGATTCCTTCAGCGCCCATCGATTCAGCTATATTGACAAAATGTTGGTCAGTTAGTTCAGCTGCTACAAATCTTCTGTCATAAAAATCAACTTGATTCTTCTTTTCTGCTCCCCAATGACGATTATGAAAAACTACCGCTGTCACAGGGATATCATGACGTACACAAGTCATCGTTTCAACCATACTCATGGCCCATGCACCATCACCAGCATAAGAAACTGCAGGCCTATGTTGGGCAGCTGCTTTCGCGCCAATAATTGTTGGAAATGCATAGCCACAATTTCCAAAGCTCATTGCTGCAAAAAAACTTCGTGGCTTTTCAAAGCGCAAATAACTATTTGCAACAGAGTTAATATTTCCAATATCAGTTGAAACCATTACATCTTCAGGCATTGCTTTTTCAAGTTCTCTTAAAACTTGTCTAGGATGAAGCCAACCCTCTTCCTTATTTGCAATCATATCCATGCTGTAGGAATCAGTCTCATGAATCCATTCATCCAATTCTAATTCCCAGGCCGCTTTTTCATCTGCAATCATTTTTGCTCTATCAGCTTTTGTAGAATCACAATTAAGTGATTCAGAGTCTAATTTTTGACATAAAACTGATGCCACTGCTTTTGCATCACCACAGATACCAACATTAATTGGTTTAACTAAGCCAAGCATTTTGTGGTCAGCATCAATTTGAATAATCTGAGCATCTTTTGGCCAGTAGTCCATTCCATGCTGAGGCAGGGTCCCAAACGGGCCTAATCTAGTTCCTAACGCAATAACTACATCAGCCTTAGAAATAAGCTTCATTGCAGCTTTTGAGCCTTGATAACCCAGTGGACCACACCACAAATCATGACTAGCTGGGAAAGAATCATTATGCAAGTAGCTATTCACTACAGGAGCGCCAAGACGCTCAGCTAAGGCTGCACACTCATCTACGCCATCTGCCATAACAACACCACCGCCAGATACAATAACTGGAAACTTTGCTTTTGCAATCAATGCAACTGCTTCGTTGAGAGTATCCTCTCCTCCGGATCCTCGATCTATACGTCGAGGTGTAGGAATAGTGAATTCTCCATCTGCATAGAAATAATCTCTAGGTATATTTAGTTGTGTTGGGGCCATTTCACTCATAGCTCTATCAAAACAACGGCCAGTAAATTCCGCCATTCTCATTGGATTCACAACATGTCCCTGATATTTAGTAAACTCTTGGAACATAGGAAGTTGATTCGCTTCTTGAAATCCTCCCAATCCCATACCCATTGTTCCAGCTTCAGGAGTTACAATAACAACGGGGCTATGAGCCCAATAAGCAGCAGCAATCGCAGTAACGCAATTTGAAATTCCTGGACCATTTTGCCCAATAACAACACCATGCCTACCACTAACCCTTGAGTATCCATCAGCCATGTGAGCAGCTCCCTGCTCATGAACAACTGGAATAAATCTTATTCCTGCGGGTTCAAAGATATCCATTGCATCCATAAATGCTGAGCCCATAATACCGAAAATATCTGTAACTTCATTCGCTACCATAGTTTCAACAAAGGCTTCACTCGAAGTCATTTTTGCCATTTTTTTTACTCCCCTATTATTATTTATTTAATATATCCAAAGCAGGAACATAATCATATCCCAAATCCTGTGCAACCTCTAAACAAGTTACGTTTCCACTGTGAACGTTTAATCCAGCTCTTAGGTGCTCATCATCCAATAGAGCCTGTTTTACTCCTTTATTCGCAATACTCAGCCCGAACGGCAAGGTGACATTGTTCAGAGCATAAGTAGATGTTTTTGGAACGCCTCCAGGCATATTAGCAACACAATAGTGCACTACATCGTCAACTATGTATGTTGGTTCTGCATGAGTTGTAGCCTTAGAAGTTTCAAAACAGCCGCCTTGGTCAATTGCAACATCTACAATCACAGATCCAGGTTTCATAGCTTTTATCATTTCTTTAGAGACCAGTTTTGGAGCTTCAGCTCCAGGAATCAGCACCCCACCAATAACCAGGTCGGCTTGGAGCACATACTCTTCTACCGAACTTTTAGTTGAGAACACAGTATTTGTGCTTCTACCAAATTGCTGCCAATGCTGCTCCAAAGTATCAGGATTATTATCCAGTACCCAAACATCAGCACCCATACCAACAGCCATATGTGCTGCATGAGCTCCAACAACTCCACCACCAAGTATCACTACCTTAAGTGGATCAACTCCTGGGACACCGCCAAGAAGTGCACCCATTCCGCCATTTGGATGCTCTAAAAAGTGGGCACCGGCTTGGACAGCCATTCTGCCAGCAACCTTTGACATTGGTGCCAGTAATGGCAGGCCACCTCTTGGAGAGGTTACTGTCTCATAGGCAACACAGATTGCTCCACTTTCAACAAGCCCTTTAGTCTGCTCAGGGTCTGGCGCAAGATGAAGATAAGTGTAGAGTATTTGTCCTTCTCTAAGCATGGCAATTTCTTCCGCCTGAGGTTCTTTGACCTTGACAATCATTTCTGCTTTATCAAACACCTCTTTGGCAGTTGCAATAATCTCAGCACCTGTATAAGCATACTCCTGATCTGAAGCACCGATTCCAACACCAGCATTAGTTTGAACTAAAACTTTGTGACCATGGTTAATAAATTCCTTAACACTTCTAGGTGTAAGACCAACTCTATACTCATGATTTTTAATTTCTTTTGGGACACCAATAATCATTTTAAATCCTATATGTTTATTAAAAAAAACTATTAAATATTCGCAGCAATTGCGTTATCAACAGCATCTACAATTTGATCAATTTCGTTCTTTGAACAGATAAAAGCTGGACTGAACAAGAGCACATTGTTATTGTATTCAAAGCTTCGATTAGTTCTACCAATCATAACTTTATTTTTTAAACAATGTCCAGCAATGGCCATTGCTATGCTCTCATGAACGGGCTCTTTTGATTTTCTGTCCTTTACGAGCTCAACACCACAAAATAAACCTTTTCCCCTTACATCTCCAATGATGTCATATTTATCCTCGAGCGCATGCAACTTGTCTTTAAGATAATCACCCATATTTTTAACATTTTCAAGGAGATTTTCTCTTTTAATAATATTTACAACTTCAAGAGCTGCAGCGGGCCCAGCAGTGCACCCACCAAAAGTAGATATGTCTCTGAAGTAGCTATCAGGGTTAGAAGGATCTTGCTTAAATCTATCAAAAATTTCTTCTGAAGTAATCGTAACAGAAATAGCGGCATAACCAGCAGCAAGGCCTTTTGCTGTAGTAACAATATCAGGCTGCACGTCAAAGTGTTGATAACCAAACCATTTACCAGTTCTGCCAAGTCCACAAACCACCTCATCAATGTGAAGTAAGACATTATATTTTTTACATATAGATTGAATTATTGGGAAATATTCTTTGACAGGAGGAATAACACCTCCACCAGCAGTAATTGGCTCTAGAACAACAGAGCCTACAGTATCTGGCCCCTCTTTAACAATGATATCTTCAAGTACGGTTGCGCACTCTATATTACACTCTCCATATTTTTTACCAAATGGGCAACGGTAACAACAACAATTTGGCATTTCGACAAACCCTGGCGCAAAAGGACCATATTGTTTTTTGCGTTGGATTTGAGCAGAGGAGCTCATAGCACCAATTGTGGTTCCATGATAATCACGATCACGAAAAATAATTTTATGTTTCTTGCCGTCATTATCAAAATGAGCCAGTTGGCGAACCATCTTATAGCCCTTTTCATTAGCTTCAGAGCCAGAATTAGAATAATAAACTCTGTTCATACCAGGCATCAACGAGGTAATTTCTTGCGCATATTCTGAAGCCGGTTCATTACCAAACGCACCAGCAAAATAAGGAATCTTTGAAATTTGATCACTAACCACCTTAACCATTTCATCTCTTCCATAACCCAGGTTCACTGTCCAAACTCCGCCTGAAGTTGCGTCCAGGTATTCGTCACCTTTAGAATCCGTTATAATCATTCCATTAGCATTTGAAACAACTAGTGGATCATTAGATTCAAAAGCTTTGTGTTGAGTAAGATGGTGCCAGACATGGTCTTTTGCATTTTCGACAACTGAAGTATTAGACATTCTCCCTCCTAGAATAAATTTATACGCAGTATTAAAAGAAACAATCAAATTTTAAGAAAAGAATTATAAAATTTAACTGGTCCTGATTTAACATATATATAGAACCAGGAAACTTACTATTAATAGGCCAGCAAAATGGATGAAATGTGGAATCAATTTTTTTCTTTGAGACATGATAAACCAAGGACGCTTCAACTGCAGATCCGTCAGCAGCTAATTGATGCCATTACTAATGGTCTAATCGGTTCTAATGAGCCACTCCCGTCCTCACGAAATTTAGCAAAGGCTCTCAAGGTGGCCAGAAATACAGTCATAGCAGCTTACAAAGAGTTAGAGTTTGATGGCTATATAACACCGAAAGAAAGAAGAGGATATTTTGTTAACGAGCAATTTTATGAAAGCTATACTTCAAATGAAAAAGGCGAGCCAACTGAGCCACAGTCTCCAGTCTGGCATGATAAATTAATTACAAAAAAACCTTCTTCTCAAATCAATATTCATAATCCAGATAACTGGCAAAGTCTTCCCTACTCGTTCACAATTGGGCAACTTGACAAGAGCTTGATACCATACTATGAATGGCGAGAGGTGGTTAGACACTCATCTACACTGCCAGAAATTCAAAAATGGAATATAGATCATGTTGATAGTGATGATCCGTCCTTAATAAAACAAATCCAGTCTAAAGTTCTTCCAAAGAGAGGTATTTGGGCCAACAAAGATCAAATTTTGATTACGTCAGGCAGTCAAAATGCCATCTACATGATAGCTAGTTTACTGACTAAACAAGGAACAGTTGTGGGTATGGAGAACCCCGGTTATCCTGATGTGAGAAACATTTTTAGCTCTAAAACTGACAATATTGTTCCTATTAGTATTGATAAAGACGGCATTGTTGTTAACGATATTAAAGAAGACACGGATATTATTTTTACGACACCAAGCCACCAATACCCAACAGGTGTGACTATGAGTATGGAAAGAAGACGTGAACTTTTATCTATTGCCAAAGAAAAACAAATGGTTATTATTGAGGATGATTATGAGGCCGAGATAAACTTTCAAAAAAAGCCTCACCCTTCTCTCAAAAGCTTAGATAAAGACAATAATGTGATTTATGTTGGTAGCTTTTCAAAGGCTTTCGCTCCTGGTTTAAGGTTGGGATACATGGTAGCTCCTGAAAGCTTTATCAAGGAAGTCAAAGCTTTAAGAAGGCTAATGATTAGACATATACCAGCAAACAACCAGAGATCTGTTGCCCTTTTTATAGGACTAGGCCATTATCATAATATGTTTACTAAAATTCAAAAAACTAACAAAGAAAGGTGGGGGTTAATTAACGAAAAAATAAATAATGAGCCTTTATTGTCTTGCACTCCGACTCTAGGTGGTTCAACTTTTTGGATCGAAATACTTGCGCCTATCGATAGTGATAAACTTTGCAAAAACCTCCTAGGCAAAGGGGTTGCTGTAAGGTCTGGAAACACGCTATTTAGTGGGGATAACTCGCCAACAAATTATTTGCACCTTGGTTATTCTGCCATTGATACCAATAAAATTGACAAAGGTTTAGATTTAATTATTAAAGAAATTAAGGCGATGGTTTAAAGTCCTCAATGGAAAATCTTTATAACTTCACTCCAGAAAACTATTTATTAATAGCTCTTGTTGTTATTTTTTCTGGTTTTTTAAGAGGCTTTATAGGCTTTGGATCTGGTCTCTTAATGATTCCAATTCTTTCTTATTTTTATTCTCCAGTCTTTGCAATGGTTTTCAATATTGTCATTGAAATTCCAGCAACCATCTATTTGACATTTGTTGGCATTAAAAAAGCTAATTTAAAAGAGATCACTCCTATGATGGCGACAATGATGCTAACTATCCCTTTTGGAACAATATTTTTAGTTTCCGTTGATGAACAAATCATCAAAACTTTGATGTCTATACTTTTAATATTTTTTGTTATTCTGATTGGAAGTGGCTGGCGAATCAAATCTACGATAACTAAATATGTTCTTGTATTAGGAGGCGCTATCAGCGGCTTAATGCAGGGAGCAACAGGTATGGGAGGGCCGCCATACGTAACAGTTCTATTATCTAAAAATGATAGCGATGAAGTGGCACGAGCAAATATTTTAGTAATTACTTCTGGCCTAGTGATCAGCGCTATTATGAGTCTTTATTATTTTGGACTTTTCACAAAAGACATTTTATTTACAGGTGCAATCACTGCCCCAGTCTATGTATTTGCCACATATATTGGCACAAGATTTTTTAACTTTTCTGGGAACAAATATTACAGAAACTCTTCATTGGTTGCGCTTGGAATAGTTGGGGTAGCGACACTCATAGGCGCTTTAATGAGCCATTAGATTCTAATTTTTTCATTGAGTGGATCATACAAAGGTTTGAGTGATACCTTACACTTTTCAATAACACCTTCAACCTCGATAGTATACTCAGCCATTAAAATATCTTCGTGACTTTCATTTGGCTTACAAGGCACATAACCAAGTCCAACAGCGCCTCCTAGAGTATGACTATATGTTCCACTCGATAAATGACCCACAATTTCTCCATTTTTTAGAATAGGCTCATTGTGGTATAACATTAAATCTGAATTATCTAATAAAAATTGCATAACGCGCATATCGTAGCCAGATGCTTTTTTAGATTGAACAGAGTCATGGCCAATGAAATTACCGTACTTAGAAGGCTTCTTATCAACCTTAACTGCAAACCCAAGACCTGCATTAATTACGTGGTCTTCATCAGTAATATCATGTCCAAAATGTCTGTACGCTTTTTCAATTCTACAACTATCTACGGTATGCATTCCAATATGTCTCAAAGAAAACTCTTTGCCTTTCTCATCTAGCAACTCAGCAACATAACTTGAGAATTCAATTGGAAAATAAAGCTCCCAACCCAGTTCGCCAACATAAGTAATTCTATGAGCCCTTACATTGGCCATGCCTATCTCAATGTTTCGCACATTTGCAAATGGAAAGCTTTCATTGCTCATATCAGTATCTGTAAGCAATTGAAGTAGATCTCTCGAATTTGGACCCATAATGGCTATACAACCCTCAGAGCTTGTAGCGTCAAATAATGAACAGTTCGCATCATTTGGCATATTTTTCTGAAGCCAATGCATATCTCTATTAAGGCAAACAGTTCCGCTAACAATCAAGTAATCGTCAATAGCAAGTCGAGTCACAGTTACATCGGCCTCTATTCCGCCTTTTTCATTAAGCCATTGAGTGTAGACCATCTTTCCAGGCTCAACATCTACATCATTTGCACAAATGAGCTGAAGAAAGTCCATAGCATCACTGCCTTTAACTCTAATTTTGGCATACGATGACATTTCATACATGCCAACAGACTCTCTTATAGCTTGTTGCTCTAATTTATGATACTCAAACCAATTTTGCCTACCCCAAGAATATTCATACTTTGCCTCTGCCTTACCAATGAGCTCTTCTGGAACAAACCAGTTAGGCCTCTCCCAGCCAGCAACTTCACCAAAACAGGCGCCACGTTTTTTGTAGAAATCATAAAGAGGTGTTTTCCTTAGTCCTCTTGCAGTTTCATATTGGTGATATGGAAAATGATTTTCATAAAGATAGCCAAGGGTTTCAGTTACTCTGTTAGCTAGATAAGTCTTATTACTCTGGAAGGACTGATTTCTTCTTATATCTACGTCCCATAAATCACAAGGTGGTTCTTTGCCAACAATCCATTCTGCTAGATATTTTCCAGCTCCGCCAGCAGCTTGAATTCCAATTGAGTTGAACCCAGCAGCAACATAAAAACTTCCAAGTTCCGGTGACTCACCAATTTGAAAATTATCATCTGGTGTAAAACTTTCTGGCCCATTGAAAAGTGTTTCAATACCTAAACTCTCCATTACTGGGACTCTGTTCATTGCTAATTCAAGGTAAGGCATGCAGTGATCTAAATCATCCTGAATTTGATCAAAACAAAAATCCTCTGGTATGCCATTTTGAGCCCAGGGTTTAGCATTTGGCTCAAATAGACCAACCAATATTTTTCCAGCGTCTTCTTTGTAGTATGCAGACTCGTCTGGAACTCTGACAACCGGCATATCTCCTAATCCTGGTACAGCCGAAGTTAAAAAATAGAAATGCTCACAGGCATGAAGTGGAACTGACACTCCAGCCATTTTTCCTACTTCTCTTGCCCACATGCCACCGCAGTTGACAACTACCTCAGATTGAATGTCTCCAAAATCTGTTTGAACTCCAGTTGCCTTTCCATTATCTTTAAGAATCCCAGTAACTTTTACATCTTCAAAAATTTTAACGCCATTATTTTTAGCGCCCTTTGCCAGAGCCATTGCAACATTTGCTGGATCAGCCTTGCCATCTTTAGGTATCCATGCACCACCCACGACGTCATCAAGATTAAAAAAATCTAACTTCTTTCTTAACTCATCTGTTGACAGGATTTGTACATCAACCCCATGAACCTTTGCAAGTGATGCATTGCGTTTATATTCAGTTAACCTCTCTTGATTAGTAGCTAGACTTACAGAGCCAGTTCTTCTGTAACCAGTAGCCATTCCAGTTTCTGATTCAAGTGTTTCATAGAGATTTCCAGAGTACTTAACCATTTGAGTTAAATTAAGCGAGGATCGCATTTGTCCTACAAGACCAGCGGCATGCCAAGTTGTGCCAGAAGTTAATTTTTTTCTCTCTAGTAAGACTACATCCTTGTATCCAAGTTTTGAAAGGTGATAAGCAACGGAGCAACCAACAACTCCACCACCAATGATTACTGCTTGAGCATGCTTAGGAATACTTGTCGACATATCTATTTAAGTGATAAAAAAAATAGAATTATAGAACTATTTACCCTTCCATGGAACGAGATAGTTTTCTGAAATTCTCATTAATATATCAATGGCATAGCCAATGACGCCAATTAAAACAATTCCCATAATTACTAAGTCGGTCATTTGGAATTTAGATGCGTTAATAATCATCATTCCAGCTCCTTTTTGTGCAGCTACCAATTCTGCAGCAACAACTGTTCCCCAGCAAACTCCCATAGATACTCTTGCACCTGTAAAGATCTCTGGCAAACTATTTGGAACAATGACTAACCTCATAATCTGCCACTTTGATGCGCCGAGGGAGTAAGCGGCATGGATTTTTGAAATTTTCACACCTGAAACTCCTGCTCTGGCTGAAATCGTCATAATCCAGAGTGATGCTAAAAATAGCAAAATAATCTTACCCTGCTCTCCAATTCCAAACCAAATAATAACTAGCGGAATGAGAGCTAAAGGTGGCACTGGCCTCATAAATTCAACTATAGGGTCAAACCAGCCCCTAAACCATCCAGATAAACCCATCGCATAGCCCAAAGGAATTCCAATAATTGCACCAGCTAAAAACCCAACAATTACTCGAATAAGGGACCAACCTAAGTGCTCCCATAGAGTAAAGTTTTTATACCCTTCAGAGCCAACCTTGACTAATCTAGACCAGACTGTTTCTGGTGCAGGAAGCCACACAGGCTGCATCTGCCAGCCTTTTTCTGGTGTGACACTCAACGTACCCTTTCTTGTCATATAAATACGAGCATTGTCAACAAACACCTCTTGTTCTGGAGATATTTCCTGTCCATTGACAGCTACTACTTTATAGTCTTTATCTTTTCCACCTACATCGTTTTTTTGAACTTTAATAAGTCCACTTCTGTAGGTTATGATTTGATCAGTATCATTCAGCGCAAAACCGTCTCCTGGTTCAATTTCAAGCTTGTCAGGTATTACACCAGACTGAACATCATAGACCGTTATGGTTACATCGGCGTCATCTGTTTCACCAGAGGAATTCATTGCTGTATAGCTAAAAGAGAGATCGCCAACAAAAGGTCCAGGCACATGAATTGGGATTAATTTAGAGCCTGTGAATGCTGCCCATATAGCAAAGATAGCGATTACGGATATAAAAGATGCTGCTCTGTTAGGTGTGACAGCACTCTCATCTCCAAAAGTTACTGTTTTTAAACTTGTAAAATCATCTTGTGATTTGGTAAATGATGTAGCAATCTTAACAACATAGAAAGCTGCAACAAAAATTATTATATAAAAAATTAAAATAGCCATTAGTTTTCTTCCGCTCTACCCATTATTTCTTCTTCCATTTCCCAAATAATTGAGAGAATTTCATCCCGAGTCTCAGTGTAGCCATCCGCCTTTTTAACATCCCTTAAATCCATGTTTACTCCCATTTCAGCAAAAGGGAGTTGGTATTCTTTGTGGATTCTTCCTGGTCTTGGAGCTAGTACTAACAATCTTTCACCAAGAAGAACCGCCTCTTCAACTGAGTGAGTAATTAAGATAATTGTTTTACCAGTCTCTTTCCATAGTTTTAAAACAAGGCCTTGCATTTTTTCACGTGTTAATGCATCTAATGCGCCTAATGGTTCATCCATCAAGATTACATCAGGATCATTGGCCAGACACCTTGCTAGAGCAACTCTTTGTTGCATCCCTCCAGATAATTCATAAACCGCTTTATCTTCAAAATCAGCGAGTCCTACAATCTCTAAAAGATGCTTAACCTTTTCTTCTTGCTCTGACTTAGACATTCCCTTCATTCGGGGTCCAAAAGCAACGTTTGAGCGAACATTCATCCACTCAAAAAGAGCGCCCTGCTGAAAAACCATTCCACGCTCTGCGCCAGGCCCTTGAACAATCTCATCATTCAGAATAACCTTGCCTTCTGTAGGAGCTAGAAAGCCTGCTACGATATTAAGTAGTGTAGTTTTTCCACAGCCCGAGGGTCCAAGAACAGTAATTATTTGTCCTTCATCTATGTCAAGTGAAACGTCTTTTAGCGCTTGAACGGAAGATCCATTCTTTAAGTCAAAACGCATGGATATATTATTTATTGATAAACCTTTCAAAACTGGCTCCGAATTTGTTTTTCATTAAAAAAGTGGCACACTTAAAAGTGCGCCACCTTTGGTCTAACTAATACTAAATTAAAGACTTAAATGTCGTTAATTTAAATACTTTATTGTGCAGCTAGTCCCTCTAAGCCATCAGTGTTGATAGCATTAGCATATGAACCACGAGCACTTGGGATGTTTCCACTGTTAACGAATACATCTGCTACACCTTTAAGGAATGCCGCACCTGATCCACCAAGCCAGTTACTACCTAGTTGGTTGCTAACTGAAGGGAATACAAATGTCGCCATTGTTTCAGCCGTAGCTTGCTCATCCATACCTGCATCTTTAGCAATATGAGGAAGCATTAGTGAAGTAAATCCACCAGAATTCCACATTGCATTTGAAGCAGCAGTAACACCTAAGAATGTTTGAAGAACTTCTGCATTCTCATCAGCAAAGCTTGCTGGAACTGATGTTACATCCCATACCAAGATACCTAGAGCTGTTTTTTCAGCACCTGTTAAAAGAACATTACCATGTTCTAGAGCACGACGAAGTGAACCACCCCAACCACAGAACATATCAATACTTCCTTGCGCTAATGCAGCAGCACCTTCCGGTGGAGCCATATCAACAACTTGCATTGAGTCTACTGAAACACCAAAATGTTCCATCTGCTTTAAGAAGCCATAGTGCGCAGCTGTTCCGATTGGAACTGAAACTTTCTTGCCAGCTAATTCTGAAGCGTTGCTTGCATCAATTTCTAGGCCTGAAGCCACAACACAGTTGTCGTTATCAGCATAGCTCACAGCCACGTCAACAATTTGGATATCCTGACCAGTTGATGCCGCCACGATAAATGGAGGCACACCCTGGCTCACAGATATATGGATATCACCTGATGCCATAGCAGCTGACATTGCTGTACCTGTTCCAAAAGCTTTCCAGTTGACTTTCATACCAAGAGCTTCATCATAAGCACCGATTTGTTTTGCGTACTCAAATGGCATTGGCCACTCTTCAAAATAAGCCACATTCAACTCATCAAGAGCCATAACATTCACTGAAGCAATAGCACTTACTACTGTAGCTCCAATTTTTTTATAAATACTTTTCATTGTTTCTCCTAAAATAATATAAATATTTAACTTACCCTATTTTCAGCAAAAAAAGTAAGCCTGAGCTATAGAGTAAAAACTCATTTTTAGCTAACTAGATTTGAATGCTGAAATTAAATACTACCATGAAAAAAGATAAAATCAATAAAATTTTTAAAGATGTGTTTAATTTATTTTTGATTGAGATAAAAAAAGAACTATGGTGGCTGAAAGAGATTTATTAATTGTCTAATTTAAGCTGGAGCGCAACTTAAAAAAATAATTTCAGTTTGGTGGACTTTTATTAATTGATTATTCTACTTTGCAAACTCTATAGATCTTAGGTCTGGAGCAATCTTGTCTAGTGAGGAGTTTATGAGCTTAAAAGAGCCCTCTGCGCCATAAAGTTTAGCTAGCTCTACTGCCTCATTAATAACAACGCGATAAGGCACCTCAAGCTGAAACTTTAATTCATAAACGCCTAAGTATAAAATTGCCTTTTCTGTAGGACCTAATTCATCAACACCTCGATCAAGGGATGGAACAATAATATCCTCAAGCGCAGCAATATTCTTAGGAATGTTTAGCAACAAATTTGAGAAAAAAGCTTTAGAAATTTTTCCTTCTTTTTGGTTTAAAAACTGCTGCTCAATCTTTTTGATATCTTCACCAGAAAGAAGCCATTGGTATATAGCCTGAACTACTCGTGCTCTTGAGCGCTGTTTAGGAGTCACAGTTTATCTATCAAGCTAATCATTTGAATAGTACTTTCCGCAGCTTCAGCGCCTTTATTTTCTGAACTTCCTGAGCGCTCAATTGCTTGTTCAACGGTATCAACAGTTAATACGCCGAAAGCGATGGGTATTTCCGAATTTAGTGAAATCTGTGAAATTCCTTTTACACACTCTCCAGCAACGTACTCAAAATGTGGTGTTCCGCCTCGAATGACAGCCCCCAAAGCCACCACTCCATCAAATTTACAAGTGCCTACTACTTTTTTAAGTGCCAATGGAATTTCAAAAGCTCCTGGAACATAGAATATTTCAATGTCATCCTCTTTAGTGCCACTTTTTAGTAGGGCTTCTTTTGCTCCACTAATCAAATGCTCAACGACAAAGAAATTAAATTTGGCAGCGACAATTGCAATTTTTTTATCGTTAATCGTTAAATCTCCCTCAATAGCTTTCAATTCATTTACTCCTTAATGTTTACGTATTCAGTAATAGTTATTCCAAAACCCTCTAGGCCTGGCCAGGTTCTTGGCTTTCCTAGAGACTTCATATTTGAAACACCTAAATCAGACAGAATTTGGGCGCCAATACCAAAAGTTTTATCGTCGTCACTGCTTCTATAGTCTTGATTATCAATATTTTCTAAAATAGCCTGATTGGACTGTTTTCTAAGCAACAAAAAAACACCATTATCAACCTCTGAAATCATATCTAAAGCACTGTTAATACTGAAACCTCTATGAACCTCTTGAAGAACATCTTTGAAGATGTTTTCCATATGAACCCTAACATAAGGCTCTGTTTTATGACTTATAGTTCCTTTAACAAGCGCAATATGAATATCATTATGGATAGTATCTAAATAAGAATAGAGATCGAAATCGCCGTACTTGGTTTTAAAAGGCCTCTGACTTATCCTCTCTACAGTTTTTTCATTTTCAACTCTGTAGTGAATTAAATCAGCAATATGGCCAACTTTAATGTCGTGTTTTTTACCAAACTTGTATAAATCATCACTTCGAGCCATAGATCCATCATCATTTAGAATTTCAACTATGACTGAGGAGGCTTCAAAGCCAGCTAAACGAGCCAAATCACATCCCGCCTCTGTATGTCCAGCACGTATTAAAACCCCGCCCTGTTGAGCCATTAAAGGAAAAACATGCCCGGGCTGAACAATATCAATGGGTTTTGCATCTTTTGCAACTGCATCGAGTATCGTCTTTGTCCGGTCAGCAGCTGAGATTCCAGTTGTTACTCCTGAGGCAGCCTCAATTGATACGGTAAAGTTTGTAGAATGCAGGTCACTATTTTGCGACACCATGAGAGGAAGGTTCAATTGTTGACACCTTTGTTGAGTCAGAGTCAAGCAAATTAATCCTCGGCCATGCGTGGCCATAAAATTAATATCTTCTTTTGTAACCTTTTCAGAGGCAATCAAAAGATCTCCCTCATTTTCACGGTTCTCATCATCCATAAGAATGATCATTTTTCCTTGCTTGTAGTCTTCTAATATTTCTTTAATTGATGCTTGCATATTCATCTATTCTTCATTTTGACTCAAAAGCCTTTCAACATATCTTGCAATCTGATCAATCTCTATATTTACATTGGATTGAAGAGAGAGATCTCCAAGAGTCGTAGCTGAAAGCGTATGAGGAACTATATTAACATCAAAAAAGTTATTCTCGACGCTATTGACCGTTAGGCTTACACCATTAATACAGATTGATCCTTTCTTAGCAATATATTTTATGATGTCGCCTTGAACTTCTATCTTTATTCTTACACTATCGCCATCTTTTTCGATAGAATTTACAGCACCAATTCCGTCTACATGGCCGCTCACCAGGTGACCATCAACGCCTTGGTTAACTCTGAGTGATCTTTCAAGGTTAACGTTTTTTCCCTGCTTAAGAGCTGAAAAAGTTGTACAAGTTAGTGTTTCGTTAGAGACATCTGCTGTGAATGAGCTTTCTGTAAGCTCAGTTACAGTCAAACAGACACCATCTACAGCAATGCTATCTCCAACTTTGGTGTCACTTAAGTCTAGGGCGTTAGTATTGATTTTCAAACGAGCACCATCACTAGAAGAGAAAATCTCCTTGATGCTGCCTTTAGATTGAATAATTCCTGTAAACATTTAACAAGTAACCTTATATTAAAAAACGCACTTAAATAATTTATTTATTTAACCATCAAATGTTGCAATGAATTATTAATAGATTTCAAAAGGATATTTAATTAAATTCACACTTGAGACAAAAGGTAATCTTCGTAATTTCCTGAATAATAGTGAGCGCCATCTTCCTTCAGCTCTATCACTTTCGTAGATAGTGATGATACAAACTCTCTGTCATGACTTACAAAAATGAGTGTTCCTTTGTAGTTGTCTAGAGCTAAATTCAAAGCTTCAATAGACTCCATATCGAGGTGATTTGTAGGCTCATCCATCAACAAAATATTAGGCTTCTGAAGCATCAATCTTCCAAAAATCATCCTTCCTTTTTCCCCACCAGACAGTGATTTGACAGATTTTTTCACATCCTCTTTTCCGAAAAGCATTTTCCCTAAAACTGAACGCATCACTTGAACATCATCTTTTTCATTTTTAAATTGAGTCATCCAATCTAAAACGCTCATATCTTTCTCAAACTCTTCATTATGATCCTGGGCATAGTAACCAATGTTAGAGTTTTCACTCCATTTTGTATTACCACTGTCAGCCTCAACTTCTCCAAATAGAGTTTTAAGTAAAGTGCTTTTCCCAATTCCGTTTTGTCCAATGATTGCAACCCTCTCACCTGTTTCAATCATTAAATTAATATCTTTTAGTACCTGCTCATCATCATAACTTTTAGAGAGCCCTTGCACCTCCAAAACATTTCTGAACAACTCCTTACTTTGATTAAAAATAATATAAGGGCTTACCCGTGAAGAAGGCTTAATATCATCTAGTTCAATTTTATTTAGCTGCTTTAAGCGTGATGTAGCCTGCTTTGACTTTGAAGCGTTTGCAGAGAATCTAGAGACAAAGTGCTTTAAATCTTTAATTTTTTCTTCCTTTTTGGCATTATCCGCTCTCATCCTCTCCTGGATTGCAGTTGCCGCAATCATAAAGTCATCATAACTTCCTGGAAATACATTTAAAGCGCCGTAATCTAAATCCGCCATGTGCGTACAAACGCCATTCAAAAAATGACGATCGTGTGAAATGATAACCATGGTTGACTTTCTGGCGCTAAGAACCTCCTCTAGCCACCTAATGGAGTTAATATCCAAGTTATTTGTAGGCTCATCCAACAGAAGTATCTCTGGATCAGAAAACAGTGCTTGAGCCAACAACACTCGAAGCTTCCATCCAGGTGCAATCTCACTCATCAACCCATAATGCTGGTCTAATGGAATATCTAGGCCCAACAATAATTCTCCTGCTGAAGACTCAGCTGAGTAGCCGTCCATCTCAGCAAACTCCATCTCTAATTCTGCAACTTTAATACCATCCTCTTCACTCATCTCAGGAAGCGCATAGATTCTGTCTCTTTCTTCTTTAATTTCCCAGAGTTTTTTGTGCCCCATGATGACCGTATCAACAACCCGATACTCTTCAAAAGCAAACTGATCCTGAGATAGCACTCCTAGCCTTTGACCCTCTCCCACTAGAACTGACCCGTGAGTAGGCTTTAATTCGCCTGTCAAAATTTTCATTAAGGTTGACTTTCCACATCCATTGGCTCCAATCAGACCATATCGATTACCGCTTTGAAACTTTACTGAAATATTTTCAAAGAGCGGTTTTTCACCAAATTGCATGGTGACGTTTGCAGTAGAAATCATGGTTCGTTTAAATTTATAAAATAAAATATTATCCCATAATGACTTATTGAAAGCTTGACTATTAAGCTTATCGATATCTATAGAAACTTTTCAAAAATAAAAGTATAAAATATATTTGTCTATGAGATTAAACCCAAACATGAGAACAAGACAAATGCCAGATAAAGCATTGCTGTCTTCTATTTTGGCTTTGTTAATTTTTGGGTGGCTCATGTCCTTTTCTGCTTCATTGGCTTATTTTTCTAGTTATTCATTTTTTTTCAAGCAGACTATATTTATCTGCGCTGGTTTGTTTGCAGGACTGATAATTTTGAATACTCCAATTTCAACCCTCCAAAAATACTCAATACCGCTATTCATTCTCTCTTTGATTCTTTTGACAGTCGTATTCTTTCCTCCACCAATTGGGCACACTGTTAACGGATCGACGAGATGGATTAATTTTGTTTTTTTTAAATTTCAACCTTCAGAGTTAATGAAACTATCCATGGTTCTTTTTATGGCTGGTTTTTTAATTCGGCAAGAAAAAGATATTAGAAGGCCTTGGAAAGGGTTTCTTAAAACACTGGTCATTATTGGTATAGCTGATTTTCTTTTGCTTTTAGAGACTGACTTTGGCGCAACCTTAATCATATCTTTAACTGCTCTAGCTATGCTTTATGCTGCTGGAGTTTTTTTAAAGCAACTTTCAATTATAACAGCTGGCTTATTTGCCTTCGTTGGTGTATTTATTTATCTTAATCCAAATCGAATTGCACGACTCACTTCCTTCTGGGTGGATGATTTTTGGGCCAGTAATGACGCTAAAGTTCATCAAACTCAGCAGGCATTAATTGGTATCGCAAGGGGGGATTGGTTTGGAACTGGTATTGGTGCTGGAATCCAAAAATACTCTCTACTGCCTGAGCGACACACAGATATGATTTTTGCAGTCATAGGTGAAGAATTGGGAATTTTAGGGATGATGTTTGTATTGCTATCCTTTTTGTTTATTTTGCTAAAGGGGTTTAAGATTGCAAAAGTTGCCCTTCAAAAAGGCAGGTATTACAGCTCCTATGTAGTTTTTGGGATATGTACCTGGTTCGCAATGCAAATCACGGTCAATATAGGAATGAATTTAGGTCTTTTGCCTCCGAAAGGATTTACATTGCCTCTTCTGAGCTATGGCGGGACATCTATGATATTTGCGATCATTTCTTTAGCCATTATTTTACGAGTAGATATGGAAAATAGGACTAAATACTCAAAGCAACGTCACTATGTCTAAAAAGATTCTAATTATGGCTGGCGGCACTGGGGGTCATATTTTCCCGGCCCTTTCTATTGCTAAAGAGTTGTCAAAAAGGGGTGCAATAGTTGAGTGGCTTGGTGGCAGAAACTCTATGGAGAGCGACCTAGTTCCAAGGTATAAAATTAAATTTAATGGCGTCTTTTCTAGCGGAATTCGTGGAAAAAAATTAATAACAATAATCAGGGCTTTATTTTTACTTAGTTTTGGGTTTATTCAGACTGTCATTGTCTTTATAAAATATAGGCCAAATGCGGTGATTGGTATGGGAGGTTATGTAACAGGAATCGGGGGCTTGATTGCAAAAATTTTTTTTGTACCTTTGTTTATTCATGAACAAAATACAATTCCAGGATCTACTAATAAACTTTTAAGCAAGATTTCAACGCTAAATTTTCAAGCATTCGAAAACTCCTTTTCTGAGGAAGTCAATGCTATTACAACTGGAAATCCTATTTTGTTTGAGCCAAATTCAAAAAAAGCAGTCTCAGAGGTCAAAAATCTACTTGTGCTTGGGGGCTCGCTAGGCGCAAAAAAAATAAACGAAGTGATTCCGCACATTAAAACTCCAATTAATATCTGGCATCAGACTGGAAAAAGTCATTTTGATGAAGTCAAGGCTTTGTATAGTAAGAGTGATCATCGCCAAGTAAAGTTGGATCCATTTATCTCCAATATGAGTGAGGCTTACGCCTGGGCAGACCTAGTAGTATGCAGAGCAGGAGCCATGACTGTATCTGAATTAATCGCAACAAAGACAATTGCCATACTTATTCCATTTCCTTATGCAATCGATAATCACCAAACTGTTAATGCTCAGTACTTAACTAAAAAAGAAGCAGGGATAATAATTGATGAGCAAAATCTCACACCTGAAGCGTTAGACGAGCAAATGTCTCAATTAGACTCAGAAAGGCTCAAGGAGATGAGTTTTAACCTTGGGTCACTTAAAGTGCTACATCCTGAGCGACTGATTGCTGATTATCTTCTGAATTAATGCCAAGGCGGCTAAAAAGAAGCTTGTCGTTAGCAACCGTTGGGTTGTCAGTAGTAAGAAGCTGTTCGCCGTAAAAAATAGAATTAGCACCTGCAAAAAAGCATAGCGCCTGCATCCCTTCTCCCATATCCAGACGGCCAGCGGACAACCTAACAACAGAATTAGGCATCAAGATTCTTGCAACCGCGATGGTTCTTACAAACTCACTTTCACTAGGAGGCTTTACATTCTCAAATGGCGTTCCGGGAATTGGAACAAGCAAGTTAATTGGGACACTGTCTGGGTGCTTTTCAAGGTTAGCCAAAGATTGAAGCATTGAAGCTCTGTCAGTCTCTGTTTCTCCCATCCCAAGAATACCACCACTACAAACGTTAATATTGGCATTCTTAACAGCTTCTAAGGTATCCAGTCTGTCTTGGAATTGGCGTGTAGTTACAACATTAGAGTAATTTTCTTTAGATGTATCAATATTATGGTTGTAATAGTCAAGTCCAGCATCTTTAAGAACTGCTGCTTGCTTAGGAGATAACATGCCGAGAGTCACGCAAGTCTCCATGCCCATTGCTTTGACCCCTTGAATCATCGGAATCACTTTGTCTAGGCTTTTATCTGTCGGATTTCTCCATGCTGCACCCATACAAAAACGAGTCGCACCTTTGTTTTTAGCATTTTGAGCTTGTTGAAGAACTTCCTCAACCTCCATCAATTTTTCACGCTCTAAACCAGTATCATATTTGGAGCTTTGCGAGCAGTATGAACAATCCTCAGGACAAGCACCAGTTTTGATATTCAATAATGAACTCACTTGAACTTTATTTGGGTCAAATGTTTCTCTATGAATCGAGTGCGCCTTAAATAGAAGGTCATTAAAGGGAAGCTCAAAAAGAGCTTTAATTTCACCTATTTGCCAATCATTTCTGAGTTCAATCATCTTTGTTCTAAAAAAATAAATTTAATTATGATGTATTTTAACGTATCCATAAAGTTATGAATAGATTATAAAAAAGCCGCACAGAGCGCGGCTTTTTTTTATTTTTTATTTATTACCATTAACAACTGTAATATAAATCAAACTCAAGTGGTTGAGGTGACGCTCTCATAGCAGTAACCTCTTGCATCTTAAGATCTATGAATGAATCAATCACTTCATCAGTGAATACTCCACCTTCCTTAAGAAAATCACGATCTTTGTCGAGCTCTTCAAGAGCGATATGAAGCATACCACTAACCTTAGGAATGGACCCATCACTGTCTTCATATAAATCCTGATCAGCTGGCTCACCCGGATGTATCTTGTTTTTAATTCCATCAAGCCCTGCCATTAGAAGTGCTGCAAAGGCAAGATATGGATTCGCTGTTGAATCTGGAAAGCGCACTTCAATTCTGCGCCCCTTAGGATTAGAAACGAATGGAATTCTTATCGCAGCAGAACGATTCTTTGCTGAATAAGCAAGCATTTCTGGAGCTTCAAAACCAGGTACTAATCGCTTATATGAATTAGTAGATGGATTTGTAAAAGCGTTTAATGCTTTTGCATGTTTAATAACACCACCAATGTAGTAAAGCGCTGTTTCACTTAAGTTTCCGTAGCCGTCACCGTCAAATAAATTTTTACCATCTTTCGCAATTGACATATGAACATGCATGCCGTTTCCATTATCAACAGCAATTGGCTTTGGCATAAATGTTGCAGTCTTTCCATATAAATGAGCTACATTATGAACACAGTATTTTAGAATCTGAGTCTCATCAGCCTTCTTAACTAGAGTATTAAATAACGCTCCAATTTCACATTGTCCAGCTGTTCCAACCTCGTGATGGTGAACCTCTGTAGTAACGCCCATCTCTTCAATTGCTAAACACATCTGAGAGCGAAGATCATGCAATGAGTCTACTGGAGGTACAGGGAAATAGCCACCTTTAACTCTTGGGCGATGACCTTTGTTACCACCTTCCATATCCTCACCAGAACTCCATGCAGCCTCTTCAGAGTTAATCTCAAAGAAAGCCTTTCCCATTCCGTGACCTGTATCCCACTTCACGCTATCAAATACAAAAAATTCAGGTTCATTACCAAAATAAGCTGTGTCGCCAATCCCTGAATCCTTCAGGTATGCTTCTGCTCTATGAGCAATAGAGCGAGGGTCTTTAACATATCCCTTCATGTCTGAAGGCTCAATGATATTACAACGGATATTGAGTGTTACCTCTTCAGTAAAAGGATCAATGATTGCGGTATCACAATCAGGCATAAGAATCATGTCAGACTCGTTAATATCTTTCCAGCCAGCAATTGAAGATCCATCAAACATCTGTCCTTCTTCAAGCTTTTCAGCATCAACTGTATGAGCTGGAACACTAACGTGCTGCTCTTTTCCTTTTGTATCAGTAAAACGAAAATCTATAAACTTTACGCTTTGCTCTTCAATCGTTTTCATTACATCTTTTGCAGACATAGCTATACTCCCTATAAATAATAGTAAATTTAAAAAATGACAGGCATTGTCAGAAGTCTGCGCCGTTGCAAACGATATGTTGTATCTAAACAGAACAACAAAAGATATTTCAGCGTGGATTATATCCTAGTTTTAAAAGCTTTTCACTAGAAAATAATTCAACCGTAGTTGATATCTATGAAATCCAATTTCTAGGCTTCAAAAAGTAATTCGTTAGTTTTTCCTCTTCACTATTGGGAGCTATATTGAATTGATAAGCCCACTGAACTTTTGGTGGAAGTGACATCAAAATTGATTCAGTCCTACCTCCACTTTGAAGGCCAAACAAAGTTCCTCTATCCTGAACTAAATTAAATTCGACGTATCGGCCTCGCCTGTAAAGCTGAAACTCTTTTTGCTTTTCTGTATATGGTGTTTCTTGTCTTTTAAGGACGATCGGTTTATATGCTTTAACAAAATGGTTTCCGACACTTTTCATAAAATCAAAGCAATAATCAAACCCGCCTTCATTTAGGTCATCGAAAAATAGTCCGCCTATGCCACGCTGCTCATCTCTATGGCTCAAATAAAAATAGTCATCGCACCACTTTTTATAATTTTCATAAACCTTTTCTCCAAAAGGTTTACAAGCCTGATGAGCGGTCTTATGCCAATGAATTGCGTCCTCCTCAAATCCATAGTATGGTGTCAAGTCAAAGCCTCCACCAAACCACCACAAAGGCTCTTCGCCTTCATTTTCAGCTATAAAGAAGCGGACATTTGAATGTGTAGTTGGAACAAATGGATTTTCAGGATGGAACACAACAGAAATGCCCAGCGCTGTATACTTTCTACCCTCTAGCTCAGGCCTGAGCTGTGTTGCTGATTTGGGCATCTTGTCGCCACTAATAATTGAGAAGTTGACGCCGCCTTTTTCAAATAGACTACCATTAGAGATGACTCGAGTGATTCCACTTCCTCGTCCGTCATCTCTCTCCCATACATCATTATCAAAGCTTGATTTTGAGTCTAAATTTCCAAATTCTTCGCAAATATCATTTTGAAGATTTAATAGATACTTTTTAACTTGTTCTATCATTTTTTTTAGTTTATAAAAATTAAGCGTTTGTCATTTAAATGAATTTAAGTGTTTACCTTAAACGCTCCCCAGTCATTAAATTAATGATCTTTGAAGGTTCAGAATTATACCCAGTAGGAGGCAATACATAGTCTAGCTGATTACCAAAGTAGCTTTTTAATTCGCGCTGAGTTGAGGCAGCTTTTTTGCCTTGTAGATTTGCACTTGTTGAAATCAGAGCCGACTCAGTTTCCTCACAAAAAAACTTAATCAAAGGATTGGAAGTAATTCTCACAGCCAAAAGTTCATTTCCACCAGCTAATAATGGGGGCAATTCCTCTGACTTTGGCACTAAAAAAGTCGTTGGACTTTCTGTAGGTAATGATAGCTGCTCTAAGAGATCTTCACTTATTTGAGAATCAATATAGGGCAGTAGGTAACCAATGTCAGAGGCAAGCAGAATGAAACCTTTGCTAATATCTCTTTTCTTTAGTTCGATAATCTTTTGAATTCCAAATGAGTTATTAGCGAGACACCCAAGACCATAGATAGTATCCGTTGGATGGGCTATAACTCCTTTTCTTAGATGATGGAGTGCCAGTCTAATTCTAGTATTGACTATCATTTTTTGGCTCTTGGATGAAACTCATCATAAACTTTCGATAATTCAAGAAAATCTAAGTGGGTATAGACCTGGGTACTTTTAATGCTCTTGTGCCCTAAAAACTCTTGAACAGTCCTCAAGTCATGACTTGACTGCAAGAAATGTGTGGCTGCTGCATGTCTTAGCAAATGTGGATGAACATTGATTGAGACACCTACTTGGAGGGCCCTTTTTTTAACAACATTTTGAACGGTTCTTGTTGAAATTCTTGTGTTTTTTTGATTAATGAATAAGGCATCTGAATTGCAGGTCGGCCTCTGTTTAATATAACGCTTCAAAACATCAATTGTTGTTTGGCCCATTGGAGAAAATCGAGCCTTATTGCCTTTACCAATGACCTTTACAAAACCCTCATTCATATCAATATCTTCAAGATTTATTCCGACAAGCTCTGATACTCTGAGTGCACATGAATATAGCAACTCAATCATCAATACCGATCTTAACTCCTTATATTGAGATGAATTAATTGTCATCATTTTTTTTAAGTCATCAAAGTCGATAGTTTTCGGAAGCTCACGCTCCACTTTTGGTGTTTTAATTAAGAGGGCAGAATTTGTTTCTACTTCACCAATCTCCATAAGAAATGCAAAGAAAACTCTGATTGAGGACAAGTATCTTTTAATTGATTTTCCTGATGTGTTGCTATGCCTTAACTCCATGACAAACATATTAAGAGTATCAGGGTCAACCATTTTGTAATCAGAGACCTCTTTATCAATTAGAAATGATGTAAATTTCAATAAGTCTCTTTTGTAAGATGAAATTGTATTTAATGCATAGTTTTTTTCGATACTCAAGTGCCCAACAAAATCTTCAATTTGTTTCGATAAAATTACGTTTTTGTACTTGTTTTTTTCGTGATTGACCATATCTTTACATTTTACGTTAAACGATAGGGGATTTTGAATGAGTAAAAAACAAACACATGAATTTCAAACTGAAGTCTCTCAGCTTCTTAACTTGATGATTCATTCTCTTTATTCCAATAAAGAGATTTTTCTCAGAGAGCTTGTTTCAAATGCTTCAGATGCAATCGATAAGCTAAAGTTTGAATCATTATCAAATGATAAGCTGCTTGAAGGCAAGCAAGAACCAAGCATTCAAATTGATGTCGATAAGGATGCAGGAACAATTACTATTAAAGACAATGGTATCGGGATGACTCAGGATGAGGTCATGGAAAATATTGGAACTATTGCTAACTCAGGCACACGAAAGTACTTAGAAAGTTTAGATAAAAATCAAACTCAAGACTCTAATCTAATTGGTCAATTTGGTGTCGGTTTTTATTCTGCGTTTATAGTTTCAAACACTGTCACTCTTCTCAGTAGAAAAGCTGGCGATGACAAAGCGAACGGAACCAAATGGACTTCAAAAGGTAAAGGTGAATATTCAATTGAATCTGTTGAACTTGAGGATTACGGTACCACTGTAATACTAGATGTCAAGAAAGCTGAAAGTGAGTTTATAGATGGTTTCCGTCTTCGAGGAATTGTTTCAAAGTACTCTGACCATATTACAGTTCCAATAATGATGATTAAGCCATCAGAGGAAGATGAAACCGAGATTGTTTATGAAACAATAAATAAGGCAACAGCCTTCTGGATGCAAGACAAAAAAGAGCTCACCCAAAGCGACTATGATGAGTTCTATAAATCGCTTACGTATGATTTCGATGGCCCATTAACTCAAATCCATAACAGAGTTGAAGGCAAGCTGGATTACACTTCTCTGCTATTCATACCTAAAAAAGCACCATTTGATATGTGGGAGCCCAAAAGAAAAGGAGGCGTTAAGCTTTATGCCAAGAGAGTTTTTATTATGGAAGGCAATGAGGAATTGCTTCCACAATATCTTCGATTCATTAAGGGCGTAATAGATACCGCAGATCTATCTCTGAATGTTTCAAGGGAGATTCTTCAAGGTAGCAAAGTTGTCGACACAATCAAAAAGGCGTCCGTAAAAAGAATCCTTTCAGAACTTGAAAAGATGTCCAAAAACAAGCCTGAAGATTATGCAACTTTCTGGAATGAATTTGGAATGGTCATTAAAGAAGGTGTTGTAGAGGACTTCGCCAACAAAGAGAAAATCTCAAACCTACTAAGATTTTCATCTACTTCATCTGATTCTTCAGACCAAACAGTCTCTCTTAAAGACTACGTTGGCCGAATGAACAAAGATCAAAAAAATATATATTATGTCACTGCCGACAACTATGATGCAGCAAAAGGATCGCCGCATCTTGAAATTTTCAAACAAAAAGATATCGAAGTTTTGCTCCTCTCAGATAGAGTTGATGAATGGCTAGTTGCTAACTTTGGAGAATTTGAAGAGTTCTCCTTAAAGTCTATCGCCAAGGGAGACTTGGATGATCTTGACTCAAAAGAGGATAAGAAAAAGAAAGAAAAAACGGTTAAAGACTATGAAAAAGTAATCTCTAAGGCACAAGAAATACTTGATAATCAGGTCAAAGAAGTTAAAGTTTCAAGTCGTTTAAGTGAGTCACCTTCTTGTCTAGTTGCTGACGAAAATGAGTTAGGTGGCAATATGGAGAGGATTATGAAGTCACTTGGACAGGACGTCCCTGAGACAAAGCCAATTCTTGAGATTAACCCTACTCATCCGCTTGTTATGAAACTCAAAACAAAGGTCGATGATGATATTGTAAAAGTATTATTTGATCAGGCCGTACTGAGTGAGGGTGGTCAAATTAAGGAGCCCGCAGAGTTCGTTAAAAGAATGAATAAGTTGATGCTGGGTTAAAAGGCAACAACTCATCAAAAAAAAGCCCGTTTTTCGGGCTTTTTTTATTTATGGCTTGTATGGGTTGATCTTGTTGAGAATCCCTCGTAATATGGCAATCTCTTCTTTTTCAGGAATGCTTCTTCCAAAAAGCCTTCTAAGGCGTCTCATAAGTAGGTTTTTAGGTTTTTTAGAATCAAAATAGCTAATATGTTCAAGGACTTGCTCTAGATGTTTGTAAAACCCATTTAGGTCATCAAATCCCGCAATGTCTTTTGAGGAGTTATCAAATTTTCCTTCTGAATTAGCAACAAAATTCTGATAGGCAAATACCTGAATCGCAGAAGCAACATTTAAAGAAAAGTATTCAGGGTTTCCAGGGATGGTCATTAAGATTGAACATAAGTCTAGCTCTTCATTGGTTAAGCCAGAGTTCTCGGTTCCAAAGACTATTGCCACTTCACTATCTTTTGAAACAAGTGTCGATTGAATTTCATTGCACGTTTCAATAACATTTAACTGCCTCCACTTGATGTTACGCTGCCTAGCGCTAGCTCCAATCACTAGGCTAACTCCTACCAAAGCCTCCTCAAGAGTTGAGCAGATTGTGGCGTTTGATAACACATCATCGGCTCCACTTGCCCTTGCAGTTGCCACCGCAGAGGGGAAGTTTGATGGTGATACAAGATAGAGCTCACTAAGCATCATATTTTTCATTGCTCTAGCTGCAGCCCCAATGTTGCCTGGCTCGGTAGTATTCACCATGACAATCCTTACTTTATTAAAATTCGTCAAGGTATAATTCATTTCTTTATTTGTTTGGCTCATTTAAGATGCATCCTACCGTTAATATTGCAGTTAGAGCTGCCAGAGCAGCTGGTGATATTATTTTAAGGTATCACAATCAAGTCGATTTATTAACTATAGAAAATAAATCTGAAAATGACTTCGTATCTGAGGTTGACAAGACTGCCGAAAGTGCGATCATTAAAGAAATCAAGAAGGCTTTTCCTCAGCACTCAGTCCTAGGAGAAGAGAGTGGAAAAATGATTGGCGATAATGACTATCAATGGATCATTGACCCGCTGGATGGCACCACCAATTATCTTCATGGCTTTCCTCAGTATGCTGTATCGATTGCACTTATTGAGAAAAAAATTACTTCTCATGCTGTAATCTATGACCCCTTTAAAGAAGAACTCTTTACTGCATCAAAAGGTGAAGGTGCTTATCTAAACAATGAAAGGATTCGCGTAACCTCAACCAATGGCCTTAAGGACACACTTATTGGAACAGGCTTCCCTTTCAAGCATCCGCAACACCTCGACTGCTATATAGAAACTTTTAGAGCAATACACCCGCACGTTTCTGGAATCAGAAGGGCTGGTGCTGCGGCATTAGACCTTGCTTATCTAGCAGCAGGAAGATTAGATGGCTTCTGGGAAATTGGACTTAACTCATGGGATATGGCAGCAGGGGCTCTTATGGTTAAAGAGGCTGGAGGTTTTATAGGCGATTTTTCTGGAAGAGATAAGTACATGGAAACGGGAAACGTTGTTGCTGGTAACTCCGATGTTTACAAACAAATTCTAAAGAAAATCCATCCACACTTAACCCAAGACCTTCAGAGATAGATTAATCTGAAATGGTCAGCTGCTCTCCATTAATTTTTGGGCTAGAGCTAGACAATAAATAGGCAATTGCCTGACTTTTTTCTTCTGGTAATGGAACTTTTGTCGAATCTTCAGCAGGATAAGCCGCCCTTCTCATCTCAGTTCTCATCTTTCCAGGATTAACTGTATTAACGCTAATAGTAGTTTTTTCAAGCTCCTCAGAAAGCGTTTTCGCAAGGCTCTCAATTCCAAACTTACTAACGCTGTATGCTCCCCAGTATGCCCTAGCCTCTCTGCCAACAGTTGAGGACATAAAAATAACTCTAGCATCATCCGATTTTAAAAGAGCAGGAACAAGAAATTGAGTTAGCATAAAGGGAGCACTAAGATTGATTTGCAATGTGGAATACCACAGCTTTATATCGTAATGCTCAATTGGCATTTGAGTGCCAAGAATGGACGCATTATGGACCAAGCCATCTAGCTTTCCAAATTGATTGAGCAGGTTGTCCTGAAGTTCCTGATAGTTTTCGGGAGTTGCGCCTTCTAAATCCAAAGGATAGAGGATCGGTTCAGTCAGTCCAGCATCCACTACAGCGTCATAGGCATACTCCAGCGATCCAAGGTCTCTACCCAGCATTATGACTGTAGCGCCAGCTCTTGCTAGATCCATTGTAATTGCTAATCCAAAACCCCTATTTGCTCCAGTAACAAGAACAACCTTATCTTTAAACTCCTCTTTCTTAATAGTGTGTGCTCTCTCAATTATCATTCACTGATTTCCTTATTCGACTTGACTCCAAGCGCTTTAAGCCTCTCAGCTCTGCTTATCAAGTTACCTTTTCCAGTAGATAGTTTATTTCGAGCACTTGTAAAACCCTCTTTAGTTTTTTCAAGTTGATTCTCAATCCTATCTAGATCCTCTACAAATAAAGCAAGCTTGTCATACATTCCTGCTGCTTGCCTGGCAATCTCATCCGCATTTTTATTTTGTTTATCGGTTTGCCACATAAAGTTAACAGTTTTCAAACTCATGCTCAGCATTGACGGGGAAACCAGCATTATATTTTTCTTGAGTGCATCATCAAACAAACTATGCTTATGCTGGAGAGCAAGTAATAGCGCTCCTTCGATTGGAATAAAGACAAAAATGAAGTCTAGACTTCTAACTCCCTCAAGATTTTCATACTCCTTAATACTTATATTTTTAATCTGATTCTCGATTGAGGATATGTGCTTCTTAAGGGCTAACTCATTAGTTTGATCGGCTACATAATCTACATAATCTTTTAAAGACACTTTTGAGTCGATAACAACGTCCTTACCTTCAGGCAAATGGAGAATGACATCGGGCTTGAATTTTTCACCCATCTCATTTTTGTACTGCTTTTGAAGATCAAACTCAACACCCTCCTGAAAGCCATAGCTTGAAAGCAGAGAGCTCAGTATTTCCTCACCCCAGTCTCCTTGAATTTTATTATCATAAGTGAGCGCTTCAGTTAAATTCTTTGCTGACTGCTGAGTCTCTATATTCGCTTCATGTAGCGATTTAATCTGCTCTTTGAGAGTTGTTCTCTCCTCAACCTGCTCCTTGGTAATTGTTTCAATTCTCTCCCTAAAGCTTTTGAGCTGAGTCTGAAGAGGTGTCAATAAATCAGAGTTATCTACCTTTAGTTTATCTCGATCGTTTTTTAATATATCTGATGCAATCGTTTTAAATTCATTGTTAACCTGGTTCTTTAGGTGATCAACAAGCTGAATTTTTTCAGCATAATTCTTGTCTTGTTCCTCTAGCTTTGTTTCAAGCTGAATATTTTTTTGAGATAGCTTAAAAAGCCTCTTATTAAGAATATAAAAGCTAATTGCTGCACCAACTAAAAGCGAAATAATGCCTATTAGAATATTCATTCAGCGCTTACATGTTGGAAAATAGACAATTGTTTTGATGCATTCATAAAATAGACTTACCAGTGTTGACTAAAGTTAGTAAAATTTTAATTAAATTATAACGCTTAGACTTCTATAAGCCATGTTACTTTTAAGATCACTATTGTACTTTGTTGGTTCAATTATTAGTTTAGTTTTGATCTCTTTTGTTGGCTTATTTCTAATTTTTACTGGCTACCCCACTCGTCAAAAATTTCTCTCGCAGTGGGCAATTTTTTGTATTTGGTGGCTTAAAGTAACTCTCAATATTACCACCGAGGTCATTGGCAGAGAAAATGTATTACAGGAACCATGCATTATTATTTCAAATCATCAATCTACATGGGAGACGCTTGCCTTTCAAACTATATTCCCAGCACACACTTGGGTATTAAAGCGAGAGTTATTGTGGCTTCCTGTTTTTGGCTGGAGTTTAGCTCTATTGAACCCAATTATAATTAATCGAGGTGATAAATTAAATGCGATTAAAAAGGTTATTAGGCAAGGCGCAGATAGATTAAAGAGAGGAATATCAATTGTTATTTATCCTGAGGGAACAAGACAGCCATACAAACAATTGGGTGCATATCAAAATGGGGGTAGCGCGATAGCAAAAAAGACTGGTTACAGTATTGTGCCTGTTTATCATAACGCGGGTAAACTATGGGCTAAGGGTGCATTTATTAAAAAACCTGGGGCTATAACCTTAGTTATCGGCAAGGCAATCTCTCCTTCTAATTTAAAACCTTCAGAGCTTACTGAGCAAATTAGGCGGTGGACCTTAGAGCAAGAAAGCAAATTTAATTAAATAGTTAAGAATATGTCTGAATTGAACTACAATCTTTTTCACCTAAGAACTGCAGAAAATATTAAGGCTGAACTAATAAAACTTAGAGAATCCCTTCTAAAAGGTGGGCAAAATAATGCAGAAATTCACTCTGATGTTCTATCAATTGAATCTCTGTTAGCAGATAATATTTTAGACTTTAAAGACCTTAATCCAAATAATAATCAGCTAAAAACTCGTAAGTATTGGCATGACTTCTTGACTGAAACTAAATATCTAAGTTTTAATGAATGTCTTTTGATCCTATTAGGGGTGAGTCCAAAACTCTCAAACATTATTGAACCAACGCTTTACAAAACTAAACTTAATGAAATAAAGAAACTTCAGGACAAACAACTAAGCTTAATTTTCTTTCAAAGAGTTGAAAACCATCTTTTAAGGGAAAGATTTAGGAGTGATAAAATCAATACAGATGACTTTATTAAATGGGCACTTGACTACAAATATCTTAGAGAAATTAAGAACGAGAGCCCTTAATCTCCTATTATTTTAGAGTCAAAGATTTGACAAAAGAGTTCAGAGGTTTTTTGAGTGTCGTATAGCGCTGAATGAGCCTCATTATTGTCCCACTCAATTCCAATTTTAGAAATCGCTTTAGCAAGCACTGTCTCACCACAATACAATGCTGAAAGGCTGACAGTGTCAATTGTTGAGAACTGATGAAATGGACTTTTTAGGCCTGCCCTTTTAGTTGCCGCCTTGACAAACCCAAGATCAAAAAAGGCATTGTGACCCACCAAAATAGATCTTGAACACTCCTCAGATTTTAGCGCTTTATTAATCTCTTCAAATATCTCAGTTAAAGCTCTTTCTTCACTTACGGCTAGTCTGAAAGGGTTGTCTATATCGATACCATTAAACTTGATTGCTGATGGCTCAATATTAGCCCCCTCAAAAGGTTTGACGTGATAGTGGAGCATTGTCTTTGGATAAAAAGAACCACTTTCATCCATACTGATTATGATGGCGCAAATTTCTAACAATGCATCAGTCTTTTCATTAAATCCGGATGTTTCAACATCAATGACAACCGGGAGATATCCGCGTATTCTGTCTTTAAGTCGCATTAATAAGCCTTATTTAAAAACACTATCTTAACAATAGCTCAAAGCTTTCTTGAATAAATGATTGAGCTTCTTTCATAATCATAGCTCTTTTGTCTTAACTCGGGAAGAGAAGATAATTTCGTCTCCTTAAAATCAAACCTAAAAAAGAACCTACCACCATACTTCGATAATGCAAAAATTGAGATTAGCTCCATATTGGTAGCTTTGTCTATTAATAATTGCATTAATTTTGAAGAAGTATCAGTATTATGAAAACTCTTATTTACAACCAAAGCATAAATTTCGCCTACCTTTTCTTGTTCGTAGACCTTTAAACCAGCACAAGCAATGACTTGATTTTCATTTTCAATAACAACAAAGTCATCTATACATTCGCTGATAGTCTCAGCGCTTCTTGGGAGGAGCCTGCCTTCCTCTATGAATGGCTCCATTAGTTTGATAATTTGGTTGGCCTTACTCAACTTATAGCCTTAATTGACATTAGAAGCGGGTTATTTTAGTCTAAAATTTATATTTTTTTGCTAATTTAAAAGTCATGTCGAACTCTAGAAAATATTCATCAGTTGTAATTGATGGTTACGAGCGCGCCGCATCTCGGGCAATGCTCTACCCAGTAGGCTTCAAAAAAGAAGATTTTAAAAAGCCTCAGGTTGGGATTGCTTCAACTTGGTCTATGGTAACCCCATGTAACATGCATATTAATGATTTGGCGAGTGAAGCTGAAAAGGGAGTCAATAGTGCTGGTGGTAAAGGCGTTATTTTTAACACTATTACCATATCTGATGGTATTTCAATGGGATCTGAAGGAATGAAATACTCCCTAGTCTCGAGAGAGGTTATAGCAGACTCAATAGAAACTGTAACGTCGTGCCAAGGTTTTGATGGTGTAGTTGCTATTGGTGGTTGCGACAAAAATATGCCAGGTTGCGTGATGGGTCTTGCAAGACTTAATCGCCCTTCAGTTTTCGTATATGGAGGCACTATTCAGCCAGGTGCAAACCATACTGATATTGTTAGCGTTTTCGAAGCGGTTGGAAAGCGAGCGAATAATGATATCAACGACATAGAGTTGGAGCAGATTGAGTCTCAAGCAATTCCTGAACCAGGGTCTTGTGGTGGAATGTATACGGCAAATACTATGGCTTCAGCAATCGAGGCATTGGGTATGAGCCTTCCAAATTCATCCGCGCAGGATGCAATTTCTGATGACAAAAATAATGACTGTTCAAGAGCTGGAGAGGCAGTTCTAAACCTTCTCGAAAAAGACATTAAGCCTAGTGATATCATGACTAAGGAGGCGTTTGAAAATGCGATCACTTTGATTATCACCTTGGGCGGCTCGACTAATGCCGTACTTCATTTGATTGCTATGGCAGATGCCATTAATGTTGACCTTTCTATTGATGACTTTACAAGGATCGGTGCCAATGTTCCTGTTTTGGCTGACCTTAAACCTTCAGGCAAATATATGATGAGTGAGCTGGTTCAAATTGGAGGTACACTACCTTTAATGAAAATGCTTTTAGATGCTGGCATGCTTCATGGAAAATGCTTGACGGTGACTGGCAAAACACTCGCTGAAAACTTAAAGGGTGTCAAGCCATATGAGTCTAATCAAGAAATAATTATGCCTCTAGATAATCCTATCAAAAAGGATTCACACTTAAGAATTTTAAGAGGTAATCTTGCTACCGATGGAGCTGTTGCTAAAATTACAGGAAAGGAAGGGTTAACCTTTAGAGGTAGTGCCAAAACCTTTGCCTGTGAGGAGGATGCTCTTCAGGCAATCTTAAAGGATCAGATCGTTGAGGGTGATGTCATCGTGATTCGCTATGAAGGACCCAAAGGTGGGCCTGGAATGAGAGAAATGTTGGCGCCAACTTCCGCAGTTATGGGCAAAGGACTAGGGGGCAAAGTTGCACTCATAACCGATGGAAGATTCTCGGGCGGAACCCATGGCTTTGTAGTGGGACACATTACACCCGAAGCCTATACTGGTGGAGCTTTAGCAATTATTGAGGATGGCGATGAAATTCTTATTGATGCTGAAAGTAATCGACTCGAGCTGATAGTGGACGAATCAATCATTAGCGATAGACTTTCTAACTGGAAGCAGCCAGAGCCAAGATACACTAAAGGTGTTTTAGCCAAGTATGGAAAACTAGCTCAGTCAGCTTCACGTGGTGCAATTACAGAGTAGTTTATTTAGAAACTGGGACAAACTCAATTTTTCTATCATCAAGGTTGACTGACGCCACTTTGACTTTGATCAAGTCTCCAAGTCGGTAGATTCTTCCTCCTCTTTGACCCTTGAGTTGATGGTGAACATCATCATAGATAAAGTAGTCCTCTTTAAGGTCACGAACACTAATTAAGCCTTCAACGAATATTTCTGTCAGCTCTACAAATAGTCCAAAGCCAGCAACTCCTGAAATAACACCATTAAAGCATTCACCTACCTTGTCTCTCATGTACTCGCATTTAAGCCATTGTTCAACGTCTCTAGAGGCGTCATCAGCTCTTCTTTCTGTCATAGACAGGTGAGCGCCGAGTTCAACCATTTTATTAGAACGTTCTCGATGTTTATTAGAGAGCGCCCTCTTGATTGCTCTGTGTACCAGCAAATCAGGATAGCGACGAATGGGAGAGGTAAAGTGAGCATAGTCTTCGAAGGCTAATCCAAAATGGCCCTCATTATTTGGTGTATAGGTAGCCTGCTTCATTGTCCTTAGAACTACTGTCTTTATAATATTTTCATCCTCTCTTCCAGATGCGTTTTTAAGTAATTTAGCAAAATCACTTGATTCTGGCTCAAGGCCGCCATCCAGTCTGAGATCTATAGCAGTAAGGAATTGCCTAGTTATCTCAACCTTCTCAGGCGTTGGCTTTGGATGAACCCTGTAGAGAAAATCTTCATTTTCTTTTTGGAGGTATTTTGCCGCAGCTTGATTCGCCATGAGCATGCACTCTTCAATTAAGCGGTGTGCATCATTTCTTTTTCGAGCAACAATGTTTTCAATTTTTCCTTGATCATCAAAGAGAATTTGGCTTTCTATTCTATCAAAATCCATAACACCTCTCTTTTGTCTTGAGATTCTGAGTGTTTGGTAAAGCCCATACAAAAAATCAATGTTATTTTCAATTTTTTTGTATTTTTTTCTGAGCTTACTTTTTTTATTCTCTAGCATCTCATTAACCTCTGTGTAGGTTAATCGAGCATGAGAAAGCATCACTGCTGAATAAAACTTATACTCAAGAAGAGAGCCTAATGAGTCAATCTCCATTTCACAGACCATGCAGAGCCTTTCTAATTCAGGATTAAGTGAGCAGAGACCATTAGAAATAGATTCTGGAAGCATTGGAACTACTCGATGCGGGAAGTATACTGAATTACCTCTCTCCAGTGATTCAGCATCTAACTGAGAGCCCTCTTTGACGTAATGTGAAACGTCTGCAATTGCAACCATTAACTTCCAACCATTTTTCGATGGAATCGCGTACACCGCATCATCGAAGTCTCGTGAATCTTCACCGTCTATCGTTACTAGCTCAAGGTGAGTTATATCAACTCTTCCTTTTTTATCTTTTGTTAGAACCTTGTTAGGAAGTTTTGCAGACTCTTCAAGGGCCTTATCTCCAAAAATGGCGGGGATTTCATGGCGATGAATTGCTGAATCCACTTCGACCCCCTCATCTAGATAGTTGCCAATAATTGAGGTGATTCTGCCTGATGCATTTTTTTCAAGGGTTGGAGAGTTCAGCACCTCAACTACAACGACTTGATTGTCTGCACAGCCCTCTATCAGCTCTACAATATCAATCTCGTGCTTAATTCTTCTATCATCAACTACCACATAACACTCGTCTTGATTAATATTAAGACGGCCCACTAAAGTTTTAACTGTTTGAGTAACTTGAACAATTTCAGCATCAAGCTTTCGATTCAAAAGACGAACCTTAACCTTATCGCCATGAAAGACCAACTTCATTTGTTGACTTGAAAGCCTTAGATCTTTTCCGCCTTTATCAAGAGAGACAAATCCAAAACCTTTGGGGTTGGCAATTACAGTTCCAGATATCAGACCCCTATTGGAGAAAGGGCGATATACACCGTTTTTGTTACAGCTAAGCTGTTTGTCGCGAACCATTGCTCTCAGGCGTCTCTCAAAGGCTTTTTTTTGTTCATCCTCTATCGAAAGGAGCTCGAAGAGTTGCCGCTTACTTTTGGGTCTTTTTTGAATAAAACTTAAAATATGTTCTCGAGACGGAATCGGGCTCTCATATTTTTCCGCTTCACGAAGATAGTGAGGGTCTGACATAATGTGCTAAGTATAAAGCAAGCTTAGTCTTTTTTATAACTATTCAAATGGATTTTTCAATATCAATGTCTCATCTCTATCAGGACCTGTTGAGAGAATGTCCACAGGAATCTGGCTTAACTCCTCAATCTTTCTGATATAGTCCTGAGCTTCTTTGGGTAAATCGTCAAATGAGTGAGTTCCTATAGTAGAGGTTTTCCAGCCGGGCATTTCAATATAAATAGGCTTAGCAGCGCTGTAACCTTCTGCTGAAAATGGAGGAATCGAGGTTCTTTGACCCTCAATCTCATAGGCTATACAAATCTTTATTGAGTCCAAGTCATCCATGACGTCCAGCTTAGTTAAACAAATACCACTCACTGCATTAAGCCTGAATGAACGATTCAATATAACTAAATCAAGCCATCCACATCTTCTTTGACGACCAGTTGTCGCTCCAAACTCGCGCCCTTTAGAACAGAGCTCCCTTCCAACTGGATCACCCTCATCAGTATTCACGTCATAATCAAGTTCAGTAGGAAAAGGCCCACCCCCGACTCTTGTCGTATAGGCTTTTACAATACCAAGAACATAATCAATATCTCTGACCCCTATTCCTGAGCCGGTTACCGCTCCACCAGAAGTAGTATTGGATGAAGTTACAAAAGGGTATGTACCTTGATCAATATCTAAAAGAGCGCCTTGTGCCCCTTCAAATAAAATATTTTCAGAGTTATCCATTTGCTTGTGAAGTTCATTAGCAACATCCATGATCATTGGCTTAATGATTTTTGCTTGGTTCAAAGCCTCTAACAATACATTGTCAAAATCTACTGGTGTTTGATTGTAGTATTGCTCTAGACTGAAATTATGATAATCAACAACGTCCTTTAATTTTTTCGTAAAGAGCTCTTCATCCAGTAAATCTCCAACACGCAACCCTCTTCTAGCCACTTTGTCCTCATACGCTGGACCAATACCATTTCCAGTCGTTCCAATTGCTGCTTTGCCTCTGTGCGCCTCACGAGCATTATCAAGCTCTATGTGGTAAGGAAGAATCAAAGGACAACCTGGGCTAATCTTGAGTCTAGAGCTCACTTCGACTCCAGAGTCTTCTAGCTCATTCATCTCTTTTAAAAGGGCAGTCATTGATAAAACCACGCCGTGCCCAATGAAGCAATTAACTTTTTTTCTTAAGATGCCAGAGGGTATGAGGTGTAGCACTGTTTTCTTGCCATCGATAACCAAAGTATGTCCAGCATTATGTCCTCCCTGAAAACGAACTACAGAGCTGACTTTGTCAGTAATCAAATCAACTATCTTTCCTTTCCCCTCATCGCCCCATTGAGTACCAATGATTACTACATTTTTTCCCATTTTATTCCTTTAGCTTCCATTTCCCATTATCGTTAACAAAATCAATACTATCCGACCCTTTCAAATCAGTTCTAATGATGTGACCTTGAGCTCTCAATTGATTAACTAACTTTATATAGTCAGGATTGTCAATGTTTGGTGCATTTAGCACTCTCTTATTTTTTAGACCAATGGTTTGTTGATGTATCAAAAATTTAAGATCAAATGAAAATCCTGTAGCTTCTCTTAGAGATCCAAATGATTGACTTAAAGCATCATATCTACCACCCTGAGCGATAGCTTTTGAAAATTTATCCGTATATGCTGCGAATACAATACCATCATGATATTCATAGGCCTTAACTTCACCTAAATCAAATATTAATTCAGTGTCATAACCCTTGAAAAAGTCATTCAGTTTTCTTAAATCATTGATTGCTTCTATGACCAAGGGCATACCCTCAAAAACCTCTAACGCATCATCAAGCACCCTTTCATCTCCATCAAGAGAAATCAAAGATTTAAACTTATCGGATTCTTTAATTTGGTTTTGACATAGAAAATTATCTAAATCAGGTATTGATTTCCTTCTGAAAATATCTCTTAGAACCGACCTATCGTTTACTTGAAGATTAGCTGAATCACATAAAGTATTAAAAATTGCTGTGTTACCAAGACTTAGAGTTGGAGTTGATATGCCTAGGATATTTAAGGATGAAAGCATCAACACAATGACCTCTATATCCGCATCTATTCCCTTAAAACCATAAAGCTCAACACCAGCCTGTATAGGCGACCTTGAAGCATAAAAATCATCTGCCTTAGTTTGAAGTATTGCGTTGATATAACAGTATCTATTGATATCCCCAGAGTTAGTTCTTTTAGAGTCAATTCTAGCAATTTGGGGGGTTATATCAGAGTGAACTCCCAGCATCCGAGCGGAAACTGAGTCAAGAAACTTAAAGGTTTTGTCATCAATTGATTTGGAATTTAGAACAAGATTATCTGCATACTCAATCATTGGGGGTACTACAATTTCATACCCCCAACTTTGGTATAGATCAAGTAGGCCTCTTCTCGCGCACTCAAACGCATTGGCTTGGTCACCAGTGAGCTCATCTATGCCCTCGGGTAACTGCCAATTACTCATAACCCTGAATTACTTAGTTGGGTTGAAGTAGCGGAAAAACTCTGATTCTGGGTTGAGAACCAAAATATCACCCTGATCACTGAATGACTTTTTGTAAGATTCAAGTGAACGGTAGAATGAGTAAAAGTCACTATCTTGGCTATATGCTTCAGCATAATTGCTTGCAGATATTGCATCGCCCTCACCACGAATCTTCTCAGAGTCACGATAAGCATTCGCTAAGATAATTGTTCTCTCTTTGTCTGCAAAGGCTTGAATTTTCTCAGCCTCTTCAGCACCCTCTGAACGGAATTTGTTAGCAATACTTTTTCTTTCAGTCTCCATTCGGCTGTAGACAGAATTTCTAACTTCCTGAGCAAGCTCAATTCGCTTAATACGAACGTCTATAACCTCTATACCAAATTCGTCTTCAGCAATTGTTTTAAGTTTCGCTTTAACACTTGCCATGATTGCTTCACGCTCATCTGAAACTACTTCAATAATTGTTCTTTTGGAAAACTCAGTTCTTAGTGCGTCCTGATTATTCTGCGCTAGTCTCAAGTTGGCAGACGCCATAGCACCGCCAGTCGAAATATAGAACTTCTCAGTATCAACGATTCTCCATTTAACGTATGAGTCAACAACCACGTTTTTCTTCTCAACCGTTAGGAATGACTCAGCAGCTGAATCTAAAGTTTGTATACGTTTATCAAACGAGACTACATTGTTGACAAAAGGAGTCTTAAACTTCAGTCCAGGTTTATTTTCAACTGAGACAATCTCACCCAGTCTAAGTTTAATAGCTACCTGAGTTTCATTAACCGTATAGAGGCTTGATGATAGAAGGATAGCGCCCAAGATAGCCAATACTATAATTATTCTTTTCATTATCTATTCTCCCTTGAACGCAGTACCCCTTGGTTATTTGAACTTCCTGATGGAGTTTGCTGAAATGAATTCGTTGAAGATGATGATTTAGGTGTCTTTGATGAGTTAATCAACTGATCAATAGGCAAGTACATCATTGAGTTTGAACTTGAATCAACAATAACCTTATTAGTCGTACTTAAAACTTCTTCTAATGTTTCCCTGTAAAGTCGCTCCCTTGTCACTTCAGGAGCTTTTGTATACTCGGTTAGTATTTGATTAAAACGATAGGCCTCACCTTCAGACTTTGAAACTACTTCTGACTTATATGCTTCGGCCTCTGCAAGAAGTCTCTGGCTCGCTCCTCGAGCCTTTGGAACAATATCATTCGCATAGGCTCTGGCCTCGTTAATGTATCGCTGTTCATCTTCACGTGCCTTAACAACATCATCAAATGCTGCTTTCAGTTGAACTGGTGGCTGTGCGTCCTGCATAGTAACAGCAGTAATCATGAGTCCAGTATTGTACTCGTTGAGTAATGCTTGAGAAGCAACTTTCACTTCTTGAGCAACCTGCTCTCGACCAGTTGTTAGAACATAATCCATTGTATTATCACCCACAACTTGTCTAATAACACTTTGAACCACATGACTAAGTGTCAATTCAGGTTGAAATACATTAAACAGGAATGCCTGGGCGTCTGCAACTTTATATTGGACAGCCAACTTAACGTCAACCATATTTTCATCCTTGGTCAGCATGAGCGATTCTGAGCTAACTCCACCACCATAGGAATTTTGAACATTTCTAAAGCCAATTTCTGCAGAACGAATCTGCTCAACATTTATCTTATATACCGACTCAATTGGGTAAGGAATGTGCCAGTGAGGGCCTTGGGTTGCTGAGGTTTGAAAAGCACCAAATCGAAGCACTACTCCTCTTTCTGCAGGGTCAACAATATATATACCAGTTGCTAGCCAAACAATAAAAGCCAGTATAAAAATATACTTAAAACTGCCTTTAGCCGCCTTACTTGCACCAGAGTTACCTGAGGATTTGCCTCCAAAGGTTGAGTTAAATTTATTTTTAAAGTCTTTGATAACTTCATCTAACTCAGGTGGTGTTTGATTGTTGTTATCATTCCAAGCCATTTGGGCTCCATTTTTATTATTACTCACGCAGTATCCTTAGAATAAAATTAAGTTAAAAAGAAAGATATGGTCATATTTGAAAAAAACAAGGTGTAGAAGTACTAAAAAAACTTCACTAAACCAAAAAAAATCATTTTACCCATAAATACAATTCAAAATACATTTTAAGATTTCAAATAAACATTCAAAATCAGAGTATTTTTTAAATCACTTATAATGATAAAATGTAGTTTTCTTATGGCTATGTAAAAATATGAAGAAATTTTTAATCTTTTTAGTTTTAATTTTTAGCCACCTTTCCTCTTTTGCTAACGGTGTTAATCTGAGTTGCGCACTTGATCAAAGTTCGTGTGACCGTTGCCCTGAATATCAAACAATTTTTCCTGTTGAAAAATTTTCAGAAAGTACTGGTGCACTTGATATAGAAGCTGATCAAAGTGAGATTATTGAAGATAAATATCTTCTTTCTGGAAACGTTGAAGTCAATTCACAGAATTTATTTCTGTCAGCAAATGATGTTGAGGTTTCATCAACTGATAGCTCAATTTTAGCCACAGGTAATGTTAAATTTCAGGATGAATCTTATTTGATTACCAGTGATTACCTTTCTGCAGCAAGCGATGAGAACAATCTTATTGCAACAGCAACAAATGCAAATTATCAGGACTACGCTGCAGGCCTGAAAGGAGCAAATGGATACACTGAGATAATAGAAAAAACGCCAACTACTGTTCTTCTTACAAACTCTACTTACAGCCTGTGTCCTGTAAATCAAAATGACTGGTTAATAGATGCAGATGAGATAGAACTTAACCTTGAAAAAAATCGTGGATATGCAGATAATGCAACCATAAAATTTTATGGTGTTCCTATTTTTTACACTCCAAAACATAGCTGGGTTTTGTCCGGACGAGGTTCGGGCTTTCTAACTCCAGACTATTCAACCTATAATGAAACTGGTCAAAATAAAGATGCTTATAGCTTAAGAGTACCCTACTATGTTAACTTAGCCCCCGATCGTGATCTTCTTTTAGCTCTAACTTATATGTCCAGCAGAGGAATGACATACGAAGGCAAATATCGACAACTAATTGCTCCAAAGTTATCACCTGATTATAATGACTCGCTACTATCCTTAGAAGTAAAGTATCTGCCTGAAGATGATATTACTGGTCTTAAAAGATGGCTTATTAATTTTTCTGAAGAATTGGATTTATCTGATAAAGTTCATTTAAGTGCAAATTACTATCGAGTTTCAGATTCAAAATATTTTGAAGAAATTGCAAGAACCAATACAAATGTTAGCACTCTAAAGTCATCTTTAAAATACTCATTTCAAAACAAAGAAGAAGACCTTTCACTTTCTCTTATGACAGAAGATGAGCAAGTCGTGAATTCTGGAACACCAGAATACACAAGAGCACTAGAGGGAACAGCTTCAAAAACTTTCAATTCAAATAGCAAAATGCCATTAAAAGTTGACTTAGTAAGTACACGCTTTGCCCATGATAATTCTATAAAAGAATCAGGCACAAGAACTCATGGAAGTATTGGAATTTCAAGAGAACTGAACATTAAATATCCTAAAGTAACTCCGAGAGCAAGTGTAGCTATCACAAACTATTCACTAAAAAACAATCCAAATATAAATAGAACGATTTTTGGTTCTGGCCTTGATATTGACTTTACAACTATCAAAAACAGCACTTTATTTGGCTATAAAGCAACCCATCAGATTAGTCCATTAATTACCTATAACTATAGAGCTAAAAAAGTTCAAGGAAATATACCACTGTTTGATAGTACTGATAAGTATGATGATATTATTAGTTTTGCTGACCTTACATCGGGCGAAAGATATACAGGTCTAGATAGAATAACTAATGCTAATGACATTACGTTAAGCTTAGAGTCGACCTACAGAAAGGATGGCGCCCTAAAAGATGATAAAGATTTACTTAGCATGAAGATTGCACAAACTTACTATACAGATGACGAAGTAGTAAGTGATACAGTGAGCACTAACTACGAAACAAGAAAATCATACTCTGACATAGCAGCTTCAATTGATATGGCAGTTAATAACTTTTCATTTAGCTCAGCTGCTCAATTTAATCCAGATGAATCAAAAATAGTAAAAAAAGAAAATACGATAACGTATAGTCCTTCATCAAGAAAGTTTGTGACTATGAGTTTTATCGACGAAGGATCAAAAGAGATTGAAAAATTTTATGGAGCATACCCTCTTACTGACTCAGTTCATGTATTTGGTGGCCTAGAAAAAACAACATCCACAGGTGTTAGAAATGCAGAAACAACAGGAATTGCTTATGAGTCATGCTGCTGGGCATTTAGACTTGCCCATTTTAAAAATGACAACTCATCTGGGGGATACAACTATAGCACTGGAATGGAGTTGGTTCTTACGGGACTTGGCTCAACCTCTTCTCCCCTAAGGGATAAAATCGAAAATAAGATACCAGGATATTCTGCAAAACTTAGATAATGAAAAAAATCTTAGCTCTTTTTCTTGTATTTTTTACAGGAATTATATTTGCTGAAAACACTATCATTGCTTTAGTAAATAATGAACCAATTTCTCTTCATTCACTAGATGATGAATTTATTTCAGTAAAAACAAATGAAAAGAAAATTGAAATTATAAATACTCAAATTGGTTATATTCTTCAACTTCAAAAAGTTGAAGAGCTTAATTTAATACCGTCCGAACAAAATATTAATAAAGTCTTGTTAGATATTGCTAAAAGCAATAATATTACTATAGATGAACTAACAAATTTTGATGATATAGATTTAATTAAAACAAAGATTTCAGAGAAACTATCTATTTTAAATTTACAAAGATATATTACTCAAGATGTTACCTATCCAAAAGATAAAATCCAATCTGAATGCTTCAATAACAAATTAATTAAAGATCTAAAACAAATTAAAGTAGCTCAAATTATTATTTCTGAAATTGATTCCGAATTAAAAGATACTAAACAACAAAATATTCTTATTAAAGGGTTTTTAAATAAACTCTCGACTCATATCTCTAAAGGTGCATCTTTTGAATCTTTTGCTAAACTTCACTCCCAACATCCCAGCTACAAAGATGGTGGTGTTAGTGATTGGCTAACAGTGAATAACCCAACTCTTAAAATGCTTGACTCTCTTAATACAAATGAAGTCTCAGAAATCTATTCAACTATTTATGGCTTAGCAATTGCAATTAAAATTGATGAAAGATTTATAAGTAGTAAACTAAAAGAGTGTGAAGAGAAAATAATATATCAAAATGCTGAAATATTTTATGCGGATTGGCTTAAAAACCAAAGAGAGCAAGCATTTATTGAAATTTATTACGACAAATTTAAATAGGTCTGATTTTTATGTCTAAATCAATTAATATCTTTGGATTCCATGGTATTGAAAGTGTATTAAATTCGAGTCCTGAATTAGTTATAAGAGTGCTAATTCAAAAAGGAAGAAAAGATAAAAGAATTATTGATTTAACAGATACTCTTAATTCTTACAAAATACTTTATTCAATTTCTGATAAAAACAACTTAGACAAAATTTCAAAAGGAGAGATCCATCAAGGGGTCATATCAGAAGTCATGACTCCACCAGTTCTAGGTGAAGATTCTTTTTTTCATTCAATTACTATGTTTGATCAAAAGCCAATGATTCTTATACTAGACTCAATCCAGGACCCAAGAAATTTAGGGGCCTGCCTTAGAAGTGCTAATGCAGCTGGAGTTTCTCATGTAGTTATCAATAAAGATGGTTCAGCACCAATTAATTCTTTAGTCCATAAAACATCAGCCGGAGCTATTAATAGTCTTCAAATTTTTCATGTAACAAACCTATCAAGAACAATAAAACAAATTAAAGAAAGGAATATTTGGGTTGTTGGTCTTGATGGAAATACACAGTCCTCTATTTACAATGTCAATCTAACTAGTTCAATTGCTATTGTGGTGGGCTCAGAAGGCAAAGGAATTAGGCCATTAATCAAAAAAAATTGTGACCAATTAGTCTGTATTCCAATGTCTGGAAATATAGAAAGTCTCAATGTGTCAGTGGCAACTGCGATTAGCCTATTTGAGATTAAAAGACAGAGAGAAAGCTCTTAACATTAAGTAAACTATTGGGTATAATTTTCGGCTTTATAAATTAGATAATGGAAAAGGCTAAAAAGCTTCCTAAGAAGATTAATTTTTTTAACTTTGCTAAGAAAGAAGTCAAGCTAAATGGAGACTTTAAAGTTTCAGAGTTATCAAGACTTTCTGAAATAGCAAGCAATGAAAATGACAAGGTAGAAGTAGATTTATCTTTTCGCCTAGAAAATGGAAGAATCCCATGTGTTGAGGGGATAATAAAGTCTATACTTGTTTTGGATTGTCAACGATGTTTGGATAGTCTTCAAGTAGATTTAAAAGTTCCATTTAATATAGCATTTGCTAGAAATGAATTCCAGGCTGATAGCCTAGATGATAAATTTGAAATTTATCTTATTGGAGATGATGAAGAGTTAGAGACAAAAGATTTAATTACTGATGAAATTCTTTTATCAATTCCTATGGCCCCTTCTCATGATTATGATTGCGGCTTAAAGACTGATAAAGGAAACATAGTTGAAGAAGTTCGGGAACATCCTTTCGATGTTCTAAAAAATATAAAAATAGCCGATTTAGGCAAGGAGTAAATATGGCAGTTCAAAAAAGTCGAAAGACACCATCTAAAAGAGGAATGCGTCGTTCTCATAATGCATTAAAGAACCCTGCATTATCTGAAGATCAAGAAACTGGAGAGACTCATCTCAGACATCACATAACAGCAGATGGATACTATCGTGGCAAGCAAGTGATTAAAACTGTTGATGATATTGAAGAGGTTGAAGCCTAACTAAATCATGTCTATTAAGGTATCAATAGATGCCTCGGGTGGTGATTTTGGGTTACCTGTTACCATTAATGCTGGTATCAATGCTCTAAAGATTTATGATGATCTTTTAGTTAACTTTGTTGGTGATCAGACAGGAATAGAAAAAGAGTTAAATAACAACTCTTTATATTCAAAATTCACTAATCGTATTGTGATAACTCATGCCAGTGAAGTTATCAACATGGACGACTCTCCATCTGTTGCTCTAAGACATAAAAAAGACTCTTCGATGAGAGTGGCCATAAATTTAGTGAAAAATGGTGAGGCAGATGCATGCGTTAGTGCTGGTAATACTGGGGCATTAATGTCTATCGCAAGGTTTGTGCTCAAAACAATATCTGGAGTTGATAGGCCAGCTATTATGTCTGCAGTTCCTACACTTAATGGTCCGACACATGTACTCGACTTAGGAGCAAATATTGATTCAAAACCGAGCACTCTTCTTCAGTTTGCAATCATGGGCTCTATCGCAGTTCAAAATACCGAAAATATTGATAGACCCTCTGTTGGCCTTTTAAATGTTGGAACAGAAGAGCTTAAGGGAAATGATAAAAGCCAGGAAACATCAGAGCTCTTAAAAAACTCATCTCTTAACTATATCGGTTTTGTTGAAGGAGATGATATTTATAAGGGTAATGTTGATGTTATTGTTTGCGATGGGTTTGAGGGTAATATTGCATTAAAAGCCAGTGAAGGGGTAGCCAAAATGTTCTCCTTCTTTATTAAAAAATCTTTCACTAAAAATATCTTTACCAAACTTGTTGCAATAATTGCTAAGCCCGTTATGAGAGACTTTAAGTCTAAAGTAGATCCAGGAAAATATAATGGGGCTAGTCTTTTAGGCTTAAGAGGTGTTGTAGTAAAGAGTCATGGCAATGCAGATATCGACTCTTTCCTTCATGCAATCAAAGAAGCCTATCTTGAGGCACATGCTAAAATCACTGATAAGATTTCTGAACAGCTAACTCGCGAACTAGAAGAGCACAAATAATGAAAAATTTTGCAAGAATTACTGGCACTGGAAGCTATCTCCCTACAAAAGTTATTACGAATTTTGATCTTGAAAAAACTCTTGATACTTCAGATGAATGGATTACTGCAAGAACAGGAATTAAAGAAAGAAGAATTGTTACCAATGAAAGCACCTGTGATCTTGCTCTAGAAGCCAGCTTAAATGCTCTTTCAATGGCAGAAATTAGCCCACAAGAGATTGATCTAATTATTCTTGCGACAACTACGCCGGACAAAATATTCCCTGCTACAGCAACAATGCTTCAGGATCGTCTTGGCGCCTCATGTCCAGCTTTTGACCTTCAAGCGGTTTGTGCTGGTTTTGTATTTGCATTAAGTACTGCTCAGCAGTATATTGAAAATGGGAGTGCTAAAAATATTTTAGTCGTTGGAAGCGAAACAATGTCTAAAATTGTTGACTGGAGTGACCGATCTACTGCTATTTTATTTGCAGATGGTGCTGGTGCTGTTGTGTTATCAGCTGATAGCCATACTGGCATCAAACACTCTAAACTTTTTAGTGATGGAAGTTATCTGTCTTCGCTTCATGTCAATAACAATGGAATCGATGAATTAGGAATAATCGAAATGGAGGGAAATGAGGTATTTAAAATTGCAGTTAATCGATTATCTGATTTAGCAGAAGAAACACTTAAAGACTGTAAGATGAATTCAGAGAGCCTTGACTGGATGGTACCTCATCAAGCTAATATACGAATCATCAAAGCAGTTGCCAAAAGGATAAATCTACCTATGGAAAAAGTCATTCAGACCCTTGATAAGCATGGGAATACTTCTGCTGCCTCGATACCTTTAGCTTTAGATGATGGAGTTCGTGATGGAAGAATTAAAAAAGGGGATACTTTGCTATTTGAAGGTATTGGCGGAGGATTCAGCTGGGGTAGTATACTCACTGAATTTTAATAACTTCGAGACATTAGCTCTCTAGTTATCTTTCTTAAAGGCTCTGGATCAACGCTCAATAAAGATAATTCATCAAGCGCGCCATGGTAAAGCTCTTTAAAAATTCTTATAGACTCATCAACTCCAATAATAGAAGGATAAGAGGGTTTATTTTTAGTTGAGTCTGAGTTTTGTCGTTTACCTAAAATATCGTCTGAGGTGGTTACATCAAGCACATCATCTTGAACTTGATATGCTAGTCCAATTTTGTTAGAAAACACTTCGAGCAATGATAAATCCTTATCACTAGTATCATTTAAAATTGCCCCAAAATTTATAGCACAGCTAAGAAGGGCTCCAGTTTTTTTTTGGTGCATCTCATTTAAAAGGTCTATATCGACCTTTTGAGAAACAATAGATAGGTCTATTGATTGGCCTTCTGCCATCTTGTAAGATGATTCTGATAGCAGGCTTAGCAACTTCACTTTTGTCTCATCATGAAGCAATGAGTCATTACAAATAACTTGAAAAGCCAATGCTTGAAGACCATCCCCAGAGAGAATCGCTTGCGCCTCACCAAAAACTTTGTGGCTTGTTGGCTGATTATGGCGAATATCATCATCATCCATTGCCGGCAGGTCATCGTGAATTAGAGAATAAATATGAATTAGCTCTATCGCACATGCGCATGAATCAACTTTTTCGATTGCAACATTATATAAACTTGCAACAGTATAGGTGAGGATTGGTCTAAAACGCTTTCCTCCAGCCAAAGCGCTGTATTTCATAATGTCGTTAAGACGATTTTTCGAAGAACTAGTCGATTGGATAGAGCTTAAAAACAGATTTAACTGGGAGTTGACTCGCTCCCTGTAGAACTCATGAGTCTTCAAAGGGCTTTTCTTCATTATATTCATCATTCTCAGTCAAGATGCTAATGCGCTGCTCAGCATCCTTAAGAGCTGAGTGGCATTGTCTATGAATTTTGACACCCTCTTCAAAGTATTTTAGAGACTCCTCTAGACTCAGGTCTCCAGAGTCCATCTTGTTAATAATTTCTTCAAGCTTTGACAAACCTTTATTGAAATTAAATTTTTCAGCCATAAACTTTTTAACCTCTAACTTATGATCTCTTCAAAATATTATCCATCCACTTACTAGGCAGTATGTTACCTAACAAAGCAAACAGTTTTGTTGGAAAGGTAACCCTATAATAGTTTTTAGGAGAGTTTGACTCTAGAGCATGGATTGTGCATTTTAAGACGGCGTCAGGAGATAAAGTAAATTTAACATTTTTGCCTGAATTGAGCCTTTTTATCATTGATTCATACTGATTTAGATAATGACTATTGGATGTATCAACATTCTCTTTAAAAGCTTTATATGCATTTTGCCTAAATTTTGATTCTATTGGGCCTGGCTGAATTACTGAAAACTTTATATTTGTATTGCATAGCTCAAGTCTTAAAGTACTAACAAGTCCCTCAATTGCAAACTTAGAAGCTATATAGGGGCCTCTAAAAGGCATTGCAACAAATCCTAATACAGAGCTAATATAGATTATCCTTCCTGAGCCAGAATCTCTCATTCTTGAAAGTAAAAGATTTGTGAGTTCATGCCAACCAAAAACATTGGTCTGAAATTGCTTTTCTAGCACAGCTTTAGATATGTCTTCCAAAGCCCCTGCTTGTCCATAGGCTCCGTTATTTATTAATGCATATAAAGAGTCAGTTTTCTCATAAAGCTTAAAAACTGCAGATTTTATGGAGTCTGAGGAGGGCAAGTCTAAATAAAGTGCTTCAAAGCCCAAATCTTGCAACTTTTTTACATCCTCATTAGTCCTGGCTGTTGGAAAAACTCTATACCCTTTTTTTTGAAGTCCTATAGCAATACAAAGACCTATTCCAGTTGAGCATCCTGTGATTAAAACTGACTTCACTTTTGAATATTTGTCCAATATTGTGCCTTATCTCTTAGATGATGATCAACACTTTCAGATCGTAGAACAAAAAAATCATACGCCATTCTAAATCGAGGATTACTCAAAATCTCTTGAGTTTTTTTAGGATTATAGTTTTCAAGGCGATATTGCAATAGCCAAATATCCCTTACTCTCCCTGAAAGCCATCTGGGCATCATGACTTGTTGAACTTGTCTCCTAATAACATCCTCTGAAGCTTTAATCATCAGTTCAATACGAGACGTTTTTTTCTTATCAATCTCATTAAAACGCTTATTTTGAGCAGACCAAAGAAACACAGCAAATAGAAAAGCTGGCGTAACTGAGTTTCCAGACTTTATTCTTTCTGAGGTATTAATAAGTGAGGCAGATATAAATGCGTCCTCTTGCGTATGAGGAAACAAATATTTAAGAATGCCTAAATTTGACAATTCACGAAAAACCGCTAAAGAACTCTCATTGTGAAACAACTTAATCACTTCTTCATAAAGCCTTGCTGGAGGAACATTAGCTATTAAATGAGCATTTTTTGAAATACTTTTATTTAGGTTTGCGTTAATTGTTGCATTTAATTTAGCCTTAAATCTAACAGCACGAATCATTCTGACTGGATCTTCTCCAAACCTTTCAGAAGGATTACCAATCATATTAATTTGTAACTTTTTTAGATCTTCAAGACCTCCAACATAATCGATAACTTGGTAATTTTTCACATCGAAGTATAGACCATTGATTGTGAAGTCTCTTCGAAAAACATCATCTTTTAAAGAGCCATAGAAATTATCACGAAGCACCATGCCTTTGTTAGAGGTTGGGTTGCTTCGACTAGAGCGAAAAGTGGCAACTTCAATAAATTTTCTAGCAGAAAACATAATGTGAACTAATTTAAATCGCCTTCCTATAATTCTTGAGCGTTTAAATAGTTTTTGAATTTGCTCAGGAGTTGCATTAGTGGCAATATCAAAATCTTTTGGCTTCAACCCAAGAAGTAGATCCCTAATACAGCCACCAACAAGATATCCCTCGTAACCTGCTTTGTTTAGCTTTTTAACAATTTTTAAAGCATCTGAATCAATTAATTTTTTGTCAAATCGAACGCTTTGACGAATTGGACTCATAAACTAACTACTTCTCTTGGATTCCATCCCTCTTTTCTGTGCTCACATTCTACATTTGTATAAACGCCGCCTCTTACATTAAAAACAGCCTTTAACCTAATAAATCTTGGGTTCATTGCTACTACCAAGTCATCCAGCATCTTGTTAGTTACTGCCTCATGAAAGGCGCCTTCATTTCGATAAGACCAGAAATAGTTTTTCAAGGCTTTAAGCTCTACACAGAGCTTATCAGCAATGTACTCAATATGAATATCTGCAAAATCAGGCTGGCCAGTAAGTGGGCAAAGACAGGTAAATTCTGAAGTATCAATTCTTATTACAAAATCTCTTTCTTCATTTGGATTATCGAAAACTTCTAAAATTTTACTTGGAGAGCTAGACATAGTTTTTTTCTCAGTTTAATTTATAAAGGAGATATTTTAGCAATAAAAGAGGAGAATTTCCCCTGTCTAAACTGATAAAAAATGATTATAAATAAAATAAAAAGAATATGTATTGACCAAAGCCCTACAAATGGATTTAATTGGCCACTTTCAATCGAGTTTTTGGCAACCAATAAACCGTTGTTATAGAGCATAAAAATAATTATTCCAAAGAGCAGATTAACCCCTTTGCCCGTTCTAGGTGAAGTTTTTGCTAACAGCACACCAATAAATGAAAGAATGAGAATTGAAATTGGCTGCGATAAGCGCCATTGAATTTCTGCATTAGCAAGATTACCTCCTTCCATTAGCAGGTCAATCGATGTTTTTTCTTCAATTTCGGAAAAATTTGAAAGCGATTTTTGAACCTCTCCTGATACAATTTCCAAATCATATCGATCAAAATCCAAAATATTGACATTTTTATCTCCCGGCAAACCCTCATAGCGAACCCCATCCTTGAGTCTCAAGTAGATACTTTCATTATCTGAATCAGTGTATTTTATCGCCTCAGAAGCTAATACAACAATTGGAGCAGTTTCATTGGATACATAGATAAAAATTTCCTCCATGTTTTGCTCACCAGCCTCATCAATTTGAGATGATTCAGATGCATAAAAAACAATCTCGCCATTTTTAAAACTTTCAAACCTTCCCTCACTGATAAAAGAAAATTCTGAGGCATTTACAGTCTCATCTTCAGCGAAACTTTTTTGTTGTTTTGCCCATGGAACTGCATAAATTGTAAGTGCAAAAACCAAAAGAAATAAAAATACAACTACTGGTTGTATCAGATGAATAAAGCTTTTATCTCCCATACCAAAGGAATTCATTACAACAGCCTCAGAGTTTTTATAAAACTGTGATATGGATATGATTATTGATAAAAAAATAGAAAGCGACAGTATGATGGGTAAATCACGAAGCATATTAAAACCAACTATTGGCATTAATTCCTGAATAGGAATTCCATGCTCGACACTCTCTTGAACAGTCAATACGAATTGATTTCCAAAAACAATCAAACCAATAATAAAAAAAATACCTAAAAAGAAAACTACTAAGCTCTTCAGTAGATATCTAGAAATAATTGAATTTGGAAAATTGAATATCTTTAGAGTCATTAAGCTAATTATAAAATAATATAGCTTAAAAGCGAACCTTTACTTTTTTTGTTTCATGGAGTCAAAAAACTCATCATTAGTCTTAGTAAACCTTAGTCTTTCAATTAAAAATTCTGCAGCCTCTACAGTGTCCATTGGATGAAGAATTTTTCTTAAAATCCACATTTTTTGAAGTTCTTGCTCATCCGTTATTAATTCCTCACGCCTTGTTCCAGAAGCATTAATGTTAATGGCTGGGAATATGCGTTTTTCTGAAAGCCTTCTTTCAAGGTGAAGTTCCATATTACCAGTACCCTTGAATTCTTGGTAGATGACCTCGTCCATCTTAGAGCCGGTTTCAATTAGAGCTGTAGCAATAATTGTGATGCTTCCTCCATTCTCTATGTTGCGCGCTGCACCAAAAAATCGTTTTGGTCTTTGAAGGGCATTGGCATCTACACCACCAGTTAATACCTTTCCTGAGGACGGGGCAACTGTATTGTAAGCTCTTGCTAAACGCGTAATTGAGTCTAGCAAAATAATAACATCTTTGCCTTGTTCGGCTCTTCTTTTGGCCTTTTGAATAACGATTTCAGCTACTTGAACATGTCTCTTTGCTGGCTCATCAAAGGTTGAAGAAATCACCTCACCGCGGACAGTTCTCTCCATTTCAGTAACCTCTTCGGGTCTTTCGTCAATCAAAAGAACAATGAGTTCACATTCAGGATGATTCACTGCAATTGATGATGCAATATTTTGCATGATCATCGTTTTTCCAGCTTTTGGAGGCGCAACAAGCAGCCCCCTTTGACCCTTGCCAAAAGGAGCAACTAAATCAATCACTCTGGCTGTAATATCCTCAGTACCTCCGTTTCCAAGCTCAAGACCTAGTCTTTGGTTTGGGTGCAGGGGTGTTAATGATGAAAAAGGTATGCGATTTCTTATATTTTCTGGTGAATCACCATTAACCTCAGAAACCTTTATCAGTGCAAAGTACTTTTCACCTTTTTTGGGTGCCCTAATTTTTCCAGTTACCACGTCTCCAGTAGATAAATTAAAGCGCCTAATTTGATTTGGTGAAACATAAATATCATCTGGACCAGAAACATAAGAATCGTTTGAAGATCTCAAAAAACCATACCCTTCTTGCAAAATATCTAAAACGCCATCACCAAGAACCTCCTCCTCATTGTCTGCTTTGTTTTTAAGGATTGCAAATATGAGCGTTTGTTTTTTGGCTCTCGATATATTTTCAATACCAAGAGATTGTGCAAGATCAAGAAGCTCTGCTGGAGTTTTAACTTTTAATTCTGATAATTTCATAGGGGTTTGTTTGAGTTTTAGAAGATTTGGCTAAAAGCCTTATAATGGAACATACAATTGATATATATGTTTGTTTTGAGGAAAGTTTTTTTAAGTTATTGTTTTTTGGTAATTTTTTTTGTTAAATATTGGAATCTAAAAAAGCATTTAAGTTGGCTTTTGATAGAGCACCAACCTTAGTTGCTTGAACTGCACCATCTTTGAATAAAAGCATAGTTGGAATTCCTCTAATGCCATATTTTGGTGGTAGTTGAACATTTTCATCAACATTGACTTTAGCGATAGTAATCTTACCATCATACTCATCAGCAATCTCGTCGAGAATAGGAGCAAGAGCCTTGCATGGACCACACCATTCAGCCCAAAAATCAACTAATACCGGTTGAGAGGAATTTACAACATCAGCCTCAAAAGAGGCGTCACTGACTACTTTAATTTTGTCGTTCATGTGTTTAAAATGGAATTTTAATTAGAGTTGAAATAACTCGCGGCTTAATTATAACACTTCTTTTTATCTTTTCTTATATTTTATAAATATTTATTAAATATATTAAATATTTGCATTTAAGCAATAAAGGCAAGTAATAAAGGAATAGTAATGAATGATAGCGCTACTTGGGTGGTCAGGATAGCCCTCATGAGTTGATGATCTGCTCTAAACTGTTGAGCTAATGAATATGACATGGCTGCAGTTGGAACCGATGCAAAAATTACCGCAACAACTATTTCAGTTTGACTCAAATCATAGTAACTTGCTAAGAAATAGACAACAACTGGAAGAATAATTAATTTAAGAGAATTTGAAATTACTATGGGCACTACTTTTAATGTTAAGTCTCGCACTTTGATCTTTGCGCCAATAGTTAATAGCATTATTGGGAGTGCAGCTGAACCCAGAAGCTCGGTTGTATCAATAAGAACGCTCATTTTTTCTATGGGAAAAAGTGAAACCAATAATCCGGCAATCATTGCCAAAATGAATGGATTTTTAGCAATTTCTAAAAATACGTTCGATATAGCTTTCTTCGTGTCTTTTTCTTCAGTCTTGTTAAGAGCCAAGACCATTGTAGTTATGATGATTATGTTAATAGTAGGCACATAAATAAACATAAAAAGTGAGGCTATTTTTAGACCTTCTGAGCCGTAAAAACTTCCAGCTATTGCAAGCGCAATAAAGGCATTCTGTCTCATTGAGCCCTGGAGAATTGAGGTCCACACTTCGGGAGTATATCTAAGCAACTTTCCAAAAAAAAATGATGAACAGAACGTGACTACAAATCCAGCAAATACAATAGCTGAATAGATGAAAAGCATTTCTGAAGATAGACTAACCTGGGATATAAAGTGGAATAGAAGAGCCGGAATTAAAACCCAGTAGCAGAGCTTATCATTTACCTCCCAAAAAGAGAGGTCAGGAACCCCAATTCTTCTGAGAATATTTCCTAATATAATCAGAAGAAATACTGGTGAAATTAATAAAAATATTTGGAAAAAATTTGAAAGCACTGAATTTAGTCTAAATGATTCAATTATTTTGACTATTAATCCAAGCAATCGCTTTTTTTAATCGGGCTAAAGTTCTTTTCTTTCCCACAAATTGTGCGCTTTTATCAATACTTCCAGACTTTCCATCGCCACTAAGGGTGAGTCTAAAGGGCTGCCCAACCTTACCAAAACCGATATTCCTTTCATCGCAGATTGATTCAATTATAGAATGGATATTGTTAGCACTCCAATCATTTAGCTCACTGAGATGACTCAGTAAATCCTCTAAAAAATCTTTTGCGTTCAGTGAGAAAGTTTTATTGGCTTGAAGCTCGTCAAAATCATCAAAGTCTTTATAAAACATAACGCAGCTTCTAGATAAATCCAATAAAGATTGAGACCTTTCTCGTAAAAAATCAACGAGCTCATCAATTTTAGGTCCATCATCTAAGTTTACTTCTAGGCGCTCAAGATGCCAATTCAAGTGTTTAATTAGATCACTTGGAGCGCATGTTTTAATATAATTTTGGTTTATCCATTCGAGCTTCTCTTGATTAAAGCTTGCAGGAGAGCTATTAATATTTTTAAGCTCAAAAAGCTCAATCATCTCGTCAATTGAAAAGATCTCCTGATCCCCATGCGACCATCCAAGCCGAACAAGATAATTCAAAAGTGCGTCAGGCAAAAATCCTTCATCTCTATAAGACAAAAGATTAAGTGCGCCATGCCTTTTTGATAAGCGTGATCCGTCTGAACCTAGAATCATTGGAACGTGAGCAAATTTAGGCACACTCCATCCTAGAGCCTCATACAGGTTGATTTGTTTCGGAGTATTGTTAATGTGGTCATCACCCCTTATGACGCATTCTATTTGCATATCATGGTCATCAACAACGACAGTTAGATTGTAGGTTGGCGTTCCATCTGACCTTGATATAATTAAATCATCCAGTTCTGAATTGGCAATAATAACCTCACCTTTGACGAAATCATTAAAAATAACGGATCCATCATCAGGGTTACGAAATCGAACGACCCCATTTTCTAGAGACTTTTCTCGACAACAGCCATCATATTTAGGTTTCTCTTTGTTTTCAATTTGAGTCTCTCTCATTGAATCCAGACGCTCTTTTGAGCAGTCACAGTAATAAGCCTGGCCACTTGAAAGCAGCTCTTGAATAACTTCATTGTATCTTCCAAATCGATCACTTTGATATATAGGTCCCTCGTCATAGTCCAGACCAAGCCATTCCAGTCCATCCAGAATAGCCTCAACAGAAGCCTGAGTTGAACGCTCTCTATCAGTATCTTCAATTCTTAGAACGAAATTACTCTTATTTTTTTTTGCCCATAGCCAAGCAAACAATGCCGTTCGAGCACCGCCAATATGTAAAAAACCAGTTGGGGAAGGAGCAAATCTTGATTTCATCTATTACTTTAAGTAGAAAAATTGAAAATTTATTTTGAAAGCTTGATTTAAATAATAGTTATTTAAAGTTCAATTAAATCACTCTCAATTTTACACTGTTATAATGTTGAACCAACACTCAAATATGCATGCAAATTAATGGAATTCACTCAGCAAAACGCGAATACAAATACCATTATTTCGATTGAGGAATCCTCTGTATCACTATCGCACACTAAATTAAATAGGCCTTGTTTTGTCTCCGCCACTACGTCTAATGAATTATCAAACATCAAGATCACAGAAATTGGAAAAGAGTTTTTATTTCCTCTGATTACGAAGGACTCAGTAGACTTATTAATAATAGGTACCGGCGCATCCCCAAAATTTCTCTCGCCCAAACAACAAATCGAGCTTTCAAGTATTGGTCTTGGCGTTGAGTGCATGAACAATACCTCAGCATGCTCTAGCTTCAATTTACTTCTTGGGGACTTAAGGAAAGTTGGATTACTGTTGATATGATTTCATTTTTATTAAAAAAGCTCATACTTTTTTATAAATTTTTTAAGATCGACACGCCACTTTTAATCCTTCTAATTTTGCTTTCATCGCTCGGCCTGTTAATTTTATACAGCAGCTCAGGTGGATCACTCAATCTAGTTTACCGGCAAATGATTCATCTTGGATTGGCGACCTCAGTCATGCTCATAATAGCCCAAATCCCGCCCATCATTATGCTCCGAGTCTCGCCTATACTTATGATTCTTGGAGTCGTTCTATTAATCCTAGTCCTATTTTTTGGGAGCTCTGGCGGTGGCGCCCAAAGATGGTTAGATTTGGGTTTGGTAAGATTTCAGCCATCCGAATTAATGAAAATTATAGTACCCATGACAATTGCGGCTATCCTTAGTGAGAAAACGCTTCCTCCAAGAGCGTTTCCGGTAATCATTTCACTCGTAACGATAGGCACTGTCGTTCTTCTTATAGCGAGACAACCTGACCTCGGCACCTCATTGTTAATTGGCGCTTCAGGAGTCTATGTTTTATTCTTTTCTGGATTTAGGGTGATGCTTGTAAAAAATATTTGGCTTAATCTTATTATTTTGATAAGCACCCTTGCTGGCTTACTCTATTTTGCGTGGAACTATTTGTTGATTGCTTATCAAAAAAGACGCATTCTGACTCTGTTTAACCCAGAGTCTGATCCACTTGGATCTGGCTACCATATCATTCAATCAAAAATTGCTATCGGATCTGGAGGGTTTACTGGAAAGGGAATCGTTAGAGGGTCTCAGTCGCAACTTGATTTTGTGCCAGAGCAGTCAACTGACTTCATTTTCTCAGTTTTAGCTGAAGAGCTAGGATTCATGGGATTCATATTACTTGTTATCATTTATGCGCTCATTATTTATAGATGCATGAGCCTATCGCTTCGATGTGAAGACAATTTTTCTAGACTTCTAGGGGCAAGCCTCACCTTTGTGTTTTTTACCTACATTTTTGTAAATATAGGCATGGTGTCGGGTTTATTGCCTGTAGTCGGGGTTCCCTTACCTTTGATAAGCTACGGCGGCTCATCCTTAATAACCCTGATGGCTAGTTTTGGAATTATTATGTCGATTCACAAGCACAAAAGTCCAAGATATTTACAGTAACTCGTTATAATCAATCTGTAATTAGAATTTACAAAATTTATTGCCCTTTTATCATTACAAACATTCTGGATAAATAATATTTCATGAAAAAAAATATTCTTACTCTTTTTAATACATTTTTCTTAGTCCTTTTGTGCTCAAGTGTCAGCGCTGATGAGCCTCGATTCTATATTCCTGAATCTCCTCCAATTGCTGCAAAAGCCTACATCCTGATGGACCATAACTCGGGCAAAGTTCTGGCTGCTGAAAATGAAAATGAGAGAAGGTCTCCTGCCAGTTTGACAAAGATAATGACCTCTTATGTTGTTTTTAAGCGCCTTCAAGAGGACTTTATCTCTCTGGATGATGAGGTGAAAATAAGCGAAAAGGCTTGGAAAACTGGAGGCTCTAGAAGTTTTATTGAGGTTGGTAAAATGATCAAGCTTGAGGACTTATTAAAAGGCATGATCATTCAATCAGGGAACGATGCCTCTGTAGCCTTGGCTGAACATGTAGCCGGCTCAGAAGGAACATTCGTTCTGTTCATGAATGACTATGCCCAAGAAATTGGGATGACGAATACGCGCTTTGAAAATTCCTCAGGACTACCCCACAAAGACCAATACACAACTGCCAAAGATATGGCTCTACTCTCATCTGCCATCATTAAAGATTTCCCTAAGTTTTATGAGTGGTATGGCCAAAAAGAATTCACCTATAACAACATTAAGCAAATCAATCGAAACAAACTGCTATTTACCGATAGCACTGTTGACGGTCTAAAAACAGGATGGACAGAGAAAGCAGGGTACTGCCTTGCTACGAGTGCAAATCGTGTTGGCATGAGACTAGTATCCATTGTGCTAGGTTCTGCGAGCCCAGCGATAAGAACTGCTGAAACAGAAAAGCTGCTTGACTATGGTTTCCGCTTCTTTGAAACCCAATCTGTCAATGACATCTCTCATCAAGTTCCAGTATTCAAATCAAAGAAAGGTAATTTGAAAGTTGGAGTGGCTGACTCTAGCTACCTTACCCTTCCAAGAAATCAATTTAAATATACCACTCAAACTATAGAGTTGTCTGGTGACTTAATCGCTCCGATCAGTAGTGGTGATCAGGTAGGTACTCTCGCAATAAGTTTTAATGATGAGAATATTGCAACGCTTCCATTAATAGCTCTTGAAAATGCCGAGGAGGCAGGATTTGTATCTAAAATGATAGATACAGTCAAACTCATGTTTAGATAATTTTGGTTTATTTAAACGGAAACTTTATAGAAAAAAACAAAGCTTATATATCAGTGATGGACCGGGGGTTTCTCTTTGGGGACGGTATATACGAAGTCTTTCCAGCTTATGACAGAATGATTATTGGACTAGACTCTCACCTTAATCGTTTGCAAGATGGCCTTGATGCAATCAACATCAAGAATCCTCACAGCAAAGATGAATGGAAAAATCTAATAGATAAGATCATCTCATTTGATTCGATTAATAAAAACCAAGCAGTCTATTTGCAAATTTCAAGAGGAAGTGATGAGAACAGAAAGCACACGTATGAAGAATTAAAACCTACAGTCTATATACAATCAAGTGCCATTAAACAAAGAGATAAAAGCTCACTCCTTAATGGCATGTCCGCCATTACAAGAGAAGATATCAGGTGGCTTAAGAGCGACACTAAGGCTACATCACTCTTGGCGAACACGCTTTATGCACAGGAGGCAAAAAATAACGACGCTGAAGAGACCATTCTTTATAGAAATGGCATCATTACTGAGGCCTCTACTTCAAATGTATTTATCGCCAAAAATAACTGTATTTATACTCATCCAAAGGGACCAATTATTCTTCCAGGTATCACCAGAGAGAAAACCATTCTTTGTGCAAAAGCTAATCATATGAGTGTTGAAGAAACTCCATTTACAACGAGACAACTGATGGAAGCTGATGAAGTTTGGATTACTAGCTCAACAAGAGAAATCATCCCAATCACGACTATTGACGGCATTCAAATTTCTAATGGATGCGCGGGTCCAATATGGTCAACGCTTTATGATGAATATCAATCCCTAAAGTCATAAAAAATCATATTGAAACATTTAATATTAAATAATTAGAATATTCATTTCAAGTAAAATCTCGGTTAGTGTCGAGGGTAAACCGGCAATAAATGGTTATGAACCCCGCCAGGCCTGGAAGGGAGCAACGGTAATAATTTTTTTATGTGTTGGATTCTATTCTCGGCACTACCTTTTTTAATAATTTGATCACTGATGAGTCAACACTACGAAGTTTTAGCAAGGAAATACAGGCCTCATAATTTTCAAGAGCTAGTAGGTCAAACTCATACCATCAGAACTCTCGTTAATGCTCTAGACAATAATAATCTTCATCACGGTTTTTTGTTTACAGGAACCCGAGGTGTTGGCAAAACCACAATTGCTAGGATTTTTGCTAAATCAGTAAACTGCGAAGAAGGAGTTAGCTCCACCCCATGCGGCAAATGTACAACCTGTCTTGAGATTGACAAAGGCCAATCTGTTGACCTCATAGAGCTAGATGCAGCGTCGAACACTGGCGTCGATCACATGAGAGAGATTCTGGAAAATGCCCAGTACACTCCAACTAAGAATTTATATAAAATTTACCTCATTGATGAGGTGCATATGCTCTCAAAAAGTAGCTTTAATGCCCTTTTAAAGACACTTGAAGAGCCCCCTGCTCACATCAAATTTTTACTTGCAACGACAGACCCTAAAAAGCTACCAATCACGGTCCTCTCCAGATGTCTTCAGTTCAACCTGAATAAACTTTCACACGAAGAAATTCTCAACCATCTCAAGTTTATTATGGATGAAGAAAAACTTAATTTTGATGAGAGCGCTTTATCTAAGATTGCTGAGTTCGGTAATGGATCCATGAGAGACGCACTAAGCCTTCTCGATCAATCTATCTCCTATGGGAACGGTTGCGTTAAAGAGGAAGACTTAAAAGAGATGTTGGGGCTAGTCAACCATAATGAAATCGTCAAACTCGCTAAGCTGATTAATAACAGGGATGCTGAAAAAATTCTATCATTCGTTAAGGATTTAGCTCACAAGGGTGAGAACTTGGCAAATGCATTAAGAGACTTGACATCGATTTTTCATCAAATTTCCATAGCTCAAGTTATCCAAGATAACAATCAAATGAGTTCTGAAATCGCTGACCTTGCAAACAGTTTCTCAGCTCAAGATTTACAGCTTTATTATCAAATTGCAATCAACGGTCAGAAAGATATGAACCTGTCACCAAGTGAACAAATTGGCCTGGAAATGACGCTACTAAGGATGATTGCTTTTCATCCAGATTATGATGATAGAGAAAAAAAAAATCTAAAGCCCACTCCAAATAAAAAATCAAAAGTTATTGACACAGCTGCTCCAAAAGAATCTCCAGAGTCTTCATCGAATCTAAGAGAGCCAAATGAAGAGATAAATAAACTTGATATTAAAAATCAAAAAGAGTGGGAAGATATTATTAAAACTTTTGATTTCAATGGTGCTGGAAAAATGCTAGTAAAAAATACTGTATTCAAATCTCTTGAAAATCAAACTCTAGTATTGACACTAAGCTCAGATTTTCTTAATCTTCTTACGCCCAAAACAGAAGACTCAATTAGAAATGGGCTCCATAAACAATACCCTGCAGTCGAATTAATTTTTGAGCCGGGTGAGACTAATGGTGATTCGCTTTCACAAAAGGAGTCTGTCGAGAGAGAGCAAAAGCGCAAAGAAACAGAAAGTCAGTTTTTAAGTGATGATGGTCTCAAAGAGTTACAAGAAGTATTTAATTCGAAAGTGGATCTCAAATCTATCAAATCAATCAAGGAGTCAGACAATGTTTAAAGGCGGTATGGCAGGAATGATGCAAAAAGCCAAGCAAATGCAGGAAGATATGGAGGCTGTTCAAAGAGAGATCAAACTACTAAGCTGTGAGGGTGATGCAGCATCAGGTGCAGTAAAAGTTGAGATGAACGGAGACTACATGGTCACCAATATCTTTATAGCAGAATCATTGACTTCAGACAAAGAGATGTTGGAAGATTTAATAATAATGGCTGTCAATGATGCATCTTCAAAAGTCAATAAAATTTCTAAGGATAAGATGAAAAATGTGACTGGTGGACTCAATCTACCATTCTAATTAACTATTTATAAATAAAGATGATTGAGAAATTAAATAAAGCTTTTAGCAAACTACCTGGAGTTGGCTCTAAAACCGCTCAAAGGTTTATCTATCATCTCCTTGAGAGAGACAGATTAGGCGGGTTAGAACTTTCAAAAGCACTCAAAGAGGCAATGGAGAACGTCAAAAATTGTGAAAAATGCCGTACATTGACCGAAAAAAATGTTTGTGAAATTTGCTCTAATGAATCTCGAGAGAACACACAGCTCTGCGTCGTCGAAACGCCATCTGATATCCACGTGATTGAACAAAGTGGAGTATATAAGGGGAAGTACTTCGTTTTAAGCGGTTATCTCTCTCCAATAGACGGAATTGGCGCAAAGGAGCTAGGCCTTGACGAACTTGAAGTATTGCTAACTAACGAGGAGGTAAAAGAACTCATCTTGGCAACCAATGCAACCATAGAGGGTGAAGTGACCGCTCACTACATACATAATTTAGCAAAAAAATGCCAAATTAAAACGACAAGAATCGCGCACGGAATTCCTTTAGGTGGTGAGCTAGAATATACTGATATTAATACAATTGCACACGCTCTATCTGGGCGAAAAGATTACAACTAGTCAACCTTTAAAGGCTTATTCAAGTCAACTCACTTATTGTATAATATGTCAGTTTTATCCGACACCTTGCCTTCATGGAAAAAACATATAACCCAGAAATTATCGAACAAAAGTATCGTGAATTGTGGGAGAAAGGCGACCTCTTCTCTTCAAATGCTAATTCATCCAGTAAGGATGCTTTTAGTATTGTTTTGCCTCCGCCTAACGTAACCGGTAGCCTGCACATGGGTCACGCCTTTCAGCATACGATTATGGACGTTTATACGCGATACAATAGAAGCAAAGGAAATCAAACTCTTTGGCAACCTGGGACTGATCATGCAGGAATAGCCACTCAAATGGTTGTAGAACGTCAACTCAGCATGAAGAATATCTCTAGACACGACCTAGGAAGAGATAAATTTACTGAAAAGGTCTGGGATTGGAAATCACAGTCTGGAGGCACAATCACCTCTCAGATGAGACGTCTTGGAGCATCTGTTGACTGGGATAGAGAACGCTTTACGATGGATGAACCTCTCTCTGAGGCAGTAAGAAAAGTCTTTGTTCAGCTTTACAATGAAGGACTCATTTATAGGGGAAAAAGACTGGTCAACTGGGATCCTGTCCTGTTAACTGCAGTCTCTGATCTAGAGGTCATTAGTAAGGAAGAAAGTGGATATTTATGGCATATCAAATACCAGGTCTCTGACTCTGAAGAGACATTAGTAGTAGCAACGACAAGACCTGAAACAATGCTTGGAGACTCTGCAGTGGCCGTGCACCCAGATGATAAGCGATATCAGAACCTGGTTGGTCAATCAATCGACCTGCCACTGTCAAAGAGAAAAATTCCAATTATTGCTGATGATTATGTTGATATGGAATTTGGGACTGGCTGCGTGAAAATAACCCCTGCCCATGACTTTAATGACTATGAAATTGGACAACGGCACAACTTAGAAATTATCAATGTTCTGACAGATGATGCCAAAATAAATTCAAATGCCCCTCAGAAGTATCAAAATTTAGATCGCTTTGAAGCAAGGAAAACAATTGTTGCAGATTTAGAGAAGCAAAACTTAATTGAAAAAATTGATCCACACACACTCATGGTGCCTCGCGGTGACAGGACAAACAGCATTATTGAACCTTATATGACAGACCAGTGGTTCGTTAAAGTTAAGCCCCTGGCTGAGCCTGCTATTGAAGCAGTCAAAAATGGAAGCATTCGATTTGTTCCTGAAAACTGGGAAAAGACCTACTTTAATTGGATGGAGAACATAGAAGATTGGTGCATTTCTCGTCAAATTTGGTGGGGCCATAGAATTCCAGCTTGGTATGACAAAGATGGTAAATATTATGTCGCAGATACCCTTGAAGAGGCTCAAATTCAAGCCGGAAAAGGTGTTGAGTTAAATCAGGATGACGACGTTCTAGACACATGGTTTTCTTCAGCCTTATGGCCTTTTTCAACCCTTGGATGGCCTGAAGAGACACCCGAACTATCACGTTTTTATCCAACAAGTGTTCTTGTAACTGGCTTCGATATCATATTTTTCTGGGTTGCTCGAATGATTATGTTTGGGCTTAAATTCGCTGGAGACGTTCCATTTAGAGATATATACATAACCGGACTCATCAAGGATGGTAACGGCCAAAAAATGAGCAAATCCAAAGGCAATGTTCTTGATCCTATTGATCTTATTGATGGAATCGGTCTTGAAGACCTTCTAGACAAAAGAACCCAAGGCATGATGCAGCCAAAGTTAGCTGAAAAAATAAAAAAACAAACCCAAAAGGAGTTCCCTAATGGAATTCCATCATTTGGAACAGATGCCATTAGGTTTACCTTTACCGCTCTAGCTTCATTCGGTCGTGATATTAAATTCGACCTCAAGCGAGTGGAAGGATACAGAAACTTCTGTAATAAACTATGGAATGCTTCTCGCTTTGTATTAATGAACCTTGAGTCAAAAAACATTAACAATGATGCAAAGTTTTCAAGCCAGGATAAGTGGATTCTCTCAAGATTACAACAGGTAAAGATTGAAGTTCAAAAACACCTCTCAGACTATCGTTTAGACCTTATGAGTCAAACCTTATATGAATTTGTATGGCATGACTATTGCGACTGGTATCTTGAACTCTCTAAACCCCTTCTCGATAACCCTCAAACTAAAGAGGGTTGCCAATTGACTTTGATTAAGGTTTTAACTGAAACGCTTGTTTTGCTGCATCCAATAATTCCATTTATCACTGAAGAGATATTTGAACAGTCTCAAAAAATACTATCAAATTCCCAAGATAAATTGATTTCTCAACCTTTTCCAGAAGCTCAAGATGAGCTACTTGATAACAATGCTGAAGCAGAGATAGCCTGGCTCAAGGACTTTATTCTTGGCATCAGGAAAATTAGGGGTGAGATGAATATATCTCCTGGCAAGCCTCTGCCATGCTTCTTAAAAAATTTTAGCTCCCAGGATAAGGCATATATCGATAACAACAATTCAATCCTAACGACAATTGCTAAGCTAGACTCAATTAGCTTACTATCAGCAGAAGATGAAGAAGATGAGTCTGCAATAGCTCTAGTCGGAGATATGAAAATACTTATTCCATTAGCCGGCCTAATCGACAAGCGAGCAGAACAAGAAAGGCTTGATAAAGAGATCGAAAAACTAGTTAAACTAAAATCACAATTTTCAGCTAAATTAAGCAACGAAAAATTTGTTAAGGGGGCTCCTGAAGCAATTGTAATGAATGAAAAAGAGAAGCTTGCTTCAACTGAAAGCGCTTTGAAGGATCTCGAAGCGCAACTCGAGAAAATTTCTAATCTATAGGATCATCACTGTAATTCATTGAAAAAACACATAAAACGTACATTAAATATCTAAGACAAAGTCACAATAGGCTAACTTAAAAAATTAATATGAATAAAATCAAGATTCTTACAATTGCACTGATTATTCTAGCTTTTAAAGTTAGTGCGGAATCTTATGTCTACATTACTGATCAACTTGACCTTCCAATCCGATCTGATAAAGAGTTTGGTAACAATATAATTCGTCTGCTTCCATCTGGAACTGAGCTCTCTTTATTACAGAGCACTGAGGATGGATGGGCTCAAGTTCAGTTTGATGACACAATAGGATGGATTAAATCATTCTACTTATCTCCAGATCCTTCTGCTCGAGAGAAATTAAAAAAGTTGACAAGATCAAACAATGCTAACAAACTTTTAATAACTAAACTAAATACTGAAAAGGAAGATCTTGAAAAACAGTTGTCTTCACTAAAACAAGAAAACACAAATCTAGTGGTTCAAAGCTCAAAATCACAAGCAGAGAAAGAGCATATTGAGCAAATATATCAAGATGCTCTCAAATTAGAGCACGAAAATGAAAAACTCATTCAGGAAAAACTTCAATTAAAGGCAGAGCTTCAGCTCGCTGAAAACAACACTCAAATTCAAAAAGATACCAGCTCAAGAAATTGGTTTATAGTCGGAGCAATAGTGCTTTTCTTTGGAATGATGATTGGGTTTATTGTTCCTGGTCTTCTCAATAGAAAGCGGTTTTAAGAATAGGAGAACTTTATGAAAGAATTAAAAAAAGCACTAACCTTTGATGACATTTTGTTGGTTCCTGCTCACTCTGAAGTTCTTCCAAAAGAAGTAAGTTTAACCTCTAAACTTACCAATAAAATTACCCTAAATACACCTATTATTTCTGCAGCGATGGATACAGTGACCGAGGGCAAGCTAGCGATTGCTATTGCCCAGGAAGGTGGTATGGGAGTTATCCACAAGAATATGTCTATTGAGTCTCAAGCGAAGGAGGTTCGAAAAGTAAAACGATTTGAGTCAGGCATTATTAGAGACCCTATTAGTATTGATCCTTCAGCTACTATAAAAGACGTTTTTGATCTTCAAGCTCAGCACGGAATATCAGCAATGCCAGTTGTTTCAAATGACACTCTGGTTGGCCTCATAACGAGTCGAGATGTCCTGTTCGAAACTCGCCTTGACGAGATTGTTGAGAATGTGATGACCCCTCAAAAATCACTCATTACTGTTAAAGAAGGTGAGTCAATGGATACGGTTAGAAAACTTCTTAGAAAGCATCGTATTGAGCGTGTTTTAGTTACTGATAATCAATTTAAGCTTGGCGGAATGATAACAGTCAGTGATATCAAGAAGACTAGTGACTTTCCCAAGGCAGCGAAAGATGACCAAGAGAGATTAATCGTAGCCGCAGCAGTTGGAGTTGGCAAAGGCTCTAGTAAAAGAATAAGTGCTTTGGTTGATGCTGGAGTCGATGTTGTCGTCATAGATACGGCTCACGGTCACTCTCAAGGAGTTATTGATCGTGTTGTCAAAACTAAAAAAGATTTTCCAAACCTAGAGATAATTGCAGGCAATATTGCAACAGCAAAGGCCGCCCAAGATCTTGCTAAAGCAGGAGCAGACTGCGTAAAAGTTGGGATTGGCCCTGGAAGTATATGTACAACTCGAATCGTTGCTGGAGTAGGTGTACCACAAATCAGTGCAATTTCTGATATTGCTGATGCTTTAAAAAAGACAAATGTTACGGTCATTGCAGACGGTGGAATACGTTACTCTGGTGATGCTGCAAAGGCTTTTGCAGCTGGAGCTCACTGCGTGATGCTAGGGTCCATGCTTGCTGGAACTGAAGAGTCACCGGGTGAAGTCGAACTTTACCAAGGAAGATCATATAAGGCCTACCGAGGTATGGGCTCAATTGGTGCAATGGGTCAGGCGCATGGATCATCTGATCGTTATTTTCAGGCAGAACTTGCCGCTGAAAAACTAGTCCCAGAAGGAATTGAGGGTAGAGTCCCTTATAAAGGCTCTATAAGACCAATCATTCACCAAATGGTTGGTGGAATTAGATCATCAATGGGTTACACTGGCTGCAAAAATCTTGATGCCATGAGAACCAAAGTTGAATTTGTACAAGTCACTTCAGCAGGAATGACTGAGTCTCATGTGCATGATGTATCCATTACTAAAGAAGCCCCAAACTATCACCAATAGAAACAAAAATCAAAGAAAACGATCGATTGAAAATAATCTACTATTAGATAAATTTTGATTATTTGTTATCAAATCACACATTAATTTAGCTGAAGTTGCTGCATGAGTCAAACCATAATGACCATGACCACAATTATAAAACACTCTATTTAATTTTTGAGATCTTGAAATTACTGGCAATGAATCTGGCATTGAAGGTCGACTTCCCATCCAAAAATTTGCCCCCTCTATATTTAGTCCAGGAAATAATTCTTGACTAATTCGACTAATAGAGTCGAAATAAGCTTGATTTGCTGGACGCCTAGGATTAGCATATTCAGCCCATCCACCAATCCTAAGGCCACTTCTCAAACTTGTTGCTACGATTCCCCGATCAGCAAAAACAATTGGAATGTCTATTTTAATATTTGGAGAAGGAATAGTTAGGTTGTATCCCCTTTCTGATGTCATTGGTAAAAAATCACCCAAAGATTTAGCAAATGAAATTGAATCAATACCAGCAGCTATAATTACTGCATCATATTTAAAACTTCCATTTTCAGCATCAATTAAAACGGAATTTAAGCTTTCACTAATTCTCTTAACTTGATTTTTATAAAAAACAACTCCACTCTTTTGAGCTTCATTCGAAAGATTTTTTACTATGTCAAATGGCTCAGTTACTTTCCCCCATTCATGAGATAAGAAGGCGTGCTTGAATTTATTATTAATAGTTGGTGTAATTTTAGCGATTGATTCTTCATTTAATGATTCACTAGAAAAACCTCTTTTGGCTCTCTCATTCCAACCTTTCTTACTTGAATTAAAACTTTTTTTTGTATCATATATAAATGCACATCCTCCATAATCAACCATCTCACCCAGACCATATGATTCTAATAGCGTTTTAGTATCATTTAGAGAATTTTTACCAAGAAAACTTATGGCATCTGTTGCTTTTTGAAAACGACTTCCATGAGATGTTAGTAAAAATCTGCAAAACCATGGAATTTGAGACCAAAAATCACTTAATGGAACTTTTAAAGGAGCATCAGAATCAAATAACATTTTTAACGCCTTAAAGTGTATACCTGGAACGCTAAGAGGAAAAATATCTGAAGCACCAATATGACCTGCATTTGCCTTGGATGCTCCACCTTCACCAGGATTTGAAGGGTCATAAATGCTTACATGATAGCCTTTTTGATTCAAAGTACAGGCACTTGAAACACCGACAATACCAGCCCCAATTACTGCCACTGAAGACCCCAAAGGAATATTTGATGTCAGCATTATTAAAACTAACTTAGCAAGTCAAACGCATCACCCCAGCAATCTGCAACTTTATAACCCAAAGGGAAAGGATCACTTGGATCCACTCCAATTTGATGAACTCCATGAATCCAGCCTCGACCAGAAACTCTTGGAATAATTCCAGATTTACCAGCAATAGTTTTTTTCTCAAGTATTTCTACTTTGAACTCACTATCTATTATTGACCTAGCTAGGAAGCTCTGGCCAACTTTAGCCTCACCTCTAGCCTCCATTACAGCTAGACGCGCAGAGTTACCAGTCCCACAGGGGGAGCGATCAATTCGACCAGGTGGGAGAATTGTTGCTCCTTTCATAACTCCATCACTATCATGTCCAACAAACATTGTGTAAGAAATGCCTTTTAAGTCTTCAAGCTCAGGATGTCTTATATTTAACTGGCTATTGACCGCCCTATGAATACTGTTTCCTATATCAACAAGCTGACGGGCATTTTCTGGCAGAATTTTCAAACCAAACTGAATGGGGTCAATTAAGGCATAAAAAATACCTCCAAAGGCTATGTCAACTTTAACCTCTCCAAGACCTTCAACTTCAATAATTGTATCTAGCTGTTCGGCATATGATGGAGTCATATCCAATGTGACACGTTCACATTTTCCATTTTTACAACTAGCAACAGCACGAACCAGTCCTGCTGGAGTATCTAATGTTACAATCGTTTCAGGCTCTAACATTTCAATCTTTCCAGTTTCTAGCAAAACAGTAACTAAACAAATACTATTTGAACCAGACATTGCGTGTGCTTTATCACCTTGTAGAATTAAAAAACCTATATCAGCTTCTTGATGAGTAGGCTCAAAAATTAAATTTGTTGACATTTGTGCATATCCACGGGGCTCAAATACTAAAAAACGACGCAAACTATCATCTTCTTCATTGATATAATTCATTTTTTCCAGCATCGTTTGACCTGGAATATCAATTACCCCACTAGTAACTATTCGACCCACCTCTCCTTCTGCATGAGCCTCTACCATCGTTATAGTTTTTTTCCAACGCATTAGCTATAGACTCTTAATAAAAGTAATTTCATTGCTTAATCGGCCATGTGTCTGAAAGGCGATATCCTTCAGGCCAAGGATCCTCAGGATCAAGCATAAGCTGATGAGTTCCAGTAATCCAGGCCCTACCACGAATTGAGGGAATAATAGCTATCTTTTTACCCACCATTGTCTCTTCAACTATACTGCAATCAAAGCGAGAATCAGTGATTGAGCGGCCAATCATGCGGTCACCTTTTTTCAATTCTCCTTTTGCATGAAGAACTGACATACGAGCAGAGCAGCCAGTTCCACAAGGTGAGCGATCTAATTTACCTGGGTCTATTACAACACTATTACGACTAACTTTCACGCCTTCTTCTTCAAATAATGGAAGTGCAAGCTCGCAGAATGAAATATGTCTCCAATCAGAATTAGTCGGGTGATTAAAGTCAAGCTGTAGATTAGCAGCAGCAGTTATTTTTGAACCCATTTCAGCTATATCTTTAGCCTCATCAGGCTTAATTTCAAAGCCAAGTTCAGCAGCATCAACAATAACAAAGCTATCTCCTCCATAGGCAGTGTCAACCTTAAGGGAGCCCAAGCCTTCAACTTCAATATGAACATCTAGCTGGTCAGCAAAAGAGGCTACATTGTGAACTTCTATGCTTTTTGCTTTACCATTTTCACAATACGCTTTAACTGGAACAAGGCCGCCAGGAGCCTCGAGTACAAATTCAGTAATTGGCTCCTTCATCTCAATCATTCCAGTATCAAGCAAAACAGTTGAAACGCAAATGGAATTTGATCCAGACATAGGAGGGGTATGTTCAGGCTCCATAACAATAAAACCTTGATGAGCCTTTGGATTATGGGCTGGCACTAGAAGATTTACATGTTTAAATACGCCTCCCCTGGGCTCATTTAAAACAAATTGACGCAATTTTTGATCCTGATTAATCCATAGTGCTTTATCCCAAAGTGTATCACCCTTGGGTGGCGCTACTCCTCCAACAATCACATTGCCTACTTCACCTTCAGCATGGCAGGAAACCACATGAATTAATTTACTACTTCTCATGAAATATCTTCACTAATGTCGATCCACAGGGTTTTGGTTTCAGTATATTGATCATGAGCCATAAGGGAGTTATCACGGCCACCAAACCCTGATAGCTTGTACCCACCAAAAGGAGTTGATATATCACCCTCTCCATAACAATTTACAGAAACAGTGCCCGCTTGAAGTGCTCTGCCATATTTATGAGCCTTAGTAACACTGGAAGTGAATAATGAAGCTTGAAGTCCATAAGAAGTATCATTTGCAAGCTTAATAGCTTCTTCATCACTTTCTACAACCATCATAGCGAATACTGGGCCAAAAATCTCTTCCTTGGCAATGACCATATCTGAATTTACTCCTGAAAAAAGAGTTGGTTCAATAAATAGACCATCGCCTGATGCAATCGAATTACCACCAACAATAACTTCAGCACCCTGCTCTTTAGCAGTCTCAATATAACCTAAAATCTTATCATACTGCTCACGTGAGATAATTGCACCAAGCTGATTTTTTGGATCCAATGGGTCACCAGTATGCCAGTCTGTCATTTTTTCTTTTACTTTTGAAAGCATTTTATCTTTTAAATTTTTATGAACAATTAATCTAGAATTAGCAGTGCAATTCTGACCCATATTCCAAAGTGCAGCAAATACTACATGCTCTGCAACACCATCAATATTAGTAGCATCTGAAAGCACTACTGCAGGGTTTTTCCCTCCACATTCAAGAATGATTTTTTTCAAATTACTTTGCCCAGAAAACTCTAGGAATAGCCTTCCAACCTCAGTTGAACCAGTAAAAGAAATCGCATCAATATCTTGGTGCCGTCCCATCGGTTCTCCCACATCTGGACCCTCACCTGGAAGAACATTTAAAACTCCTGGGGGAATTCCTGCTTCACTAGCTAGCTCAGCAACACGAAGAGCTGTCATTGAAGTCTGTTCGGCTGGTTTAACTATAACACTGTTCCCTCCAGCTAATGCAGGGGCAATTTTCCAAGCCAGCATCATTAGAGGAAAATTCCAAGGCAGCACACAGCCCACAACACCCAAAGGCTCACGGGTAATTAGACCAACAGCATCAGCATTTGCTGGAGAAACTTGATCATAAAGCTTATCTATAGCCTCAGCATGCCACTTTATAGTAATAATTGTTTCTGGAAGATCAGTTAATACACACTCACTAATTGGCTTTCCACTTTCTAAACTTTCCAGAACTGCAAGTTCTAATTGATTTTTCTCAATAAGGTCTGCTAACTTCAGCAATAGCTCCTTACGCTCACTAGGATGTTTAGTGGACCACTCACCTGAATTAAAAGCATCTCTGGAAACCTCTACAGCATAATTAACATCGTTATAATCACAGGCAGCTACTTTGGCTAAAACTTTCCCATCTGCAGGATTAATAGTTTCCATAATGTTTCCAGCCTTGGTTTTTTGATACTTACCATTTATAAAAGGATCAATTGGAAATTTGATTTTTGCAGCAATATCTGCATATTCATTTTTACTAAGAAGATCTGACATTTATATTCTCCTGTTAATTTAAAATTGAATGAAGTGAGGAACGAGTCTTATCTATAACACCGATCATCTCCTTTCTTAGTGAATCGTCAATAGGAAGCAATGGTGGCCTAACTTTTCCAGCTGGTCGGCCTTGTTGCTCGCAACCTAATTTAACACATTGCAGGAATTTACCACCTTGCTCTAAAGCCTCCATGAGAGGCATAAAAGCACTCATAAGAGCTCTTCCTTTCTCAAAATCAGACTGTTTTCCAAGTATATCCATTAATTGAACACACTCTGAAGGGAAAAAATTAGCTGTAGCACATACCCAAGATTTTGCCCCCCAAGCAGCAAACTCAAGAACTTGTTCTTCGCCACCAACAGCTAACTCAATTGAAGGATAGTTATTCGATAATAGCGGTAGCCTAGAGTAGTCACCACTTGACTCTTTTATTGCTGCAACCAGAGGATTTTTCGATACTATTGATAGAAAATCCTCACCCATCTCAACTCCAGTTCTTCCTGGGTAGTTATAAAGCATTATTGGTAAACCTGTTTTATTAGCTATCTCAAGTACATGACTTGCTAACTCTTCTTCTGACGGCAATGAATAAGGGGGAGCAGCTACTAAAAGCGATTTAGCCCCTGCATCAACTGCAGCTGATGAGATTTCTAGACATTCGTCAACTCTAATATCGTTTACTCCCGCCATAAATTCGACTTGGTTATTGATTCGATCTGCTGCAAATTTAAATTGCTGAATACGCTCTTCTTTAGAAAGAGCATAAAATTCTCCAGTTGAGCCTCCAACAATAATCCCAGTAACACCATTCTCAATTTGCCAATCAATGACCTCTGCATACATATCCCAATCAATTTCACCACTATCATTAAAAGGGGTAATAATAGGCGTATATATTCCTTCAAATCTCATTTCTATTCTCCAATTAGAAAACTTTTAAAATGAAAATAATATACTAATTTAAACTTTTGACAGAACTTTGTAATCAATTTAAGCTATGAAAATCTTAGAAGGTTATTTAATAAATATGTCAAAAATTGAACTTACATTTTTTGGTTAAAAGTGATAAGATGTTGCCAACATTGAACTAGGTTATTTTAAATATTCAGTGTTTTGTTTAAATTTAAAAAGGAGAAATAAATGAAAATGTTTTCTAAAACATTAGTGTCGCTTACTGCTGCAGCAGTTATGCTTACAGGAGCGACAACTGCATATGCAGATAAGTTAGATGATGTAATTGATGCAGGTGTATTAAGATGTGGAGTAGTTCTTGACTTTCCACCTATTGGATATCGAGATGCAAATAATGAGCCAGCAGGTTTTGATGTTGAGTACTGTAAAGACCTTGCAGCAGCCCTAGAAGTTGATTATGAAATTATTGCTGTGACTTGGGCTGAGCGCCTCCCATTAATCGTTACTAATCGTGGTGATGTTGTTTTTGGAGGTACTTCTGATACTCTATCTCGTGCCAAGACAGTTGGCTTTACCATACCTTATGCAATTTATTATGCTCAGGCAGTTGTAGGGGCAAATAGTGGAATTGTTACTGTTGAAGATATGTATGACAAAAAAGTTGCTGCAGCTGTTGGAACTGTCCCTGAACAGGAATGGCTTAAAATTGCTGAAGAATTAGGAATTGAAGGTAACTATCAAGGCTATCAGTCTGAGAATGAAGTGTTCTTAGCAGTAGCTCAAGGTAAAGCTGATGCAGGTATAACAACTAATACAACAGTTCTTCCAATTACTCAGCAGTTTGATACGGTTATCGCTGGTCCACGTATGCCATGGGGCACTGACTATACTTCTGTAGTTGGCCCACGTATGGATGTTACTTGGCTAAACTACCTTAATCTTTTTGTAACGCAACAAGTTCGTTCTGGGCGTTATCAAGAGCTTTGGGGTAAGTTTGTTGGTGGCGAAGCACCTGAATTACGCATTCCTGGTGTTTACTACTAATAGATAATTTCAATATGGCCGGCTTGCCGGCCATTTTTTTTTAAAATCAATTATGGATTACAACTTCCATTGGAGACCAGTATTTAAATCTCTGCCTGATTTATTAGAATCAGCATTAGTAACATTAGAGGTTGCAATCCTCTCAATGATATTAGGAATATTATTTGGTCTAGGCCTCTCTTTAATTAGAATTAAAATGACGGGTCCTTTAAAGTGGTTTGCTGTCTCATGGATTGAGCTTGCTCGAAACACACCAGCACTATTACAATTATTTTTCTTTGGATTTGGACTCGGTGCATTTGGAATTCACTTTAGCCCCTTTCTAATAGTATTATTGGGCTTAACCTTTAATAACTCCGGCTACTTAGCTGAAAATTTTAGAGGTGGATTTAATTCTATTCCAGATACGCAAATTCGAGCCTCACTAAGCCTTGGAATGAATAATTTTCAAACTTACACAAGAATTATAATTCCTCAAGTTCTTAGAGTTGTATATCACCCAATGACTAACCAAATGGTTTGGGCTGTTTTGATGTCTTCTTTAGGAATGCTAGTTGGCTTTCGTGAACTCTCAGGTGAAACACAATTTTTTGCATCTAAAACATACCGTATTTTTGAGTATTTTGCTGCAACTGCAATTATTTACTACGTGATAGTAAAGATTATTCTTGGTCTTTCAAGATTATTAGCTTCACGTCTTTTTAAGTATTAGGAGAGTCTTCATGGAATCAGCTTCTACATACTTTTCAGGATTTAATATTAATGATTTATTGTATCTTGGTGAAGCTGCTTTAAGAACTCTATGGATCTCATTCTGGGCTATCAGTATTGGATCTTTTATTGGAATTTTTCTAGGATTGGCGTTAAGTGTTTCAAGGTTTATAGCATATACACTGGGTGCAATTTTAGATGTTTTCCGGTCCGTTCCACTAATTATTCAGTTAGTATTATTTTTTAACTTTGCGCCTATTATTGGTCTAAGGCTTAACCCATTTGAAGCTGGCTTAATTGTTCTTATTATCTATACTTCAGCTTATGTTGCCAATGTTGCAAGAGGAGGAATTGAAGCTGTTGGAATTCCTATGAGAAGAGCTGCAAGAAGCTTAGGTATGACTTATTGGCAAGATTTACGTTATGTTGTATGGCCAATTGGACTCCGTGCTGTATTTCCTGCTTGGGTGGGCGTTGCTTTAGGAGTTCTAAAAGATAGTGCATTAGTTTCAATACTTGGATATATAGAGCTTTTAAAAGCTTCTCAAATACTTATGACGCGAACTCAAGAGGCAATCCTAATATTATCAATTGCTGGTGCATTCTATTTTGCTTTATCTTATCCAATTTCTTATTATGCAACTCGACTTGAAAAAAGGTGGTCTGAATGATTAAAATTACGAATCTTCATAAACAATATGGTGAACTTGAAGTATTAAAGGGAATTGACCTTGACGTGCCAAAAGGAGAAGTGCTAAGTGTTATAGGATCTTCTGGCTCAGGAAAATCAACATTACTATATTGTATTAATGGCCTAGAGCCAATCCAAAAAGGTCAAATTATTGTAGATGATATTGATGTTCATGCTAGTGATACAAATCTTAACTCGGTTCGCCAAAACATGGGAATGGTTTTTCAACAGTGGAATAGTTTTCCGCATTTAACAGTTCTTGAAAACGTAGCACTTGCACCAAAAATTGTTAGTAAACTTTCAAAGAAAGAAGCACTAGAAGTTGCAGAAAAACAGCTGCTTCATGTTGGACTTGGAGATAAGCTAACTCAATATCCATCTGCACTTTCAGGTGGTCAGCAACAACGTCTTGCTATTGCTCGTGCTTTAGCAATGGAGCCAAAATGCATGTTGTTTGATGAAGCTACATCTGCTCTGGATCCAGAGCTTGTAGGAGAAGTTCTAGATACAATTAGACTTCTTGCTGATGAGGGCATGACTATGATTTGTGTTACCCATGAGATGGGATTTGCTAGAGAAGTCTCTGATAGAGTGGCTTTTTTTCATGAGGGCAAAATTGAAGAAATCAACCAACCAGAAGAAATATTTGGCTCAGCTAAATCTAAGTATTTACAAAAATTTCTATCAAAAGTTAAAACCTAGGACTATTTACTACTTACCGGAATTTATCTGTGGGAAAACTTTCCAATAACGACGCAATTATCTTTGTACAAAATAATGTGGAAGGGGATGTTGTAGTCTGTAATGAAGGGTTGAGTTTCTGGGGGGGTGTTGATCCTAATACAGGAGTAATTATTGATATTCACCACCCTAATTGTGGAGAACAGCTTTCTGGAAAAATTTTACTTATGCCCACTTCTCGAGGCTCATGCAGTGGAAGTGGGGTATTGCTGCAGCTAGCGCAAAATGGAAATGCGCCAGCTGCACTTATATTTAAAGAAAATGAAAACATCTTAACTCTTGGAGCAATGATTGCTGAAAGACTCTTTAACAAAAAAATTGCAATATTGCGTCTGAAGCCTAACATTTATAATTTATTATCTTTACAGAAATCTGTAAAAATTGATAATCTTAAATTATATTTCTCAAGTACCTCAATTAATTTATGTCAGCCTGATTTAAATAGAATTTACTTAAATGATTCAGATAAAAAAATGTTGTCTGGTAATCATGGTAAAGCCACAAAAATTGCAATGGAAATATTATGTTTGATGGCTGCTTCTCAGAATGCAGATAAATTAATCGATGTTTCTAGGGGTCATATTGATGGATGTATCTTGGCACATGATGCTAATCTCAATTTTGCAGAAAAAATGCTTGATATGGGCGCGCGTGTTATTATCCCAACTACAATTAATGCAATCTCAGTAGACAGGGAAAATTGGCAGTCACAAGCTGTAGCTCCTGAACTGGGTGATAAAGCTAGCCGACTTGCTGATGCCTATGTCAAAATGGGTGCTTATCCAACATTTACATGTGCGCCTTATTTTTTAAGTGAAAAACCAACTCAAGGCGAAGTTATTGGATGGTCTGAGTCAAATGCTGTTATTTATGCAAATTCTGTAATCGGAGCTCGGACTCAAAAGCATCCAGATTATTTAGATTTATTCATAGCCATGACTGGGCGCACTCCAAATACTGGTGTTTATTTGGAAGATAATCGAAAGCCTAGTTGCGAAATTAGAATATCACTACCTTTGAAATTTGATGAGTCTATTTGGCCAATGATAGGTTGGTTGGCTGGCTATAAATCACCAAATGGAATTCCAGTTTTAATTGGCCTTGAAGATACTGTACTGAGTAATGATGATTTAAAAGCTTTATGTGCAGCATTTGGTACAACATCTGCCTCTCCAATGTTGCACATTAAAGGACATACGCCAGAGGGTGAATTGCCATCCACTTTAGATGCTGTCACTTCAACTATAAGGCCTAATGATTTATTAAATTTGTGGCAAAAATTCAATACTGGCAGTAACAAAATAGATTTAGTTGCAATTGGGAGTCCTCATGCATCTCCTGTTGAGTGTGAGAAGTTTTTGAAATTGTTATTGGAAAAAAATCAACCTGTTGTTGTTCCAACTATTTTGACTGTTGGGCGAGAAACCCTATCTAAATTAAAAGACTATGGGAGTTTAAATCAACTTTCCAAATTAGAAGTTCAAATTATCCCTGATATTTGTTGGTGCTCAATTACTGAACCAGTTTTTCCATCAAAGACACAATCGTTAATTACTAATTCTGGCAAATATGCTCACTATGGTGAAGGTTTAACAGGTCGAAATATCAGGTTTGGAAGTTTATACGACTGTGCAATCGCCGCTTTAACTGGTTTTGTTAATAATGAGCCTCCTGATTGGTTGAACTCCTCCACTTAAAAATTATTGATCTCTACTTTAATTTGCCAAAAAATAACATTCTAGCAGTCTCTGAAAGCTCTATATTTGGCTCTGAATTGTAAGCTAAGACTGACAATATTCTGGTTCTATCTCCAACAGTTGGGGTTACACGATGAATTGCATCTTTGCCTCTAAAAAGAACCAGCGAACCATTTTCCATCGCTAGTTTTTTAGGTTTGCATTGCCCATTTATTAAATTCAAAACTTGATCATAGTTGTTATCATTATTTTTTGAGTTTCTAAAATCCCTTATATACTCAAATTCACCACCCGCCTCAGGCTTCTGAATGAGCAAGGTAATTGCAAATGATGAGTTGTCGAAATGCCAACCAAGCTCTTGCCCAGTCTTTGCATAGTGTATATTGATTGAAGATAAATTATCATCATATTTATATAGACTCTCTTCATTAAGAACACTACAAAGAAACTCCTTAAAGTCCTCTGAATCATAAAGAGCTCTCAATGCTGAGCCATTTGGAATCTGATCATCAGTTATGCACCCCTTTGAGGAGACTACTGTTCTATTTCTTGGATGACTCTTATGGTAATTATTGTCAAAAGGGTCTAAGTAAACATTGTGTTCATTTACACAATAATAAGCTAATCTTTCTTGCTGTTTGGCCTCTTCAAGAATACTTCGAATAGAGTCTGACAAAAGAAAGTTTTTAAGAACTAAGACTCCATCCTGCTCAAGCATTGATTTACATTTTGATCTATACTCCTGATCATCAATGGGATGACTCTTGGTATTTAAAATTGAAGTGAGTTTATTGGTTTGGTTATTCAAATCAAAAATTAGACTATTTGTTTTAAATATAATTTTAAAGATAATTGGTCGGAATGAGTCGACATGTTAATAGATAATTAAACAAAAAAAATTAGCAATCAAATGATTCATTTTGGACAGATATCTAGTGAAGAGTTCTTAGCTGAGTATTGGCAAAAAAAGCCATTACTCATTAAGCATGCAATACCGAATTTTATTTCTCCCTTTTCTCCAGATGAGCTGGCTGGACTCTCTTGCGAGGAAGAGTTCGAATCAAGAGTAGTCAAAGGCTCAACTCAAAGAAACGATTGGACTCTCGAGAGCGGTCCTTTTAAAGATGATTATTTTGAAAATATGCCCAAAAATGATTGGACGCTTCTTGTTCAAGGTGTTGACAAACATATTCTTGAAGTCTATGAAATAATCGAAGAGTTCAACTTTATACCTAGGTGGCGCTTTGACGATGTTATGGTTTCATTTGCTGCCCAAGGAGGAAGTGTTGGACCACACTATGACCACTATGACGTTTTTTTACTTCAAGGCCTTGGAAGCAGGCATTGGCAGATTAGTTCGCTGGATTGTCATTCTAATAATTATGTTAAAAACAGTGAGCTAAGAATTATGGAAAGCTTTCGGGAGGAGGATACATTTATTACCGAACCTGGTGATATTTTATATGTACCCCCAGGAATTGCTCACCACGGAACAAGTCTTGATACTGAATGCATTACACTGTCATTTGGCTACAGATCTTATTCGGCCTATGAAATGATGGAGGCGCTTAACTTAAAGCCCCATAAAAGCAATATTGACTATTATATTGACCCTAATTGGCCAACAGAACTAGGTAATGCAGAAATTTCTAATTCAGCCGTTAATCAAGCATTAGAGCTTTTAAATTTAGATCAATTACCAACTGAGTTTTTTGGGTGCTTCGTAACAAAATTAGATCTCTTTGATCAGCAAAAAATTAGCGAAATGATGCTTTTTGAGGAGCCGATAGAAATTCAAGAATCTGTATCCTATATTTTATCTCCCATATGTCGCATTGCTTACCAAATGATTAAGAACGAGATTCATGTTTTTATTAACGGAGAGTCTTTTGATAGCGAAAACTTTGATAGTGACTTACTAGTAAAATTTTGTAACTCGAGATTGATAACAGTTAATAACCAAAACATCTCACTAGCTAAAAAACTCTCTTCCCTTTATCTATTAGAAAAAATTTCCAATCATTTTTGAATTTCTAAATAGCCTCAATTCAGTTAAAAACATGCTGTTTTGAGGCATGATTACATCTACTAAATTTGTATATTTGTAGATAGAATTAGGGGATAATTCAACTGTTTTGTGGATTTTGGTAAGTTTTATCTCAAGCATACTTATATGGTATGTTTTATATAAAGCTTATTGCGTTAAACCATAAAACACTTTTAATTTTATTGGAGTAACACAATGGACATGAATATAGTTCAAAAAAGTTTTACGTTTGGCAACAGCCAAATTTCATTTGAAACGGGAAGAGTCGCTAGGCAAGCTCATGGAGCAGTTTTAGCTAGTATGGACGACACCCAGGTACTGGTATCGGTAGTTGGCGCGAAAGAGGCGAAGCCAGGTCAATCGTTTTTTCCACTTTCTGTAGATTACATTGAAAAAACATACGCTGCTGGAAAAATCCCCGGTGGTTTTCTTAAAAGGGAAGGCAGACCTAGTGAGAAAGAAACTCTTACATCACGACTGATTGACCGCCCTATTCGACCGCTATTTCCGAATGGCTACATGAATGAAGTTCAAGTAATGATTCAGGTTATATCATCAAATAAAAATGTTGATCCTGATGTTTTAGCAATGATTGCTACATCTGCGGCTTTAGCTATCTCTGGGGTTCCATTTAAGGGACCAATTGGTGCTGCAAGAGTTGGCTATCAAAATGGTAACTACACAATCAATCCAACATATAGTGACCTTGAGTCATCAGAGCTGGATATGGTTGTTGCAGGAACTAAAGATGCGGTCCTGATGGTTGAGTCTGAGGCAAGTGAATTATCTGAAGAGGTAATGTTAGGTGCTGTCATGTATGCACATGAACAATTCCAAGTTGTTATCGATAGTGTCGCTGAATTTGCTAAAGAAGTTGGAGTATCGCCACGCGAATGGATTGCACCTGAAGAAAATGAATCCCTCTTAACCTCTATTAAATCCAAGTTTGAAAGTCAAATTTCTGAAGCATATCAGACAGTTGATAAGATGGATCGTTACGAAAAAATGGGTGAAATTAAAGACGCTGCACTCGAAGAGTTTGTTAGTGAAGAGGATTCAATTAGTGATGATGAGGTTAAAAATTACATTAAAAAAATCGAAAAATCAACAGTTAGAGAGAGGATTTTAGCTGGTGAACCTAGAATTGATGGAAGAGACAACTCTACTGTTAGGGAGTTATCTATTGAAACTGGAGTACTGGAGAATACTCATGGTTCTGCACTTTTCACAAGAGGTGAAACGCAGGCCTTAGTTGTTACGACTCTTGGCTCAAAGAGAGATGCACAGCTTATTGAAACACTTGAGTCAAATGATCGCATCGAAGATCATTTTATGCTTCACTATAACTTTCCCCCATACTGTGTAGGTGAGACAGGTCGCGTAATGGGTGTTAAAAGACGTGAAGTCGGACATGGAAGACTAGCAAGAAGAGGTATTTCAGCTTGCCTTCCAAACCTTGATGAATTTCCTTACACGATCCGTGTAGTGTCTGAAATTACTGAATCTAATGGCTCTAGCTCTATGGCAAGTGTTTGCGGATCATCTCTTTCTTTAATGGATGCAGGTGTTCCTCTTAAAGCTCCAGTTGCTGGAATTGCAATGGGATTAGTTAAAGACGAAGATCGATTTACTGTCTTAACAGATATTCTTGGAGATGAAGACCATCTAGGCGACATGGATTTTAAGGTTGCTGGAACATCAAAAGGAATAAACGCCCTTCAAATGGATATTAAGATTGATGGGATTACCGAAGACATTATGTCTATAGCACTTAAGCAAGCAAAAGATGCAAGGCTTAATATATTAGGTCAAATGAATCAGGTTATTTCAGAACCAAATTCAGCCTCTAAAAATGCCCCTAAAACTAAGGTCATAAAAATACCTACTGATAAAATTAGAGATGTTATTGGTAAAGGCGGGGAAACTATTAGAGGAATTGTTTCTGAGTCTGGTGCAAGCGTTGATGTTGATGATGATGGCAATGTAAATATCTTTGCAAACGATTCTGAAAGCTTTGAAAAAGCGGTTCAGATGGTCAAAGATGTAACTGCTGTTCCTGAAGTTAATAAAGTTTACATGGGCAAGGTAGCCAAAATAGTTGAATTTGGTGCTTTTGTGACAATCATGCCGAACCAAGATGGCCTTTTACATGTGTCTGAAATTGCTCACGAAAGAGTAGAGAAGGTTGAAAACTACCTTAAAGAAGGTGAAGAAGTTGAGGTAAAGGTTCTTGGAATTGATCGAGGAAGAATTAAACTTTCTAGAAAAGTTTTAATCGAAAAGTAATAATGAAAGCCACCGTAAGGTGGCTTTTTTAATGAGAATTAATTATGTCAGATGAAAAAATAGTTGAGCTAGAAGAAAAAATTGCGTTTCTTCAAAATATGATTGATGAACTGAATATGGTGGTTTTTCGTCAGGGTGAAAAACTTGAGAAACTCAACTTAAAACTCAAAGATACGCATAACAAATTACTGGATCAATCTGAATCAATATCTGTTCAAAATGAGGCTTCAGATGATAAACCGCCTCATTACTAAGCGTTTGAATTAATGCGTTTCATCATAATAATTAGTGCAACTCCATTCAGCCCCCAAACAACGCTCAGTAAATACATATTAAAGGTTAGACTTAAGTATTCAGCCAAATAGCCTACCAGAGCTGGCCCAAATATAAAGCCAGAAAATCCAAGGGTAATTAAGTTTGCAACTGTTAGATTTATTGGTTCATCGGTAACTCTGATTGCTAGCCTAAATATTATCGCAATAAAGTTCGCAGTTCCAAAACCAAAAAGAAGCATACCAAAAACAATAATATAGAAATTTGAAGTTAGTATAGATGCAAACATAATCAATCCTGCTGCAATACTCAAATACCCGCCAACAACCTTTTCACCTGCCTTTTTAATCATTTTTGATGCAATCAATCTTGCAGAGATTTCACCAATATTGAATGCAAAGATGATTGCACCACCAAGATACAAAGGAACCAACAAATCTTTTGTTAACCAAAGCGCAGACCAATCTAAGATAATACCCATCGTTGCGTAATTAAGCATCATCAAAATTCCAAAAGCAAGTATTGAATTTTTGGGTAATTTGAATTTAGGAGTTTTTTCTAAATTCTCATAGGACTTATCAAGACCAAATTTGTTAATTAAAAAAGCTCCTAAGATAAGCATATTTCCTGTTATTGAAAAAATTAATACAGGGCTCTCTATGTATTTGATAGTAAAAAAAGCACTAAAAGCGCCCACAAGAGAACCAAAACTAAAGGCTGCATGGTAGAGTGGAGTAAGGACACGAGAAGTTTTACTCTCAATCATAGATATTTGAGATTGGGATGAGGGACTAAAAAGGCCAACAAAAAAACCGAACGGCATGAAAGCAATCAAAAACCAATGATAACTTGGAGCTAAGATTAATAGTAATGGACAGTAAGCTATTCCCAACAAACCGATTACAATTGAATTCTTCGTTCCTATTTTAGGAACAATAAGTCTGCCTGAAACTTGGTTACCAATTAAATTTAATAGCCCAAAAGCAAATAAACCTAGTCCAATTTCTGCTTCTGTTATTTGGAGTCTTTCAGCATTCCATGGAATATAAACAAAGTATATACCAATCTGGAATAAAACAAGGAAAGCCCCCAGGAATGTTGCATAGATGCCTCTGTCGTATGCCTTGGTCTCTTCTTTAGAAATTGCTTGTTCCACTGGACTATGTTTTAATTTTTAAGGCGTCAAAATCAATCAAAAGCCCTTTCCAGCCGTGTTTCATAAAACTTCGAATGTTTAAGTGTGAGCTATCATCTTCAGGGCTATTTAATACTGACTGATAATGCTCAGCAAAGCAATGAAGCACCTCTGACTCTGAAAGTGAATGCATATGACCAAAACAGAATACTTTGGCAGAGCCCTGATTTTCAGATTTCGAGTTGATAATTTCACCATTCTCAAATGCTATATTTGAAAAATGATATTCCGCATCAATTAACTCAATAAAATCAGAGAATTCAAATCCTGCCCCTGATTTTAGTTTGTTCAGATACTCCTTTGTATTCATTAATAACTAGGTATGCATTGGATTAGATTTACCAGAGTCAATCTTCAGTTTTTTTGCTGCCTTATTTAAGATTTTGGCATCTAAACTGCCCTCATCTACTAGGCTGCTTAGGGTGACATAGGTAATATAATTGGCATTCACCTCAAAAAAGTATCTAAGCTCCTGACGAGAATCAGACCTTCCAAATCCATCAGTGCCCAATACTTCATAACGCATAGGAACATATTTACGGATTTGTTCAGCATAGTTTCTCATGTAGTCAGTTGCAGCGATTGCTGGTCCTTTGGATTTGCTTAAACATTGAGTGACATAGGGAGCTTTTTGGGTTTGGCTGTAAAGGTTCTCTCGATCTATGTTCTGAGCCTCTCTGGTTACCTCATTAAAGCTTGTTACGCTCCAAACATGAGACATTACGCCCCAGTCCTTCTCGAGCATATCTGCAGCCTTCTCGACTTCGCGAAGAATTGCACCACTTCCAAGTAACTGGACTTCTATTTTTGATTTCCCTACAGTTTTTAAAGGGTACATTCCTTTAATAATTCCTTCTTCAACGCCCTTAGGCATCTTAGGATGGGCGTAATTCTCATTCATCAGAGTAATGTAATAGAAAATATTTTCCATCTTCTCGTACATGCGATACATACCATCTCTAATAATAACGGTTAGCTCATATGCATATGTCGGATCATAAGATACGCAATTGGGTATCGTATTAGCAACAATCAGAGAGTCGCCGTCTTGGTGTTGTAGTCCTTCTCCTGCGAGGGTTGTTCTTCCTGCTGTCCCCCCCATTAAGAATCCTTTTGCCTGCATATCGCCCGCAGCCCAAGCAAGATCTCCAACTCGCTGAAAGCCAAACTTAGAGTAATAAATATAAAAAGGAATCATAGTAACGTTATGGGATGCATAGGCAGTTGCTGCAGCTATCCAATCTGATATTGCTCCAGCCTCATTAATACCCTCTTGTAAAACTTGACCTTTAATGTCCTCTTTGTACCACATTACTTTGTCAGAATCCTCTGGCTCGTAAAGCTGACCTGACGATGAGTAAATACCCATTTGCCTGAAAAGGCCTTCCATTCCAAAAGTCCTAGCTTCATCAGGAACAATAGGAACAACTCTTGGTCCAATTTCCTTGTCTCTAATTAATAACGATAAGAAACGAACAAAAGCCATGGTACTAGACATTTCTTTTTCTTCGGTCGACTTTAGAAGAGGCTCAAAGGTGTTTAATTGGGGGATGTTAAAAGACTCAAGCTGGAAGCTCCTGGTAGGAAGAAAACCTCCCAAAGCTTCTCTTCTCTCTCTTAAATAAGTTAGCTCCTCACTGTCCTCAGCTGGCTTATAGAAATTTAACTCTTCAGCATCTTTTTTGGTAACTGGAATATCAAATCTTTGAGCCACTTTAACTAGCGCATCTACACCTAATTTTTTTTGACTATGAGTCGTGTTTTTTCCTTCTCCAGCCTCACCCATTCCATAACCCTTAACAGTCTTAGCTAGAATGACAGTAGGTTGACCTTTATGCTCTTTAGCAGCCTTATAGGCTTGGTAAACTTTATTTGGATCATGCCCTCCCCGAGTTAAGGCGAAAATCTCATCATCTGACATATGTTCAACAAGTTTGAGGGTTTCTGGATATTTCCCAAAAAAGTGTTTTCTTACGTAAGCACCATCTTTCGCTTTGTAGGCCTGGTACTCACCATCTACTACCTCTTCCATTCTTTGCTTAAGAAGTCCAGATGTATCATTTGCGAGTAATTTATCCCATCCTCTGCCCCATATAACTTTAATCACGTTCCAACCTGCGCCGCGAAACATTCCCTCCAACTCTTGAATAATTTTGCCATTACCTCTGACTGGTCCATCAAGACGCTGAAGATTGCAATTAATAACAAATATGAGGTTATCAAGCTTCTCTCTTCCTGCAAGGGATATAGCTCCAAGCGACTCAGGCTCATCAGTTTCACCATCTCCCAAGTAAGCCCATACGGTCCTCTTGTCAGTTTTAACAATATCTCGGTGCTGCAAATACTTCATGAATCGCGCTTGAAATATAGACATAATTGGACCAAGACCCATTGAAACCGTTGGAAATTCCCAAAAATCTGGCATGAGCCATGGGTGCGGGTATGAAGACAAACCTTCTTTGTTAGCCTCTTGTCTAAAGTTCAACATTTGATCTTCAGATATACGCCCCTCTAGAAAAGCCCTTGAATAAATACCAGGAGCGATATGTCCCTGAAAAAATATAAGATCTGCGCCCTGGTCTAAATCGTTGCCACGATAAAAATGATTAAAGCCAACTTCATATAAAGTCGCACTGGAGGCAAACGAGGCAATATGACCACCCAGCTCTGAAGAGACTTGATTTGCCTTAACAACCATAATCATTGCATTCCATCTAATAATAGATTTAATACGGTGCTCAACATCATGCTTAACAATAAGTTCGCTCTCCTTTTCAACAGGAATCGAATTTAAATAGGCTGTATTGACTCCCTGAGGCAGATCCATGCCATCCTCATGTGCCATGTCCATCAGCTTTTGCAGAATGTATTTAGCTCTATCTTCACCCCCAAAACGAGCCACTGATCTAAATGCTTCTAGCCACTCAATAGTTTCTTGGGGGTCAATATCTTTTTCAGACATAAAATATCATTTTTTGTAAAAAATAAGAATCTTATTATCCCTTAAAAAGACCCAAAAAACCAATCAGGTCGAGCTATATTTTTAAAGTTTAGATACTGTAAAATATTGTTCTTCTCAATCAATAAAATTATTCATGAAAATTCCAAGTTCAATCTTTAAAGCCTATGATATTAGGGGTATTGTAGAAACTGAATTAACGCCCGAAATTGTAAAGCTCATAGGCAGAGCAGTTGGCAGCGAATCGATCAAAAAAGGTGAAAGAGGTGTTGTTGTGGGAAGAGATGGAAGATTATCTGGCCCTGAACTCTCTGAGGCCCTTATTTCCGGTCTTATCGAGAGTGGTTGCCATGTTGTAAATATTGGTATGGTGCCCTCTCCAGTTGTTTATTTCGCGACTCATACAAAGGCAGCTTCTTCAGGAGTCATGATTACTGGGTCCCATAATCCAGCTGAATATAACGGATTAAAGATTATGATTGCTGGGGAAACACTTTCAGCAGAAAGAATTCAAGATTTGTACTCAAGAATCATAGAGAGTGACTTTTCGAATGGTCACGGAACATCGACCTCTATCAATATCGATCAAGACTATATTGATACCATCAAGTCAGACATACAGATAAAGAAAGAGCTCAAGGTAGTCATTGATTGTGGAAATGGTGTTGCAGGTAGTATCGCACCTAAACTCTTCGAAGCCTTAGGAATGAAAGTGTCTAAATTATTCTGCCTTGTTGATGGCAGGTTTCCTAACCATCATCCTGACCCCTCAAAGCCTGAAAACCTGGAGGATCTGATCCAAGAAGTCATCGAATCGAATGCTGATTTAGGGCTTGCGTTTGATGGCGATGGTGACAGACTTGGCGTTGTAGACAACAAGGGAAAGGTGATTTGGGCTGACCATCAAATGATGCTTTATGCAAAGGATGTTCTCAGCCGGAATAAGGGAGCACAAATAATTTATGATGTTAAATGCACCTCTCTTCTCCCAAAGCTTATTTCTGAGAATGGTGGCAATCCAATCCTATCTAGAACTGGTCATAGCTTTATCAAAAAGAAACTCAAAGAAACCAATGCTGAGCTTGCTGGAGAGATGTCAGGCCATATCTTTTTTAAAGAGCGTTGGTATGGCTTTGATGATGCCCTTTATACTGGCGCAAGACTGTTAGAGATAGTCTCAAATAGTGACAAGACATGCTCTGAGATTTTTGATGAATTGCCTGTCAATCTGAGCACGCCTGAAATTAATATCAACTTTGAGAAGCACGGTCAACAATATGAAGCGATGGAATCATTATCAAACAACATAGACTTCCCTGATGCAAGCGTTAACACTATTGATGGCTTCAGAGTGGACTATGAGGATTGTTGGGGTCTCGTTAGGCCATCAAACACCACCCCTTGCCTGGTATTGCGCTTTGAAGGAATTGGTGTAGCTGAACTCAACAAAATCCAAGAAAGATTTAAAAAATGGCTTGAGGGGAGCGGCATTCCAGCAGAGAATTTATAGTTGGAAATTCTAAAAAAATAGGTATAAAATACGAATTTTTTATCCTTGAACAGATACTGCCTGTTCAGTTCATTTTTTTTGGAGTTTGTAGATGGAAGGACATGTCAACTTTACGCTATCGGATCGCTTACGAAAGTCGCCCTATTACGAATCTACGCTGAAAGCGGGAGCCAAAACCTTTACAGTTTATAACCACATGATTATGCCCACCTCTTATGAGGGAGCTGAAGCGGATTACTGGAACCTTATGAATAACGTCACCATGTGGGATGTTGCTGCTGAACGCCAGGTTGAGATTACTGGAAGTGACGCCTACAGGTTTGTAGAATATATTACTTCGAGAGACCTCTCAAAACTTCAGATTGGCCAAGGAAAATATGCCCTCATTACAGACGAAAATGGAGGGATTATTAATGACCCTATTATCTTAAGACTAGGCGAAAGTCATTTTTGGCTATCGATTGCAGACAGCGACGTACTCCTTTGGACACGTGGGCTTGCCTGTGGACTTGGATGGGACGTTAATATTTGTGAGCCAGATGTTTCTCCTTTAGCAATTCAGGGCCCTAACCATTTGCCTTTAATGATTGATTTATTTGGTGAATGGGTTAAAGATGTTAAGTATTTCTTTTTTAAAGAGTGTGAGCTAGAGGGAATCCCTCTTATTGTTCAAAAGTCAGGCTGGAGCAAACAAGGAGGCTTTGAACTCTATCTTCGTGACGGATCACAAGGTGATAAGTTATGGGACATCGTTGCTGGTGCAGGAAAGAAATATGACATTAAGCCAGGAACCCCAAATAATATCGAAAGGGTAGAGTCGGGACTATTCTCATGGGGAAATGATATGGATATCAATAGTAACCCGTTAGAGCTCCCATTAGGTAATTTTTGTCAACTGGATAAAGAGGCTGATTACTTAAGCAGGGAAGCTCTTCATAAGATACGCTCTGAAGGTGTCACCAAAAAACTTGTTGGACTGATTGTCGATGGCGATCCATTTATTGGCGGTTGTGCCAGCCCATGGCAGGTCATGAGTGATAATCAAATGTGTGGCAAAGTTTCTAGTGCTGCTTACTCTCCAAGATTAAAAATTAATATGGCTATGGCGACAATAGATAGTGGTCATAATGCAATTGACTCCGAGGTCACTGTTGAAACACCATGGGGTTTAAGATCTGCAAAAGTGACTTCGATTCCCTTTAATTAATTTAGCAGGAAGAACTAAATTGATGCGATTCGCTAAATATGAACAACACTTAAAGTGGTTCGCGCTATTCCTTGGTATCCTTAGCACCATAGCTATTATCAATGACTTATATCCTTACACAATGTTTATTGGGCTCCCTTTTTGCTTAATATGGGTCTATTGTGCTTGGCTTCATACTGAGAAGCAATTGAAATGGATCAATATAATCTTTACTGGGTTATATTCGTTCGGAATAATAAATTACTATATCTAGAACTAAAACCATAATTAACTAATCATTGGTAAGAGTTTGTCAATGGATGTTTTAGCATTCCCATAAAACATTCTTGTATTCTCCTTAAAGAATAAAGGATTTTCAATCCCAGAGTATCCAGTTCCCTGACCTCTTTTAGAGACAAACACATGCTTAGCCTTCCAGCATTCTAGAACAGGCATTCCAGCTATAGGACTGTTTGGGTCATCTTGAGCGGCAGGATTCACAATATCGTTTGATCCAATTACTATAGCTACATCTGTGTTAGGGAAATCATCATTAATCTCATCCATCTCCAAAACAATATCATATGGCACTCGCGCCTCTGCCAAAAGAACATTCATATGACCAGGCAAACGTCCAGCAACTGGATGAATGGCAAAACGCACATCTTTGCCTTGAGCTCTTAACTTACGCACTAATTCAGAGACTGACTGTTGGGCTTGTGCTACAGCCATACCATAGCCTGGAATTATTATGATGCTGTCAGCATCATTTAGAACAGAAGCCACTTCATCAGCCTCAATAGCATTTTGTTCACCCTCAATCTCCATTTGTGGGCCCGAATACTCTCCAAATCCACCGAGAATAACACTCACAAAAGACCTGTTCATAGCTTTACACATAATATAAGACAAAATAGCACCAGATGATCCTACAAGAGCCCCTACAACAATCAGAAGATCATTTCCAAGACTAAATCCAATTGCAGCAGCGGCCCATCCAGAATAGGAATTCAACATTGATACAACTACTGGCATATCTGCGCCACCAATTCCCATGATCAGGTGATAACCAATAAAAATCGCAAGAATCGTTAAGACAATTATTGGCAAAAGTCCGCCTGAATTTAAGTACCAAATCATTGCTATTACTGACACAATAGCAGCAGTTGCATTTAGATAGTTACCCCCTGGCAGTTTAGTGGCTGCTGAAGTTACTTTGCCTGCCAACTTACCATAAGCAATGATTGAACCCATAAATGTGACAGCACCAATCCAGATACCCAATGAAGACTCAACTCGGAGTATGCTAATCTCAACATCTGATTTTTTAGCAAGAAGTGCGGAGAACCCTTCAAGTGTTTTTTGAATCGAATCATCCATTGACGCTACATTGATGAGTTCAAAATGTGTATTAAATCCAACAAATACTGCAACAAGGCCCACAAGTGCATGCATCCCAGCAACTAACTCTGGCATTTGAGTCATTTCGACTTTTGAGGCTAACTGATAACCTGCAAGGCCACCCGAAGCGATGAGTATAAGGGATAGCCACCATAATCCAAATCCAGGGCCAACCAAGGTCACAGAAACAGCCAATGCCATAGCAGCAATGCCATACCAAACCGCACGTTTTGCGCTTTCTTGACCAGAGAGCCCACCAAGTGAGAGTATGAACAGCACAATTGCAATAACGTAAATAGCTGTAGTGAATCCCATTTCCATAATATCGCTCTCGTTAAGATTTTTGGAACATGGCAAGCATACGCTTTGTTACTAAGAAACCACCAAATATATTGATGCCAGCTAAAAATAAAGAAACTGCTGCGAGTATGAAAACTGTATAGCTTGTTGATCCTATTTGCAGAAGTGCTCCCAATATAATTATTGACGAAATGGCATTGGTGACAGCCATAAGAGGGGTATGCAGTGAGTGGCTGACATTCCAGATCACCTGAAATCCCACAAAAACTGACAAAATAAATACAATAAAATGTTGCATAAAGCTAGCCGGTGCATAGATACCAACCAGGAATATTAGGATGCCTCCAATAGTCAATAAGGCGACTTGATTTTTGGTTTGTTTTTTAAAGGCGGCAACTTCCTCAGCACGAATTTCTTCTGGGGTTTTTTCTTGGATTTTTTCTTTTGGCCTTGCTGCAATAGCCTGAACTTTTGGTGGAGGCGGTGGATAGGTAATTTCACCATCATGAACTACTGTAGCCCCGCGGATAATGTCGTCCTCCATGTTATGCACAATCACGCCATCTTTTTCTGGAGTTAAATCTGCAATCATGTGTCTAATATTGCTAGCATAAAGCATACTGGCTTGCTCAGCCATTCGACTTGGAAAGTCGGTGTAACCAATAATGACTACGCCATTATCAGTAACGATGCGCTCATCCATCTCAGTAAGCTTACAGTTGCCGCCTTTTTCAGCAGCTAAATCGACTATTACAGAACCCGGCTTCATGCTAGCAACCATGTCTGGTGTCCAAAGCTCAGGCGCCTCTCGATTTGGGATCAATGCTGTTGTAATGACAATATCTATTTCAGGCGCGATCTCACGAAACTTTGACAATTGCGCTGCTGAAAACTCAGGTGATGATACAGAGGCATATCCACCAGTCGATGCACCATCTTCTTGTTCACTCTCAAACTCAAGGAAAACGAATTCAGCGCCCATAGATTCAACCTGTTCAGCGACCTCTGGTCTTACGTCAAATGCATAAGTGATTGCCCCAAGTGACGTTGAAGTTCCAATCGCTGCAAGTCCAGCAACGCCGGCTCCAACAACCAAAACCTTTGCCGGTGGCACCTTACCCGCAGCGGTCACTTGACCTGTGAAAAATCGACCAAAGTTGTTACCAGCCTCAATCACAGCGCGATACCCTGCGATATTTGCCATAGATGACAGCGCATCCATTTTTTGTGCTCTACTAATGCGAGGAACCATGTCCATGGCGATGACACTAATCTGTTTGGACTTTGCCAGATCCATCAGTGATTCATTTGCTGATGGATTAAAGAATGAAATAAGGGTTTTTTTGGAAGGGAGATTGCTTAGCTCATGCTCACTTGGAGAACGAACCTTAACAATTAAATCACTTGCCTCAGAGAGCGCATCTGCAGAAGTCAAAATTTCAACGCCTTCAGCTTTGTACTTTTCATCACTAAAGCCAGCTGATAGTCCTGCACCTTTCTCAATTAGGCAGTTATGGCCAAGCTTTTGCAGCTGTGCTGCACTTTCAGGAGTTAGGGCAACGCGCTGTTCACCTTTAGTAGTTTCTTTTAAAGCCCCAATTTTCATAATTTTCGTCCTTTTATGACGCGGTCTTTCACCGTATTAAAATGTTTCTATTAGATACTCAATAGAATTTTTATTAACAATCCCATTTCAGCCACTTATTTTTTTCAGCAACACAATAGAATTTTATCATACTATCTAGAAATAGATATATATGTTTTCATATATATGATAATTTAACCTTAGCCTCTTATTCTATCAAAATAGTTTAATTTATACCCATACAAAATTACTGGTCATAAATGAAGTCTATTCACGAATTTTTACAACTACTTTACCTTTTGCGTGCCCTTTAGATAGATATTCAAGAGCTTGAATACTTTCAGAAAATTTATAAGTCTTATCTATTATCGGCTTGATTGCACCTGATTCATACAACTTTGCAATCTTCTTTAACTGCTCACCATTTGGAGACATATACAAAAACCTATATGATGCATTCATTTTTGATGCTGCTTTAAATACTTTTCTTGCTTGAAAAGCTATGATCATCTGAATTAGCTTATTTAATCCTAATTGTTTAGCAGTAATACTATCAACAGTACCCTTAATAGATACCACCCTTCCTTCATCTTTTAACACCTTGAAAGAATCCATAGTGTGATTTCCTCCAAGAGTGTCATAGACCACATCAAAAACAGAACCTTCATCGAGGTAGTTTTGTGAAGTGTAATCAATCACTTTACCAGCCCCTAATTCTTTCACAAATGAAATATTTTTAGTGCTGGTTGTGGTAGTCACATTTGCCCCAAGATGCTTAGCGAGCTGAATAGCGAAAGTACCAATTCCTCCAGATCCTGCATGAATTAATACGTTTTCTCCTTTTGAGAGTTTTGCTATATCTACAAGTGCCTGGTAAGTTGTAAGACCAACAAGTGGAATACTTGCAGACTCATCAAAGCTTAGGTTTGATGGTATTAGTGCAGTATCTTTAACATTTGACAGAACATATTCGGCCATAGTTCCAACAAAGCTCTCGTTGATTCTCGAATAAACCTTGTCTCCAATCTTAAATTTTCTTACATTTTTGCCGACCTCCTCAACGATGCCACTTACATCTCTCCCAATTCCTGCTGGAAAGGAAACCTTGCCCATGGCTTTATAATCACCTTTAACTATCATGTGGTCAATAGGGTTGAAGCTTGAAGAATAAGTCCTAATTAAAATTTGATTTGCTTCTACTAATGGTTTTGGAATATCTTGCTCCTCTAGGCTTGAATTGATGTCTCCGTATTTTGTGATCATTAATGATTTCATATTTGCCTCTAAATTAACTAAATTAAAAAAAATGATTATTTTAGTTGTATGTACTATAATTACAAGTACACACGAAATTTATACTACTAATATAAAACATACTATAATGAGTAAAATTAATGAAAATGAATCTCCTACAACTGCTGCTATTAAGCTTATTGGAGGAAAATGGAAGCTCTGTATTCTTTGGCAATTATCACAAAAGAAAATGCGTTTTGGAGAGCTACAAAGAGCTGTTGGTGACATTACTCAACAAATGCTCTCGAAGCAATTAAAAGAAATGTCAAAAGACAATCTAATCAAAAGAAAGGTTTATGAAGTCATTCCACCTAAAGTTGAATACTCTTTAACTGCTTTTGGAAAATCTGGAATCCCAGTTCTCATTGAGCTTTGTAATTGGGCTAGTAAAAAATAATTTGCTAGCAATTAATACAGCCAGACTGGTATTAAAAAGACCTGACAGGTCAATTAAGAATGCTCTTTTTGCTTCTCTTGTAGGCGACTGGGATATTGCTAAATGGTTATCTGATGTGCCCTATCCTTATACCGAGAAGCATGCTGAAAAATTTATAAAAAGGTCAAGCCCTGATGATTTAAGATTTAGTGTCTTTTATGACAACATATTGGTTGGGGGAGTTGGGGTAAGTTTTGAAGACCATAATCAACTGGATCTTGGTTATTGGATTGCAAAGGATTATTGGGGCTATGGATTTGCGACTGAAGCATCAATGGGCTTAATTGAATACATAAAAAAAGAAACAAACTTTAAAGCTATCACTGCATGCTACGTTAAGGGTAACAAAGCATCTGCAAATGTTCTTAACAAACTTGGTTTCATAGAGATAGGAGAATGCGAAGAGTACTTTCTTTCTAGAAAAAAGACAATGGATTGTGTCGATTTAATTCTAGACCTAGATAGACAATCTAACTAAGTTTTTTTGACATCTTGATGTGATCGATACCAGCCTCTTCATATATATCACCTTCACAATCAAAACCAAGATCTAAATAGAATCCGTGTGCATGCCACTGTGATGAAAGCCATAGCTTTTCTAATTTAGCCTCCTCTGCCCATTGAATGAGTTCTTGCATCATTAATTTACCAATACCTAGTCCTCGATGCTTCTTAAGCACTGCAACCCTTCCAATATGGCCATCACTCAGAATCCTGCCCGTACCAATTGCTTCATTATCTAAATATACCAAAACATGTTTTGCTTCATCATCGAGACCATCAATTTCAAGCTCTTCAGGTACATTCTGCTCATCGACAAAGACTTCAAACCTGATTTTACAGATGTCCTTTTCGTTGTCTTGATAGCTGCAAATAATTGATTTAGTATTCATTTAATAAGTTGAGTTATGCTCAGACAAAAAATAGATTAATTGCTAGAGCAAAATATACCAAAGCTGCAAGCTTATTTATATTTTTATTTATGGTGCTAGATTTCTTTAGATAGTCCTCAAGGAAGCTTCCAAGAAACGCTACAGATGAAAAAACGCATAAAGCACTCAAAATAAATAGAAACCCTAGAATAAAGATTTGTATTGTTACGCTCCCATCTATAGGGTTAACAAACTGAGGCAGAAAAACCAAGAAAAAAAGTGCAACCTTTGGGTTGGTCAAATTCATCACTATCCCAGTAATATAATAGGATCGGTTGACATTGTCAGCTCCACTTGAACCTATCTTTAACTCATTACTCTGAAGGGAAAGCCAACCTAAATACACAAGGTAGCATGCACCAAGAATCTTCAGACCATTGAACGCAAGTGCACTGGTTTGAAATATGACGCTAACACCTATAGCAACGAGGATTGTGTGGCCGATAAGCCCGGTGCACAAACCTAATGTGGTGAAGAAACCAACCTTCCAGCCCTTTAGTGCTGAATTGGTCATGACGAAAATATTATCTGGACCCGGAACAAGGCTTAGGACAACTGAAGCCATAACAAATGCGATAATCGTTTCTATACCAAGGATCTCAAACATCATTCAATTCTTTCATTTATTAAAAAGTAAAAACCTCAGAGGGGTTTCGATAGGCTTTAAATTCAAGGGCATTCCCTGAATAATCTTCGAAAAACATGGTGGCCTGCTCCCCAGGAAGCCCCTTAAATCTGACATGAGGGTCAACAATAAATGTCATTCCTTTAGATTGAAGTTTGGCCGCCAAGTCATAAAAAATGCCCCACTCTATAACGCACCCATAGTGTGGCATTGGGACAGAGATATCATCAACACTTGAATTAGTTTTACATCTTTGTACGACCCCACCAACGTGAAGCGAGAGCTGATGACCAAAAAAGTTAAAATCAACCCAGGTATCCGTACTTCTACCCTCCTCGCAACCTAACAACTCTCCGTAGAACTGTCTTGTTGAATCTAAATCTTTGACTGTGAAAGCTAAATGAAAAATTTGCATAAATACAGAGTGTTAAGTGGTACCCATAATCAATCCAACAACAATTAAAGTTGAACCTGTCAATCTATTTTGCCATAATATTTTTTTGGGATCAGCCAGTAAAGTCTTTGATATTTCAGCAAGGGTTACATACCCAGCCATAACGAGTAGGTCAATAACAATTAATGTTGCAGTAAAGATAATGCAAGTAGATAGCTTGAGAGCAGTTAAGTCGATAAATAATGGTATTAGTGCAAGAAAAAATACAGTGCCCTTGATATTAGTTAAGTTTACAAAAAAGCCTTGTAAAAGAGCCTTTATAGGATTAAAGGTAAGGCTGCCGTGATCTTCATTAGTATCTATCTGTTCAATTTTTTTTAGCCACTGCATAATTCCTAGAACTATTAGATATAGCATTCCCAATATTTTTATAATTATGAATACTGAAGGGAATTGATTGATTAGAACGCCCAAACCAAATAGCAAAAACAGAATTTGACTGATTAGCCCTAATTGTAGTCCAGCAACTGAAAACATAGCTCTTTTGAATCCATACTGGGTTCCTTGACTGATTGAAAATATAGCCCCTGAACCAGGCGAAATGCTTATGAATAGAGCTGATGCTAACAACCCAAGCCAGACAGTAAGTTCCATAGTTCTGTTATCTTAAAAAGTTAAGTATTTTCTGCATGACAGCTCCAGCAAAAATCGAATGATTGATCGTTCTCCTCTTTGCAGTTGTTGCATTGCCAGCTCTCTAAGTTGCCTTCATGGGATATAGAGTCGATGATTTGTTTTGCTTTATCAAAGTCATCCTTATTCAGCAACCAAACTTCTGGCCAGGTGTCAAAGGGGGCCAGTCCACCAGATGCACTTGATGCAAACTCGTTATTCAGTGTCACGTCAATATCATGACTCATGAGTACATTTTTAACATTAAGAACCATGATACGATTTTCATTAGTGTAAATAAGTCTCATTGCTAACTCAAACCTCTCTAGATAAAGAGCGCAGCTAGTCCTAAAAATGCAACAAAGCCAATGACATCAGTAATTGTTGTCAAAATAACTCCACCTGCAAGAGCTGGATCAATTCTCAGTTTTGAGAGAAGCAATGGAAGAAATGCGCCAGAAAAAGCTGCAACAATTAGATTAGTGATTATTGCTAGCGCGATTATGAGACTCAAAAGCAAGTCAGAGAACCAGTAATATGTAATAAGGCCTATTACCAGGGACCAAATAATTCCATTTAGTCCACTCACAGCAACCTCCTTATTGATTAAAGCCTTAATGTTTGCTGTTGTGACTTTTCCAGTTGCAATACCTCGAGTGACTATGATGAGCGTCTGAGTTCCAGCAATACCGCCCATACTGGCAACAACAGGCATAAGTATTGCAAGCGCTATTTTCTGCTGCAGTGTCGCCTCAAAAAGCCCAATAAAATACACAGCAATGAGAGCTGTGATTAGGTTGACGCCGAGCCAGACACTTCTTTTTTTTGAGCTGTGAATGATAGGAGCAAATACATCCTCATCCTCATCCAATCCAACCATCGACATCACCGAGTGCTCAGCTTGATCTCTTATAACATCAACCACATCATCAATTGTAATTCTTCCAACCAGTTGGTTATCTTCATCGATAACTGGCGCTGAAATTAGATTTCTTTGTTCAAACAATAGCGCCACTTCTGACTCATCTGTCTCAGCGCTTACCGGTTTTGAAAAGTCATTGCTGATGAACTTTTCAACCAATTGCTCTGGCTCTTCTGTCAAAAGTGATGTGATGAGAAGTGAGCCCAAGTAATTAAAGTTTCTATCAACCACAAAAACCTGGTCCGTATCAACTGGCATCTCTTTCAAAAGCCTTAGATATCTTATAACTGCTCTAATAGACACATCTGGACGGACAGTTATAAAGTCTGTATTCATAAGTCCACCAGCTGAATTTTCAGGATAACTGAGTACCTTATTAAGTCGCTCACGATGTTTAAAGTCCAGGGTTAATAAAAGACTATGGACTGCAGACTCAGGCATATTTGGCACAATGTCAGCTAAATCATCAGTATCTAACTTCTCTGTGGCTTTCACTAAGGAATCCACACTCATCTCAGCAATCAGCTGTGACTGTACGTCCTCGTTGACCTCCTTTAAGATTTCTCCCTGAACAGAAATTTCAATGCTTGGCCAAAGGATGGACCTATCTTTTGGCTGAATAGCCTCAAAGAGAAGTGCTATTTCTCCTGGATGAAGTTCTTTGATTTGATGTTTGGCCTCATCATGGTCAGATGCTTCTAGAGCAGTCATTAAATTTTGAAGGCTTACCTCGAAACTAGTAAGCTCTATCTCAGCCATAATTTTTATCCGTTGCGTGACCTGCATAACAAGTAAGACTTGTTATGCAGTTATTACAACATATTATAATTTATATGGACTAACCTCTGTGGTTATGTAGTTTTTCTTTGTGTTTTATTATTTGAGTATCTAGTTTGTTAATTAACTGATCAATTGACACATACATGTCGTTACTTTGTGCTTTAGCAAACAAGTCAGCTCCCCTAACGTGAATTGTTGCTTCTGCGGTTTGAACGTCTTTTTGTACCTCTAAAATCATATTAACGTTCATAACATTGTCAAAGTGGTGTTTAATTTTTGAAAGCTTATCGCTTGTGTGTTGCCTGATGGCAGATGTAATATCGAGATGGTGACCAGAAAGGTTTAGTTGCATTTTTACTCCTTAGATTAATGAAATAAAATTGTTTTTCTTGCAACCATATTGTGTCATAAAAAGCACTCATAGTTTAACTTTTTTATATTGTATATTGACTAAATTACAGAAAGAATGAGTACCAAAATTAGGTTATAATATTGTGTTTATTATTTAAATAAGTTCTTACAGAGATGGTTTCATTAAGCACAAAAAGAAGACTTAATTCGCGAAGATCTTGTCTTCAATCCTATACCCAAGCGGTGGCTGTTTTGTCTTGAATGTAATAATATACCTAATTTCAAAAGCCCCAATTTGGGGCTTTTTTTATTTAACTACCCTAATAATTTTATGTCTAACTTAATGTCTAACTACTCTCCGCTTGATGTCACCTTTGTTAAGGGTGATGGTTGCTGGCTAACAGACTCAAACGGAGTGGAATATCTTGATGCTTTATCTGGTATTGGGGTTGTCAACCTTGGTCATTGTCACCCAACAATAACAAAACAATTAGTAGATCAGTCACAGAAGCTACTGCATACTTCTAATGTTTATCGTATTGAAAACCAAGAGGAGCTAGCTAGAGAATTATGCAATTTGGCCAATATGGATAAAGTCTTTTTCTCTAATTCTGGAGCAGAAGCTAACGAGGCAGCAATTAAAATTGCAAGACTGTATGCGCGCAGCAAAAATATTGAAAATCCAGTCATCATAACTGCAAGTCAAAGCTTCCATGGCAGAACAATGGCAACCTTGTCAGCGACGGGACAAGCCAAAGTTCAGGCAGGATTTTCTCCACTCATGAGTGAGTTTATTCATGTCAAGTATGACGATTTAGAAGGGATTCAACAATTGAAAGGCAACAAGGACATAGTTGCTGTCATGGTTGAGCCGATTCAGGGAGAAGCTGGTGTAATCATTCCGAAAAGTGATTATCTCAATAAGGTCCAAGAGATTTGCAAAAAGAATGACTGGCTACTCATCTTAGATGGAGTTCAGTCTTGTATGGGAAGAACTGGAAAACTTTTTGCACACGAACATAACGACATCACTCCAGACGTACTGTGTCTTGCTAAAGGACTTGGCAATGGTGTCCCAATTGGCGCTTGCCTTGCAAAAGGTGTTGCATCTGAAATGCTTACTCCAGGAACGCACGGGTCAACATTTGGTGGTAATCCGTTGGTTACTGCTGCAGCTTTGGGCGTCTTGGATGTATTTCAGAATACTGATGTGCTTGATAATGTCAATCAAATGAGCGCATACTTTAAATCAGAATTTGATAAACACTTGAGTAATAATCCTGCAGTCAAGGAAATTAGGATCAAGGGGCTTATGATTGGTATTGGTCTGGATAGCGACAAAGTGGATTGCACTCAACTTGTCAAAAAAGCACTTCAAGATAAACTACTCATCAACGTTACCGGAACCTCAATAAGAATGCTACCCCCATTAATAATCTCTAAAAAGGAAATAGACACCTTGATCGGTAAACTTGTTACACTAATAGGTAATTAGGAATAATCATGACAAAAAACTTTATTAATTTTGATGATCTAAGCCATAAGGAATTACAAGGCATTATTGATCGCGCAATTACTTTAAAAAAAGAACATAAAAGTGGAAAGATAAATGACTCGCTAAACAATAAAACTTTGGCAATGATTTTTGATAAATCTTCAACTAGAACCAGAGTCTCATTTGAAGCTGGAATGACTCAGCTTGGCGGTCAATCCCTATTTTTATCTGAAAAAGATATTCAACTAGGCAGGGGTGAGCCGATTACTGACAGCGCAATAGTCATTAGCTCTATGGTTGATGCAGTAATGCTCAGGCTTTCTTCTCATGAAGACATTGTTGAATTCTCAAAGCATTCAAGTAAACCCGTTATTAACGCTCTCTCGGATGAATCACATCCGTGTCAAATTCTGGCCGACCTGATGACATATCAAGAGGAAAAGGGCTCTATTCAAGGTAAAAAAATTGCCTGGGTTGGGGATGGATGCAATGTTTGCCAGACCTATATGCAAGCAGCGTCGATATTTGATTTTGAGTTATCAATTGCGACCCCAGTTGGCTATGAGCCCTCTGATCTTTTTATACAAAAATATCAAAAAAACGTTACTTTATTCAATAACCCTATGGATGCATGCAGGGAGGCCGATATCGTTGTTACTGATGTTTGGACCAGCATGGGTCAAGAATCTGAAAAAAAACAGCGAGAAACTGCTTTTAGTGGCTTTCAGGTCAATCAGTTGATGATGAATCATGCAAAGAATGATGCTGTCTTTATGCATTGCCTTCCTGCCTACCGCGGCGTAGAGGTCAGCTCTGAGGTAATCGATGGGAGTCAGAGTGTTGTTTGGAGCGAGGCTGAGAACCGCCTTCATGTTCAAAAATCTCTGCTTCTTTACCTAATTGAGGCTTAATCTAGCTGAGATAATTTTAATTTGGCCTCTTGATAAAATTTGACACCTCTTTCAATCTTGCCTCTGCCTTTTGAGATGCGCCAGTTATTAGTATCTCTCAGAGAGTAAACGCATCCGCAGTACTCTTGTTGATAGAAATTTTCCTTTTTGGATATTTCTAGCATCCTAGATGAGCCGCCTTGTTTGCGCCAGTTAAAATCCCAATAAGGCAGATCATGAGGCTCTGACGACCTTGCACCAGAGTCGTTAATTTGCCTCATATCCTTCCACCTTGATATCCCAAGAGTTGAGGAAATAATATCAAAATTATTTTCAGAAGCGTACTGTGCAGTTTTTTGAAACCTCATATCAAAGCAAGTTGTACACCTTGCTCCTCTCTCTGGCTCATGCTCTTGCCCCTTGGTTCTAGCAAACCACTCATCACGATCATAGTCAGCATCAATAATTGGCATGCCTAATTTTTCAGCAAAACGAATATTCTCCTCTTTCCTGAGCTCATACTCATCAAAAGGATGAATGTTAGGGTTATAGAAATATATCGTAGTATCAATTTCAGATGCTGCTAAGGCCTCCATAATTTCACCTGCGCAGGGCGCGCAGCATGAATGTAGTAAAAGCTTCTTTTCGCCGTTTGGGGTTTTTAACTTAGGCCTCTCATAGGAGTCATGAGAATAATCTACTTTAGACATGACTTGACCTTCTTTAAAATCTCCCAGGAATCTCTCTTGAGTATTGGATTTTTGATTATTTCTTTAGGATGATGCGTCACAAATAAAGATTCACCTGTTACAGAAAGAGATGAGTCCATAATTAACATCAAATCCGAAGAGTGATCTTGTATAAAGAGATAAATATCAGATTTATCTATCGATATCAGATCACATTCATTTAAACTAAGGCCAATGGATGCCAACATTTTGAATAACAAATCTTGGCTAGCACCAGACTCACAAAACGAGTCCTCAGAGCTTACCTCAAGCACCAACAATTTAGCATTCTCTGTTGCTTCAGAGCCGACAGAGGAATACAAAAAGTCCGGTATTCCAAGAGCCTCAAGATAATTGCTTCTATCTGGGCGCATCAAATCTGAGGGTGAGCTCGTTCTACATTTGCCATAACTTTATTGAGTGCATGTACGTATGCTTTAGCTGAAGAAGTGATAATATCGGTATCAACTCCCTGGCCATTAACAATCTTGCCCTCATGCTCAAGTCTGACATTCACCTCACCCAACGAGTCTGTTCCCTGAGTAACGTTCGAGACAGAGTAAAGCTGAAGTTTTGGCTCGATGTCGACTAATGACAAAATAGCATTAAACGTGGCATCCACAGCGCCAGAGGTATTTGCTGAAGCACTATGCTCACTTCCGTTAATAGATAGAGTCACATCAGCTGTATTCACCTTGCCCGACTCTGCAGAAACCTTAAGTGATACTAGTTGGATGATTTCAGTATCCTCAGTTTGAGTTTCTGAGACTAATGCCTGAAGGTCCTCGTCAAAGATGTCATGTTTCTTATCGGCAAGCGTTTTAAACCTTGAGAAAGCATCGTTTAGATCCTCATCAGACTCAAACTCGACGCCCAGCTCACTCAGCCTAGATTTAAATGCGTTTCGACCAGAGTGCTTTCCTAGGACCAATGAATTATTATTCCACCCAACATCCTCTGCCTTCATAATTTCATAAGTCTCTCTGTGTTTAAGGACGCCGTCTTGATGAATTCCTGCCTCATGAGCAAAAGCATTGGCACCAACGATCGCCTTATTAGGCTGAACCACAAAACCAGTAATTGAGGATACCAACCTAGAAGCAGCCAGAATTCCTGTGGCATCTATATTTGTGTCACAACCAAAGACATCTTGTCTCGTTCTTACAGCCATTACTACCTCCTCTAAAGAGGTATTTCCAGCCCTTTCACCCAGACCATTAATGGTGCACTCAATTTGCCTTGCGCCATTAAGAACTGCTGATAGAGAATTAGAGACTGCCAGACCAAGATCATTATGGCAGTGCGCAGAGAAGATAGCTTTATCAGAGTTTGGAATTCTTTCAATAAGCTCTTTCATTGTCTTTCCAAACTGATGAGGAATATTGTATCCAACTGTATCAGGAATATTAATGGTTGTAGCCCCTGAGTTGATAGCAGCTTCAATTATTCGACACAAAAAATCAATATCTGACCTTCCAGCATCTTCTGGACTGAATTCAATATTATCTGTAAATTTGGTGGCTCTCTTAACTGACCTAACTGCCTGATCAACAACTTCATCAGGGGTCATCCCCAGTTTCATCTTCATATGGATATCAGATGTCGCTATAAAAGTATGAATTCGAGCAGAATTTGCCTTTTTTATTGACTCTCCTGCTCTATCAATATCTTTATCTAGTGCTCTTGCTAAAGAGCAAATTGTAGAGTCTTTTACTGCTTTTGCAACAGCTTGAACTGCCTCAAAGTCTCCCTGAGAGGCTATAGCAAAACCCGCCTCAATGACATCTACCTTCATTTTCTCTAAGCTTTTGGCAATTCGAACCTTTTCATCTTTTGTCATAGATGCGCCAGGTGATTGCTCTCCATCTCTTAGAGTTGTATCAAATATTATTAGTTTTTCGGACATCGCTAGCTCCTTTTATTTCTCACATTTTAACTTAGGTTTTATGGATAGACTTTCGTCTACTATGATTATTATTGCCTTACGGCAATAATCGTAACAAAGCAAAGAGCTTGCTCAGTGAAGTTAGTGTCAATAAATTAAGAAACTTATTCATAGCGGTAGATTATAGAGGAACTTGAGCTGATTAAGCTTGTTTTTTCTTTAGACGATTTCTGTTCAGTCCAATGATGGTTATGACAGGACCCGACAATAAGTAAACAAAAAAGCCTGTAAAGAGAATAATGTTGGGCTTATACACCAAAATAATTAGGCTCAAAATTACTATTAATAGGAATCTAAATGAAGCTTTTTTAGAATCAAATTCTTTGAAGCTATAGTAGCGAATATTGCTCACCATTAATAGGCCACACAAAATTGTGATGCCCGCTCCTAGGTAATAGCCCATTGAAATTACATCTGAATCAAAAGACGCGAATGTCCATATTTTAAGCCAAATCATACTAGCTATAACGCCAGCTGCTGCGGGAGAGGGAAGTCCCTGAAAATACCTCTTGTCGGCAGTACCAACCTGAGTATTAAATCTTGCAAGCCTAAGAGCAGCACAAGCCAAATATACAAAGGCTGCCAGCCAGCCAAACCTGCCAAGTTCATATAGAGTCCACTGATAGACAAGTAGAGCTGGAGCTAAGCCAAATGACACTAAATCAGCCAGTGAGTCATATTCAGCACCAAAGGCGCTCTGAGTATTTGTAAGGCGAGCAACCCGCCCATCAAGGGTGTCCCACATCATGGCAATCAAAATTGAGATTGCAGCTATTGTGAAATCACCATTAATTGAAGAAATAATTGAATAAAAACCAGCAAACATGCCAAACGTTGTTAGAACGCTTGGCAGAAGATAAATTCCTCTTTTGCTTGGTATTTTCTCAGTCATTACTTTTAAGTTTCAAAGCAGACCAGGTCAGTTTGAATTAGTTTTTTGATTGGTCAACTAATTTATTTTTGGCAATCCAAGGCATCATTGAACGAAGGCTTTCACCAACCGTTTCAATTTGATGTTTGCGCTGAACATCACGACGAGCTGGCAAATCTCCAACATTGCCAATGAACTCTTTAGCAAACGCACCGCTTTGAATTTCACTTAGAATCTTTTTCATCTCAGCCTTAGTTTCATCAGTCACTATTCTTGGACCTCGAGTGACATCACCGTATTCAGCTGTATTAGAAATTGAATAACGCATATTTGCTATTCCACCTTCATAAAGCAAGTCAACAATTAGTTTTAACTCGTGTAAACACTCAAAATATGCCATTTCAGGCTCATACCCTGCTTCGACGAGTGTTTCAAATCCTGCCTGAACAAGTGAAGTTGTGCCTCCGCACAAGACAACCTGCTCACCGAATAGATCGGTTTCTGTTTCCTCTCTGAAGCTTGTTTCAAGAATACCTGTTCTTCCACCACCAATTGCTGAGGCATAAGAGAGAGCAATCTCTTTAGCATTTCCAGTTGCATTTTGCTCTACCGCAATCAGATCAGGAATACCTCCACCTTTAACAAATTCCGAACGCACAGTGTGTCCTGGAGCTTTAGGTGCAATCATAATGACATCAAGATCTTTTCTAGGGACAATCATATCAAAATGAATATTTAAGCCATGAGCAAAAGCTAGGGCAACGCCTTGCTTCAAGTGAGGTTCTATATTTTCGGAATATATACTCGCTTGGAACTCATCTGGTGCAAGAACCATAACAACATCAGCCCAACCACTTGCTTCCTCTACAGACATAACTCCCAATCCAGCCTCTTGAGCTTTTGTGGCTGAAGATGACCCTTCTCTAAGCCCAACAACTACCTCAACCCCTGAGTCTTTTAAGTTATTTGCATGAGCATGTCCTTGAGACCCATAACCTATAATGGCTACTTTTTTGCCTTGAATAATTGAAAGGTCTGCGTCTTTATCGTAATATCTATTCATTTTTTTTCCTATAATTTATATTAATTTTTTTCCTCTTGAAATCCCAGTTACTCCCGTTCTTGAGATTTCAATAATATTTGATGGCTCTATTGCATCCAAAAATGCATTAATCTTCTTGGTCTTTCCTGATACCTCAATCGTGTAGATCTTGTCTTTAACATCAACAACTTTACAGCCAAAAATTTCCACTAGCTCTTTTAAATCAACACCCTCTTTTGAGGTTGAAGAAATCTTAGCAAGCATCAGCTCTCTCTCGACGTGATCTTGGCTAGTCAAGTCAGTCACTTTAACAACCTCTATTAGTTTGTTGAGCTGTTTGACGATTTGCTCTAACACTCTCTCACTCCCAGAAGAGACTATAGTCATCCTTGAGAGAGTTGGATCAGTAGTTTGCGCAACGGTCAGTGATTCGATATTAAAGCCACGCTGAGTAAAGAGTCCAGAGACTCTTGAGAGTGCTCCAGCCTCATCTTCTAATATAACTGAAATAATATGTCTCATAATCTATACCGCGTTAAAGTCTGTTTCATCTTTGGATACCATCTCATCCCTTCCTGCAAGAAGCATATCGCAGTGCGCGCCACCTGCTGGAATCATTGGAAATACATTTTCTGATGGATCAGTAATGATATCTAGAAAAACGGTACGATCTTTTTGTTTAAACGCCTCTATTAAAGCTGGCTTAAGATCTTCCTCTTTGTCAACCTTGATTCCCAAATGACCATAGCTCTCAGCTAACTTAATGAAGTCAGGCAAAGCATCCATGTAGGACATTGCATATCGCTTTTCATAGAAAAACTCTTGCCACTGTCTAACCATTCCAAGATAGCCGTTATTGAGGTTAATAATTTTTACTGGGGTGGCATATTGGAGCATAGTTGAAAGCTCCTGGAGCATCATTTGAATGCTTCCCTCACCTGTAACACAAGCGATATCTTTTTCTGGCATTGCCAGTTTAGCGCCCATGGCAGCTGGAAGACCAAAACCCATTGTTCCAAGACCACCTGAGTTAATCCATTGTCTTGGTTCATCAAACAAGTAGTATTGCGCAGCCCACATTTGATGCTGCCCAACATCAGACGTTACAATGGCCTTACCTTCAGTGACCTCGTACAATGCCTCAATAACTGACTGCGGCTTAATGACGCCAGGTGATTTTTTATAGGCTAACGAGTCAACCTTTCTCCACTCTTCAATTTGCGACCACCATTTAGAAATGTCAGATAAATCTTTATCTTTTAGTTCAGAGATAAGTGCCTGCAAAACTTGGGCAGTTTGCCCAACTATTGGAATATCGGCAACCACATTTTTAGAAATCTGTGATGGGTCAATATCAATATGAATAAACTTAGCTGTAGGACAAAATTTTGCTAGGTTGCCTGTAATCCTGTCATCGAATCTTGCGCCAATGGCAACTACGCAATCAGAACCATGCATTGCCATGTTGGCTTCATAGGTTCCATGCATGCCTAGCATACCAAGAGACTGTTTATCTGTCATTGGATATGCACCAAGCCCCATCAATGTTTGAGTAATTGGAAATCCAAGCATTCTTGTAAACTCTCTGAGCTCTTCAGACGCATTTCCAATGACACATCCTCCACCTGCATAAAGGATCGGTTTTTTTGATTTTGTAATGAGCTCTGCCGCTTTTCTAATTTGACGATTACTCGGCTTAGTTGTGGGCTTATAAGAGCGTATCTCTATTGACTCTGGATACTCCTCTTGCTCCATTTTGGCAATGGTAATGTCCTTAGGTATATCAATGACAACAGGACCTGGCCTTCCAGTAGTCGCTATATGGAAAGCTTTTTTGACAGTAGTGGCAATATCCTTAATATCTCTTACAAGAAAATTATGCTTCACACATGAACGCGTAATTCCTGTAGCGTCAACCTCCTGAAAAGCATCCATACCTATCAGCGGTGAAGGAACTTGACCCGATATTACTACCATAGGTATTGAGTCCATATGAGCGGTTGCGATACCTGTGACAGCATTCGTAATTCCGGGTCCTGATGTAACCAAAACGACACCTGGCTTTCCATTAGCTCTAGCATAACCATCAGCACCATGAGCAGCGCCCTGCTCGTGACGAACTAATACATGAGTAATCTTATCCTGAGCCTCTATCGCATCATAAATATGAAGGACAGCGCCGCCTGGGTATCCAAAAACGTGATCAACGCCCTCTTTCTGAAGACAATCTACTAGGATTTCAGCACCATTTAATTCCATCACTTAATACGGTAATTTAAAAGTTTTCGATTATACCCAAAGAATTTGGGGTCAAAACACTTCGTTGGATGCAAAATTTGCTTTAAAAACAGGCTACAAGAAGGCAAGCTTAGGATTATTTATTTTTAAAAATTAAGTCTAACTTATAGATCATTTTGCCAATCTTCTGAATAGAATTGTATTGGCGAATCACTCTCCTCAAAAGTTTCAATACTGAAAGCTTTTGGCTGAGATAGAATGGCAGATAAAAGTTGGTCATTAAGCATGTGACCAGTCCTGAAACCTTCATAGTGCCCAATAACGTTACCCCCTAAAAGAAACAGATCACCAACAATATCTAAAATTTTGTGTTTCACAAATTCATTGTGATAGCGCATACCATCCTCATTCAGGATGTCGTCATCTGAGAGAGCAATTGCATTATCAATGCTAGCACCAAGAGCAAGGTTTTGTTTTTGAAGCATCTCAACATCTCTCTCGTAACCAAATGTTCTGGCTCGGGATATTTCTTTTAAATAAGATTGCTCAGAAAAATCAATGGTAAGTTGTTGCCCACTTTCTTTTATTTTTTTGTGTTCAAAATCAATTTCTAATGAAACTTTAAAGCCATTGTGTGGAGAGACTTGTGCCCATGACTCACCATTTTCTACTCTAATTTTATCTTTAATCACGATAAATCTTTTGGGCGCTTCTTGCTCCTCTATTCCGGCCGATTGAACTAGGAAAACAAATGGCGCAGATGAGCCGTCCATGATAGGCACCTCAAATGAGTCGAGTTCAACTAACAAATTATCAACTCCTAGTGCTGAGAGGGCTGACATAAGGTGCTCAATTGTTGAAACCTTTACCCCTTGATTTTCTAGTCCAGTAGATAAAACCACCTCATTGACGAATGCGCTATGTGCATGAACCTGTCTGCCTCCAGCATCCAGTCTTTTAAAAACAACGCCATGATCAGTTGCAGCAGGGATTAAGGTTAAGTTAACAACTTTCCCACTATGAATCCCAACACCACGCGCTTTGACCGTTTTCTTAATTGTTCTTTGTTTGACCATAATTTAGAAATTACCTACAATTGCATTCTTTAGTTTACCCATTACGCCTTTGTTTCCGTTTGAAACAATAAATTTAGCTTTATTCAAATCACCCTCATGCAAAAGTAAGCCGATACTTCCAGTATAGCGATAGTCAGTCAGAATAGCTTCAAGACCTGAAATTCTTGATCTCTGAATTTTACCAAGCTTTACTCGCTTAGAAAAACAATCGCGGACCAGTTCTTCAATAGAACCTATCTCTGAGCCACCCCCACTAAGAACAAATCCAGACTTGATAATCGAATCTAAATTGCGATGCTTGAGCTCATTTTTGAGCTCCTCAAAAATTTCCCTGTAAGACTCCTCAATGACAGCGCTCAAATCTAAGCTAGAGAGTTGTCGCTCTTCTTTGCTATTGGCCTGAGTGAAATCAATAAACTTATCATCGGACTCAGGCAAAGTTTTGGCTACTCCGTAGCTCTCTTTAAGTCTTTTAGCTTCTTCAAGAGAGGTATCAAATGCATATGCAATGGATTGCGTAACCTCGTCACCACCCATTGCTATGATTCCACTTTGTATAATGCCTTCTTCTTTGAAAACCGAATAACTCGTCACACCTGCACCTATATCAAGAAGACAAACACCACTATTCTTATCCTCTTGTGTAAGCAATGCCTGAGATTTAGCAACCGAATTGAGTACAATTTTATCGACCTCAAGGTCACTCTGCTTGAGGCAGTTTTCAACATTTCTTACGCTTGAACTAGAAACAGTAATGATATGAACCTTAGACTCTAAAACTTGAGCCTCCATATCCATCGGATCGTCCACAACGACGGTCTCGTTGATCGTAAACTTCTTTTTAATAATATGGAGTTTTTCTTTGTTGGTTGGCGTTGAAATCGCCATTGCTGATTCAAGCACTGCATCTAAATCTTCAGAGCTTACAAATTCATTGACAGGGACCTTGCCTTTTCCATCGATACAGGTGAGGTGAGTATCAGAAATATTGACGCGAAAAAGCGCAAGACTAATTCCAAAGCTTTCTTCAGTCTTCTTGATTAGTTTTGAAATTTCTCTGGACAAAGAGTCAATCGAAAAAATAGACCCTCTTCTGACTCCTTTTGATGGGCAAACGTTATGTCCAATGATTCTCAGATGGTCATCATCCTCTCTCTCAGCAACCAGTAAAGCAATCTTTTCAGTTCCAATATCGATGCTTGCTACAAAGTGGTTGCCTGCCATAGTATTTTTCAAGAAGTATTACAAAAATTTTACCAAACTATTAAACGCTTTTAATCTCAGTTAAACTATTTTTTTAAAATCTAGCCATTCATTTAAATGATCCAACTCTACAACTTTTCCGCTTAGTAATCTTCTAAAAAGCTTGGCATTTGCCTCGCCATGATACAAACCTAATATGTGCCTTGTCATAGACCTGATTGGGACGCCTTGTTGTAGCTGAGCTGATATATAGGACATGTATTTTGAAAGAATAAGCTCTCTATTCAATGATCGCTCATTACTCTTAAAGATCTCTAATTCAATCTGCTCAAGCAAAAATGGATTGTGGTAGATTGATCTTCCAAGCATGGCGCCATCCACATACTCTAAATGTCCTACAATATCCTCGCAACTATCTATACCGCCGTTAATTGAAAATTTTAAATTTGGAAAATCTTTTTTGAGTTGATAAACCCAAGGGTAGTTTAATGGCGGGATGGTTCGGTTTTCTTTTGGACTCAAGCCCGTAAGCCAAGCTTTGCGTGCGTGGACAATGAAATGTTGACAGCCCTTTTGACTGATAAGATCGACAAATTCTGATAACTGCTCGTAACTCTCCATATCATCAATCCCTATTCTATGCTTTACAGTAATAGGCACATCACACCTTTCAATCATCGTCTCAACGCACTGAGCTACAAGGTTAGGCTCTTTCATCAGGCATGCTCCAAAGCTTCCAGAGAGCACTCTGTCAGATGGACAGCCGACATTAATATTAACCTCATCATAGCCCCACTCCTGGGCAATTAAGGCGCACTCAGCCATTTCTCTAGGGTCGCTTCCACCCAATTGGAGAACCAAAGGATTTTCGCCAGCATTAAAATCTAATAATCGATTTTTATCTCCTCGTAGAATGGCCTTTGTCGTAATCATTTCAGTGTACAACTGAACATTTTTACTAATGAGGCGGTAGAAAAATCGACAGTGCTTATCCGTCCAATCCATCATTGGTGCAACGGAGACTAGGGAATGATTCATTCGATTTTGGATGTCAGTTCAGTTAAAGCAAAAGCAATGCTCTCAGATACAATCTCAGATCTAACTCCTGAGAAGAATTGAGTCGTCGTCGTCACATTCCCATCTACATAAAATCCAAAGCACACCATTCCAACAGGTTTTTCTGGTGTACCCCCAGAAGGTCCAGCTATTCCAGTAACAGAAATAGCTAAATGACTCTTAGAGTTTTGACCAGCACCCATTGCCATTTCATAGGCAACTTTTTCACTAACCGCGCCAAAGAGTTCGATGGTTTGAGAATCGACGTTTAGCATATTGACCTTGGACTCGTTACTGTAAGTAATAAATCCGCAATTAAAGTAGCTCGATGCACCCGGAATTGATGTCAGGGAGCTTGACAATGAGCCTCCAGTGCAGGACTCTGCAATAGCAATCGACATATTTTTTGATGTCAATAATTCAGTTAATTTTTTAGCTTTTAGGTAGGACATCAATGCTTCCCTGAAATTGCAGATTGAACAATTTCAAAAACGTCTTTTGAAATTTTTTCTCTATCAATGATTGATTGAATCTGGATCTCTTGTAGCTCAGAGTATCTTGGAGCAAATCGCCTCCAGTGATTAAAAATACCTGCAAACCTTGCAGCAATTTGAGGGTTCAGTTCATCCAGCTCAACAATAACCTCACTCAATAGCTCATAGCCCTCTTGGCAATGAAATTGACTAGTGTTCTGACTAAAGGATCCGATAACGGAGCGAACTCTGTTCGGGTTTTTCATCGTAAATAACTCATGCTTCATAAGACTCTTGACATCGTCAACTGAAGTCAGAGAAGATACACTTTGAGCACTGAACCACTTATCCATCACCTGGACATCTGAATGATGTTCATTATAAAAGCGCTCTATTACCTCATCTCGGTATGGATTTGGATTGTTTAAAAGGGGTTGAAATGCTCCAAACTGATCTGTCATACACTCTGAGTTCATAAACTGCTTATATGCTATGTCAAATTCACCGAGTCTTGTGAGATAAGCAAGGCATGTATTTTTAAGTGCACGCTCAGCGACTGAGGCTGAAGATAAATCAAAAGCCTTCTTAAAGTTTAATTTTTCATAGGTATCCAAAAAGACGTCTTTAAATTTACTGCCAATTTCAAGGTGGGTATTGTTTCGTTTACTATGAACATCCTCAACATCGATTTCAGTTACATTTTGATGGATGATTTGCTCTGAAGGAAGACTCATCATCTCTGACAAAAGAGCAAGGTCACTCTCTTTAGTCATAAGGTTTTCAATCATAGTAAATATTTCCATTTTAGAGATAAGTTCTGGACTAAGAATATAATTAAGCCAAAGGCTTTGCACGTTATCCCATCGATTAAACGGGTCAGAGTCATTTGTTACCAAAAAAATCTTTTCCTCAGATGACAAACCGTTTTTAAACTTAATCGGAGCAGAAAAGCCTCTGAACCAAGAAGGGATTGGCTTGCTCGGCATATTTTCAAAAGAAATCGTCTTGATAAGTTCATCAATAACCACCATGCCTGATTTAATCTCAGAGCCATCTTTTGCTATTAACCCGAACTCATTAGGAATCATAAACGGAGTGTTTTGATTTTTTTGAGTGAATGTCGCGCTATAGACTTTTGTTTCTGAGTCATATTCATCTTCCACAGTGACCCCTGGGGTTCCTGCCTTAGAGTACCAGGGCATAAAACTTTCAAAATTAGTGTTGTTGGCATCAGCCATACTTGATACGAAATCATCAATTGTGACTGCATCGCCGTCATGCCTATCAAAGTATAGTTTCATTCCTTTTTGAAAGCCATCTTCTCCAAGAATAGTATGAATCATGCGAATAACTTCAGCCCCTTTCTCGTAAACCGTTGAGGTATAAAAGTTGTCCATTGAAATATAAGATTCAGGCCTGACTGGATGAGACATAGGTCCTGAGTCCTCTGCAAACTGCCTAGTTTTAAGTTGAATGACATCTGAGATTCTTTGAATTGCCCTAGACCTTAAGTCTGAAGAAAACTCTTGATCTCTAAAGACTGTCAGGCCCTCCTTTAAGCTGAGTTGAAACCAGTCTCTACAGGTTACCCTGTTGCCAGTCCAGTTATGAAAATACTCATGACCAATGATAGATTCAATTCTTACGAAACTTGAATCAGTTGATGTTTCTTTATTTGCCAAGACGCAATCTGAATTAAATATATTGAGCCCCTTGTTTTCCATCGCACCCATATTGAAATCATCAACCGCAACAATCATGTAAATATCTAGATCATAGCTCAGATTAAATCGCTCCTCATCCCACCTAAACGCCTTTTTTAGTGACTCCATTGCAAAAGCCGTTTTGTGCATATTGTGAGGCTCCACATAGAGCCTCAAATCTACCAGTCTTCCAGTTGCAGTTTTATATTCATCCTGAAGATAATCAAGCTTTCCAGCAACCAATGCAAAGAGATAGCATGGCTTTGGAGCAGGGTCATGCCAGGTTGAATAATTTTTCGTTTCCTCTATTAAGTTTCCATTGCTGAGTAGAACAGGGTATTGGTCTCGATCGGCATTAATTTTGGTAGTAAAAACACTTAAAACATCAGGCCTGTCGAGATAATAGGTGATTTGCCTAAAGCCCATAGCCTCACACTGAGTGCAGAAATTACCGCTGGACTGATAAAGCCCATTTAAGTCTGTTTTGCTCTCCGGATGAATCTTAACCTTGACCTCTAAAACAAAGTTTTCAGGAGGACTCACTAGAAAAATTCCATTATCTTTCAATACGTAGTTTGCATTCAATCCATCAATTTTGATTGATAAAAGCTCTAGTGACTCGCCATTCAAAAATAACTCATCAACGGTCTTTGTGACGATAGGATTTTTATAAAAAATAATCCTAGAGCTGACAATTGTCTCGTGATCCCCTAGATTGAAATCGAGCTCTGTTGTTTTAATTAAATGAGAGCTTGGTTCATAGTCTTTCCTAAAGATAGGTTGCGGCATTAAATTAGAAATAGTAGTGCTCCAAGAAAAATTCTATATACAACAAACGGAAGAAAGCCAATTCTCTCGACCAGTTTTATAAAAAATACAATTGTAAAATAAGATGTTAGAAATGCAATAGCAAAACCTAGCAATAAGAATAACCAGTTAACCTGTTGGGGCTCATTAGTCAACTCGAATAGTTTCATTATGGTAGCCAAAGTTATGACCGGTATTGAGAGCAGAAATGCAAATTTAATGGATAGTTTTCTAGATAGTCCAATCAAGAGTGCCGCAGTAATTGTAATGCCCGCTCGGGAAGTTCCAGGAATCAATGCTAAGGCTTGAAAGCACCCAATAATCAGAATATCGCTCCCCCGAATCAACTCACGATTAATGTCTCTGGCTCTGTGGACTATATCTGACAAACCTAGCAGAATCCCAAATAAAATTGTTGCGTAGGCTACAACATGAAAGCTCCTGAGATTGATTTCAACAAAGTCATTAAAAAAGAGGCCTGCCAAACCAACTGGAATTGTTCCCAATAAAACGCCCCAAGCTAGAAATGAATCGCCTTGCATTTTTCTGGTCGAGACAGATGAAAAGAAATCTTGAGAGAGTAAAACAATCGAGTCTTTGTAATAGATTATCACTGCACAGAGGGAAGCAAAATGAAGAACAACATCAAAAGCAAGTCCTTGGTCAGGCCAATCAAAAAACTGCGGAAAAATAACCAGATGTGCTGATGAGGATACAGGCAAGAATTCCGTCAAACCTTGAATAAAAGCTAAGATGACTGCTTGAAAAATATCCATAAATTAATGCTAAAGCCTATTCGTTAAATCTAGCTCTTTAAAACCATCCAATTTTACTGATTGTTTCTTGGTTAAAGCCATGACTTTGAAGACCTCACCCATAGTCCCTGGCAAGACTAACTGCTTAATTTCTTGAGCAATTTTGACTCTTTTTTCTTCATTCTCTTCTTTATTTAGATATTTCTCTATACCCAATGAAATTAAAAACATTGACTGTGTGGTATAACCGGAAACTTCAAAACCACAATCCTCAGCACTTTGAGCGACATGACTAAAATTAATTGATGCAGTGATGTCTTGTTTCCCGATATTAATAAATGGATCATCATTTGATTTATGATTAGAAAAGCACTTGAGAGTCCCCTGACTTCTCTGTGGATGAAAATACTCAGATTCTGTCATGCCATAATCAATTAAGAAAACGACTCCATCATCCAGGAAATCATAGAGCGATTTAACCCAAGCATTTGCCTGTAGGTTTATTTCCGTCGTATAGCCTTCATGAAGATTCATAGAGGATGGAACGTTTGAATCCATAAAGGGTTTATTAAATCTCTCCCAATCAAACTTTCCCTCTTTAAAACCAACGCCCAATTCATAGAAGTTATCTTTTATGAGGCTGATACGCTTTACTGGAAAGGCATCTAGTACTTCATTTGCAATCACAACGCCTTTAAATCTTTTTGGAAGTTCGGTAAGCCACTCAACACGACCAAGAAGCTCAGGTAAGATTTTTTTGATTGTTTCCTTTTGGTTCTGCCTAAGCTGAGCACTCAGTTCAATAATAAAATATCTTTTTGGAAGAGACTTCAATCTTCCTAGCTCAAATAGTATCTGCGCTGCAAGAATGCCAGTCCCAGCGCCAAATTCTAGTATGTCTCTTCCATGAAGGACTTGCTTGCATTGCTTTGCGAGACTAAAGCCAAAAAGGTCTGAGACCTCTGGGGAGGTAATAAAGTCTCCTTTATGCCCAAAGATTGTTTTATTGGAACGATAGTAACCAAACTCTGGATGGTATAAAGCTAGGTTCATAAAGACATCAAATCCTATTGGATTGTTATTGTCCTTAATGCTTTTAGATATAATATTATTAAGACTCATAAGTAAAAAATATTTTATACTGAGAGCACCTTACATTCTTCATAAAACCAAAAATACATTAAATTTAATTACCACAAAGAATAAAGATGAAAACAGCATTAATTACAGGTGGTGCGGCTCGCATTGGAGCACAAATTGCCAAGACACTACACGACAATAACTTTAAGATTATTATTCATTGCAATCATTCAAAAGAAAAAGCTAAATATTTGTGTGATAGCCTTAACTCAATAAGGAAAGATACAGCAGAGGTCATTTCAGGGGACCTTAGCCACATTGAAAATATCACTTCAATTGTCAAGTCTATTGATTCATTAGATTTACTGGTCAATAACGCGTCTGTTTTTTATCCAAAGTCAGTCGAGAGTAGTGATATTGATGATTGGAATGATGTCATTAATGTTAACCTAAGGGCTCCATTTTTCCTATCTAAGGGACTAAGTAAAAAACTATCGAATATCAACGGCTCCATCATAAACATTATCGATATTCATGCGGACAGGCCATTGAAGAATCACGCTGTTTATAATATCTCAAAAGCTGGTTTAAAAATGATGACCCAAACCCTAGCTAAAGAACTTGCACCTAGCATTCGAGTCAACGGGGTTTCTCCAGGATCGATTCTTTGGCCTGAAGCTAGCGCTGAGATTTCGGATTCAGAAAAAAAACTGATGCTCGAGAGGATTGCTCTTAATAGACAAGGGTCACCGCAAGATATTGCGGATACAGTTCTATTTTTAGCTAAGTCGGACTATATTACGGGTCAAATTATTAATATCGATGGCGGAAGAACGCTCAATCAGTAAGAAAAATCTGTAGGTCAATTTGTGGTATAATAAATTGTCGAACATTTTTTTTCGACCTACAAGAATTTTTTTACAATTATTTCAAAATACAAATAATAGAAATATTGTAACGAACTATTTTTTATGGGCTTATTGATGCCGCATATAACTTATTTAGAAATTGATGAATCTTCAAAATCAAAACTTTATACCTATTCAATGCTTAAGTATTGAAGCTATGCATGTGCTCAATAGTCCAGATATAACAGGACTTTATAATGAATCACATTCTCATAAACGCTACCCACAAGGAAGAGATCCGGGTGGCAATTGTCAAGAACCAGAAGTTAACTAATCTTGACATAGAAACTAGCCTTAATCGTAAAACAAAAGGCAATATCTACAAAGCTAAAATTTCTCGAGTTGAGCAATCACTTGAAGCGGCTTTTGTCGACTATGGAAAAGAAAAACACGGCTTTCTTCCCTTTAAAGAGGTTTCACCTTTTTTTGCTGAAGGCGTCAATCCTAAAGGTGACAAATTAACAATTAGTGATGTCCTTAAAGAAGGACAAGACATCATAATTCAAGTTGAAAAGGAAGAGCGAGGAAACAAAGGTGCAGCTCTTAGTACTTATATTAACCTTGCAGGCGCATACATGATTTTGACGCCTAATAATCCAAAAAGCTCTGGTATCTCCAGACAGATCAGCGCTTCAGATCGTCAGGATTTAAAAAAGGAACTTCCTAAACTTGATGTTCCTAAGCACTCAGGACTCATTATTCGCACCGAAGGTGCAGGTAGAGGGGCAAGTGAACTTCAGTGGGAGGTTGACCACTTGACACAACTTTGGAAGTCTATCAAAACAGCAACAAAGAAACAGGATGCTCCCTTTTTAATTTACCAAGAGAGTGACATCACTGTCAGAGCTCTTAGGGACTTCCTGAGAGAGGATACTGATAGCGTTATTATTGATGATTTAGAGACTTACCAAAAAGCGAGAGATTTTATTAATTTTGTGATGCCGCACTACCTTGATAAGATTAAGTTTTTTGATGTCACTGATCACTCACTTTTTGCTCATATGAGTGTTGAATCTCAAGTCAAAAATGTTTTTAACAGAGAAGTAGCTTTGAAGTCAGGCGCAACAATCGTTTTTGATGCTACAGAAGCACTCACAGCAATTGATATTAACTCAGCAAGGGCAACCAGAGGAACAAGCATCGAAGATACTGCTTATAAAGCCAACTTGGATGCTGCTGAAGAGATTGCTATACAGTTACAGCTTCGAGATATTGGAGGCCTTGTGGTTATTGATTTCATTGATATGGCATCTGAAGCCAACAGAACTTCAATTGAAAAGCTAATGGAAAAAGCAACCGCCAATGATAGAGCGCGAGTTCAGATTGGATCAATCTCAAGGTTTGGTTTATTGGAATTATCTAGGCAAAGACTTATGAACTCTGTACTTGAGTCGACAGGTAAAACCTGCTCTGTGTGCAATGGAAGTGGAACTAATCCAACCATACCTTCGCTATCATTAAGAATTTTAAGGCAACTAGAAGACAGCCTCAACTCTAATAAGGGCAGTGGAGATATCACCATACAATCAAGTGTTGAAGTTATCACCTATCTATTAAATGAAAAGAGACAAAACATAACAGAAATGGAGGCTAAGCATGAAATCAAAATTACGCTCCTTCCAAACCAATACATGCATTTTCCTCACTTCACAGTGAATAAACAGAAAGGTAATAAAAGCACGCATCATAAAAGCTTTCAGGCAATCTCTAAACCTCAGGAAAACCCGAATGTAATAAACTATATTGATAAGCCTGATATTCCAGCAATCTCTACTAATCAGCCGTCAACGAAGATGCCTGAAAAGAAAGTCTCATTTATGAGTAAATTAGCTGAAATTTTTTCATCTGAAAAGAAAACAGTTCAGAAACCAAAAAATGCTAGACCTCAGAATCGAAATAGAAATAGAAACCAGAATAGGAACCAGAATAGGAACCAGAATAGGAACCAGAATAGGAATACTCAGGAAAATTCTAAGAGTGCCAACAACTCAGATTCAGGAGCTGACAAGCCTAAAAGTGATAACCAAAGAAACAATAATAATCAAAACAGAAATAGAAATAGAAATAGAAATAGAATCAAGAATCAAAAAAATAATGCTGAACTAAATACAAAAACTTCAGAGAACAAGGCTACTAAGCCTGCTGATACTGCAGCAACTAAGGCTGTTGATACTGCGGCAACCAAGGCTGTTGATACTGCGGCAACCAAGGCTGTTGATACTGCAGCAACTAAGGCTGTTGATACTGCTGTAAAAAGTAGTGCTGAGAAAAACCAAAACAAAGATACAAAAAGTGTCAAACCTTCTCGTAAGCCTGTCAAAAAAGCATTGAAGAAAGAAAGCTCAACCTCTAAAGAAAATATTAAAATTAATGCTGTAGAAAAAGTAGCTTCAAAACAAGTTATTGATTCTGATGAAAAGGCTTCTTAAGATTATATGAAAAGATTTGCAGTACTTGGCAACCCCATTAGCCATAGCTTATCACCTGTAATTCATAATGCGTTTTCAAGAAAGTGTAATATTGAGTTGTCTTATGAAAAAATACTCTCTCCCATTGATGAGTTTGAATTTACTGCAAGTAAATTTATAGGTGATGGCGGTGTAGGGTTTAACGTCACTGTTCCTTTCAAAATTGAAGCATTTAATTTCTCTGAAGAGCTCACCTCTAATGCTATTGCGGCAGGAGCTGTCAATACCATCAAAATAAAAAATAATGTGGTAATTGGTGATAATACAGATGGTTACGGTTTGGTGAATGACCTTGTAAAAAATTTAGGTGAAACCATAAGAGGAAAAGAAATTTTGATAATTGGTGCTGGAGGAGCAACTCAAGGCATACTCAAACCCCTTCTTGATCAAAGCCCTGAAAAAATTCTACTGGCAAATCGAACCTCTGAAAAATCAATTAAACTGGCTAGTGAATTTTTAAAATATGGTAAGGTTTGTGGATTTGGTATACACCAAATTAAGTCAAAACCTGTCGATATAGTCATTAATGCTACTAGTGCATCAATTGATGGCGCTATGCTAGATTTACCAGCTGGGCTTTGCGATGGTGCTTTGTGCTATGATTTGATGTACGGAATGCACACACCATTTATGAAGTGGGGTCTCGAAAACTCAGCACGAGAAGTTAGTGATGGCTTAGGAATGCTTGTGGAGCAGGCTGCACTTTCTTTTAATTTTTGGCATGGAATTAGTCCGAAAACTGATTCTGTACTTAGTTTAATCAGGGAGACAAACGGCTAATAGACCAATTACCAGAGCTTAATTCATAAATAAAGCGATCATGAAGTCTATTTTCTCGACCTTGCCAAAACTCAATACTATGGGGCACAACCCTGTACCCACCCCAAAAGTCTGGAAGCGGAATCTCACCATCAGAGAACTTTTTTTTCATTGCAGCAAATTGTTCAGACAACACAGACCTAGAAGAGATTCTTGATGACTGTTGAGATGCCCACGCGCCCAGTTGTGATTCCTTGGGTCTTGATGAAAAATATTTGAAAGACTCAATCTTTGTAATTTTCTCTACCGAGCCAATAATTTTGACCTGTCTCTCAAGCGCTAGCCATGGAAAAAGAATTGCTGCCTGAGGATTATTTTGTATTTGTTGAGATTTTTTTGATTCATAATTGGTAAAAAATACAAAACCTTTTTCATCAAAATATTTAAGCAAAACTGTTCTTATTCCAATAGAGTCATCAGAAGTTGCAAGGCTCATTGCTGATGGCTCTATGATATTAGCCTCCATGGCCTGTGAGAACCATAATGAGAACTGTTCGATAGGACTATCCTTTAAATCCTCTCTTACAATTCCACTCTGGAGATACTCTTTTCTTAAGTTGCTGAGGTCGCCTGTTTTTGACATATTACTTCCTTTAAAAAGGGATTAGATTACTCTTTTTTGATTCGGTGAGATGCTTTGTGATCAATGTCTTAATAGGTGGAAATCGATCAGCAAATTTGAGAACAAGCTTACGAATTTTTTTTGCCATAGCATCATCATTCGTAAACAATGAAACAACTCCGTTAGTTCCAAAATACATCAACCTTGATAAATGGATTTGTTTGTTTTCAAACTCCCTAAGAACTGACTCAGAGCCAATATCTTTTCCAGAATTTAACGCTTTAGAAATTGATTTTGAAAGAATATCCTGACCCCTGAGGCCTAAATTAAAACCATGAGCAGTTACTGGATGCATTCCCACGGCTGCATCGCCTATTAATGCAAAACGTGTAGATCTGAATTTTTGAGCATAAACGCCAACTAAAGGATATGAAAATCGATCACCAATTTGTGTCATCTCTCCTAAACTACCATTAAAGCCATCGCTAGCAAACTTACAAAATTTTTCTGAATCCATATTGAGCATTTGAACAGCTTCATCTGTCGGAACAGTTAATACTACTGAAGAAATATTACCATTAAGTGGTAATAGTGCCAATGTGTGGCCATAATTGAAGCACTCAAGCGCAACCTGGTTGTGGTCTTTTTCGTGCGAGACTCTAGTTATTATCATAACCTTAGAAAAGTCTTTCATGGTTGACTCAATACCCATTTTGCGTCTTATTTCAGAGAAACGACTATCAGCAGCCACGATGAGTCTAGATTCCAAAGTTTGGCCATCTGATAGAGTCACTTTACCTCCAGAAAAACTTGTATCCACTGACTCAACTGACAATTCATTTATGATTGTCAAATTATCAGATTTTGAAGCTTTTTGGTACAGAGCTAGTCGGATTAAATGATTCGGAACTAAATATCCAAGCGCGTCAATGGAAGATTTATTGGCAGCAAAATTTAAAAGCGAATCTGAATCTCCATCAAAGACTTTTGCCTCCTTTAAAGGACTTACTTTAGTTTGATCGATTAAATCCCATACTCCAAGATTTTGAAGAATCTTAAGTGAATTATGAGTTAAGGCAGTTTCCCTCCCATCAGGCTCAGGATTTGAGATTGATGAAAGAGTAGACCTTTCAACCAGCATAACTCTCAAATTCAATTCAATTAAGGAGCAAGCAAAGCTAAGACCTGCTGGGCCAGCACCTATAATGATTACATCGTAATTATTTTTATTACTCATCAATTTTGCATCGAATTATTAATTAAAAAAATTAATTTACTTTGAATCTTCAATTCTTTTTAACCAGTAAGCTCTTTTATCTAGATCCTTGCCTGTTCCAATTCCGTCTCTGTACATGTCAGCCACCCTAATTTGAGATTCTAAGTTATCTCTCCTAGCTGCAAATAAATAGTATTCATAAGCTTTTTCATAGCTCTGGCTGACCCCCTCTCCAAATTCATACATTACCCCTAAATTGTATTTAGCGTCAATATAGTTTTGTTCAGAGGCCAAATTTAACCATTTAAAAGCTTTTTGATAGTCTTTTTCAACACCAGCTCCTAAATAATACAATGCGCCTAGAGTATATTGAGCTTTTGGATCTGACTTATCTGCAGCCTTTTTGATATAGTCATAACCTACCTCATTATTCTGCTCAACTCCAATCCCTCCAATATGCATAACCCCAAGCGCTGTAAGCGCATCCAAATTACCAGCTTTAGCAGCAAGTTCAAATGCCTTAAGTGCTTTCTCATATTCTTTCTCCTCAACTAACTCCTTTCCTCTATCATATAAATTTTCTTCAGCAAAGATTGGATTTGAAAGGACAAAAAATAGAGATAAAAACAGAGTTTTAAATAGAGTAACTCCGATTGATTTTGAGGCAGAATTCATAAGTGCAAAAAAACTGATAGAGAAATAAAAAAGTCACATCTTTATTTTACATTTTTTTTAAACTTAAACTTCTTCACGTGGAACAAACTCTAGGACTGTAGCATTGATACAATACCTTGGCAAACCATTAGGACCATCATTAAAAACGTGGCCAAGATGAATATCAGAGCTTACTGATCGAATTTCCGTCCTAATCATGCCATAACTGGTGTCTACCTTCTCATAAACTTCATTTTCTACTGGCTGGGTGAAAGAAAGCCACCCAGATTTGGAATCAAACCGATAAGCAGTATCGAAGAGGGGCCTTCCAGAGAGCTTGTCTACAAAAACACCTTCCGGAGTATCTTTAAATATTTGATATTGAATACAAAACCTTTTATCTGTGCCTTCATTAAAAGCTACGTTGTAAGCTTCAGAGCCAACCCCCAATTTAAATTCTCCAAGAGCCTTGTAAAACTCTTCAGATGTCATCATACCTTGGTGAGACCATATCTCTTTGCCATCCTCGATAAAGATAATTGTAGGGGTAGCCCAGGAAGGGGTTTTAATATCAAAACCCTTAAGAGCAGATGCGGGCGCTGATCTCAACGGGATAGTGCCGTTATAGCTTGAAGTCACCTTCTTTTCAAATTCTAGACAAAACAAACAGGTTCCTTCAACCTCTGGACCGATGACAATAATTTCTTTACCCTGAAGAGGTTCAATCACTTGAGCATATTCAGTCAAATCCTCTTTCTGAACAAACTTAACACCAGTTGAGTGGTCTGGACAGTAACCGTTTGGATTTCTTGCAATGTAATCTTGGTGATAATCTTCAGCTGGCCAAAATTTATCAAGCGCTGCCATTTCTGTGACAATGTCACCATAGCCTTTTGCAGATAGGAGTTTTTGATAGGCAAGACCAGTCTCTATGGCAATATTCTTTTGCTCATAATTGGTCCAATAAATAGCAGAACGATAATTATTCCCAACGTCATTACCTTGTCTATTGAATTGGGTTGGATCATGTATTTCCCAAAAATTCTTGATTAATGATTCGGTTGAAACTTGACTAGAATCGTAGACTACTTTGACAGTTTCTGTATGGTTAATTAATGTATTTTTATTTTTTTCTTTTTCCTCATCAGACAACCCAATATTTTTAAGAACTGACAAAAAACCTTCGCTTTGAAGTCTTCTATTTTTGAGAACAGCCTCATAAGTGGGATTATCATAGTTACCCCCAGAATAACCCGAAACTACATCTACAACGCCTTCGATACTTTCAAAGTTTTTTTCAACACCCCAGAAGCAACCAGCAGCAAAAAAAATTTCTAAAATCATTTAAACTTAGCCTCACAATGAAAAAATAAAATTGTACTCTTAACAAGTGAATTTAATGTGTTTTATAAGTGAAGAAACTAATAAAATTTATAGATCTGTATATAAATTTTTCTACACTGAGTCTACTTTTACTTAAAGTATAGATCTTAACAAATAAAACAATCTACTTAATTTTTTAATATTAAATATGAACTAATATTATTTAATACTAGCTTATTTAAGGAGTTGATAGAGGCAAGTTATTTAGAGTTTACTGAAAATACATACATATTCTCAAAATGAGAAAAATGATCCTATACTAGTTTTGAATAACTCCTAGATAGCCCATTAAATATGGCTTTGGAATAATTATTTTATTTACTTTCTTTTTGGATATCAAGCGCATTGTAAATCCATTACTCAGCGTATCATTCAGAAAATCATCACTTAAACTAACTTCCATAACCTCAGTAAAGTCACAACTATCATTTTTACAATTAGAAGCAGTGGAAGAAATAACACTTAAAACTTGTCCTTTATTTTCACATTTGTTCCACTTATCGCAAAAAATAACGGTTCTATAATCTCTTCTTTTATTTGAGTTATGTGTAAGAGAGAGACTAAGCTTGTGATTAAAACTTCCATTAATTATGTCTTTGACCCCCTCCAAGTTATATTTAAGGAGGTCGATATCAGTGTCTAAGACGCCAACCTTTAATGATTCTGATATTTCAGCGCCAGTAAATTTAGTATTATTATCTGAAATAATAACCATATCGGCAAAATCCTGAGAAATGAGCATATCATTTTCAAACTGAATTTTTTCTTCCTTAGCATTTTTCAATTGTAATGTTACAACTGAAACAAGATGGGGGCTATCAAGTTTGCTCGCCTCAACAAGATTTTCTTCATGGGTGAGGCCTAATGCAAGAATTTTTTGCGTTTCTTGTTCTGATGATGGAACAGCCTCAAGCTCAATTGAAGAGCATCCACTCAAGAAAAATAATAGAGCGAATAGCAATAGGAAATATTTCATTTTGAACTAGTCCATTATTAAAAAACCTTATTATAGCTTAAACATTATTTTCTTAACTAAATAGTTAATGAAAATAAAGGAGAAACAAATAGTTTTAATCAATTACAATATTTTAAAAATGAAATTTCTCTTTAATAAATTTTGAGTAAATATTAATGGCAACTAAGATCTTTATGGTGAGTTAATCAGAGGGTATATTGAAGTATTAGATCTTGCCTCTGAGTCAGAGATAAATGCATCTAGAATTATTGATGACTTAATATAAAAATGTTGGTAGTCGCGGGCAGATTCGAACTGCCGACTTCCACCATGTCAAGGTGACACTCTAACCAACTGAGTTACGCGACTATGAAGGCGAGATTATACTGCCTCAAAAGTTTTTTTGATAATTTTTTGAATATTACTGGCAGCCTCGTAACGGTTTTCAGCGTTTTTAATTGGCCTACCAACAACAATATAATCTGAACCGCTTTTAAAAGCTGTAGCGACATCAACAACCCTCTTTTGATCATCATCATTTGCTACGGGCCTAATTCCAGGAGTTACTGCAATTAATTTATTGTCAATATGCTCTCTTATGAACGGAACTTCTAGGCCAGACGAAACAATTCCATCACAACCCGCTTCAAAAGCCCTTTTAGCTCTTGAGATAACTAAATCTTGTACATTGCAAGAAAAACCCAAGTCATCTAAATCACCTCGATCTAAACTTGTAAGAGCTGTCACAGCGAGTATTTTTAGGTTATTTTTATTCTCAGCAGCTTTTTCCATCAAGGCTTGGTTACCATGAATGGTAGCAAATGTAGCGCCATAGTCACTGAGTCTTGAAATAGTGCGACCAACTGTTTCAGGCACATCAAAAAACTTTAAATCAACAAACACTTTTTTATCTTTTTTAATAAGCCAATCGAGAAGCTCAAAATACTGACCAGTCATTAGCATTTCCATGCCAATCTTATAAAAATTAACACTATCATCAAGCTCTGTTACAATTTCCTTAGCATCAGACACCTCTGGAACATCTAAAGCAAATATTAATCGATCTTCTAGCTTGATATTTTTCATTAAATTATGGATTTTTTTTGAAGCTAAAATTATACTATAATTTTCAACAAATTAGCTCTTAGAGATAAAGTCTTTAGCTAATTTAAAGACTATCTCTGCACCTCTCTCATTAAGATGAATTTGATCAAAAAGTATCCATTGTCCTTTCGCCTTCGATATATCATTCCAGGACTTGCTAAATACATAGTGATGAAAAATTCCTCCAAAAATTCTTCTCATTATTAGCCTAGTTTTTGGATTATATTCTAACTTTAGTGGATAGGTTCTAGATTTAATTTCTGAACATAATGCATCAGAAACTGGCAATAAACTTAAATTTTTTTGATTAACAGTCAATTTAATATAATCATTAAACAAATTAACATGTCTATTGACTTCAGAATTTACATTTTCACCAATAGGAGGGAGAGTACAAATTGCAAAATTAGATGAAAATCCAATCTTTTCAATTAACTCATTTAAATGTTCTTTGTATTTTCCAAGAGTAGGAACTTCAGGTAACTCATTATTTTTTTTATATCTTAAGCCTGAATTAATGTCAAACGATCCCAATGCATCATTCGTGCCTATCAATAATATTATTAAGTCGGGCTTACAATCAAGAATTGGGTCTAGTCTTTGAATAACTTGCCAGGCAGTATTTCCATTAATACCCTCGTTAAGAAAAACATCATTTGGAAACTCCTGACGAAGATAATCTACCCAACTTTGTCCTATATTTCCGTGAGTTAGTGAGTCACCAATGCATGCAATAATTTTTTTATCTGGTTGATTATTACTCTTTAAATAATCTTCAGCTCTTCCTTTAGGAGGAGTTGAGATAATTTTTGAAACATAAAAAAAAGCAGCTGCCGGAGCAGCTGCAATGATTAAAACTAAAAATATGAAAGTCATTTGACCTAAGGTTTTAGTTTTCTAGTCCATCAACAGTAACCTCAATCTTAATTACATCATCAAATGGTCTTCTTTTTGTAGAAAAGGAAACTTCACTTCCATTGTAGTCAACAGTTACTTTGTAATGGCTCAATCTTTTTTCTATTTTTTGTCTGACTTTATTCTCACAAACTTCTTGACTAATAACCTTTTGAGTTCCATTTGCAGCTGCTTTTTCAGCATCATTAGCAATTGATGCACCCATAAGAATTCCTGCTAGAGTCATAATGTCTTTACCATCTCCTTCACCAAACTGGTTTCCTATAGCGCCGCCTATAACTCCACCAATGATTTCATTAGTAGCGCTTCCATCTCCATTATTTTGGACAGTTTCTTTGATATAGCACTCCTTATAGGGCTCTTCGACCCTAACCTGCTTGTATACTTTGTCTACTGATACAACTGAGGCGCTATCTATAAAGGTTCCTGCCAATGAGAGTTGAGAAAATGACAAGAGAAGTAACATCGATGAACTTTTTAAAATTGTTTTCATAATAAGCTCCAATAGATTATAGTTTGAATTCTACTCATATAAATTTATCGAATTGTGTTTTATTCATGAAGTTTTAACCAACAAATTTTTTAAAGCTATTCTTTAAACCATCCTAAGTAAGATATTAAACAAATTATTATATACTTTTTTGGTTTTTTTCATGACAGATAAATCAAATAAATGTTGATACGACTAGAGGTTAATTTAAAGATAATTGAATTGGTAAATTAAATTAGCTTATTTAAAATTATTTGAATAACAAGTTTTTATCTCCAAAATGACTTTTGTATAGTTCAATATCATCACTATAGATTTCATTAACAAGGCTAATTTCTTGAGCTCCAAACATTGACTTATAACTCGGAACCATGCCTTGATCTTTCATTATTTTTAAATCCGCATCCCTCATCTTCGAAAAGTCTCCCTCGACTCTTTTATAGCCTGATAAATCATGTTTAACAATGCCTCTTACATCATAAACCTTAAAACCTTTATCTTTTAGGGTATTGATTGCATTAGAAAATGATTCTAGAGAAAAATATTGATCATATTTTTCAAAATGAAGAAAGTCTGATTGATTTCTCCAATGTTCATCTCTATCTGATTGGGATTGTGATTTAACTATTGAAAGAAAATCATGGAAATTGATACTTAATTTTTTCCCTGAACTATCATTAAATTTCAGCTTTCTGCCAACAAACTTATCAATAAAACAAGAGGCAATTCTTGTAAAAGGACATCGCAGAACAACGAAAGTATACTTGGAAAGTGCAAGCTCACGTTGAGTAGCTATAAATGTTTGATTATTAGAATGAATCCATTTGATATCATTTAAACCCTTTATAAATCCATTTGCAATTGCAATAGAATACCTTAGAGAAGAGCATGCATTTTTTGGAATAAAAGTGCAGATTGCATCTAGAGGGTATATTGACAAAGTGTATCTAGATGAAAAATTATATAATTCATTTTGACTTATTGGAACATTTTCAAGTCTAGCATTTTTCAGAAGCCTTACATCATTCATGTTAGATTTTTCTTTTAAAAATAATATTCAATTTGTATCAGAAAAAAAATATTTTGCCTTAAAGTTATTTTATAGATTAAATTTTTATCAAAAGCAAATAATATTGTCTTGTTTTTTAAAAAAAACTAGCAATAATATACTCTACGCCTTGGTAGCTCAGCTGGATAGAGCACTCGCCTCCTAAGCGAGGGGTCATAGGTTCAAATCCTGTCCAGGGCGCCACACACTTTTAATTTAAAAACAATCACTTAGAGTAAATAGACTGATAAGTTTTGTTCATCCATTTTTATTTGTAACTCAAACAAAAATAAAGCAAAACAAACTGTTCCAGATAGGCTCATTTCCTTAGCAAGAATTCGAAGATTCAAATACATTGCCATGTCAAAGAAATACTATTAGTCAAAATGATTCTGGAATTTTACTGAAACCTCTTTGAGTATAGCTTCATTTCTCTTAATACGATGAGAAATCAGAGAATCAACTAAACTTTTATTGTTATCATGAAAGTCTTTGGTTGGAGACATTCCTAAGAAGTTAGCAACATATCGAAATTCGACTTTCTCTAATGAAGGTCTTTTTCTCTTAATGCCGATCTTTTCTGCCTCGTTATTCAAAGCTTCTAAAGCATTATTAGACAATAGAAGTTTATTGAATAAGTCTTTTCCTACAAAGCCTTTTATAAAATCCTCAAATTTAATAATAGTAAGATTTTTATTAACATTATTTTTAAAAAATTTGGCAAACTTTTTGACATCGAATACAAATTTATTATTGTAATTTCTACTGCTAGGACTGACATACCCATATTCTAAAACTATATTTGCAATTATTGACAAATCTAGCACTACTCCATATCCAGAGCGTTCTGCGTAAATAGACTTTAAGTATTCTATTGGTTTTCTATTTACAACAACCCATTCAATATTTGAATAGCCTAGAGATTTAGCGAGTCTTTCAAATTCTGCAGCAAGATGAGTATCAACCAAAAAGTTTTCAAAAGCCTCGCCACTAATGAGAGTAGTATTGCAATTATTTCTTACTGTATCCTGGAAAATTGACTCTAAAAATAATCTTAAACTTATTAAATCTTTCTTCTGTGACATCCATGCAGCAAAACTGTGCTGATGCCAATCAAGATACTTAGGAAAAAGAATCTTATTCTCGATAAGCAACTCATTACAATTTGAGCACAAAGTTTGAAAAGAAGTAGATGCAGTTTTATGAGTGCCTGCATGGATTAATAATTTAATGATATCGTTTTATAGTTGGAGATAAACTATATTTTATCAACCATAATGACTCTAATCATGAGGATTTTGTATTTATTTATGAAGATTCAAAGCGCCCTTACTTTTAAAATTCCCTCTACTTGATTGATATTCTCAATAACAGTTTTGGGTATTTCTTTCTCAATATCAATAAGTGTGTAAGCAAAATCACCTCGTGATTTATTTAGCATATCCACAATATTAACACCTTCTTCAGCAATCTCTTTTGTTATTTGACGAACCATATTCGGAATATTTCTATGAGTAATTGCAAGACGCTCTTCACCAGCCCTTGGCATCTTTGAGTCAGGAAAATTGACTGAGTTTACAATGTTTCCATGCTCAAGATAGTCTTTTACTTGCTTGGCAATCATTATTGCGCAGTTCTCCTCTGCCTCAGAAGTAGACGCTCCCAAGTGAGGGAGAGCAATGACTCTATCATGATTCTTTTTCTCATCGATAGGAAAGTCAGTAACGTAATACTTTACCTTGCCACTATCAAGGGATTTAATGAGTTCTTCTTCATCAACTATGCCGTCTCTTGACATGTTGATAACAACACATCCCTCAGGCAAAAGAGCAATTCTCTTTGCATCTAAAAGATTCTTAGTTGCATCAACCAGAGGCACATGGAATGAAACAAAGTCACTTTTTGAAAAGAGCTCTTCTAATGAGAGAGCCTCTTGAACTTCTGAAGAAATTTTCCAGGCATTCTTTTTAGAAATTGATGGATCATACCCAATAACATCCATCCCTAGAATACTGGCAGCATTTGCAATCTCTACTCCGATTGCTCCCAAGCCCACAATCCCTAATGTTTTTCCAGGCAGTTCAGATCCTGAATACTGCTTTTTTCCATCTTCAACCGTAGTCTTAAGGTTTTCCAGTGGAAGCTTATTGACATAATCCCAAGCCTGGCAAATATTTCGACTTGCAAGGAGCATTGATGAAATAACAAGCTCTTTCACAGCATTTGCATTTGCACCAGGCGTATTAAATACAACCACGCCCTTGTCACTCATTTGTTTAAGTGGAATATTGTTGACTCCTGCACCAGCCCTGCCAATTGCTTTTAAACTATCTCCAATTTCCATATCATGCATTTTTGCACTTCGAACGAGAATGGCATCTGGATTTTCATCACTTGTGGAAACCTGATAGGATTCTTTTGAAAACTTCTCGAGTCCAAGAGGTGAAATGTTATTGAGTACCTGTATGTTAAGCATTATCCAAAATCCTTTTCAAAATTATTCATAAAATTAATAAGGGCCTCAACCCCCTCTTTAGGCATAGCATTATAAATACTTGCCCTCATACCGCCGACACTTCGATGACCCTTAAGTGCGAGCAGACCAGCCTCTTTTGAGCGCTCTAAAAATGTAATATTTAATTTATCATCTGCTAATAAAAATGGGACATTCATCCATGATCTATACCTTGTAGAAACTGGATTTGAATAAAAATCAGAGCTATCAATAGCTCTATATAGTGACTCTGCTTTAGCTTTATTAATTGTTTGCATTGCGCTAAGACCACCCTTCTCTTTAACCCACTCAAAGACTCTTCCAGCCGCGTACCATGGAAAAGTAGCTGGTGTATTAAACATCGAATCATTATGAGCTTGAGTAGAATAGTCAAATAATTTAGGCTGCTGCTTAACCACATCTCCAATAAGATCCTCTCTAACAATTACAATTGTTAGTCCAGATGGACCAATATTCTTTTGGGCTCCTGCATAAATAACACCAAATTTAGAAACGTCAATTGGACGCGATAGAATCGTAGAAGACATGTCTGCAGCAATAGGGATGGAAACCTCTGGAATATAGTCAAACTCTAGACCTGCAATCGTCTCATTAGGAGTGTAATGAAGATAAGAAGCATCTTCATCAATATCCCAATTTTGAAAATCATCAATGTTAGTAAAATTATTTTCGGTACTGTCTGTACATACATTAACCTCGCAATACCTTTTTGCCTCTGCAATCGCTTTAACAGACCAGTGACCTGTATTTGCATAACTGGCTTTCAAGCCTCCTCTTAGGAGATTAATGGGTACCATAGAAAACTGTGCTGATGCCCCTCCCTGAAGAAAAAGTACCTTGTAGTTTTCAGGAATACTCAGAAGCTCTCTAAAATCTTGCTCAGATTTCTCAGCAGCTTCCATAAAATCAACCCCTCTATGGGAAATTTCCATTACTGATGCTTTTGAGTTTTGATATTCGAGAAGTTCGCTCTGAATTTTAAGAAGAACCTCTCTAGGCAGCATTGCTGGTCCTGCACTAAAATTGTATGCTTGAGTCATTTTTAATAATTAACTTTTTTTAAGTAAAAAAAAACGCTCAGGTGCGCATAGTCAAACTAAGCCCATCTAAACGTCATTGTTGATCAAATAACCACCATTGGTTTTTGAAATAGAATGATTATACCTGTCCTATAAATTTCATCACGTAGGCTTTGTGACAAAATGTCTCAATATTAATTTGAAAATTAACATTTGTTTCTCAGCCTTGGAAATCATTTGCTTTAATCAATCTTGTAAAATAATGAGTCTATTTCATACTTGATTCATCTGATGACAATTCAAACCATAATAGTTCATGACCACAATATCGAAACTGCTAAAAAAGTAGCTCTTCATATAAATGGTGAACTTGAAGCAAGAAAAAGTCACTACAGAGTGCATACAAAATCAAACTTTGAAATTGAGAATTTAAGGTCTCATCATAGTGTTGATCTTAATATTTTTGATCAAGGGTTTGATTATGACAATATCAAACTCATGGTCAGTGATATGGACTCTACCCTGATCTCGATTGAAACGATTGATGAGGTCGCAAGACAGGTTGGCCTGTCAAATGAAGTCTCATGCATTACAGAAGAAGCGATGCAGGGTCAGTTAGATTTTTCTGAGTCATTTAAAAAGAGATTGTCTATTTTAAAAGGGGTTGGCACTGAAAGTTTCAATCAAGTATACAAAAACAAAATGGAGTTGAACCCAGGTGCTAGCGAGCTTGTTAAATTTCTTAAGTCTATCAAAATAAAAACTGCTTTAGTTTCAGGCGGTATAAACTTTTTTGCTGAAAAAGTTACAGATGTCTTAGGTATTGATTCATATCGCGCTAACGATGTTGAAATCAAAAATGAGGCTTTAACTGGAAAGGTAATAGGAGCAGTGGTTGATGCCAAGGCAAAAGCGAATTATATTGAAGAATTGTGTAAGCATTATAGGCTTAGCTCTAAACAAGTGATTGCCATTGGAGATGGTGCTAATGATCTAGAAATGATGAAAGTATCCGGACTATCGGTCGCTTACCACGGCAAACCAATCTTGAAGAAAAGTTGTAATATACATATTAACTTTGGTGGATTAGATAGCCTAATTGACTTCTTTGATAAATCGTAAGTGATCAAAATTTTTTTTCATAGAAAAACCACAAAAAATTCATTTAAAACTTTCAGTCTTCTAAGTAAACTAACGACTTAATTTATAAAATATTATGAGTGCTATGAAATCAAAATCAATACTTTTAGCAGTTTTTTTATCAGTTTTTGTTTTTAGTTTTTTTAATATTGCAAATGCTGATGACCATCTTCACAAAGTAAGCGGAACAGTCACAGGCTGCTCTTCGAAGCATGCAGTCCATGTTCTTATTTATGAAGAGGCAGGCTTTAAAGGTATGAATCATAGTCAAGAGAACATTTACTCTCCAACAAAGGGTGCTGATTGCAGTGTCGACTTTAGTATGGAGGTTCCAACTGGACCTTATGCCCTTGCCTCGTTTGAAGACAAGAATGGTAACGGAGAGCTGGATTTCTTTTTCTTTATTCCAAAAGAGCCAGCTGGTTTCTATCAATTCAGCGGTATGGGTGCGCCCAAGTTTGATAAGATGAAGGTAGATGTCAATGGTGACATTGATAATATCGAAATTGTTCTTCCATAATTACTAATTATTACTTTTATATATGCCCACCCCAATCATTGCAGGATCGACAGGACTTGTTGGCAGCAAGATTTTGAGCTGTCTCTCTGATCAAAATCTTAACCCTATAGCATTAGCAAGAAACACAATCAAACTTCTTCCTGCAAATGCACATGAACTCATTGTTGATTATGACTCCTTATTGACCGAAGGCTCCCTTCCAAAATGTGATCATGTTTTTATTTGTCTTGGTACTACAATCAAGATTGCCAAAAGCAAAGAAAACTTTAAAAAAGTTGATCTTGACTACCCCCTTGTGATTGCAAAAAAAGCCCTAGATTCTGGCGCCAAAAAATTAACCCTTATTTCATCAGTGGGTGCTGATAGTCAATCTAAGAACTTCTACTTAAGAACCAAAGGTGAGCTTGAAGATGCAATTCTTGAGCTCGGCTATGAGAGCGTAAATATATTCAGACCCAGCTTTTTAATTGGTCGAGGAGGAAGGCATAGGGCTGTTTCAGAGAAAATCTTTATGAGGGCCGCTAAAGTATTTGATATTTTTTGTATTGGATCTGCAAGAAAATACAGAAGCATTGACGCTCAAAAATTAGCTGACAAAATGGCTTCTACATTAGATTCTATCCCAGGCGTTCATTACTATTACTTTGATGACTTTATAAACTAATTTTTATAAATTCTGTCCTATCCACCCTTTTCGTAAACAAGATTTAATAATATTAGATCTAAAATCTCTCACAGGTATAATGTGAGCCATCTAAATAAGCACATCACCATTCAATGTCGGGCAACTCATTCGGAAAACTATTTACTTTAACGACTGCTGGCGAGAGTCATGGTGATGCACTCTTAGGCATTGTTGATGGTTGCCCCCCAGGCATGAAACTGAGTGAAGAAGACCTTCAGGGCGACCTTGATTTGAGAAAGCCTGGCAGCTCCAGACATACCACACAAAGAAGAGAATCTGATACTGTAAAAATTGTCTCAGGAACTTTTGAAGGGATAACTACTGGAACTCCGATTGGTCTTTTGATAGAAAATAATGACCAAAGGCCAAGGGATTACACCAAAATTGCTAATTCATTTAGGCCAGGACATGCTGACTTTAGTTATCAACAAAAATATGGAATCAGAGATTATCGTGGAGGTGGTCGCTCATCGGCAAGAGAAACTGCAATCAGAGTTGCAGCTGGCGGTATAGCAAAAAAATACCTCAGTGAAAAATTTAGTATCAAAATCAATGGCTATCTAGCCCAACTAGGCCCTATAGCTTTTGAAAACTTTGACTGGAATGAAGTTCATAACAACCCTTTCTTTTGTCCTGATGCTAAGAAGGTTTCAGAGCTTGAAGAGTATATGGACAATCTAAGAAAGTCAGGTGACTCTATAGGCGCCAGAATTAATATTGTGGCAAGCAATATGGTGACTGGTCTAGGTGAGCCCATATTTGACCGACTCGATGCGGATATTGCACACGCAATGATGAGCATTAATGCGGTCAAAGGTATTGAAATTGGTGCTGGCTTTGAAGTTGTAAACCAAAAGGGCTCTGATCATAGGGACCTGATAACCCCGGAGGGCTTTAAATCAAATAACTCTGGAGGAATTTTAGGAGGCATAAGTTCTGGGCAAGATCTATTAATTTCAATTGCTCTGAAACCAACCTCCAGTATTCGTCTTCCTGCGGAGAGTATCGACAAAAAAGGTGGTTCAACAGAAATCAGTACAACCGGAAGACATGACCCCTGTGTTGGCATTCGCGCTACCCCTATTGCAGAAGCGATGCTGGCGATTACTCTGATGGACCATGCCCTAAGGAACCGCGCTCAAAACGCAGATGTAGAATCAGTCACGCCCGTTATACCCGCATCCAAGCAGTAAGTTCAATTCAATCAAAAGGAAATAATGTTTAAGCTCATTCATAAGCGCGTGCCTAGTAACGCAAAAAATGATATTTTGTCAGGCCTTACTGTCGCGCTTGCACTTGTCCCAGAAGCTGTTGCCTTTGCACTTTTGGCTGGATTAAATCCACTTGTAGGACTTTATGCAGCCTTTACAATTGGAATTGTTACATCGATTTTGGGTGGCAGGCCTGGAATGATTTCAGGAGCGACCGGAGCTATTGCGGTGGTCATTGGAACTTTAGTTGCGATATATGGCGTCGAGTACTTGTTTGCTGCTGTCGTTCTTACAGGAGTCATCCAAGTAGTCTTTGGCATCTTAAAAATGGGTAAATTTATTAGACTCGTTCCGCACCCAGTCTTTCTTGGCTTTGTGAACGGTCTTGCTATAGTAATCTTTTTATCTCAGGTCAAACAATTTAAGGTTGAGGGGGAATGGATTACAGGAAGTCCACTCGCTTTGATGCTAATTATTGTTGCCATCACGATGCTTATTATTCATTTCTTGCCAAAAATCACTAGAGCCATTCCCTCAACTTTGGTAGCAATTGTAATCGGAACTCTAGCAGTTCTTTTTCTTGGACTAGATACAAGAACAGTGGGTGATATCGCCCCTATTGGTGGGGTATTTCCACCGTTTCATTTTCCTGACGTACCCCTCAATTTTGAAACGCTCAGTATCGTTTTCCCATACGCAGTGGTCATGGCTCTGGTTGGCCTTATTGAAAGTTTATTAACCCTAAACCTGATTGATGATTTAACTGAAACAACAGGTCAGCCTAATCGTGAATGTATTGGTCAAGGAGTTGCTAATACGGTAACTGGATTATTTGGGGGAATGGGTGGCTGCGCAATGGTAGGTCAAAGCCTCATTAATATCAAGTCAGGAGGCAGGGGAAGACTATCAGGCATTGTCGCTTCGCTGGTCCTCCTATTCTTTATCCTTTACCTTTCAAAGTACATTGAAATGATTCCAGTCGCCGTTCTCATTGGAGTTATGATGATGGTTGTGATAGGGACCTTTGAGTGGGGATCACTAAGGCTATTTGGCAAAGTCCCATTGCCAGACATTGTGGTGGGCATAGCAGTAGCTGTAATTACTGTTCTAACTGATAACCTAGCTCTTGCAGTCATTGCTGGAGTAATCATGTCTGCACTATCTTATGCCTGGGAGTCAGCTGGAAAGATTCACTCTGTTGAAGAATATGAGTCAGAGGGTAAAAAGACTTACAGACTTCACGGAGCTTTGTTTTTTGCATCAATCAACACATTCCATTCAATATTCAACCCAAAAGAAGATCCAGATAATGTCTATATTGACTTTGAAGATTCTCGAGTCATTGATCACTCTGCTATTCAGGCCATTGATAAACTTGCAGAGCGCTATCAAAAAGCCGGTAAAACTCTTCACTTAATGCATTTGAGTGAGGAATGTCGATTGCTTCTGAAGACTGCGCAGCACCTGGTGGAAGTGAATGTTCTTGAAGATCCTCAATATCATGTTGCTATCGATAAAGCAAAGGCTCGAATTGAAGGAAACATGTAAGCTTAAAAATCATAATCCGAACTCTTGATTTTGATTTAATTTTTTTTTATAATTTTTTTCCGTTTAACAAAATAGGAAATATAAATATGAAAAAAATCTATATTATTACTTTGTTTTTACTTTCTGGTTCAGTGTTGGCACACAGTCCTTTAAACAATGACTTTGAGTCTATGATGAAGCGCATGTTCAATCACATGGAAATGATGGATATACACCACAACCATTTGTTTGAAGAGATGGGTTTAAGACACAATAATAATAGCTGGTTATCTTTAAATCAGATTGAAAATCAAGACAACTTTCAACTAAAAATCATTCTTGATGGAATGGATAAAGAGGACCTGAAGATTCATATTGATAAAAACCTACTTGTCATACAAGCTGAAAAAAATACAATCAGCGAGACAAGTCAGTCCAGCCAGTCATTTATGCAACAATTTATGATTCCAAAAGATGTAGATAAGTCAAAAATTACCGCTGACTTTAAAGAAGGAGAATTAGTTGTCACCTTGCCAAAGAACGTTAAATCAGAACCAGAAGTACAACAAATAACAATTAATTAAAATAACGACACTTGTCTTTTAAAAAAAGGCAAGTGTCTAAATCTAATAAGTTACTCGAAATTAACGTAGATTAAAGGATCAATCTCGCTATAAACACTTCCAGAAGCCCCTTTAAATACTATCTCAGCCTCATCTCGTCGCTTCAATGTTTTTGAGAAATAGAGATACGGTTTCTCAGAGACAAAAACAGCCGTTGCATCAACTTGCACATTATTTCTACTATCACTGATAACCCTAAAATTAGTCGCATCACCCGGCAACTCAAAACCAAGCATAAAGTTCACATCACTCAACTCACTGTTGAGCGCATCGGCATAGTCTGTAGACTTTAAACTAACTTCAAGTTCACCAGTATTTTCAAGAACTAAAACAGCAACACGATTATTGTTTCCAAGATAAGTTTCTAAATTCTCCAATGTTCCTATTGGAATTGTTGTTTCAATAACAAGTGTTTCGCTATAGTCGGTGGATGATTGGGAGAAAACAGATTCTGGAGCAAGATACTTTTCAGCAATCAATGTAGCTGTATCTAGTTCACCATCATCATCGCTATACATCGTAAATGAAGCTCTGACAGGAACCTCAAACACTTCTCCTTCATTTGCCGCCTCAATATCTGTCGTGTAGAGAGTTACATCAAGAACACTCGGTGAGCATGACGTCAAAAATGTAATGATTAAAAAGGATCCAAATAGTTTTGATAATTGTAATTTCATAACTGCAATTCATGAGTTGATTAAGATTCTATATTATCACAATTAAAAATTGATTATTTTCCTTTTTGATCACCCCAAAGAATCTTATGGAGCTGGACTTGAAGTCTAACATTAAGTTTTTTTTCTAGAATCCAATCAGCCAATTCAACCGGCCTTAAACTCTCATAGACTGGGGAAAACAAAACTTCAGACTCTACTTCATGATTTTCCAACATTTCAGTACACCAATCAAAGTCTGACCTTGAAGCAATAACAAACTTTAGCTGGTCCTTATTTTTTAGAATTGAAAGATTTTCGTATCTATTCTGATGTTCTTCAGTTGAGGAAGGCGTTTTAATGTCCATTACAATTGATACTTTACTATTCACTGGAGCTATATCGATGCTTCCACTGGTCTCCATAGATACTTTGTACTCATTTTCAATAAGCGCATCAAGGAGTTTTAAACAGTTACTTTGAGCCATTGGCTCTCCTCCAGTGACGCATACATATTGAGTGTTATATTGAGCAATTTCATCTAATATATGTTGAATGGAGAGTGGATTATTTCCTTTAAATGCATAGGCAGTATCGCAATAGTTACATCTGAGTGGACACCCAGTCAAACGAACAAAAACGGTTGGGATTCCGACCTCCTTTGCTTCTCCTTGGAGCGAGTAAAAGATTTCAGTGATATTGAGAGTTGTGTTATTTAAATTGTCCATCTTTTAATAGTTTGATTTGGTTTCTAACATCTGCTGCTTGCTCGAATTTTAATTCTTCTGCAAACTGATACATCTCTTTCTCTAATCTTTTTAATTCTTTGGATAACTGAACAGGTGAGAGCTTGACTTGGATAATTTCTGAACTCGATTCATCGATTTCAGCAGCAGAAAGATCGGTATCCAGAATGTCAACAATAGGCTTAACAACGCCTTTTGGCGTAATCCCGTGTTTTTCATTAAATGATTGCTGTTTGTCTCTTCTTGCTGTTGTGACATCCATCGCCCTTTGCATAGAATTTGTAACCCTGTCAGCATAAAGAATGACACTACCATTAATATTTCGCGCTGCCCTGCCCATGGTTTGAATGAGTGATCTCTCAGACCTTAAAAATCCCTCTTTGTCAGCATCTAAGATAGCTACTAATGAGACCTCCGGAATATCAAGACCCTCTCTTAAGAGGTTGATCCCAACTAAAACATCAAAAACGCCTAGTCGCAAATCCCTTATTATTTCAACTCGCTCAACTGTATCAACATCGGAATGAAGATAGCGAACTTTAATGTTATGATCATTCAAATACTCACTGAGCTGCTCTGACATTCTTTTGGTTAATGTTGTAACAAGAACTCTCTCCTTAATCGCAACTCTCTTATTTATTTCAGACAACAGATCATCTACCTGAGTCTCTACAGGCCTGACTTCAATTTCAGGATCCAAAAGGCCAGTTGGCCTGACCACCTGCTCAGCAATAACGGTTGACACATCGAGCTCATAGTTTGCAGGGGTTGCAGAAACCAAAATGCATTGATTTAATCTCTCTGAAAACTCTTCAAACTTTAACGGTCTGTTATCTAGAGCAGAGGGTAAACGGAAACCAAAGTCAACGAGCGTTGTCTTTCGTGCCCTATCCCCGTTATACATGGCTCCTATTTGACTCACTGTAACGTGCGACTCATCAAGAATTACTAGAGAGTCATCTGGCAAATAATCGAACAGTGTTGGCGGTGCTTCTCCAGGCTTTCTTCCGGATAGGTATCGTGAGTAGTTTTCAATACCGGAGCAGTAGCCGAGCTCTCTCATCATTTCCATATCTTGAACCACTCTCTGTGAGAGCCTCTGATCTTCAACTAATTTATTTTGGGAGAGGAGCTCTTTTTTTCTAACGCCCAATTCAACCTTGATATCATCAAGCATATTTTGAATCGTGGATTCAGGAGTGACATAGTGAGTCTTGGGATAGATGGTGATCCTCTGAAGTGATTTTAGCTTCTCTCCAGTCAAAGGGTCAAACCATGAAAGACTCTCAACCTCGTCATCAAACATCTCAATTCTAACTGCACTCTCGTCCGAATCAGCCGGAAATATATCAATCACCTCGCCCTTAACCCTAAAATGCCCCCTGATGAGTGTTAAGTCGTTCCGAGTATATTGCATCTTTGATAGGGTCGCTAGAATTTCTCTCTGGTTGGTGAGTTCTCCGACAGTTAAGTGAAGCAGCATCTTCATGTAGCTCTTTGGGTCACCAAGACCATAAATGGCTGAGACACTGGCAATAATGATGACGTCTTTTCTTTCTAAAAGTGACTTGGTAGCAGAGAGTCGCATCTGCTCAATTTGCTCATTTATCGACGCATCTTTTTCAATGTATGTATCTGAAGCTGGTACATAGGCCTCTGGCTGATAGTAGTCATAGTAGGAGACAAAGTATTCAACAGCATTGTCTGGGAAAAACTCCTTCATTTCACTGTAAAGCTGAGCTGCTAGTGTTTTGTTAGGAGCCATAATGAGGCTCGGCTTTTGGCTCTTCTCAATGACATTTGCTAAAGTGAAAGTTTTGCCTGAGCCAGTAACCCCAACAAGGGTTTGATATTTCTCACCTGACTCAATTCCATCTAACAATTTTTGAATTGCAGAGGGCTGGTCACCCTTAGGTGAAAAATTTGATTTGAGTTGAAATTTTCTGGCCATAATTGGCAGTTTTTCATTAAAATAAAACCCTCAATTTTAAACCATTTAAAGAGTACCGTAAATGTCATCAATGTTATCAAATCGAGTTCAAAAAGTTAAACCATCAGCCACTATGGCAGTGAGCGATAAAGCCAAAGAATTAAAATCACAAGGCATCCAAATTGTATCTATGGGTTCTGGAGAGCCTGACTTTGATACCCCGACCAATATTCAAAAGGCTGCTATTAAAGCCATTGGTAATGGTGAGACTCGATATACAGCTGCTGACGGTACACCTGAGCTTAAAAAAGCTATCTGTGAAAAATTTAGAAGAGAAAACGGGTTAGACTATTCACTAAACGAAGTTATGGTTTCTTGTGGTGGAAAACAGGTTTTTTACAACCTTTGTCAAGCGATCTTAAACTCTAACGATGAAGTAATTATTCCAACGCCTTACTGGGTCTCCTATCCGGATATGGCTATTCTAGCAGATGCCACTCCAGTCTTTATTGAGGCTGGTCTGGATCAAGATTTTAAAATTTCACCTGAACAGCTGGAAGCAAGTATTACTGCAAACACTAAACTCTTGGTTCTAAATAGCCCCTCAAACCCTACTGGATCTGTCTACTCAAAGTCAGAGATTGAGGCCCTTGGGACTGTTCTCGAGAAGCATCCCCATGTACTCATTATCAGTGACGATATTTATGAACATATTCGATGGAGTGATGATGACTTTGTCAACATTGCTACGGCTTGCCCAAATCTAAAAGATCGCGTCATCATCTTGAATGGTGTTTCGAAAGCCTATGCGATGACTGGATGGAGAATTGGTTACGCAGCAGGGCCGGAGTCAGTCATAAAAGCAATGAAAAAAATTCAAGGCCAATCTACTTCAAACCCAAGCTCCATTTCACAAGCAGCTGCTCTTGAAGCTATTACTGGAGACCAGTCATTCATTACGATGATGGTTGAGGCTTTTGAACGTCGTCATGACTTTCTTGTGGATAGTCTGAATGCAATTGATGGTATCGAATGCCCTAGATCAGGTGGTGCGTTCTACTCCTTCCCTAAGGTTCAAGGCTTAATAGAAAGGCTTGGACTTAAGGATGATGTCGAATTCTCAACTTATTGTCTTGAGAAATTAAGTTTAGCTGTTGTTCCTGGTTCCGCTTTTGGAGCTCCTGGATATGTGAGATTATCTTTTGCTACGAGTATGGATAACATTAAACTTTCAGTTGAAAAATTAGCAAGCATCTAAACAAGCGCTTGTTTAGTTTTTTTCTTGACATCTAAAATTTCTTAATATAACCTCTACTTTTTTGATAAGGAGAATCTCAATGCTTGATAAAAGAAAATTCTACATTAACGGTCAGTGGGTTGACCCTTCAAATAAGAATGACCTTGAAGTTATCAATCCTTCAGATGAATCAGTATGTGCAATAATCTCACTGGGCTCTCAAGAAGATACAGATGCAGCGGTTTCAGCTGCAAGAGCAGCATTGCCGATGTGGTCAAGCTCATCTAAAGAAGAAAGAATTGCATTGCTGGAGAGGCTTTATGATATATATAAAAGAAGAATGGATGAGATGGCTGAGGTTATCTCTATTGAAATGGGAGCTCCCATTGATTTTTCTAAGGCTGCTCAAGCGCCTTCAGGAACAAACGCAATTGAAGATTTTCTCAATCAACTCAAAAAGTTTGAGTTTGAAGAACAACTAGATGACTCTGATAATCAACTGATCTATGAGCCAAAAGGCGTATGCGCGCTCATTACTCCATGGAATTGGCCCATTAGCCAGGTTGCTTTGAAGGTTATTCCTGCTATTGCAGCCGGATGTACAATGGTTTTAAAGCCATCAGAGATTGCCCCTCTAGATTCAATGTTGTTTGCTGATATGCTTGAGGAGGCCGGATGCCCTGCTGGTGTTTTCAACCTTGTTAATGGTGATGGTGCTGGTGTTGGAAGTCAGCTGACCTCACATCCAGATATTGACATGGTCTCCTTTACTGGATCAACAAGAGCAGGCGCCTTAATTTCTCACAATGCTGCAGACGACTTTAAGAGGGTTGGTCTAGAGCTTGGTGGAAAAGGCGCGAATATTATTTTTGCTGACGCTGATGAAAAAGCAGTTAAAAGAGGTGTTAGGCACTGTTTCAATAACACAGGTCAGTCTTGCAACGCACCTACAAGAATGCTTGTAGAGAGATCAATCTATAACCAAGCTGTTGAAATTGCCAAAGAAACAGCCCTTTCAACTAAAACAGATATTGCATCAAAAGAGGGAAAACACCTTGGCCCTGTTGTATCAAAACTTCAGTTTGATAAGATTCAAGCATTAATTCAAGCTGGGATAGATGAGAATGCCACTTTGGTGACTGGAGGAACTGGAAAACCTGAGGGACTCGAGACTGGTTATTTCATCAAGCCTACAATTTTTGCAGACGTTAATAATCAAATGACGATTGCACAAACTGAAATTTTTGGGCCAGTTCTCTCAATTATTCCTTTTGATACTGAAGAAGAGGCTATTGAAATTGCCAACGATACCCCTTATGGATTAACCAACTACGTTCAAACACAAGACCAGGAGAGAGCAAAGAGAATGTCAAAAAGGCTTCTATCTGGAACTGTAGAGCTCAATGGTAAAGGTGCTGCAAGTGGTGCTCCATTTGGTGGGTTCAAGCACTCTGGAATTGGAAGGGAAGGTGGAGAGCATGGCTTTACTGAGTTTGTTGAGGTCAAGGTAGTTACTGGCTGGAACTAAAGCTGAACTGAATGCTGGCTAAAAAAAATATAGCCATTGGCGGTATCAGCACTGAATGTAGCAGCTATTCGCCATTATTTCAAAATAAGGAAGACTTTAGAACTGTCCGCGAACAAGATTTACTTGAACTCGTTGACTTTCCATTTTCAGAACACAACATTAATGTTAGTCCGTTATTTTTCAATAAGTCGGTTCCTGGTGGTCCGATTGATAGAGAATATTTTGATCAAGTTAAAAATCAATTCATAGAAGAGATAAAAGCTCTTGGTAGGCTTGATGGGATTCTCCTGTTGATGCACGGAGCAATGTATGTTGAGGGCATAGAAGATCCAGAAGGAGACTGGATAAGCTCAGTCAGAATAGCGGTTGGTCCAGATTGTATTATTTCGCTCAGCTATGACCTTCATGGCCAAATAACTGACAAAATCATCAAAAATATTGATGCATTTGCTGCTTTTAAAACTGCACCTCATATTGATGTGAAGGAGACCTATAGGCGCTCAGCATCAATGCTGGTAAGCGCAATTAATGAAAACTATCGACCAATAGTACTCTGGTCGCCAATACCAGTTTTAGTTTCGGGAGAGATGTCTTCAACTTTTGTGGAGCCTTGCAAAACAATTTACGAAAATCTTGAACAATATAATAATGAAAAAGGGATTCTTGATTGTAATTTATTGGTTGGTTACGTGTGGGCTGACACTCAAAGAGCCACAGCCTCATCAGTAGTAACTTGCACCAATGAGATTATGGGAGCTAAACTCTGTAAAAAAATTGCTGCAAACTACTGGAATTCTAGAAAAGATTTAAAGTCTGATATGCAGACAGGGAGCATTGATGATGCTTTACTTTGGCTCAAAAGTGATTTTTCAATTGTTGCAGATAGCGGTGACAATCCCACAGCAGGAGGCGTAGGTGATAGAGTCGATGTACTAGAGGCAATCCTTAAAAATTGTCATATTGATTCACTATTTGCCGGAATAGCTTCTAAGTCAGCCTATGATGAGCTCAAGACAGGGAATGAGTTTAGCTTAGGTGGCACCTTTGGGGGTGGTGGCCCATTATTAAAACTTAAAGCTGATAGCGTATATTTTAAGAATCAGTGCGCCGTAGTTAGCATCTCTAAAACTGTCATATTGATCTCTAAAATAAGGAGGCCCTTTCATAATTTCAAGGATTTTGAGGAATTAAATCTCGAACTGAGTGACTTCAAAATTTTAGTGGTTAAGTCAGGATACCTCTCTCCCGATTTACAGTCACTTTCTTCACGATCATTTTTAGCACTTACTGAGGGTGCAGTGAATCAAAACTTAGCTATTATCAAAAATAAACACCGTAACAAGAAAATATACCCTTTTCAAGATTTTGATAATTTTATCCCGCTCGTCAGTGACGGGGTATCCTTAGTTAGTTAATAGCCTTCAAAACCTGCTTAATAAAAAGTTGCTCATTCCACTGGTTGGGGCCTGACCCAACTCTGACAACAACAAGCTCTTTTGAGGGTATTACATAACATCTATTAGTGTTGTAACCTTCAAGTGAAAACATATCTACTGGAAGCCCTGGCCACCTTGTTCCATCAGTGTTCACCCAGAATGTAAATCCATACTCTGGATTTAAAGTTTGTGAAGGCTTGGTTGCCTTTTCAATCCAAGAACTAGGGACAACTTCATCATCAGCCCACCTTCCATTTTGCATCAACAAATAACCAACCCTTGCAAGCTCTCTTGCCGAAATATGAAGACCAACGTGGGCACTCGTATGAGGACCTATGAATTGACCTCCTCCATGAACGTCCCAACTTGCATTCTCTATACCAATCTTATCGAAAACTTTCTCCTGCATGTATTCATGCATCTCTCTTCTCATAATGAGTTTAAAAAGAATTGAAAGGTGAGCCATCGCGGGATCACTATAGTCCCAAATTGTGCCTGGCTCTGAAATCAGTTGATCTGTTTTATAGCCATATCGGTTCTCCTGATATCCTAGAGCATGCTCAAACGGTCCAAAGTTATCTAGCGGAGGAATACCAAATACTAATTCATTTTCACCAGGAATACCAGAGGTCATGCTAAGGAGATGTCCTATTGTTATTTTTTCTTTTAGCTTATCAGTCATTTTGAAAGAATCTGGAAAAAATGAATATGCAAAACTATCTAAGTCAACTTTTATATTGTCGGGAAGTGTTCCATTTTTACTTTCTTCCAGTAATAAGCCCCAAGCTATCCCAGTAAATGATTTGGTGCAAGACCATACATCAAATCTACTCCCTGGAAGTGTCATGAAGCTGTAATGCTCTTTGACTAAAAAACCATCTTTAACAATAACAATGCCAGAAGCAACATTGTCAAAGAAAAGCTTGTATTCTTCAATTACCTTGTTAAGGTGCTCAAAATTAATTTTAGAGACAACTTTTTTGTCTATTTTTTTATCAAGAAACTGCCATCCACCCTTTGATTCTGGCGAAGGAAAATACTGAGTATTTTTAGGGCTAGTTCTTGTCATCAAGTAATTGTACTTGGAAAAAAATACTGAGTCTGAAAAAAATTATTCAAGCTTTATGGTAAGATTGAGTACAAAGCAATGACACACAATAAGTGTGTGTAAAAAAATAAGTTAATTCAATATTATAGGAGAAATATGATGACGTTAACTTTAGTATACAGATTGAACGGGTTGGTGGGTCTATTATGGGCAGCGTCAATGTGGTTTGGAACAAACATGATGGCAGCATCCTACGGCTGGGAGGTAACCCAACCAATGGTTACAATGTCTCAGTTTTTAGCAATGTCTTTCTTGTTTATTGGTGTAATTTTTATAATGCTGCCGAACTGGACTTCAGAGGAGCAACTTAAAAAAGCAACAGTCACTCTCATACTTCTTCAAATTATCGCGGTTATACTGCAAGTTTTTCATGTTACATCGGGCGCTATTCCATCTGGAGGCATGCAGTACTTTGGAATCGCTTTAAGTTTATTATTTATTATTCTTTTCTACTGGAAATCAAGATAATAGTTTACTAGTTTGAAATAAAGGGGCTTATTATGGCTCTTTTTTTATTTTTTTTAACAGGTGTATAATTCGAACAACGCCACAACAATAGAGGTGTCGTTATTTTTTAACTTAGGAGAGTAAACATGAGTTTGTCACTAATTTTTAGACTTCAAGCAGCTTTTGCTGCAATTTGGGCGCTTCAATTAATCTTAGTTCCTGGAATGGTATTTGCCCAGTACCAATGGGGATATTCTGCAGAGCTCGTTGCTATCGCCCAGGCAACTGGCACAGCTATGGCAGGTCTAGCTATACTTGCATATGGCATACCTAACTGGACCAGTGAAGATCAACTAAAAGTAGCGGCAAAATCTTTTGGTATTATTGCAGTTTTATTTTTAATTATGCAGCTCTATCAAATATTGATTTCAGGTATGGCTCCAGGTGGCGCAATGGACTGGCTTAGCACAGCAGTTACAGCTCTATTTGCTATTGGATTTTTTATGAAATCTAATTAACCGATAAATAACTTTATTTAGTGAGTCAAAGGAGGTCATAATTGACCTCCTTTTTTTTGTAGATTTTTTAATGAACTCTAAGCAAATTCTTCTTGCTTTAATTGTTCCAATTACTTGGGGTTTTGGCTATGCCCTTGCAAAAATTGGAATGAATCAGTTCACTCCACTGCTCTTAATGTCGCTTCGTTTTGGTATCGCAGGCTTGATATTAGTATGGTTCGTTAAGCCCCCTTGGGGGCATATGCGAGAGCTTTTTATGATTGCTTTTATTGGATCCACCATACAGTATGCCTTCACCTACTATGGATTAAGAGGCATTGACGTATCAACTGCTTCGATTTTATTGCAACTTGAAGGCCCTATATTAGCTCTTCTAAGTACTATCATTCTCAAAGAAAAGCTGGGTTGGCCTAGAGCCTTCGGGATGGGGCTAGCTTTTTTTGGTGTATTTATTATTGTTGGCGAACCAAGATTGAGTGATAGCCTGGACAGCGCTGCTTTAGTAGTCATTGGTACAGTTGTCTGGGCAATAGCGCAAATCATGATTAGTCGACTCAAAACACTTTCTGGTATTACTATTCTGTCCTGGGTTGCAATTATTGCGACTCCACAAATGTTCATCATCTCATTATTAGTTGAGGATGGTCAATGGGAGTCTATAAAAAGTGCCAGTTCTTTGGATTGGTTAATAGTCTTTTACTTGTCAGTGATCATGACAGTGGTTGGCTATAGTCTTTGGTATCATTTGATAAGAATTTGCGATGTTAGCAAGATGTCTCCTTTCCTAATGCTTCTTCCGGTCACCTCAATTACGGCAGGCATAGTTCTTCTTGAGGAGCAGTTTACCGTTACAATGGGGGTCGGAGGCACGCTGGTAATGATTGGTGTTGCCAGTACCCTAATCAAATGGAACTGGCGAAAAAATACAACTCAATCTTCGATAGATTAAAGTTTATTTATAAAATGGATCTACCGACTCAAATTGAGAAGTAATCTTTCTAATCCATCTAGAAATTGCAATCCCTTTACTGAGCTGCATGGAATTATTTTCAGATTGAAGATTCCTTTCTATTTTTCCATCTAATGGAAGTTCCATCTGTTGCTGTAAAAAATTTGTCTCTTTATCTAAATCCTTTCTTAACTCTTTAATCTTGCTTGCGACACTATTGTCTGACATTGACTTAACTCCTAAATATAAAAATCTCAATCCTATGATTGAGACTTACCCTTTGAAGCTTTCTTTGAAGTTTTGTATTTACTTTCCCACTTCCTATCAAGCTCTGTTTTAGCTATATCCTTATAATCGATCCCACTAATCTCCTTAAACTCAGATACAGCATCCTCCATAGCAGTCTCAAATACGAGAGAAAGAGACATGCTGTATCCAAAATCCTTAGCAGCTATTGAAGCACTCCTAAATGCTTCAAAAACTGGTCTTCGAATCCTTACACTCACAACACGTTTTTCGTCTGCCTTCTGATTCTTTGTTACGTATTTACCCATCAAAAAAATCACTTAAATGAACTACTAAAAAGATAGTATACATAATTTGTATACATATAGTATTTATATTTGTTTTCTTTTTGTATACAAATATAATTTCAATAATAAAATAAGTTAAAGATATAATTGACTTTGCAAAAATATTAGACCAAAACAAAATGCTTGATATAGGATCTATAGAAAAACACATTGCATCGATTGAATCTAGGGTTCATAACCTGCGACCAAACATTGAAAAGAAAATTTTATGGGCCCATAAAGCTGCTCAAAAAACGTCACTAAGCATAGTATTTGTCCATGGTTTTTCTGCAACGCGAGCTGAGCTAAGTCCTGTCATCGAGCAGATTGCTTTTGCTTTAAAGGCGAATGTATTCTTTACAAGATTGACAGGTCATGGTCAAGATGGAGAAGCTTTGAGTTCTGCAACATTTGAGGACTGGACTTTGGATACTAATGAGGCCATTAGGGTTGGTGAGTTAATAGGCGATGAAGTTATTCTTATTGGCTCATCAACAGGTTGCTCACTGATTCATAGTCTCTTAGAATATCAAGTGAAAATAAAGTCAGTTATTTATGTTTCACCTAATTTTGGGCCAAGCTCATTCAGAGGACATTTTCTTAGAGCACCCGGAGCTAAATGGTTTATACCTCTCATCCTAGGTAAAGAGCACTCCTTTGTACCAAAAAATTCTGAGCATGAAAGGTGTTGGACAACTAGCTATCCAACTGAAGCTCTTTTTGCGGTTAAGGACTCTGTGGTTGCCGCAAGCTTAGCTAACCATAAAAATATTAAGTTGCCGGTGCTATTCTGGTTTTCAGACAATGATAAAGTCGTCTCCGCTAGGGATACCCGTCGCATCATTGCTAAAATGGGAGAAAATGTTGAAGTTTTTAATCCAATACTTTCACTAAAAGATGATCCATCAAAGCATGGAGTTCTTGGAGACATTTTGAGTCCAACAAAAACTGCACAGGGCGTCAAAAAAATCATTGAATGGATCAAAAAAAATAACTAGTAATTACGTTTTTCTTTTGCGCCTTTGTAGAGTATCTCAGATAAATTTTCATTTGCAATCTTTCTTTGAGCAACAGTATTTGGATCCATATTGAACCTAGGTCGATCTAGCAACATACCGTCATCATCTTGTCTTTTTTGACCCCTAACGTGAGTCCAAAGATTTCTCCCAACAATCTGTTTAACGTTATTAGGCATATAGGATTGAAGTGAGAAACCAATTCTCCTTTGATTGCTGTTATTAGGTTGAGAGCCATGGATCACTGCGCCATGATGTATTGACATCTCTCCAGGCTGCAAAATAAGATCGACCGCCTTACTTTCATCAACATCTTGAATCACTTGACCTCTAGTCAAAATATTATTTTCAGCAAAGGTATCTTCATGATTCTGGATTTTTGTTTTATGACTTCCCGCAATCATTGTCATGCATCCTGTTTCTATATTGCTAGGGCTAAGCGCAATCCATGGGGTGGGAAAGTCCAAACTATCAAGACCCATATAAGTTGCATCCTGGTGCCAACTAACGTATTGCTTGGAAGATGGCTCTTTAATAAACATGACCGATGCCCAAAGAGAGATTTCAGGTCCAATCAAATCCTCAATGGCATCTACAATGATTTTATTGTGAGCGAGCGCATCTAAAAAAGCAAATGAAAGATGTAGGTTGTTTCTGCTTTCAGAATTTATTTCTTCAGGAAACTCTTTTTCAACCTGTTCTAACTCGTCTTTGATGGATAAGGCTTCTTGTTCAGAAATAACCCTAATAGGAGAAATAAAACCTTGATCATGGTATTGCTCAATCTGTAGTTTTGTTAAGACTCTAGGCATGACTTTATTCACCTGCATAAAATTGCCATTTTATTATAATAAAAAATTAATAACCATATTTTTTATATGAGTATATACTGATCTTAACTATAAAAAATTCTTAGAGAATATTACATTGCCAAATCTATTTAATAAGCATCCAAAAGAGGTCGGAGAAACTTACCTCCAACATCTAATTACTGCATGGAAGTTCAGCTTTAAATTATTTCGATTATTTGTGATTGCACTAATCCACGGCATATTTCCCTTTATTTTTAGAAAAACAGTAAGTGATAAAATCATCAAGATGGGAGACGAACTAAAGAAAAGAAAATAAATTCGCTTAAAATTCATGAATACTTCATTTTTTTCTTAAGGATATTTACTAAAATTCATTTTATGAAATCAATTTTAACTGCTTTAATTATTTGTACTTTTAGTGCGAGTTCATTTGCTGCAATGTCTCCTCGTTTTTATGAGAATGAGATTCTCGGTAATTGGGTATGTAAAGATCTATGGCCTGGCTACTCCGCCTTTGAGGTGATTCGATACAAGAAAGATGGTACTTGGAATAGCTTTGGTGAACTTATCGTTGATTTCCCTATGGAAGAAAATAAGATTAAGGTTTTTTATAGCGCCTTAGGATCAGGCGTTTGGGAAATCGAGGGTCAAAATCTAACAAGCATGATAAACTCCATTGAAGTTAGAAATAGAAATCACCCTTGGCTTGAAGAATACTTTAGCTTACAAGACGAATTCAAACTAAATGAAAAAAATTCCGAAGAAATAATTGTACTTGCTGACGATTACATTAACCTTCAACCATCATCAGGAAAACCATACGAGTGCTACAAAGTTGAAATTTAGTTACGCGTCTCGCTGATTGTATTTTTTTGAACTGCCTTTAGACAGTTCAACTGGGTATTTATTACCATTTTCAATAAACTTCTCTTCAATTGCCTCCTCTAAATTAATCTCTAAAACGTCACAAAAGCGAATTAGGTACATAGCAATATCAGCCACCTCACTTCGAATTGAGGCCAGCTGTTTTTGATCTGGAAAATTTGATTCTTCTAGAGTAAGCCACTGAAAAATTTCAACAAGTTCTGAAGCCTCAACGCTCAGCGCCATAGACAGATTTTTTGGACTGTGGAACTGCTCCCAATCTCTTTCTGATGCAAAATTACTTAGCTGGTTTTGTATTTTACTTATATCCATATACTCTTTTTATTACAACTCTTTTACAAAAAAAATTTAGTATACTTAACACACTTAAGATTTCTTAAGTATTTATCAACTATAAGGAGTTGTTATGAGTATCCCGGTTCTTTGTCATATTTTTTTAATCTTATTTGGTGGTTTCTTTGCTATACAGCTTTCTTTTAATTCAAAAAAGTTTGCAGAATCTAATCGAATGGATTCACCACAGGCAGCTTTTGCTTTTAAACCAGCAGGATTCCTAATGTTTGGTTTTGTTTTAATGCTAATTGCCACACTACCAATGTTGCAAATTGGAGGCTTTAGTTCTGCAAAAGAGGTTGTTGCTGGTGTTGGAATTTTTACTCTTTTTGCCTTTATCTTTAACATGGGACTCGTGTTAAAGGTTTGGTCAACATTTGATGGTGCTGACCATGAACCAAAAAATGCTATTAGGCCCTTAATACCTTTGATAGCAGTTATTATTTATTTTGTAACATCTTAACTAATTAAAAGGAGACATTATGTCAGTATACAAAGCTCAAGAAGCAGCTAGAGAAGCAAATGATATGGAGGCTTATGCCGCCACTCTTCATGACGATTATCAATTTATCATGCACCTGGACAACTCAAAAAAAAATAAAGAAGAGGCAATGGAAATGTTTACATTTATGATGAACAGTGATGATTTCGTCACGCATGAATCTAGATGCCTATATGAAAGCAGCGAAGCTATGGTTACTCATGGTGTTATGAGTTTTCCAGATGGGACACGTGAGGCAGTTCTTGCTTTTCATGAAATAAAGGATGGACAAGTCATACGCATGGAGACTGGTGCAACTCTTCTTCCTTAAAAAAGAGTTTGGCCTATAAAAAAAAGGCGCTTTTTAGCGTCTTTTTTATTCGATAGAATAAATTCTTAAGATTCATCTAGAAATGAAACAAAATAATCTTTGGCAAGAAACCTCACAAGAGAAACTAACCTCTAAGGTGCTTGAAGGCACTGTGGAGTCAGATATAACTATTGTAGGTGGCGGCTATACAGGCTGCTCTGCCGCCTTAACTGCCGCCGAAAATGGACTCACAGTATCTCTTATTGATCAACAAATTGGATATGGTGGCTCAGGTCGAAATGTTGGCTTAGTGAATGCAGGACTTTGGCTACCCCCAGAAAAAGTAGAAGGAATTTTAGGTAAAAAAGGTGGGGTCAAGCTAAATGAGGCACTAGCAACTGCGCCAGATCTTGTATTCAACTTAATCAATAAAAATAATATTAGCTGCAATGCTGACCGTGCAGGTACGCTCCATTGTGCGCATTCACAAAATGGCTTGAAAGACATTAAAAACAGATATCGCCAGCTTTCTGAACGAGGAGCTGAACTGAAAGTATTAGACAAGAATGAAACTGAATTAGTTACCGGTTCATCTTCATTTCAAGGAGCACTCCTCAATGAAAAGGCTGGAACTATTAATCCACTTAGCTATTGCTTAGGATTAGCAAGAATAGCGCAATCTAGAGGAGCCAATATTTTTGAATCATCTCTTGCCACCAAAATTGAGTTTCATAATAATGAATGGATTACTCATAGTGAGAAAGGATTGATTAAATCAAAGAAAATTTTGATAGCGACCAATGCATACCTAAAAGGCATTTCAGGAATACCAAGCGCAAAATATACTCCGGTTTTTTATTTTCAAGCCGCAACAAAACCCCTTCCAAAAGAGATTATAAAAAACATTTTGCCTAAATATCATGGATGTTGGGATACAGCTACTGTTATGTCATCTTTTCGGTTAGATTACGATAATCGCTTTATTATTGGAGGTATTGGTAATCTTGGCCAAAATATATCTAAAATTCATTCAAGTTGGGCAAAAAGAAAGGCTTATTCTTTGTATCCTTCTTTAAAAAATATTCCTTTTGATTATTTTTGGGGTGGTGAAATTTCGATGACAGATGACCATATTCCCAAAATATATCGTTTTGGAAAAAACGCCTATTCTATCTTTGGTTACTCTGGAAGGGGGATAGGCCCTGGAACCTACTTCGGAAAATCTATAGCTGAGGCCTTTTACAACGAAAATGAAGACTCACTACCTATAAGGCCAACTAGCAGTAACAACCAGAGCTTTAGTAAGATCAAAGGAAGTTTTATTGAACTTGGAGCAAAAATCAACCACTTGATTTAAAACCTGAGTCTACCTGTCTCTTCCAACCCCTTTAAACCTTTGTTTGGTGACATACCATGCCCCTAAGTCCAATATAGGCTTTGGTGGAAGCCATTTAGCCTTTTCTATTGAGAGGCAGTCATGAACCAGTTTTTCATCGTTACCATAAGCATAATCTGCCATAGCAAGGCCAAAAGCAGTGCCCTTAGTGATACCCGATCCATTGTAGCATCCAGCATAATAAAAATTGTTTGATAGTCTTTTAAAGATATTTGTTTTATTTGCTGTAACTCCCTCTACACCAGAATATAGATGCTCAAAATTCACATGACTTAACTCAGGAAATCTATTATTAAATGCCTGACGATGAATCACTTGCCTGCTTTTAAGTTGATTATCATTTAATAAACCGTAATTATTATATTCAGCTGTATTTCGTATTGAAATTCTCTTATCTTCTGTAAGCCTGACCGTTGCTCCGCCGGTGTGAAGAGACAAAATCCCCCATGAAGACTCTGTGCCAAGCAAATCAACCTCATCCTGATTTAATACCCGAGTAATACTTCCTGATAGGGTAACACCGACCACTCTCTGTTTATGTTTTCCATTTGCCAGAGGCTCATAATTACATGCCATGATAACGTTGTCTGCTTTGACAGACGATTTTGGGGTTTGTATTGTATTTATTACCCCTCTAGTAAGCTTCATAACTGGAGTATTTTCATAGAGCTCAACATTATTTGGAAGGCTATCAGCTAAACCAAAAACTAGTTTAGCAGGTTGGACTAGGGCACCCTTTTTAACCTTTACTCCCTTCTGGTACCAGCATGTACCAAGCTCTAGCTTAATTTGATCTTTTGAAAGCTCCATATGCTCAATTTTTCTCTTTTGAAGATAATCTACAAACTGATCGCACTCGTCAGATGAATTTTTATCTGCGGCCATATGATAAATTCCTGCATCTTTGTAATCGCAATCAATTTGATTTGCCTCAATTATCGATTTTAAAGATGTTAGACCAGTTTGATTAATGCGGTCAATCCTTTGATAATGCTCAAGCTGATTCTTTTGATATCCCCCAGAAAAGTGACTATGTGCTACCGCATATCCTGAGTTTCTTCCAGAAGCGCTTTGACCAACCTCTCTTGCCTCAAGCAAGACAATCTTTTCAGTTGGGTTGAGTTCTGCCAACCTTCTTGCACATGAAAGACCTGTATATCCAGCTCCAATTACTAACCACTTGGTATCTATTTGAGTGGTTAGTTCTGGTCGAGGCTCTCTTGGATGAATTAAATCAACCCAGCCCTTAGTTTCTTGATCAAAATTATGATGAGTTTGATTCAAAGTAATTAGTTCAGATGATCAATTAAGATAAAGTGATCACTTATTTCTTCAGCCTGTGATAACCAACGACTCACCAATTCCTTTTGGTGAGGTGCAGCAGTTACTCCAGAAGAGATTTCATTGTCAAGAACTGCCTCAATAGCTAGTGCTACTGAACATGAAACTAGCTGGGCCATTGCGCTACCTTTTTGATTTCCTAGCGTATCCATAAGAAATTGTTTGTGCCAAACAACCTTTGAGTCATTTTCAACCTTTAACTCAACTGTTAGAATGACTCGATCAACCTCACCATCCTTATATGAATATTTATCCCATAAATCATCACTAATTTCTTTTAAGCGAGACTCTGCAATGGAAGCATCTAAAGTATCGACTTCTGAAAAGATCTGGCTCCATGCATTTTTCCAACCCTTATATCTGAGGGTCCCTCTAACAAATTGTTTAATCTTTAGGCCATCATTCATCTGGTATTGCTCAATAAACGGAAGCGAGTCACGATTTGGGTAAACCTCAAACTCATCTTCACCCCAAGGCATTGGAAGCGGGTACAACTCTACAGACTCCCATGGCTTTGTCACCGTAAAAACTTCACCGTTACGAATACTCACAGAGGTTGACATTAAGGCCTTAAGTACACCCAGAGGGGACCAGCTAAACTTATAGCAAAAGTCATTTGGAACATCACTAAGACCTCCACAGTAACTCAAAAAAGAATGTTGATTCTGTGTTGAAAATACAGATGCATTTTTGTAATCCTCAACCAAGGCATGTGACATGCTATGATCAATTCCAGGATCCAATCCAACCTCATTCACAAAACATAAGTTTTTTTCTAAAGCGGCGCTATTCAAGTCTCTCATCTCATCTGAAATATAAGAGCTTGAGACAAAGTGTGCGTCCAGTGAAAGACATAGCTCAGCAACTGGAACATGAAAGTTTCCAGGAAGCATTGAAACAACCACATCGCCAGCATTAACATTTTGCTCAACAGTTTTGAGCGTAAATGGAACAACTTTGTAATCTCCATTGACTCCAGACAGAGCTTCAAATGCTTTCTCTACTGTTCGGTTATATACAACAAGACTATGTCCATTCTCAATCAACATCTTTAAACCTGGAATCGCCGAAAGTCCTGTTCCAAGCCAATGAATATTTGCCATTGATACTCCTCAAAATTATTAATTTACAAAATTTAATTTTTTACACTATTTTAGAGATTAGTCTTTATTTTTAAGGGCATGTTATCATTTTTTTGTAACACGACTTTGGAATTCCTTATACTAAGCAATTTACTTTGAAGATAGATTTAAAATGAGCCCAACGACAACCAAACTAAGCCTTGATGAAATTTTTAAATTAGCCAAAGCAGCACTAATCAGTAATGGTGCAGATGAAGAGAATGCTGATGCTGTTGCAACTACTGTGACTAATGCTGAGAGAGACGGGTCTGTCTCTCATGGCTTGTTTCGCATACCAGGATACATTAAAGCTCTTAAAAGCAACAAAGTGGATGGCTCTGCCAGACCTGAAATTAAAGAGGTAACGCCCACAATTTTCAGGTGCGATGCTCAAAACGGATTTGCACCTCTTGCTCATAAGTATGGAATTAAAAAGCTAATTGATGCTGCAAATATTTTTGGTATTGCAGGCCTTTCTATTCAGCGCTGTCATCACTTTGCAGCACTCTGGCCAGAGGTTGAAGCCATTAGCGACCAGGGACTCGTTGGCTTAACGTCTGTTTCTTATACTCCAGCAGTTGCTCCTTCGGGCGGAAAAACTGCTTTATATGGCACAAATCCAATTGCATTTTCGTGGCCACGACCTGGTAAAAATCCAATTGTTTTTGACATGGCAACAGCCTCAATGGCAAAAGGTGAGATTCAGATTGCTGCAAGAGATGGACACTCCGTCCCCCTAGGCACAGGGCTTTCAGCTTCTGGGGAATTGACTACTGATGCGGCAGAAATAGATAAAGGTGTTTTATTGCCATTTGGTGGTCATAAAGGGTCAGTCATTGCACTTATGATTGAGCTTTTGTCAGGTCCTCTTGTTGGTGAGACTTTTTCCTACGAATCAAAGGAGCGAGATAATGGAGACGGTGGCCCAGCTCAAGGTGGTCAGTTCATATTGGCTATGTCACCTAAAATATTATCTGGAAAAGATACGTCAGAACAAACTGAAGACTTTCTTAAAAAATATAAATCCATTGACGGTGTTCGCATTCCAGGCGAAAGAAGGCACAACAATAGACTAGATACCGGCCCTAGGGATGTAAACTCTGCACTGATTGAAACGATTAAGGGTCTTTGTAGTTAGAGAAGACTGGAATACAGATAATCTGCTAAATCAACTGTGTCACTCTCTGGATTTTTACTACAATAATTCACTGTAGCAATATAGATAAGTTCTGGGTCTGGCTTAAGGGGGTAGCTAGAGGTTTCATAATTTCTTCCAGTGTAATAACCGCTAAACCAAAACATGATCATTGTCTTAACATCTGAATTATTCTCACTCACTAGCTGATTCACTTTTTCACATTTCATATAACCTACCGCAAGGTAGGCCTGCGCATTGGAGAGGGCAAAAAAATTACAAACGACAATACTCAGAATAAAGAAATATTTTTTCATAACTTTCTTTAGAATATCTAAAGTCTTTCAACTGCCATGGCAACTCCCATCCCGCCACCAATACAGAGAGTTGCGAGACCTTTGTCAGTTTTATCACGCTCCATACCATGAAGAAGCGTGACTAATATTCTTGCTCCTGAAGCGCCTATCGGATGACCAAGTGCAATCGCACCTCCTGTGACATTGACTTTAGAAACATCCAAGCCAAGAGAGTCATTGACAGACATCGCCTGAGCAGCAAAAGCCTCATTAGCTTCAATGCGATCTAAATCAGAGGCCTTCCATCCGGCTTTTTCTAGACATTTAGTACTTGCTGGAATTGGGCCAGTTCCCATAATTGTTGGATCGACTCCTGCACTTGCATAGGAAACAATTCTTGCCATAGGTTTAAGTCCAAGCTCTTGTGCTTTTGAAAGAGTCATAACCATAACAGCAGCTGCTCCATCATTAATACCTGAAGCATTTCCAGCGGTAACAGAGCCATCTTTTTTAAATGCAGGTCTGAGCTTTGAAAGAGACTCTTCGTTTGTTCCATGCCTGGGATATTCGTCCGCATCAAAAATAACATCATCGCCTCTTCTCTGTGGAATGTTGATTGGTGTTATTTCTTCACGAAAAAGATCAGAAATCTGAGCAGATTCAGCCTTTTGTTGAGATGATGCTGCAAATTGATCTTGATCACCTCTAGTATAGTCAAACTTAGAAGCAATATTTTCAGCTGTAACTCCCATATGGTAGTCATTAAAAGCGCACCACAAACCATCTACAACCATAGTATCAACCATTTCCCAGGGGCCCATTTTTTTACCCTCTCTTGAGCGTGGTAAAACATGCCCTGAAAGGCTCATATTTTCTTGGCCACCCGCAATGACTATTTCGGCATCTCCGCATGCAACAGCCTGAAATGCTAACTGGACTGCTTTTAGCCCACTGCCACAAACCTTATTAATCGTCATTGCGGGTGTTACATCAGGAAGACCAGCATCTATTGCAGCCTGACGAGCTGGGTTTTGTCCGCTTCCTGCAGTCAAAACCTGTCCAAGAATAACCTCATCAACTTGATTAGTATTCAATCCAGTTTTTTGGAGTAAAGAAGAGATAACTGCCGAGCCAAGCTTATGAGCAGAAACTGATGACAGAGAACCACCAAAAGACCCAATGGCAGTTCGTTTTGCGGCAACAATAACTATTTCATGATTCATAATTGACATTGATAATTTATGATGCAATTATTATAGAGCTTGAAAAAAATAAATGCTCGTATATTCCTGTGTTACAGAATATTAGGGTTAGGCGTTTTGCTTTAACCTTGTTTCTAGTATTTCACCTGATGCAAATAAAATTGGGTAAGCTATGGATGATAATAAGCTATTGACTCTTTTGTAGTCTCGAACCACATCAATATGCATTGAGCTAGTTTCCAAACTATCAGCTATCCCCTTGCCAAGTCGCTGCAGATGTTTTGATACAGATCGTTTTTCAAGTTTGTGGAGTTCTTGTTTCTTTTCATATAAAACTCTAGCCAATTCACAATCATTTGAAACGAATGTATTGATTGCAAGATCATAGTTAGCACAGACTTCCTCATGAATCGACAGGATTTCACTAAAACCTTCTTTAGAAAAATGAATGTGTTTAGAAATTTTTCTTCCAGATATTTCCATTAAACTATTATTTACAATATCTCCAATATGCTCCATATTGGTTGTAAAGTTAAGAATGTTGAGTGCTTGCTGACTCTCTGCAGGCGAAAGCTCCTCTTGTAAGATTCTTGCAATATAAAGCTTAATTGAGTCATAAAATTCATCAACGGTGTCCTCATTTTTTATAATTTCATGGCGCAACATCTCATTATCGTCTTTCATTACTGCAAGTGAGGATACAACCATGTTCTGAGAAACTTCTGCCATTCTTAGAGCCTCTCTTTTTGCATTGGCAAGAGATACAGCTGGCATAGAGAAATCATCTGCTTCAAGAATATTGTGTTTATTTAATTGATCCTCAATTTTGTTTTCAGAAAATAAACCCAAAGACAGAGCAAGGAATTGCTTTGAAAAGGTAATTCCAATAACTGCTACAAATAAATTAAGTGTAAGGTGATAAATAGCTGGAACTAATTCAGCAGATAGATAAGTAATTGAGAAATTCGAAAATACGGAAACAAATGGATAAAAAAGAATAATGCACAGCGACCTAACTAACAAATTTGCTATTATTGGATTTTTCTCTAATTCAGAGGAGTTCCAACTTGAAATAAGAGGTAACATGCCACTTCCAAGGTTAGCGCCCAATACAAGATACAAACCTTCATTCAGCCCTATTACTCCGGTAGCTAAAAAACTAACCGATAGTAAAACTATAGCCAAGCTTGAATACGATAAATAGGTCAATACTAGGGCCAATAATAGGAAGAATACGGGCTGGTTATTAAATACTTCAAGGAGAGATTTAAACTCTCTTAATTCAGCTAAACCTCCCGCTGTTGACGAAATTAAAATAAGCGCAAATAGAATCAAGCCGAGTCCACTGATTGCTCGAAAAACATTTTGGCGCTTGTTTTCCTTAGAGGCAATAAAGCCAAAAATACCAACTGCAAGTAAAAAAGGCGCTAGAGTTGTGAATTTCTGTGATGCAATAAGAACCGCAACAGAGGTTCCAATATCAGCGCCCAGCATAGTAATAAATGCAGTACCAACACCTATAAGGCTTTGGCCTGCAAAAGAGGCAGAAATTAATACAGCTGCTGTACTGCTTTGCAATAGAGCAGCTACAATTAGTCCAGATAAAAATGCGGGGATTATCTTACCCTCAGAGCGACGAGCAAATCTTTTGATATTTGTTCCGTATGAGCGCATAACGCCAGTTCGAACCATTCTAAGGCCCCATAAAAGAAGGGCTATCGATCCTAAGAGTTCTATAAGCAGCGTCATACTATTTCAACCATTTTGCTTTTTAGTTCATCATTTTTTGTATGACTATTGGCTTTAAAAAAATCATCCAGATATTGATCTAGATTTTTTATTTCATCCCTAGAAAAAGAGAGTCCAAGTTTAGATCTTCTGAACAAGATATCATCTGATGTTCGGGCCCACTCTTCTTGAATTAAATAAGTAACCTCTCTTTCATAAAGGCCCGAGCCGAAATGCTTTCCAAGCGAATCTATATGTTCTGCATCGCCAAAAATATTAAAAGAAATAGTGCCATAAGAACGAACTAATCGCTTAAGAGTCTCTTGAGTCAAAAATGGATACTTCTTTTGAAGTTTATTTTGCAAATCCAACTGACCATCAACACCTATATCTCCTCCGGGAAGAGAAGAATGGTTAGTCCAAGGATCGCCTTTACTTCCAAGAAACTCCTCGACATGCTTAAGGATAGACTCTGATAGTCTTCGATAAGTCGTAATCTTTCCACCAAAAATATTAACCATAAGAGATGATTCGCTCTTTTCTGCCTTTATTACGTAGTCGCGTGTAGCCTCTTGAGCTGTGCTTGCACCATCATCATAAAGAGGTCTTACTCCAGAATAACTCCAAACTATATCTTCAAGGCCAATTTCTGTATTTAAATACTCATTAGCTGATTCACAGATATAAAGCTTCTCTTCTTGACTGATCTCAACATTTTCAGCTGATTGCCCATGGTCAATATCTGTAGTTCCAATCAGAGTGTATTTATCTTCATAAGGAATCATAAAAAATATTCGATTATCATTGTTTTGGCATATATATGACCTGTCATGGTCAAAAAGCTTATTGACGACGATATGACTCCCTCTTACGAGTCGAACATTTTTTGAGTTATTGCTTTTAAGTGAGCTATTTAATAAATCATCAACCCAAGGTCCAGAAGCATTAATAAAACACTTTGCTTTAAATACAGTATGCTTCCCATCAAATGAATCAGTAGTAGTTATTGACCAAAATCCGTCTGACTTTTCAACTTTTGTAACTTTACAATAATTTTGTATTTTTGCACCTTTCAAAGATGCATCAACAGCATTTAATAACACTAGCCTTGAATCATCCACCCAACAATCAGAATACTCATAGCCAAACTTAAAATTACTCTTCAGAGGATCGCCAAATTCACTCTTATTAAGTTTTACATGGCTAGTTCCTGGCAATATTTTTCTAAAACCTAAATGATCATAAAGAAACAAGCCTAATCTTAAAAGCCAAGCAGGTCTCATACCTTTTGAGTGAGGCAAAATAAATCTCATCGGCCAAATGATATGAGGTGCCATTTTAAGAAGCACTTCACGTTCTTTTAAAGACTCTTGAACCAAGCGGAATTTATAGTGCTCTAGATACCTCAAACCACCATGAATTAATTTTGTTGAATTAGATGACGTACCAGATGCAAAGTCATTCATTTCACATAGGCAAACAGAGTAACCTCTGCCAGCGGCATCTCGAGCTACACCAATGCCGTTGATTCCCCCACCAGCAACAAAAACATCATAAATTTTCTCTGAATTTTGTGACATCTAACCTTTATTGATTATTAAATCTGCAAGCTCCACAAACCCACTTCCTGAATAATTTTTAGTAATATATTTTGGTGGATGTTCGATACTGCTTATTTGCTCAACAACATTAGCGACACCAACTGAATTTTTAAAAAAACCAAACATTGATGAATCATTTGGGGAGTCTCCAATAAAGATAGCAGTATTCTGAATTTCAGCATCATTTAAACCAAACCTTTCTCTTAGAATTTTTAAACTTGTAGAAAGCTTATTATGACTTCCAATCCAACAATTAACGTGTATAGAGCTTATCTTAGCTACTGCGCCTTTTTGTTCAGCAATTTGAACAATTTCGTCAATCTTGTTTTGCGGAAGTTTAGGAACATCTTCGGCAAAATCAATTGCTAAATCAGTGATACGATAATCTTGATCAGAGGCCTGTGCTGTTCCTGAAACAGACTCAAGAATTGTATTTTTAATTTGATTAAGAACTGTAAAGTTTTCTTTTCTTTCGTCCTCAGTTTGACTATATGAATTGTTCATTTTTTTATTGACGTGATCATAGCTAAAAAAGAAAGCTCCATTTTCTCCAACAACGCCATCAACTGGCCACATCCTAGCAATGTGATCACACCAACCTGCACATCGACCAGTCACAGGAATTACACTATATCCATTATCTGATAATCTTTCCATAGCCTCATAGGCATTACTCTTTAATCTTCCATCTGAAGTTATAGTGTCATCAATATCTGTAAGTATGAACTTGATATCTTGCAGCTGAGACAAAGACATTGTTGACAAATTTTTCATTAAAACTCCTAAGAATTGATAATTAAATAATTTGGCTCTGAAAAATCACCAAAGCGAACATAATTATTTTCATATGAACATATATATGTTTATTTTAGCATAATTCACTCTAATAATAGGCTCAAAAATAGAAATATATTCAAATGATTAAAATTTATTGTTCATTTTCGTAATTTTATGTTAGAATTGTAGTTCAAATGAACAATTTGGAGTTATGAATGGATTTAACTGCTAGACAAGCAGAGATTTCTGACCTATTACGTCAAGAAGAATTTATTACTGTCGAAAGCCTTGCGGATAAGTTTAATGTAACTACTCAAACTGTAAGAAGAGACATTAACGCTCTTTGTGATTACGGCCAAGCAAGAAGAAGGCATGGCGGAGTAGAACCATTGTCTACCGATGGTAATCTTGCCTATGGAACTAGACAAGTACTTAATCGAGTTGCCAAGAGATCAATCGCAAAAGAGGTTGCCAATCAAATTCCTAACGGAAGCTCTATATCACTAGGTATCGGCACAACTCCAGAAATGGTAGTTAGATCATTATTAAAACACAAAAATTTAAAAATTTATACCAATAACTTAATCATTGCTCAAACTGCAAGCACGAACTCAAGTTTTGAAGTTTACTGTTCGGGTGGAAGAATAAGAAGTGGTGACTTTGATATGGTAGGAAGTCCAGTAGAAAACTTCTTTAATTCTTACAAGACAGACTTTGGAATATTTGGTGTTGCTGGCGTTGATATGGATGGAGCACTGCTTGATTTCTCTGATGAAGAAGTGCAAATCAGAAGAGTCATTCTAGATAATTGTCGTGAAAGCCTTCTGGTTCTAGATCATGAAAAATTTGGCCGTGTGGCACATGTACGCGGTGGTCAAATTCAAGAAGTGGTCAAAGTTTTTTGTGATCAAACCCCTCCTTCTGAAATCTCTCAAATTATTATTGATTCAGAGGCGGAATTTGTAGTTTGTGACAAGGAGTTGATGTGAGTGCAATTGAAGTAAAAAATCTCTCTAGAAGTTATGGCGATATTGATGCTGTCAAAGATGTATCGTTCACTGTCCCTGAAAAATCCTTCACCGTACTTCTTGGACCTTCAGGATGCGGTAAATCAACCATTCTTAAGATGTTGTCGGGACTTGAACAGGTGAGCCAGGGTACTATCAATATTGGAGGATCAGATGTAACTGAAATTGAAGCCTCAAAAAGAGGGGTATCTATGGTATTTCAGTCTTACGCCTTGTTTCCTCACTTAAATGTCAAAGAAAATATTCAGTTTGGTCTCAAAGTTCGTAAAGTCCCTGTTGAAGAAAGAGAAAAAAAGGTAGCAGAAGCAGCCAAGGTTGTTGGTCTGACAGAGTTACTTGATCGAAAGCCAGCAAACCTTTCAGGTGGTCAGCGACAAAGGGTTGCATTAGCGCGCTCTATTGTATCTGATCAGTCTGTATGCCTAATGGATGAGCCATTATCCAACCTAGATTCTAAGCTCCGCGCAGAAATGCGAGATGAAATAAGAGATTTACAAAAAAGATTGGGTTTAACTGTGGTTTACGTGACTCATGACCAGGTTGAAGCCATGTCTATGGCAGACCAAATTATTCTTCTTAAATTAGGAGAAATTGTTCAAGTTGGCGCTCCTGAGGAAATTTATAATTCACCAAATAGCGTCTTTAGTGCTCAATTCATTGGACTTCCACCAATGAATATTTTGAATCTAAATGAAATAGATGTCTCGAGCTTAGATTCGAAAGTCTATTCAGTAGTAGACTCAAATAAAAATATCAAAGATATTGGAGTTAGGCCTGAGCACATAGTGTTTTCTAAAAAAGGTCTTCCAGTTGAAGTGAAAAGTATTGACTACTTCGGTGGTGAAACTGTATTCAAGCTGACTCATCAAGAAAAAGACTTTTTTCTTCGTGAGCCCAGGCAACCAAAAATTCAACTAGGGGATAAGCTATGTGTTAGCTGGAACTTAGATGACATGTATTTGTTTGATAAAAATGATCAGCGTTTAAAGTCGTAGGAACGCTAATTATTAACAAATGTTTAACACTACGATTAAATAGGAGAAAGAAATGAAAAAAATGTTTACTAAAATTTCCTATTGCTTAACTGTTGCACTTGGTATATCTATGTTTTCAAGTGCGGCTATTGCAAAAACGGAATTAACAATGTACTACCCTATCGCTGTTGGCGGCAAACTAACACAAGCCGTTGATTCGATAGTTGCAGACTTTATGGCAGAAAATCCTGACATTGAAGTTAATGCAATTTATTCTGGTAACTATGACGATACAAGAATTAAAGCTCTTGCAGCTCTTGAGAGTGGAAAGCCTGCTCAGTTATCAGTAATGTTCTCAATTGACGTTCATGAACTTCGTGAGCTTGATGCAATTATCCCTTTTGATGATGTTGTTTCAACAGCTGAAGAAAAGGCATGGTTGAATTCTTTTTATCCATCACTTATGGAAAATGGAATTGCAGCTGGAAAAACTTGGGGTATCCCTTTCCAACGTTCAACTATTGTTATGTACTATAACAAAGATGCCTATCGTGAAGCCGGCCTAGACCCAGAAACACCGCCAGCAACATGGGGTGGTCTTATTGCTGCAGCCAAAGCATTAACTAAAGATGACGGTTCACAGTGGGGTCTTATGATTCCATCAACAGGTTACCCATACTGGATGTTTGGTGCACTTGCTATGCAAAATGGTCAGACTCTTATGACGAGTGGTGATAAGACTAACTTTGATCATCCTGATGTAGTTGAAGCTTTAGAAGTATGGAAAGCTATGGGATCAGAGCACAAGATTATGCCTGAAGGCACAATCGAGTGGGGTACGCTTCGTCAAAACTTCCTAGAGGGCAAAACTGCAATGATGTGGCACTCTACTGGAAACTTAACTACTGTTAAGAACAATGCTGACTTTGATTTTGGAGTAGCTATGCTTCCAGCTGGAAAGCGTCGTGGAACGCCTACAGGTGGTGGTAACTTCTACATATTCAAAGATACTTCTGCAGAAGAGCGTGAAGCATCTATGAAACTTATTAAGTTTATGACTTCACCAGAGCAATCAGCAGCCTGGTCAGTAGCTACTGGCTATATGGGTGTTAGCCCTGATGCATATGAGACTGATGCTTTATCGTCTTATGTAGCAGAGTTCCCACCAGCAGCAGTTGCTCGTGATCAATTAGCATATGCTACAGCTGAGTTTTCAACTTACCAAACAAGTCGTGTTAAAAAAGGATTGAATGATGCAATTCAAGCTGCACTTGTTGGAAGTAAAACTCCAAAAGAAGCTCTTTCAGAGGCGCAAGCCGCTGCTGAGCGTATTTTAAAACCTTATCGTTAATTCGGTAAATTGGCGGATGTTTAATGACATCCGCCAATTATTTTTATTAGACTTCAAAAGTAATAATAATGAAAGATAGTACTCGTAATATTCAAGGCTGGCTGTTATTTACTCCTGCAGCAATATTACTTTTGGCGTTTACCCATTACCCCACCATAACAACTTTTTTTCAAAGTTTATATACCAACAAATCAATTTTAAGACCTAGACGTTTCTCAGGAGTTGAAGCCTACGAAAGCATGTTTAGTGACCCCATATTTTGGAAAGTTTTTGTAAACAATATGTGGCTTGCACTAGGAACTATTCCAACTTCTATAGGTATTGCAATTCTGATGGCTTTAATTGTTAATAAAGCCATTCCTGGAAGGGGATTTCTGAGGATGGCTTACTTCACGCCAACCATGCTTCCGATGATTGCAGTTGCTAACATTTGGCTGTTTTTCTATGCACCAGATATTGGGTTAATAGATAAAGTACTCGAAATATTTGGTTTTGAAGGTAATAATTGGTTAGGTGACCCATCAACCGTTCTTCCATCTATTATTGTGATGACTGTCTGGAAGGAGGCTGGCTTATTTATGGTCTTTTATTTAGCAGGACTGCAAACCATTTCTCCTGAGCTCGAAGAAGCATCAAAGCTAGAAGGTTCTTCGCGTTGGAATTATTTTTGGCGTATCCAGTTTCCTTTACTCCTTCCAACAACACTATTCGTTTTGATTAATGCCTTTCTTAACTCATTTAAACTAGTTGATCATTTATTTGTGCTAACGAAAGGTGGCCCAGACAATGCCAGTAATTTAATTCTTTATTATATTTATGAAACAGCCTTCTCATTTTTAGACATCTCTTATGCGTCCGCTTTGACTATATTTTTATTGGCTCTACTTGCATTAACTGCATTAGCACAATTTTTCTTTTTAGATAGACGTACTCATTACCGATGACATATAGAAACAGAATACAAACCAGTGTTGAGCTCATAGGTGCATACATCCTAGCTGGATTTTGGATCCTTCCATTGTTGTATGCTTTTTGGGCTGCTTTTCACTCTAGCAGTGATGCGATGCATTTCGATATATTCTCGCCACTAACGCTTGATAATTTTCGTGAGGCCTGGAGTCAAGCCCCTTTTGCCAGATTCAGTCTAAACACTTTTTTACTGGTTTCGTTTATATTGCCTGGACAGCTCTTAATTTCAACACTAGCAGCTTACGCCTTTGTTCGTTTTAAGTTTACGGGTGCTAACGTTGCATTTGCATTAGTCCTGGTTCAATTAATGATTACGCCCGAAATACTAATCGTTCAAAACTATGTTACACTTTCTAAATTAAGCTTAGTAGATACAATCTCTGGCATGGGGCTGCCTTACATTGCCAGCGCGTTTTGTATCTTTCTATTGCGTCAAGCATTTAAATCGATTCCTAAAGAATTAGAGGATGCAGCAGAACTTGAAGGATGTGGAACGATGAGTATATTATGGAAAGTTTATGTTCCTCTTGCAACGCCAACATATATTGCATTCTCCTTAGTGTCTGTCAGCCATCACTGGAATAACTTCTTATGGCCACTCATCATTTCAAATTCAGTTGAGACTAGGCCATTAACTGTGGGCCTAGGTATTTTTGCCGCTCCAGAGTCCGGAGTTGAATGGTCGATTTTATCAGCCGCTACTCTAATGTCAGTCGCCCCTCTACTTATCGCTTTCTTAATATTCCAAAAACAGTTTGTTCAGTCGTTCATGCAGGCTGGTATTAAATGATTCAACTCCTAAGCTGGAATATACAAAATGGGGAAGGTGTCGATGGGGTTATCTCCCTAGAGAGAATTGCAGATACTATTTTTAATATGTCAAATCCGGATGTCATATGCCTTCAGGAAGTATCTCGAAATTGCGAACTTAAGGATGGAACACAGCCCGATCAATTAAAGCAACTATCAAGCATATTTAAGGGCTATACGCCATTTTTTGGACCAGCATATAATGTCCTAAGACCAGGTGAGAGCGAAAGAGAACAGTTCGGAAATATCATTCTTTCAAAGTTACCAGTGTTGTCTAACTTTAATCATATTCTTCCGCAACCTGTAGACAGCAGTTTTAGGCATATGCCAAGACAGGTTACTGAAGTAACAGTCGAGACTCCATTTTTCCCGATTTGTGTCATGACAACTCACCTAGAGTATGGCTCTCAAAAACAACGTTACGCACAAGTAAAACGCATCCTTGACATTAAAGATGACATTGATCAATTATCTCTGAATCCTGCAACGGTTCAAGAGCCTGGACCTTACGCAAAGCTTGAAAGATCTAATAAGCTAATTCTTTGTGGGGACTTTAATTTTGAATCAGAATCCAAAGAATACGCCCTTCTTACAAATAATAGTCAAAACCAAGAGGGGCTTATTGATGCATGGAGTCAAATAAATCCGAATACCAAGCATGTACCAACCTGTGGAATTTTTGACAAAAAACAATGGCCTGATGGAGCTCATTGTAGGGACTTTACTTTTGTAAGCTCTAATCTTAAAAGTAACATTGGTAGCTTTGTCGTCAATGAAGAGACTGACGCTTCAGACCATCAACCCTTCTTCGTATCCATACTGGATGACTAAAGATTAGTTCTTCAGCTTTTTCTTGGCACGCTTATTTTTAAAAAAAGTCTTGTTTGCAATGTAGACTCTCTTGCGAACTTCACAAAAAATAATGCTTTTATCTTTGTTTGTTAATTGGGTTGATTTAACTATCTCAAATTCATTGTTATCATTCGCCTTCTGCTTTATCTCGGCAACCTCTTCATGAGTATAAGTAAATTCTGCATACAAGTCTTCCTTTGCAGGTCTTCTAAAAAATATTTCAGCAGCCTTATCCCAGACAACATAGTCATCTCCAATTAGATTCATTAACTGCGTCATTGGAAATGGGTCAACTGCCGAGAACATACTGCCTCCAAAGATCGTATTAACATAGTTTGCATTTTTATAGCTAAAAGGTAATTTAATTGTTATCTTTAGAAAATCTTTTGAGATGTAGGTTACTTTTGCTGAGGTTCTACGATACATTGGAGATAAGTTAAATCCATGCTTCATCAAGGTCGATTTAGACATGAATTTTGAGGCTAACTTGGCAAGTTTTTGATAAGTAATCATTTTTGGTTTCATTTTCTACAAAAAAGACATCCGAAGATGCCTTTAGTATAGAAGATTGGCTCCCTGACCTGGGCTCGAACCAGGGACAAACGGATTAACAGTCCGTTGCTCTACCAACTGAGCTATCAGGGAATAGCGAGGAATTATAACGAGCTATGAATTTTGAGTCAATCAAATCTTTGCTTTTATAGCCTCTAAATATCTATTAAGTTATAGACTTAGTTTATGGAGTCTTCTAATGCCTTTCCAAACTCAGAACAAGAAAGCTTTGTGGCGTCATCAATTAGCCTCTCTAGGTCATAGGTGACCGTCTTATTTTTGATTGTTTTTGACATCGCATTTAAAATGAGATCAGCAGCCTCTGTCCAGCCCATATGTCTAAGCATCATTTCAGCAGAGAGAATCAGAGAGGATGGATTTACCATGTCTTTTCCAGCATAGCCTGGGGCAGTTCCATGTGTCGCCTCAAAAACTCCAACACTATCAGAAAGATTAGCACCTGGTGCAATTCCAATTCCACCAACTTGAGCTGCTAGAGCGTCAGAAATGTAATCACCATTCAGATTCAGAGTGGCTATAACTGAGTACTCAGCTGGACGAAGAAGTATCTGTTGTAAAAAGGCGTCAGCGATTGTGTCATTGATGATTATTTCCTTACCAGTCTTTGGATTTGTAAAGCTACACCATGGACCACCATCAACCTCTTTAGCGCCAAACTCATCTTTGGCTAACTGATAGCCTGTGTCACGAAAAAGGCCTTCAGTAAACTTCATAATATTTCCTTTATGAACAAGGGTTACTGAGGGTTTATCATTGTCAATTGCGTATTGAATTGCAGCTCTGACAAGTCTAGTAGTACCCTCGGTGGAAACTGGCTTAATTCCAATACCTGAAGTTTCAGGAAAGCGAATCTTAGTCGCACCCATTTCATTTTGAAGAAAGTCAATAACCTTGGTGACTTCCTTAGAACCCTTAGGAAACTCTATACCTGCATAAATATCCTCAGAGTTCTCTCTAAAGATAACCATATCCACCTTTTCAGGATGCCTGACAGGCGAGGGAGTTCCATCAAAATACTGAACAGGTCTTTGGCAGATATAGAGATCAAGAATCTGCCTGATAGCAACATTAAGTGATCTCATACCGCCGCCAACAGGTGTAGTTAAAGGCCCCTTAATTGATACCGAAAACTCTTTTATTGCTTCTACCGTCTCCTCTGGCAAATACTCACCATAAATACTATCAGCTTTCTCACCAGCATAAATTTCCATCCAATGTATTTCTCTCTCACCACCATAAGCCTTCTTAACTGCAGTGTTAACAACATCAAGCATGACAGGCGTAATATCAATACCAATCCCGTCTCCCTCTATGAAGGTGATGATCGGGTTATTTGGAACATTGAGTTCATTGTTTTCAATTGTAATTGGACTACCTGACTCAGGAACAGTGATATTTTTATAGGTCATTTTTTATTTCATAAAGTTGATATTTCAAGACGCATTATTATACCGTCTTCTTTTACAGAAAGTTGATTTGAGTTTTTCGCATAGTAATTTTTTCTGATTGAAATCTCTTCGAATCCAAGACTTAAATACAATGCAATAGCTGCAAAATTTCCCTGCCTTACCTCCAAGAATAAAGTTTTAATATGTCTTTTTTTGAGATTCATTGATAAGTGCTCTATTAGGCTAGAGCCATAACCTTTTCTTTTGAAATCTTTATGTACAGCTAAATTCAGAATATCAGCAGTGTCAACGGATGGCATTGCAATGATAAAGCCAATAATCTTAGATTTAACTTCAAGCATATAGCACACGTTGTTAGGATTTGAAATACTCTCTGAAAGCTGTTTTTTTGACCAGGGATTCTTTGAACTCTCTTGCTCTAATTGAGCAGCGGTATCGATTTCATACAGAGTGAGTTTTTTAAAGGAAGTACTGATAGGCTTTGTTGTCAGTTTCGTTTTGGTAGTAATAACCAATTTCATCAAACCTAGACTCAAGATCTGACACATCGTCCACCTGAAGACCAATTAACACTCTTCCAAAATCAGCGCCGTGGTTTCGATAATGGAAAAGGGAAATATTCCATTTTGTTTTTACTTTTTTAAGAAAGTTTAATAGTGCTCCAGGCCTCTCTGGAAATTCAAAACGATAGATTACCTCATTTTCAGCATTCGCGTGACCTCCGACCATATACCTGATGTGAGTTTTAGCCATAGAATTATCACTCATATCAATAACCTCGAAGGATTTACTGAGTCTCGTTAAGAGTGCTTGCTTTTCAGTTTCCCCTTTGCTTAGCTTTATTCCAACAAAGATATGAGCATCCTTTTTGGCAGCATAGCGGTAGTTAAACTCAGTAATTGATGAGTTATCTAAGAGTTCACAGAAACTTAGGAAGCTGCCAGGCTCTTCAGGAATAGTTACAGCCACAATTGCTTCATTAAGCTCACCTAAATCAGCCCTTTCAGCAATATATCTGAGTCTATCGAAGTTGACATTTGCACCTGATACAACTGAGACAATATTTTTGCCTTGGAGTCCATGCTCTAAGATATACTTTTTGACACCTGCTGTTGAGAGAGCTCCCGCTGGCTCAGAGACAGAACGAACATCTTCATAGATATCTTTAATCGCGGCACACATTTCATCATTGCTAACCAAAACAACATCGTCAACAGATTTCTTAGCTATTTCGAATGGAAGCGCTCCAATCTGCTTCACTGCTACGCCATCAGCAAATCTTCCAACGTCATCTAAAACAACTCTCTCGTTAGCCTCTAAAGCCTTAAAAAGTGTCGGTGAATCTAATGGCTCGACACCAATCACTTTAATATGAGGAGCATAGTGCTTGATGTAACTCGCCATACCAGAAATCAAACCTCCGCCGCCAACTGGAGCAAACACATAGTCGATTTCATCGAGTTGTGATAATACCTCCTTGGCAACAGTTGCTTGACCTGCGATAACCTCAAAATCATCGTAAGGACTAATAAAACATAGGTTTTGCTCTGTCTCTAACTTTTTGGCATGATGAAAAGCATCATCATAAACATCGCCATGCAAAATGACTTCTGCACCTAGTTGCTCAACAGCTTGAACTTTAATTTTAGGGGTACTTGTAGGCATCACAATGATTGCTTTAATATTGAGCTTACTGGCCCCAAGAGCTACTCCCTGAGCGTGATTCCCAGCTGAAGAGGCAATGACCCCTTTGCTTTTTTGTTCCTCACTCATTGAGCTCATTTTTTGATAAGCACCACGAAGTTTAAAGGAATGAATGACCTGATCATCTTCTCGCTTGAGATAGATTTGATTTTTAAATCTCTTCGAAAGCTGCTGGGCAATCGAGAGTGCAGAAACTTTTGCTACGTCATAAACATTGCTGTTGTCTGCCAAGTCAATTAGTGCACTCATAGAGCTCCTTTAAATAATCAACACCTACCATTGTATGGTGTGTTGGCATGCCATAAACCATCTGAAAAGGCTGGTTCTCTTCACCTAAATGATCAAGAACAACCAATGCACCTTTAAAGTTATCTGCCATAGTATACTCGCTAAGCGTCACAACTGTATTCAGACCTGATGCAGTTGAAGCTTTAAAGCCAATTTCAGAGTCTTCAAAAGCGATGCAATCTTTTGCACTTAGATTCATTTTTTTGAGAACGTAATTGTATATCTCTGGTGATGGCTTTTTATTTTTGACAACGTCTCCCGCACCAATTATTTCAAAATTATTCATCACGTCCTTACCCAATGAGGATTCTAAAATCGCTCTAACATTTTCAAAAGAAGTTGTTGTTGCAATTCCGAGCCTCAAATTATTATCTTTCGCTTCATAAATTAGCCGCTCAACACCGATTCGAAGCGATATTAATCCATCTGATATTTTACTGATAAAAATATCAGTTTTCTTTCTATGAATATCTGCAATCTCAAGACTACTCGATGATTTTAATAGGTCAGGTTTATATTTCTTAATGAAAAATGCAAGCCTTTCTTTGCCTCCACTGACACTCAGCAACTCTGCATAAAGCTCACTATCCCAATAACAGTCCAGCCCATAAAATTCAAAAGCTTCATTGAACGCTCTAAGGTGGCCATCGTGCTCTGTGTTTGCCAGAGTTCCATCTACATCAAATATTAAAGCTTTAAGAGCCACGATGATTGAATTTAATTGAGTTAAAATGACAAAAAATCATTGCTATTTTAGGCAATTTTTGGTAAAAACTACATTTTTTTACAAACTAACACTAATGACAGATCCAAACTTTGATGAAATTCCTGCCTACATTCCAAAAAAAGGTGAGGAGTTCATGTCATCCGGTCAACTTAAGCACTTTATTCATAAGCTTAATGTTTGGAGAGATCAGTTAGTTTCTGAAGCTGAATCAACCATCAACCATATCCAAGAGGACTCGACACCGGTTGCTGATATCAACGACAGAGCTACAATTGAAGAGGAGTTTGCTCTCGAGCTCAGAACAAGAGATCGTGAGAGAAAGCTTATTAATAAGATTGATAAGACGCTTCACTTGATTGATATGGGTGATTATGGTTACTGCAAAACTTGTGGTATTGAGATCGCACTTAATCGACTAGAAGCTCGTCCAACTGCTGATCAGTGCATTGACTGCAAGACAGTAGAAGAAAGAAAAGAAATCTAACTTTTTTTAATTAGTCGTTTGATATTTTCTAATCAGAAATGCTGATAAGATGTTCTTGGTCCTGTGTAACCGACAACTTCTAACTTTTTCTGAGAGTTAATCTCACCGATTCTCGTGACTCTTGACCCTAGACTTTCTGAAATCGCTGATATTTTATCTCTCTTTGACTTGCCCGCTGTAAAGCAAAGTTCATAGTCATCACCACCACATAAAGGCAAAGACCAGTCATTTGTATCTTTGACATAATGCATAACTGAATCACTCAGGGGTAACTCTTGAGTATCAATGATTGCGCCAACACCTGAGGATTTTAAGATGTGAGACAAATCCTGCTCAAGGCCGTCAGAAACGTCAATACATGAGCTTGCTAGATTTTTTAGTGCTGAACCTAACTCTAAATGAGGAATGGGCCTATTGAGAGCGTTAAGATCGCTCTCTAATGGTATTTCTCCTTTTTTGATTTTTTTAAGACACAATGCTGCAGAACCAAGCTCTCCTGATACATAGATGTCATCGCCATCTTTTGCACCTGACCTTTTAATGGGGTTATTAATTTCTATTGAACCCATCATGGTAATTGAAATGTTTAAGGGTCCTTTTGTAGTGTCTCCGCCAATCAAATGGACATTGAACAGCTTAGAAGACTCCTTGAGGGAAGAGGAGAAATCTTTTAACCATCCTTTATCGAGCTCAGGAATAGTCAATGAAAGGGTGTAACATTTTGCAGTCGCTCCCATTGCAGCAATGTCGCTTAAATTAACTGCCAGTGATTTGTAGGCAATATCTCTAGGTGAGGCGTCTTTAAAGAAATGAATGCCTTCAACAAGGGTATCAGTTGAGGTGACTAGCTGATGACCTGGATTGAGAGTAAAAAGGGCAGCATCATCACCAACCCCTAACTCAATACTTGGGTCAGTTATCTCCCAATTGAAATAACTTTGGATTAGATCGAACTCATTCATCTTGATTAAGCGCTGAGGCCTTTGAAGTGGGATTGAATGGACTCTGACAACGCTTGAAGGTCATAACCCCCCTCCAAAAATGAGATCACTCTTCCTTTAGAGTGGCGATTAGCAATGCCAACAATGTCTTGAGTCATTGTAAAGTAGTCTTCTGAGTTTAAATTAATGGTGGCCAGTGGGTCTCTTTTGTGGGCATCAAAGCCAGCTGAAATAATAATAACTTCTGGCTCAAAGTGCTCAACATTGACCAGAATCTTCTCGTTGAAAACTCTCAAAAATTCTTCACTAGAGGTGCCCGCCTCGATAGGAGCATTAAAGATGTTTCCAGCGCCTATCTCAGACTCTAATCCTGTTCCAGGAAATAAAGGGTGTTGATGAATCGAACCATAGAGTACTGAATTATCGTTATAAAAAATCTCTTGTGTGCCGTTTCCATGATGCACATCAAAGTCAATGATTGCTATTTTTTTTATGTCATAGTTTGACTGCAAATATCGCGCTGCAACTGCCGCATTATTTAAAAAACAAAAACCATTCACTCTATTCGTTTCAGCATGATGTCCAGGGGGCCTTACTGCACAAAAAACCCTCTTAGAGACTCCATCCATTAAGTCTTTTGAAGCGCTTATTCCAGAGCCACAGGCTCTGAGAATTGCCTCCTTTGAGTCTGGACATAGAAGGGTATCCGCATAGGGCTCCTTTTCAACACCTACTAAGCCTTGACTTGGAATCATTTCAAAAATCTCTTCGAGATATGACTGCGGATGCACTAGATTAATATCCTTGTTTTGAGCTTTTGGAGCTTCTTTTAGGTCAATAGAGATGTCATCAATCCTTTGGATTGAGTCAAGTATAGATTCTAGGCGTTCTTTTCGCTCAGGATGACCCTCACCATTTTCTTTTGAAAGGCATGCAGAATGAGAATAAACCCTGATATTTTCCATTCTTCCCCTTAAGTTAATCTAGCATAAGAATGCTATAGATCTACATGTAAGCGTTTTCTTTATAAGAGTGATCAGTTGCATCAAGTACAGCAGAAATTTCAGGGTATAAACCTTTAAGTTGTTTTTCAACACCATCTTTAAGGGTCATATTAACTGAACTACAGCCCTGACATCCACCCCCAAAGTTGAGAACAACCTCATTCTTTTTAGTGATTTCAACAAGATCAACAAAACCACCATGAGAGGCAAGGCTAGGATTGACCTCAGTGACGATTGTAAAAAGGACCTTTTCTTCTAGAGGCGCATCATCTTTTGGAGCCTCTCCTTTAGCATTAGGAGCTGTAATCGTTAATTTTTTGTTAGTCCCATCAATTTTTAAAGCAACATGAGAGTCACTCAGATACTGGTTATTGGACTCATCAATAAAAGCGCTGAACCCTACAAAAGGAAACTCTTGATAGGTTTCAGGAAGGTCGCTTTTAATGCAAAAGTTAAATGTTACAGTTGCAACTGGAGTGCCAGGCTTTTCAACATCTACCTTAAGACCAAGATCTTTTTCGTCCTGTTGCTCAAAAAGGTCAGCAACATAAATTTCTGCTTCTTCAGTAATACTAAACATTCGTTCTCCTAAATACTAGATTATCAATCAGTCGAGTTCCACCAAACCGTATTGCAGATATTATAATAATTTCTGTAGTTTTAGTCTCGATTTGTGTAAGGTTATTTGCATCTAAAACTTCTAAGTACTCAACCTCAAAGCTTTTACCTAGTGTTTTTATTGCATCTTTTTTAACTTCAGGAAAAGAATTTCCCCTTAAAATTGAATCCCTGGCATCACACAATACTGAATAAAAGTGGGGCGCCCTCTCCCGTTCCAAATCACTCAAATATTGATTCCTAGTACTCATTGCCAATCCATCATCCTCCCTTTGAGTCGGTATGGATTCAATTTTTAAATCAAGACTAAGATTGTTAACTAATGTTTTAATGATGAGTAGCTGCTGAAAATCTTTTTCGCCAAAAACTGCTAAGTTAGGTTTAACAATTTCAAAAAACCTTTTAACCACTTGTGCAACACCATCAAAATGGGTAGGCCGGAAAGCACCGCAGAGTATCTGACCAATCGCTCCAACCTTATAGTCAGACGTGGTTCCATGAGGATATATTTCCTCTTTAGAAGGAAGAAATAATGCGTCAACATTTTTTGACTCTAATAGCAACTTATCTGCTTCAAAAGTATTAGGATAGTCATCAAAGTCCTCGCCCCTTGCAAACTGAGTTGGATTGACAAAGATACTAACTACTACAATTTCAGAAAGGCTTTTAGCCTTATCAACTAAAGAAACATGTCCGTCATGAAGGCCTCCCATAGTTGGAACTAAAGCTATTTTTTTGCCCTCCAATCGAAGACTATCTAGATAGAGCTCAAGATCTTTCTGGGTCTTAAAAATTTCCATCAATAACTCTCACTTTGGGAAGGAAAAGTTTTCCCTTTAACCTCCGCAACAAATGACTCAACTGCTTCAGAAATGGTGTTTTGATTGTCAAGAAAACTTCTTACAAACCTTGGCTGCTTGCCAGTAGTAATTCCTAACATATCATAACTGACTAGGACCTGTCCATCGCAATCAACTCCAGCGCCAATGCCTATAGTTGGTATTGTTAATTTTTCACTGACAGTTTTTGCTAAATCACTCGGAATGCATTCGAGTACCAAAGCACTTACCCCTAAAGACTCTAACAAAATTGAATTATCAATGATTCTCTGGGCAGAACTCTCGTCTCTACCTTGCACTCTGTAATCATCAGACTTGATAACAAGTTGGGGCTGAAGACCTAAATGACCACAAATATTGATATTGTTTGAGATTAATTTTTTAATGACGTCTTCATGCTCACTTCCGCCCTCAATCTTGACCATTCTTGCGCCAGCATCTATAAATGCTTTCGCATTTTCAAGAGCGTCATCAGGATTATCATAGCTAGAAAAAGGCATATCAGAAATGATGAGTGCATTGTTGCTAGAGCCAGAAACTATAGAGGTATGATAAATCATATCACTGATTGAAACTGATCTCGTATTTTCCTTCCCCTGAATAACCATTCCAAGAGAGTCACCTATTAAAATAGCATCTACCCCTGACTGATCAAGGATCTTAGCCATAGATGCATCATAGGCTGTCAGGCAGGTGATTTTTTGGCCCTGTTCTTTAAATAAACTTAACTCCGAATGCTTCATATTTTTTTTACATCAAGTTTGTTAACTCTATCTATTAATTTTTTTACTGGTCCCAATAGGGGGACATTTATTTCTTTATCAATTTCATACAAAGGAACCATCACAAAGGCTCTATCAATCATTTCAGGGTGAGGTATAGATAATCGATCACTAGAAATAACCTGTTGCTCATAGAGCAGTATATCCAAATCAATTGTTCTTGATCCCCATTTTACCTTTCTAATTCTTTTCTGATTGTCTTCTATAGACTGACAAATATCCAGTAAATCAATTGCAGTTAGAGTGGTGTCTATTTTACAAACAGCATTTATATAATTTGGGCCAGGCATATCGAGGAGCGGCTTCGATTTGTAATGACTGGAAACACTGATCAACTCTATTCCATCAGAACCAGCTAGAGCGCTGAGTGCATTTTCAATTTGCGCACTTGGGTTATGAAGGTTTGAGCCTAAGCCGATATATGCTAACAATGAATTAATGTTCCTATGTATTCGCCCTTATATATTCTGGTCAAAACCTCTTTTTCTCTGCCCCAAGCAATATTCGATATGGTTTTTGACTCTGCAGCTTGCTTTGCTGCCATCACCTTTGAGTACATACCCCCAGAACCCAATGCGCCGCCTGATTTTCCTGCAACTCTCTCTAATTTTTCATCATTAAAATGAATTTCTTTAATTAGTTTAGCATCGATATTTTTTCGAGGATCTTCATCAAAAACGCCATACTGATCTGTCAAAATAATGAGCTTTTCAGCATTCAAAAAGTTTGCGACCAAGGCAGCCAAGGTGTCATTATCGCCAAACTTAATCTCCTCAGTAGCAACAGTATCATTTTCATTAATGACTGGAACAATTCCAAACTCTAGTAAGTTATTAAGAGTTGCCGAAATATTTTCAAAGTGCTTTGAATTCAACAAATTATCACGAGTCAACAGTACCTGTGCAGTTTGCACTTTATGTTTTGCAAAGAGATATTCATAAGCCTGTACCAGTCCCATTTGACCTACAGCAGCGGCTGCTTGAAGTTTATGAATATCACTAGGCTTTTCTTTCCAGCCAAGACGCTTCATGCCTTCTACAATAGACCCACTCGACACTAAAACGACATCAATTCCATGGGATTGCAGTTCTACAATCTGTTCAACCCACTGAGATATCAGGCCCTTATCGATTCCCTTTCCATTATTCGTTAATAGGGCTGATCCAATTTTTACAACCCAACACTTATTCTTCATTTTTTTTCTCTATTAAGTCATACAAGCCAAAAATCAAAGACTTGCAGCCCATTCCATTTAATGCAGATATGTTAAACGCATTTCCTTTATATTTGACCTTTTTAAGGAAATCTTTAGTAGTTTTGTCTCTTTCACTCTCTTCAAGTAAGTCAATTTTATTGATGGCCACATATCTAGGTTTTTTAAATAACTCTTCATCAAATTTCTTTAATTCAGACTCAATTGTCAAATAATTGCTCACAGGATCAGAGCCATCAGATGGAAGAATATCAACAACATGTAAAAGTGCCCTTGCTCTTGAAAGATGCTTTAGGAATTCAAATCCAAGACCTACTCCTTCACTTGCTTTTTCTAATAAACCTGGAATATCTGCCATCACGAAGTGATTGCTTCCAGCCTTGACAACACCTAGACTTGGATGCAGAGTGGTAAAAGGGTAGTCTGCAACTTTTGGTCGAGCACCAGAGATTTGCCTAATGAGACTTGATTTTCCCGCATTAGGCATACCCAAAAGACCCACATCAGCCATAATATTTAACTCCAAAGCAACTTCTCTTGATTCACCAGGAGTTCCAGGTGAAGTTTGTCTTGGCGCACGATTAACAGATGATTTAAATCTAGCATTGCCGAGCCCATGAAAACCACCCTTAGCAACCAGTAAGACCTGTTCATGAAGAGTAATCTCTCCAATCACTTCATCTGTTGCCAGGTCAATAATCTTGGTTCCTAAAGGAATCTCAACATAGAGGTCTTCAGCAGACTTGCCTCTTCGATCCCTGCCCATACCGGGCTGACCATTCTTGGCCCTGTATAATCGATTGTATCGAAACTCACTGAGCGTATTGAGCCCTTCCTGACCTCGAAAGTATACGCTCCCGCCGTCTCCACCGTCTCCGCCATCAGGACCACCGTCTGGTATATATTTTTCTCGACGAAAACTCAGGCACCCAGCACCTCCCTTTCCGGCCTCAACAACAACGCTCGCAGAATCAACAAATTTCATAATTTTTAATATTCATAATAAAGATTCTAATCAGGATCATAATAACGAAACTCTCAAAGAAAAATAGATGTAATGAAAGTTACACGATAAAGCTATAATATCAGCGAACTATTATACCTTTTTTGCCTTACATAAGCCCTTTAGAAGAGATTTAAGGATTTAACGATATGAAAATTCGAAAATACTATCTAATCAATTTACTTAATGAATAGATTCATATACTCCTTCATCATTTGGCTGAGCATCCCATTTGCAATTCTAAAGATACTTTTAAAAGACTCTCATGATTTGTCATGGAAAGTTAAGCTTAAAAATCAGTTAGGGTTTATCCAAAAAAAATCGGGCAGAGTTATCTGGATTCATAGTGTCTCAGTAGGAGAATTTAATGCCTCAAAGCCTCTAGTTGATTCACTTATGAGTCTTTATCCAAACCATAAAATTGTTATTACTACGACCACTATGACTGGCTCTAAAGCCGTTAAAAATCATTACAAAGGTAATGTCAACCACTATTTTTTTCCTTTTGATGCAGGCTCAATATTAGAATCCTTTCTTGGCGCAATTAAACCTGAAATTTGCATTTTGATGGAGACTGAGATTTGGCCAAACCTGATACATTTATTAAATAAAAAAAATATACCTGTCGCCCTCATTAATGCTCGGTTGTCAGAAAAGTCATTCAATAAGTACCAAAAATTCTTCCCTAAACTTGTCAGCGAATCTCTCAGCAAGCTCAGCATTATTTGTCCGCAAAACACTTATTCTGCAGATCGATTCATCAAGCTTGGGGCAAAAAAAGAAGACTTGCTGATAACCGGAAGCTTAAAGTTTGACAACAATGACTCAATTGATACTGATTTAATTAAGTCATTGACAGCAATGGTTGGCGACAAACATGTGGCTGTGTTTGCAAGCACCAGGGATGGTGAAGAAAAATTAATCATTGACAGTTACTTAAAGTTAAAGGAGCGCATCGATTCTCTTCTGGTTATCATTCCTAGGCACCCTGAAAGGTTTGAGGATGCCGTAAAGATTGCTAAGAATTCTGGTCTAAAAGTAGAAAGAAGGTCGCAAATTAAACGTTGTGCTGAAGATACTGATATTCTCATCGGAGATAGCATGGGAGAAATGATGGCTTATTACTCGGTCTCTGATATTGCCTTTGTTGGGGGAAGTCTCACCAACAATGGCAGTCAAAATATGCTTGAAGCGGCCTCTTTATCAAAGCCAGTTATTTTTGGTCCTAGCACCTACAATTTTGAGGAGATTTCAAAGCAGCTATTAGACAATGATGCATCAATTCAGGTAGCTAATGCGGATGAACTCATGCAGACTATTTCTGAATTGTCAGCAGATAAAACACGAAGTGATATGCTCGGCGCTAACGCTAGAAAAACCTTTGAGGCAAATCAAGGAGCAACCAACAAGACACTCAGGGCAATCAAGCCTTACCTGAAAGCTTAAGCAATTCTCTTAGGCGCCTTCTTTTAGATAGATCTCGCTATCATTTTTCAAAAATTCTTCAGACTTTTTATCCATCTCAACTTGAATCTCCTGAATCTTTTCAACGGCGGCATTATCCAAACCTTTGATGTCTTGAGAAATCTTCATAGAACAGAACTTGGGCCCACACATTGAACAAAAGTGAGCTGTTTTGGCTGCTTGCTTTGGCAGCGTTTCGTCATGAAAGCTTCTTGCAGTATCAGGGTCCAGCGCAAGGTTAAATTGATCTTCCCATCTAAACTCAAATCTCGCCTTTGAGAGCGCGTTATCCCTAATCTGAGCACCTGGATGCCCCTTAGCTAAATCGGCTGCATGTGCCGCTATCTTGTAGGTAATGATTCCAGTTTTGACATCATCCTGGTTCGGCAGACCAAGGTGCTCCTTGGGAGTGACATAACAGAGCATTGCACAGCCGTACCAACCAATTTGTGCAGCTCCAATTGCTGAGGTTATATGGTCATATCCTGGCGCGATATCTGTTGTCAAAGGCCCTAAAGTATAGAAAGGAGCTTCACCGCACTCTTTCAGCTGCTTTTCCATGTTGTCTTTGATCATGTGCATTGGCACATGTCCGGGACCTTCAATGAAAGTCTGAACGTCATGCTTCCAAGCAATCTTTGTCAGCTCACCCAAAGTCTCAAGCTCTCCATACTGGGCAGCATCATTGGCGTCTGCAATTGAACCTGGTCTCAGGCCATCACCAAGTGAGAAGGTTACATCGTATGCCTTCATAATCTCACAAATGTCTTCAAAGTGAGTATAAAGAAAGCTCTCTTTATGATGTGCTAGACACCACTTGGCCATAATTGAGCCACCCCTAGAGACTATTCCCGTAACCCTATCCATCGTCAGCGGGACATACTTAAGCCTCACTCCGGCATGAATTGTAAAGTAGTCAACACCCTGCTCAGCCTGCTCTATAAGAGTATCTCTGAAGACCTCCCAAGTCAAATCTTCAGCAATACCTTTAACCTTTTCGAGTGCCTGATAGATAGGCACAGTTCCAACCGGAACTGGTGAGTTACGAATAATCCACTCCCTCGTCTCATGAATATTTTTTCCAGTTGAGAGGTCCATGATTGTGTCAGCACCCCAGCGCACTCCCCAAACCATTTTTCCAACCTCCTCGTCTATAGAAGAGCCGAGTGCCGAGTTACCAATATTTCCATTAATCTTAACCAAGAAGTTCCTTCCAATAATCATTGGCTCTGTTTCAGGGTGATTAATATTGTTTGGAATGACTGCACGGCCACGAGCAACCTCATCTCTAACAAATTCTGGAGTAATGGTTTTAGGCGTCGCAGCGCCAAAACTCTCGCCCTGGTGCTGTCCAATTTGGTCCTGGTATTCCTGCCAGAGACAGTTCTCTCGAATCGCAATGTATTCCATTTCAGGAGTGATGATGCCCTGTCTTGCATAATGCATCTGAGTCACATTTTTTCCTTTTTCTGCTTTTCTGGGCGCTCTTAAGTGCTCAAACCTGAGTTCGTCTAGCTCTTTATTGTTGAGTCTTTCATTCGAAAACTTTGAGCTTACACCATCCAATACTTCAGTATCTCCTCTCTCTTCTATCCAGTTACTTCGAATCGAGTCAATTCCTTTTCTGTAGCTTATTGATTTATTAGGGTCAGTGTAAGGGCCGGAAGTATCGTACACGTGGACTGGGTCATTTTTCTCAGCAAGGTCACCTATCGTATCGGTGAGCTCTATTCGCCTCATTGGAACCAAAATATCCTCCCTCGAACCTGTCGCATAGACTTTTGTTGAATTAGGAAAAGGCTCTACAAATGCCTTGTTAACGCTTGATAAACTTGTAAGTGTGTCGGATGATTGCTTCATTATTGTATAATTTAGTTAATGTTACTTTAGGAATCAAAATGTCCATTTTAACTCATCGACCAAGAAGATTGAGAAAACAAAAATTTAATCGGTCCCTAGTTCGAGAATACGCTTTGAGTGCTAGTGATTTAATTTATCCTTTGTTTGTGATTGAGGGTGAAAACAAAAGAGAAGCAATTGAATCTATGCCCGGAATAGAAAGGGTCAGCGTTGATCAGCTTTTAGTTGAGGCCAAAGAAATTATTGATTTAAAAATTCAAGCAATAGCGCTCTTTCCAGTCATCAGCTCAGATAAAAAAACAGAGGAGGCTGGTGAGTCTTATAACCCTGACGGCCTTGTTCAAAGAGCCGTGAGATCACTTAAAAGAAACTTTCCTGAGCTTGCAGTAATCACTGATGTCGCACTGGACCCTTTTACGAGTCACGGCCAGGATGGTTTGATTGACTCTGATGGATACGTCTTGAATGATGAAACCGTCGAAGTGCTTATCAAGCAATCCCTTTCTCACGCTGAAGCAGGTGCTGACATTATTGCACCCTCAGACATGATGGATGGAAGAATTGGGGCAATTAGAAAGGCTTTAGAAGAGTCAGGATACATCCATACAAACATACTTTCATACTCTGCAAAGTATGCTTCATCATTCTATGGCCCTTTCAGGGAGGCAGTAGGCTCATCAGGCAACCTTGGGAAATCAGATAAAAAAACTTACCAAATGGATCCGGGTAATTCGAATGAAGCACTTCGAGAGGTAGAGCTTGATATTAGTGAAGGCGCAGACATGGTTATGATTAAACCTGGATTGCCCTACCTCGATATTGTTTCAAATGTAAAACAAACCTTTGGCGTTCCAACTTTTGCTTATCACGTCAGTGGCGAATACGCCATGCTGAAAGCTGCTAGCCAAAACAATTGGATTGAGGAAAAATCTACTGTGCTCGAAACTCTTTTGTGCTTTAAACGTGCTGGCGCTGATGCAATTCTCACTTACTACGCAAAAGATGCAGCCAAATGGATTAATTAGTAATGATATACTCTTGAAAAAATAGATAAAAATGAATCAAAAAGCCGCCTTCTATTTAATTTCAATTGTCCTTGTTTTCTTCATTGGCTATTCCTATTCTCAATATAACACTGAACCGCCAGAACCTGTGATTATCAATTTAGATAATTCAGATGAAATTGAGCAGTACAGAACTGATATTTCAAGCCTAAAGCTACAACTTGATGAGCTCGATACACAACTCATAAAAACGCTTGATGAATTCAAGATTACAAGTAAAAAACTCATACTCTCGTCCAGTAAAGTTAAGGTTTTGGAGGATGAATTAAATTTAATCCAACAAAAACACGATGATTTAGAATCTAAATTAACTCAGCGTGATGCAACAATTTTATCTGACGAGAAGGAAATTAACTCCCTTAGAAATTTGTTAGAAAGCACTTTAATTGAACTTGAGTTGAGTCAATTTGAAATCGAACTTCTTGAAGAGCAGCTTTAAACAGCTATTCAAGAGTAATAATTTACAAAACTTTCTATACTCTCTCTCGTTGTTCGGTAGGAATTAACGATGTGCTCTTTATCTTCATAGCCTATTGCTAATCCGCACAAAACAAGTTTATCCTTAAACTCAGGAAGCTCTTGGCGAACTATATCAGGATACTCTCCTAATGCGGCCTGTGGACAAGTTGCTAAGCCATGCTCGACAGCAGATAGCATAATGGATTGAATAAACATGCCGTAATCCATAAATGAGCCTTTCTCCATAGATTTATCAATAAAAAATAGCAGGATAACTGGTGCATTAAATGCTTGATAATTGAGGGCCCACTGATCGATTTGTCTTTCTTTGTCTTCCCGCTCTATCTCTAGAGTTGAGTAAAGCAACAAGCCGCATTCTTTTCTTCTTTCTTTGTACTCATTTTTCCATTCCACAGGATAATACTTGTAATCCATTGACCCTTTATCACCGGCTCTAAAAGCTTCCTCAAATTTATTGCAGAGATTGTTTTTGCTTTCTCCAGTTAATACTGCAACCTGCCATGGCTGAGTATTAACTCCTGATGGAGCTGTCTTAGATTGCTCAATAATTTCATTAATCACGTCAATTGAAACCTCTTTATCTAAAAAAGCTCGTGTAGATTTTCGATTTAATAAAGCAGTTTTAACATCCATCATTGACTCCATTGTCTCTCAAGTAGTTAATTAACAGGCTTTGCATATAGAACAATTATATTTCCTACTATAATTAATAATACGCCTACTAAACCAATCCAGCTCCACTGATAGTTTTCAAACAGAGTTGATAAAAGAAGTGCAATCGTAGGAGTAAAAATATTGACATAGGAAGCCTTATCTGCGCCAATATTGCCAACAAGCTTAAGGTAAACACCAAAACCAATGACTGAAGCTATGACAGCCAAATATACCAAAGATATGACGTAGCTATAGCTTGTATCAAAGCTGAAACTAACATCACTAAAACTGATATATAAAATGAGAATCAGAGAACCATAAAGCATACTGAAAGCATTACTCTGTACCAGAGGTATTTTTCGAGCTTGAAATTGCCCAGATAGAAGCATCCCAATAGATGCAAAAAAGGTTGCCAATAACATCCATATAAAGCCCTTAGCTACATCAGAGCTTAAAGACCACTGCGTATTACTAATTTCATTTGAAAAAATTATCGAGAGTCCGCCAATGCCAACTACTGCGCCAATCAGAATTGGTAGCCTTATTGGTTTATTAAAAAAAATAAATCCATTAAAAACTGTAAACAAAGTCAGGGTGGAAAAAATAAGACAAATCAGTCCTGTAGCCAAATAAAAGGTTCCAAAGTAGGCACAAATATAGTTAATACAAAACAGAAAAAAACCAAGTAAAAGCCAATTTGCATGGTCTCTCCAAGGAAAATTAAGCTTGAGCCCTCGAATGAAACACCAAGCAAAAAGCAAGAGGGATGCTAATAAGAAACGCCATACTATTGATACTTGCGGTGCTACATCACTGAGCTGAAAACTGATCGCAAACCACGAAGAGCCCCACGCCAAAAGAACAACAAAGTAAAGGAGCGCATTCATTGTGCTGAACAATTAAAAAAGTTTCTATTGAACTCTATTAGAAATCAAATCATCCACAACACCAGGCTCAGCTAAAGTCGACGTATCTCCGAGCTCCTCATAGTCATTCTCAGCAATTTTTCTCAGAATTCTTCTCATGATTTTGCCTGACCTTGTCTTAGGTAAGCCTTGTGCAAATTGAATCTTATCAACGGTTGCTATTGGGCCAATTTCTTTTCTGACTAATGCTACAAGCTCTTTTTTCAGCTCTTCAGTGCCTTCAATGCCGCTCATCAAAGAAACGTATGCATAGATCCCTTGGCCCTTTATATCATGCGGCATTCCAACCACTGCAGCCTCACTTACATTGGTGTGAAGAACAAGCGCTGATTCTATTTCAGCAGTTCCGAGACGATGTCCAGAAATGTTAAGGACATCATCGACTCTTCCTGTAATCCAGTAATAACCATCGGCATCTCTTTTAACCCCGTCACCCGCAAAATATTTTCCAGGGAATGTTGAAAAGTAGGCCTCCATAAAGCGCTCATGATTGTTGTACAAGGTTCTCATTTGACCAGGCCATGAACGAGCTAGAACCAGAACACCTGAAGCCTCACCCTCGAGCACCTCTCCTTTCTCAGTTAATACTTGCGGCTCGACTCCAAAAAAAGGCTGCGTAGCAGATCCCGGTTTTAATTCAGTAGCATAAGGCATTGGCGTTATCATGTGGCCACCGGTTTCAGTTTGCCACCATGTATCAACGACCGGACATCTCTCTTCACCAACAATACTGTAATACCACTCCCAGGCCTCGGGGTTAATAGGCTCTCCAACGGTTCCTAAAACCTTTAAACTAGATCTAGATGTTTTCTGCACAAGTTCGTTTCCTGCTCCCATCAAAGCTCTAATGGCAGTTGGCGCTGTATAAAAAATATTGACTTGATGTTTGTCAACTACCTGCCAAAATCTTGAAGCATCCGGATAATTTGGAACACCCTCAAACATCAGCGAGGTTGCTCCATTCGCAAGTGGTCCATATACTATATAGGAGTGGCCTGTAACCCAACCCACATCTGCAGTACACCAATAAATATCTCCCTCTTGATAGTCAAAGGTGTATTTATGTGTCATCGCAGCATAGAGTAGATAACCGCCTGAAGTATGAAGAACACCTTTGGGTTTGCCAGTTGACCCTGAAGTATAAAGAATGAAAAGTGGCGTCTCTGCATCAAACATCTCGCATGGAAACGTAGAAGAAGCATCTTTGAGCAAATCATGGTACCAAACATCTCTTTCTGACCATCCTATTTCATTGCCTGTTCTTTTAACAACGACTATATTTTCAACGCAGTCGCACTCTTTGACTGCTATATCTACATTAGCTTTGAGGGGTATAGATTTACCCCCACGAACTCCTTCATCAGCCGTAATGACTAGCTTACATTCGCTATCAAGTATTCTATCTCTGAGAGCATCTGGAGAAAAACCACCAAAGACAACCGAATGGATTGCGCCCAGTCTTGCACAGGCAAGCATAGCTACAGTTGCTTCAACAATCATTGGCATGTAGAGACAAATCCTATCACCCTTTTCAACTCCAAGATCTTTCATTCCATTTGCAAATTTACAGACCATCTCATAAAGCTCTTGATATGTTATTGATTCGCTAGAATCTGGGTCATCGCCCTCCCAAATGATTGCAACTTGATCAGCACGTTCAGGCAAATGTCGATCTAGGCAGTTGTATGAAACGTTTAAAGTTGCTCCTTCAAACCATGCAATTTTTCCTTTAGAAAAATCGACATCTGAAACTTTATCCCATTTACTATTCCAAGTGATAAATTTTTCGGCCTGTTCTTCCCAAAAATCATCAGGACTATCAATTGATTGTTGATACATTGAATGATACTTTTTAGCATCAATTAAGGGCTCTCTATTGCTTTGCATGATTGGATATTTCATCAAAAACTCCGATTAATCGATTTATCAAAAAAATCAATGTTACCAAACTCGATGACTGGATAGCTTAAATATATTTTTGTTTAAGCAAAAAAAATGACGCAATTGCGTCATTTTTTGAATTGGAGAAATTAAAGTTTATTCCTCTTCTTCCTTGACTTCTAGATTGTCAGATTCTACTTCTGAATCAAGTTTTGCCTGAGACAACTCTTCATTAACCTCATTCATCTTTGCTTCGTCTGCTAATTTTTCCTGAGCATTGAGCTCTTCTTCCATCGCATACTCTTCAGTGAGAATCGATGCATCAATTAAACCCGCCTCAATCTCTCTTAGAGCTAGAACAGTTGGCTTGTCCTTTGCAACATCTAGGGTCGATCTAAATCCACCAGAGTTGAGTTGGTGTGCACGCTTTGCTGCAACTAAAACCAACTCAAATCTGTTTTGTACCTTGTCTAAACAATCTTCAACTGTAACTCTTGCCATAATCTTGATATACCTTTTGGGGTGAATGCTAAAATACAGTATTTTACTTTATTACTTAAACCATGGAAAGACTTATTGTGCTTGATACCGAGACAACTGGGATCGATCCGCAAGAGGGGCATCGTATTATTGAAGTGGGTGCTGTTCAAATTGAGAATAGAGAAATCACAAATACTGAATTTCATAAATACGTCCAACCCAATCGCATAGTTGGAGATTCAGTAAAAGTTCATGGTATTACAGATAAGTTTTTGATTAATAAACCTCAATTTAATCAGATTTCAGATGATCTTCTCTCATTCATTGAAGGTTCAACTTTGATTATTCATAATGCTCCATTTGATTTAGGATTTCTAAACCACGAGCTTAAGCTAAATGGAGTTAAAACTAAAGTTGAAGATTTGTGTCCTGTCATAGATACTCTTGAGTTATCAAAAGAGCAAAGGCCAGGAACCATGCACAATCTAGATGCCCTTTGTCGACGATTTGGAATTGACACTAGTGCAAGGACAAGACATGGTGCTCTTCTTGATGCCCAAATACTTGCTCAAGTTTATTTAGCAATGACTGGGGGTCAATCAAACCTTTTTCAAGAAACTCAAAACAATGAGCCTCAAATCTCTCACCCCTCAATGATTAAAAAAAATAAATCAAATAAGGAAAAAATCAAGGTAGTTTTTGCCAATGAAGAAGAAACAGAACTCCATCTAAACTATTTCAAAAATTAATAAAATCTACCTCAGATAATTAACTCAAAATTGATTTAATTAAGCATTGACTAAGAAGGGTATGACAGTATAATTACTCACCTTCGGAGTGTAGCGCAGTCTGGTAGCGTATCTGGTTTGGGACCAGGTGGTCGGGGGTTCAAATCCCTCCACTCCGACCAAAATTTAATTTTTAAAGTGCAAGCCTATACTTTATTAAAGCAAAGTTATCGCGCCCATAGCTCAGCTGGATAGAGCAACGGCCTTCTAAGCCGTAGGTCATACGTTCGAATCGTATTGGGCGCGCCACTTTTATTATGGCGGGAATAGCTCAGTTGGTAGAGCCCCGGATTGTGATTCCGGTTGTCGCGGGTTCGAGCCCCGTTTCTCGCCCCACTCCATTTTCAAAATTTTTTGGTATACTCTCTAGCAGTAAAAATAATCTCAGATTCTTATGAAAACCTTTAAAGTCTTTAGTCATCCAACTAAAGAAGTAAAAGCAGTAAAGACAGGTTTTGCATGGCTAGCAATACCATTTGTGACTTTCCTTCCTTTCCTTCCAGTATGGTTTTTATTTCGTGGTCTTTGGAAGATTTTCATTGCCTACATTCTAACCATTCTTATTCTTGCAAGCATAGATTATGAAATCTATGGTGAATTAGGTTTTTTTAATTTCTCAAATTCAAATGATCTTCAGATAATTATTGTAATCATTGAAATGGTTATCCTTCTACTTCCAGCCTTTAAAGGAAATGAGTGGACATCAATAAACTTATTGAATAAAGGATACAAATTATCATTTACAGTTCAAGCTTCAAACAAAAAGGAAGCACTAGAGTTAGCTCAAAATAAAAAGATTGATTACGATAGGATTTATTGAAGACAAAAAAAATCCCATCAAAATAATGGGATTCTTAGAGCGTAATAAGAGAGAATTAGAAAATACTTGTCACTGCTCCCCAAATACCGCCCACTACATTTCCAACTCCATTAACTGCAGCAGCAGGAACAGCCATAATAGTGTCCATACAACCACTAACAAGCAAAGCTAAAACAGCAACAAATAAAAATCTTAATTTCATTTTTTAAACTCCTTAAATATTTCGAAATTTCATTATAAAGTACTTTAAATTACTTATCCAATCAAATTAGAAATTTAATGATCTTAGCTATTAAATTACTAAATAGCTCAATTTAGAGTATATTTTAAGATTAGATGATCAAAAATAATTAAATATGCAATTTCTCTTTAGACATATATCATTAATCTTAATTATACTTTTCTCTGTAAATTCTTTTGCAACTTCACTGACTGAAGATGCTCAAAATCGCGGAATTAATGAAACCTGCTCTAACTATCTTGAACAAATAGAATCTTCATACGGACTTAGCGGGTTAAATATTACTTTTGCACATCCAGAAAACCCATCTTTACTTCCATCCCTGCACATATCTGCTCAACAGTATAATAATGGCAGCTCTTCTTTCTCTGCAACTTTAATGCCAGATGATGAATACTGCTATCTATCCACTGTTTTAGTAACAGCAATAAACAACCAATCATGTTCTGAGATTACTCAGGTTAAGTCAGAGAATGATGAAAATTTGAAAGTATCTTTTTATGCAGATGGTAATTACACTATTCTTACCCCTTCTGATGACTCCTTTCAGGCAATTCTTACTTCATCAGGTGACAATAGCTGCACAATGACTGAAACAAGAATGATGTGGCCTGGAAAATAATAAAATTAATCTCTTTTATTGAAAATTCATTAATATCACATAATTAAAGGGTTAATTCTTTATATAATATTTTTAAATAAATATTAAGGAATAAATTAATGCAAAGAATACTCCTCTTTTTACTGACTAACATTGCAATAATGGTGATCTTAAGCATCACTCTGAGGATTCTTGGAGTCGATAGCCTTTTGATGCAGAATGGAAGCGATTTAAACATCAATGCACTAGTCATTTTTTCTGGAGTTTTTGGCTTTGGTGGAGCTTTTATTTCACTTGCCATTTCTAAGTGGATGGCAAAAAGAATGACTGGTGCAAAAGTTATCTCGAGCCCCTCAAACAATATCGAAAAATGGCTTATTGAAACTGTTGAAAATCAATCTAAAACAGTAGGTATCAAAATGCCTGAAGTTGCTATTTTTCCTTCTAACCAAATGAACGCATTTGCAACTGGTGCTTCAAAGAACAATGCCCTAGTTGCAGTTTCTCAAGGTTTACTTGATAATATGACTCAGGGAGAAATTGAGGCTGTCTTAGGTCATGAAATGAGTCATGTTGCGAATGGTGACATGGTGACTCTAACCTTGATTCAGGGGGTGGTCAATACTTTCGTTATTTTCTTTTCACGAGTCATTGGTCACATTGTAGATCGGGTCATTTTAAAAAATCAGCGTGGCTATGGCATTGGCTACTTTGTTACAACTATTTTTGCACAAGTAATCCTGTCCATTTTGGCTAGTGTTATAGTGATGTATTTCTCAAGAAAAAGAGAATATATTGCTGACACGGGTGGGGCTGATTTAGCTGGACATCAAAATATGATTAATGCTCTTAAAAGACTTGGTCAAAAAGAACCTGAAGCACTGCCAGAACAACTAGCAGCATTTGGCATAGGGGAAAAACCAAAGTCCAATCGTTCTCAATTATGGTCCTCACATCCGCCTATAGAAGACAGAATTAGAGCGCTTGAAAAAAGAGCTCAACAGTTAAATAAATAAAACTGATGGCTATCTCTATTAAGTCAGCAAATCAAATTGATAAGATGCGAACAGCTGGAAAGCTTGCATCTAGCGTATTAGAAATGGTTGGTGACCATGTTAAGACTGGAATAACTACAGAGAAAATTGACCAAATTTGTCATGACTTTATAGTGAATGACCTTGACTGCATCCCAGCTCCACTCAATTACAACGGCTTTCCAAAGTCGATATGTACATCTGTTAATAACGTTGTATGCCATGGAATACCTAGTGAAAAAAAATTAAAAAAAGGTGACATTATTAACATAGATATCACAGTTATAAAAGACGGATACCATGGTGACACATCTAAAATGTTTATTGTCGGAAAACCTAGCGTAAAAGCTCAGAAAATTTGCAATGTAGCTAGAGATTCAATGATGCTAGGAATTGACATGGTTAAGCCTGGAATTCATTTAGGTGAAATTGGTAAAGTTATTGGAGATTATGCACACAGCAAAAACTGCTCAGTTGTTAGGGACTATTGTGGTCACGGAATTGGAGAGGTTTTTCATGAATTACCCCAGGTTATTCATTATGATGATGGCAGAATCAATCAAAGCCCTATTCTAGAGCCAGGTATGACCTTTACGATAGAGCCAATGATAAACCTTGGAGGATATGAGGTAGTCACATCAAGAATAGATGGCTGGACCGTTACCACAAAAGATAGATCTCTCTCAGCCCAATGGGAACACACCATTTTAGTGACTGAAACCGGTCATGAAATCCTAACTCTTCGCACAGAGGAAACTAATTAATAACCTATTCAGATTCACCCTCTGAGTTTTAAATTACTACTCCAGCTTGTGTTAAAATAACCGTTTTTTAGACTTACTTATTTAGTTCTGTGAAGCGCTTAAGAAATTACTTTATATCTGGGCTCCTTTTTTGGATTCCATTAGCCTTAAGTGTGCTGGTTATTAAATTCTTCTTAGAAGTTGTTAATAACTTAGTCCCTACCAGGTTGCTACCTGAATCCCTACTTAACTTGGATACAACAATACCTGGATCAGGAATTATTCTTGTTATTTTCATTATTCTAATCACTGGAGCATTAGTAACAAATATCATAGGTAGAAAGCTAGTAGATCTTTGGGAAAGAGTTCTCAATAAAATTCCTGGCTTTAGAAATATTTATAATGCTCTTAAGAAAATTTCATCCACAGTTCTCAATACTTCTAGCGATAGCTTTAGAAAAGCCTTTTTAATTCAATATCCTAGCAAAGGGATTTGGGTTGTTGCCTTTCAATCTGGTGACTATGAGGGTGAAGTTAAAAATATCATTGGAGAAGAGGTAATCAATCTATTTGTTCCAACGACACCTAACCCTACTTCAGGGTTCTTTGTAATGATGCCTAAGAAAGATGCCTATGAATTACAAATGACAGTCGAAGAGGCTTTCAAGTTAGTTATCTCAGCTGGAGTTGTCACTCCTGAAAATTTAAAGATTAAGGAGAAGAAATGAGAACGCATTTTTGTGGGGAATTAAGTAAAGCAAACCTCAACGATGAGGTCAAACTTTGCGGCTGGGTTAACAGAAGGCGTGATCACGGAGGAGTAATATTTCTCGATGTCAGAGATAAAAAAGGAATCTCACAGGTAGTTATTAACCCTGAAACAGCTGAGACTTTTAAGGTTGCTGAAACCATCAGAAATGAGTTTGTACTGCAAATTACTGGAAAAGTTCTTGCTAGAGACTCAGAGATGGTCAATAACAAAATTCCAACTGGTGAAATTGAGGTTCTTGCTCAGCATATTGAGATTTTGAACAACTCAAAGCCAATGCCATTTCAGCTTGACTCTATGGAAACCTCAGAAGAAGTCAGGTTGAAGTATCGCTACTTAGACCTTCGAAGAGATGAGATGCAAAAGAGACTTCGCCTAAGATCTAAAGTGACTCACTTTATGCGTGATTTTATGGATAAGAACGACTTCCTCGATATAGAAACTCCTTTTTTAACCAAAGCAACACCTGAAGGTGCTAGAGATTATCTTGTCCCCTCGAGGACACATGAAGGCAGCTTTTTTGCCCTTCCACAGTCACCTCAGCTGTTCAAGCAGCTCCTGATGATGTCTGGTTTCGAAAGATATTACCAAATTGTTAAATGCTTTAGAGATGAAGACTTAAGAGCAGACAGGCAGCCAGAATTCACTCAGCTAGATGTTGAGACCTCATTCATGAATGAAGAAGAAATTACAACGCTCATGGAAGAAATGATTAGAGGTCTTTTCTCAGAGGTTGGTAATGTTGAGCTTCCATCTAAATTTCCTTCAATTTCTTATGCTGAAGCAATCAAGCTTTATGGCGTTGATAGGCCTGACCTCAGAATTCCACTCCTTATGGTTGATGTCAATGAAGTGGTAAAAGATGTTGAATTCAAAGTTTTTTCTGGGCCCGCGAATGATAAAAAAGGAAGGGTTGCGGCTCTTAAAGTTGATGGTGGCGCCTCAATCAGTCGTAAACAAATTGATGATTACACCAAATTTGTTAGTATTTATGGTGCCAAAGGACTTGCATACATCAAGCTGAATGAAGATGGCCCCTCATCACCAATCATTAAATTTTTAGGGGATGATGTCACCCAAAAAGTTATAGATTTGACTGAGGCGAAAACTGGAGATATTATCTTTTTTGGTGCAGACAAATCTAAAGTTGTTAATGAAGCATTGGGCAACCTTAGGGAGAAACTGGGCCATGATTTAAACTTATTCAACAAAGAATGGGCGCCAGTTTGGGTCATGGACTTTCCAATGTTTGAGGTGTCAGATGATGGCTCATTGAACGCAATTCACCATCCATTTACTGCTCCAAGCATCGACTCAAAATCTTTAAAAAACAATCCCGAAGAGTCACTCTCAAGAGCCTATGACCTTGTAATTAACGGCTCTGAGGTTGGAGGTGGGTCTATAAGAATTCATCAAAGTGATATGCAAAAAACTGTCTTAAACCTTTTAGGTATTGATGATGAAGAAGCAAGAGAGAAATTTGGCTTCCTATTAGATGCTCTAGATTATGGATGCCCTCCGCATGGAGGAATAGCTTTTGGACTCGATAGACTAGTCATGACTCTAAGCAAAACTGAATCCATCAGAGACGTTATCGCTTTCCCTAAAACTCAAACAGCAGCTTGTCTTCTTACTGATGCACCATCTGTTGTTTCCAAGTCTCAACTCAAAGAATTAAATATTAAGGTTGCCCTACCAAAAAATCAGTAATGCAAAACATAGTTATAGATCAATCTATTGAAGAGTCAATTAAAGAAGCGCTCAAGCAGAATAACGCCACCCTAGTGGCTCACTATTATGTAAGCGCCGACCTTCAGACTTTAGCTGAAGAGACTGGCGGAATTGTATCAGACTCTCTTGAAATGGCTCGATTTGGTCAAAACAGTGATGCTGGAACTATCATTGTTGCTGGAGTGAAGTTTATGGGAGAGACTGCTAAAATCTTATCTCCAGAGAAAAGGGTTTTAGTTTTAGATGAAAAAGCTACGTGCTCTCTAGATTTATCCTGTCCAATCAAAGAATTTTCTGAGTTTTGTGATCTTAATCCTGATCACGAAGTCGTTGTTTACGCAAATACTTCTGCAGAGGTTAAAGCCAGAGCTGACTGGGTGGTTACATCTGGGAGTGCACTCAAAGTAGTTCAGAAGTTACATAGCGAAGGAAAAAAAGTGCTCTGGGCACCTGACAAACATCTTGGTCATTATGTGCAGTCTATGACTGGAGTTGAAATGCTGATGTGGGATGGTGCGTGTATTGTTCATGAGGAATTCAAAGCAGAAGGCTTGAAAAGACTTATGGAGCTTCATCCAGAAGCTGGCATTTTAGTTCATCCCGAATCGCCTAAAGAAGTCATAGCTCTCGCAGACGTTGTTGGCTCAACAACTCAACTAATTAATGCAGTATCCTCAAGACCAGAAACAACTTTCATAGTGGCAACAGATAATGGCATTTTTCACAAAATGAAAGAGATTGCCCCTCAAAAAAAATTAATTGAAGCCCCTACCATGGGTGAGGGAGCAGACTGCGAGTCTTGCGCTCATTGCAACTGGATGGCTATGAATAGTCTTGAAAAGTGCCTTGAAACTCTTAATACTGGACAAAATGAAATTCTCATTGATAGCGAAGTTATTGATAGAGCAAAGCACTCAATTCAACGCTTACTAGACTTTACAAAGTAATGTTTTTATTGGAGATATTGATAAAAAATGGCAGGACATAGTAAATGGCACAATATTCAGCATCGAAAAGGCGCTCAAGATGCTAAGCGTGGAAAAATTTTCACAAAGCTGATTAAAGAAATTGTAGTTGCTGCAAAGATGGGTGGTGGAGTGATTGAAAACAACCCTTCACTTAGGACTGTGATTGATAAAGCACTAGCTGCAAACATGAAAAGAGACACCATCGATAACGCCGTGAAAAGGGGTTCTGGTGACCTTGAAGGGGAAAATTATGAGGAAATTCGCTACGAAGGTTATGGACTTGGAGGCACAGCCATAATGGTTGACTGCCTTACAGATAATAAAAATCGAACTGTCTCTGATGTTAGGCACGCCTTCTCTAAAAACGGTGGTAACCTTGGGACAGACGGCTCTGTTTCCTATATGTTTTCAAAGCAAGGATTTATAAGCTTTGCATCTGGCGATGAAGATACAATCATGGAAATAGCAATTGAATCTGGGGCAGAAGATATAGTCATCAATGATGATAACTCAATCGATGTAGTCACCTCACCAGAGAATTTTTTTATTGTTAAAGATGCATTATTAGCCAAAGATTTAACTCCAGACCATTCAGAGATTACTATGGAACCTGCCAATAGAGTTGAGCTCAACGTTGAAGATGCAGAAAAGTTTATGAAACTCATAGATAGACTAGAAGACCTTGATGACACCCAAGACGTCTACCATAACGCCGATATTTCAGATGAGATTCTATCTGAACTATGATTTCTTTTCACACCGGGATTCAGGCACTCAGAAAATTTAAAGTCAACTCACTTAATGAAAGATTTCAAGCTTTATTCCCAGACCTAGAACTTATTGGAACTGAATACATTCACTTTATACAGTCAGATAAAGATTTAAATCAATCTAACAAAAAAGCGCTCTATAAGCTTTTAGATTACGCACCGGGAGTTAACTTAGTTAATTCTAAACACAAGATAACAATTACTCCTCGAATTGGTACCATTTCACCTTGGTCATCCAAGGCGACTGATATTTGTAAGCTTTGCGGTTTGTCTGTGGTTTCAAGAATTGAGAGAGGGATTAACTATCATTTTGATAGAGCAGTTAGTGCAAATGAACTAGCCACTATATTAGAGCTAGTTATGGATAAGATGACTGAATCTGTCCTTAATGACATGAATGATTCAGATTTATTATTCAATGAATTTATGCCAAATAAATTCGACACAATTGATATTTTAAGTCAAGGTAAATCTGCAATTAATAGGGCTAACAATGAACTTGGACTTGCACTAAGTCAGAGCGAAATAAATTATCTTTTTGATAGCTTTGTAGCCATAGAGAGAAACCCTAGAGATATTGAGTTGATGATGTTTGCTCAAGCAAACTCTGAGCACTGTAGACACAAAATTTTCAATGCAGATTGGACTATTGACTCTGAAAAACAAGCAATTTCTCTCTTTGGAATGATTAAAAATACTTACAAACAAAACCCTGAAGGTTTATTGTCAGTTTACAGCGACAATTCAGCAGTCATGAATGGATATGCTTCAAGCTACTTTGAAGCAAATGAAGAAGGCATATATCAGAGTTCTGTTGCTGAAAAAGCAGTCCTAATGAAGGTCGAAACGCATAATCATCCTACAGCAATTGCACCGGACCCTGGCGCTGCTACAGGCTCAGGCGGAGAAATCAGGGATGAAGGCGCCACAGGAAGAGGGTCTAAGCCAAAAACTGGTCTATGCGGCTTTTCAGTCTCAAACTTAAAGATTCCAAATTCAGTTCAGCCATGGGAAAAAGATTATGGCAAACCAAGTCAGATCTCCTCTGCATTAGAAATCATGATTGATGGCCCTATCGGCGCCGCATCATTCAACAATGAATTTGGAAGACCCAATACTTGTGGTTATTTCAGAACATACGAACAGAAAACAAATAATGGTGAAGTGAGAGGTTATCACAAACCAATCATGCTGGCTGGTGGCATCGGTAACATCAAAACAAATCATGTTGAAAAGGGTTTGATTTCTGACGGAGATAAAATAATTGTTCTGGGTGGTCCGGCAATGCTAATTGGACTTGGTGGTGGTGCAGCATCAAGTATTGGCAGTGGGGATCAAAACGAAAGCCTTGACTATGCTTCTGTCCAAAGGGCAAATCCAGAAATGCAAAGACGATCTCAAGAAGTCATAACTGCTTGTACTAACCTTGGTGAAAAAAATCCAATTGTATCTATACATGATATTGGCGCAGGTGGACTATCAAACGGGATTCCTGAGCTCGTCAATGACTCAAAGAAAGGTGCAAAGCTTCAATTAAGGTCGATACCCAATGACGAGTTTAAAATGTCTCCACTTGAAATTTGGTGCAACGAGTCACAAGAAAGATATGTCATCGCAATTAAAGAGGAAAGTATTAATCTTTTTGATCAAATTTGCCTGAAAGAGAGAGCGCCCTATGCTGTTTTAGGAAGTGCTACAGACGACAGGCATTTACTTTTGGAGGACTCTCACTTTAAAAACAAACCGATTGATCTTAAGATGTCACTTCTATTTGGATCATCCCCCAAAACTCACAAAGATGTCGAGTCTTTACCGAATATTGAAAAAGCATTTAATCCATCAAATATTGAACTTGAAGATGCCATTAAGCGCTTACTTAATCTTCCAACGATTGCCAGTAAAAACTTCCTCATTACAATTGCTGATCGATCTGTAACTGGACTCATCGCAAGGGACCAAATGATTGGACCATGGCAAGTCCCTGTAGCTGACTGCGCAATTTCACTCTCAGACTATGAAGGCTATCAAGGTGAAGCAATGTCTATCGGAGAAAAAACTCCACTATCTCTTATCAATGCTGCTGCTGCTGCAAGAATGAGTGTTGGAGAGGCATTAACCAATTTACTAGGTGCTTACATTGAAGATATTAATCATATCAATCTATCGGCAAACTGGATGTGTGCTAGTGGGCATCCTGGAGAAGATGCAAAACTTTTCGAGGCAGTTAAATCAATTGGTATGGAACTTTGCCCTCAACTTGGCTTGACAATTCCAGTAGGTAAAGACTCTATGTCAATGAAAAGCTCTTGGAGTGAAGACAATGAAGAGAAATCTGTAACTGCGCCACTATCACTCATCATCAGCGCCTTCTCTAAAACTCCTGATGCAAGACTGCAAATGACTCCTCTACTCAGCACTGAGTTAAATTCTGAGTTATTCTTGATTGACCTTGGGCTCGGTAAAAATAGGATGGGTGGCTCTTCACTTGCACAAGTTTTTAATCAAATTGGTAATGAGGCTCCAGACCTTGATAATCCAAAACTTTTTGCTAAATTCTTCTCAGCAATGAACGCTTTTAATAAATCAGGTCTGATTAGCGCTTTTCACGACCGATCTGATGGAGGTGTACTGATCACTTTATTAGAAATGGCATTCGCCTCAAGATGCGGATTGGATATCAGAGTATCAGACCCTATAGCTGATCTGTTTAATGAAGAGCTTGGATGCATCATACAAGTCAGTAATCATAATCAAGCAACTGTCTTAAAAGAACTAGCTAAAATTGGTCTCAAAGACCATACCAAATCTATTGCTAAGATTACTGAGTCTGACGAGATTATAATCTATCATAACGATCTTAAAGTTTATGCAGATCGCAGAGATAACCTTCAGGAGTTATGGTCTTCGACGTCTTATCAAATAGCCAAACTAAGAGACAATCCAGAGTGCGCTAAATCTGAAAATTCTGAACTATCTAGAACTTCAAGTGGTCTTATTAGCTCACCCAGTTTTGACATCAATGAAACGATCACTGCCCCCTATCTTAACCAAGGAGTAAAACCAAAAATTGCAATTCTAAGAGAGCAAGGAATCAATGGCCACATCGAAATGGCAGCAGCATTTTCTAAAGCCGGTTTCGAAGCAAATGATGTCCATATGAGTCAAATTCTATCTGGAGAGATTTCTTTGTCAAAATTCAAAGGATTGGCTGCTTGCGGTGGATTCTCCTATGGCGATGTTCTTGGAGCTGGAAGAGGATGGGCCAACTCCATTCTTTTAAACCAAAGAGCCAAAGATGAGTTTTCAGAATATTTTCTTAGAAGTGATAGCTTTACTCTCGGAGTCTGTAATGGCTGTCAAATGATTTCAAATCTTCAAGAAATTATTCCTGGAACTGACAATTGGCCTTCATTTGAAAGAAATACATCAGAGCAGTTCGAAGCCAGATTTACTGGAGTTAAAATTAACCATTCAAACTCAATACTATTTAATGGTATGCAGGACTCAGTCATGCCAGTTGCCATTGCTCATGGCGAAGGTAGAGCCTCCTTCAAGTCAAAATTAGCTGAAAATAATATTACAATGCAATATGTTGACCATTCTGGAAACTCCTCTCAAATTTATCCGCATAACCCTAATGGCTCTGAAAATGCAGCTGCCGCGATCTGCGATGAATCAGGAAGGATTACAATTATGATGCCTCATCCAGAGAGGGTTTTTAGAGCAGTCCAGAACTCTTGGCACCCTAATGATTGGAAAGAGCGCTCGCCATGGATGAGAATGTTTGAAAATGCCAGAGCATGGATCAATTAATTACATTCATATGAATCCCAATAAAATCATTAGAAGCAAGCGTAAAACCCTCAGCCTCACGATTAATGAAAATGCTGAGCTCATTATTCGTGCACCTAAAAGACTCTCTATTGAAAAAATTCAAGATTTTATAAATGAAAAAGAAAACTGGATTAATAGAAAAAAAAGATTAATTGAAAATCAAATAAAAGATGTTACAAGTAATCATAACAAGCTTCTGTATTTAGGTACTCTTTTTCCAATCAATGTAGAACAGAATGCGTCAAAAGAGCTTTTTTTTACCGGTGAAGAGTTTATTGCTAATTCAATAGAACCAGACTCTCTGTCATTATCTATCAAGAAATGGTACAAAAATAAATTTAAAGAGATAGCTCTGCCTAGAGTTGCATACTTTGCTAATAAACATAATTTGATGGTCAACCAGGTCAGAATAAAAAACCAGAAAACTATGTGGGGATCATGCTCTTCTAAAAACAACATTAACCTTAACTATCTTTTATTAATGGCTCCAATGGGTGTCATTGACTACGTCATAGTTCATGAATTAGTCCACACAATACACAGGAATCACTCTACTGACTTCTGGGACTCAGTTGAATCAATAATGCCTGAGTTTCAAGAACACAAACGCTGGCTTAAAAAAAATGGCTACAAGTTAAGAAGGATTTGAGAGTTAATTAGCTATTAAACTTTTCAACAGCTTCTTGCATGGCATCTTTCAGGGTATCCTGCTCAGCCATTTCTATGATGATGTCTCCACCACCAACAAGTTCAGAATTGAAATATATTTGTGGAAAAGTTGGCCAATCAGCAAAGTCAGGTAGGCTTTGAAAGACCTCTTGATCTTCAAAAACATTGACGTAAGCAAACTCTACACCAGTAGAGGCAAGTGTTTGAGAGGCTCTAGCAGAGAAACCACACTGAGGGAATTGTGGAGTACCTTTCATGTAAATGACAATTGCTGCGCTATCGACTTGCTTTTGAATTTTTTCTAATACTTCCAATTTACTTCTCCGATTTTTTTTTGTTATTTTAATCTAGTATTTAAATCACTGTACACAATCATTCAAGAATTATTGTTTTACAGCTTGCGAAATAATGTATTTTTGCCCTTGCTTAATTTTTTTATAATTACCGAAAACTGACTTAAAGTTACTCTTAATGAAATCTTTCAGCCCATTGATTGTAACAACTGTAATTTTGCCACCTGACTCAAGGGCGTCAAAGGCATCATAAAGTATGATTGAAAGCTGCTCTCTTCCAACCTTTGCAGGAATATTTGAAATAATTTGACTAAACTTTATCTCACTTGGGACGTGCGTAAACGCATCTGAGAGATATGCTTTTGCGTTAACAATACCATTTCTCTTTGCATTTTCATTTGCAAGCTCAACAGCAATAAAATCCTTGTCTACCATGTGTACTTGGCCCTTATGGCATTGTCGAGCTAAAGCAAGACCAATGGGGCCATAACCACACCCTAAATCTAAACATACATCACCCTCATCAGCACTGATATATTTCATGAGTAAAAGAGTTCCATCATCAATTGATCGTGGACTAAAGACTCCCCATCGTGTATGCAAATTTAATTTCGTACCCAATAACTCAACATCTAAAATAATGTCTTTTTTGAGCTTTGAAATATCTTTTCTTTCAAACATTTAAACCTTTTCAAATAAATATTACCTGTGTTTATTTTTTACAACGATAGCGTCATCTCCAATATGCTCTTCGCCTCTCTTTTTAGCTAGCTGAACTTGTTTTTCTCTTTCTCTATAGCGCCTTAACTGGTCTGAATTTTTGGTTCCAAAACATCTTGGGCATGATGCTCCTTTCTCATAATGAGGATGCTTAGTGTCCTCTTCAGTAATTGGAAATCGACATGCGTGACACTGATCATATTGACCTTGCTCTAAATTATGTTTAACCGCAACCCTGTCATCAAAAACAAAGCACTCTCCTTCCCATAAGCTCTCTTCCTCTTTAACCTCTTCAAGATATTTAAGAATACCACCCTGCAGGTGAAAAACATTTTCATAGCCCTTAGACTTGAGATAGGCTGTAGATTTTTCGCATCGAATACCCCCAGTACAAAACATTGCAATTTTCTTGTTTCGATACTTCTCAAGAGTATTTTTTGTAAAACTTGGAAATTCTCTAAAAGTCTCAGTATTAGGGTTGATAGCGCCCTGAAAGCTACCAATTTCATATTCATAGTTGTTTCGAGTATCAATTAATACGACATCGGGATCATTGATTAAATTATTCCAGTCTTTTGGCTTCACGTATGTCCCAACTGAATGGGTTGGGTCTATTTCTGTTAAGCCCATGGTTACTATTTCTTTTTTTAATTTAACCTTAAGTCTTCTAAATGGAATTTTTTTACTATATGAAAATTTGTATTCAAGACCATGAAATCTCTCATCAGCTTGCAAATAGTCAAGAACATTTTCAAGACTCTCTTTGCTTCCTGAAATAGTTCCATTAATGCCCTCTCTGGCTAGCAAAAGAGTGCCCTTAACTGACAACGAATCTAGAAATGACCTCAGAGGTTTCTGAATATCCTCAAAATCATCAAGTCTAGTAAACTTATATAAAGCACAAATGGCATGCATTTTTCAGAGACACTAAGCTAAAAATTTTTAATTTTACTTGCCATATCAAAAGATATAAGCTTAATTAGGGCTCTAATAATCATAAAAACTCCATTAGTGCTTCACTTTAATTTATATTGAGAAGTGTATAATTCGACTCTTTCTTGTGATTCTAGAATAATAATTAAATCTTCTGCAATGATATTAGATCAAATTCAAACTCCAGTTGATATAAAAAACCTGAGCATCGATGAGCTAAATACTCTTGCTGAGGAAATTAAAGTTTTTTTAATTGAAAGTATTGAAAAAACTGGAGGTCATCTAAGCTCAAATCTTGGAACAATTGAATTAACCTTGGCGATGCATTATGTTTTTGATAGCCCAAATGATACTTTTGTATGGGATGTTGGACACCAAGCCTACACTCATAAAGTTCTAACTGGAAGAAAAAGTATGATGTCTACACTGAGGCAAAAAGACGGTTTATCAGGCTTTACAAAAAGAAGTGAGAGCGAGCATGACGTCTTTGGCGCAGGACACTCATCTACCTCCATAAGTGCTGCCTTAGGAATTGCTTTTGCAAATAAACTCAATGATAACTCAGATACCTCTATTGCAATTATTGGTGATGGTGCACTCACTGGTGGCATGTCATTTGAGGCACTGAACCATGCAGGTGATACGGATACTAATCTATTAATCATTCTTAATGATAATGATATGTCAATCTCCAAGAATGTTGGGGCTCTCAGTAAATACTTAACGAGACTGATTTCAGGAAAGATCTACTCAACAATGAAATCTAAATCACTTGAATTTTTAGAGCGCTTGCCTCGCATTCAAAAATTTGCGAAGCGTTCAGAAGAGCATTTAAAAGGGATGATTCTTCCAGGAACTCTTTTTGAAGAATTAGGTGTAGACTACTTTGGGCCAATTGATGGACATGACATATCAATCTTAATCAAGACTTTAGAAAACTTAAAGAATCTTAAAAAACCTAGAATCCTTCATATCATTACAAAGAAGGGTCATGGTCTAGAAGAGGCTGAAGAGAATCCACTGAAATTTCATGGCATATCTCCACCTTCAGTGTCAACAAATAATTTCCCAAGCTATAGCAGTGTTTTTGGAAGATGGCTTTGTAATTCTGCCAAAGTTGATGAAAAAATCATAGGCATAACTCCAGCAATGTCAGAAGGATCAGGAATGGTTGAATTTGCCAATGAATTTCCTGAGCGCTTTGTTGATGTTGCAATTGCAGAACAACACGCAGTAACTTTGGCAGGTGGAATGGCTGCAAAGGGACTAAAACCGATAGTTGCAATCTATTCAACCTTTTTGCAACGAGGTTATGATCAGTTCATTCATGATATTGCACTGCAAAATTTAAATGTTACTTTTGCTATAGACAGAGCTGGACTTGTAGGGGCTGATGGAGCGACTCATGCTGGAATTTTTGATTTGAGTTTCTTGAGATGTATACCCAATATTACTATCATCGCTCCGAGTTCATCAATTGAAATGTATAAAGCTCTTAATTTTGCAAACCGCTTAGAAGGACCGGTTTGTGTAAGATTTCCAAGAGGAAAGTCCAGTGTGGAAGACTTTGTTACTGACTCTGGATTTGAGTTAGGCAAAGGCGAAATTGTACGAACGGGACAAGATACTTCCATTTTTGCTTTTGGAAATATGCTCGAAGCCGCCATTGAAGCTTCAGAGAAGATTAATGCAACTGTTGTGGATATGAGGTTTGTAAAGCCATTAGATGAAGAGTTGATACTAAAAATTGCAAATCAGTCTAAAACTCTCATTTCTATAGAAGACAATACTTTAAATGGTGGAGCTGGAAGCGCCATCAATGAGCTATTACAAAAAAATAACATTAAAACAAACCTTCATATACTGGGTGTTCCTGACAAAGTTACCGATCACGGGACACAATCTGAACTTTATGAACTATATGGTTTGACTGCAGAGAGAATTATTGAGGTCTCAAAGAACTAATGAGAGAAACACTAAAAAAATACAGTCCAAAACCTGAAAATATTAATCTTGGCTGGTTTAATAAACATTTAACGAATCCTGAAATTTGGAAATGGAATAAAAAAACGATTTCAAGGGCGTTTGCTATTGGACTTTTTTTTGCATTTATTCCGCTTCCAATGCATACTTTACTTGTGGCAATTTTCGCAGTATTTTTTTCCGCAAACATTCTTCTCTCAGTTCTTGTGGTTTGGATTAATAACCCAATTACAATGGTTCCTTTTTATTTCTTTACTTATAAATTAGGTGCCTCCATTATGGGTATTGAAATGGACCCAGAGTTTGAATTTACATTTTCATACATTATGCAAAATTTTGGAAATGCTACGTTAGCATTTTGGGTTGGCGGACTAATTACATCGACCATTACTGCGGTTGCAGGTTATTACTCAATTATAGCTATCTACAAATATAAAGCATTCAAGAGGGTTAGACGTTGGAAATAGGTATTCGCCTTCTAATTTGCATTTCAAGAGTATCAACTAAAGATTCGTTATTGACCTTACTGTGAGTTTTGCCATCTATATACAATAAGTTCGGTGAACCGCCAGTAAGTCCCACACTGACCTCTTTAGCCTCTCCAGGGCCATTGACTACGCATCCAATCACAGCTACATCAATTGATTCAGTAACATCCTCAAGGCGGGACTCTAGCTCATTAACTACAGAAATGACATCAAATTTTTGTCTAGAGCATGAAGGACAAGCAATTAAGTTCACACCTTTTTTTCTTAAGTGGAGTGATTTTAAAATATCAAAACCAACTTTAACCTCATTCACAGGATCCGATGCGAGCGATACGCGAATTGTATCTCCTATACCTTCACTTAATAACATACCCATTCCAATTGAAGATTTAACAGCACCCGATCGAAAAGATCCAGCCTCAGTAATACCTAAATGAAGTGGATTGTCAATTTGCGAAGCAAGTTGGCGATAAGCAAATACTGTCATAAAAACTTCAGATGCCTTTAGTGACACTTTGAAATTATCAAAATTCAACCTATTTAAAATATCAATGTGCCTAAAGGCTGACTCTACCATTGCTTCAGGAGTCGGCTCAGTATATTTCTTCTGCAAATCTTTCTCAAGAGACCCTGCGTTAACTCCTACTCTGATAGGAATCCCATTATCTTTTGCAGATGCAACAACCTCTCTAACTCGATCTTCTTTACCAATATTTCCAGGGTTAATTCTCAGACAATCAGAACCGTATTCTGCCACTTTCAAAGCTATTTTGTAATCAAAATGAATGTCAGTAATTAATGGCAAGTTGACAGATTTTTTAATTTTTTTAAAGGCTTCAGCAGCCTCCATAGTTGGTATTGACACCCTGACTATGTCAGCACCAGCCTCTTCAAGGGAAATTATTTGAGCGACAGTAGAATCAACATCGCAAGTATCTGTATTTGTCATGCTTTGTACACTAATCGGAGCATCTCCACCTATGGCAACATCACCGACAAATATCTGCCTAGAAACTCGTCTTTTAATTTTGTGTATTTGCTTCATAATTGCTTACAACCTCATCTAGACTCTCTACATTACTCTCTATTAATTTGGGAGCAATTGGCTCGTTAGAGTCTTCAACAACTTTTTTTTCATCTTCAACATATTCAGGGGGCTTACTGATGATAATTGTGCTTGATTTACTTTCACTTAAATCTAAATTCTGAAGATAATACCACAGACTGATTAGAGCCAAGAAAAACAATAAGAGTCCGATTAATTTTCCAAAAGATCTTTTTTTCTTTTTTGGGTAGTAATCAATTCCGTCCAACATTTCTTCTACTCTTGTCTATTACTTTTCCAGCCAGTTGACCGCATGCAGCATCCACGTCATCACCTCTGGTTCTTCTTGTAGTTGTGCGAATACCTGATCGGTGCAGGATATCTTGAAATTTATCTATAGATTTATTATTGGACGTTTTATATTGAGTTTCTGGAAATGGATTGAAAGGAATCAAATTCACTTTAGCTGATTCTCGATCAAACCAAAAGTTCAACAGCTTTGAAAGTGTTTTAGCATTTTCTACAGAATCATTTACATTTTCTAACATCACATATTCAAAAAGAATATGCCTCTCCTGAGACCCAGCATTCAGATAATAATGGCACGCTTTCATTAATTCTTTTATTGGGTATTTCTTATTTATTGGAACCAGTATATCTCTTAATTCATCTTCAGGTGCATGCAAAGAAATAGCTAGACTAACTGGAACTGTATCCGACATTCTTAGAAGTGCAGGAACAATTCCTGAGGACGAGACCGTAACTCGTCTTCTTGATAGTCCAAAAGCCCAATCATCTAATAGAATCTGACAAGCATCGTAAACAGGTGATTCATTTAATAATGGCTCCCCCATTCCCATAAAAACTACATTAGAGATGCGTTTATTTTCTTGAGCTAAATAATTTTTAGCAACTAAAACCTGACCAATAATCTCATGAGTTTTTAGGTTCCTGTTAAAGCCTTGATGCCCTGTTGAGCAAAAAGTACACGCAAGTGAGCAGCCAACTTGTGAAGAAATACAAAGAGTTCCTCTTTCTTTTTGAGGAATATAAACGGTCTCAATATGATTATTTTCACCAAGCTTTATGACCCATTTGACAACCCCATCCTTTGAATTATTTGTTGAAATAACTTCAGGCAAATCTAGAGAGGCTATTGAGTCAAGCTTATCTCTAAGGGCCTTTGAAAAGTTATGCATATCACCAAAGTTATAAACCCCTTGGTGATAGATCCATTGCATAATTTGTTTTGTACGAAAGGGCTTTTCACTCAAGTCTGAAAAAAAATCCTTAAACTTACTTTGAGTTAGTCCGAGTAAGTTTTGTTTTTCTAACATGAGGATGATCTAATATCTATCGCGTTCTAGGGCAGACACCCTTATCACCAAAGAAATAGGCAATCTCTATGGCTGCATTTTCCAATGAGTCTGAACCATGAACAGCATTTTCATCTAAAGACTCTGCAAAATCTGCTCTAATAGTTCCTGCATCAGCCTCTTTTGGATTTGTTGCACCCATGATCTCACGATGCTTTGCAACAGCATTTTCACCTTCTAAAACTTGAACCATTACAGGGCCTGAAGTCATAAAAGTCATTAGGTCATTAAAGAAAGGTCTGTCCTTATGAACAGCATAAAAACCTCCAGCCATTTCTTGATCTAAATGTATCATTTTAGATGCCACAATTCTAAATCCAGCATTTTCAAATCTTGAGTAAATTTGACCGATGACATTTTTAGCTACGGCGTCTGGCTTAATTATTGATAAAGTTTGCTCCATGGACAATCTCCAATTATTTAAAAAGCCGGTATTTTACCATGCAGATAGTTATTTCAACGGTTTATGCAGAGATGAGTCGACAAATTCAAAGTCAAAATATTTTATAAATTTTTTCTTCTACGATAGTTATCAAATTTATCGTAGACTTTAAAGTAAGCACTCGCAATTGGAAGAAACCAAGGAGAACCATAATAATATGGGCGAGTCTGTAATGATGTGCTCTCGAATACAGTTACTTTTTTATCTGGCTCTAGAATCTTTAATGCTGCCATGTGACCTAGGTAAGGAGCCATAGCTACACCATTGCCACAATAGCCCATTGCAGAATATATTCCATCATAACACCCCAAGTTAGGAATCATACTAAAACTAAAGCCAGTAAAACCTGTCCAGCAGTGACTTATATCAACTCCATCCAACTCAGGAAAAATCTCAGATAATGTTTTTTTAAGTATTGGAAGTGCTTTTTCAGCTGGCATGGAATGCATAGCTGCTCTTGTTCCAATCATTATCCTTTTTCCGCATGGAGTTGGCCGATAATAACAATAGCGCTTTCTTGTTTCTACTATGCAATGACCTCCTGGTATTAATGAGTTTACTCTGTCTACTCCAATCTCTTCGGTAGTTATAATAAAGCTAGGTACTGGCAAGATTCTTCTAGATAAATATTTTGAAAGAGAAGATCGAGTGTATCCGTTGGTTGCTATCAAAACATCCTTACAACTTATGAATTCATTTGCAACGGAAACAACAAAGCCAGCTCCTTGATTCCCTGATAATGGAGTGATTTGATTTACTGGCATATTTCCAAAAACCTTTGCGCCAGATTGTATGGCCAGCTCATAGAGACCATAATGAAACTTTCGAGGCTGGACTGAGCCATGGTCTTCATAATACTGACCTCCAAAATATAACTCAGTTTTAATTGATTCAGACATTGTCGAAGAATCAATCATTTTAGAATTAAAATTATCAATAGCTTTTAATTTTTTTAGATTCTCAGACATGCTTAATTGATCCTGAGGCACCCATGATGTCCTTAATCGCCCACAAATCTGAAGATCACAATCAATATTGTTTGCTTGAATTAAATTTGTAGTAAAAGCGAGAGACGCATTTGCTTCTTTATGGATTTGTCCAGCAACATCTATTCCATATTTTTCTTCTGCCTGTTGTGGTGAAACTTTATGTCCTGATCCCAACATCCCACCATTTCTTGTGCTTGCACCAAAACCTAACTCAACTGAGTCAAAAACAACAACTGAAACTCCAGATTTTGCTAAAGTAATTGCCGCACTTAAACCAGTAAATCCTGCACCAACAATTACTACATCTGCATTCTTTGGCATACTGTTACTCTCTAGATAGTGTGGCTGCCCTTCCCACCAATAAGGAGTGAATTTAGTCATAAATTTAAAAATAGCTAATTTAAAAAAAAGTATATCAACCTTAAATAACTTTATTTATTTTTCTTTAAGTTATTTCGAAGAATTAAAACTTTAAGTATTATTAACGCTAATCACTTTGAAGCGATAAACATATGAAAGAGAAACTATTAAACACTCCTATAAGTTTTCCAAATACTCTCCCTGAGGGATACTACTATCTTGAAGATGAGCCCGCTTATGATTCAAATATTCATCTAGAGCTTGAACTCCCTAAAAAATCTTTCTCTCTTTCTGACTTAGGATATACCAAAGATGAGATAGAAAAGTGTCCTACAAGTTTTGGTGTTTCTGGTATCGCAAGGCTTTTGTCAGATGAAGGAGTTAGAGTTTTAATGCAGACTGCACAATCACTCAGAAAATTTTCTTCGAGTGGGGGAGAGAGGATTCAATATTTACTTCGTGGGTGTGTATATCGATCTAGATTTTTAAGGGACTTATGCTTGTGTCCGAAAGTGAGTGAATTCTTATCTGAGATCTATGGTATTCCAGTAGCGCCTCACTCTGTACCCCTTCATCTTGGGCACTTTAACTTTGCCCCAGACGACCTGAGTCGTGCAGTTGACAAGTGGCATACTGATACTATTGGACTTGATTATGTGATGATGGTATCTGACCCAAATAAACAGATTGGGGGTCAATTTCAGTATTTCCTTGGCACAAAGAAAGAGGCTCAAGAGATTAAAGACAGCAATCAATCTATGCCAGAAGACAGGATTATTAGTCCTCATTTCCCTGGGCCCGGCTATATTATTGTATTACAAGGAAATATGGTGGTTCATAGAGGTGCTAAACTAAAAGAGCCTTATGATAGAGTAACAATGGTTAATGCCTATGTTCCATTGGGATTAGACTCAAGCGATCCATCAAGATTTTCTGATGTTAAAACCGTTGACCCTCATCAGCTACTATTTCCGGAATGGGCTCGTCACAAAGCCTGGTTATCCCGCGGCAAATTAAATCGTCTTATTGAAGAGCTACCTTTCACTGATGACAAAGACCTAATTATTAGTGAACTAAAAAATGCGATCAGCGATGTTGAAACTGCAATCAGCGATCTCTCTGAAAGTGGCTCTGGTGAACAAAATTTTTATGGAGATTTAGAACAATAAATTTTGCTAGTAATTATTTATTGATGAATCATTTTCATTTGGACAAAAAAAAGGCGCAAACAGCGCCTTTTTCAAAGAAACAATATAACTTAATTAGTTACATGCATCTTTCAATGCTTTACCAGCTTTGAAGGCTGCCACATTAGAAGCTTTAATCTGAATAGTTGCTCCAGTTTGTGGGTTACGGCCAGTGCGAGCTGCACGGCTTCTAACTACAAAGCTACCGAATCCAGTAAGCTGAACTCCATCACCACTAGCCATCGCTGAAGTGATTGCGCCTGTAGTGGCGTTTAGTGCTCTAGCAGCATCTGCTTTAGATAAATTTGCACCTGAAGCGATTGCATCAATTAATTCTGATTTATTCATTTTAATTCTCTCCAATAAAAGTTTGTTAAAAAAAAAGATAGAGCGGAAGAGGTAACTTTTACACCTATTTCAGGAGGAAAGAATCAAAAGAAACCATCTGCCTCCAACGCTGTACCTAATGTTTATTGTACTATCAAAATAATGCTATTTGAAAAATAATTTAAAAAAAATATAATAATTTATCGATTACTTTCCTTTAGAGCTCTAGCTTTGTCTAATTTCCAATCTCTTTCCTTAATATCTTGTCTCTTGTCATGAGATTTTTTACCCTTAGCAACTCCAATTTCTAACTTAACCTTGCCTCTAGCCCAATACAATTTTAAAGGAACAACTGTAGCTCCTTTTTGCGTAATCTTTTCTCGAAGTCTGTTGATTTCAAGCTTATTAAGAAGGAGCTTTCTAGTCCTAATTGGATCACAATCTACATGACTTGATGCAGACCTTAATGGCGAAATATGTGCACCAAATAGAAAGAGTTCATTATTTTTATAAATCACATAACTCTCTTTTATCTGAACTTTATTCTCCCTCAAGCTTTTAACTTCCCAGCCAAGCAAACTAAGGCCAGCCTCGAGACTTTGTTCGATAAAATAGTCATGCCTTGCTTTTTTATTCAAGGCAATAGTATTTGAATTATCTTTTTTATTTTTTGCCATGCATCGTATTTCAAAAAGTGCAATAGTTCCATACTCACCCCAGCAAATGTTTGAGCTGGTCAATAACATTAATGACTACTCAAATTTCCTCAACTGGTGTGACTCTTCATCTATTTTAAATGAAACTGGCAATCAAGTTACTGCCTCGGTTGAGATAAATAAAAGTGGATTCAAGCAAACCTTCACTACTAATAATACATTGATGCCTTTTGAATCGATAAAGATGCAACTACTTGATGGACCATTTGATGAGCTCTTCGGAGAATGGCGCTTTGAAAGTCTTGGGGATAGTGCAGCAAAGGTTTATTTAGATCTTGAGTTTAGTTTCAAATCTAGAATTGCTGATATGACAATGTCTCCATTATTTAAAAGTATTGCAAATTCACAGTTAGATGCATTTGTGGAGAGGGCAAAACAAATTTATGGCTAAGGTCGTCGCCTTCAATAAACCTTTTGGAGTTATATGTCAGTTTAGTGGTGAAGGAGATACTTTAGCTAATTACATAAATATTCCAAACATATATCCAGTAGGAAGATTAGACAAAGACTCTGAGGGGCTTGTCATATTAACTAATGATGGCAAGCTTCAAAATAAAATTTCTAATCCAAAAAGTAATAAAACTAAAACCTACCTTGTTCAGCTGGATGGAGATATAACCAAAGAGGCGATAAATGATCTTAAAGCTGGAGTTGTACTAAAAGATGGGTTAACAAAACCCGCTTTTGTAAAAAAAATACATCAGCCTGAATGGCTCTGGGATAGAACGCCCCCAGTTCGAAAAAGGATACTCATTCCCACATCTTGGATTGAAATCTCTATCACTGAAGGTAGAAATAGACAGGTTCGTAGAATGACAGCAAATGTTGGGTTTCCAACATTACGATTAATAAGAATACAAATCGATAAATGGAAACTAGCAAGCATTAAGGTGGGCTCCTATGTCTCTCTTTAAAGACTCATATTATGCACTAACCTGCGATGATCCAAATGAGAAGGTACTGCTAACTAAAAAACTAATCAAATACCAAAAAAAGGAAATAGGGCCGACATGTGAAGTAAAGAAAATACTATCTCCTGGGCGCCCATTAAAGCCAAAATTAGTCAGCTTCAATGGCGCTCCTAAAAGAGACAAGTCAGATCTTGGCATGATTAAAAATATTCATGCCATTTGTCATATTGAATTTAATGCAATTAATTTAGCTCTTGATGCGATTTACAGATTCCAAAACATGCCTCATCAATACTATCTTGACTGGATTAAGGTGGCAACTGAAGAGTCATATCACTTTTCACTTCTTAAAGAACATTTAGAGCAGCTTGACTATCATTATGGAGACTTTGATGCGCACAATGGATTATGGCAAATGTCCATAGATACGGACTATGATGTATTAGCAAGAATGGCTCTTGTTCCAAGGGTTTTAGAAGCGAGAGGGTTAGATGTAACTCCTAGCATTAGAAAAAAATTTAGTGGATCAAAATTCACTAGAATGGTTCACATATTGGATATTATCTTTGAAGATGAGATCGGGCATGTAAAGATTGGTAATTATTGGTATAGGTATCTATGCAACAAGAGAGGTATTGATCCAGTCCAAACATTTGATGAACTTATAAAAAAACACATTGGATCAAATTTGAGAGGTCCATTCAATATCGAAGCAAGGCTACTTTCAGATTTTAGTCGAGATGAATTAGAATATTTAGAGCACCCTGAGCGACTTGAACTTAACCAATCTCATCCATAGCTTGATTCGCTAAAAGATCTGCCATATCGTTTCCAGGATCATCGCTATGGCCTTTTACCCAGTGCCAGTTGACATGATATTTTTTATTGAGAACGTCTAATTGCTTCCAAAGTTCAACATTTTTGACTGGCTTTTTATTTGCAGTTCTCCAGTCTTTTGATTTCCACCCCTTAATCCACTCATTGATCCCCTGAATCACATATTTCGAGTCAGTATATAAGTCAACAGAAATGTCGCTTGATTTAAGAGCCTCCAAGGCCTTAATGGCTGCAGTAAGCTCCATTTTATTGTTCGTAGTATTCTGCTCAGCTCCTTTGAGCTTTTTATCATGATCTTTGTATCGAAGCCACACGCCCCATCCACCCACGCCAGGGTTTCCTCGGCAACCACCATCTGTATAAATTACAATCTTATCCACAAGCTAGTTATCTAAATTAATCTGAAACCAATATTCAAGAAGTGCTAAGTGCCATAATCTTGAGCCATTTAACGCGGTCATATATTCTCTCGGTGAGTCAATTACCTTTTGAATGTATTGCTCATCAAAAACTCCCCTACTCCTGCAAGCGCTTGACAAGAGTATATCAGACATAAATTCTAGGAATTCTCCTTGAATATACTTAAGAGCTGGCATTGGGAAATAACCTTTTTTTCGGTCAATCACTGACTTTGGTAATAGACTTCTTGATATTTTCTTTAGTGGATACTTGCCTTCCTCTCTCATTTTCAATGAAGGGGGTATACTTAATGCCCACTCAACTAGCTCCGTATCCATAAAGGGTACTCTAGCCTCAAGGCCCCATGCCATTGTCATATTATCAACTCGCTTCACTGGATCATCAACTATCAGACGAGTCATATCTGTCCTGAATACCTTATCAATAAAAGAGTCGGTCCCGGGCTTGGAAAACTCCTTATTGAGCCAATTATGCGTATGATTTTCACCGCGATATTTAGATGCTACTGTTTTTAAGTATTCTTTATGGGGCCTATCAACATAGTGTTTTGAAAAACGATCTATCTCATTCCCATGTTCATCTGCCATTCTGGGATACCAAAAATAACCTGCAAAAGCTTCGTCAGCACCTTGACCAGAAAGAACAACTTTGGTGTGTTTTGAGACCTGCTCTGAGAGCAAATAAAATGCAACTGCATCTTGACCAACCATTGGCTCAGCCATATTTAATACTGCCTCAGACAACCTTGGAAGGACCTCTTGATTGCTCACTTTGTATTTCTTATGTTCTGTTTTAAATCTAGATACAATTTGATCTGAGTATTCAAACTCACTGCCAGCCTCATCATCAATATCTTCAAAACCAATGGAGAAGGTTCTAATTCTTTCATGTCCAGCCTCTTTAAGGAGTGCAACAATTAAGGACGAATCAAGACCACCAGAAAGAAGAACACCAATTGGGACATCAGAGGCATTCATTCTTTTAGTGACTGCAGCAGTCAATAGTTCATGAGTTCTCTCGATATATTCCTCATTACTAACCTCGCGATCTGGTCTCTTAGCATTTGGGCTCCAGTATGTTTTTTCTTGGATTTGACCATCAGATTTCAGAATCATATAGCTTCCGGGCTTTAGCTTTTGAATGCCCTTAATGATTGTATTTGGTGCTGGCACGACTCCATGAAGAGATAGCTGTTGTTGAAGTGCAATAGGATTGACACTCCTATCAATTTCTTGTGTTAAAAGAGCCTGTGAATTTGATGCAAAAGTAAATGCTTTTGAAGTAGAGTTAAAGTAGAGTGGCTTGATACCCATTCTATCCCTAGCAACAAATAATTTTTTATTAGTATGCTCCCAAATAGCAAAAGCAAACATACCATCTAAATGCTCCAGACAGTTTTCACCCCAGAAGTGGTATGCCTTGATAATAACCTCAGTGTCTGAATGAGAGAAAAAATTATAGCCCTTCTTTAATAATTGTGCTCGAAGTGACTTGTAGTTATATATTGTTCCATTAAAGACAAGGGTAAGTTCAAGCTTGTCATCAACCATTGGCTGAGAACCATAGCTAGATAAATCAATAATGCTCAATCGTTGATGTCCAAAACCAATGTGCTGAGCACTCCATTGTCCACTTGAATCAGGGCCTCGTCTTGCTAGCTTTGACATCATTTTATCGAGTGACTCTGATGAGACTTCTTTTCCATCAAATCGAAACTGACCACAGATACCACACATAAAATTAGCCCTAAAGTTAAAATTTAAAATAAATGCATTACTCAAAATAGAGATATTTGATAACTATTTCTGTAATGTGGGTTATTTTAAAAAATGTAAAATAGTCATTTTATCAAGTATTACTAATCAAAATGCCTCAAACACTATACGACAAACTAATGAGTGCGCACAAGGTTTTAGAGCAAGATGGATCAACGCTCATTTATATTGATCGTCAATTAATCCATGAAGTGACCTCTCCACAAGCTTTTGAAGGACTCTCTTTAGCTGATAGAAAAATTTGGCGCAATAAGTCTAATCTTGCGGTTCCAGATCATAATGTGCCGACTACAGACAGATCAAGTGGTGTGAGTAGTATTTCTGATCCCGTTTCTAGACTTCAGGTTGAAACTTTAGATAAAAACTGTGAAGCATTCGGTATCAATGAAATTCACATGAACGATATTCGCCAAGGCATTGTTCATGTTATTGGCCCAGAGCAAGGTGCGACTTTGCCAGGAATGAGTATAGTTTGTGGGGACTCACACACCACAACTCATGGAGCTCTTGGAGCACTAGCATTTGGAATAGGTACTTCTGAAGTAGAGCATGTTCTTGCAACAGGCTGCCTTTGGCAAAATAAAGCAAAGAATATGAAAATAGAGATTAATGGAGAGTTGGCTAGTAATGTCAGCGCCAAAGATCTCGCGCTGTATGTTATTGGAAAAATTGGTACTGCTGGCGGAACAGGTTTTGCTATAGAGTTTTGTGGAAATACTATTGAAGAGATGAGCATAGAGGGAAGAATGACTCTGTGTAATATGTCTATCGAGGCTGGAGCAAAAGTAGGGCTTGTTGCAGTTGATGAAAAGACACTTGAATATGTGAAAGGCAGACCTTTTTCTCCGACAGGAGACACCTGGAATTCAGCTCTAGAATATTGGAAGACTCTTCATAGTGACCCAGAATCTCATTTTGATGATTCGATCTTTATTGATGCGAATCAAATAAAACCTCAGGTCACATGGGGAACCTCACCTGAAATGGTTGTTGATATTCATGGCTCCACGCCAGATCCAAAACTTGAAAAAGATGAAGTCAAGGCAGAAAGTATCCGTAATGCGCTCAAGTATATTCACCTAGAACCAAATACTTTAATGAGTTCGGTAGAAATAGATAAGGTTTTTATTGGATCCTGCACAAACTCAAGAATTGAGGATTTGAGAGCTGCTGCTGATGTTGCAAAAGGCAAGAAAATTGCTAAAAACGTTAAATTAGCTCTTGTTGTTCCTGGATCCGGGCTTGTAAAAAAGCAAGCTGAAGAGGAGGGTCTTGATCAAATTTTTAAAGATGCTGGCTTTGAGTGGAGAGAGCCAGGTTGCTCTATGTGCCTTGCAATGAATGCAGACAAACTTGAACCAGGAGAAAGATGTGCGAGCACTTCTAATCGAAACTTCGAGGGTCGACAAGGCCAAGGCTCATTTACACACCTTGTAAGTCCATCAATTGCTGCTGCAACAGCAATAGCTGGGCGTTTTTCAGGAGTAGATGCATGAAAAAATTTACTCCTATAAACTCCATTGCAATGCCGCTTGACCGTGCTAATATCGACACAGATGCTATCATTCCAAAACAGTTTCTAAAGTCCATCAAAAGAAGTGGCTTTGGACCAAATTTATTTGATGAATGGCGCTATTTAGATCATGGAGAGCCAGGCATGGATAATACTAAACGTCCAATAAATCCTGAATTTGTCTTAAATGATCCAAAGTTCAAGGGTGCACAAATTCTTCTCACTCGTCGAAATTTTGGATGTGGGTCTTCAAGGGAACATGCTCCATGGGCGCTTGATGATTATGGCTTTAGGGCAATCATTGCTCCAAGTTTTGCTGATATATTCTATAACAATTGTTTTAAGAATGGTCTTCTTCCCATTATCCTCAGCAATGAAATTGTTGATAAATTATTTAACTATAGTGGAAAAATATCTATAGATTTAATCAATCAAGCAGTTGAAACAAACGATGAATCCTATAGTTTTGAGGTCGATCCAGAGAGAAAGAGAAGACTCATAAACGGTTTAGATGATATTGGGTTAACATTACAGCATGAGGATCAGATTCGTGCATTTGAAAAAGAGCATTTTGCTAAGTTTACCTGGTTATGATTGGTCATCTTAAAGGCAGAATTATAAGTAAGAACCCGCCTGAGGTCCTTATCGAAGTTGAAGGGATTGGATATGAAGTCCTCTGCCCAATGTCAACCTTCTATGAGTTAGATAATTTGTCTGAAGATGTTTTAATATATACCCATCTCAGTATTAAAGAGGATGCTCATACTTTGTTTGGTTTCATTACAAAAGATGAAAAGAGCGTTTTTAGAGAATTAATCAGAGTTAATGGTGTGGGACCAAAGGTTGCACTTGCGATCCTATCAAACCTGAGTGTTCACTCTCTGGTTGAGTGCATTTCTTCAGAGGACGCTGATTTGCTAGCTAAGACTCCTGGAATTGGCAAAAAGACTGCTCTCAAACTAATAGTTGAACTACAAGATCGACTGAGCAAACTTGAGCTAGCTGGCAATATGAACAAATCTCCTGACTTAAAGCAGGGCTCAAATCCAAATTCTAAACAGGCCATTGAAGCACTTCAATCACTTGGCTTTAAAGCTAAAGAGGCTAACAGAATGGTTTCAAAAATTGAAGATCAGAATCTCACTACTGAGCAGATAATACGACTTGCCCTTCAAAATAAATAGCTAAGCTGGCGCTTTTTTCCTAGAAAATCTTGCTCCAATTCTGCTAAGCATATTGATAAAGTCATAGTTCATTAGGTACATACAAGGCAACAGGATTAATGTTAAAAATGTACCAAATATTAGGCCATAGCCAAGAGCAAGAACCATAGGCTGAAGGAATACATCAGTACCTCCAATTCCATAAGCCAAAGGCAAAACTCCAGCCATTGTTGTCAGGGTAGTCAATACAACAGCCCTCAAACGATCTCTAGAGCCTCTAGCAATCCAAACCTTTTTTTCTTCCAATTGGGCGCTCTTATCCCTAATGTAGTTTAGATGGCTTACCATCACTAGAGAATCATTCACAATAACCCCCATCAATGCCAAGGAGCCAGTCAGTGCAAAAAAGCTGAGTGGCTCACCATGAAAATAGAAAGCCCAAATCACACCAATCAGAGAAAATGGAACTGCAGCAAGGACCAGCATAGGCTGAGAGTATGAATTAAAGAGTATCGCAAGAAGAAGAAAAATTCCAATGATTGCCACGACAAAAGCCCTTAGGAAGTCTTGAAGTGATTCAATCGATTCTTGAGCTCCTCCAGAGGTAACGATAGATACTTGAGGGTATTCCACTGAAGCATTTAATTCCTTCAGAGCCTGAGCTAAAATGATGGTCTTTGACGGAGGCGGACCCCTTCTTTCTGGCTGAGCTGCACTTTCATCTGATTCCTCTAGCTTGACATCAAGTGAATCACTCTCGACGTTTTCAGAGCTCTCATCAACTTTAGAAGGTCTTCCCCTTGGACGTCCGTCTGCAATACTTGCTGTAACTTTGATAGAGCGATCACCATCCAGATGATTATAATCTGGCTCCCCTTCAATTTCTCGAAGGGTTGAAAACTGACTCATAGGTATTAAATTACCTTGACGATTTTTTACTGCAGTATTTTGGATAAAGTTTTCAGTATAGTCATTCTCACCAATATAGATTCTTACGTCTTCTTCCTTACCTGCAATAGTAGCATCAGTTACATAGGATCCTGAAAAGGCAGTTCTAAGATGCCTGTAGACAGATTGATAATCCACTCCTAGACGTGCCATTTCATCAAAATCAAGGACTGTTTCAATTCTTGGCTTACCAATTTCATCATTTCGATTAATATTGTCAACACCATTGATTGACTTTAATATCTCCTCAAGCCTATCTGCGGCTAACACTCGCTGGGCATCATTAGCTGAAACTAAGGTAACCTCAATATCAGCACCCTGAGGAGGCCCTGGTCTAAGCAAAGATATTCTTATTTCTTCAGCACCTTCAACATTTTTTACCAACTCTTTAAGCTTTTCCTGCATATCTTCAGCAGCACGCTCTCTGTCGCTAGTAGGTGTAAGAGCAATCTCTATGTCAGCTTTATTTGTGAAAAATGCATCAATTTTGCTCGTGTAAGATTTCAAGTCTTCACCAATCTCATTAACAATCAAATTTTCCACATCAATGACAATTTTTTCAGTGTAAGAAGCGGAACTTCCATTCGGTGCCTCAATGTTTGCAAACATGACTGTAGCGCCCCTCGATGGAAACAAATTGAAAGGAATATTCTTCATAGCAAACATTGCTGAATAAACTAGGAGTGCAATAAATAATGGAACGATAAGGTAACGCCACTTTAGAATACGCACCATCATTATGTTGTATAAATTTTCAAAAGGCACAAACCACGTTTTCTGTTTCTCAACTTTCTTAGTCGCTAGGTGAGCTGGAAGAGCGAATGTAATTTCTAGAAATGAAATTGCAAGGGCGAATAATACAACAACAGGCAGCACATAGATAAATTTACCTAATACCCCAGACATTAAGAAAAATGATGACATAACTAGCATGGTAGAAATAATTGTCGTCACTACAGGCATGATGACTCGCTTTAACCCCATCACAACATTTTTGTAGAGATTTCCTTCTTTTGATTTATAGTGATGGATGCTCTCAGCAATAACAATACTATCATCCACAACAATTCCTAGAACAAGGATAAACCCTGAGAGAGATATTAAATTGATGGTGTTTCCAGTAAGCCCAAGCCCAAAAACAGTTCCTAAGAGAGTCACTGGAATACTCACTGCGACCCAAAAAGCAGTTTTTAATGAAAGGAATACACCTAATACTACCAAAACTAGAGCCAGTCCAATGTAGCCATTTTTAATGATGATATCTAGCCGATTTGCAACAGCTTCTGAGGAGTCATCAGTATAGAAAATATTGATATCGTCTGGAATGTTTTTCTGGAGTTCAGCAACACGCTCTCTCACTCTTTTGACGGTTCTAATGATATCAGCCTGCGGCTGTTTTTTTACCTGGAGAACAAATCCTTTTGTTCCATTGACTCGAGTTATCGAGGTCTCTTCTTCTTGCCCCCTGAAGACCTCTGCAATATCATTCAACCTAATGACTGGACCATCAAAGCTTGATTTAATGACAACGTTCTTGATATCCTCGATACTCTCAAACTCTGAAAGTATTACAATATTTTTTTCAAGGCTTTCTTGATTATTATCTCCAACAGTAAATCGAGCATTTCTACTTGAGATCGCGGAGATCACTTCGTTGATTGACATCTCGTATTTGACAAGTTTGTCTGGGTTGACCTTTATTTGAATTTCACTATCAAGATAACTCGGATTATCTACTGATGCTACGCCTTTAATTCTTGAAATAGCCACCTCAAGTTCATCTGTAATTTGCCTTGCCTGGTTAAAGTTTCCGGATGTACTATCAATATTAATTGTAACTACAGGGAATTCAGTGACATTGAAATCAACCACTTGGGGTAAATCAGTTACTTCTTCAGGAAAAGCTTTGACACGGTTCACCGCATTTCGAACATCGTTTTTAGTAGTTGTAACATCTTTAAGATCAGCTTCGAGAGTCACTATGATGCTGGAAATGCCTTCTCTTGAGGAAGAAGTAATTTCTTTAATTCCACTAACACTAAGAAGCTCTTCTTCAATAACATTAGTTATAGATTTTTCAACATCTTCAGGAGAGGCCCCTGGATAAGCAGTAGTTACACTCAATACTTCAAAATCTACAGTCGGAAATTGATCTCGCTGCATGCCCACTACAGAAAGGACACCAATAGCTATAAATGCAAGAGAGAAGACAAGCGCAAATTTCTTCTGTCTCACCAGAAAATCTAAAAAGGCATCCATATTAAACTATTGTTTTTGACAAAAAAAGTGATTATATAGGCTTTAAAATGAAGAAACAATGTAGATTGAATGAAAATCAGGTTTCAGAATGATTCAACTTCTATGAATTTCTTGCTCGTTTTCTTTGATTCTCAGTTAACAACCTCTTTCTAATTCTAATATGACTTGGAGTAACCTCTACGAGCTCATCATCATCAATAAATTCAAGAGCTTGCTCCAAATCTAGACTAATTTTTGGAGTCAGAGCTACAGCTTCATCAGTGCCTGATGCTCGAACATTGGTCAATTGCTTACCCTTTAAAACGTTTATGACAAGATCTTTATCCCTTGAATTTATGCCAACTACCATGCCCTCATAGACGTCTTCTCCATGCCCCACAAAAAACTTGCCACTTTTTTGTAAATTAAAAATGGCATATGCAACTGACTTGCCTTGATTCATTGAGATTAGAGAGCCATTCGTTCTTTGACCAATCTTTCCTTCTTTTTGAGGCCTGTAAGACTCAAAGGATGAATACATAAGACCCGTTCCGGTGGTAGCAGTTAAAAACTCAGTTCTAAAACCGATTAATCCTCTTGCAGGAATAACAAAGTCGAGCTTTACTCGACCTTTTCCATCTGGTGTCATATTTGTAAGCTCAGCCTTCCTTTCTCCCAATTTTTCCATGACCGAACCTTGATGGACTGACTCAACATCGACAGTGAGCTCTTCAAAAGGTTCACACACTTTACCGTCAATATCTTTTAAGATCACTTGTGGCCTTCCGACTGAGAGTTCAAAACCCTCTCTTCTCATAGTTTCTATTAATATAGAAAGGTGCAATTCACCTCTTCCTGAAACTAAAAACTCAGAGGAATCATCTGTATCCTCAACCCTTAAAGCAACATTGTAAATTAATTCTTTATCAAGCCTCTCTCTAATATTTCTAGAGGTGATATATTTTCCATCTAGGCCCGCAAAAGGAGAATCATTGACTCTGAATGCCATGCTTACAGTTGGCTCATCTACACTTAAGGGAGGTAAAGGCTCTATCTTAGATGGTTCACAAAGTGTATCAGAAATTGATATATTTTCTATACCTACTACTCCAACAATATCTCCTGCAGTTGCTAAATTTACTTCATGCCTCTCAAGGCCACTAAATCCAAGCAATTGAACAATCTTTACATTTCTTTTAGAACCATCAGGAGCAACTAAAACATTTTGCATATTTTTTTTTGCTACGCCTCTTTCTATCCTTCCAATCCCAATGGCGCCAACAAATGATGAATAATCTAGAGAAGTTATTTGCATCTGAAATGGTCCGTCAATATCAACCTCTGGGGCAGGGGCTTTCTCGACAATTACCTCAAACATTGGAGTCATATCTCCATCTCTGACAGAATCGTCCTCAGAAGCATAGCCTCCAAGTGCAGAAGCATAAATTACTGGAAAATCTAACTGGTCTTCGGTGGCACCTAACTGGTCAAAAAGATCAAAAACCTGATCAATGACCCAGTCTGGTCTTGCACTAGGTCTATCAATTTTGTTTATAACTACAATTGGATTGAGTCCTTGCTCAAATGCCTTCTTAGTTACAAAACGCGTCTGAGGCATCGGCCCATCGACTGCATCGACTAATAAAAGCACACTGTCAACCATAGAAAGAACTCTCTCAACCTCTCCACCAAAGTCAGCATGGCCAGGCGTATCAACAATATTAATTCGATATTCTCCCCAGTTGATGGCTGTATTTTTTGAACTGATTGTGATTCCTCTTTCTTTTTCAAGGTCATTTGAATCCATCATTCTGTCAGTTGCCTGAAAACGATCATCAAAGGTTTGTGATTGAGAAAGTAATTTATCAACTAACGTTGTCTTGCCATGATCTACATGGGCTATGATTGCAATATTTCTTAATTTAACTGCCATAATGACTACTTAATGAAAAATCGATGGCACATTATCCCGGAAAAGTTTCGTGAACCATGACTTAAATCAAAAATCAATTTAATAATGTTCAAAGAACTTCTCTTATAAAATAATTCTATTCATTTCACATAATTTAAATCGTGGCAAAAAAAGGAAGCTCTCGACGCTGGATGCATGAACATCTGAGCGATGAATTTGTTAAAAAAGCCCAAAAAGAGGGCTATCGCTCAAGAGCAGTATACAAATTGCTAGAGATTATCGAAAAAAATAATGTCATTCATAATGGTGATATAGTTTTGGACCTTGGTGCAGCTCCAGGAGGGTGGTCTCAGGTAGCTGCAAAATTTGTTGGAGAGAAAGGTAAAGTGATTGCCAGTGATATCTTGCCGATTGAGGAGATCAATGGTGTGATTTTTCTTCAAGGTGACTTTACTGAAGAGTCAATTTACGAAAAATTACTAGAATTAACAGGTGATTTCAAGGTTAACGTAGTTTTATCTGATATGGCGCCAAATATGAGTGGTCAATTATCAGTTGACCAACCAAAATCAATGTATCTTGCTGATCTTGCAATTGAAATGGCTATTAAAACTTTGGATTTAAATGGAAGTTTCATAGTCAAATTGTTTCAAGGTGAGGGATTTGATGCTTTTGTACAAACTACGAGAAAATCATTTAAGAAAGTCTCTGTATTAAAACCTAAAGCCTCTAGACCCAGATCTAAAGAAGTTTATTTATTAGCAAGTCAGTTAAAATAATTCCATATGCAAAATTTCACTGAAATACAAGCTCTTATGAAGAGCGAACTTGACCTGATGAATAAGATTCTAGTCGATCGACTTGACTCAAATGTAGGCCTTATTAATCAAATGAGTCACTACATTATTAATTCTGGCGGAAAGCGTATAAGGCCGCTTCTTCTTCTTATTTGTGCTAAAGCCACTGAATATGAAGGAGACTATCATTACTCGATGGCAGTTGTTATTGAACTCATTCACACAGCAACACTGCTTCATGATGATGTGGTCGATCAATCGAAAACGAGACGAGGTCACGAAACTGCTAACGAGTTATGGGGTAATGCTCCAAGCGTATTAGTTGGTGATTTTTTATATTCCAGAGCATTTGAAATTATGGTTGAGCCAAACTCTATGTCAATTATGAGGATCTTGTCAAAAGCTACAAATCAAATTTCAGAGGGTGAAGTTCTTCAATTATTGAATATAAAAAATGCCAAAGTGACTCAGACTAAATACTTTAAAGTCATTGAGAGAAAAACTGCCTGTTTATTTAAGGCTGCATGCCAGATTGCTGCAATTTTATCTAAATCTGATCAACAAACCATTAATGCATTAGGAAGCTTTGGAATGCACCTAGGTAACGCTTTTCAAATCATTGATGACACTTTGGATTACGAATCAGACTCAAGCATTATTGGAAAGGAAATAGGTGATGACTTATCAGAAGGAAAGGTGACACTTCCAATGATCTATGCATTGGAGAAAACAAAAAAAGTTGAAAATAAAATTCTAACAGATGCGATCAATAATGCAGATGCATCAAATATTAACCAGATTGTCGATATACTTTTAAATGTTAATGCTTTTCAATATAGTCGTGACATTGCAAAGGCCCAATCAAATAAAGCACTGAAGTCAATTGCTCATCTTCCAGACTCAAAATATAAAACTGCGCTCATACTTTTGTGTGAACTATCTCTTGAAAGAAGTGCCTAAGCCCCTTAATGCTCTCTCCTGAACTCAAACAACAGATTCGCTCCTCTTTTGATGGCGCGAAAACTCAGCTGAATAATTTTAGTAATCGATCATCTCAAAACAAAATGATTGCTGAAATTTCCAAAACCCTGATGGGAGAATATCCTAATTCAAATCCCATCATTTGTGTTGAAGCTCCAACAGGAACTGGAAAAACAATGGCTTACCTTGTCAGCTGTCTGCCGATTGCAAAAGCTCTAAAAAAGAAACTTATTATTGCATCTGCTAATGTAGCGCTTCAAGAACAAATTCTTAATAAAGATATTGTTGAAGCTACAAAATATGCATCTGTAGATTTTGAATTTGCATTGGCTAAAGGAAGATCAAGATATGTCTGCATTAGAAACTTAATTAATTTGACGGAAGAAAATTCAAACTCTAGAGAGCTTTTCGAAGATGCTCTTCTTTGGGATGAAAAGCCAACTAAAAATGATCTTGATATCCTTTCAGAGATGGCTGAAAGCTTCTCCTCTAAAAGCTGGAGTGGTGAAATTGATGATTTAGAAAGCCCTCCAGAAAATAGTCTCTGGCAAAAAATTGCATGCAATAGATTCACTTGCAATTCAAAAAATTGTGAATTCTATAATGATTGCTCTTTTTTTAAAGCTAGAAAGAGAGCCTCAAATTCGGACGTAATTATTGCTAACCATGATTTGGTTCTTGCTGATATTATCAATGGAAATAATGTTCTACCTGATGTTGAAGATTGCATTTTTATTTTTGATGAAGCGCACCACTTATCTCAAAAAGCTTTGTCTCATTTTTCAATTGGAGGAAGCACTGAGTTTATGAAAGCCTCGATACGTCAAAGTCAGGGCTCAATAGAACAAATTATTAAAATAACTAAATCAAAGGCTGCAGATAGTTATATTGAAAAAGTTGATGAGTCAATTAAAGATTTGATCGAACTAATTTCTGAGCTTGATTTTAAAGATGATACTTTCCTTTTTTCAATTAAGGGAATACCTAATGAGATAACCAACTTAACTAAAAAATTGTTTGTTATATTTAACTCAGCTTACAATGACTTTTGTCAATTTAAGGAACAGTGGGAAGAGTTTGTCAAGACAAATAAAATAGACCAACCAACTACAGATAATATCAACAACATAGTTGGCCAAAATAATCAAAATCTTTCATCAATTTTATCTCTTCTTTCTACATTTAATCAAATCCAAGACCCTGAAAAACCACCACTGAGTAACTGGATAAATCAGTCCAGACTTGCAAATAAGAAATATAACTATCAGTTAAATTCTGCCAAAATTGATGTCTCAACTTCTTTGAAAAATATGATTTGGTCAAAGGCAGCAGGAGTTGTTTTAACATCTGCAACTCTGACCGCTCTTGGCAGTTTCGATCGACTGAATCAGCAAATTGGATTAAATGCGCTCGACAATCAATACCTCAGATTGCCTTCACCATTCGATCATAAGTCTGTTGAATTTATAGTTGGAAAGATAAAGTCAAGTCCTACTAATACATATGAGCATACACAGGAAGTTGCGCAGGAACTAATAAAGAGAATAGATTCTCAATCCGCATCATTAGTTTTATTTGCCTCTAACAACCAGATGCAGGAGGTGGCAGACTTATTAGAAAAATCAGTAGACTGTGAACTTCTAATTCAGGGCGAATATAGTAAAAAAAATATTTTAGAGAGGCATATTCAAAATCGTAAAAATGGCAAAGGGAGCATTATCTTTGGGCTAGATAGCTTTGCTGAGGGAGTGGACTTGAAGGGTGATAATTTAAACCATGTATTTATCTCTAAGCTTCGTTTTAGTGTTCCAACTTCTCCGATAGAAATGACTACCCAATCCTACCTTGAATCAATGAACCGAAATGCATTTATGGAAATATCACTTCCAGATGCCTCTTTGAGACTAATCCAAGCATGCGGAAGACTTATTAGAACTGAAACTGACTCTGGAACAATTACAATTTTTGATAATAGACTAATAACAAAGTTTTATGGCAAACTTCTGCTAAAAGCTCTTCCTGAATTTAAGATTGTGGTTGAATAATCAGATTAACTTAAAGATTATCAGCATTTTTTGATAAATACTCTGCGACACTCTGAGCACTCTCATTCATCCCATCATCGCCCTTGTTCCATCCAGCTGGACAGACTTCACCATTTTCGGTATGAAAATCAAGTGCATCAACCATTCTCAGCATTTCATCTACATTCCTACCTAATGGATGATCATTTACTACTTGGTGACGAATAACAAAGTTCTCATCTATTAAAAAAGAAGCTCTTAATGCTGTTCCCTCAGGGTGTTCAATTCCATATGAGCTCATAATTGAGTGATTCATATCTGAAACTAATGGAAAGTCTATTGCTCCTATTCCTCCATCATTAACATTAGTATTTCGCCAAGCATTATGAGTGTGCTTAGAGTCTATTGAGACTCCAATAAGCATAGTATTTCTCTCATCAAAAGCTTTAACTCTTTTGTGATGAGCCAAAATCTCAGAAGGGCAAACAAATGTAAAGTCCAGTGGATAGAAAAAAAGTACTATTTTTCTCCCTTTGAATTTTGATAGTTGAAAGTCATCAACAATACTCCCATCACCAAGAATAGCGGATGAAATAAAGTCAGGTGCTTGTTTAGTAACCAATACGCTCAAAGTATTCTCCTGTTTAATGTTCTAGGGCTTTTGTAATAGGAATCTAATTCTTTCTTAAAGTCATTTTTCACTTGATCTAAGAGTATTTGACCAATAATTTTCTTTGGAATGCCGTGTTTCCTCATCGAAATAAAACTCAAACGATTGGCTTTCTTTAGTAAATAGATTTTGTAGCTATACCAATATTTCATTTTTAGTTTAAAAAAAGCCCTATGGAAGGAGGAAGACATAGGGCCAATTAATTACAAATAGGGAGTTATTAAAGGAAGTAAATAACTATGAATGTAATTAAAATATCACTTATTTAAAATCTCCTTTGATATTTCGCTTCATACTAGTTCGGAGGGCTATTCTGAAGCAGTTGAAATGATCAAAAATAAAACGAAGATTGAGGAAGTCAGTTTTATAAATAATCATTTCAAACCTTTAAAAAATTTAGTGTTTTCAATTTAATGATAATGATACTCATTCTCATTTGCAATTGCAAGTCTTTTTTAAAAAAAAATTGTAATATCTACTATGGAGTTCAAAAATCGTAATAACATAACCTAAAATATAACTATAAAACTTTCAATAATTAACACTGAATGGATTTAGGAAAACGCAGTAAGGAAAGTCAAAAAGTAACCATTGTTGGGGCTTCAATTGATTTATTTCTTTCGATCATAAAAATTGTATTGGGTTACATTGGACAATCAAGTGCTCTAATTGCTGATGGAATTCACTCTTTTTCTGATTTGCTCACTGACTGGGTAACTTGGTATGCTTCAAAACTTTCTGGTGACGCGCCAGACGACGATCATCCTTATGGTCATGAGCGTTTTGAAACTGTAGCAACGCTTGGTATCAGTATTTTTTTAGCGATTGTTGGAACTATAATTATATTTGATGGCTTTGAACGCTTCTCAAATCCTAATGAGCTTCAATATGGCAACTGGTTAATTGCTGCTGCTGCTTTATCTATATTGAGTAAAGAAGGGCTTTATTGGTATACACTTAAAGTTTCAAAAAATATAAAATCTGACCTTCTTAGGGCAAATGCTTGGCATCACAGAACGGATGCCTTGTCCTCTATCGTTGTAGTTATAGGAATCATTGGCGCTGTTAATGGATACTCTTTCCTTGATAGTGTGGCGGCTATGATTGTTGGAGTATTAATCATATATATTGGCTGGCAACTTGGCTTCGAAGCCACTAAGGAATTAGTTGATACGTCAATTGATCAAGAAGATATAAAGGCACTTCGTTTAGCTTTGTCTGAGATTAAAGGTGTCAAAAGTGTTCATACTCTCAGAACAAGAAAGGTTGGCCATAAAAAGTCTGCCGATGTCCATGTCCAGGTTAATCCCTTTTTGTCTGTTAGTGAGGGTCATATTATTAGTGTAAGTGTTGAGCGTGTTGCTAAAGAATGCATCGAAGAGCTTGATGACGTTACTGTACATATAGATCCAGAGAATGATGAAGAAAAAGAGGATGCACCTTATAAGGACTTACCTGAGCGTGCACAGGCTCTAAAAATTATTAGTCAATCTTTAAAACTTGAAAACTTAAATTTTGAAATTGAGAAAACACAGCTTCATTACTTGGACGGGGAAATATTGGTTGATTTTTACTTATCAATTGATTATTTAAAAAATAAAACAACTGAGCAGATTCAATCAGAATTCAGTTCAGCTCTTGAAAAACTTCCAGGGTTTGGCCAAGTTAAGGTCTATTACAGCTAGTAGACTAAAGTGCATGATAACCATGGCAAATAGCTCCTGCTAGTGCATCGCCAGCATCTGCTTGAGGTGCTTTATTAAGTTTTAAGAGTTGTTGCACCATGAATGAAACTTGCTCCTTAGTAGCATGCCCTCTTCCCACAACAGCTTTTTTTATTTGATTAGCAGTGTAATCAATAATTGGAATCCCTTTTCCCCCAGCAGCTGAAATTATTGCACCTCGGGCATGACCAAGCTTTATTGCAGCATCGGGGTTTGGCCTATCAGGCCTCATGAATACTCTTTCAACTACAACAATATCAACTTCGTGTTTATCAATGATTTCCTTAATTCCCTCATAGATAGTAATTATTCTTTCATTAAGCTCGCCTTGCGTTCTTATACATCCACTATTAATATATGAAAATTTTAGCTTATTGGCTTCAATTAAGCCGAAACCAGTAATTCTAGAGCCAGGATCTATACCAAGTATTTTCATAAAGCTATTCTATCAGCTCAGTAAAAACAAGCCAGTATTTTAGTAAAAAAGATATAATGCGATTTGACTTTAAATTAAGAGGGGAACTATGTCTGTTATCGAGCTCAAGCAATCTAACTTTGACGAAACAATAAGCAGTAATGATATTGTTATTATTGATTTTTGGGCTCCATGGTGTGGGCCATGTCTCCAATTTGCTCCTACCTTTAAGGAGGCCTCAGAAAAAATTGATGGGGTCACTTTTGCAAAAGTAAATACTGAAGAAGAGCAATCACTGGGCGCTCATTTTGGAATCAGATCAATCCCTACCTTAATGATATTTAGGGAGCAGATTGGAATATTCTCTCAGGCAGGATCCATGACTGCTAAGGATTTAGAAGATTTGCTTGATAAGGCGAAATCAATTGACATGGATGAAGTTAGAAAGGAGCTTGAAAGTCAAAAGTGACTTTATAACAGAAGCTCAGAATATTGTTTCTCGCTAAACCCGACCATCACATCTCCATTCTGAATTAAAACAGGCCTTTTAATAAGAGTTGGATACTTGGATACAAGCTCATAACCAATATTTTGTTTTTCATCGTCAGTTAATGACCTATAGGTGGAGGAGCGTTTATTAATAAGCATCTCAAGGCCTACCCCCTGCTCCATTGTTTTATAGAGATCTTCAGATATTAGGTTTTCTCTGAAGTCTATAAATTCATGCGGTAATGACTTACTCGAAAGAAACTTTAAAGCCTTCTTGACAGTATCACAGTTTTTTATTCCATAAATGGTCAATGAGATAGTCATTAAGCTAAACCTCTAACAGAAAGGTCACAGGACCATCATTAACTAGTGAGACTTTCATATCAGCACCAAAAATTCCAGTCTCAACTTTAAGGCCTGAACTCCTTGCGTTCTCTACAAAGTAGTCGTAAAGACTCTCTGCATCCAGAGGCGGCATGGCAGTTGAAAATCCAGCTCTGGTTCCATTTTTTGTATCCGCAGCCAAAGTAAACTGAGAAATAATTAAGATTTCTCCATTGATATCCTTGAGACTTAAGTTCATTTTTTGATTTTGGTCAGGAAACAATCTATAAGAGATAATCTTGTTAATCATCTTATCTGCCATAGGCCTTGTATCTTGTTTCTCTAAACCCAAAAAAACTAATAGGCCCTTTTCAACAGATCCAACTAACTTTCCATCAACTTTTACCTGTGAGGAGCTTACTCTCTGAATTAAAGCTTTCATTGATTATGATGACAGATGTGAAATATCTGCTACAGAAAGAAATAGATGTCTCACTCTTCTTATGAGGGCCAGCCTAGAACTTCTAACCTTATCATCCTCAGCATTGACCATTACATTATCAAAGAATGAATCAATTGAGTCTTTTAAGTTCAACAAAGATTTCATTATCTCTTTGTAATTCTTGCTGCCTGATAATTCTTTTGTTAAGGATTCAGTTGCCTTGTATAGAATCTTTTCAGAATCTTCAAGAAGTATATTTGAATTCAATTCCTCCAGCTTCTCATCTGAGTCTTTCAAGATGTTTGCAATTCTTTTATTCGCCTCAATTAGACTTTTTGAATCAGCACTCCGAGTAAATTCATTTAAAGCATCTATCCTGTAATGAAAGTCTAAAGGAGAATCTGGCGAAACTGCCAGAACAGCTTCATAAATATTTGTATCAATATTGGCGTCTCTGTAGTAGGCTTTGAGTCTATCCATCATAAAGTTATAAATATCACCTGCACACTTGCGATCTACTTCTTTGAGGTGAAGGCTCAAAGAAAAATCAATGAGTGACTTCAAGTTCAACTCTATTTTTGCTTCTAATAAAATTCGGAGCATGCCGAGTGCTGTTCTTCTGAGAGCGTATGGGTCTTTAGATCCAGTAGGCCCCTGACCGATTCCATAAATTCCAGTTAAGGTATCCATCTTATCTGCCAAAGACACCGCAATTCCTGCATCAGTTGAGGGCAGACTATCACCTGCAAATCTTGGCTGATAATGCTCTCTTATTGCAACTGAGACTTCTTTTGATTCACCATCATTAAGAGCATAATAACCGCCCATAATCCCTTGAAGATCTGCAAACTCCCCGACCATTTCACTCAAGAGATCTGTCTTCGATAATAAGCCAGCTCTCTGTGCAATTTCTTTATCGAATCCAGCCAAATCTGAGATATTTGAACTAAGTTTTTCAATACGTTTAGCTTTCTGACCCATAGAGCCAAGGGACTTCATAAACATAACACTATCTAAACCAGTTAATCTCTCTTCTAACTTGATTGCTTTATCTTGATTCCAGAAAAATTCTGAATCAGCCAGCCTAGGATGAATAACTCTTTCATTGCCATCAATAATTGCCTGGATATTCGATGATTCAATATTAGCAACAGAAATAAAAAGAGGCAATAATTTTTCCTTGCTATCAACCAAATGAAAATATTTTTGGTGGGATTTCATTGCAGAAATAATTGCTTCTTGAGGAATATCTAAGAATTTTTTGTCAAAACTCCCTGAGAATGCTCTAGGATACTCAACTAAAGCGCAAACTTCATCAAGAAGAGACTCATCGATAACGACCTCAGCATTATTTGTTTTAGCAACTGACAATATTTGGTCTCTTATGAGCTCTTTTCGCTTATTAAAATCAACCAATATCTGCGCTTTCTGACTCATCAAATTCTCATATTCATTAGCATGTGTGAATTTAAGGATTGAATCCTGAAACCTTAAACCTTTAGACTCTCTTCCGCTTTTAAGCCCCATAATATTAGCATTAACGACATCCTTATCTAGCATTACGACTAACCAATGCACAGGCCTAACGAATGAGTAGTCTGAGTCACCCCATTTCATTGATCGAGTGATTGGTATGTCTTTAATCGACTTTTCGATGATCGATGGAAGAAGATCCTTAACACTTTGACCAGCCTCCTCTTTAGAATAGAAAAAATACTCTTTTCCTGCAAGTTCTTTTTTCTCTAGTTCATCAACGCTCACACCACAAGACTTTGCAAAGCCATTGATTGCCATTTCTGGTGATTGAGTTGAAGGCCCTTTCTTTTCAATAACTTGGTCTTGCTGCTTACTTTGAAGCTCAGAAATAGAAATAGCCAATCGTCTAGGTGTCGCAAACGCTTTGGTATTATTAAAGTTTAGGTTTAATTTATTGAGCTCCTGCTCAAAGTTGTCTTTGAGAGAGTTAGACAGCTTTAATAATAGCTTAGGAGGCAATTCCTCCGTGCCCAGTTCTAATAAAAAGTCGTGCGTTTTCATGCCCAATATTTTAACTTATTGTGTTGAATATTATTAAGTTTGATTTGGGAAGAAAATGTTTGATTTAATTTACACCAAATATAAATAGAATCTCATTTTGAAAGACCGCCTCATCAGGAGCAGCAGGGAAAGGCGATGATTTTTTAACTGCCCTTTCAATTGAGTCCCTAAATGCCTTTGCTTTAGAGCTATTACCAACATTAGTATTGCGAACATCCACAGCCATGACAGTTCCATCTCTATCCTGTATCACATAAACTTCTGCAGTCCAATCATCTTCAGCTCCCTGATAACGCCAGAATGCCCGAACCCTAGCTGCAATATTAGCAATCCATGCAGACTCAAGAATTGCCCTTTGATCTGCAATACGAGCCTCTCTTTCCAAGTCTTGCTCAGCTTGAACTTCCTGTGTTAACAAACGATTATACTGTTCATTTTCAAAAGCTAGCTGCTGAGCTGTTCTCTCAGCCTCTAACTCATCTAGTCTGATACGCTCTTCTTCGGCAAGCCTCTTAGCCTCATCTTTTTCTTTTTCAGCTAACTTAGCTTTTTCTTCCTCAAGCTTTCGCTTCTCTTCAGCTTCTTTTACTTTTTCTTCTTCAAGCTTTCGCTTCTCTTCTTCTAATTTACGCTTCTCTTCAGCTTCTTTAGCTTTGGCCTCTTCAGTTCTTCTCTTTTCTTCTGCTTTCTTAACTTGTTTTGCAACCTCTTGGGCAAGTATTTCAGCCTCTCTAGCTTTCTCTTCAGCTAATTTTTCAGCTTCTTTGACCGCATCCTTAGCCTTTGACTCTTCTTCAATACGTTTCTCTTCAGCCTCTTTGGCTAGTATTTCAGCTTCCTTGGCTAGTATTTCAGCTTCCTTGGCTTCCTTCGCAGCTTCTTCTGCTAACAATTCAGCTTCCTTGGTCCTAGCTTCCTCTGCCTTGCGTTTCAACTCAGCAAGTCTAGTTTTAACTTCTTCAGCCTTTCTAAGAGCTTCAGCAGCTGCCTTTTGTTTTTCTGCCTCTAGCACCTGAATTTCAGCCTCTTTTGTTTTAGCTTCTTCGGCGATACGCTTAGCTTCAGCTTCTTTTGCCTTCAACTCTTCAATCTTTGCCTTGCTTTCGGCTTCAGCTATCTTTTCTACTGCCTCAGAGGCTAATTTTTCTGCCTCTTTTGCTTTCGCCTCCTCTGCTTTTCTCTTCACTTCAGCAAAGACTTTTTGCGCTTTAGCTTTCAGTGCTTCTTGCTCAGCAACCTTTTGATCCTTCTTTGCTGTCTCAGATCGCTTCTCTTCGTTCTTAAGTTTTTGTTGCTTCTGTTTTTCGACATCCTTTAGTCGATCCTGTTCAGCTTCAATGATTTCCATATCAATCATCACTGCCTGAACTGGAGCTGCCTGAGATACTGATGAAGCCTGCTGTGGAGCATCCCATCTCTCAACGTTAGCATAAAGAAGTCCAAACAGAAGTGCTGCATGCAAAATGACCGCTGCCCAGAACGCTATTGGGTGTTTCTTTGAAATTTTTACCATCGGTCTCATCATCGTATTGATGAGTCCCAAAATAAAGATAAATAACTTCTTTAAATATTTATAGAGGAAAGCAGAAGCTTTCCTTAAAAAAACAAGAAATTTAGAGTCGCCAGAAATTTTCTTTTCTTTAGAGATTGCCTGATCATCACTTTCATGAGTTGTGTCAGTTTTTTTAGTAACAAGACTTCTAAAAAAAGCAGCAATCTTTTTAACAAAATTCATAAATATAAATCAGTTAATTTGGGTTCTCAGTCATAAAGCCAACCTTATCGATCTTGCTATATTGCTTAAGTATTGCAATGATTTCAATGACTTTTTCGTATTCAACCTTTTTATCACCCCTAACAAATACTTGCATATCAGGGAAAATTTCTTTACGAGCAAGAATTTGATTAATGGCCACATTTAAGGATACTGGCTCTAAATCCTCAATTTCATCAACGCCCGGGCTCGTCATTGGATTAATGAAATAATTACCATCAACATCAACTGAAATTATAGAAGGCTGTTGATCTTGATAATCGACGACATTAGCTGGTGCACTAGGAAGATCCACTTCAACGCCCTGTTCAATAATTGGAGTAGTCATCATAAAGATCACCAAAAGAACAAGCATTACATCAATGTATGGAACAATATTGATATCTGCATGGATATCTGGCCTAGAACGCTTTGGTAGCTCTATCATTTTTGTCTCTGAAGTATTACAAATATTTCCTCAACAAAAGCGGTGTATCTGTTTCCAATGTCTTCGACTTGTGAAACGAGCCTGTTATAAGCAATCGTTGCTGGTATTGCTGCAAACAGACCAAAAGCTGTCGCAATTAAGGCCTCAGCAATACCCGGCGCAACTACCGCAATCGTAGCCTGCTTCACTGAAGCAAGACCAATAAATGAATGCATGATTCCCCAGACAGTTCCAAAGAGACCAATGTAAGGGCTAGAGGATGCAATCATTGCAAGAATGGATAGGCTTGAATCTAATCGATCAATCTCATTGCTCGCAGAGGTGTTCATCGCTCTGTATGCTCTCTCAGAGTTCATAATCAGAGACTGGTTAGAGGTTGACTTTGTGTGAGTGAATTCTTTGTACCCTGAACCAAAAATATCTTCCATTGCGCTCCAGTCTGAGGCAAGTGGAGGGAGATTTTTATAGAGTTTGTCTAGCTTATCATTTCTTTCAAACTCTTCATGGAAAGTATCAATGTCGCTTGATGCATCCATTAGAATCTTTTTCTTGGACATAATAACTGTCCATGAATAGATCGACATCAGAACCAAAATAATCATAACTAGCTGAACAACCAATCCAGCGTTAAAGATTAAACCGACGATTGATAAACTATTTTCTTCCATTAAGTTTCTCCATGATTTCTTGAGGAATAGCGCAAGGTTTTAAATTATTAGTTGAGACAGAAACAACCTTGACTTCCGCCTTAAATAATACCGTATTTTTCTCCAAACTCAGAATTTTCTGAGCAAAAACTAGACTCGCATTTTTAATTGATTTGATGTTTGTTTGAACTTCAACCATGTCATCTAAATATGCCGGCGATAAGTAATCTGCACTCAAAGATTTAACTACAAAAACTACATTTTTTTGATTGGCTAAAACGCTTTGATCAAAACCAAGATCTCGAAGATACTCAGTCCTTCCCCTTTCTATAAATTTAAGATAGTTGGCATAAAAAACTACGCCACCAGCATCAGTATCTTCGTAATAAACTCTGAATCTCTGCTGGTTCATTTACTAAATAAATCTTGGTCCTTTGCCTGTCTGATCTCTCCGAGATGCGAAAAAGCAAGGTCGGTTGCAATTCGGCCTCTTGGCGTCCTCATTATAAAACCTTGCTGAAGAAGGTACGGCTCTATCATATCTTCTAAAGTACTTCTCTCTTCTCCCAAGGCTGTTGCTAAAGTATCTAAACCCACCGGACCAGCAGAAAATTTTTGAATTATTAAGCTCAAATAATCCCTATCGAGTTGCTCGAGTCCTGCCTCATCAACCTTTAAAGCCTCAAGAGCCTCTTTTGCAATCTCAACATTTATGATTCCTTTAGTTTTGACATCTGCAAAATCACGAACTCGCCTTAAAAGGCGATTCGCAATTCTTGGCGTTCCTCTGGATCGCTTTGCTATCTCTTCTGAGCCTTGTTTTTCTATCTTTATTTTTAAAATAGATGCTGACCTTTCGATAATTTCTTGAAGCTCTTTCATGTTATAAAAAGCTAACCTGTGGACAATTCCAAATCTATCTCTGAGAGGGGATGTAAGCATTCCAGCTCTAGTAGTTGCTCCAATTAAGGTAAACGGGGGCAATTCAAGTTGAACTGAGTGTGCAGCCACTCCCTCACCAACCAGAATGTCTAACTTAAAATCTTCAAGCGCAGGATACAAGATTTCCTCTACGACCGGATTCAGCCTGTGAATTTCATCGATAAAAAGAATGTCATATGGCTCAAGCTTGGTTAGAATAGCAGCTAAGTCTCCAGAGCGCTCAAGAACAGGGCCAGAGGTCTGCTTAATTCCAGCAGCCATTTGATTAGCAATAACATTTGCCAAGGTGGTTTTGCCAAGTCCAGGAGGTCCATAGATGAGGCAATGATCAAGAACATCTTCACGAGACCTTGCAGCCTCGATGAACAGAGTCATTTGCGATTTGACGTCCTCTTGTCCAATGTAATCTGCGAAAGAATTGGGTCTGACTGAGGCAGCCTTGAGATCTTCATTTGACTGATTCTCACCACCAATCAATCTATCCTCTTCTATCATGCAAATTATTTAATTAGTTAGATTATGATAAGTATTTTAGACCAATCGATACTAAGGTTGATTGTTTATGCATAACTAGAAGTTGGACATTGATGCATAAATTGGAAAGGAATTGAAATGAAAGGTATAATTAATCGATTAATTTTTTATCACCTGTTCAATGTCAAATATTGCAGTTCTTAGTATTAGTCATCAATTGGCTCCAGTGGAAATCAGGGAGAAAGTGGCATTTGCTTCAAGTGAATTACCCACTGCCATATCTAATTTATTATCACTCAGTGATATTAAAGCATGTGTGATATTTTCAACTTGCAACAGGTCTGAGATTTATGTTTCTCATAATTCTAAAAATATTCGTGATGTCCTATTAAAATTTTTGGCCACCACCCATGCTATTGATCATTTGTCGCTTGTTGAATATGTTTCATTCTTTGAATCTATCGATGCCTTGAGTCATATCTCTAAGGTGGCCTGTGGTCTTGAATCATTAGTCCTTGGTGAGCCACAAATCCTAGGCCAACTCAAAGACGCATATCAAGTTTCAAAAGCACAAGGAGCTTTAGATAAAGTTCTTGAAAAACTTTTCCAACATGTTTTTAAAACGGCTAAAAAAGTCAGAACAGATACAAACATTGGTTCGTCCCCAATATCTGTAGCTTATTGCGCAGTTAAGCTTAGTGAAAAAATCTTTACTAATTTAGAAAATCAAACAGTACTTTTGATTGGTGCCGGTGAAATGGTTGAGTTAAGCGCTCAACATCTTAGTAAAAGAGGCGTTAAGGACATGATTTTTGCTAACAGAACTCTTGAGAATGCTCAGCCAATTGCCATTAAACATAATGCTGAGGCGATTGCGTTGAAAAGTTTATCAGAAAATCTTCATCGAGCTGATATCGTAATCTCATCTACTGCTGCGCCAATTCCAATAATTGGTAAGGGGCTCATAGAAACTGTTCTTCTTCAAAGAAAACATCAGCCTATGCTTCTGATAGATTTAGCTATTCCAAGAGATATAGAGCCCGAAGTGAATCAACTTGAAGATGTATTTCTCTACACTGTTGATGACTTACAACAGATTGCAAACAGTAATCTTGAAGAAAGACTCAAAGAAAAAGTTGATGCTGAAAAAATAATCAATTTAAGTAGTATTGAATTCATGGAATGGATCAATAACATTCCTAACGAAGAGGTTATAAAAAATTATAGAAGACAGGCCAATTTAATTAAGGATGAGTTACTTCAAACCGCAATTAGGAAACTTAAATCTGGCTCAAGTCCAGATCTAGTTGTTGAAGAGCTTGCTGACAAACTGACTAATAAATTGTTGCACCAATCCCTAGAAAAAATAAAGAAACCTTCAAAATCTCTATACAGCTCTAAGGTCATAGCCGATAAAGACCCCAATAAACACTCAAAGATAGAAAGTTAATGAATCAATCTATTCTTTCTAAGTTAGAGCAATTATCTATGCGCTTAGAAGAAATCAATGCACTTCTATCAGATCAATCAGTTGCTGCTGATCAAAATAAATTTAGAGAACTTTCAATTGAGCATTCGCAGCTAACCCCAGTGAATGAAAAATATAAAGAGTACTTAGCAACCTTAGAAGACATCGAAACTGCAGAAAAATTATTAACCGAGCCAGACGAAGAAATTAAAGAAATGGCTCAGGAGGAGATTTCATCTGGTCAAGAGGTTTTGCAGCAATTGGAGCTAGACCTAAAAAAAGCCTTACTGCCAAAAGATCCGAATGACTCAAGAAACATTATTATCGAGATTAGAGCTGGGACGGGTGGCGATGAGGCAAGTATCTTTTCAGGTGATCTTTATAGAATGTACACTCGTTATGTAGAAAAATCTAAATGGCAGCTTGAGATTCTAAGTTCAAGTGTTGGAGAGCATGGCGGGTTTAAAGAAATAATTGCAAGGATTAGTGGGACTAATGTTTACTCAAAACTAAAGTTTGAATCTGGTGCTCACCGCGTTCAAAGGGTTCCAGAAACTGAATCCCAAGGAAGAGTTCATACATCTGCTTGTACTGTTGCGGTGATGCCAGAAGTTTCAAATATTGAAGAGGTTGATATCAACATGAACGATGTGAGGGTAGATACTTTTAGAGCTTCAGGGGCTGGTGGTCAGCATGTTAATAAAACAGATTCTGCGGTTAGGGTTACCCATATTCCAACTGGAACAGTTGTTGAATGCCAAGACGGGAGATCGCAACACAAAAACAAAGCTCAAGCTCTGTCAGTTCTTGCCTCAAGAATTTTAGACGCACAACAACAGGAGCAGCAAAAGGAGCAAGCCTCTCAAAGAAAAGAGCTTGTTGGAAGTGGCGACAGATCCCAAAGAATTCGAACTTATAACTACCCTCAAGGAAGAGTGACTGATCATAGAATCAATCTGACTCTTTACAAACTCAACGAGGTCATGGAAGGTGAATTAGAATCAATAATTGATCCACTTATTATTGAGCAGCAAACCAATCAGTTGACGGAGCTCAACGCAAGTCTTTAAACCTTTTTTGGTATAAATTGAGCTATAAAAAATATAGCCCCAAGAGTGATTACAATGGTTGGTCCAGTTGCCAGATCAAAATCAATAGATAGATAAAGGCCTACGAGAACAGAAAATATAGAGACTATCATAGAAGCAAATATCATTACAACTGGTGAATTTGAAATGACTCTAGCAATTGCAGGAGGGATAATTAAGAGAGAGGTTATGAGAAGAACTCCTACAATTTGAACTGATACAGAAACTGCTAGGGCAATCAAAAACATAAATAGAAGATCATAATACAATTTATTTATACCTTCGGCCTTGGCCAACTCTTCGTTAAGAGTAAGTAATAATAATTTTTTCCAATTAAATACTAGAATTGCGATAACTATGACTGCGACTGAAAAAATCCAATAGAGATCTTTTGAAGTAATGGAGAGAATATCTCCAAAAAGATAAGCAAAATAATCTGTATTTTGATTTCCAATAATTCCAAGAACCACTATTCCTAACGAGAGTGATATGTGCGAGAATATTCCAAGAACTGCATCACTTGACCAAAACTCTTTCTGTTGAAGATAAACAATTAGAACTGCAAACAAACTGCCAACAATAACTAAGCCTAAGTTAATTCCGAGTCCAGTGGCCAGGCCAAGTGCAACCCCTAAAAGAGCACTATGTGAAATTGAGTCAGAGAAATATGATAGTCTTTTCCAGATCACAAAACAACCAAGCGATCCTGCAATCAAAGAAACTCCAATCGAAGCAATAATTGCTCGATATATAAAATCATCCATAATCTATAGTATCAACAGCAAGGTTAATGACAATCCTTGCATAGGCCATAGAGATACAAAGAGTGGTCAGTTAACTCGAATCCATGTTTTTTTGCAATTTGAATCTGATGCTGCTCAATCACATCATCTTGAAATTCAATAATCTTATTACATTTAACACAAACTAAGTGATCATGGTGATCGGCCCCACACAACTCATAAACTGCTTGATTATTTTCAAAGTTTAATTTTTGCACAATACCTGACTCTTCAAACTGCGATAGAACACGATAAATTGTCGCAACACCAACCTCTTCATTTTGCTCAATCAGAACCCTATAAATATCCTCAGCACTGAGATGATGGCTTGGAGAGCTCTCAAGAACTTCTAAAATTTTGAGCCTTGGCAGGGTGACTTTTAGACCAGCACTTTTTAAATCTTCTGCATCCATTAAAAAATCCTTAAGGTAAAATCCTCTTTATATTTTATATGTTTAACAATAGATGAATAGATTAACTTTTATTTTGCTTGCTGCGATTGTGTTAACTGGATGTTCCAGTAACCTTCCAAAGGCTCCTGAACTTCCAAAGATGCCCAAGTTTTCAATGCCTGAGCTTCCTAAGATGCCTAAGCTATCTTTGCCGAGTTGGGCAAAACCCAAATTGCCATCCATTGAAGTCTATAAGCCTACCATTATGCAAGGCTCAGTCCTTGAAATGAGTGATGTCAATCTGCTTCAAATCGGTATGACTAAGAATCAGGTTATGGATTTAATTGGTTCGCCAAGCATCATTGATCCGTTTCATCAGTATCAGTGGGACTATATTAACCACTCATCAATTGAGGGTGAAACTAAGATTCAATACCGCTTGAGATTGATATTTGATGGTAATATCCTTGCTGAAATTGATAAAACTGGTCTTTCGGGCTTATTGGTTAATAACTAATCCCTCAATTCTGAGAATCAGCTTGCTAGATTACTCCTTGTTAATTTGGGGTATCAATTAAAATAGACAGATGTCGAAACTTAAAGTAAACAACTTAAGCTGTCAAAAAGGTTACAACCTTCTATTTGAGAATCTTTCATTCGAGATTAACTCTGGTGATGTGTTAAAAATTTCTGGACCAAATGGTTCGGGAAAAACCTCACTACTAAGAATTATTGCAGGGCTCAGTTCTTTCGAGTCAGGTGAAATACACTATGACTCTTATAAATTGAATAGTGAGCAATATAAACTTGATTTTCTTTATCTTGGTCATTTAGCCTCATTGAGTCCAGAATTAAGCTGCATTGAAAACTTAAGATACAGCTCTCTTCTTGATGCAAATGACTTAAATAATGATCACTCCAGGGCGCTCAAGCAAGTAGGTCTAGAGAAATATGAGAATGACCTTGTTGGCACCCTTTCTGCTGGCCAGAAAAAAAGAATTGCACTTTCACTTCTCTTTATTACTAGCTCAAAAGTCTGGCTACTTGATGAGCCTTTTTCAGCGCTTGATTCAAAGGCAATTAAGATCTTTGAAAATAAAATTGAGGACCATTGCAAGCAAGGTGGAATATGCATTTTGACTACTCATCAGGAATGCAACATTAATAATCTAAGGGAGATTTCACTATGAATATCTTTCTAACCACTATATCAAGAGACTTAAAAATGGCAGTCAGGAATCCTTCAAGCTTCCTTAATCCTTTAATGTTTTTTGTAATATCGATTTCTTTATTTCCAATAGCGATAAGTCCAGAGGCTGAAACACTAACTAGAATGGCTCCAGGAATTTTTTGGGTAATTACGATGCTATCCGTTCTTCTATCGCTAAACACATTATTTCATTATGATTTTGATAATGGAGTTCTTGAGCAAATGATCATTTCTCATCACTCACTTTCACTCATCCTCTTGGCTAAAACCACAGCTCATTGGATTCTCTCGGGTCTTCCAATTATTATCTTGTCGCCCTTTCTTGGTATGGCACTTTTTCTCAGCTCTGAGAGTATCATTATTTTGATATTGACCTTGATTATAGCAACCCCCTGTTTGAGCCTTATTGGATCAATAGGCGCCTCTCTTGTAGTTGGAATTAAAAACTCTGGAATGCTTTTATCTCTGCTGATACTCCCCCTCTATATTCCCATTTTGATATTTGCAACCAGTGCAATCTCTCATGCCCAATCAAACCAAGCGATTGATGGTCAATTATATTTTTTAGGTTTTTTTCTAGTGCTGAGCCTTATCATTACTCCATTTCTTAGTGCATTATCTTTAAAAATTAGCCTCGAATAGTCTTTACATTAATTCTCTTAAGGCTATAATAAATCAACGCTGATTTGTACCGATTGCTAGCGTAGTCGATTAAACGACTAAAACAAGCTAAAGCTGAGCATTTTTTCAAAAATTCTTCTTTAGCTTTAATTTGAACTAAAAAAGGATTTTAAAATGATTTTTACCTCTGAATCTGTCTCTGCAGGTCACCCCGATAAAGTTTGTGACCAAATTTCAGATGCCATTCTTGATGCTGCCCTTGAACAAGATCCAGGCTCGAGAGTTGCTGTTGAAACTCTAGTTAAAGATAACCAAGTTGTTTTGGCAGGCGAAATAACTACTGCCGCTGAAATAGATTACGATGCCATTGTAAGGAAAACTATTCTTGGAATTGGGTATGACAAAGAGGAGTACGGTTTTAATGGGGCAACCTGCTCAATTACGAACCTCCTTGGAAGACAATCTCAAGATATTTCAATGGGTGTTACAGAGAGTGAAAACCATGAACAAGGTGCTGGAGATCAGGGGCTAATGTTTGGCTATGCTGAAAATTCAACTGAAGAGCTCATGCCAGCACCAATAATGCTCTCACATCAACTTGTAAGACAACAAGCTGATTTGATGCTCAATGGCTCAATACCATGGCTTCGCCCAGATGCAAAATCACAAGTTTCTTGTATTTATGAAGGTAATCAGATTGTTGGAATTGATGCTGTTGTTCTGTCAACTCAGCATGATGGCGATGTTTCATTAAATGAACTAAGAGAAAGCGTTTTAGAGAATATCATTAAACCCATACTTCCAGAAAAATGGCTTACCAAGGAAACTCAATACCACATCAATCCAACTGGTAATTTCGAGATTGGTGGCCCTGTAGGAGATGCTGGACTTACTGGTAGAAAAATTATAGTGGACACATATGGTGGCATGGCAAGACATGGGGGTGGAGCATTTTCAGGTAAAGATCCTTCAAAAGTAGATCGCAGTGCTGCCTATGCGACTCGATATGTTGCTAAAAACATTGTTGCTGCTGGTATTGCTAAGCGTTGTGAAATTCAAGTTTCATATGCGATTGGCGTTGCGGAGCCGACTAGCATCAGTGTTGATACTTTTGGTACAGGAGAGATGCCTAATCATGAAATTGTCGCCTTAATCAGAGAACATTTTGACCTTCGTCCAAAAGGTTTAATTGCAATGCTAGATCTGAAACGACCTATTTATCAGCAAACTGCCAGTTATGGTCATTTTGGCAGGACTGAAGAGTCAATAAGCTGGGAAAAAACAAACAGAGCTGAACGGCTAAAATAGTTTCTTTTGTTTTTGTTTTTGGTATAATCAGCATCCTGCCAAGGAGCGTTGCAATGAGAAAAATTCTCAATCAGGCTTGGCAATCAAAACGACGCTCATTTTTTTTCAACTAACAAGGAAATTAAATGAGTAATTCAACAGTTAATAGTAAAGACTTTAAGGTTTCAGATCTTGACTTAGACAGCCTAAGCAATGACTTCAAGGTTGCTGACATAAACCTTGCTGAATTCGGGCGCAAGGAAATCGAGCTAGCCGAATCTGAAATGCCTGCTTTAATGGCGCTAAGAGAAAAGTACAGCAAAGAGCAGCCATTAAAAGGCGCGAAGATTATGGGCTGTATCCATATGACAATTCAAACTGCTGTTCTTATGGAAACATTAATTGATCTTGGTGCAGAAATACGCTGGTCATCGTGCAATATTTTCTCAACTCAGGATCACGCAGCCTCTGCTATGGCTGCTAGAAATATTCCTGTTTTTGCTTGGAAAGGTGAAACTGAAGAAGAGTTTTTGTGGTGTATTGAGCAAACCATTCTTCACAATGGAAAACCATGGGATGCCAATATGATTCTTGATGATGGCGGTGATTTAACGGGTATGGTTCATGACAAGTATCCTGAAATGCTTGATAAGATTCATGGTATTAGTGAGGAGACAACAACTGGCGTTCATCGCCTCTTAGAAATGATTGAAAGTGGTGAGCTTAAAGTTCCTGCAATCAACGTTAATGATGCTGTCACTAAAGCAAAAAATGATAACAAATATGGGTGTCGTCATTCTCTAAACGATGCCATAAAGCGTGGCACCGATATGTTGATGTCTGGAAAGAAAGCTCTTCTTATTGGTTACGGAGATGTTGGTAAAGGTTCTGCAATGTCACTTCGCCAAGAAGGCATGATTGTAAAGATTTCTGAGGTTGACCCTATTTGTGCTTTCCAAGCCTGTATGGATGGTTTTGAAGTGGTTTCACCTTATATTAATGGTATTAACACAGGCTCTTTGGACTGTATCAATAAGGAGCTACTAGCCAGTACTGATTTAATTGTTACAACAACGGGCAACACCAATGTGTGCGATGCAGCAATGCTTCAATGCCTTAAAGCTGGCTCTGTAGTATGCAACATTGGTCACTTTGATAATGAGATAGATACACTCTACATGCGTAATAACTGGAAATGGGACGAAGTAAAGCCCCAAGTCCATCGCATCTATCGATCAAATGACAACAATGATTACTTGATTCTACTGTCTGAAGGCAGACTCGTAAACTTAGGCAATGCAACTGGACACCCATCTAGAATTATGGATGGATCTTTTGCCAACCAAGTACTTGCTCAGATGCATCTTTTTGAAAAGAAATTTGCGGATTTACCTAAAGATCAAAAGGCAGCCAATGTCACTGTAGAACTTCTACCAAAGAAACTTGATGAAGAAGTAGCGGCAGGAATGGTTGGTGGTTTTGGCGGTGTTTTAACTGTGATGACTGCCGAGCAAGCTAAGTATATTAATACTCCAAAAGAGGGTCCATTCAAGCCTGAGGCCTATAAATACTAAGTTTCTTGTGATGCTTAAAAAGTGCGGGATTATTTTCCCGCATTTTTATTATTTCTTTTGCCATAAAATTTAAATGTCAGCCCTAGGGTAAATTGGTGGGGTAAAATTTTATTATTTCTCAGTTCGGATTGAATGTCTAATTTAGAGCTCGATACAACCAAGTCATTTCAAAATCTTATCCTTAAGTTACAAAGTTTCTGGGCTGAAAATGGTTGTGCTATTGTTCAGCCATTCGATATGGAGGTTGGTGCTGGTACCTTTCATCCAGCAACGTTTATCAGGTCGATAGGACCAGAGCCCTGGAAAGCAGCCTATGTTCAACCATCCAGAAGACCTGGAGATGGTCGTTATGGTGAAAACCCTAATCGCCTTCAGCATTACTATCAATTTCAAGTTTTATTAAAACCTTCACCAAAAAATATTCAAGATCTTTATCTTGATTCGTTAACAGCTATTGGTATTGATTTAAAAATGCACGATGTGAGATTTGTGGAAGATAATTGGGAATCCCCTACTTTGGGAGCCTGGGGGCTAGGTTGGGAGGTCTGGCTAAATGGAATGGAGGTTAGCCAATTTACTTATTTCCAGCAAGTTGGTGGGCTCACTTGTAAGCCTGTCTCTGGGGAACTTACCTATGGCCTTGAAAGGCTAGCAATGTATCTACAAGGCGTTGATAGTGTTTATGATCTTGTTTGGACTGATGGCCTTACTTATGGTGATGTATACCATCAAAATGAAGTTGAGCAATCTAAATACAACTTTGAGATTGCAGACACAGCTGTTCTATTTAGACAGTTTGATGAGGCTGAATCAATGAACTCAAAACTTATTGAAGAGAACCTGCCCTTTCCAGCTTACGAGCAAACTATGAAAGCCTCTCATATTTTTAATCTTCTAGATGCAAGAAAAGCAATAAGTGTAACCGACAGAGCAAGATTCATTAGAAGAGTGCGGGCAATGAGTCAAAAAGTAGCTCAAGCCTATTACGAGTCCAGAGAGCGACTGGGCTTCCCTATGCTTAAAAAATAGACTCTCGAACCCCTGATGAGGCCTTTTCACTCCATTTATAACAAAATTTTAGATTGGTCTTCTAGTCGATTTGCCATTCTGTGGCTTTCAGTCATAAGTTTTTTTGAATCGGTCATTATTCCGTTGCCACTTCAAGACTTGTTATTGGCATCCATGTCGTTAAGAAATAGATCAAAAGCCTTCTATTTTGCTGCAATTTGTACTGTTGCATCAGTTTTAGGTGCAATTCTAGGTTATTACATTGGTGTGCAAGCAGAAAACTTTATCATGCCATTACTCATTAACTTAGGCTATGAGGCAAAATTTGAAACCGCACAAATATACTTCCAAACTTATGGCATCTATATTATTTTAATTGCTGGTTTTAGCCCAATTCCGTACAAACTTTTTACAATTTCTGCCGGAATGATGTCAATGTCTCTATTTCCGTTTATTGTTTTTTCATTAATTGCGAGAGGCTCTAGATATTTTTTAATATCTTTTATTGTCAGAAAGTTTGGAAAAATGGCTGATGCATGGTTAAATAAATACATTGATTGGCTCGGATATCTTCTAATTATAGCGGTAGCTTTATTTTTATGGTATGGATACTAAATTAATAACACTGGTTATTTTTATCTGCCTATCAGGCTGCCTAACTAACCAGCCTGGCCAAGTTGTTGTTGAAGAAAAATCTTTCAATATGGTTGAGTCCTCTAGCCAAGTCAGTAAAACTCAATCTAAAAAAACAAATGTTAAAAAGAATTGGTCACTGCCTGTCGACTCTCCTATTCAAAAAAATTATTCTGAACAAGATGGACATTACGGATTAACTTTTGATAATTCCCCAGGTCAAGAAGTTAGGTCTGTAAGAAAGGGCGAGGTTGTTTATAGCGGTGACAGAATGGCTAGCTATGGAAAAATGATCATAATTAAGCATGCCTATGGCTTTTATAGCATTTACAATCAGAATCAAGAGTTGCTGGTCAGTGAGGGTGACACCATTGAAAAAGGTGAGTTGATAGCAATCACTGGCGACAAACCTTTTTATTTCGAAATGAAAAAATATGAGGAGCCCATTAATCCTTTAAAATATCTCTGATGAATGATTTTATCCACAATATAAGTCCGCTTCAAACGATTGCAGTTCTCCTAGTGATTACAATTATTACTCATTTTGTTTTGGGTAAGATTTTAAAGCAGATTACGAAGCACTCTGGAAGCACTAAGACCCAGATAGATGACTATTTAATTGGAGCTATTTCAGCTCCACTTAAACTTTTAATTTGGTATGGCTGGCTTTACTTTTCATTGAAAGAGTTAACCTCTGAAATACAATCTTTAAATGATATCGTTGGCTATATAGCTATTGCTCCAGTATTTATTTTAACTTGGGGGATCTTGAGATTAATTTCAAGTGTTGAGAGCTTTTTGTTAGAGGGTGAGGGAAGCGTTGACAAAGACTCAATAAGACTATTTACTCGTCTCGTTAAAATTCTCTTTGTATTTGCAATAATTTTAGGTGTTGCTCAATTTTATGGTTATGCTGTTTCATCGATACTAACTCTAGGGGGTGTTGGAGGTATCGTTGTAGGTTTTGCTGCGAAAGACATGCTAGCAAATGTTTTCGGCGGCCTTATGATACAAATGGATAAGCCGTTTTCAACTGGTGACTGGATTAGAACTACCGACAAGAGCATTGAGGGTGTTGTTGAAAAAATTGGTTGGAGAATGACTCGAATTAGAACTTTTAATAAGAACCCCGTTTATGTTCCTAATTCTATTTTTGCCACCATTCCTATAGAAACTCCATCAAGAATGACAAATAGGCAAATTCATGAGGTTATAGGTATTCGATATGATGATATTGCGCAAATGGAAAGCATTATAGAAAAAGTCGAAGACCTTCTAGCCAAGAGTGAGCATATTGATAATAATCAACCCTGTAGAGTAAATTTTGACTTGTTTAATGCTTCGTCACTCGATTTTGTTATTTGGGCATTTAGTTCGCTAACGGATGCTGGTGAGTTTAAAAAGTTCAAAGGTAAATTACTTCTCGATATTGCCCAAATCATTGCTGATCATGGGGCTGAGATTGCATACCCAACCCAGACTTTACATATACAAAAATCCTAAATGAGTATCTCTAAGCTTCACATCCGCACCTTTGGGTGTCAAATGAACGAGTATGACTCCAATAAGATGGGTGATGTTCTCAAAGCATCTCATAACTTAGATCTGACCGAAGATATCAATGAAGCTGATGTATTATTGATTAATACATGCTCAATCAGGGAAAAGGCTGAGGATAAGTTATTTCATCAATTGGGTCGCTGGAGGAAACTAAAAGAGAAAAATCCTAATCTAGTGATTGGTGTTGGAGGATGCGTAGCCTCTCAAGAAGGTGACCTGATCCTCAAGAGAGCACCATATGTTGATATGATTTTTGGACCTCAAACCCTTCATCGTCTTCCGAATATGCTTAACGAGGCACTAAACGATCACGAGATCACAGTTGATATCTCATTTCCAGAAATTGAAAAATTTGATCACTTGCCTGAACCCCATAGTGATGGCGCCTCTGCTTTTGTCTCAATTATGGAGGGGTGTAGTAAATATTGCACTTTTTGTGTGGTTCCGTACACAAGAGGTGAAGAGATTTCAAGGCCATTTATTGATGTTTTTCGAGAGGTGGAGCTATTAGCTGATCAAGGAGTGAAAGAGGTCAATCTTCTTGGGCAAAACGTTAACTCTTATAGAGGTCTAATGGATGATGGAGAAGTTGCAGATTTAGCTCTTTTGATTTCGATTATTGCTCAAATTGAGGGGATTGATAGAATTAGATTTACCACGTCTCACCCAGTCGAATTTAGTGACAGGCTGATTGATACTTATGCAGAAGTTCCTGAGCTCGTGTCTCATCTCCACCTTCCAGTCCAAGCTGGCTCAGATAAAATTTTAAGCTTAATGAAACGTGGTCATACTGCAATTGAGTACAAATCTAAAATACGCAAGTTGAAGCAGGTGCGGCCAGATATTTCTATTTCTTCAGACTTCATTATAGGCTTCCCTGGTGAAACAGAAAATGACTTTAATGACACCGTTAGCTTGATTGATGAAATTGGATTTGATAAATCATTCAGCTTTATATATTCTAAAAGGCCTGGCACAATTGCCTCAAGTTTTCCTGATGATGTCAGTGCAGAGACTAAAAAGAAGAGGCTTGCTATTGTTCAAGAGAGGTTGAATAGCAATACAGAAGAGATATCAAAATCCATGATAGGCAGTATTCAAAAAGTTTTAGTAGAGGGCTTCTCAAAAAAAGGAAATACTCTCTCAGGTAGAACAGAGAATATGAGAACTGCTCACTTTGAAGGCGGAGAAGAGCTTATAGGACAAATAGTGTCCGTTAAAATAGTAGACGGAATCGCAAACTCTTTGACAGCCGAGCTTATTTAAAGCCTCAACCACAGCTTTGAGAACCAATAGTAACGTCCATTTTCCTTATAGGGCATAGTGCAGTTGTATCGGCTCCTTCCAACACCAAGAGGTTCATTTGCAGCAATACTGACAGAATGTAAGCCATTCCATTCTAATTTAGCTTTATTTTGACCTGAAACATAGCAAGCAAAATTATCTCTCTCAAATTTGGTTAATGGTCTTAAAAAAACTAAATCTAGAACAGGCATAAAGCTATCTGAAACAATCATGGATTTTGGCTCAGTACTCTTTAATGGCATTTCTACGGTCTTGACTTTAAGAATAAAGCTTTCCATTTTTGCGTATGGTCCTGACATTGAAAATCTAGGAATATTTAAAAAATCACTATTCTGACTTGCAACACCAGATTGCTGCCCAAATGCGATGTAATCATTTAATTCTAGAAATGAATAAGTCTGATCATCATACTCACCATATGGATAAGCTAAATACTTATCCTCCACTCCCAACTCTTTTGAGATCCTATCTTGTGCAATATGGATTTCATTCTCAAGGTTTTCTTTCGATAGATTTACTAAGTGGGGATGATTTACGGTGTGATTAAATACGTCTACTAATGGGGCCATCTCACGCAACTGATCCCAGGTCATCATTGATTCGTAATTTTTATCAATAGCATTGGTTGAAACGAAAATGGACATCGGGAACTGGTACTGAGTTAACAAAGGAAAAGCCTCTTTGTATATCGATAAAAACCCATCATCTGCAGTCAAACTGACGCAGTTAAGGGGCAGCCTTTCTTTAGATTGAAGTTTTTTTATAACTGTTTTTAAAGGAAGAACTGTAAACTCATTGTCTTGTAAATAGGCCAAGTGCTGATTAAAAACCTTTGGTGAAGTACTTGTAGATTTAGGACCTTCATCCGAAAAGCGATGATACACAAGGACGACACAGTCAGTCTCCGATGCATTTGAAATTGACGGCAAACAAATTGAAACCAGAAGTAACAATTTAAAGAATTTTTTGAACTTTTTCATGAGTTAAATGATAAATCAATTAGTCTTCAAAATCTTGCAACTTAACATTTGTTTTCAAACTAATTCAGTAAAATATAATTCATGAAATTTTCTTTAGATATTAAACGCTCTGAACAGCTTGCCAACATTTGTGGGAGTCTTGACAAAAACCTTGAAAATATTGCAAACAATCTAAATGTAACCATAAGTAACAAAGGTGCTGATTTCAATATCAAGGGGAATAATGCAGCTGAAGCAGTTTCTGTTCTCCAAGACCTTTTGTTGATCTCAGAAAAGAAAACAATTGATTTTAGTGATATAGACTTAAGTATTAAATCACTGAACAGTCCAAATGGTGATGCTCCATCTATTACAATTAAAACCAGTAGAAAACATATTCATATTAGAAGCGGCAATCAGCAAAAATACGTCAATGCTATTTTAGAAAATGATGCGGTTTTCGCTGTTGGACCAGCAGGAACTGGCAAAACTTACCTGGCCGTTGCTAGAGCTGTTGAGGCACTAGAAAATTCAAATGTAAAAAGAATAGTTTTGGTTAGACCGGCTGTAGAAGCTGGTGAAAAGTTAGGTTTTCTGCCAGGAGATTTGAGTGAGAAGGTTGATCCTTATCTTCGACCAATCTATGATGCATTGTATGAATTTATTGGCTTTGAAAGGGTCAATAAATTAATCGAAAAGCATGTTATCGAGGTTGCCCCATTGGCATTTATGAGAGGAAGAACCTTGAATGAATCATATATCATTCTTGATGAGGCTCAGAATACGACCATTCCTCAAATGAAGATGTTTTTAACAAGAATGGGTTTTGGCTCAAAGATGGTGATAACTGGTGATATTACTCAAATTGACTTACCCAACCCAAGCCAATCTGGGCTGACTGATGCCATAAAGATTCTTAAAAATATTGATCATATTTCCTTTTGCAACTTTGATGCTCATGATGTTGTAAGGCACCAACTCGTGAAAAAAATTGTTAGTGCTTATGACAAAGCTAAATGAATAGCAAATCTAAAGTAATTGTTGGTCTTTCTGGAGGAGTTGATTCCTCAGTTGCTGCATATTTACTTCTTAAGCAAGGTTATAAAGTTGAAGCATTATTCATGAAAAACTGGGATGAAGACGATGAAGATGAATATTGTAGCGCCTCTGAAGATTTAGCCGATGCACAGCAGGTTGCGGATGTATTGGGAATAAAGCTTCATACCGTCAACTTTTCTCATGAATACTGGGAAGATGTTTTTGAACATTTTCTGGCTGAACATAAAAAAGGACGCACTCCTAATCCTGACGTTTTATGTAATCAAAGAATCAAATTTAAAGCATTCCTAGACTACGCCAAAGATCTTGGAGCAACAAAAATCGCTACAGGCCACTATGCAAGGATTAGTGTAGAAAATGGAAGATACTTCCTAAGAGCAGGTATCGATGGTAATAAGGATCAAAGCTACTTTCTTCATTTGCTTAATCAAGAACAACTTTCACAAAGCTTATTCCCTCTTGGAGAGATTGATAAAAATGAGGTTCGTGACATTGCAAAAAATAATCACTTTGTCACCGCAGATAAAAAAGATTCAACGGGCATCTGTTTTATAGGCGAAAGGCCATTTTCAGAGTTCCTAACGACATTTCTGCCTAAAGAGAAAGGTGACATTGTTGATCAGGATGGGTCTTTTATTAAGCACCATAATGGCCTTCCTTTCTATACTATTGGGCAAAGAAAAGGTCTTGAAATTGGAGGAGGACACGGTAAATCTCAAGAACCTTGGTTTGTAGCTGACAAATTAACTGAATCAAATCAAATAGTTGCTGTTCAAGGAGATCACCATTTACTTTATCATGATTCATTGGTAGCTGATGACATTCACTGGATTGATGATGAACCTGAAATGCCAATGAGATGTAGTGCTAAAATACGTTACCGTCAGGCCTCACAAGACTGTACTGTTTCAGTTGGTGAAGACCAAACTATAAAGGTTTTCTTTGCAGATTCTCAAAGAGCCATAACTCCAGGTCAATCAGTAGTTTTTTATGATGGTGATAGATGCCTTGGTGGAAGTGTAATTAAATCTAGACACAATGAATAAGTCAGCAAAACAAACTATAGCCCTTGCAAGTATTTTTCAATCATCTGCACTAGTTCATCAGCTTGCTATTTCTGGAGAGTGCGATAGTCATACCAATAAAGCAAGTCTGAACAGTATTGTTAGTTCGAGTGACTCTATCGATGAAATTTTTACCTCACCTGAAGATTTAAAAACTGGTTTTGATTCTTTAAAGCTCATTCTTGAGAAAAAGACAATAGAAATGCACAATGTGATGGTCTATGCGACAGCTTTGATTAATCTAGAAAAGAAATTAATGAAAAAACCCAATCTATTGAATCAGATTTCAGAGGAAATTACTCTCATAAACAAACAGGAATTTTTTGATGTATACCACAGCAATTCGATTGCCCGTCTAGCTGAACTTTACAAAAACACCCTCGGAAGCCTCAACCCTACCATTATGGTTCGTGGAGAACAAATTTATTTATCAAATCAACATACTGCCAATCACATTAGAGCGCTACTCTTGGCCGGTATTAGGGCGGTTTCATTATGGAAAACTCAAGGTGGAAAGACCTGGCACTTATTGTTTGGTAAAAAGAAAACATTGCAACATCTCAATTCACTTGCAAGTTAACTTAATCATATTTAATGCTTGCATAATTGCAGGTGAGACTCTATAATTCGTGTTTTCTTAATTTAAGCATAATTTAATTATATGGCTAATTCAGCAGGCTCAAAAAAACGCGCAAGACAAGCAGTAAAGCGCAACAAGCATAACTCACAGATTAGAGCAAAAGTTCGTACTTTTATCAAGAAAGTTACTTATGCAATTGAGGCTGGAGATAAAAAAGAGGCTACAAGTGGCTTTGCTGATATGCAGAAAAATATTGATCAAGCAGTCAGCAAGGGTTTAATTCATAAGAATCTTGCTGCTAGAAAAAAATCTCGTATTAGTAACCAAATTAAAGCTCTATAAAGAGGCTTTAACCCTAGGTTCACTTCTAGATTATCAAATCATTGCTATAATTAAACCCTCACTGAGGGTTTTTTTATGTTTGAAGGTTTTTAACGCCATGATTAATGAAAGCGATAAGTCCTTGTTTAGGTCAGCAGTTGAACATCAGCAGCCAGTTGACAAGGACAGCTCTAGAGAGAATAAAACCATTAAAAAAAAATCAGAAGGGCCTTTTGAAAATTATAGTTTTCTTTATGAGCCAAATATTTCTGGCTCTCAAGAAGTCATTCATAATGTTGATGGCCTTTCTCCAAAAACATTAAAAAAGATGAAGCAAGGCAATATTGGTCATACCCCATCTATTGACTTACATGGATACAAAATAGAAGAGGCTTGCCGATCTTTATCAGACTTTATTCATTTTCACTCAGATAAACGGTTTATCCAAATTATTCATGGCAAGGGATATCATTCTAATAATGGACTCTCAATTATGAAATCTCAAGTAATTCATTACTTAAAACAACACCCCAATGTTCTAGCCTTTTGCTCGTGCCCCCAAGACATGGGAGGAACCGGTGCGGTATTTGTTCATTTAAAAGCAAATGTTTAACCTTGAGGAAATATACTCAGTCTCCGACTATATTAAGTTGTGTAAAAACACGATTGAGAAAAATATACCCCAGTGCTTTGTCCAAGGCGAAATCTCCAACTTATCAAAGCCCTCTTCAGGCCACTGGTATTTCACTCTTAAAGATAAAAATGGACAAGTAAGATGTGCTTTTTTTAGATTAAATCAAAGAAAAATTAAATTCTCTCCTGAAAATGGAATGTCCGTAATCATTAGAGGGGTAACAACTCTTTACCCTCAGCGGGGTGATTTTCAACTTATCATTCAGCAGATGGAGCCTGCAGGGATTGGAAACCTTCAGTTGGCATTTGATCAGTTAAAAAATAAGTTACGAATAGAAGGATTATTTGATTCAGATAGCAAAAAAAATATTCCTTTATTTCCCAAAAAAATTGGAGTTATTTCTTCTGCATCAGGTGCAGTCATTAAAGATATTATCAAGGTATTAAAATCACGCTATCCATTTGCACAAATACTCCTCTATGACACCATAGTTCAAGGCGAAAACGCTCATAAAAAAATTATCAAAGCGCTTAAGGCGGCTGATCAATCTAAGAATTGTGACGTCATCATTCTTGCACGAGGTGGAGGCTCATTAGAGGATTTGTGGGCTTTTAATGAAGAAGATCTTGCAAGGGAAATATATGGATGCTCAACACCTATTATTAGTTCTATAGGGCATGAGACTGATACAACGATTGCTGATTTTGTCTCAGATCTCAGAGCTCCAACACCTTCTGCTGCTGCCGTAGCAGCAACTCCTGATATAAATACAATCCTTTACAATGCTTCAAAACTCAAACAATATCTATGTGATTCAATAAAACAATCTATTGAATCAAAGAAAAATACCTTGGCACTTCTCAAGCTTAAAATTATTGATCCAAGCCAACAACTTCTTCTCAACGCTCAAAAACTTGATGAATACGAATTAAGATTATTAAAACTTAACCAATCAGTTGTTAATGTCCACAAAGAATACTTAAAACAATTATCTTCTCAATTAAGAGTCCTGTCACAAAACTTTATTAAAACAAATCAGAATGATCTTGCTAATTATGGAAATTCACTAAACTTACTTTCACCCCTTAATACCATCTCTAGAGGCTATACAATGACTCAAAATAAAGAAGGAAAGATAATTACATCAGTCAAAAAAATAAAAGCCAATGACTTAATTTTTACTAAATTTCATGATGGAAAAGTTACTTCAAAAGTTGTCAATAAAGAGGATAATTAAAACATATAAAAGTAAATAATTTACATATGAAATCCGATGTCACACTATTCAGGAGAATTGGCTCAATAAGCTATGATTTTTTCCTAGTATTTTCATTTGTTTTCTTTGTTGCTGGTGTTGTAATTCTTGTCAACAATAAAGAACCAATTACAAATAGTTTTTTCTTTTTTTTAGTAACACTTCCTGCAATTTTTTTATATTTTTCAATATCTTGGGTTAAAGGAAGGCAGACCCTTGGAATGCGAGCATGGAAATTTGAAATTGTTCAGAAAAATGGGGCAAATATAACTTTTAAACAATCTTTTGTTCGCTTTTCGTTGGCTATTGTATCTCTAATTGGGCTTGGTTTAATCTTTCAACTCCTTAACAAAAATAGATTGCCCATTCACGACTACTATTCTAGAACATACCTGAGCTCAATTTATAAATAAAATGTCACGCAACCATCTACTACCAATCTAATTTTGAAGCCTAAAGCACAATCTGGTGTTATTACTTTTATCTACAAGAATAAATTTACTCTTGCCTTAATTGTTGTATTGATAGCATTGGTGAAGCAAAATATTTTTGAAAATAATTTTCCTGGTGTTGTTTTTGAAAGAGAGAGATCAATTGATCAAATTAGAGTCAACAATGCCAATTTAGCTTCTGAAAATACCATTCTTGAAAGCAAGATCAAAGGCTACACCGAAGAAGACTTGAATTTAATTGAATCTAAAGCAAGATTTAAGTACGGATTAATTAAAGAGGGAGAGTTTTTTTTCAAGGTTAATAGGACAGTTGAGACAGAAGCATCAACAGAAAATGACGAGGCTACATTATAATTGAGTGAATTGATCAAAATTGCCTGGGTGTAACCTCAAATATGAATAAAGATAAATATTTTCTTGTCGTCCCAGCAAGTGGAATTGGCCAAAGAATGAATTCCACAATTCCAAAGCAATATATTATTTTAGAGAATGGCTTAACCATTCTTGATCAGTGCCTCAATACTATCTTGTCAAATGATCTAATTTCAGGATTTATTGTTGCTCTTGATAAAAAAGATTCACACTTCAAATCTTCCGATTTTGCAAAAGACCCCAAACTGATTTCAATCGCTACTGGTGGCAAAGAAAGATTTCATTCTGTTCTGAATGCATTAAATGCTTTAGATCAAACTGCAAAACCAAACGACTGGGTGTTGGTGCATGATGCAGTAAGACCTTGCATTAGAAAAGAAGATATCAATAATCTTATTGAAGAGGTTGCGGATGATAAGGTTGGTGGTATTCTTGCTAATAGAATAGTTGATACAGTTAAACAAAAAAATAATGGTGGACTGGTTTCAACGATCGATAGACAAAAACTTTACATTGCACAAACACCTCAAATGTTTAGATATGCTATTTTGAAAGATTCAATTGAAAAAGCAATAAAAAGCAATATGCATATAACTGATGAATCTGAAGCGCTTGAAAGTCTAAATTATTCAATTAGAATTGTTGAAGGCTCATCTAGTAATATTAAAATTACAACTCAAGAAGACATCCATCTAGCAAACTATTTTTTGAAGCATCATGAATATTAAAACAGGCATTGGCCAAGACTCTCACCGGTTTGAAAATCAAAAAGGAAAGCCTTTAATGCTAGGTGGTATTAGATTTACGCACCCATTTGGGTTAGAGGGAAATAGCGATGCTGATGTAGTTTTTCACTCAATAACTAATTCAATTTCCAGCATAACTGGTAAAAATATCTTGGGTGATGTCGCAGATCAACTTGCACAAAATGGACATAAAGACAGCAGCGAATATTTGAAACTTGCACTGAGTGATTTGGCTGAATGGAAAATAAATCACATAGCCGTAGCCATTGAGTGCCAAACTCCAAAAATATCTCCCCAAATTAGTGCTATGAAGGAAAATATTGCGCAAATATGTAAAATTAATACCACCGATATTGGAATTACCGCAACCACTGGTGAGAGCCTAACTGCCTTTGGTAAAGGCGAAGGGATTCAAGCCATCACAATAATCACAGTAAGTAAATCATGACTCTAATAGACAACCCTACTCGATCAAAAATTAAAAAAATTCATTTTATAGGTATTGGCGGATCAGGCATGAGTGGTATTGCTGAAGTACTTGTAAACCTGGGTTATGAGATATCAGGATCTGATATTCAATCTAGTGACGCTACTAAAAAACTTGAAAAGCTTGGATGCACCATTAACTATTCACAAAAAGCAGAAAATGTTTTAGGAAAGCAAGCAGTTGTTGTGTCGTCAGCAATCAATAAAAATAATCCAGAGCTTCAGGAGGCGAGGCAGCAAAAATTACTAATAGTACCCAGGGCAGAAATGCTGGGAGAATTGATGCGGTTTCGATTCGGGATTGCAGTCTCCGGAACTCATGGAAAAACAACTACAACAAGCCTTATTGTTCAAATTTTGAGTGAGGCAAAACTTGATCCAACCTATATTATTGGTGGAATTATTAATGCAACTGGAATGAATGCAAAACTAGGCAATAGTGACTACCTCATTGCTGAAGCAGACGAGAGTGACGCCTCATTCCTTCATCTTCAGCCAATGTTGAGTGTCATCACCAACATAGATGAAGACCACATGGCAACTTACAATCACAATTATGAAAAACTGACAGAAGCTTTTATTAACTTCACATCAAATCTTCCATTCTATGGAATTTGCGTTGCATGTACTGATGATCAAGGCGTAAGAGATATTCTTAAAAAAATTCATAGACCCGTTTTAAGTTATGGATTTGGCAATGATGCAGACGTAAAAGCCTTAAATATCTCTCAAGACAAAATGAAAATGACATTCGATGTTAGTTGTCAAAAATATCAAAAGAGTTTTCCAGTTTCTCTCAATTTAATTGGTAGACACAACATACTTAATGCACTTGCAGCAATAAGCGTTTCATTAGAGCTTGATATTAATATCGAAGATATTCAAAAAGCCCTATCCCACTTTAGTGGCGTATCTAGAAGGTTAGATTATCACCAGGAACTAAAAATAAACAATCAAAATATTCCTTTATTTGATGATTATGGACATCATCCAAATGAAATTTCTGAAGTATTCAGCACCCTAAGAAACACTTTTCCAGATAAGAGACTTGTTGTCATTTTTCAGCCCCATCGTTACTCTAGAACTAGGGATCTGTTCAATGAATTTGTAAGCAGTCTCTCTAAAGTTGACGCATTAATCCTTCTTAATATTTATTCTGCAAATGAAGCCCCAATAAATACGATAAGCTCATCAACACTTGCTGATTCAATCAGAAGGAGAAGCTCGATAGATCCTATAGTTGCTAAAGATATTGAGGAAATTATTGAAATCATTCCAAATATTAGTTCAGAAAATGACGTGATTCTTACACTTGGTGCAGGAGATGTAAACAAAATCCCTCACCAGCTCAAAGAGCATTTTTGTTAGAAAGGAGCATGCTTAAAATCAACGAACCAATGTCAAAACACTGCTCCCTTAGATCTGGTGGAGAGACGAGTGAATTTTTTCAGCCCCTCGACATTCTTGAGTTATCAAAGTTTTTACAAAACAACTCAAAACCCATCCTAATGGTCGGTTTAGGAAGTAATCTTTTAGTCCGAGACAAAGGCTTTGATGGCGTCACAATCCATACGAAAAATCTTAAAGAACTCAATATTTCTGATAACTTTATTGAGTCTGGTGCTGGAACTTCACTAGCAAAGTTGTCAAGATTCGCTTTAGCTAATTTTAAATATGGTGCTGAATTTCTAAGTGCAATTCCTGGATCAGTTGGAGGAGCGCTTGCAATGAATGCAGGTGCATTTGGCTCTGAAATTTGGCAATATGTCGTGTCGGTTAAAACGATGAGTTACTCAGGAGAAATTAAGGATAGAAAACCTAGTGATTTTGAGATTGCTTATCGCTCCACCATCCATAAAAATAGCAATGAGTTTTTTGTTAGTGCTGTTTTTAATTTCAACTTAAAGGAGCAGAATGATGATGTAAGTGAATTACTCAAAAAGAGAAACTCTACCCAACCTATTGGACTTCCAAGTTGTGGAAGTGTATTCAAGAATCCAAAAAATCATTTTGCTGCAAAACTTATAGAGTCTAGTGGACTCAAGGGTTATTGCATTGGAGGCGCTTGCGTTTCAGATAAGCATGCTAACTATATTATTAATCAGGATAATGCGACGGCCCAGGATATTGAAAATTTAATTGCTCACATTCAAGATGTAATTAAGCAGCAATTCGACATAGAACTTGAAACGGAAATAATAATTATATGATTGCTGTTTTAATGGGTGGCTATTCTGCTGAACGCGAAATATCTCTTTTGAGTGGAGAAGCAGTTTATCAGGCTCTTTGTGAAAGCAGAATTGATTGCTTCTCATTTGATCTGAACGTTCAGAATCTTCAAGAACTTTGGAAGATCGACTTCAATAAGGCATTTATTGTTCTTCATGGACGTGGTGGTGAGGATGGCTTTATACAATCTGAGTTGACTAAAAAAAATATTCCATTCACGGGATCAGATGCAAAATCCTCAAGTTTGTGCATGGATAAAGCTCTAACAAAAGACCTATGGAAAAACAATAACCTGCCATTATCTGATTCAATAGTTGCATCCAAAGGAAAACCACTTGACACTATTTCTTTTCCTTTACCATGGGCAGTCAAACCTACTCTGGAGGGCTCAAGCATTGGGATTACTAAAGTGGCAAATGAATCGGAACTAGATTCTGCACTAAAAGAAGCATTTCAATATGGTAATCAAGCCTTAATAGAGCAGTGGATTGATGGTGATGAATATACTGTTTCAATCTTGAACAATCATGCCCTTCCAAGTATCAAGATAACATCGGATCATGAGATTTATGATTATCATTCAAAATACTTCAGCAACAAAACTGAATACCTTTGTCCTTCAGATTTAAATAGCGAGCAAGAACTTAACCTTCAAAATATAGCTCTAGAAGCATTCAATTTAACTGGAGCTTCTGGCTGGGGGCGAGTTGACTTTATACTTGACAAGGATAGAAATCCTTTTCTTTTGGAGATTAACACTGTTCCTGGAATGACCTCTCACTCTCTTGTACCGATGGCAGCCAAAGCCTCAAATATAAGCTTTAACGAATTAGTTATCAAAATACTTAATGGCTAAGGAAAGAAAAAATCAAGTCAAAAAACAAAAAACTCCCGTAACTAGTGTTGTTAGAAAACTAGCTAGAAAACTAGCTTATTTGGTCTTAGCTCTTGCTTTAATTTTTGTGATTTATTTAGTTGATCGCTCAAAACTCCTAGATCCAAAAATTTCCTGGGAGATTGATGGTGTTTTAGTTACCGACGCCCAACGATATGAAGATTTAATTAAACCACTAATTGATAATAAATACCGAATAAATCTTAATCAAATAAAAATCAAGCTAAGAGAGAGTCAACGAGTCTCCAATGCAGAAGCTGAGAGGATTTTTTGGAATCAAATTAAGGTATCGATCCAAGAGCATGATATTGCTATGCGGTGGGGCTCTGATGGCTATATCTCATCTAAAGGAGTTCTATTTAAGCCAGACTTCACAATCAGATCAGAAGCGCCTCTAGGGCTTTTTTCAGAGTCAAATGCAACTGACGCTTTCTTTGACTTTAGACAATATCAAGCAATTTTAGACCCAGTTAAAATTTCTATCCTTGAAAGAACATCGATCGACGAATTAACTCTTGAAAACAATATAAAAGTTATTTTAGGACACCAAAGACAAAATGAACGCTTAGAGATATTTGTTAAATCTTTTGAGAAACTAAAAAAATATAAAAAAATTAGAACAAGAGGTATTTTTGATATGCGATACCCTAACGGCTTTGCGCTGAGTTATTCGCCAGAATAACCCTATAGCAAAGTGCAAAACTAATTGCCATCCAGTAAACAATCAAGCCCATAACAACCCAGAAGATCACTTGGCCAACGCCCAACAGAATTATCAGGCCAAGCAGTATAGCTGGAACTCCTAATTTAATTATTAAAACACCAAATTGAACACTAAGGGAGAGTTTGATTTTTGTGAAGGAAGCATCATTTGCTAAACCAACTAGGTTAAGGGACATCGGAATAAGTAAAAAATAAATAATAGGGACCAAGAAAGGTGAAATAAAAATTGGAAACTGAGTAGCTAATGACAAAAATAAAAACAATAGAAAAAAACGACCCAACCTTAGATTTGGAAAAACGACGCCAAGTCTTGCAACTGCCTGATCACCTTTAACAACCAATCGATAGATATTGATAATGAGTGCCATGTATGCATAGTCAAACATTATCAAATATAGTTCATAGAACCTCGGATACTCTTGGACTTCACCCACTCCAAATAATTGAGCTTGGAGAGTCACCATTAATTCGGGCAATATAGTTATGAAAGGTATAGCAGCAAGAAGAGGAAATATACTCACTTCTAGTATCTTTTGCCAATTGGAATAAGAGAAAGCTAAGGTTGCAAGAATTGTTTGTTTAATTGGAATATTGTTCATGATAAATTTGAATTTACGACATTAATTGTAATGGTTAACTTATCTCCTGGTTGCAGAATATCTTTCTCATTTAGGTCATTCCAATCTCTAATCTGAGAGACTTTAACTTTATATCTTTGTGCAATTAAAGAAAGGTTATCTCCGCTTTTAACTGTGTAGACTATTTTTCTATTTATATCAATTCCAGTATTTGTTATTTTAGCTAACTCTGTCTTCTCTTTATCATCAATCAAAATAACTAATTCTTTACCAATCTGTAGAGGTGCTTTTGGAGCTATCTTATTCCACCTAACAAGTTCATTAATAGTCACACTGAAATCATTTGAAATCTTCCATAGACTATCGCCAGAGACAACTTTATAGATTAATTTTTCTGAATTTTTGGTTGCATTTAATCTACTTTTCTCTCTTTGTGTTTCAGACAATGAGTAATAGCCTTCTTTCTCTCTAGCCAAGGGCACAATCAGATAGCTGTTGGCTCTAATTAAGTTGCCCTTAATGTCATTTACACTCTGAATTTGGTTAATTGTAGTATTAAAGTTTTGAGCTATGACACTTAAGCTGTCACCCTCTTTCACCTTATAGCGAGTCCAACTCACCTTAGGTCTATTTTTTTGGTTAGATAAAGTCTCAATGAAGTCATCTACCACATCAACAGGCAACAAAATTGTGTAAGGCAGGGTCTCAGGCGTTGCCCATCTTTTAAGGCCAGGGTTAAATGAGTATATCTCATCAATACTTAAGTTTGTCCACTGAGCAATCAGGGCTAAATCGAACTGGGATTCTAACTTAACTGGTTCTAAGTATGGTTTATTTTCAATCATGGTAAGTTTCTGATTGAAGCGATCAGGATCTTTTAAAACCCTTGCTACTGCTAAAAGCTTTGGAACATATTTTTCTGTTTCTTTGGGCAGATCTAGGCTCCAATAATCGATCTTTTTACCTTGCTTAATGTTATTATCAATGGCTCTTTGAACCCTTCCTGGTCCAGCGTTATAGGCTGCAATTGATAGAAGCCAATCTCCATCAAACATTTGATTTAAATCTTTTAAATATTGCACTGCTGCCTTTGTAGAGGCAAGAACATCTCTCCTATCTTCGTGCCACCAGTCTTCATCAAGCCCATACATTCTTCCAGTTGATGGAATAAATTGCCAAATGCCAGTTGCCGTTCCATGGGAATATGAAAATGGATAGTAATCAGACTCGACGATTGGTAGCAATGCTATTTCAATCGGCATCTCTTCTTTCTCAACCTCTGAAACAACGAGATACAGAAAGGGCTCGGCTCTTTTTGAGATACTGGCCAAGTAATCTGGTCGCTCAATAATCCAATCGACATGACTCTGAATTCTTGGATTTTCGTCCACATTAATTGCTTGATTCTCAGCAATGATTTTCCATAGATCATGATTATCAGAATAACCAGCACTTTCAATAGTATCTGACTCGAAGATTGATAATTTATTACTATCAACTATGCCCTTGCAACCAGACAGAACTAAAACTACGATTAAAAGTAGTGATCTTACAATCACTTTTAGGGCTTGCTAGCGCATTCAGGAGAATCAGGCGCCGCCTTTCTCTTCTCCCATTCTTTCGGAGTATAGGTGTGCATTGCTAGTGCATGAATCTGTTTAAGCTCTTCAGAGAAGAGCTTATTAATAAAACGGTGTCTATCAATCAGCTTCATCTCATCAAAGTCTGAGCTAACTACAACAATCTTGAAATGAGACTCAGTTGCAGGCCCTGAATGCTGGCTTGATTCGTTCACCACTTCAAGGTACTCAGGCTCCAGTGCAAGCTGAAGCTGATCTTCTATGTGGCTTAGCATACTAATCATTATCTGTGCTCACATTGGCATACTCAAATGAGTCAGAAAAGAAATTCTCTTTCTCTAATTTATTTTCTATACAGCTTTTAGCAGCAGCCTTGACCATAACAGGAGGGCCACAGGCGTATACTTCAAAATCAATTAAATTTTCAAAATCACTCATGACTGTCTCGTGCACAAAGCCAGATTTTCCATTCCATGAACTATCAGGCTCTGATAAAACTGGAACAAAGTTAATATTAGCATGTTTTTCACTCCACTCATGAGGCAGATTTAAATAAAAGTCTTGCTCGGTTCGAACACCCCAGTATAAGTAAACAGTCCTAGTTGAATTCATCAAAATTAAATGCTCAATAATTGCCTTAATGGGACCAAATCCAGTCCCTCCTGCTATAAATATGATTGGGCAATCACTATCATCTCTGAGAAAGAAACTACCCTTAGGTCCCTCAATCCTTAAGATTGTTTTCTCAGTCAAAGCATTGAATACAAAGTTTGTGAACTGCCCTCCTTCAACCAAACGCACGTGAAGCTCAAGTAAATTTGAATTGACTGGAGCATTAGCAATTGAAAAAGCTCTAGGCTCAAAGTCAGGGTGCTCAATGTCAAGGTATTGACCAGCCAAATATTGAAGAGATTGTGATCCAGGAATCTTCAAAATCAATTGAACTACGTCATGGTTTAAATGATTGACCTCTTCAACACGACAAGGCATACTTCGAATCTGAATATTGGCAAGAGAGTCTAACTCGTCTATTGCAATGTATAAGTCAGTTTTAGCTTTGCATTGACACAATAGAGCAATGTTAGCATCCTGATCTTCATCAGTAATTGCCTCAGGAGTAGGCCCATCATAATCGATTTCACCGTTCAGAATAACAGCTTTACATTGACCACAAAATCCATTTTGGCAGCCATAGGGAAAGTTAAAACCATTGGTTAAGGCACCATCTAAAACTGTCTCATCACTTCCACATTGAAAAGATTTGCCACTAACCTGATTCAAAACCGTATACATCGTTTTAGAGATAAAGAAATAAAGCTGACATTATAATGTAGGTCATACAAATATACGCTTAGTATTGATATGACTATTGGGTCAAAAAAATTTGTTTTATTTTTGATGGGGCCTACTGCCTCTGGGAAGACAGAGTTAGCTATTGAAATAAGCAAAACTATTGATTCAAAGTTAATCAGTGTTGACTCAGCCCTTATCTATAAAGGCATGGATATTGGCACTGCTAAGCCCGATAAAAAAACACTCAAAGAATTTCCACATGAACTCATAGATATTTGTGAGCCTGAGGATAGTTTTTCTGTCAATGACTTCATTGACCTAGCAACTTCACAAATTGAATTAGCTTTCAAAGAAGGCAAGCTTCCTATTTTGGTTGGAGGAACCTCTTTCTATTTTAACGCACTTGAGCATGGTATATCTAACCTACCAGCGTCGACAGATAAATCTCGTAAACATTTCAATGAGCTTCTAAAAAAACAAGGTAGTGAAAAACTACATAAACGACTTAAAGAAATTGATCCAAAATCTGCTGAGCGAATTCACCCTAATGACTCTCAAAGAATAACGAGAGCACTCGAAGTGCATGATCTTTCAGGGGAAATTTTAAGTAGCTTGCAGGGCCAAAAAAATCACAAGAAACTCAATGCTCAAATTAAAAAAATTATTCTAATGCCTAAGAGATCAGAGCTGCATGAAAGAATAGAAGAACGTTTTATTGATATGCTGAAAAATGGCTTTTTAGATGAGGTAGAAACTCTCAGGAATAATAAAAAACTTAATCTTGATTTAGCTTCAATGAGGTGTGTTGGTTATAGGCAAGTTTGGAATTACTTTGATGGGAAATATAACAAAAAAGAGATGATTGAAAAAGCCATAGTTGCTACTAGACAATTATGCAAGCGACAATCCACTTGGCTCAAGAATGAGAAGGAAGGACTATTATTAAGTCATAGTGATATCAAGAGAGCAGTTAACTTCCTTCAATCACATGATGCTTAAATTGATCTCCTCGATCATTAAAATCATCAAACATATCAAAACTTGCGCATGCCGGTGAGAGAACAATAGCACCACCTTTTGCTAATGATTTAGATAGGCTAACAGCCTCGTTCATGGACCTTGCAATTTTTAGGGTTGGGACAGAAAGTTGCTCAGAAAAAACCTTACTAGACTCTCCAATAAGAACAACAGTTTGAACTTTGGCATTTATTAACTCTATGAGTTCTGAATAATTTTCTTGTTTTGCTATTCCCCCTAATATTAAAACTACTTGACTGTATTTTTCAAGGAGTGAATTAACAGCAGTTATAGTTGAAACAGCGTTTGTTGATTTAGAATCATTGTAAAAATCAACTTGGTTAATCGAAGTTATAAATTCTAATCGATGAGGCAAACCTTTAAAATTTTTAGCTACTTTTATCATTTCATCTATTGGTAATCCAAATTGATAACCCAAGGTTAGTGCAGCCAATAAATTTTCAATATTATGCTTTCCAACAACTAATAATTCATTACTACTAACTAAGCACTTGTCTTTATAGAAAACTTCATAGGAGCTACCCGCCTTCCTTGCCAAAAAACTACAATTTGAATTATTTTTTTCAATTGCAAAATAACTATCCCCTGCCATGTCACTTTGTAAAGGCTCATCAAGGTTGATAATTACGTTTTCACAATAAGGGTAAATTGATAGCTTTGAAGCAATATAGGCCTCATAGTTAGGATATCTATCAAGGTGATCTGGTGAAATATTAGTAATAACTCCAGCGAATAAATCTAGTTCACTTGTGTAATCCAACTGGTAACTTGAAAGTTCAACGATATAAAGATCTGCAGTATCACTGATGCTTTCCATAACAGGACTTCCAATATTGCCGCAAATAACAGCATTTAACCTACTTGCTATAGCCATCTCACCCAAGAGTTGAGTGACTGTAGATTTTCCATTTGAACCTGTAATTCCGATAATAGGCGCATTCGAATGACGCCCAAATAATTCAATGTCACTTAAAAGTTTTATTTTTTTTTCTCTAATCCATTGAACAATATTTTCTGACTGAGCTATTCCAGGACTTATAATAACTTCATCAATGTCCTCCAAAATTGACTTACTCCATTCACCCATATAACAATTATCAAGTAAATGTTCTTTTTGGAAAGTTTTTAAGAGCGAAGGCTCTTTTCTAGAATCAGCAATTCGAAAAATCTCATTATTATTGGTAAAAAATCGAGCAACTGACAGTCCCGTAATGCCCATTCCTAAAATAAGTTTCATGAAAACCTTGTGTTTTCGACCAAAATTGACTATATTTTACACTTTTACTTTTACAATTTTATTATGCCAACAAACGTTCAAACAACTTCAAGTTCGATTGCGATTAATCGAACACTAAGAAATACATATCAACTTCTATCCGCAACGCTTCTTTTTAGTGGCTTAATGGCATACCTTTCTATGTATCTGAATTTGCCATATTTTGGGCTTTTAATAACACTTGGAGGTTACTTCGGGTTATTATTTCTAGTCACAAAACTTAGGAATTCTGCCTCTGGAATACTAGCAGTGTTTGCACTCACTGGCTTCATGGGCTTGACACTTGGTCCAATTATTGGCGCTTATACAACGGCCTTTTCTAATGGATCGGAGCTTGTCGCAATGGCTATGACAGGGACTGCAGCAATATTTTTATCGCTTTCCTTCTATGCCATTGTTTCACAAAAAGACTTTAGCTTTTTAGCTGGCTTTCTGACTGCGGGAATTATCGTGGCATTTCTAGCAGGAATTGCTGCTTATTTTTTCCAGATCCCAGTGCTCTCTTTAACAGTTTCTGCTGCTTTCATTTTATTGATGAGCGGCTTGATTCTATATGAAACAAGTAATATTATTCATGGCGGGGAAACCAACTACATCATGGCGACTGTCACGTTATATATTTCAATCTATAATCTGTTTTTGAGCTTACTTCAGTTGCTGGGTGTTTTCTCTGGCAATGACTAGTGATTGACAGCGATGGATATCGCGCTAATATTGGTATTGTAATTACTAATGACAAAAAACAGATACTATTAGCAAAGCGATTCAAGCAAAGCGGGTGGCAACTTCCTCAGGGCGGAATTGATGAAGATGAAACTGAGTTAGATGCTCTTTATCGAGAGCTTCAGGAGGAGGTTGGCCTTGATTCTTCTCATGTCACTCTGATTGCCAAAACTCCTAAGTGGCTCAGATATGAACTTCCAGATGAGCACGTCAGAAGAACTCAAAAACCTATGTGTATCGGTCAAAAACAAGTCTGGTATTTGCTTAAACTTGACTCAAGTGATGATGAAATCTCTCTCGATTTACATGATGATGTTGAGTTTGATGACTGGAAATGGGTAGATTATTGGAAGCCTGTTGATGAGGTAATTAATTTTAAAAGGGATGTCTATGAAGATATGCTCAAGGCCTTAGCTCCAATTCTTTTTGAAAATGAGCACAGTATTCCTTCAAAATTTTCAAGGCCCCTTCAATTTACTGCTATTAAGCTATGACAAACTCTAGACAAAAAAACCAATCCTTTACTGAAGAAACAAGTCCGAGCCAACCACGTTTAAAGGTAATTAAACTTTCAAAAGGTATCACTGAAAATTTCAAAAATGCTATAAAGAAATTTAATGTCCAGTCGATTGAATATAAACCCTTTCTTCGCTTTCATATTGCCAATACTCTCAATGAGCTAGCTCACAATAAATTAGGCTCCCTCCTTCTTGATAATCTTCATAATCGATCAACTGGAGCGATATTATTAGAATGTGAGGGGACTAGCGATGAGGACACTAAAAGTGAGGATTTCATAGACTTTAATATTCTTCTCTCAACTGCAGTTTCGCATTTAATTGGAATGCCAAATCTTGACTCCATGTCTGGAAAGTTTTATGCTAGATTTAGCGTCAAAAATGACGATAACAGTGATAGCTATCTTCGTCAAGCTCATAGGAGAATGGAGCTTCATAATGATGGGACTTATGTGCAGGAAAAAACTGACTGGGTGCTCATGCAAAAAATCATAGAATCAAATGTTGAGGGTGGAGAGTCGCTATTACTTCACCTTGATGATTGGACTGACTTGCAAAAGTTTTATGAACACCCATTGGCCAAAGAAAACCTACAGTGGGGCTCACCATCAAGTAAAAATGTTGATTATAAGACCACTCATCCTATTTTCTTAGATGAAGATGAGGATGGAAAGCCAATGATGTCCTATATTGATCAATTTGTTGAGCCGAAGAATATGGAACAGGGTCTTTACCTCTTCGAGCTAGGAGAGTCTCTCGAGAATGAAAGTGCCACCTACAGCGTCAAACTAAATGAGGGCAGCATGCTTATAATTAATAATTACTTTTGGCTTCATGGAAGGGATAAATTTACTGCAAATAAAAATCTTCATCGTGAACTACTTCGTCAAAGAGGTGTTTTTAATTAACCTTAATCAACAGACTATATAATCGTTTAGTATTTCTTTTCATATTATCGATATGTCTAAAGGTGAATTCTTTGACTATGTTGTTTTGGGTGGGGGTATTGTTGGCGTTTCTACAGCGCTTTCAGTGAAAACCAAGCACCCTGAAAAAAGAGTGTTACTACTAGAAAAAGAGAGGTCTTTTGCACAACATCAAACTGGCCATAATAGTGGTGTGATTCATGCAGGTGTTTATTATGAGCCCGGCAGTTTGAAAGCAGATTTTTGCAGAGAAGGGCTTAAAGAAACAATTTCATTTTGTAATACCCATGGTATTCCCTTTGAGCAATGTGGCAAATTACTTGTAGCCACAAATGCTCTTGAGCTAGAAAGAATGAACAAACTATTTGAAAGATGCAAGGCTAATCAAATAGAGGCTGAGATATTAGATCAAGAAGAGCTCCATAAAATCGAGCCTAATATTGCTGGAATTGGAGCGATTCTGGTCAAATCAACTGGAATTGTTGACTACAAATTAATCACAAAAAAAATGATAGGAGAGTTCGAATCAATTGGTGGAGAATTTTTACTAAACACCAAGGTTGTTAATTTAGAAGAGAATCAAGATCAAATCAAGATAATCACTTCAAATGAGCAAATCTGCTCAAAGTATCTCATTTGCTGCGCTGGACTTATGGCCGACAGAGTTGCAAAGTTACTTGACATCAAAATTAACTTTCAAATCATCCCTTTTCGAGGCGAATACTACAGACTCAAAAAACACCACAATAGCCTTGTTAAGCATTTGATCTATCCAATCCCTGATCCCAATCTACCTTTCTTGGGTGTGCATTTAACTAGAATGATTGATGGGAGCATTACAGTTGGTCCAAATGCAGTTCTAGGATTTAAGCGCGAGGGTTATAAAAAATTTAATTTCAGTATAAAGGATACTCTTGGGCTCTTATCCTTTAGAGGGTTCCACAATGTGCTAAAAAAGAACTTTCGATCTGGCGTATATGAAATGAAAAATTCATTATTTAAACGGGGCTATCTAAAAGAAGTACAAAAATATAGCCCTCAAATTAAGCTGAATGATCTGAAGCCTTACCCAGCAGGAATAAGGGCTCAAGCAGTATTAGAAGATGGCACACTTGTTCATGACTTTTTATTTGCAGAAAGCAGGCGATCTATTCATGTCTGCAATGCGCCATCTCCAGCTGCCACATCAGCCATTCCAATTGGAAAATACATTACTGAAAAAGCAACAAAAGCTTATAACAATTTAACCTAAAAAAAACTGCCTAATTGTCTCAGCAAACTGTTTAGACTGAACAGAATCAGGGGAAGAATTTAGTTTTACGAGTGCTGGGTCAACAAACTCCTTGGGAATGGTTACTTCCCTTCTCGCACTTAATAGTGCCTTAATAAAGTCAACCAAAAATTCTGGATGTGCTTGCATTGTTAAAACTTTATCATTGATATAAAAGCCAGCATTTTCACAAAACTCTGAAGACGCATAAATCGTTGCGCCCTCTGGAACCTGAAGCACTTGGTCTTGGTGACAGATATTTAGAGTTACTTCCTCTGTCAAATTACCCATATAATCTGTTTTATTATTGATTTCATAGGTGTGCAGTCCCAAGCCCCAGCCCTTGATTGATTTTTCTACATGACCGCCAAGAGCCTGAGCAATAAGTTGATGTCCAAAGCAGACTCCAAATATTGGAATCTTTGAACGATAAATATCATTAATCAAATCACTGACCTTTGGAATCCAAGAATGTTCCTCATAGACACCATGGGGAGAGCCAGTAACTATCCAGCCATCGCACTCTAGGTGATTCTTAGGAAACACTGAATCAAGAATATTAAAGGTTTTGAATTTAAAATCGTGTTTTTCAGAGCTAATAAGAGCAATGAGCATTTCAGCATAGGTACCATATTTTTCGACTAAATCATCAGACGCTCTACCTACTAAAAGTATTCCTATTTTCATTATATTTATTGATTTAGTTTAGTTCTCTTGGTTTCTTTTTTGTTTTGCTCTAATGACTAGATAGTCATGAGCAATCGTTGCAGCTACAATTGCTGTTATATCGGCATGATCATAGGCAGGTGCAACTTCAACAACATCTGCACCTATAAAGTTAATACTTTCCAAACCTCTAATAATTCCCAAAGCTTGCGCTGAGGTTAGCCCTCCTGCGACAGGAGTTCCAGTACCAGGAGCATAGGCTGGATCAAGACCATCTATATCAAAGGTAAGGTAAGCAGGTCGATCCTTAACAGTTTCAATGATTTTAGCAATAACTTCCTTAACTCCATTTTCATGAACCCATGGAGCGTCTAGAATTTTTACACCCTTGGTATTACTGTTATGAGTTCTAATTCCAATCTGTATAGAGTGCTCAGTATCAATTAAGTTCTCATTAATGGCTCTTGAAAACATAGTTCCATGATCAAGCCTTCCATCTTCGTCAGGCCATGTATCGGTATGTGCATCAAAATGAACTAAAGCTATAGGACCATATTTCTCAGCATGAGCTCTTAAAAGTGGATAGGTTACAAAATGATCACCTCCAAAAGTGAGCATCTCAACTCCAGCATCAAGAATAGTTTTTGCATGATTTTCTATCTCAGAAACAATATTGCCATGAAAACCATAATCTAATTCGCAATCACCATAATCTGAAACTGCTAACGTCTTAAAAGGATCTATCCCATCAGGAAAAGCTAGTAACTCAGCGAGCTGGACTGATGCCTCTCTAATAGCTTTGGGGCCAAATCTTGCCCCTGGCCTGAAACTAGTTGCAGCGTCATAAGGTATTCCACTGACAGCAATATCCACACCCTTAAGGTCTTTTGTGTATTTGCGCCTAAGAAAACTCAAAGCGCCGCCATAAGTCATCTCATTAGCTCTTCCATAAAGACTTTTTTTAGTAAAAGCCTGGTCCGTTTTCATGTCTTCAAAGTCGTCAATACTCATAAACTTCTCTCTTTATATTCTGTCTAGTAATGAATAATAAAGCATACCAATTTTCATACTTGGGTTTCTTAAAAATCTTCCCCCAGGGAAACTTTGTCTAGGAACTTTAGACATAATATCAAAAGTCTCTCCATTTCCAGTTATTTTCTCTGAAACTATTTTTCCAGAATAACTTGCTAAGGCGACACCTTGGCCTGAGTAACCTTGGGCTGATATGACTTTGTCGTTATAAAGCGTTGTGAAGAATGGAAGGCGGTTCATTGTTATTGCAAGCTTTCCTCCCCAAGCAAAATCGATTTTGATGTCTTTGAGAAATGGGTAAATTTTCTCTAAAGGCTTAGTTACAATTGGTACGATATTTTTGGATAAATTTTTTGAATAGTTTTCTCCCCCTCCAAAAAGTAGGCGTTTATCAGCACTTAGACGAAAATAATTAATGACAAATCTTGAGTCAGCAAAGGCTATATCTCTTGGATTGATCTTTTGGACTGTTTCGTCATCGAGAGGCTTGGTTGCTATGATATAGTTATTCATTGGTAAGATTTTTGATGTCAATCTCTTCTCTAAATTATCAAGATAACCATTACAGGCTAGAATAACTCGATCAGCCTTGATAGTGCCATTCTGAGTCTGAACTTTGACATAGCTATCATGAACCTTATAATCTATTGCAGAAGTATTTTCAAAGACTTTTGCACCTGCTGCTATGGCAGCCTTTGCAATGCCTAGAGCATAATTGAGTGGATGGCAGTGGGCCTCACCCTCATCAAAACTACCCCCGTAATAGTTATCAGAACCCGTTACTTCTCTCATTTCACTGTCACTCAGATAGACCATATCTTTGTAATCATATTTATTAATCATATGATCAACATAGCGCTTTGACTCTTCACAATATCTCTGCTTATGGTTTGGGTGAGCGATTCCCTTCTTGTAGTCACACTGAATTTTGTATTTATCAATCAAGTCTTTGGCATGGTATTTTGCCTCTTCTCCAATACACCACAAAGCCTTGGCTTTTTGAAATCCCAAAGCTTTTTCTAAATAGAATTGATCCCTCCTCATTCCACCAGACACCTGACCTCCATTAGCTCCTGAAGCTCCAGATGCTATTTTGTTGGACTCAATAAGAACAACATTGACGCCCTCATTCGCTAAGTAAAGCGCAGATGATAAACCTGTATAACCGCCGCCTATGATGCAAACGTCTACATCATGTTCTCCATTGAGAACTGGCTGGTCTAAATCAAAATTTCTTGTTGCCTGGTAATATGATTGCACTCTAAAAAAATTATTTGATTGACTTGGCTGTCAAATCAAGACACTTCCACACCTTTTCAAGAATTTCATCAATATGATCATTATTACAAATTAACGGCGGCGCTATAACCATCTTATTTTTGATAGCTCTCATGACTATTCCGTTCTCATAACATAAATCCCGACAAATCCCAACAACCTCACCACTATTTTCAAATCGTTTACAACTCTCTTTATCTTCAACTATTTCAATAGCTGCAAGCATACCAAGCTGTCTTGCCTCACCTACCAAAGGATGATTCTCTAACTCCTTCCACTTGCTTGCCAAGTAAGGGGCAGTATTATTTTTAACTTGGTCGAGTATATTTGTGTTTTCCATTAGTTCAAGATTAGCAACAGCTGCAGCCATGCACGCAGGGTGTCCAGAATAAGTATAACCATGAGCAAACTCTTGATTGGCAGCAACCAATACATCAACAATATCATCTCTTACAATTACTCCGCCAACTGGCAAGTATCCAGAGGTTACGCCTTTGGCAAAAGGCATTAAATCCGGCTTAAAGTTGAAGTGTCCTGAGCCAAACCATTCTCCAGTTCTTCCAAAGCCACAGATCACTTCATCCGCCACTAGAAGAATGTTTCTCTCTTTACAAATCTTACTAATAGCAGGCCAATAGGTTTTTGGAGGGATAATAACACCTCCCGCACCCTGAATTGGTTCTGCAATAAATGCAGCAACGCGATCTTCGCCAAGTTCATCAATTTTATTAGCTAAACTCTGCGCCATTTTTAGCCCAAATTCGTCGGCATCAATCATTCCACCGGCCTCAACACATGCATCGTAATAATAAGGTTGATCTATATGCTCAATATCAGCTATTGGCAGACCACCCTGCGCATGCATAGCGCTCATTCCTCCCAGACTAGCTCCGGCCATGGTTGAACCATGATAAGCATTTGTTCTACTAATGATTACAGACTTAGATTTATTCCCACGAGCTGCCCAATAGTGTCTTGCAAGCCTGACAACTGTATCATTTGCCTCAGAACCCGAGCCACAGAAATAAATCTTGTTCATTCCCTTAGGAGTTTTGTCAGCAATCATCTCGGATAACCTAATGGCTGATGGATGACTAGAGCCAAAAAAGTTGTTGTAGTAGACAAGCTCTTTCATTTGTTCATTCACTGCCTCAATGATTGATTGCTGCCCATAGCCCATATTAACGCACCATAATCCAGACATACTATCTAATATTTTTTTACCATCATTATCATAAATATAAACTCCATCTGCACGACTAATAATATGAGTTGACTCAGGATTTTTGATGTAACTTAAATCACTAAATGATTGAATTAAATGCTTTGCATTTTTTTGTTGAAGGGCTGAAGTACTTGCTGACATATTCTATCCTTAAATAAGTTGAAATCACTAAAAAACCATCAATACTTTTTCATTCTTTTCTTTTAGATGATATAGTGTAATCTTTTTTTACTTTCTGACAATAATTTTTTTCTATTTTGTCTTTAAAAATTAATACTCTATAAAAATCAATTAAGATAATTTATGAAAAACTTTGCAGAAAAATTTCTTGGCGCAAACCCCGAACTCAAAAAAATTGAATTCATATATGTAGATTTCAATGGTATCTCAAGAGGCAAAAGCGCTTCCCCAAAAACACTGATTAAGGCAGCTAGTGGCGGCTTAAAAATGCCAGTATCAAGCTATGTTTTAGATATTTGGGGTGATAATCCTAAGGGAACAGGTCTGGTAATGACAACCGGTGATGGTGATGCAACTTGCAAAGTTGTTGAAAATACTCTTGCAGTAACGCCTTGGAGCTCTAATCGAACTGCTCAGTGCCTTGTCAGTATGGAAGATAATGATGGAAACCCAATCTATGCTGATCCTAGAAACATACTTAAAAGTGTATTGAATCGATTTGATGAGCTTGGTCTTAGACCGGTCATTGCTCCTGAAATGGAGTTTTATTTAATCGATAACCAACTCACAAAACACGGGCATCCTCAAATGCCAATTATTCCTGGAACGAATAGGCGATTCAAAGAAGTTCAATTACTTAACCTTAACGTTATGGATGATTTTGAAGACTTCTTTGATCTGGTTGATAAAAGTGCTAAATCACTTGGTATCCCTTCAGAGACAGCAATTGCAGAGTGTGCCCCGGGTCAATTTGAAATCAATTTACTTCATCATGACGACCCGCTTCTGATGGCTGACCAAGCTTTTTTAATGAAAAGATCTATAAAGAACTGCGCTAAAAAATTTAACCTAAATGCCACATTTATGGCTAAGCCGTTTTCAGAGGAAGCAGGCAATGGTATGCATGCTCACTTAAGTATTATTGACAAAAAGGGTGACAATTTATTCAAGCTTGATTCAAATCACCAACCTCAAGGCATTTTTGCTGATGCGATTGCTGGTCTTCTAAAAACAACACCTGACTTTCTATCATTTTATGCATCGCACTCAAATTCCTACAGGCGTCTAGTTCATAATGCCGATCATGCACCGACAACGCTCAGCTGGGGCCATGAAAATCGAACTGCCTTAATCAGAATTCCCGAGTCATCACCAAGCGCTACTAGATTAGAATTTAGGCTTCCAAGCGCTGACTCAAACCCTTATTTAGTTTTTGCATCAATTCTCTCAAGTGTGCTCATAGGCATTCAAAATAAATACCCACTAAGCAAAGAGACGATTGGGAATGCTCATGCACAGCATACAGCTGAGCTAGGTATCACTTGGCGTGAGGCTGTTGAAAAAACTAGCAAATCAAAGATTGTAAAAGATTTTTTTGGAGAAGAATTCCAAAAGTCTTTTCAGGTTGTAAAAGAACACGAAATTAGCAGGTTTGAAAGCACTGTTACTGATTTTGAATACAATTCATATTTAAGACATCTATAGTAGAAACTGAATTGTAATTAAAAAAAGGTGATTATTAAATGCAAAAATTTAATATAATCCAATTAGTTAAAAGTAAAAATAAAAGGAGAAATAGAATGAAAAATAAGTTAAATAGTCTGTTTATAGCTGGAGCACTTGTATTCTCAGCTCAAACAGCGATTGCAGAAGAAGTAGTTAACGTGCTTAACTGGTCTGACTATATTGATGAACAGGTCAACGAGGACTTTACAGCTGCAACAGGTATTAAAGTCGTTTACGACGTATTTGATTCAAATGAAGTTCTTGAAGCTAAGCTTCTTGCAGGCGGTTCTGGATATGATGTGGTCGTTCCATCAAGTAGCTTCTTGGCGAGACAAATTCAAGCTGGTGTTTTTCAAAAGCTTGATAAATCAAAATTATCCAACATTGGTAACATGTGGAGTGATATCGAAGACCAAGTGGCGCAGTTTGGCCCTCTCAATGACTACTCAGTCAACTATATGTGGGGAACAACTGGAATCGGTTATAACGAAGGCATGATTAATGAAAGAATGGAGAATGCTCCAACATCATCCCTTGCAATGGTGTTTGACCCAGATGTAGTTTCTAAATTTGCAGACTGTGGTGTTCACTTACTCAATGCGCCTACTGAAATTATTCCAGCAGCACTTGCCTATCTCGGTGAGGATCCAAGAAGTACGGACTCTGACGTGATAGCAAAAGCTGAAGCTGTCTTAACTGCAGTTAGACCTCACATTCAAAAATTTCATTCATCGCAATACATTGATGCTCTTGCAAATGGAGATATCTGTCTAGTTGTTGGCTGGTCAGGTGATATCTTTATGGCGCAGTATGCTGCATGGGATGCTGAAAATGGCGTTGAAATCGTATACTCTATTCCTGAAGAGGGTGCACTCATGTGGTTTGATCAGTTAGCAGTTCCTAAAGATGCTCCAAACGCTGAAAATGCTCACAAGTACATCAACTGGATTATGGATCCTGAGCAGATTGCAACAGCTACAAACTATGTATGGTATGCAAACGGTAACTTAGCATCACAGCCGTTACTAGAAGAAGATCTGTTGAATGATCCAGCGGTTTATCCAACACCTGAAGTCATGGCTGGCTTATACATCAGCCCTACTTATGACGCCAGGTCACAAAGAGTCATTACTCGGACTTGGACTAAAGTAACTACTGGTCAGTAATCGTAAATCATAATTACCTTCATGATGCCTAGCATTGTGAAGGTTTTTACTCTATCTAACTTTTATGTCTGAATTGCCCTCGGTCAACCCATGGCTTGACCCTTCTCAAAAACCCTATATTCAAATTGAAAATGTAACCAAGAAGTTTGGTGACTTCACAGCCATAGATAATCTCAATTTAGATATTTACAAGAATGAGTTTTTCTCATTACTCGGCCCCTCAGGATGCGGAAAGACAACTCTTCTTAGAATGCTTGCTGGTTTTGAAAAAGTAACCAATGGAAGAATCCTATTGGATGGTGAAGATATTTCTGAGATTCCTCCTCATCTGAGACCCATCAACATGATGTTTCAATCCTACGCTTTATTTCCTCACATGACGGTTGAAAAAAATATAGCTTTTGGGCTGAAGCAAGACAATCTCCCACCTAATGAAATCAATCAAAGAGTTGAGGAAATGCTTCAATTGGTTGAGCTTACAGATTTTGCCAAAAGAAAACCGAATCAGTTATCTGGCGGACAAAGTCAGCGTGTTGCTCTAGCTAGAAGTCTTGCAAAGAGGCCTAAATTATTGCTTCTTGATGAGCCATTAGGAGCGCTTGATAAGAGACTTAGAGAGCAAACTCAGTTCGAACTTATGGATATTCAAGAGAAACTTGAAGTGACCTTTGTTATCGTAACCCACGACCAAGAAGAAGCAATGACAGTCTCGAGTCGCATCGGTGTTATGGATTCAGGAAACTTAGTTCAAGTAGCAACCCCTACAGAGATTTATGAAGCACCAGTCAATAAGGATGTCGCTGACTTTATTGGAGATGTTAATATTCTTAGGGGAATCTACAAGGGTCAAAATGATGTAGGCACTCAGCTCCACTCAGATGATTCAGACTCGATTGTTTTTGCAACGCAGGAGGTCGGTGCATCGACTGGAGATGAAATGTGGTTCGCAATTAGGCCTGAAAAACTTGAAATCTCAAAAAAGAAGCCAACAGATCAGCACAATATTTTAAATGGTAGGATCGAAGATATTGCTTATGGCGGTAGCTTCTCTACATATCATGTTCGGCTCGATAATGGCAGAATTCTCAAAGCGATTCGTGCCAATCGAGTTAGAACTGAAGAACATCACCTGACATGGGAAGATGAAGTCTATCTTCATTGGGCTCCTCACTCTGCAGTTGTTCTACTATCTTAAATTTTGATGGTTACTAGTCAAAGAACTCAAAGCCTCTTGAAATCTATTTTCAGTGGAAGGCGAGCTGTTATAGCGATTCCATATTTGTGGCTGTTAATGTTTTTTATGCTGCCATTTATCTTTGTTTTAAAGATAAGTCTTGCAGAACCCATCATGGCAATACCGCCCTATACGGCACTTCTTGAGTGGGGCGACTCCTTTTTTCCTTCTATTCGTGCCAGTCTTGAGAGTTACTTGTTTTTATTCAGCGACTCTCTTTATATTAAAGCCTACCTCTCTAGCTTAAAGATTGCAATTATCTCTACGATACTCACGCTCATTATTGGGTATTCAATTGCCTATAGCGTTGCCAAGGCTCCAACTCGTTGGAGAGGAGTCCTATTGATGCTTGTTATTCTGCCCTTCTGGACTTCTTTTCTAATTCGGGTCTATGCGTGGATTGGAATCCTTAAGACTGAAGGCCTTTTAAATTTGGCTTTAATGTCGATTGGCATTATTGATAAGCCTCTCATCATAATGAATACTGACCTTGCTGTTTATATAGGAATTGTCTACTCCTACCTCCCATTTATGATTTTACCTCTCTACGCTAATTTAGAAAAAATGGATATGAGCCTTTTAGAGGCTGCAGCAGATTTGGGGTGTAGACCCTTTAAAACTTTTTGGACTGTGACTATTCCACTCTCAATACCTGGCATTCTTGCTGGCTGCTTTTTAGTCTTTATTCCTGTCATGGGTGAGTTTGTGATTCCAGACCTTCTTGGCGGCACTAAAACCCTTATGATTGGTAAAGTGCTGTGGACAGAGTTCTTCTATAACCGAGACTGGCCGGTAGCCTCAGCAGTTGCAATAATATTGTTAGCCTTGTTGGTAGTCCCGATCATGCTTTATCAAAAGTCACAAGAAAAGGCAATCTCATGAAGAAGTTTGGAAACTTTAATATTGCTGCCCTAGTCATTGGATTTTCTTTTCTATACATCCCGATCATATTGCTCATACTGTTTAGTTTTAATGAATCAAGACTAGTGACAGTTTGGGGCGGATTCTCTACAAAGTGGTATGGTGAACTGATGCAAAATCAGGGCATAAAAGATGCGGCTTGGGTTACGATCAAGGTTGCATTTGTCTCCTCTACTATGGCAACTATTCTTGGAACCATTGCAGGCTTAGTCATGACTCGTTTTGGCAGTTTTAAAGGAAGGACTCTTTTTTCAGGGATGATCTATGCACCCATGGTCATGCCTGAGGTGATCATCGGTCTATCTACCTTACTCATGTTTGTTGCGCTCGCTGTTGATAGGGGCGTATTTACCGTAACTCTTGCTCATATCACCTTTTCAATGTGCTACGTTGCGGTCGTTATACAATCCAGAATGTCTAGTTACGATGACAGTATTACCGAGGCGGCGCTTGATTTGGGTTGTACGCCGTTCAGAACTTTTATATTAATAACACTTCCAATCATTCTACCTGCTGTCATTTCTGGATGGCTATTATCATTCACTCTGTCCCTTGATGATCTTGTGATTGCAAGCTTTACATCAGGTCCCGGCTCTACAACCCTACCCATGAAAATTTATTCAATGGTCAGACTCGGAGTTACGCCCGAAATCAATGCAGTTTCAACAATACTGGTTGGACTTGTTACGCTTGGCGTTGTAACAGCATCAATTATTGGCAGGAGACAAAAACAACAAACTATCTAATTCTGAGCAGTTTCAGGGACACTTTTATCCCCAAGGCTATTATAATTAGCCTCTTTCAATAAATATGAACAAGGTTTAAGTATGTTAACGAATTCTAGTCTTTTAAAAGAGCATGGCTATGTCAACGGTCAATGGGTTGGCGATGATGCAAAATCTCGCTTTGATGTCACCAATGCCTATTCGAATGAGGTGATTAGCTCTCTTCCTGATATGGGTAAAAAAGAGACTGATGAGGCCATTGATGCAGCAAATAATGCCTGGCCTGAATGGAGAGCAAGAACAGCCAAAGAGAGAGCTGGCATTCTTAAAAAGTGGTTTGATCTGATTATGGCTAATCAAGAAGACCTTGCGATTTTAATGACAGCTGAACAAGGAAAGCCAATTGCTGAGGCTAGAGGTGAGGTTGGATACGGAGCATCCTTTATTGAGTGGTTTGCCGAAGAAGGCAAGAGAACCTATGGAGATGTCATCCCAACTCCTGCCAATGACAGAAGGATTTTGGTTATCAAACAGCCTATTGGTGTGGTTGCATCCATTACGCCTTGGAATTTCCCAATAGCTATGATTACTAGAAAATGCGCACCTGCCCTAGCAGCAGGTTGCCCAGTGGTCATTAAGCCAGCCGCTGAGACTCCTTTATCTGCACTGGCCATTGCCGAACTTGCAGATCAAGCCGGAATCCCCAAAGGCATTTTAAATGTCGTTGTTGGAACCAACTCATCTGAGATTGGAAAGGCGTTGACAGACAGCCCTGTTGTTCGTAAACTCTCCTTCACTGGATCAACCGCGGTTGGAAAAATCTTAACTCGAAACTGCGCTGATACAATGAAAAAAGTATCGATGGAGCTTGGTGGTAATGCTCCTTTCATCGTTTTTGATGATGCTGATTTAGAGTCAGCAGTGTCTGGCGCACTTATTTCTAAATTCAGAAATACAGGGCAAACCTGCGTATGTACAAATCGATTTATTGTTCAGGAAGGCATCTACGATAAATTTGTTGAAAAACTCGGTGAAGCTGTTCAAACTCTCAACGTAGGTTATGGAATGGACGAGGGAATCAACCAAGGCCCTCTCATCAGTTTCAAGGCTCTAGACAAAGTAAAAGACCACTTAGCAGATGCAGTTGACAGGGGTGCGGTCATTGTGGCTGGCGGCAAACCTCACAAGAATGGCGGCACTATGTTTGAGCCAACCGTCATTAGTAATGTCGATACCTCAATGAAAATGGCTTCTGAGGAAACCTTTGGACCTCTTGCTCCCGTCTTCAAATTCAAAACTGAAGACGAAGCAATTAAGCTTGCAAATGATACTGAGTTTGGATTAGCCTCCTACTTCTATACTAAAGATATAAATCGCATCTGGCGCGTTTCTGAAGCTCTAGAATACGGAATGGTTGGCATCAATGAAGGCGTTATCTCTAACGAAGTGGCTCCATTCGGCGGCGTTAAAGAATCTGGCTTAGGAAGAGAAGGCTCACACTATGGAATTGATGATTTCATGGAACTCAAATATATCTGTATGGGTGGACTTAAGTAGGTTCTTTTATGATAATGATTGAATAATTCTACTCAATCGTTATCACAACATTTTTAAACATGATTTCTAGTGAGGCATTTCGCTGGTTGGTATAATGTCGCATTCGAATTTATAAATTACAAAAATGAAAGTTGGAATTCTTGGCCTCGGAACTGTTGGAGGCGGCGTCGTAAATGTGCTCCAGAAAAATAGTAAGTCTATCAAGAGGCGAACTGGAGTAGAGATAGAGCTTGTTATCGCTGGTGTTCGTGATATTTCTAAAAAACGCATTTGCGATACAAAAAAAATTCATTTAACGGAAGATCCATTTGAGGTAGTCAATCACCCTGATATTGATGTAGTCCTCGAGCTTATTGGTGGCTTTGGGCTTGCTAAGGAGCTTGTTGAAAAGGCAATCAATAATGGTAAACATATAATCACTGCCAACAAAGCACTTATAGGGAACCATGGGAATGAACTCATTAAGCTTGCAAACAAGAAGAAAGTTCGATTCCTGTTTGAGGCTTCAGTAGCGGGTGGAATTCCAATCATTAAAGCCCTAGAGCAAGGACTTAGTGCAAACAACGTTGAGTCAGTTGCTGGAATCATTAATGGTACCGGTAACTTTATCCTAACGGATATGAAAGAGAAAGGTAGAGACTTTAATGATGTATTAAAAGAGGCTCAAGCACTCGGATATGCTGAAGAGGATCCAACCTTTGATATTGAAGGGATTGATGCTGCTCATAAACTCTCGATATTGGCTGCCATTGCCTTTGGAACAGAAATTCAATTTGATAAAATCTATACAAAGGGTATAAGTAATATTTCAACCGAGGACATTCTCCATGCCACAGAGCTCGGATACACGATTAAGCATCTTGGAATTGCAAAAAGAGCTGAAAATGGGATTGAATTACGCGTTCACCCTACTCTCGTTCCCAACAATAAACTCATCGCTCAGGTTGATGGGGTGATGAATGCTGTTATGGTTAAAAGTGATGCCTTAGGTACAAGCCTTTACTACGGCCCGGGAGCAGGAGATGAAGCAACAGCCTCAGCAGTTATTGCAGACTTAAATGATATTATCAATAATCAAACCAGTAACCACACCTTGGGCTGGAAGTCACAACAAAAAATTAAAGTTGTTGACAACAACTCGATTCATAGTGAGTTCTTTTTGAGACTTTTAGTGACTGATGTAAAGGGGGTCCTTGCCAAGGTGACAGGAATATTTAATGATCACAACGTGAGTATTGAAGCCCTCATTCAAAAACAAGTGGATGAGAATAATAATGCTCACATTGCAATCACTACGGACAAAGTCAGCACTAAAACTGTGATGAGCATTAAAGATAAAATTGAAGCAAGTGAATTCAATCAGGCTGACGTTCAAATTATTCATATTGAATTACTAGACTAAGTTTTTTGGGGCACATATGAGATATACAGGATTAATTGAGAGATATAGAGACCGATTGCCAGTCGGAGATAAAACTCGCCTCATCAGCCTAGGTGAGGGAAACACCCCTCTCATCAGACTTGAAAACATTCCTTGTGAAATGGGAACACAAGTTGAACTTTACATCAAGTATGAAGGCCTAAATCCAACAGGATCTTTTAAAGACCGCGGGATGACTATGGCTGTCACCAAGGCTGTTGAAAGTGGCTCAAAGGCCATTATATGCGCGTCTACAGGAAACACTTCGGCAGCTGCAGCAGCATATGCAGCGAGAGCTGGCATTAAAGCTTTTGTCGTTATTCCTGAAGGAAAAATTGCCCTTGGAAAGCTTGCCCAAGCCATGATTCATGGGTCAACCATTATTCAAATTAAAGGTAATTTTGATGATGGAATGCAACTCGTCAAAGAAGTGGCAGAGTTTGCTCCAGTTTCAATTGTAAACTCAATTAACCCTTTTAGATTGCAAGGCCAAAAGACAGCTGCATTTGAAATTATTGAAGAGCTTGGTCATGCGCCGGATTATCATTGCTTGCCTGTTGGTAATGCTGGAAATATAACAGCTCATTGGATGGGTTATACTGAATACTTTGAGGCGGGTAAGGCCTCCTCAACGCCAACAATGCTAGGGTACCAAGCTGAAGGCGCGGCCCCTTTTATTCATGGCTCAAGAGTGGAAAAACCTGAAACTATTGCAACAGCGATAAGAATTGGAAACCCACAAAGCTGGGATAAGGCATTAAAACTCAGCAAAGACTCTAATGGCTGGTTTGACTGCTTTTCAGATAAAGAAATCCTCGCAACACAAAAACTATTGACTGAAAAAGAAGGAATTTTTTGTGAGCCAGCTTCCGCTATCTCGGTTGCCGGTGCACTAAAAGATATCGAGTCTGGAAAGATACCAGATGGGTCAAGTGTGGTTTGTACTCTGACGGGTCATGGTCTTAAGGATCCAGATACGGCAATATCGCAGTGTGATACTGGTGCAATGATTAATATTAACCCAACGCTGGAAGAGGTTAAAAAAGCTATCCTTGATAATATGTAGTTTTTTTCTGGCTGTAAAAGTTTATGATACTATCTAAGGATTTATGAGCAAACAGCACTACAAAACAATTGATCAGTGCGTAGGAGGGACTCCCTTAGTCCGGCTTCAGCGTTTGAATCCAAATCCATCAAACATTATTCTGGCAAAGCTTGAAGGAAATAATCCTGCTGGCTCTGTAAAAGATCGTGCAGCACTAAACATGATCAACGAAGCTGAAAATAGAGGTGATATTAAGCCAGGAGATAGACTTATTGAGGCTACAAGTGGAAATACCGGTATAGCATTAGCAATGGTCGCAGCAATCAAAGGCTACAAGATGACTCTTATTATGCAGGAGAACTTGTCCCAAGAGAGAAGGGATGCGATGACAGCCTATGGTGCAGAGCTCATTCTGGTTTCTAAGGAGCTTGGCATGGAAGGAGCGAGAGATCTAGCCAATGAAATGAGTGATGAAGGGAAAGGTCTTCAGCTCAATCAGTTTGCTAATGAAGATAATCCAAAAGCTCATTTGTCTTCTACAGCTCAAGAGATATGGAGCGATACCAATGGTGAGATTACTCATTTTGTGAGCTCAATGGGTACTACTGGAACCATTATGGGCGTTTCAAAATACTTAAAAGAAAAGAAACCTTCAATCCAAATTATTGGCATACAGCCTGATGGGGAATCTCATATACCTGGCATTAGGCGCTGGCCTGAGGGCTACCTTCCAACGATCTTTGATTCTTCAAGAGTTGATAGGATTATGGATGTATCTCAATCAAGTGCAGAGCAAGCCACCAGAGATCTGGCAACGCATGAGGGCATCTTTTCTGGCATATCTGCTGGAGGAGCTGTGGCATCCGCAATTGAACTGTCTAAACAGGTTGATGATGCGGTTATTGTCACCATTATCTGCGATCGAGGAGATCGATACCTATCCACAGGGGTTTTTAAGCCCTAGAATCTAACTATTTTTTGAAACTTAATACGTTTTGATGACTAGATTAACATCAAAATATGTGTACAATTGTAGGTTCGTAAATTCTTAAACACATAAAGGAGAAATAAATGAGTATTAAGTTAGGCTTTAAAAAGTCGTCAATTGCTATCACAGCATTACTATTATCAATAGGCATGACTGCTAAAGCAGGCGTCGTTTATGATTATATTAAAAATAATAATGAGCTAATGATTGCAACTGATGCAAACTGGGCTCCGTTTTCTTACATTAACGATGCGGGTGAAATGGAAGGTTTTGACGTAGATGTTGCAAGAGAGATAGCAAAGCGTATGGGCGTTGAAGCGCGCTTTATAACTCCTGCATGGGATGTCATTACTTCAGGCAACTGGAATATGCGTTGGGACGTGTCAGTTGGATCAATGACACCAACTGAGAGCCGCTCTGAAGTTCTAAACTTCCCAGCTGTATACTACTACACTCCAGCAGCGTTTGCAGTTCATACAGACTCGCCAGTGACTACATTAGCTGGCTTAAACGGTAAAAATGTTTGTACAACAGCAGCTTCGACTTGGGAAATGTACCTTCAAGGAAACCTAGATATGCTAAATGCTCCAGCCTTTTCATACAAGGTAACTCCTGGAACAATTACTTCTCTGGTTGACGGTTCAGCTTGCTTAGATGATACGCGTCTTGGGGCTGGCGTTCGTAATGACGCTGTTATAGATTCAGTACCTATGCTTCAAAATGCAATTGACTCTGGTTATCCTATTAAGTTCTTGGGCGATAACGCTTTCTATGAGCCTTTATCAATTGCTACTGACAAGGGCAATGATGATCCTGAGCTAGACGCTGAGATTGCTAGAATTATTGCAGAGATGCAAAAAGACTACACTTTGTCTTTGTTATCAATGAAGTGGTTTAAAAATGCAGACGGTAGCTCTAACGACTACACTGTTGCATATTAAACAAAGAGTAATACTATAAGTTTTACTTAAGTTAAGAGAAAGGTATGTTCGTCGATACCGTTGTTGAAGATAAGGCGCTGCACAAACCAGCATTTCTTATCGGTCTTTCAGTAGCGGTATTGGCGTTTTTCTTTGCCTTCAATTTCACCAACACCATCTTTGGTGAATTCTTATCTCCAGTTATTGGAAATCCTGAAGAAAGCGGTTTGTTTGGACGCTTTGTAGTCTCATTTGTTCTGTCTGTTATTTTTGTCCTCAACCTGCTTGCAATTAGTTTTGCAAGACTGAAGATACAAATTTTGATTGTATGGTTTGAGTTATTCCTTCTATTCCTAGCTTTTGCGTACTCGTTTGACCTGAAGCTATCGTTCATTCAGAGCAGAATTGGGTTAATGATATCTAAGGGACTTTTTACAACGATCTATATATCAGCGGTTTCCATCGTTATTGCGACTGCAATAGCAATAGTAGGAGCAATCGCTAAGCTTTCAAATAATGGTTTTGCATACGCTATAGCGAGTTTTTATACCTCACTATTTAGAGGGCTGCCCCTACTTTTACAGGTATATCTGATCTATAAAGGTCTCCCACAGCTGGGATTTATGGTGGATGCAATACCTTCTGGAATTGCTGCGCTCTCACTATGTTATGGCGCATACATGACTGAAATCTTTAGGGCTGGAATTCAGAGCATCCCTAAAGGTCAGTGGGAAGCTTCAAGAGCTCTAGGCTTTAAATCTGGACTCATACTTCGAAAGATTATTCTGCCTCAATCAATCCCTATTATCGTTCCTCCAACAGGAAACCAATTTATTGCGATGCTGAAAGACAGTTCTTTGGTCTCAGTTCTCGGCATTTGGGAGTTGATGTATCTTGCAAAAACGCTTGGTCAAAGAGACTTTAGACACATGGAGATGCTGCTTACAGCGGCCATGATTTATTGGGGATTAACCATTATTCTTGAGATGATACAAGCGAGAATTGAAAGAAAATACCAACAAAAAACTTGATGATGAGTAGCGAAATAACAAATCAAAATCCGGTCATTTCTCTGAAGGGAGTCAACAAATGGTATGGAGACTTCCAGGCCCTTAAAGATATCAATCTTGAGATTAATGCCAAGGAGAAAATTGTGATTTGTGGACCATCAGGGTCAGGTAAATCAACCTTAATTAGATGCCTAAACCGATTAGAAGCTCATCAGGATGGGCAAATTCATGTCACCGGAATTGAGCTTCATGAAACCATGAAGGATATTGACATTGTTAGGCAAGACATCGGAATGGTCTTCCAAGGGTTTAATTTATTCCCGCATCTGACTGTTCTTGAGAACTGCATGGCGGGACCAAACTGGGTCAGGGGGATTGATGAAAGTGAAGCCAAAGAAAGGGCTATGTCACTCCTTAAACAGGTCAAAATTCCAGAACAAGCAGACAAATACCCTGAACAGTTATCAGGCGGACAGCAGCAACGGGTGGCGATTGCAAGAAGTTTGTGTATGCAGCCTAAAGTCATGCTTTTTGATGAGCCTACCTCAGCGCTGGATCCAGAAATGGTTTCTGAAGTACTCGACACAATGGTAGAACTAGCAAAAAGCGGTATGACTATGATCTGTGTTACCCATGAAATGGGATTTGCAAAGCAGGTTGCTGACAGGATTATTTTTATGGATGAGGGTGAGATTGTTGAAGAGAATACACCAGAAGAATTCTTTAATAATCCTCAAAATGTTCGAACTAAGACCTTTCTAGATCAGATTCTGAGTTAAGCTGACTCTTTAAAATACTCTCTGAAAGCATCAATGACAAAGAGTATGTCTTTCTCTTTGATTCCAAGATGACAAACTAACCTGCCTCTATCCAGATTAGAAATAATGATTTCTCTTTCTAATAAAAACTTTTCAAGCGGCTTTCTATGGGGCTCATGACAGTTAACAAAAACCATATTGGTCTGACTCTCACTAAAGTCAACCGACAGCTCTTCTAATGAAGATAAGCCCTCTGCTAGGAGTTTAGCGTTATCATGATCCTCCTGAAGCCTTTGAATGTTATTTTTTAAAGCATACATGCCGCAAGCAGCAAGGACGCCGACTTGCCTCATACCGCCTCCAAGCATTTTTCTGAGTCGATGAGCTTTATCAATTGTCTCTTGGTCTGCAACTAGCAGTGAGCCCACAGGAGCGCCCAACCCTTTTGACAGGCAAATTGATACACTATCAAAAGAGTCTGTTAATTGTTTCATGGATAATCCAGTTTTGATATGCGCGTTAAACAGTCGTGCACCATCCAAATGCACTTTGAGGTTTTTACTATGGGCTCTTTTTGCAAGCTCATCAAGCTCACTCTGAGGCTGAACCCGTCCAGAGAAGGTATTTTCTAGGCAGAGTAGTTTAGTGACTGCATAATGTGGATCATCATCCTTGATTTGATTGAGCATATCCTCAATGTTCATTGAGCCTGATGCTGAAGTCTCAATGGGGCAAATACCTACACCGCCTAAGACTGAAACGCCTCTGGCCTCGTATACATTGGTATGATAATTTTTTCCTATGAGGACTTCATCACCTCTTTGGCAATGAGATAGCATTGCAGTGAGGTTGCTCTGAGTGCCACTAGGGAAGAATAATGCTGCCTCTTTCTCTAAGAGTTTTGCTGCATATTTTTGAAGATCATTGACCTCTTGATCTTCACCATAGACATCATCACCAAGCCTAGCATTCTCGATGCATTCAAGCATTTCATTAGAGGGAAGAGTAACAGTATCACTTCTAAAATCAATTGGATTTTTTAAAATGATTTTTTGCGAATGGCTTGTATTAGAATTATATTGATTCATAGACTGCCTTATAAAGGCTTAACAACTGCAAGAATAATGATAGAAATCAAAAAAACGACTGGAAATTCATTAAACCATCTAAAGAAAACATGGGACTTAGTATTTTTATCAGCAGCAAAAATGCCAACCAAATAACCGCAATAAAAGTGATACCCAACAAGAATTGCAACTAGCAACAGCTTAATCTTAAGCCAATACATACTACTATAGACCTCCCAAGCATAGCTCTGAAGCATCCAGAAACCCATTATGGTAGTTAATATAAAGCTCGGCATCATGATTCCGTTATAGAGCTTTCGCTCCATAATCTTGAACCGCTCTATACTGATTTCATCCTCAGCCATGGAGTGATAAACGAACAGCCTTGGCAAGTAAAACATCCCTGCCATCCAAGAAACAAATCCAAAAACATGTATCGCTTTAACCCAGAGCATAATATATAGGAAAAAATAAAAACCATAATACCGTTTCGGTTTGTTTTTATGTTTATTTTTCAGAGTTTTAATCTTTTATTCCTTCGGTGATTTAACTCTTCGATGTCCTTACACATAGTAAAATTTAAATAAAAATTATTCTTAATTCTCCATGCTGAATTTTTTTAAGAAAAATCAAAACGTAGACTCCAATGAAGATAAAAATAAATCATCTTTAAAGGACAGGCTTTTCAAATCTAAAAAAAAGCTGGGTGATGGCCTTTCCTCTCTGGTCATTGGTAAAAAGAAGATTGATGAGGATCTTCTTGAGGAGCTGGAAGTCCTTTTAATCAGTTCAGATATAGGCATACAAACTACAGACAAGGTCATAGAAAGTGTTAGAAAGAAAGCCTCAAGAAAAGAGCTGAAAGATGAAGACAGCTTATATCAACTTATTAAGGTTGAACTTGAATCTCTATTGATTACTGATAGCAATTTTAATCCCAGCTATGAAATCCCTTTTGTCATTCTTGTCGTTGGAATCAATGGTGCTGGTAAGACTACAACCATTGGCAAACTTGCTAAATTGTTTCAGAGTGAAGGCAAATCAGTCATGCTCGCTGCTGGAGACACTTTTAGAGCAGCTGCAGTTGAACAACTTCAGGTCTGGGGTGAGAGAAATGATATACCGGTAATTGCTCAAAAGACTGGCTCAGATGCTGCCTCAGTGGTCTATGACGCTTATCAGTCTGCAATCGCTAAAAAAATTGATATTTTAATTGCTGATACTGCAGGAAGGCTTCATACCCAGGGCAACCTGATGCAAGAGCTCGAGAAAATCAAGAGAGTTCTAAAAAAACACAATGAGAAGGCTCCTCACGAGACCCTTTTGGTTATCGATGGTGGCTCAGGTCAAAATGCAGTTCAACAAGCAAAAGAGTTTCATAAGTCAATCAACTTATCTGGATTAGCTATCACCAAGCTTGATGGCACAGCGAAGGGTGGTGTTTTATTTTCAATTTCAGACGCGCTCAAACTTCCGATACGCTTCATTGGCGTTGGGGAGGCAATTGAAGACCTAAAACCTTTCAATTCAAAAGATTTTGTAGGCGCCCTATTCGATTAGAATTCTAATGCAAGGTACTGAGAATCAACTTTCTTGGCCAAATCAATATCTAACCTAGTAATTCCTCCCTCACTGTGAGTCACTAGATTAATCTCAACTTTATTGTAGACATTTGACCATTCAGGATGATGATCCATCATCTCAGCTATTATGGCAACCAAACTCATAAATTCAAAAGCTTGAGCAAAATCTTTAAACTTAAATGCTTTAAATAGCTTGCCTTTTTTAATAGTCCAGTTATCAATCTCCTTTAAGTGATGGTTTATTTGCTCATCAGTCAGAATCAATTCACTTCTCATTTAACAACTCTCTTGCGCCTAAAGATAAAAGTTTTTTAGCAGCTCTTATTCCTAAATCTATAGGTTTGCTTGTTTCACCAGTCTCTTGGACCCTTATTATTTCACCAGAATCAACATTACCAACCATTCCACTGAGCGTTAATTTAGAGCCTTCACTCGTTGCAAAAGCCCCGATTGCTACTGAGCATCCACCTTGAAGCGTGGCATTTAGTGCTCTCTCTGCGTTCACTTCATTTTGAGTTTTTTGATGAATAAGCGGCTTAATAAGGCTACTAATTTCATGATCATTAGCTTTTATCTCAATTCCAAGGGCTCCTTGACCCACTGCGGGCAAAGAATCATCAGGACTCAAATCTTGTTTTATTCTGTTGTCAAATCCAAGCCTTGTTAAGCCTGAACATGCCAAAATGATTGCATCATACTCTCCATCGTCAAGTTTTTTTAAACGAGTATTTACATTTCCTCGTAGATCCAAAATCTCAAGATCTGGTCTTATTGCTTTAACCTGTACAATTCGTCTTAAGCTACAGGATCCCAATTTTGCGCCAATCGGAAGATCTTGAATCGAGTTAAAATCATTTGATACAAATGCATCAAAAGGGTTCTCACGCTCCAGAATAGCACCTATTTCAAAACCTTGTGGTAGCTCGTAAGGAACATCCTTCATTGAATGAACGGCGATATCAGCTCTACCTTCCATGATTCCAACTTCCAGCTCCTTAATAAAGAGGCTCTTTCCCCCAATCTTAGAGAGAGGAGAGTTAAGAATTTGGTCACCCTGGGTAGTCATCTTAACCAACTCAACCTTTAAGTCTGGATATATATCCTCTAACTTAGATTTCACAAACTCTGCTTGCCAAAGGGCTAAAGGGCTTTTACGTGTGGCAATTTTCAGCACAGAAGTGGTGACTCCATTGAAATCGATTTCATTGATATTTTATCGAGTGTGGGTTAGGAATGTTAACAATTAGAGGTATTTAACATTAGGATTAGAATTATGATTTCTTACAATATTAATGGAACAAATAGGTTTTTATATCATTTTCAGTAACTTAGGCCATAGATACTGGAATAATGTGCAGTAATTTAAAAATGTAATTAAAACCGAGTAAATAGAGCAATGACTTCAGAAACAAATCAATTATGGGGTGGTCGTTTTAATCAACCGACAGATGAATTTGTAAAAATTTTTGGTGCTTCTGTGTCTTTTGATAAAGCGCTTGCCCTTTATGATATAGAAGGGTCAATTGCGCATGCAACTATGCTTAGTGAGGTAGAAGTTTTAACAGAATCTGAATTAAATGAGATTTTAAATGGTTTAGACAAAATCAAGAGCGAGATAACTTCAGGCAAATTTAATTGGTCTATCGACCTTGAAGATGTCCACATGAATATTGAGTCGAGGTTAACTGAGATTTGTGGTGAGCCAGGCAAAAAACTGCATACTGGGCGCTCAAGAAACGACCAAGTTGCAACCGACATCAGGCTTTACCTCAGGGATCATGTTGTCATGATAAACCAAGAGTTAAAGAAGCTTTTAAATGCATTGCTGGATCTTGCTGAAAAGGAAAATAATACAATAATGCCTGGCTTTACTCACCTTCAGGCTGCGCAGCCCATCACCTTTGGGCATCACCTTTTGGCATACTTTGAAATGTTCAAGCGTGATTATGAGCGACTTCAAGAAAGCTATAAACGTATCAATACAATGCCTCTTGGAAGTGCAGCACTTGCCGGAACAAGTTATCCAATTAATCGTGAGCGCACTGCGGAAATCTTAGGATTTGAGCGCATAAGCCAAAACTCTTTAGATGCTGTTAGTGATCGTGACTTTGCGATAGAATTCGCATCTAACGCTAGCCTTATTATGATGCATCTTTCTAGGTTTTCTGAAGAACTTGTCCTATGGTCTAGTGCTCAATTTGAGTTTGTATCGCTTCCAGATAGTTTCTGTACAGGATCATCGATTATGCCTCAGAAGAAAAATCCAGATGTTCCGGAATTGGTTCGCGGTAAAACTGGAAGGGTTACAGGCAATCTAGTCTCACTACTTACACTTATGAAAGGTCAGCCATTAGCTTATAACAAGGACAATCAGGAAGACAAAGAGCCTCTTTTTGATAGCGTTGAAACGATCTACTCTTGTGTTCGAATTTTTGCTGATATGGTTCCAAAGATTGAGGCTAATAAGCAGAACATGCTTATCTCTGCAATCAAGGGCTATACAACTGCAACAGATTTAGCGGACTATCTTGTCAAAAAGGGTTTGCCTTTTAGGGATGCACATGACGTTGTAGGTAGAGCTGTTGCACATGGAATTGATAGTGACAAAGATTTGAGTGAATTTAGTCTTGATGAGTTTCAAGAATTTAACTCTAACATTGATTCTGATGTTTTTGATGCAATTTCTCTAGAGGGCTCCATCAATTCTAGAGATCATCTTGGCGGCACCTCTCCAAAGCAAATTTTCAATGCTATCAAGGTGGGTCGAAATTCAATAAAATAATGCGCATTATTTTTGCAGGGACACCTGAATTTGCGGTTGCTGCATTATCTAAAATTCATAACTCTAATCATCAAGTTGTGGCTGTCTATTGTCAACCAGATAGGCCCAAGGGTAGAGGGAAAATCCTGACCTCTTGTGCTGTAAAAAACTTTGCCATTGAAAATGAACTTGAAGTCATTCAACCTGAAAATTTTAGCAGTGATCAAAATCTAAAGAAGCTTAGCTCACTTAAGCCAGATTTGATTGTTGTTGCAGCTTATGGCCAGATTTTGTCAAAAGAAGTACTAGATTTGCCTAAATTTGGTTGTTTAAATATTCATGCCTCTCTTCTTCCTCGCTGGAGAGGAGCAGCACCCATTGAAAGGGCTATTCATGCAGGAGATAAAGAGACGGGGATTTCGATCATGCAGATGAATGAAGGACTGGATACAGGTGATATTCTTTTAACAAAAAAACATTCCATATCAAATTTTGAGACATCTGGCTCTTTAACAGAGTCTTTATCGATACTGGGCGCTGAACTTTTAATTGATGCAATAGATCAACTTCCTAATTTGAACCCAAAGATTCAAGAGCACTCTAATGCCACTTATGCAAAAAAGATTTTAAAAGCTGAAGCTCGAATTGACTGGAACCAAAGTGCAGAAAATATTAATCAAATGATTAGAGCTTTCAATCCGCGTCCTATTGCTCAAAGCAATGCAGAAGCTATGGAGTTTAAAGACAAAGTCCTAAGAATCATTGAAGCTGAAGTAATACCAAGTCAAACTTCTAAACCTCCAGGCACAATCATTGAGCAAAATAAAGAGGTTTGTCATATTGCAACTGGTGCTGGAATACTAAGCTTAAAAAGGGTTCAGCTTGCTGGCAAAAAAGTAGCTCAAATTAAAGATTTTAATAACGCCTATCAATTACTCAAGCTATCTAATTCATAAGCTTAAATTGGCTTTAATTTCTGAAGCCTAGTTGACGCCAAGCCTCATAGGCAACGATAGAGACACAATTTGCAAGATTTAAACTCCTCGAGCCTTTTTGCATCGGGAGCGTAATGCCATCATATTCATCCATAATTTCTTTTGGAAGTCCTTTTGTCTCTGACCCAAAGAGAAATGAATCGTCCCTAAAGTATTTAACATCTGCATAACTCGTCTTTACTTTAGTACTAACTATGTAGATTTTTGATGGCGCTGCTTTATCAAGATAATCATCAAAATTGTCATATTCATAAACATTTGCTAATTCTTTATAATCAAGGCCAGCTCGTCTTAATCTTTTGTCAGTAATTTCGAATCCATAGGGCTTTATAAGATGAAGGTTAGCACCCATATTGGCCGATAATCTAATAAGGCTCCCAGTGTTATTCGGTATCTCTGGTTCAAATAAGACTAAGTTCAACATGTCACTTATTTACCTCAATAATGCTATAAGAACTATCATCCCATAGTTCATTAACTAATTCTAAAAACTCGCTTGTAGATATAATACTAAAAGAGCAAGCATTCAATAAAATTAATATAAATGGACTCTGGAAGATTGATTAAGAACCTTTTGAGAGAAGATGTCGAGGATGCATCAAAACTATTAGGCCTAGCGATTAACAAAACTCAAGAGCAGTTATTTGCTAATCTAGACTATGCACTCAATAACTCTGAATTTAAAAAGTTTTTTAGTCTTGTTGATGAGAGGAAGAATGGCAAACCATTTGCTTACATCAAAGGCTCTCAAGGTTTTTATGAACTTGAATTTCTAGTCTCTCCTTCAACTCTTATTCCCAGACCTGAAACTGAACTACTAATTGATATTGCAATTGATAGTCTAGATTCGGAAAAAAAAATAAAAGTACTAGACCTAGGAACTGGTAGCGGAATTATTGCCATAACCTTGTCACAGCAATGCCCAAATTGGGATGTATCTGCTAGTGATCAGTCTTCTAAAGCATTAACTCTTGCTAAATTGAATGCTAAGAGACCTATTAATTTTTACTGTGGAAGTTGGTTTGAGCCCTTACCCAAGATAAAGTTTGACTTGATTGTAAGTAACCCTCCCTATATCAGCGAAAAGGATCCCCACCTTGAAGACCTTCGTTTTGAGCCAATGGAGGCGCTCGTATCTGGAAATGATGGGCTTGAGGATATTAGGTTAATCATTTCACAATCACCTCAGTTTCTCAATAAAAATGGTCTTTTACTATTAGAGCATGGCTATGATCAAAAAGATAGAATTATTAACCTATTAGAAGATTCTTTCAAAAATATTAAAGCATTTAAAGATCTTAACGGAATCGATAGAGCAATAATTGCAGAGTTAAGGTAGCTCAAAAAACTTTACTTTATGCTTAGCAGATTTTTGTTGAGCAATGATTACCCCAGTGATAACCACAAGTGCTCCGATTGCCTGATGCCAAACCCACTGATCTCCCAAAAGAAAAAGCATCAACATGACATAAAATGGAACAGCATTTAAATGAAATGAAGCAATACCGATACCGAGCTGACTTACAGCCTTTATCCACAAAATTTGTGATATGCCAAGACCTAACCAAGCATAAATTAGAATCAAGCCCAGATGCTTGAGCGTTATTGATGATACGCTATTGGTTAAATCCATAAATACAGTGCAAATAAAGTAGAGAACTATTGAAAGAAGCGCCATTCCCAATGAAGTGACTGAAACCTGGCCCAAATTAGTCATACCAGGGAGGCTTTTAACAGTCGCTCTAGATCCCCATGCAAATAGCGCTACTCCTAGAAATCCAATCAGAATGGCAAATCCAATATTACTCTGATTCAGTGAGGCGCCAGAGGCAATATAGCCTCCACAAAGGACCAGAATTACTCCACAAAAAAACCAAACGGTCATTTTGCGTCCATCTAGCAGCATCTCAATTGATACTGCAAATACTGGCATAGTAGCAACTGCAAGAGCCGCAATCACAGGGGATGTTAGCGACTGAAGATAAAGAATTAAAAATGCGCCAATACCAAAGCCTGCTGCGCCAATCAAAGTGCCTTTAAGCCATTGAGCAGACTTAACCTTTTGAACCCCCTCAATTGATATCCATATTAAGAAGATTAATATAAATGAAAATACATTTCGAGCCGTAATAACACTGACAACATCCCAGTCATCTAATAAATACTCTGCAGCTGGAAATCCCATAGCAAAAAGGAGTATTGATAATACACAGATAAAGTTTGACTTTAGAACACCTGAATGATTCTCACTGCTTTGATCTGAAGAATGACTACTCATCGAAATATTTATTGAAGGGGAAATTAATCGCAATATATCAGAAAAATTTAATGGATGATATTATTTTATTCTCAGTTAAGATTTTGAGGATTGTCAAACAGTTAGTTCTCGATGTATAATCAAAATTATCAAGATAAAGGCTTTTTAAAGCGCTGCCTTGAAATAGTTTAAAAATAACGCCCAGTTATTTTTATTTATGGTCAAAGCAAATTTAAGAGGTGAGTTATGCTTGAAAAAAAACAAATCGGACAATCCACTCAAAGCATCTGGAGCGGTGAACAAGAGCACGAGCTCTATGAGCGCTCAACTCAAGTTCCCGTTGTTCATAGTGTCTCATTTGGCTACGAAGATATTGAGACTTGGTATAAAGTCGCTCTTGGAGAGGCTGAAGGTCACATCTATTCAAGAAACACCAACCCAACTGTTCGAGCTTTTGAGGATAAAGTCAAAGAGCTTGAATTTGCTGAGGCTGCAACGAGTTTTGCATCTGGCATGGCTGCAATTAGTAACACTCTAGCTACGTTTTTAAGACCTGGTGATCGAGTTGTCTCAATCAAAGACAGTTACGGAGGAACCAATGTTATATTTAATGAGTTTCTACCTCCTCTCAATATTGAAGTTAGCCTCTGTGAAACTGGAGACTATGAGCAAATAGAAGCAGAAATAACTAAAGGTTGTACCTTGCTATATCTGGAAACACCTACAAACCCCACCATAAAAATAACGGACATTAAGAGACTAAGCGCAGCGGCTAAAAAAGTAGGCGCTTTGGTGGTCGTTGATAATACCTTTGCAACTCCAATTAATCAAAATCCTTTGTTGCTTGGGGCTGATATTACACTTCACTCTGCCTCAAAGTATCTTGGGGGCCATGCAGATGCCCTAGGAGGAGTCATATGTGGCAACAAAGAATTAGTAAAAAAGGTTTATCACTACCGTGAAATTAATGGAGCAACGCTTGCACCAATGGATGCTTATAGCTTATTAAGGGGCATGAAAACGTTAAAGCTTCGAGTTGAAAGGCAAAATGAAAATGCTCTAAAAATTGCAAAATTCTTAGCAAATCATCCGATAGTTGAGCAAGTAAATTATCCAGGTCTAGAGACTCATCCTGGTCACGAAATAGCCAAAAAACAGATGAATAGTGGCTATGGTGGAATGCTAAGTTTTTCAGTCAAAGGTGGCTTAGAGGCGATTAAAGTGTTTCTACCAAAACTCAAATATGCCCACATGGCAGCAAATCTTGGATGTGTTGAGACGGTAGTTGGACCCCCTCTAACAACGAGTCACGTAGAGTGCAGCGCTGATGAGAGAATGGCTGCAGGAATTCCTGAAGGTTTAGTTAGATATTCAACTGGCATAGAGGATGTGGAGGACTTGATTGAGGATTTAGATCAAGCTTTTAGTTATATTGCATAGAAAGGAGACTTTATGAAAAAGGAGAGAAGAAGATTTAGTAAGGAAGAGTACATTGAAAGGCAGTCAAAGGTTCGAAAATCTATGAAGGACTCCAATGTTGATGCTCTTATTGTTTATGATCCTGCCAACATGTTTTGGCTAACTGGTTACGATGGCTGGTCATTCTATGTTCATCAGTGCGTTGTGATCTCAACGGATGGTGGCCTTTTTTGGTATGGCAGAGGCATTGATGCTAAAGGAGCAGAGCTGACCACAGATCTCGATTTAAAAGATATCATTGCATACCCTGATGACTATGTCATGACACCTGAAAAGCATCCAATGGAGCATCTTGCTCGAATCTTGAAAGAAAAAGGACTTGGCAACAAAGTTATTGGACTGGAAAAGGACAACTACTATTTCTCAGCTAGAGCTGCTGAATCTTTATATAGCTCACTCCCAAATGCCAAGTTTAGCGATCAAACAGGCCTTGTGAACTGGCAAAGAGCAGTTAAATCTGAAACTGAAATTACCTACATGAAAAGGGCTGGAAAGGTCATCGAAGGCGTTTATCAGAGAGTTATGCAGGTTGCTGAGCCGGGAATGAGAAAAAATGAACTAGTCGCTGAAATTTATCATGCTGGAGTACGAGGGCATGAGGGTCATTATGGTGATTATGCGTCTTTTGTTCCCTTAATCGGAGCGGGTGAAGAGGCAGCGGCATGCCATATGACTTGGAATGATGAGCCACTAAAAAACGATGAAGGTATGTTTTTAGAACTTGGTGCAGCCTATGCAAGATACCACTGTCCCTGCTCAAGAACCTTATTTTTAGGAAACCCTCCAAAGGAATACCTTGATATCGAAAAAGTCATTAATGAATGCATCGTTAACGCAATTGAGATGTTTAAGCCGGGTAATACTTGTGCACAAATATCAGATAACTTTACTGCCACTCTCAAAAAGTATGGCTATGAAAAGAACAACAGGTGCGGATATCCTATTGGTTGCAGCTACCCACCAGATTGGGGTGAGCGAACCATGAGCCTTAGAGGAACCGATCAAACTGTTCTCGAGGAAAATATGACCTTTCATTTCATGCCAGCGATCTGGTTTGATGACTGGGGATTTGAAATGACTGAAAGTATCCGTGTTGGTAAAAATGGTGGCGAATGCTTGTCTAACGTTCCAAGAGAATTGTTAGTTAAATAAAGCCTTTATTTTTTTGCTAGTTCTGATTTCTTGATCAGGCTAACCGGAACTGAGTTTGTGTCTTTAATACAGTCAAGCACAGCATAACTAAAGTAGCGCCTCATGCCAATATCTGCTTTTAAGACTCTTTTAAGAAAGTCCTGATAATCAACGACATCTTTGACGAGAACCTTGAGTATGTAATCTAAACCGCCACCTACTGACCAGCATGACTGAACCTCATCAAAATCCATGATTGCATCCTCAAAACGAGCAAATTCACCCTGCTTATGACTCTCTAATTCAACTTCAGTGATAACAAGATGAAAATGACTTAGAAATGAAGATGATAGTTTCGCACCATAGCTCTCAATTATCCCTGCCTCTTCAAGTCTTTGAAGTCTGTCCCACGAGGGCGTCAGAGATAAGTTCAGTTTATCAGCGAGAGCTGTTTTGGTAATCCTGCCTTCCTCCTGAAGAATGGATAGAATCTGAATGTCTCTTTCATCGAGTTTGTACATGAGACCATTATCTCTCTATTTGAAAATTTATTTTTCAAAAAAATTCAATTAGGTTTGAATTTTTAATAATAATCAGTGATTTATAGAGTTTTGAAAAACCCTATTAGCTATCAAATTTTCTATTGTTTTTGAAATTTGATCAAAAGTGGCTTGATTTGATGTTAGTACCGGCTTGCCAATAGCTGCTTCGATGTCTGGAATGATTTCAGCAGATCGCATAGCAGTACACGAAATAAAGATTGCATCAGCGTCATCATGGATTGCTGCTTTGGCAGCATTTATTATTTCATCCGCTGGAAGCATGGCAACATCCCTGTCATCATCCATATCCATATACATTGAAGAAACAATCTCAACATCATTTTTTTGAAGGTAATCTCTCAGTAAAGAGGATACTTCTTCACTGTATGGGGTTAAGACACTCACTTTATTAAAGCCTCTCTCCTTAAAGTTGGCTACAACAGCTTGAGAGGTAGAAAGAACTTTTGCAGTTGGCTTACTCTCATGAATTGCGTTTTCAATGGCACCATCACCTACGATTGATGACGATGAAGTGCAGTTAAATACCACCAAATCAAGATCGTAACCTGGAAGGATTCCTGAGGAAGCATCCGTTAAATCATCGCCAATAGCAGCCAGGGACTCTGGTGTCATAGGGTTAGCAAAGTGAATTCGATTGAAATAGAAATCATAATTAGGTTGTTGCTCAGCATACATTCTGACAAAATCACGCTCAAATGTAAAGTCGGTATTCAATACAATCAATCCAACAGAAGGCCTTTCATTAGCTGGATTAAGGGCCTCTGATAAGTCATATTTAGTTGATTCAATAGCCATAATCTTTAGTTTTGAATAGTTTTAGAAAATAAATGCATAACGACGACTCCTGAAATAATTAAGGCCATACCGATGATAGAGCCAAGATCTGGGATTTCTTTGTAAATTACTGCCCCAATAACAGCAACAAGGCATATTCCTAATCCAGACCAGACAGCATAAACAACGCCCAAAGGCAAGTCTCTTAAAGCAAGCGTCATAAGCCAAAAAGATAGGAGATAAAAAATGACTAAAAATGTTGTTGGTACAAGCCTTGTAAATTCTTCAGTTGCCTTTAATAAACTTGTCCCGGCCACCTCAGCAGCAATGGCCAATGCTAGATAGAAATAACTCATTTGGTTAAGTCAGTACTTTAAATAAGGCACAGTATAACCTTTAGAAATATTATTGAGAAAAGTTTTTTTATATTAAAAAAAAATTGAAGTTGGCCTATAAGCCGGGTTCTGTTTGGTCGAAACCATGATAGCCATTCATCTACGAAACTTGTCACCAAGTATCTTGAGCACTCTACCCGAAGACAACGCGGGCAGCGCCAATGCCTTCCTATTTGAGCTTGCTCCAAGTGGGGTTTACCTTGCCAAACTTATCACTAAGTTTGCGGTGAGCTCTTACTCCACCATTTCACCCTTACCTGCCAAAGCAGGCGGTATATTTTCTGCTGCACTTTCCGTCGCATCACTGCGCCTAGTCGTTAACTAGCACTTTGCCCTTTGGAGCCCGGACTTTCCTCTCGATGCAAATACATCCAGCGACTATCCAGCCAACTTCAGGGAAAATTATACGCTATGAACTATCCCTTGAATGTTAAGGGAATATTGTTAAGGGCTTTGTGTATGTTATCTCCATCAGTATCTACAGCAACGGTCACAGGCATATCTTTGACTTCCATTTCGTAAATTGCCTCCATGCCCATCTCCTCAAAGGCCACAACCTTGGCTTTTTTAATGGATTTTGAAATCAGGTAAGCAGCGCCTCCAACAGCAATTAAGTAACTGGCTTTATGTTTTTTTATACTTTCAACTGTCGCCTCACCTCTCTCAGCTTTTCCAATCATTCCAAGAAGCCCAGTATTTTCAAGCATCAGATCAGTAAACTTATCCATTCTTGTTGCAGTAGTTGGACCAGCAGGCCCAATTACCTCATCCCGAACAGCATCAACTGGCCCAACATAATAGATGAATTTATTTTCAAAGTTTACGCCGTCTGGAAGGCCTTCCCCATTCTCAATCATTGATTTAAGTCTATTATGTGCCGCGTCCCTTCCAGTGATAATAATTCCAGACAAAAGAAGGGTGTCACCTATGTTCCATTCCTCCATTTCTGATTGAGTTAAGCTATCTAAATCAACTTTTTTATATTTAGAAACATCCATTTCTAAATCTGGATAAAGACTGAGATCAATTTCAGGCAATTCAGCAACCCCAGATCCATCTATTGAGAAATGGACATGTCTCGTGGAGGCGCAATTTGGAATCATAGCAACAGGAAGAGAGGCTGCATGTGTAGGATAATCATTAATCTTCACATCCAAAACTGTCGTTAGCCCGCCTAGACCTTGAGCACCAATTCCCAACTCATTAATCTTGTCAAATAAATCAATCCTTAACTTCTCAACATCACTTGGATTCTTTTTAGCTTTAATGTCATTGATATCAATTGATTCCATCAAAGAGGCCTTAGCCATCAGCATAGCTTTCTCTGCAGTACCACCAACACCAATACCAATCATCCCAGGAGGGCACCAGCCTGCGCCCATCGTTGGAATCGTTCTTAGAACCCAATCCGTAAGATTGTCATCAGGATTGAGCACTGTAAATTTAGATTTATTCTCTGACCCCCCTCCTTTGGCTGCGACAGTAACGTCCAACTTATCTCCCTTAACCAGCTTCGTATGAATTACTGCTGGAGTGTTATCTTGGGTATTTTTTCTAGAGAATAAAGGATCACTCACTATTGAGGCCCTCAAACGATTATCTGGCTCGTTGTTCGCCCTTCTGACGCCCTCATTAATCATATCTTCAAGAGAAAGCTCAGCATTCCACTCTACATTCATTCCAACCTCAACAAAGACATTGACAATTCCAGTGTCTTGACAGATTGGTCTTTTTCCAAGAGCGCACATCTTCGAATTAATCAAAATCTGTTCAATCGCATTTTTAGCACTCTGACTGGTCTCTCTTTCATAAGCAGAAACCATTGCATTAATAAAATCAGGCGAGTGATAATATGAAATATATTGCAACGCTGAATGAATACTTTCTATTAAATGTTCCTGCTTGATAATCATATTTATTTAGGCTTTGGTATTGTCTAAAGTAGGCTTTGAGGTTATATTATAACCTCTAAACATTTTATTTTTTTTGCTAGGGACCCCTTATGTTCAATTTATTCACAGGCCAAAATCTTTCTGTTGACTTAGGCACAGCAAACACACTCATTTATATGGATGGAAAGGTTGTTCTGAATGAACCCTCTGTTGTCGCACTCAGACATGAAAAGGGGGCCTCGGAATCATCTGTAATCGCTGTGGGTCAAGAAGCAAAGAATATGCTTGGCAGAACCCCAGGCGCAATTGAAGCTATAAGGCCAATGAAGGATGGCGTGATTGCAGATTTTAAGGTGACTGAGAAAATGCTTCAATTCTTTATGAAAAAAGTATTAAAGTCTGGTTTTTTCTCTCCAAGCCCAAAAGTGCTTATCTGTGTACCATGCGGTGCCACTCAAGTGGAAAGACGGGCTATTAAAGAGAGTGCAGTTGGCGCTGGTGCAAGAGATGTTTATCTAATTGAAGAGCCAATGGCTGCCGCTCTTGGTGCTGGAATGGCCATTGAAGAGGCCTCAGGTGCCATGGTTCTTGATATTGGCGGTGGAACTTCAGAGATTGCAATACTCTCACTCAACGGAATTGTTTATTCTGACTCGCTAAGAGTTGGTGGGGACGTGTTTGATGACACCATTGTAAAATTCGTCAGAAGGGTCCATGGGATTATTATTGGTGAGGCTACGGCTGAGCAAATCAAAGAAGAGGTTGGTAGTGCTTTTGAATCCAAAATTATTCGAAAGAATGAGTTTAGAGGCAGAGCAGTTTCAACAGGACTTCCGGTAAGCTTTGAAGTAACCAATTCTGAAATACTTGAGGCTTTGAGTGAGCCCTTAGGCATGATTATAAGCGCACTAAGAACAGCATTAGAACAAACCCCGCCTGAACTTTCATCAGATATTGCACAAAATGGTCTAGTGATTACTGGTGGCGGTGCTCTATTGGAGGGACTTGATAAACTGATTCATAGTCAGACTAATTTACCTGTCACAATTGCTGATGATCCTCTCACATGTGTTGCTAGAGGTGGAGGAATAGCTTTAGAGATGATTAACCATCATGACATGGGGTTCTTGGCAGCAGAGTGATTCGTATTAAGTCGAGATCTTAATAATGCGACTTTTAAAACTGTTTGTTCCTATATTTCTCTCGATTATTCTTATTGTTCTAGATGCTCGTTTCTCCTACCTTGATAACTTCAAGCGTTTTACACTAACCCTACTCAGTCCTATCTATTTGGTTGTTGATTTACCGAGTCAAGTGATCGACTGGGTTAATGACAAAGGCAGCGAAACTGAATTACTAGTGAGTAAAAATGACTATCTTGAGGGTCAGCTTATTGAACTCAAGGCAAAACTTCAGACCTACAACAATTTAACTCTTGAAAATCAAAAATTATCCAATCTACTTGAGTCAAGCTACTTAATTCCAGGTCACAATGTAAAACTAGCCCGAATTAAGTCGATCTCTCAGTCAAGACTAACAAAGAAAATTGTTATCAATAAAGGCTTTAATGATGGCGTAACTTTGTCAGATTTAATCATTGCCTCAGATGGAGTGGTTGGACAGGTCACCGAAGTAACGCCAATGTATTCTACAGTTCGACTTCTTTCAGACCCAACACAACACATTCCCGTAAAAAACTCAAGAAATGGCATTAGAGGAATTACAAAAGGACTTGCATCTAACGAAAGTGGAATGGTTCTAAAATATATCCCTCTTGAGTCTGATATCAAATTGGGTGATATCTTTATGACGAGCGGCATTGGAAATTACTATCCGTCAGGGTACTCTGTTGGCAGAGTTAAATTGATAGATGAAAATCAGGATCCTTCCTTCATGACTGTATACCTAGAACCAACACAGAATATGAATAGATTAGAATTGGTGCTTATAGTGAAGGAGAAGAATGATTAATCAATCACAGCTAATTCTTCTTATCAAAATTACTTTTATTGCATTCATAGTTGGTGCAATTGCCTTGCCGAGTATGATCGAAATGATTTCACCATTTTGGCTGCTTTTATTTTTTATATATTGGTTAATCTACTCTGATAGTAACGTAATTTATAGCTCTGCCTTTGTATTAGGAATTCTTCTTGATGTCTTTCAAGGTGGCATTCTTGGGCAAAATGCTCTTGCGCTTGTTATTAGCTCTGCGTTTATTTTGAGTGTAAAAAAATCATTTTTCGTATCCAATCTTACTACCCAGCAGGTCTACGTATTCATTGCCTCTTTAATGTACCTGATCGTATTTCTGATTACCCATATAACGGTTCAAGGTCTGCAATTTCAATGGCTTATAATTTTCACTCCATTCACTGGGGCAATTCTTTGGCCAGTTGTTCGATTCTCACTTGCAAAGCTTAAGCATTAAATATTTTTCATGGATAAGATTGGAAATCTAAAGAGAGAAAGAAAAGTTTTCAAATCCAGAGTGGTTTTTTCAGTAGTCATTATGCTTTCAATGACTCTAATTCTCACAATTAGACTTTTTAATCTTCAGATTACTCAACATGAATACTACGTTGAGGAGGCTCTTGGGAACCAAATGCAAAATCTTCCAATCACACCTGTAAGAGGAGATATTTTGGATCGCAATGGAAAAGTATTAGCAACCAATGAGTTTTCTTATAGACTCACAATTACCCCAGAAAAAGTTAGCAATTTAAATGATACACTTGTTGAATTAGAAATCAATGAGTACATTGATTCAAAGGATATAGAAAGGTTTAACAAGAACTTAAGCCGCTTCAAAAAATTTCATAACATCCCAATCAAATTTAATCTTTCTGAATCCTCTGCTTCATCATTTTTAGTCAACAATCAAATGCCCGGAGTTGAAGTTGAGCCCTACTTCCACCGCGTATATCCTTATGGAAAATCAAGTTCACATCTCATTGGTTACGTTGCTTCGATGAATAAGGAAGATAAAAGCAGGTATGACAAAAAGAATTACGCGGGCACTTCCTTTGTTGGCAAGATTGGCGTTGAAAAGCAGTATGAAAATTTACTTCATGGCCAATCTGGAATGAAACAAATTGAGAGAAATGTAGCTGGGAGAGTTGTTGATACAAAGGTGATTAACCCTTCAATACCAGGTGAAGATGTCTACCTAAATATTGATATTGACCTTCAATTAAAGGCGGAGTCTTTGCTAGGAGAGAGCAGAGGGGTTATTGCTCTGATCGATGTCAATGATGGATCTGTTTTGACACTCGTGAGTACACCCTCTTTTGATCCGAATTGGTTTGTGAATGGAATTTCCGTTAAACGATATGAAGAACTCAAAGGCAATCCTGACTTACCTCTATTTGACCGAAGCACAAAAGGGCTATATCCTCCGGGATCGACTATCAAACCAATGGTTGCTCTTGGAGGACTTGAAAAAAATAATATAACCATTAAGCACACTACCTTTTGTCCGGGATTTTATAAACTTACAGACTACTCCCGAAAGTTTAACGACTGGAAGAGAACTGGACATGGAAGAGTTGATACTATTGAGGCCATTGCGCAGTCTTGTGATGTGTTCTTTTATGACCTAGCTTACAAGATGGGTATTGATGAAATCAATAATAGCCTTTCTTACTTTCAGTTTGGAGAGAAAACAGGTCTTGATCTTCCAGGAGAACTAGGAGGGATACTTCCATCAAGAGAATGGAAAAAAATAAATAAGGATGAGCCTTGGTATAGAGGTGAAACCCTAATAACTGGCATTGGACAGGGTTTCATGACTGCAAGCCCAATTCAACTTGCTTTAGCGACTGGAGCAATAGCGAATAAAGGCAACCTTTTAACCCCTAGAGTCTTGATGCATAGTCAATCCAAAGATGGTGAGTCCTATTTTGAATCCCAGACAGAGTCAAAACAAATTCCAATAAAAAATATTGATAACTGGGAACTCATCATTCAGTCCATGAAGCAAACAATTTATGGCAAGCTCGGAACAGCAAAAAGATTAAACAATAAACTTAACTATACACTGGCAGGAAAAACTGGAACTGCACAGGTATTTGGATTGGACCCTGAAGAAGAGTATATCGCTGAAAATATTGATGAAAAACTCAGGGATCATGCCCTTTTTACTGCTTTTGCGCCAATAGAGAACCCTCAAGTTGCTATCGCTATTATTGTTGAAAATGCAGGCAGTGGAAGCTCAAAAGCAGCACCCCTAGCTAGATCCCTTCTTGACGAATATTTTAATAAATACGGAGTAGATCCTGATAAGATCTAATTACTAAACTCTTAAACCTGAGAGGCTAAGAAATTCTCTCTAAAGACATCGAAAGTATTAGACTTTAATGATTCTCTGATGGACCTCATTAGATCTTGATAATAAAAAAGGTTGTGGAATGTATTGAGCCTAGACCCTAAAATTTCATTTGTCTTTTGTAGATGATGAAGATAAGATCTTGAGTAACGTTTACATGTATTGCAACTGCAATTTGGATCAAGCGGACCAGTATCTAGTTTGTATTTTGCATTACGAATTTTTACAACACCCTCTGAGGTGAATAAATAACCATTTCTTGCGTTCCTAGATGGCATAACACAGTCAAACATGTCAACTCCCATTGCAACACCTTCAACAAGGTCTAGAGGGGTTCCAACACCCATAAGATAGCGAGGTTTATCAGTAGGCATGTGTTCTGGTAAAAAATCTAAGACCTTCATCATTTCTTCTTTGGGCTCTCCTACAGAGAGACCTCCAATCGCATAACCATCAAAATTCATCTCTATCAGTGACTCAGCAGACTGAATCCTTAAATCTTTATGCATGCCGCCTTGAATGATTCCAAAAAGGGCATTTTTATTCTTAAGTCTTTGATGCTCCATAAGGGATCTCTTTGCCCATCTAAGAGACAACTGCATCGACTGATCAACTTCACTTTTTTCTGCAGGATAGGCGGTGCAGTCATCAAAAATCATGACAATATCTGAACCTAATTTTTTCTGGATTTGCATGGACTCTTCTGGACCCATGAAAATTGATGACCCATCTTTTGGAGAACGAAACGAAACACCCTTCTCAGTAATTTTTCGCATCTTTCCAAGACTAAACACTTGAAAACCTCCAGAGTCAGTCAAAATCGGTCCAGACCAATTCATAAAGTCATGAAGATCTCCATGCGCTTCAATAACATCAGTAGATGGAGTAATTGATAAATGAAAAGTATTGCCTAAAATAATTTCAGCCCCAAGCTCCTTAACCTCTTCAACAGTCATCGCCTTAACAGTGCCATAGGTCCCCACCGGCATGAATGCTGGCGTATTAACGATACCTCTATCGAAGTTAAGTTTTCCAAGGCGCGCCTTACCATTAGTATTTAAGAGTTCAAATTTCATGTTAGTTTTATTAGTAAACTTTAGAATGCTTGGTTTATCTGGTCAAGAGTAAATCCTCTTGATTGTAAAAACCTTTTCTGTTTAGCTGCCTCACTGAAGTCCAATGAAGATGCATCTCCAAATTTTCTTTGTCTTATTTCTTTAGCTAGCTGAAACCAATCAAAATCTGACAAATCAAAGGAGTTCACACCTCTCATTTTAAGTTCTGATGTAATTTTTACTGGACCCTTGCCTTGGTTAAATCGCATCTGAATAAACTCCTCAGAAAAACGATCATCACTCTGGTAATTCTGCTCAACGAGTTTTAATATCGATTCATTAACCACATCGACATCAAAACCTTTTGTTTGAAGTTTTTGAAAAAGCTCTAATTTAGAGTGCTCGCGCCTCATTAACATTTTCAATCCAGCAGAATAACACCTACTCTCCTGCGTCAGACTCGTCATGATCGCTACTCATAAGTTTTTCACGAATTTTTTCTTCAAGACTTTGACTCATCTCTGTATGCTCTTTGAGGTACTCCCTGGCATTATCCTTTCCCTGGCCAATCCTTTCACCATCAACGCTATACCAAGCACCAGCCTTTTCTACAAAGCCTAGCTCAACCCCTAAATCAATAATCTCACTCTCTCTAGAGATACCTTGGTTGTATAGAATTTGAAACTCAGCCTTTTTAAATGGAGGTGCAACTTTATTTTTTAAAACCTTAACACGAGTCTCATTACCCAAAATTTCGTCACCCTTCTTGATCGCACCAATTCTGCGAATATCTAACCGGACTGATGCATAAAACTTTAGTGCGTTGCCACCTGTTGTCGTTTCAGGATTGCCAAACATTACTCCAATTTTCATTCGAAGCTGATTGATAAAAATAACCATTGTGTTGGTTCTTTTAATATTTGATGTAAGCTTTCTTAATGCTTGAGACATTAGTCTAGCCTGCAATCCCATGTGAGAGGCGCCCATTTCACCCTCAATTTCCGCTTTTGGAGTAAGCGCTGCTACCGAGTCAACCACCACAATATCTACACTACCAGAGCGAACAAGCATGTCGGTGATTTCGAGAGCTTGTTCACCAGTATCAGGCTGCGAAATTAAAAGGTCATCAGTGTTAACGCCTAGTTTTCTTGCATAAGATGGATCCAAGGCATGCTCAGCATCTATGAATGCAGCAGTTCCACCAAGCTTTTGCATTTCCGCTATTACGTGGAGTGTCATTGTTGTTTTGCCTGAGGACTCTGGTCCATAGATCTCAATTACTCTTCCTTTGGGTAAGCCACCAATCCCAAGAGCGATGTCAAGGCTTAAGCTTCCTGTAGAGACAGCCTCAATATCAGTTCTGGCCTCTTCCTCACCAAGGAACATAACTGACCCTTTGCCAAACTGCTTTTCAATTTGTCCTAGGGCAACTTTTAGTGCTTGTTTTTTCTGTTCATCCACTCCGCTCTCCCGCGTAAAATAATAATAAATTTATTGACATTTATTATAATGGCTTTCACTCAAAAAGATACAGAATGTATGGCCCTTGCACTCAAACTTTCTAAGCTGGGTCAGGGAAGTGTGGGTGCTAATCCTATGGTTGGTTGTGTTATCTCAAGTGATGACAAAATTATTGCAAAAGACTACCATCGTCAGTATGGCCAGGAACATGCAGAAATCAATGCTTTGAATCAAATTAAACATAAAGCAGGCAATTGCAAATTATATGTAACTTTAGAACCTTGCTCTCATCAAGGTAAAACGCCACCCTGTATTGATGCAATTATTAAAGCAGGCATCAAGAAAGTTTATGTTGCAACGCTTGATCCAAACCCCTTAGTTTCTGGGAGCGGTGTCAAATTGCTTATAGAGAGTGGGATAGATGTAGAGGTTGGACTGCTTGAGAATAGTGCGATTGAAATAAATCGCGGCTTTATTAAGAGAATGAATACAGGATTACCTTTCATTACATCAAAAATTGCGATGAGCCTTGATGGAAGAGTTGCTATGAAGAGCGGTGAAAGCAAGTGGATCACTAGCGAAGCCTCAAGAGAAGATGTTCAACTACTTCGAAGCCAAAATCAAGCCATTGTAACTGGTTCTGGGACCATACTGAATGACAACCCAATGCTGACTGTGAGAAACAAAAAGTTACGCTCAAAACCACTTCGAGTAGTTATTGATAGTAGTAACTCTATTACCGATAAATCACTCAATATTTTTTCATCTGACTCTGATACTCTTGTACTGAATAAAGATAATTCAAAAATTTTAGACAATGGAAAAATTGATTTAGAGTTGGCTTTAAAAAAACTTGGAGAAATGGGAATCAATAATGTACTTCTAGAGTCCGGTAGTGGTCTTAATGGTGCCATGATGAAATCTAGACTGATTGATGAGTTTATTATTTACACAGCCCCAGTTATACTTGGGAGTGATGCTCAACCCATGATAGAACTTCCTTTCAAAAAAATGTCAGAAAAAATTTCACTAAGTATCATTGAAATAACACAAGTAGCCACTGATATAAAAATCAGAGCCAAGCCTTTATGAGTGATCTAACCAACAAACGAATTGTTCTAGGAGTCAGTGGCTCAATAGCGGCTTATAAATCACCCGATATTGTTCGACGACTTCAAGACCTAGGTGCTGAGGTTAGAGTCATTGTGACTAATGGCGGTAGAGAATTTGTAAGTGAAAGATCCCTTCAAACAATTTCTAAAAACAAAGTTCATGACAACCTTTGGGATAAGGAGGCTGAGCTTGCGATGGGTCACATTGAACTCGCAAAATGGGCTGATGTAATTATCATAGCCCCAGCCTCAGCAAATACCATTGCAAAGCTTTGTCATGGAAGGGCTGATGATTTACTTTCTACTGTCATTTTAGCAACAGAAGCAAAAATTATGATTGCACCAGCAATGAATCAACATATGTTTGCTTCAAGCGCTATGAAAGACAATCTTCAACTCCTCAGGAAGCGTGGCATGTTGATTATTGAACCGGGCTTTGGAGAGCAGGCTTGTGGTGATATTGGAGAGGGAAGACTAGCTGAGCCATCAGAGATTGCAAAACAAGCGGCCGACCTTTTCACCTCAAGTGTGCTTAGTGGAAAAAATATATTGATTACCCTTGGTGGTACAAAAGAATCAATAGACCCTGTTCGATTCATTTCTAATCATAGTAGTGGCAAGATGGGAATGGCTCTTGCACATGCCTGCATTCAAGCAGGAGCAAAAACAACGCTCATTGTTGGATCAATATCAGTTAATATTGAAAAAAGAGCAGAAATCATTCATGTAGTGAGTGCTGATGATATGTATAAAGCTGTCATGAAGAAAATTAAATCACAAGATTTATTTATTAGTTGTGCTGCTGTAGCAGACTTCAAACCGAAAACAACAAATAAACATAAAATCAAAAAAACTGATCATTCAATGACAATTAAGCTAACTGAAAATAAAGATATCTTAGCAAGCGTTTGTCAACTAGAAACAAGACCAATCTGTGTTGGTTTTGCTGCTGAAACTGAAAATCATATTGAAAATGCTAAAATCAAACTCAAGAACAAGATGTGTGATGCGATAGTTTTGAATGATGTTTCAAAGACAGGAATTGGTCTTAATTCGAATGATAATGAAGTTCATCTCATTACCAAAAATTTGAGTGAAAAAATTGAAAAAAATACCAAGCAAATTATTGCTGAAAAAATTATAGATAAGTTAGCAAATAATTTTTTCCAATCCTCATAAATGCTTATAAATCAAGGGTTATTAGACTTACCCACAAAACTGTGGATAACTCTGGTGATATCTTAAAAATTAACCATCAATTCTGCGCTATACTGGTAAATCCTACGGTTTTGGTTAATAATTAATCAATACAATTTTTTATATAAAAATCAATGGGTTATATTTTTTGATTATCTTAAAATATTTTGACTTTGATAAACAACTTGCAAACATATCACTTCGCGGATAACTTTTGAAGTTTTTCCCTTTAATGGAGGGGTTTTCAGAGGAATTAAGAGTTTTATGAATGATCGGTATAAAAAAAATATAAGGTCAAGAAATATTACAAAATTAAACTAATTTTTTGCTGATTTAATTGGTATTAAATTTATTGAAAATACACTGAAAAAGCTTATTTTTTTGAGTCTTTTTTTTATCAAAAAAATTAATAATTTATTTTATACATCCCATGACCAAGCTTTTCTTCAATTGAATCTAGCAAGACTCGATCTAAGGAAACATCAAATTCTTTTGATAATGGCATTCTTCCGGATGAACTTCCAGACTCATACTCAATAATCACTGGACACTTTCCTTTAAATTCTTGCAATAAATTGCATAACTCTAAATAGTCATTTTTGTTTTTTTCTGATAGTTTAATTTTAAGAAACTTAGAATATTTCATCTGAACTTTGTCAACTGGTTCGATTTTATCCACTACAACTTGCCATTGCTCTCTGAAATCTTTATTAACTTTACCCGAAATAACCACCACCTCATCTATGACTAAATATTCACTTACCTGAGCCAGTTTTTGAGAAAAGACGGCAGCGTTAATTTTTCTTTGCCCATCTTCGATTGTCAAACTAGCCATTTGCCCTTTTCTAGTATTTCTATAGTCAATATCTGATATTAAAGAAAGCACCCTGACCTCTCTATTATTTCTAAAGACAATATCGCTAGGAAGAGAACACACAATTGACTTTAAGTGCTCTTTATACCAGTCTGTAGGATGTCGATCTAAATAATAACCCATGACCTTTTTTTCATGCATCATGATATTTTTAAAAGATAAAAAAGCTCCTTTTAGGTATTTTTTTTCATATTCAATATGACTATCAATATCGGCAAATAGACTGCTTTGACCCTTCATTAAGTCGCTTTGTCTTTGCTCTGCCTGCCTCACTGCATTGGGATAAGTTGCAATTAATGTTGCTCTTTTTATTCCAAATGCATCAAAAGCACCTGCATAAATTAAGGCTTCGATTGCTCTTCGGTTCAAAAATTTTTTCTCTATACGATAACAAAAGTCAAAGATATCTAAATATGCTCCAGATTCATCTCTCTCCCTTACAATTTCATTCACTAAAGCCTCACCAACTCCTTTAATAGCTCCTAGCCCATAAATAATTGTAGTGTTGTCTGTTATCGTAAATTCATACTCAGATTGATTTATTGCTGGAGCAATGATTTTAATTCCTTTTTTCTTAGACTCGCCAACAGTAAAAGCGACTCTATCGGTATCATCCATTACTCCAGATAAGACAGCCGCCATAAAAGGTGCTGGATAATGAGCTTTCAGCCAAGCCGTTTGATAAGAGATATAAGCATAAGCAACGGAATGAGACTTATTGAAGCCATAACCTGAAAACTTATCAATCAGGTCAAATATTTCATTTGCCTTATCTTCTTCTATATCCTTTTTAGCAGCGCCCTTAACAAAAACCTCTCGCTGCTGAGCCATCTCCTCAACCTTCTTTTTACCCATAGCCCGGCGCAATATATCAGCCCCGCCCAAAGAATACCCAGCCATAATCTGAGCAGATTTCATTACCTGCTCTTGATAAAGGAATACCCCATTTGTCGGCTTTAAAATCTCTTCAAGCATTTGATGAGGATATCTAACCTTAGCACCATGCTTCACCTGAATGTAATCATCCACCATTCCAGCATCTAGCGGTCCTGGTCTATATAATGCTAGCATAGCAACGATATCCTCAAAGCAGTCTGCCTTAAGTTTTTTTAAATACCCGCGCATCCCCTCTGACTCAAGCTGAAATACCCCAGTTGTGTCACAATCTTGTAGCAATTTAAAAACCTTTGGATCATCAAGCTTTAAACTATCAATGTCAATTAATTCCTTACTGAGGCCTTTCTTAGCAATAATTTTTATCGCTTTATCCATCACTGTTAGATTTGACAACCCTAAAAAATCAAACTTAACTAGCCCGACAGCTTCAACATCATCCTTATCAAACTGCGACACAATAACATCCGATTCCTCTTCACCCTTATAGATGGGGCAAAAGTCACTAATTTTGCTTGGTGCAATAACGACTCCACCAGCATGTGTCCCAACATTCCTAATAATTCCCTCCAAATCTTGAGATAGATCAATTAGTGTTGAAACGCTCTCTTCAGTATCGTATCTGGATTTAAGCTCTTCAGAATCCTCAAGCGCTTTAGTTAAAGTCATCTTTAATTCATTTGGAATCATTTTAGAAATCTGGTCACTAAAACCATATGGATGCCCTAAAACTCTGCCAACATCTCTTACAACTCCTTTTGCGGCCATGGTTCCATATGTAATAATTTGAGAAACTTTTTCAGAACCATACTTTTGTGCAACATAAGCTATGACTTCATCACGCCTATCTGTGCAGAAGTCAATATCAAAGTCAGGCATTGATATACGCTCTGGGTTTAAGAATCGTTCAAATAGCAGCTCGTGCTCAATGGGGTCAACATTAGTAATAGATAATGCCCAGGCAACCAGAGAGCCAGCTCCAGAACCTCTTCCTGGGCCAACAGGAATACCATTTTCTTTAGCCCATCTTATAAAGTCAGATACAATTAAAAAGTATCCTGGAAAGTCCATTTCTAAGATAACAGAGAGTTCAAAGCTTAATCGTTCATTGTAAACTTTGCGATCAACCTTTAGATTTTGTAATCTCTCTTCTAAGCCTTTTTTAGATTCCTCACTAAAAAACTCAGCGATGCTCATACCATCAGGTGTGGGAAAAACTGGGAGATAATTTTTTTGAAATAGCTCAAAATGAAGATTGCATCGCTTAGCTATTTCAGTAGTGTTTTGAATCACCTGGGGATAATCTTCAAATAGAGTAGACATTTCTTTAGAATTCTTAAGAAATTGGTTATCACTGAAGCTTTTGACCCTTCTTGCATCATCTAACAAGCCTCCCTCAGCGATACAGATTCTTGCCTCATGTGCCTCATAGTCGCTTTTATTAAGAAACTGAACATCGTTTGTGGCTACGATTGGTACTTGCAACTCAATACCAAGATCAATCATATGATTAAGCAGACCTTCGTCAGAGTGTCTTCCAGTTCTCTGAACTGCTATGTAGTATCTATTATCAAAAGTGTTCTTCCACTCAAGTATTTTATTTTTTGCGAGCTCCAATTCATTACTCAATAGTAATTTAGAAATATCTGAGGATACTGGCGAGGCAATCATAATTAAACCTTTGTTATGACTAATGAGCTGCTCCTCAGAGACGCAAACAGTGAAGGCTTCTTGTTCATTTAGATAAGCTTTTGAAATCAATTCTGAAAGATTTAAATATCCTTCATGGTTTTGACAAAGAAGGAGTAAGTCATAAATTCCAAGATCATTGGTAACCGAAATTTTTGCTCCAATAATTGGCTTTATGCCTGAATTAATTGCTTTTTGATAAAATTTAATTGCTGAAAAAAGACTCATATCATCAGTCAAAGCAACACTTGTCATGCCAGCATCTTTTACAGAATCAATTAAATCAGAAACTCGGACAAGACTATTCTTTACAGAATATTCACTTTGGCATTGGAGATGAACAAAATCCACAGAATTAATAATAATTTAAGGTGATTAAAACTTTATTTTACAAACAATTTTATAATTGACTTTTAGCTTTTATAAAAATTATTTTTTAAAACTTTAGAACAGTTAGCATAACAGCTTATATATTTTGCGCAGCCCTAATTAATGCTTGGGCTTTATCCATAGTTTCTTGCCATTCCATCTCTGGAATTGAATCATGAACAATGCCTGCCCCAGCCTGCACATAAAGGACTTTATCTTTGACAATTGCTGTTCTAATAGCAATAGCTAAATCCATTCCTCCATGCCAAGACAGATTGCCTATCGCTCCAGAATAAATACTTCTCTTAAGGGTTTCAACTTCATCAATTATTTCCATGGCTCTAACCTTAGGCGCTCCACTTAAAGTTCCTGCAGGAAAAGTAGCTCTTAAAACGTCTATAGAACTCATGTCATCTTTTAATTCGCACTCAACATTAGATACGATATGCATCACATGAGAATAGCGCTCAATGAACATTTTGTCTGTAAGATTCACAGTCCCTGTTTTTGCAATACGTCCCAAATCATTTCGCCCAAGGTCAATCAACATTAGGTGTTCAGCAATTTCTTTTTCATCAGACAAAAGATCTTTTTCATTGGCTTTATCCTCTTCTGAAGTTTTACCCCGAGAGCGAGTACCTGCTATTGGCCTTATAGTTGCAACATTATTGTTATCAACACGAGTAAGAATTTCTGGTGAAGAGCCCACTATAGCAAAATCATCAAGATTTAGATAATACATATAAGGCGATGGATTAAGTATTCTTAACTGTCGATAAAGCTCAACTGGATTGGACTCAAACTTACAACTTAACCTCTGAGATGGCACAACCTGCATGACATCCCCAGCAGTAATATACTTCTGAACCTTTTCAACAGCATGGACAAAATTATTCTTTCCAAAGCTCGAGATGAAATCTTCAGACTTAATCATTTCAGATTTATTAGTTTTATGATCAAAAGATTTTTTAATGTTTGCTTCAATTAAATTTAACTTTTCCTTTCCATCATTAAAAGATTCCTTTTCTGGACTTACATGAGTAATGATATGGACTTTACTGGTTAAATTATCAACCACCAATAAATCGTTAGAAACCATTAACAAAATATCTGGAACATTAAGCTCATCAGTCTTATCAATGTTCTTTAATTTAGGCTCAATATATCGAATAATTTCATATCCAAAGTATCCTACAAGCCCTCCATTAAAGTCTGGAAGACTGTCTAACTGGGGTACTTTAAATTGCTCCTGATAAGTTTGAATCCAGGCGAGTGGGTCTTTAACCTCAAACTGTTCATCTAGATGGCCATTTTTTTCAATAGAAACCTCATACCCATTGACTTTGATAATAGTTTCAGCGCCAAGACCGATAAAGGAGTAACGTCCCCACTTTTCTCCGCCTTGCACTGATTCTAAAAAGTAGGTGAACGGTGTATTGGCAAGTTTGAGATATAAAGCCAATGGAGTGTCAGTATCAACAACCACCTCCCGTGAGAGAGGTATATGATTAAAGCCCTCTTCTTTGAGGCTATTAAACTGAGAATATTGCATGTATATATTTTATCATTACCAAGTTTATGAAAACTTTAGAATATTCTCAATTCACTAATGGTACGAGTAAATATTACTTAACTTTAAAAAAGAAAAGGGTTTCATCTTTAAATGAAACCCTTTTTTTAGTTTTTAGATCAGACTATTCTTCGGCTTCAGCTTCCGCCTCAACCTCACTTAATTGATCTGAAAGCTCTTGCTCAGCCTCACTGGTTTGCATGAAAGCATCTATACGTCTATTTCTCTTTTCTTGATGATGCTTAAAGCCCGTTCCTGCAGGAATAAGTCTTCCTACAATGACATTCTCTTTAAGCCCTCTAAGATCATCAACCCTTCCTGTAATTGATGCCTCAGTCAGTACTCTTGTTGTTTCTTGGAAAGAAGCAGCAGAAATAAACGACTCAGTTGATAGAGAGGCCTTAGTAATTCCCATAAGAAGTCTTTGGAAACTAATTTCTTTCTTATTCTGGGCCTTTAATTGTTTATTTTTCTCAATAACATGAGCATACTCAGCAGTCTCACCATTTACATAGTTAGAATCGCCATTATCTACAATCTCGACCTTTCTTAGCATTTGCTTAATGACAACTTCAATATGCTTATCGGAGATCTTAACGCCCTGAAGACGATAGACATTCTGAACTTCTTTCACGATATAGTTTGCTAAAGCTTCAACACCAAGCAGTCTAAGGATATCATGAGGGTTAGAAGGCCCGTCAGAAATCACATCACCCTTTTCGACAGTTTCACCATCAAACACATTGATTGCTCTCCAATGATGAACCATCATTTCAGTAACATCACCTTCTTCACTCGTAATGAGCATGCGCACCTTAGATTTAGTAGGATTACCAAAACTGACAACACCAGCACTTTCTGCCAGAATAGCATGATCTTTAGCTTTGCGAGCCTCAAACAAATCTGCAACTCTTGGCAGTCCACCAGTGATATCACTAGTTTTTGAGACAGCTTTAGGGATTTTAGCTAAAATTTCTCCAGCATTAATTAACTGACCATCTTCTAAGTTGATTTTAACTCCCGATGGAAGATAATGAGTTGATAAAACCTTCTCCTTATTCTTCTTATCAAGAAGTTTAATCATTGGTTTCATATCTTTTGCGGCAGAAGTTCTTTCAGCCTCTTCGATGATCTCATAAAAACTTAAACCAGTTAAAGGATCAGCATTTTTAACAACTGTTAAGCCCTCATCAAAATCTATAAATGAAACCCGTCCAGAATTTTCAGCAATAATTGGATGCGTGTGTGGATCCCAGTCAGCTATTTTGTCTTTAGCTTTAACTTTTCCACCATCTTTAAAGTGAACAACAGCACCATATGGCAACTTGTAACGCTCCATAACTTGACCTAAATCATTCCTGATAGAAGCTTCTGAAGATCTAGAAACAACAACTAAATCTCCATTTGAGTTAGTTATAGATTTCATGTTTTCATAGTGTACTATACCGTCTGTATTGATATTGATACTGTTGACAGCTGTAGAAGAGCTTGCTGCACCACCAATATGGAATGTGCGCATTGTAAGCTGAGTTCCTGGCTCACCAATGGATTGAGCTGCTATGACACCTACTGCTTCCCCAACTCCAATTTTGTGGCCCCTTGCCATATCATTACCATAACATGATGCACAAACACCATATGGCGTTTCACAAGTTATCGCAGACCTCACTTTAATAAATTCAATACCAAGCTCATTGATGCGATCTGAATCTGAAAGAGTAATCAGGTGATCTTTTTCTAAGAATACTTCTTTACTATTTGGCATAAGTACATCCTCAGAAACAATCCTTCCAAGAACAGCGGAACCAAGTGTTTGAACAACATTACCACCGTCGATAACTGCTTTCATAACTAGTCCATTTTCAGTACCACAGTCTTCTTCAGTAACCACGAGGTCTTGACCCACATCAACTAGACGTCTTGTTAGATATCCAGAGTTAGCAGTTTTAAGTGCCGTATCCGCCAATCCTTTTCTTGCTCCATGAGTTGAAATAAAGTATTGCATATTATTAAGACCTTCACGGAAGTTACTAGTGATTGGCGTCTCAATAATTGATCCATCTGGCTTAGCCATTAGTCCTCGCATACCGGCTAACTGCCTAATCTGCGCCGGGGAACCTCGAGCACCTGAGTCCGCCATCATGTAGATTGAATTGAAGGAAGGCTTCTTTTCAGTATTACCCTTAGCATCAGTAATCTCATCATAGCCCACTTTATCCATCATTGCTTTGGCAACTTCTTCAGATGTTCTAGACCAAATATCAATTACCTTGTTGTAACGCTCGCCATTTGTCACAACACCTGAGGCGAATTGCTGTTGAACATCTTTAATTTGAGAATTGGCCTTGTCAATCATTTCTGATTTTTCACTCGGTATGATCATGTCATTGGAGCAAAACGAAATTCCTGACTTTGTCGAAAACTCAAATCCCATGTACATCATTTGGTCTGCAAAAATAACAGTCTCTTTAAGTTCCTGAGTTCTGTAACAAACATGAATCAAGTTAGACACAACTTTTTTTGAAAGTGCTTCATTGATTAAATCAAAAGAGAGCCCCTTAGGTAGAATTCTTGAAAAAATTGCCCTACCTATTGTAGTATCAACAATTCGAGTGGTACTTGGCTCAAATCCAGAATCAGACTTCACATAATCTTGGACTCTTAGCTTAATTTTTGCATGAAGAGTGACTAATTTAGAGTCATAGGCCGCAAGAGCTTCATTGGTATTTGCAAAAATCATACCTTCACCCTTTTGATTAACCATTTCTCTAGTCATATAGTAGAGACCCAAAATCACATCCTGAGAAGGAATAATGATTGGATCACCACTGGCCAAATGAAGAATATTATTAGAAGCCAGCATCAGAGTTCTTGCTTCCAGCTGCGCCTCTTCTGATAACGGCACATGAACCGCCATTTGGTCACCATCAAAGTCTGCATTAAATGCAGTACAAACGAGAGGATGAAGCTGGATAGCTTTACCCTCAATTAGTAAAGGTTCAAACGCCTGAATACCAAGTCTATGAAGAGTAGGGGCACGGTTCAATAGAACTGGATGCTGATGAACAACTCTCTCAAGGATATCCCAAACTTCTGGAATCTCACTTTCCACCATCTTTTTAGCCGCTTTAATTGTTGAAGCTAATCCATTAGCTTGAAGTCTATTGTAAATAAATGGCTTGAATAACTCTAAAGCCATTTTCTTTGGTAAGCCACATTGATGAAGCTTTAAGTATGGGCCACAAACAATTACAGAACGACCGGAATAATCAACTCTCTTACCTAAAAGATTTTGACGGAATCTACCTTGCTTTCCTTTAATCATGTCTGCTATTGACTTCAAAGGTCGTCTATTGTTTCCCATTACAGCACGGCCACGTCGGCCATTATCTATAAGTGAGTCAACTGCCTCTTGAAGCATACGCTTTTCATTCCTAACAATAATCTCAGGGGCATCTAACTCTAAAAGTCTTCCAAGACGATTATTCCTGTTGATGACTCTTCGATATAAGTCATTCAAGTCAGAAGTTGCAAAGCGGCCGCCATCAAGAGGAACCAATGGCCTCAAATCAGGTGGCAAAATAGGCAATACATTCAAAACCATCCACTCCGGCTTGTTGCCAGATTTAATTAAAGAGTCAACCAACTTAAGTCTCTTATTGATTTTCTTTAGTTTTGTTTGAGATTTTGTGTTTAAAGCATCTTCTCTGAGAGTTGCTGCTTCTTTTTCAAGTTGCATTTCAGAAAGAACGTCTTGCATAGCTTCAGCACCCATCTTTGCAACAAATTCATCGTCACCATACTCATCAAGAGCATCGTAGTACATCTCTTCTGTTAAAAGTTGTTTTTTAATGAGCGGCGTATTACCAGGGTCAGTCACCAAAAAAGCTTCAAAATATAACACTCTCTCGATATCCTTCAGTGTCATATCCATTAAAAGACCTAATCTTGAGGGTAATGATTTCAAGTACCAGATATGAGCAACTGGAGCAGCGAGCTCAATATGCCCCATTCTTTCTCTTCTGACCTTTGATAGAGTCACTTCAACACCACATTTTTCACACACTACATTTCTAAACTTCATGCGCTTATATTTGCCGCATAAGCATTCAAAGTCTTTCATTGGTCCAAAAATTTTGGCACAAAATAAGCCTTCTCTTTCTGGCTTGAAAGTTCTGTAATTAATAGTCTCTGGTTTTTTAACTTCTCCAAAAGACCAAGAACGTATCTTTTCAGGAGAAGCTAAACCAACTCTAATTGCATCAAAATCTTGTTCTTTATTTTGCTGTTTTAAAATTTGTAATAAATCTTTCAAAGGATTCTCCTAATTTAATTTTGTTCTAGTTCAGTATCAATACCTAGAGATCTTATTTCTTTAACTAATACATTAAACGACTCAGGCATTACTGACTCAGTACGATTTTCACCATCAACAATGTTTTTATACATCTTAGCTCTACCGCTTACATCATCAGACTTAACTGTCAACATTTCTCTAAGAGTATAAGCAGCACCATAGGCCTCAAGAGCCCATACTTCCATCTCTCCAAACCTCTGTCCACCAAATTGTGCTTTACCACTCAAAGGCTGCTGAGTTACAAGAGAGTATGGTCCAGTTGAACGCGCATGCATCTTATCATCAACCAAATGGTTAAGTTTTAACATGTGCATATAACCAACAGTTACATCTCTATCAAAAGCGTCGCCAGTTCTTCCATCAAACAATTGAACTTGTCCACTTTCTGGTAAGTCAGCCATTTTTAGGAGCGATTTAATATCTTCTTCTTTAATGCCATCAAACACTGGAGTTGCCATCGGAACGCCAGAACGCAAATTATTAGCTAACTCTATAATTTCATCGTCTGTAAATGATTTTAAGTCCTCTGCTTTTCCGTAACTATTGTAAATAGCATCCAGCATGGATCTAATCTGCTTAACTGTATCTTTACGTTGCTCATCTATAAGATTTCCAATCTTGTGTCCAAGTCCTTTTGCAGCCCACCCTAGATGAACCTCTAGAACTTGCCCAACATTCATACGAGATGGAACACCTAAAGGGTTTAAAACAACATCAACTGGAGTTCCATCGGCGAGATGTGGCATATCTTCAACTGGAGACACTCGCGAAATAACGCCTTTATTACCGTGCCTTCCAGCCATCTTATCACCAACTTGAAGAGTTTTACGTGTTGCCACATAAACTTTAACCATTTTTTGAACACCAGGAGGTAATTCAGCACCTTCTTTAATTTTAGCTCTCTCTTGCTCAAAGAAAACTTCAAACTCTTCTTGCTTTGCTTTAGATTGTTTAATAAGAGCAGCTACTTCCTTATTCACAGCAGCATCCTTGACTTTAATCTTGGCAATATCACCATTCTCAAGAGATTTCAGATCCTTAGCTGTAAGTTTGTCTCCGCTCTTAATATCCCCAACATTACTTGTAGATACATTTCCTGACAGCTTAAGACGAATTCTTCTAAAGATATCTCCATCAATAATCCCGAACTCATCATCAATATCTTTTTTGATATTCTCTAGTCTTTCTTCATCAATCATTAGTGCCCTTGAATCTTTGGCTACTCGGTCTTTTGTAAAAATTTGAACATCAATTACAACGCCAGATTTTGACGCACCCATTCTCAATGAGGTGTCTTTAACATTATTAGCCTTTTCACCAAAAATAGCACGTAATAATTTCTCCTCTGGTGAAAGGACTGTTTCACTCTTTGGAGTTACTTTACCCACTAAGATATCACCACCCTTCACTCTTGCACCAACATAAACAATACCAACATCATCAAGTTTTGATAATGCTGATTCACTTACGTTTGGAATATCTGCCGTTACCTCTTCTGCACCGAGCTTTGTATCTCTAGCATAAGCTGTAAGTTCTTCAATATGAATCGATGTATAGCGATCTTCCTGAACTACTTTTTCTGAAATTAGAATCGAATCTTCAAAGTTGTAACCATTCCAAGGCATAAAAGCAATCATCATGTTTTGTCCAAGGGCTAGCTCACCCAAGTCCGTTGAAGGCCCATCTGCCAATACATCACCAGCAGCAACCTTATCTCCAGGCTGAACCAAAGGCTTTTGATTAATACATGTATTCTGATTTGAACGTGAATATTTAATCAAACTGTAAATATCAACACCCAATTCTCCAGCTTTAGTTTGCTTAGCATCAACCCTAATTACTATTCTTGATGCGTCAACAGTCTCAACTACTCCATCATGATCTGCAACAACGCAGACTCTAGAATCGGCAGCTACAACTCTTTCAATACCAGTTCCAACAAGCGGCTTTTCAGCGCGCAGAACAGGAACAGCTTGACGCTGCATATTTGAACCCATCAGTGCGCGGTTAGCATCATCATGCTCAAGGAATGGAATTAGAGAAGCGGCAACTGATGAAATCTGCTTAGAATCAATATCAATTAAAGTAACTTCAGACTTGTCGACCAATACAAATTCATTCTTGTGTCTTCCTGAAACAAGATCATCTTGCAAGAAACCTTTAGAGTCTACTTTAGAGTTAGCTTGAGCAATAGTATGATCAATTTCATCAATTGCTGAAACGTAAACCACTTCTTGAGTTACTTGACCATTTTTTACTACTTGGTAAGGGGTCTCTAAAAATCCATAGGCATTAGTTTTTGCATAAACTGCTAAGGTATTGATTAGACCAATATTTGGTCCCTCAGGAGTCTCAATTGGACACAATCTACCATAGTGCGAAGGGTGAACATCTCTCACCTCAAATCCTGCTCTCTCTCTAGTTAAACCACCTGGCCCAAGAGCTGAAATTCTTCTCTTATGAGTTACACCAGACAATGGGTTTACTTGATCCATAAACTGAGATAGCTGTGAGGAGCCAAAAAACTCTCTGACTGCTGCTGAAACCGGCTTTGAATTGATTAAATCTTGCGGAGTTAATTCATCTGTCTCAGCTAGGTTTAGGCCTTCTTTTACAGCTTTTTCAACACGTATAAGACCAATTCTGAATTGATTTTCAATCATTTCACCAATTGCTCTAACACGTCTATTAGCCAATGTATCAACATCATCAACTACATCATGGCCATTTTTAATATCAATTAGTTTTTTGATAACATTAATAATGTCATCATGAGTTAACACATGCTCACCTGTCTCACTTTCAATTCCAAGGCGCCTGTTTAGTTTCATGCGTCCTACTCTTGATAGATCATATCGATCATTATTGAAGAACAAGTTAGAGAACAAAGAATTAACCGCATCTTCAGTCGCAGGCTCACCCGGCCTCATGACATGATAAATAGACATGCGCGCTTCGATCTCAGTTTGCAACTCGTCTAGACGCAAAGTATCTGAAATGTATGCACCATTTTCAGCATCATTAATATAAATAATATTAATTTTTTTAGTTTTAGTAGTAGTTAAAACTTCAATAGATTCTTCAGATATCAAAGAGTTTGCTTCGAGTAATATTTCACCTGTATCTGTGTCGACTATATCTGACGAAATTACCTTGCCAATGAGGTATTCAAGCGGTGCATTAATCGAATCTACTTTAGCAGCTTGAAGCTGCTTGATGTGCTTAGCTGTAATTCTTCTACCTTTTTCAACAATCAAGTCTTTACCAATTTTTATGTCAAATTCAGCTATGATTCCTCTTAGTAGCTCTGGTTTAATAACTAAGTCACATGACTTAGCCTTAAACTTAACAGTTATATGGTCAAAGAAAGTGTCAATAATTTCATTTGAAGACTGGCCCATTGCACGCAGAAGCGTGGTCACAGGCAACTTCCTTCTTCTGTCGATACGAACAAATAGATGCTCATGATGGTCAAATTCAAAATCGAGCCACGACCCACGGTAAGGTATTACGCGTGAAGAGAATAATATTTTGCCTGATGAGTGAGTTTTGCCTTTATCGTGCTCAAAAATTACACCTGGAGAACGGTGAAGCTGAGAAACAACAACACGCTCTGTTCCATTAATGACAAAAGTTCCAGTATCAGTCATGAGAGGAAGCTGCCCTAAGTAAACGCTTTCTTCAATGACCTGCTTAACACGGCGCTTTTTCTTTAAATTTGATCCATTTTTATCAAACAACACCAGGTTTAACTTAACTTGCAAAGTTGCGGCGTAGGTAACTCCTCTCAATTTACATTCTTTTACGTTGTATTTTGGCTCTTGAAGCTCATAATCCAGATACTCAATCTCTGCATAACCATTCAGGGCTGTAATTGGAAATACAGATTGGAAAACTGAGTGAAGACCAATATTTTCTTTTTCAGCTGCACCAGCTTGAATAAAGGTATTGAATGAATTAATTTGGATGGATAATAAATCTGGTTCTTTAAGAACAGACTCTCTCGTTCCAAAATTATTTCTGATACGTTTTTTTTCTGTAAATGAATAAGTCATGAATGCCCCGTATTAATCAATAAATTATTTTCAAAATTACTTTTGAATAAAAACACCAAAATCCCCTTTTGGGGATTTTGGTTTATAGCATCGAACAAATTACTTAAGTTCTACGCTAGCGCCAGCTTCTTCAAGCTGCTTTTGCATATCATCAGCTTCAGCTTTTGAAACACCTTCTTTGACTGCTGCTGGAGCACTTTCAACTAGATCTTTTGCTTCCTTAAGACCCAATCCAGTAATGCCACGAACAGCTTTAATGACAGCAACTTTCTTGTCGCCAAAGCTTGTGATCATTACATCAAATTCAGTCTTCTCTTCTGCCGCCGCACCAGCTTCTGCTGCTACAGCTACTGGAGCTGCAGCAACTGCTGCTGCTGACACTCCAAACTTCTCTTCCATTGCTGAGACTAACTCAACAACGTCCATTACAGACATGTCTGCAATTGCATTTAAAATATCTTCGTTACTTAATTTCGCCATGATATTTACTCCTCTATATTATTATTGTTTTTGATCACGAACAGCTGCCACGACACGAGTTAACTTGGTAGGAACTTCATTCAAAGTTCTAGCTAGTTTTTCAGTCGGTGCTAGCATTAGCGCCATCAACATACTGATTGCTTGATCTTTAGTCGGAAGACTCGCGATTCTTTTAAGTTGATCTGCATCAACAAATTCTCCCGATACTCCCAAACCTTTAACAACTAAATCTTTATTTTCTTTAATAAAGTCGCGAAAAACGCGTGCAACAGCACCCGGATCTTCTTGAGAAAAACCCAAAATAACCGGACCACTTAAGACTGGTGTAATACACTCACAACCTGTCTCTGCTAACGCTCTCTTTGCTAAAGTGTTTTTTACAACACGCAATGAGACATCTGCTTCCATAGCAGAATTTCGCAAATTAGTCATTTGTTCAACATTCAATCCGCGATACTCAGCAGCACCAACAGATATAGCGCTCATAGCGACCGCATTAACCTGCTCGACAACTGCTTTTTTTGCTTCAAGATTTAGAGCCATAAGCCTCTCCTGAACAGTTAAAAAAAAGAAAGCTATAAAATTACAACTTTCGCCACAAGGTATTTTCATACCCTCTACATAGGCAAATTGAAGGATCAATTTATTAAGCAATTCACTGCAAGCAGTTCATCGCACCTATGGTCTTTGAGGCATGACAAGTCACCTTGTCGCCCAAAGAATTCAATACTGATTAATTAAAATTAATCAGTAGTTAAAACTAATTAAATATCTACACTCGCACCATCAACGTTTAAACCTGGGCCCATTGTCGATGAAACACTAATCTTTTTAAAATAAACACCTTTCGCGGAACTTGGTTTCGCTTTTTTTAACGCTTCAATTAGAGCAGCAATATTCTCCTCAAGTGCTTTTACGTCAAAAGATGCTTTACCAATTCCTGCATGAACAATTCCAGACTTATCTGCACGATATCGTACCTGACCAGCTTTTGCGTTCTTTACAGCAGTTGCAACATCTGGTGTAACAGTTCCAACTTTTGGATTTGGCATGAGACCACGAGGCCCTAAAACTTGACCTAGTCTTCCTACTACTCCCATTGCATCAGGTGAAGCAATAACTACATCATAGTTCAGGTCACCATCCTGCATAGATTTCATTAAATCATCCATACCTACAACATCAGCACCGGCATCAGTAGCTTTTTGAGCATTATCGCCTTGAGTAAAAACTGCAACGCGAACTACTTTTCCAGTTCCATTCGGAAGAACAACAGCACCACGAACATTTTGATCTGACTTCTTCGTGTCAATACCCAGATTAATACTAACGTCAACTGACTCATCAAATTTTGCAGTTGCACATTCTTTAACCAAAGCTAAAGCATCCGAAATTTTGTATTTTGAACCTACTTTAATTTTTGATAAATTTTCTTTTTGATTTTTCGACAAGCTAGCCATCATCAACCCTCCACCACAAGGCCCATTGAACGGGCAGTTCCAGCTACAATCTGAACAGCAGCATCTAGATCATTTGCATTTAAATCTTTCATTTTGATATTAGCAACTTCCTCTAATTGGGCACGAGTTACTGTTCCAACCTTATTAATATGAGGCTCACCACTTCCCTTGGCAATACCTGTCACTTTTCTAAGCAAGACAGCTGCAGGCGGTGTTTTTGTTACAAACGTGAAGCTTCTATCGTTGTATACAGTAATAATAACTGGAACAGGCATACCTTTATCAAGCTCTTGGGTCTGAGCGTTAAATGCCTTACAAAAATCCATAATATTAACACCATGCTGACCTAACGCAGGACCCACTGGTGGGGATGGATTAGCTTCTGCTGCAGGTACCTGCAACTTAATATATGATTCAATTTTTTTTGCCATTTTTATCTCCTATGGGTACAAACGCTGCAAAGCTCCCCGTTTACAAAATCAGCCCAAAGGCTTTGTTATGTTTTCTCCACTTGAGAAAACTCTAATTCAACTGCAGTAGTTCTTCCAAAAATTAAGACTTCTACTGTCAGCAAACTCTTTTCATAGTTCACGTTTTCAACGATTCCATTAAACTCATTAAATGGGCCATCAATAACTAGAACCTCTTCACCTGGCTGGAACGCGACCTTAGGCTTCGGTTTGTCTGCTCCTTCTTGTACGCGAGCAAAAATTCTATCAACTTCTCTCTGAGTTATTGGTGAAGGTTTGCCTGATGAACCACCTATAAATCCAATAACATTATTTGTGTTTTTAACTAGCAACCAGCTTGGCTCTGTTAATTCCATCTTCACCAGCATGTAGCCAGGGAAAAACTTACGCTCAGTCTCTTTTTTCTTGCCGCCTTTTAATTCAACTACCTGCTCAGTAGGAATCAAAATTTCACCTACCAAATCCTCTAGTCCTTCTCTTGCGACAGCTTCTTCAATTGCTAGCTTAACCTTAGCTTCGTAGCCGCTTCTAGCGTGGATTACAAACCAATTTTTAGACATTAAAATCCTTTATTCAAAAAAGTTAAATTGAAGCAATTGATTGAACACCCCATGTAAAGAATGCATCCACAATCCAAAGAAAAATAGCCACTATAACTACTGCAATCATAATGATTCCAGTTGTTTTAAAGGTTTCTTCCCTAGTCGGCCAAACAACTTTTCTTAGCTCAATACGAGTTTCTTTTAAAAAGTGTTGGAACCTATCACCTTGGCTAGATTTAATGAAAACACCACCTGCAACTAAAAACCAAACTAGGGTAACTAAAACCTTTGTTAATGAATTGAAGTTTAGAGGATTAGTGTAATATAAAGCTAGCGCTGCAACAACAATAACAATTGCCAGGATAGTCTTCCATTGATCAGAACCGCTCTTTAAATTGTCTATTTGTTTAGCCACATGTATCCTTTAATTTGGCAGGCAAGGAGGGACTCGAACCCCCAACCAATGGTTTTGGAGACCACTACTCTACCAATTGAGCCACTTGCCTATATATCAAATTCCAAAAGATGGCCACCTAAAAAAGGCAGCCACCCACTATAAATTAATCTTAATTCGTAATCTTCGAGACGACGCCAGCACCAACTGTGCGTCCACCTTCTCTAATTGCAAATCTTAATCCTTCTTCCATTGCAATCGGAGCAAGCAGCTCAACTGTCATCTTCACATTGTCACCTGGCATGACCATTTCAGTACCTGATGGTAACTCAACTGCGCCGGTCACGTCTGTTGTTCTAAAGTAGAACTGTGGACGATAGTTGTTGAAGAATGGAGTATGACGTCCACCTTCCTCTTTGCTTAAGATATATACCTCAGCCTCAAACTTAGTGTGCGGAGTGATTGTCCCTTTCTTCGCTAGTACTTGACCACGCTCAACTTCTTCACGCTTAGTACCACGAAGAAGAACACCAACGTTATCACCTGCTTCACCTGAGTCAAGCAACTTTCTAAACATTTCAACACCTGTGCAGGTTGTCAACTGCGTGTCTTTAATACCTACGATTTCGATTTCATCACCGACGTTTACAACACCACGCTCAATACGACCCGTTACAACTGTTCCACGACCTGAGATTGAGAATACGTCCTCAATTGGCATTAGGAATGTCTTGTCTGTGTCACGCTCTGGCGTTGGGATATAAGAATCCAATGCATCAACCAACTTCATGATTGAAGGGACACCGATATCTGACGTGTCGCCTTCTAGTGCTTTTAGCGCTGAACCAAAAACAACTGGCGTGTCATCACCTGGGAATTCATATTCTGTTAGCAGCTCACGGATCTCCATCTCGACTAGCTCAACGAGCTCTTCATCGTCAACCATGTCCGCTTTGTTCATGTACACAACGATGTATGGAACGCCCACCTGACGAGACAATAGAATGTGCTCACGTGTTTGAGCCATTGGTCCGTCAGTTGCAGCGATTACAATAATAGCGCCGTCCATCTGCGCAGCACCTGTAATCATATTCTTTACATAGTCAGCGTGCCCCGGACAGTCAACGTGTGCGTAGTGACGAGACTCTGACTCGTACTCTACGTGTGCTGTTGAGATAGTGATACCACGCTCTCTTTCTTCAGGAGCATTATCAATATCAGCGTAATCCTTGAACTCACCGCCACGTGCTTCAGCCATCACCTTCGTTAGGGCTGCTGTTAAAGTCGTTTTACCATGGTCAACGTGACCAATCGTTCCCACATTCACATGTGGTTTGGTTCTTTCAAATTTTTCTTTTGCCATTTTTAATCCCCTGTATACATTCAAATTAAAGTGGAGCTCACCACCGGATTTGAACCGGCGACCTCTTCCTTACCAAGGAAGTGCTCTACCGACTGAGCTAGGTGAGCACGTTCCTAACCACATGGAGCGGGTGATGGGAATCGAACCCACCTCATTAGCTTGGAAGGCTAAGGTAATACCAATATACGACACCCGCAATTTCCTTTTTTTTCTCTGGTGGAGGGAGTTGGATTCGAACCAACGTACTCAGAGAGAACGGATTTACAGTCCGTCGCCTTTAACCACTCGGCCACCCCTCCAAAAAAACAATCGGACATTATCCCATAACTATTTATTCATAGCAAGGATTAAATAAGCTAAAAATGAGGTTTAAAAATCTTTATTTCAAGCGTGACACACCGCTTTTTAATGCAGCATCATAAATCGCCTTTGGAATGAGATCAATGAGTCTTGGATCAAAAGGTTTTGGAATGAAATAATCTGCACCAAATCTGAGCTCATCAACTTGATACATTTCTAGTAAAGATTCAGGTACTGGAAGTTTTGCAAGGTCTTTAATAGCATGCACAGCTGCAACTTTCATTTCAGTATTGATAATCTTGGAATTAGCATCTAACGCTCCCCTAAAAATATAGGGGAAACCAATCACATTATTCACCTGATTTGGAAAATCACTCCTCCCAGTAGCCATGACAGCATCATCTCTACATGCAAAAACTTCCTCCACTGAAATTTCAGGATCAGGATTAGACAAAGCAAAAATAATGGGCTTTTTCGCCATGGATTTAATCATTTCTTGAGTAACAAGATTACCTCTCGCAACACCAATAAAGACATCTGCGCCATTAATTGCATCACCCAAAGTTTTTTTATCTGTATCTACTGCAAAAGCTGACTTGTATTTATTAACGATGCTAATTTGCTCTTTAGAGACAACGCCTCTTCGATCAACCAAAAGCATATTTTCTTTTTTAAATCCTAGGCTGACTAATAAATCTAAAGTTGCTATCCCAGCAGAACCTCCTCCAGCAACAACAACCTTCGCAGCAGTAATAGACTTTCCTTGAATTTCAAGAGCATTTAAAAGACCAGCTGCAACAATAATGGCAGTACCATGTTGATCATCATGGAAAACTGGGATGTCTAACTCTTTAATGAGTCGCTCTTCAATTTCAAAACAGCGAGGAGCAGAAATATCTTCCAAATTAATGCCGCCAAAAGTAGGTGCAATATTTTTAATCGTGCTAACAATTTCATCAACTTCTTGAGTATCAAGCTCAATATTGAAAGCATTAATATTTGCAAAGTATTTGAAGAGCACTGCCTTTCCTTCCATCACAGGCTTTGCAGCAAGAGGGCCGACATTTCCAAGCCCTAAAACAGCTGAACCATCAGTGATAACTGCTACTAAATTACCCTTAATTGTATATTGATTAACTTGACTAGGGTCTTTAGCAATTTCTCGAACGGGTGCCGCAACCCCGGGGCTGTAGGCTAAACTGAGATCTTGATCATTATCAAGTTTTTTGTGAGAGGAGACATCAATCTTTCCGGGACTACCTTCTTTATGATAGGCTAAAGCCATATCATGGATATTTTTTGACATTATGTGTTTTTTTTATTGAGTAATTTTAGTTGATGAACTCTTCACCGATTTTGATATCCGACTTGAGAGTTTCCAAGGCATCATTAAGTGTTGCCTGTTCAAACTCTGAAAGACTTCCATAACTGAGTATTTTTTCAACACCATTCTTGCCCAAAAGAACTGGCTGGGCAAAAAATCTTGCCAACTCCCCAGAACCCTCAACATAAGTGCACTCAATTACATCTTTTTCGCCATTCAATGCTCGAACTAGAGAAAGGCCAAACTTTGCAGCAGCCTGCCCCATTGATAGAGTTGCCGATCCACCTCCAGCTTTAGCCTCAACAACCTCAGTGCCTGCATTCTGAATGCGCTTTGTCATTGCAGCTGCATCTTCAACACTGAATTTAAATCCAGACTGAGATAAAAGAGGTAGAATTGTGATTCCAGAATGTCCGCCTATAACAGGGACACTGATCTCTTTAGGATTCCTGTCATATATCTCAGCAACAAAAGTACTTGAGCGAATAACATCAAGTGTCGTAACTCCAAATAATCTTAAAGGATCATAAACTCCTTTTTTCTTTAACACTTCAGCAGCAATTGCAACAGTTGTATTAACAGGATTAGTAATAATACCGATCAAAGCTTTTGGACAATTAACCGCGCAAGAAGACACTAAATTTTCTACAATCCCAGCATTAATATTAAAAAGATCGGAACGATCCATTCCTGGTTTGCGTGCCATACCAGCAGAAATGAGAACAACGTCAGCATTTACCAGTGCAGGGGAAGGGTCCTCTCCTGAAAAGCCCTTGACTGAAACAGGTGTTGGGATGTGACTCAGGTCTGCAGCCACGCCAGGAGTCACTGGTGCAATATCATATAATGCCAATTCAGTTCCCGCTGGCAAATCAGTTTTAAGTAAAAGGCCAAGTGCCTGTCCAATTCCTCCGGCTGCTCCAAGTACAACTACTTTCATTTTATCTCCCTGTAATATTTAGATATATTTATAAAATTTTATTCATTGCAGCAATATTGCTAACTGAAATCTCTTTTGGACAAACGGTTTCACAATGACGGTGATTAGAACAACTTCCAAAACCTTCTTGCTCCATCTGGTTAATCATCCTTTCTGCGCGCATTGTACTCTCAATTTTTCCCTGCGGTAATCGCTGAAAATGATTTATTTTTGCAGCTACAAATAATGAAGCTGAAGCATTCGGACATACCGCGACGCATGCACCACAGCCGATACAAATGGCTGAATCAAATGCACAATCAGCATCCTCTTTGTTAACTAATTGTGAATTTGCTTCAGGCGCTGAGCCAACAGAAGTGGAGATAAAACCACCCGATTGAATAATTCTATCAAAAGCCTCTCTCTTAACTGCCAAATCTTTAACAATTGGAAAACTTTTAGCTCGCCATGGCTCAATCCATAACTCAGATTGATCAGCATAATCTCTCATGTAAAGTTGGCACGTTGTCGTGGCCTTCTTCTCACCATGAGGATGCCCATTGATAACCAAAGAACAAGTACCACAAATCCCTTCCCGGCAGTCATAATCAAATACAACACAGTCCTCACCTTTTTCGATCAGGTCTTCATTCAGCTGATCGAGCATTTCAAGAAAAGAGGTATCACTATCAATGTCAGTCACATTGTAAGTGACAAACTGGCCACTGGAATTAGTATTTTTTTGGCGCCAAATATGTAATGTAAAATTCATTTATAGTCCCTGTAAGTGGGTTTAATAAACTCAAAATCAAGGTGCTCTTTGTGAAGAGTGGGCTCATTTTCATTAAACTCCCAGGCTGCAACATAGCCAAAATTTTTATCGTCTCTCATTGCATCGCCACTCTCTGCTAAATACTCAAGCCTTGCATGCGCGCCACAAGACTCTTCCCTGTCAAGTGCATCGACACACATTAAATGACCTAACTCAATAAAATCAGCCACCCTCCCAGCCTTTTCAAGAGTCTGATTAAAATCATTATCGCTACCAGTCACTTTGATATTCTTCCAAAAATCAATCTTTATTTGCTCAATTGATTTGATGGCTTTTTTAAGGGAATCCTTGTCTCTTGCCATTCCACATGAAGTCCACAAAATACTGCCTATTTTTCTATGAAAATAGTCTGGAGAATGTTTTGGTTCTGGAGCATTCATTAGACTTTCAATACGATTTTTGACTGATTCAACGGAAGAAATAACTTCTGGATGGTCATGAGAAATTTCATCAAACTTTCCTTTTGCAAGATAGTTAGCAACAGTCTGAGGGGCAACAAAATAACCATCAGCCAAGCCTTGCATCAGAGCTGATGCACCAAGTCTGTTGGCTCCATGATCAGAAAAATTTGCCTCTCCACAGGCAAACAATCCATCAATTGTTGTCATTAAGTTGTAATCCACCCAAAGTCCACCCATAGTATAGTGCGGTGCAGGATAAATTTTCATAGGAACCTCGTAAGGATTCTCTCCTGTAATACTCTCGTACATGTCAAATAGATTCCCGTACTTCTCTTTAACTTTTTCAGCCCCAATTTTTTGTATGACTGATGAAAAATCTAAGTAAACACCAAGGCGCTGATTATTGACAACAGAACCAACACCACGTCCCTCATCACAAATTCCCTTGAGTGCCCTTGAGGCTATATCTCTAGGCACAAGGTTTGCAAAAGCAGGGTACATTCGCTCAAGAAAATAATCCCTATCCTTATCTGGAATATGATTGGGGTTTTTATCACAATCTTCTATGTTTTTAGGCGCCCAAATGCGACCATCATTTCTGAGTGATTCACTCATTAATGTTAATTTTGATTGGCTGTCTCCAGTTGGTGGAACACAAGTTGGATGAATTTGAGTAAAACTTGGATTAGCAAAGTAGGCTCCATTTTTGTGGGCTCTCCAAGTGGCAGATGTATTACATCCTTTGGCATTCGTTGAAAGATAGTAAGCATTACTATAGCCTCCAGTGCACATCACAACGCAATCAGCCAGATGTGAAGAGATCTCTCCTGTCATCAAATCTCTAACAACAATGCCTCTGGCCTTGCCATCAATAATAATCACCTCAAGCATTTCACACCTAGACTTATGCTTCACTCGTCCTGAGGCAATCTCTTTACTCATTGAACTATATGCTCCCAACAAGAGCTGCTGACCAGTTTGCCCTCTAGCATAAAAGGTTCTAGAAACCTGAGTACCCCCAAAGGATCGATTAGCTAAATAACCACTATACTCCCTTGCGAAAGGAACGCCCTGAGAAACTGCTTGGTCAATAATGTTGCAACTGAGCTGAGCTAAGCGATAGATATTAGACTCTCTTGCACGAAAATCACCACCTTTAATCGTGTCATAAAAGAGCCTCCAAGTACTATCACCATCATTTTGATAATTCTTGCTAGCATTGACACCACCTTGCGCAGCAATAGAGTGCGCCCTTCTAGGACTGTCATTGTAACAAAATGACTGTACGTTATAGCCAGCCTCTCCCAGTGTTGCACAAAGCGAAGCCCCAGCTAAACCGGTTCCAATAACTATAATGTTGTATTTTTTTCTATTTTGAGGCGCAATAAGTGAAAGATCGAACTTGTGTTTCTCCCATCGATTCTCTAGAGGTCCTGTTGGCGCATTTGAGTTAAGCTTATCCATATAAAACTCCTAAGGGGATTGAAGCATAACCTGCAAGGATAAGAAGAACAATTACCAGTGCCGCCCCCTTGTGCTGTTTGCTTGAGATACCTAAAGTTTGAAGAACATTAGTTAGTCCATGATGCAAATGAGTTGAGATTGCAATCATCCCCAACCCATATATTGCCAACATAATTGGACTCTGAAAGATATTTTGAATTTCACTATACAAGTCGACAGTATTTATTGAAAGCATCTGAAGTGTGTGAGTTATTATGAAAACTAAGATAATAGTTGCACCGGACCAAGCAATAATTCTTGGCACTGCCTTCGGATAGGGCTTTTTATATCGGTCACCAGAGCTAATATTATTGGATAACTGTCTAGTCACTGCAACAAAAACGTGAAAAGCAAGGGTCAACAATAACAAAATAGCCAAGATTGGATAAAAAATTGAACCGTTAAACCAGAGATAAAAAGCGGTAAATACCTTTTCACCAGAGTGAAAAGTTAAAGCCCCAAATAGATAGAGTACTAAGAAAAAAAACCAAAATAATCCAGCTATTGCCATCATTTTTTTTAGACTAACAGTGCGATTGTTAATTAAGTTCATCGAATTTTTGACGTGGATAGACAAATGCTTGCAAGCATCACTGGATGAAGAAGGAATCGATATTGTTTGGAGCCCTCTAATTCTTCCTCAATTGAAGTTTTTACAATTTTATGATAGCTTTTATTGTTCACCGAATAACAATTTATCTACTAAGGACAACATTATATTTTATAAGACGGTGAATTTTAGTCTTTAATTATGTTTTTTAGATGAAGAATTCATCTTAAACAGTAAAAAATTTCATATCCTGAAGTTTTAGCTTTCAGTCAGATATCGAGATAACTCTCCAGAGAGTCATCTAATGCCTTAAGCCATGGTGTGTGGTGAGGCGGTGACTGAGTTCCTGTCATGAGTGAAGCATGAGATTTATCTCTAAAAGTCATAATGCCATCTTTCTTATTATGTTTCCAGTCCATGAAAGTTCTATTGACGCCCTCGATATCAAAATTTGGGTAATCAGTTTCATCGATAAGCATCTGAGTATAAGCGCCCTGAAAGTCGATTGCATATGCCACATCATCTTGTGCGGTCTCTTTTTGATGCCACTCAAGCGTGTGAGCCTGCATTTCAGTAAAAGAGGGCAAAGTAATTTTATTTAAAATAACGTCCCTTGCATACCAAGCCTGAGCATCAAACATATTAAATGTGTACCATTGATCTTGCATGCCAAGGTACATTAGTTGAGGATTTTTTTCCCATACAACCCCTTTATAAAGACCCAATGGATAGAGAATATTATTTGTCTTTAATCTTAAACTATCGGGCAGGAAAGGAAAGTGATGAAGATAGCCAGTACAAAGAATAATTGAATCAACGTCTTTTGACGTGCCATCAGCAAAAAAAGCAGTATTACCCTCAACTCTCTCTAGAGCTGGTTTTTCTTCCCAATTCTCTGGCCATCCAAAACCCATTGGCGCTGTTCTGTAACTACTTGTTATAGATTTAGCTCCATATTTATAACACTGAGATCCGATATCCTCAGCAGAGTAGCTACTCCCAATAACCAAAATATCTTGATCCTTAAACTCTAGAGCGTCTCTAAAATCATGTGCGTGCAATATCCTGCCATTAAAATGGCTAAATCCCTCATAATTTGGAACATTAGGCGTAGAAAAATGTCCACTTGCAACAATGACGTAATCAAATTCTTCAGAGTAAGTTTCATCATCAACAAGGTTGCTTACAGTAACCATAAATTTTTCACTTGACTCATCATAATCTACATTTCGAACAGATGAATTGAAACGAATCATCTCGCGAACTTTTGCTTTTTCTACTCTTCCCTGTATGTAGTCAAACAAAACTTCTCGTGGTGGAAAAGATGCAATTGCATGCCCAAAATGCTCTTCAAAATAATAGTCAGCAAACTCCAAGCACTCCTTTGGCCCATTAGACCACAAATACCTATACATGCTACCATGAGCAATTTCACCATGCTCATCAAGTCCTGTCCTCCAGCTATAGTTCCATAAGCCGCCCCAGTTATCTTGCTTCTCAAAACAGACAATTTCTGGGATTGTTTCTCCCTTTTCTTCAGCAGATTTAAAAGCCCTGAGCTGGGCAAGACCACTAGGCCCAGCACCAATAATTGCAACCCTCATCTTCATTGATTCTCCTTTTATATAATCCCAATAAATAACCTTATAATTTTAAGGTTATTGAAAGAATTTTATAACACCATTGATAGTCATTCTAAATAAATTTAAATAAAAAATTACTGAATTTAATAAAAAATCAGTAAGAGGCTATAAAGTGGAAAATATTGGGAAATAATGGTATAAAATGGGTTTTATGTATCGGGGAATTCATCTTCTATCTATAGACTCAAAAGGGAGGTTAAAGATTCCTGCCCGTCACCTGGAGCAAGTCCAAAGCAATTCCTCTGGAAAAATGGTTTTGAGTGTCCATCCAGATGATTCATGCCTAGTCCTTTATTCTTTGAAAGACTGGGAGAAGCTTGAACTTAAGATAGGAGAGCTACCCTCTTTAAATGTTCACACTAAAAAACTGGCCAGAAAACTCATTGGTCATGCATGTGAATGTGATCTTGATAAGTTTGGAAGAATTCTTATTCCTAGTTCTCATATTAAGTATGCAAATCTAGTGAATAAAGCAATTCTAAGTGGCCAAGGTAAGAGCTTCGAAATTTGGGATGAAAGGACCTGGAAAGATCAAATTGAAAAACTTGACAGGCTCAGCAATGAGCAAGAGATACCCCAACAAGTCTCATCACTCTCTCTTTAGTTGAATGTTATTGTGTATGAAGAATGCATGACAAAAAAAAATCAGATCATCATGATTCAGTTCTTTTTGATGAAGCCATCAATGCATTAAGTATTAAGTCAAACGGCATTTATATCGATGCAACCTTAGGACGAGGAGGTCACACTCAAGGAATACTCAGTAGTCTTAAAAAATCAGGAAAAGTTATAGGCTTTGATCAAGACATTGAAGCCATTAAATATGCAAAAAAAAATATCCCTGATTCTCGATTAAGCTTAATTCATAGTAACTTTTCAAGTCTTAATGAACAACTTGATCAATTAAAATTAATTGGGGAAATTGATGGCATCTTAATGGACCTTGGTATCTCCTCGCCTCAGATAGATAATGCTGATAGAGGATTTAGTTTTAATAAAGATGGAGCTCTTGACATGAGAATGGACCAATCGCAAAAAATGACTGCTGCGATTTGGCTCAGAGAGAGCAGCGAAAAGGAAATTGCTGATGCACTATATCAATTTGGTGAGGAAAAAAGAAGTCGGATTATTGCATCAACTATTAAAGAATATCAAAAAACTAAAAACTTAGATTCGACTCTTGAGCTTGCAGACCTCATTAAAAGTGTAGTAAAGCCTAGTAAAAATAAACACCCTGCCACTCGCACGTTCCAAGCAATAAGAATAGCAATTAACGATGAACTGAAAATGCTTTCACAGACTCTTGATCAAACCATTAATGCGCTGAAAAAAGATGGAAGACTTGTAGTCATTACATTTCACTCAATTGAAGATAGAATCGTCAAACAATTTATTCATAAACATTCTCGTCCAAAACAACTTCCAAAAGGTCTGCCAATTATTTCTAATAATAGTCATCATCTCTCTTTTAAGGATCTTGGAAAAGTTAAACCTTCAAGTGAGGAGATCAAAATCAATAGAAGAGCCAGAAGTGCAATACTCAGAATAGTCGAAAAATGTTAGTAATATTTCAAAGAAAGCTAGTGATTAATTTTATTCTAATTATTTCAATCATAGCGTTATCAATACTCAGTATTCACTGGCATCATGAAATGTACTTGCTTCATAGAGAGGAAAAAACTCTTAAAGCAGAAAATGAAAAAATAAACGCTCTTAATAGGCAACTCTTGATGGAGTATTCCGAAATTCAAAGTGGAGTCAATGTCTACCAAAAATCGAAGGAAGAATTGATGATGTTCGTTCCTCTGGAGTCAGAATGGGAGGATGTCAGTATATGAGGATTGCGAGGGTTCAAGGCTACAGGAATAGACAAGCACTTGTCAAAATTTGCTTTATATTAATAGTTTTAATTTTTACTTATAGAGCCTTTAGTGTAAGTGAAATTCAAGCAAATGATATCTCATTAAAAACAAAAGCATCAAAAAATTCAGAGTTTGCTCTAGTTGAAAAATCTATGAGAGGAAACATTCTTGATAGAAATAACAATCTACTGGCAATTAACTTGATACATAAAAAGATTAATCTTGACCCAATGATCATACAAGATGAATATATTGATTTATTGGCAGAAGCACTTGAGATTCCTTTTCAAGATTTTAAAGATCAAATTGCGAATAAGAAGGCTAATAAACGTAAATACTTCATTGTGAAAGACAAGCTTAAAGTGAATGACCCTATTTTAAAAAAAATTTCTGAACTAAAAAAAATGAGATCTAAAGTATGCTTCAAAGAGGTAAAGCTTCCATCTCTTACATTGGTTGACAAAGCTAAAAAAGTTATAGGTATGAAGCCAACTATAAAAGAGAGTATCGAAGTTAATGAATGCTCCAGGCAGAAAATTGCTGGCGTTGCAATTGAATCAAGTGGATTTCGTTACTACCCCAAAAAAGATTCTATTGCTCCACTAATTGGAAAAATAAATTCTGAAAATATAGGTGTCTTTGGTATTGAAGCTGAATATGATCGATATTTAGCAGGAGTGAATGGCATTAAAAGGATTGCAGATAATAAAAATAACTCGAATATTTATTATGATGCTGAAACTATTAAACAGTTTGAAGATGGGGAAAACCTTACCCTTACAATCGATTCAGATATTCAATTTCATGTTTTTAATGCCATCAAGGAGCAGGCTGAATTTCATGAAGCAGACTCAGCTGCTGCAATAGTTCTCTCTCCGAATGGTGAAATATTAGCGCTTGCAAACTACCCCTCAACAAATCCTAACAACTTAGAAAGTTACAGTGCTGATGATTACAGAAACCGTGTTTTTTCGGATAAAACTGAACCAGGCTCAACTATGAAACCTTTTACTATGTTGTTGGCTTTAGATAAAGGAATTATTACGGCAACAGACGATGAGTTGATTGATGTTACAAAAAGAGTGGCAAATATCAAGCCAGATAATAAATTTTTTCAGATGACAATACAAAGAATTCTTGAAAAATCTCATAACCTTGGAACCGTAATGGTTGCAGAAAATATTGAAAATGAAGACTTTTATAACACTTGGCAAAAACTTGGATTTGGCAAATCTTTAGGCGTCATGCCTGGAACAGAAAATCAAGGAGAATTAAGGCACTTTAGTAATTGGAGGGATAGTGATAAAAGGTCACTTTCATTTGGCCATGGTCCTATGACAACTAACCTTGCACAACTTGCAAGAGCTTACCTTGTTTTTGCGAATGAAGGCGCCATACCATCACTTAAATTAATAAAGGCTGAGAATTATAATGATTCATTAGAGCAGGTTTTCACTCCAGAATCAACAAAAAGAATCTCTGAAATACTTGACTCTGTCGCATCAAACAATGGCTCTGGCTATCGAGCGGTCATTGATGGATATTCCATTGCTGGAAAAACGGGTACAGCAGAAATGGTGATTGATGGAAAGTATAGTAAAGATGGTGCTAAGAGGGCTTATTTTGTAGGCTACTCCCCTGCAGAAAAACCTAAATATATTATGGCAGTTCGACTTGACCACCCAAAAAAATGTTATCTCTCCTGGGCTCCTACTAAGAGAAATCGATGTCAAGGTTCAAATTCAGCCTCAATAGCCTTCCAAAAGGCAATGCAGAGAATCCTGATTAATGATTCAGAGATAAATTCTCAAGTAGAAGGCTAGGGTGTTTTTTTCTGGTTTACAGTTTTCATCTTGTTTTTCATGATGCTTTTCATAACTGCCTCTTCTTCGTCATGCGTTTTTGCAGAGAGTATTGATGCTTTTGTTGACTTTCTTTCGTAATATTTTTCTGCTGCAGTCAACGCATATCCAAACTCTTCTTGAGCTTCAAATTCACTAAGGAAAGGCTCCATAGTGCTTAACTCCTGCAAACGCAAATAAACTCTCTCCTTGGACTTATAGGGCTTTAATAAAGCTTCTTTTGAAAGATCTGACTCCACTTGAGCATGTCTAATGAGTTCTAATAAGACTTCAGATTTGGGCAGTTTTCTTGCTCTTTCTTCAATTACACTGGTCGTTTCTGGATCATTGACAATTGATGGATAAGTTAGAACACAAGAAATCATTCTTGACATCAAACTTTTCATACTAGAATGACTTTTATTACTTATTGTTTGACTCATTGGCTGAGGACTAAATTGCTTATGCTCTGCTTGATTAGAATTAGAAAAGTGCGTATTTTGATCTTTGCTTAGCTCCACCGCTTTTTCTACTTGGGTAATATTTTGGCCAATCGCATTGGCAATCCCTTCTATTAATTGTTGTCGATAGATTGAATAGTTAACCAGATTGATTAAAGATGCTGACTTTTCCAAAAATAAGGTTTTCCCTTCAATCGTATCAAACGGAACCTCTTCCTTAATATGATCAATGAGAAAACTTGAAAGTGTTTGCGCACCTTCAATTCTCTTACTGAATGCTTTTGAGGATTCCCTATTGATAAGAGTATCAGGATCTTCTCCCTCAGGCAAAATTAGAAACTTGATAATTAGCCCTGAAGTTACAGAAGGCAAAGAAGTCTTTAAAGCCTTCCATGCTGCATCTCTTCCTGCTTTATCTCCATCAAAACAAAAAACAATGGTTTCAGCTGAGCGAGATAAAATCTGCAAGTGGGCTGGCGTTGTGGCAGTACCAAGAGTTGCAACAACATTGGTGATTCCTTGCTGGTGAAGAGCTATAACATCCATATACCCCTCAACTACAAGAATTGAATCAATCCTTCGGCTATATTTGCGACAATGATAGAGGCCATATAGTTCTTTTGACTTTGAAAACAGGGGTGTTTCTGGAGAATTCAGATACTTTGGATTATCCTGACTTGACAAAACGCGCCCTCCAAATCCAATCACTGAGCCTTTGGCATTGTGAATAGGAAACATTAGGCGATCTCTAAAACGATCATAATAGTCATCTTTTTTGTCTTTTTTTGGAACAATCATGCCCATCGATAGAAGGTCTTGAATGGACTCTTCTTTCTCAGAATATTGATCAAAAAGGTTAGTCCAACCAGGAGGTGCAAATCCCAACTCAAATCTTTTGGCAATTGAACCGCTAATGCCTCTTTTCTTGGCATAACTAACGACCTTATTCTTGGCAGATGAGGTTTTCAGTTGACCTTGATAAAAATTATTTAGCTCATTCATAATTTCATTGTATCTTTTGAAGCGTTTATCGACTGGTTTTGCAGTTTGGTCGTAAACGACTGAGATTCCTGACTCTCCAGCAACTGTTTCAATCGCCTCAACAAAAGAAAGGTGATCATACTTCATAACAAAATCAATAACTCCTCCACTTTCACCACAACCAAAACAGTGATAAATTTGCTTAGTAGGAACTACAGTAAAGGACGGAGTTTTCTCTTCATGAAATGGGCAACAGGCCTTATAGTCTTTTCCTGCTTTTTTTAAAGCGACACGCTTATTTATTAGACCAACAATATCTACTCTATTGGGCAAATCATTGATAAAATCTCTGTCAATAAATGGCATAATTTACTGCTTTAGCTTTAGTTGAGTTTTCTTTTTATTTTAATGTTAAACACTGAATTCATTCACCCTAAATTCATACCAACCTGGATTCTAATCTTATTTATGCGTATTGGAGTTTTGATTCCTTTTAGCGCGCAGGTTGTTATTGGAAATTCAATTGGTAGAGTGCTTTATCCATTTATGCACAAACTCAGATCAACTGCCTACTCCAATATCTCTCATTGTTTTCCTCACAAAAAGCAAAGCCAGGTGAATAGGCTTGTAAAAAGACATTTTGAGGCAATAGGTGTCAGTTTTTTTGAAACCGCTAATGCATACTACGGTAGTGATACTAAAATTAGGAAGCTTCTAACGATTACTAACGAGAAATTCTTTAAAGACGCGCTTAAAGAAGAGGGTGGCATTATCCTACTTTGTTCGCACTTTATGCCTCTTATGCTAGGAAGCCGAGCACTACTTCTAAATCATACGATTGCAAACGTATACAGACCTCAAAATAATAAGTTGTTTGACAAGGTCATGGTCAAAGGATATAAAAAAAATGGAGCTGTAATGATCAAGAGCACGGATACAAGATCCATTATCAAAGCAATTAATAACAGCCTTCCAATCTGGTATGCACCAGATCAAGACCTAGGCAAAAACAACAGTGTGTTTGCGCCTTTTTTTGGAATAGAAACAGCAACCGCTGCTGCGACCGCCAGACTTGCAAAAAACAATAATACTAGAGTTATACCTTACAGCTTTATTCGAACCACGAAGGGCTATTCAATGTCTTTTGAAAAACCAATTTTGAATTATCCTAGCTCTGATCCAATCCATGATGCAACAGTTGTAAATCAAATTCTCGAAAAACAAATCTCCAAATCTCCAGAGCAATATTTGTGGATTCATCGCCGCTTTAAAACAAGGCCTAATGATGAAAAAAACTTTTATAAATATAATTAATATTATTTGATTAGAAATACAACAATTCTAAAAAATAGCGTATAATTCACCACTTAATTTTTTGATACATGAACTATATTTATGTCTATTGATACACAATCTATTATTAAAGAATACCAAAAAGACTCTTCTGATACTGGTTCAGTTGATGTACAGGTTGCCCTTCTTACTGCAAGAATAAGGCATTTAACCGAGCATTTTAAAACGCATAAGAAAGATCACCACTCTAGAAGAGGGCTTTTAAGACTTGTTTCTCAACGTAAAAAATTACTTGCATATATCAAAAACAATGATCTTTCAGCTTACGCTAATTTGATTTCGCGTTTAGGCCTAAGAAAGTAATTAATTTTTTAAGAGATAGAAATTAAAGCCCCTATTTTGGGGCTTTTTTATTACTCGTCGCATTAAAATAGAGTCATGGAATTATCTGCACACTACCAAAAAATATCCGAGCTGACAGAACGTCTTAATGTTTTATCTGAACACCTTGAGCTTGAAGAGAAACAAGATCGACTTGAAGAAGTTAAGTTGGAGTTAGAAAATCCAGATGTTTGGTCAAACCCAGAAAAAGCTCAGTCATTAGGCAAAGAGAGGGTCCAACTCGATCACCTATGTGAAACATTTTCAAAGTCAAACGGTATTTTAAGCGACGCCAAAGAGCTTTTAGAAATGGCTGAAAGTGAGAATGATATTGATACAGTGGATGGGTTAATAGCTGACTTAGATAATACAGAACAATTAATTTCAAAATATGAGTTTGAAAGAATGTTTAGTGGTGAAATGGATCAAAACTCTGCCTATCTTGATATTCAGTCAGGCTCTGGCGGAACTGAAGCTCAAGATTGGGCTGAAATGATTCTTAGAATGTATTTGAGATGGGGAGATAAACACAACTTTAAAGTGAAATTAATGGAAGTTTCGGCTGGTGATGTAGCGGGCATAAAGTCAGCAACAATCCATTTTGATGGTGAATATGCTTTTGGATGGCTAAGGAGTGAAATCGGTATCCACAGACTTGTTAGAAAATCACCATACAACGCTAATGGCAAAAGACATACATCATTCTCATCGGTTTTTGTATCACCAGAGATTGATGATGATATTGAAATTATAATTGATCCATCTGACCTAAGAATTGACACCTATCGTGCTTCTGGTGCGGGCGGTCAGCATGTTAATAAAACTGAATCTGCAGTTCGCATAACTCATTTACCATCTTCAACAGTTGTTCAATGCCAAGACGGAAGATCGCAGCATGCTAACAAAGATCAAGCTATGAAACAATTAAAGTCAAAACTTTATGAACTTGAAATACAAAAAAGGAACTCTGAGAAGCAAGATGTTGAGGATTTAAAATCTGATATTGGATGGGGTCACCAGATACGATCCTATGTTTTAGATCAATCCAGAATAAAAGATTTAAGAACTGGAATAGAGAGTAGCAATACCCAGGACGTTCTTGATGGGAATTTAGATCAATTTATCGTTGCTAGCCTCAAAGCTGGTCTTTAATCAATTATGATCAATTCTCACAGTATCCAACTGTAAAATTAAATAAAAAAATAACTAATAATGAAACCTCAAGACACCATTCAATTTGATGAAAAGGGCTTAGTTCCTGTAATCACTCAGGACTATTCTTCAAATGAAATTCTTATGATGGCATGGATGAATAAAGAGGCTTTAGAGTTGAGTATTAAGACAAAAAAAGCTGTATATTTTTCAAGATCGAGAAAAAAGCTCTGGTTTAAAGGCGAAGAGTCAGGCAACTACCAAGACATAATAGAAATTTTTACAGATTGCGATCAAGACGTTGTTCTACTTAAGGTTAATCAAAAAGGTGGGATTGCTTGCCATACTGGAAGAGCCAAATGCTTCTTTAACAAACTCGATGATAATAAATGGAAAATCATCTCAAATGTAATTAAGGATCCAAAAGATATTTATGGATAGTATTTTAAATAAGCTAGAGAAAATTTTAGAAGAGAGAAAATCTGCTTCTAGTGACCAATCCTATGTCTCTTCACTATATAGCAATGGGACAAGCTCGATTTTAGAAAAGATTCGTGAAGAATCTGAAGAGGTCATTAATGCTGTTAATGATGAAGGCAGAAATGAAATCATTCATGAAGTAGCGGATTTATGGTTCCACCTCCTAGTTCTCCTTCGTCATGAAGACATTGAAATTCAAGAGATTGAATCAGAACTAGCTAAGCGCTTTGGAGTCTCTGGACATGATGAAAAAGCATCCAGAGATAGTAAATAAGTCTTTAACCTAAAAGTTCGAAGGCACTGATAATGCCATCAGCAACTTCTGAAATGCGTTTATTTTTATCCATTGCCATTTTTCTCAAGGACTGGTAAGCCTCATCTTCAGTAATTTTCTTGTGTTTCATCAGAAGGCCCTTAGCTTTTTCAATTGATTTACGCTCAGCCAGCTGACTTCTTGTTGCATCTAGCTCATCTTTTAGAGCCTGAAATTCTCTAAAACGAGCAATTGCAACATCAATAATTGGCTGCACTCTCTTCTCTTCTAATCCATCGACAATGTAAGCATTAACTCCTGATTTTATTGCTGCTCCAGCCATATGCTCCTCTGAAGCCTCAGTAAACATAACAATAGGCTTTGGCTTTGTTTTATTAACATCCCTTAAATTTGCAAAGACAGCCTCATCAGGAATATCTGCATTGACAATGACTACATCAGCATGAGTAATTTCGTTGCTATTTGCAAGGTTTTCGCTCTCCTCTAAACGGCTGATTACTTCATGGCCCTTATCTTGAAGAGCGCGTCTTAAAATAGCAGAGCGGCCCATATTTTCGTCGACTAGAATAATTTTAAGAGCTGTCTGGTTAATTGAATTCTTTTTCATAGTTATTTAATTTTAATAGCCATAATAATATACCCGATAAGCAAAGAATTTAGCGCTGGTTTCATGGTACATTAAAATTTGAGTTAGTCAAAAAACTATAGCTGGTGGAAAATTAGGAGTGAAACCACCAGCCAAGTCATTCTTTAGCCATTTCATCAAATTGCATAAAATGGATGGCACCAATCTGGACAATTGATGCCAATTATTTATTTCGTTACAAACTCTGGGTAAGCTTCCATTCCGCACTCAGAGATGTCTACTCCAGACTCTTCCTCGTCATCCGAAACGCGAATACCAATCAGAGCTTTGAGCGCTAGCCAAACTAGCATTGAGGCAATAAATACCCATACAAATATGGTTAAGGCTCCAACTATTTGTCCTGAAAATGAAACATCGGCATTAGTTAATGGAACTGCCAATAGACCCCAAAGTCCGACTACACCATGAACTGAAATAGCACCAACAGGGTCATCTATCTTAAGCTTACGATCCAACCAAACAATCGACAACACAACGATAACACCGCCTACTGCACCAATCAAAGCTGCAGCAAAAGCACTCGGCGTATCAGGTCCTGCAGTTATTGCTACAAGACCTGCTAAGGCACCATTTAATGTCATAGTTAAGTCTGCCTTACCGAACCACAGTTTAGCAAAAACTAGTGCAGCAATAACACCTCCGGCAGCTGCGGCGTTTGTATTAACAAAAACCATGGCTACTGCATCAGCACTTTCTTTACTAGCCATAGCTAAAACTGATCCACCGTTAAATCCAAACCAACCTAGCCATAGGATGAATGTTCCTAAGGTTGCTAAAGGTAGGTTAGCACCCAGGATTGGTTTTGAATTTCCATCCTTGTCATATTTCCCTTTTCTAGGGCCAAGGATTAATACACCAGCAATTGCTGCTGCAGCTCCAGCCATATGAACAATTCCTGATCCCGCAAAGTCATAGAATCCAAAGTCACCAAGATTGTAAAGGCCAAAGACGTCATTTCCACCCCAAGTCCATGAACCCTCAAGAGGGTAGATGATAGTAGTAAAGATTACAGCGAAAGCAAAAAAAGTAAATAGTTTCATTCTCTCAGCGACTGCTCCAGATACAATAGACATCGCAGTTGCTACAAAGACAACCTGAAAGTAGAAGTCTGAGGCATTTGAATATGTCTCACCCTGTCCACTAATCCCCGAAAGAAAAGCTCCACCGCCATACATCAAGTCATAACCATAAACCATGTACATAGTGCAAGCAATAGCAAAAAGACCAATATTTTTAGTTAGTATTTCAGCTGTATTTTTGCTCCTTACCAATCCAGCCTCTAGCATTGAAAAGCCAGCTGCCATCCACATAACAAGTGCACCCATTACCAAAAAGTAAAAGGTATCCATTGCATATTGTAATTCCAATATTTGATTTTCCATTTCCTGCTCCTATAGTGCCTCAGGACCAGATTCGCCCGTACGAATACGAACAACCTGCTCTAGGCTTGTAACAAAAATTTTGCCATCTCCGATCTTTCCGCCATTAATCTTGCAAGCAGAACTGATGGTTTCAATAACTTCATCAACTTGCTCGTCGGTAATTGCAATTTCTAATTTAACTTTAGGCAGGAACTCCACCACATACTCTGCACCTCTGTAGAGCTCAGTGTGGCCTTTTTGTCTTCCAAACCCCTTTACTTCCGTAACAGAAACACCATTAATATCAATTTCTGAAAGAACTTGTCTCACGCTATCCAGTCTTTTTGGCTGAATGTAAGCTGTTATCATTTTCATATCATTACTCCAATGTTATAAACAAAGAAGCCCGCTACCTTCGAGAAAGTAGCGGGCTTCTATACCAGTTCAGCTCATCTTTAAACTGACGAAAAAAAACGCTTACCTGGGTTAGAACCCAAATAAACGTCAATGTCTTAACTTAAAACCAACTTCGGAATTAAGATGAACGTTATTATATATAAAAAAATTTTAGGTATTGAGTTTTTTTAAATATTCAGACTCAGTTATGATTTCAACCTTATGTTTTTTTGCATCATTCATTTTTGATTGACCAACATTTTCTCCAATAATCAGAAAATCTGTTTTTGAGCTTACGCTCTTTGCAACAGAGATACCGAGCATTTTGGCTTGTTTTTCAAGTTCGGAGCGTGAATGACTCATGGCGCCCGTAAACACAATTTTTTTATTATGAAAGGGGCTCTCAATTAAAGCGACTTCATCACTAAGGGGGGTTTTTTCTAGCTCAAATCCAGTCTTTATCAAAATTTGGTATTCATCTCTAATAGATTCTAACCCTTTAAAAATTTGCTCTGCAGTTAGCTCTGCGAAACCATCTATATTTGCAATTTCATCGGCTGTTAATTCAAAAACCTCTTCTATAGGATAATTTTTGAATAAATTTTCACAGTTGCCCATCCCGAGTCTTTGCACACCAAAAGCAGCCAAAAAACGCCAATCCTCAATACTTTCATGTCGCGACCTATTAAGCTGATCTATTAGATTTTTTGAGGTTTTCTCTCCAAAGCCCATTGCAATTAATTGATCTATCTCTAGAAGATAAATTTCACTAACGCGACGAATACCGTTTTCATAAAGCTTTTTAATAGTCGCTTGTCCAAAGCCATCATTATTTGCAAGAATTTTAAAAAAATATATCATTTTTCCTCTAACTTGATCAGGACAAGAATTGATATTAGGACACATAAGGAAGTCCGCATCCCAAATAAGCTGTGACTCACAACTTGGGCAATTAGAGGGAATATTTACTTCTGCTTTTTTTAGGACTTTATTAATTTTTGGAATAACCATTCCGCTTCGAGTTAACTCGACAATGCTTCCAGCTCCGAGACCTTGCTCCTTTACTAAGCCAAAATGATGGCCTGTGGCTCTGTAGATTGTTGCTCCACTGAGCTGGGTTGGCTCTAACTCTGCAACTGGCGTAATTTTTCCAGTTCTTCCAACTTGTGGTGTTATTGAAATGACTTTGACTTGTGCTTTTTCTTTATTTTCCTTAAAGGCAATTTGCCATCGATGAAACTTTCGGTTTGACCCCATATGTATTTTTAAATCAGTATTTACGACTTCAAAAACAACACCGTCAATATCAAAATCAACACCTTGTTCTAATTCTGAGACTATTTCAGCAAACTGATCCTTAAACTGTTTGATACTCCCTTGCCAAAAGGGGAGTTGCTTAAAGGGAACAAATAAAGCAGCCTTGACATTTATTGCATCTTTAGCGAAATGGTCCAACTCTTTTTCTTTAATTAGACTCGCTTGAAAGTTTCGCGGGTATTCAAAATGACCACTTAAATGGTTTTCAAAGTAACTTCTCTTAACAACTATCTCACCAGGACCTTGCCCTCTTTCACTATCATTAAGGATTCCAAGGCCTCTATCAAATACTCTTGATATATCACTCCCCTTATTGCCATCGCCACGAGTGTAGAGTTTAGCCCCATCATCATATCCTGCAAATCCATCAAGCTTTGCAGTTCCTTTGATTAAAACTTCATCTAATGGAAATTCAAAATCATCAGAAAATTTAGCAATCCTCTCTAGCCATTTCTCGACCTCACCCCATGTATAGGCTTTATCAGTTGACAGCATCTTCTCTGGAAGCTTAATTTTCTCTTCTGAAAACCCTTCAATCTCGTCTTCGATTTGCTTAAGAAAAGGGTGGCTAGGAATTCTTTTGGCGAGCTCTGAAATGAAAATAAAATCATAATTCTCATCAGTGACAATTGGAATACCTGCTCGGTATCTTTGATTCGCTATCTTACAGAATTCTACTAGATGATTATCTGACAAATCACTGACTAAAGTGATTTGATCAGATATATCTTGAATTTGTTTTTCTGTAAGCATGATTTTTACAATCTAGCTTTTATTATTAAATTAGAACTTAGAGGCGATTTGGTCAAATAGTTCTGCGCTATAACTAATCGTTTTCTCGTCATTTTCTTCACTAAGGTCAACAAAGATTACTCTAGTTTGTGAATTGATATCTTCTTTCAGAATTAATTGATACGTTTTGGTCATCGATGCACTAGCAAGGAGCTTTGAGAATAAGCTCTTATTTGGAGTGACATTAATAAAGTAACTTCCTTCAATCTGATCACGATCCTCAATATCAATACTAAGTTCATCAAGCGCCCATCCTATGAGCTTCCATGATTCCTTTTTATCGAATGGAAATATCAAGTTTGCATAACCTGTTTCAGAGAGCTCAACTATTACATTTGAAATATTTTCAGCTGTATTGGATTGAATTTTAGATACAGCATCTGAACGATCGTTTCCTAGAAAAACCATCAACTGAAGAAGCATTTCAGTTTCAAGTTCAACGTCTTTTTCTCTTGGCTGCCATACTCTAGTTGCGCCGCTGACGACTTCCCCTATTGAGCTCAATGTTAAGTATACTTCAGACTTCATTGGGTCATCTGTTGGCTCAATTCTTATTCTATATTTATCAGCAATAGGGAGCCCATATTGAGTTTTTAATGCTTTCGACAATGCAGCGCGTATTGAGCCCAATGACTTATCTGGAACTTGCGTCTCAATTTCGAGGTAATCTGTCTCAATGAGTCCAATTTTTTGATTTTCATTCTCTATTTTGAAGCCATAAGAGCGAAAAAATTCTTTTGACAAAACCCAAACCTCATTTGGAGAAAGATTAACTAAAAGCCAACGACGATATTTATCTCTTTGAATCTCAATATTTTGAACCCTCTGTGCAACTTCTCCATCATCAGCAATTTCCTCAACTTCAGTTAAGGCCTGAAGAGCGCTAGGCTTAGTAAGATCTGGAGGAATAATAAGAGAATCAACTTTTTCGTCAGCTTGATAATTGATATCCCGACTGCCTAAACCAATTTCCTTTACTGGATCAGTGACTTTTGAGCAGCTAGCTAAAAATAAACTTATTAATACAATATTAAAATAATTTACAATCTTCATATTAGGTTTAATTCCTTTAAATCATTCTCTATTAATGGTCTGAATTCACTCGACAACTCTATCAGTGGCAGCCTTATTCCTTTTGAACACATGCCCATTTTATGAAGAGCCCATTTAACCGGAATTGGATTGGATTCTACAAACAAATTCTGATGAAGACTTGTCAGCTCTTTATTCGCCTTTTTGGCTAAGTCAGCATTTCCGGCGATAGCCGTCATGTAAACTTTTTGAAGCTCTTTAGGCGTCACATTAGCGGTAACAGAGATTCCGCCATGCCCTCCCAAAAGCAGAAAATCGACAGCAGTGGCGTCATCTCCAGTCAATAGTAAAAAATCTTCAGGGCAGCTTTTAACAAGCCCTTTAATTACTGCAAGATCTCCAGTCGCATCTTTGATGCCAATTATATTTGAGATTTTGGATAGCCTTGCAGTTGTTTCTACAGACATATTTACTGCAGTTCTTCCAGGCACATTATATAAGATCTGATTAATATCTACACTCTCAGCAATCAGCTTAAAATGTTGAAACAAGCCTTCCTGGGTTGGCTTGTTATAGTAAGGCGTAACAAGAAGGCAAGCATCGGCACCAAGATTTTTAGCCTCTTGAGTCAGCTCAATCGCCTCTGAAGTTGAGTTAGCCCCTGTTCCCGCAATTATTGGAATTCTTCTTGCTGCATACTCAATTGTATGCTTGATTATTTTAAGGTGCTCTTTTACTCCTACAGTTGCTGACTCTCCTGTAGTTCCAACTGATACAATCGAGCTCGTTCCAGCATCGATATGAAAGTCAATGAGATTATTCAGAGACTCATAATCTACAGCGCCATCATCAAACATTGGAGTTATCAAAGCAACATTTGAGCCTTTATAGGAGTGTTTTATTGTCATAAAGTGTTTATTAAAGTGTTGTTAAATTATATACGATTGGCCTCACAATAACAATTCAGGAAGGTGTTTAAATCAAGCAACTAACTGGATAAAATGTCAGGTCTTTTCTGTTTTGTTTTCTTCATTGCCTGCTCTTGCCGCCAAGCATCAATTTTAGCCTGATTACCACTCAATAAGACCTCGGGCACGGATTCACCGTCAATACTCTCGGGCCTTGTATAGTGGGGATAATCAAGCAAATTATCTGCAAATGAGTCATTCAGAGAGTCTTTGTTTCCAAGCACATTATCTAAACGCCTGCTAACCGCATCAATTAATACCATTGAGGCCAATTCTCCTCCACTAATGACATAATCACCTATTGAAACTTCAAAGTCTACATCATTTTCGATTACTCTCTCATCGACACCTTCGTAACGACCACAAAGGAGTGTCAATGAATCAAATTTTGTCAACTTCTCAACTAGTTTCTGATTTAAGGGCTCTCCCTGAGGTGACAAATAAATGACCTTTGTATCAGGCTCCAATTCTTTGATTTTTGTTAGGCAATCCCTTATTGGTTTTACCTGCATGACCATCCCTGCACCGCCGCCATAAGGCTTATCATCAACATTTTTATATTTGTTACTGCTAAAGTCTCTAAGTTGCCATTCTCTTATGGAAATGATTGAATTCTTAAGTGCCCTTGAAATGACACCCTCTTCTTTGATAGCAGAAAACATTTCAGGGAAGAGTGTAATGATATCAAATTTCATTTAGTACCCCTACTAGACGAGTATCTTCGCTAGAACTCCACAATAGATTTTGCTTAAATCTTCTAGATCTTGAACTAATACAGATTCATTAACCTGATGAATCGTTGCGTTGACTGGTCCAAGCTCTACAACCTGGGTACCTTTTTGAGCAATAAATCTTCCATCTGAAGTTCCTCCAGATGTTGATAGCTCTGGTTCAATACCTTTAGTTTCTTGAATCGAGCTGACGCAGGCTGAAACCAAATCACCTACCGGAGTCAAAAATGGATACCCAGAGTGAGACCAATCGATGGTGTAGTCAATTTTATGCAAATCCAAAATTTCATGGACCTTAGTCATCAATTCTTCTTTTGTCGTTTCTGTTGAGTAGCGAAAGTTGAACATAACTTTAGCTTCACCCGGAATAACATTTGTCACACCATCACCAGAATGAAAATTTGAAATTTGAAATGAGGTTGCTGGAAAATACTCATTGCCACTATCCCATTCTTGAAGACATAAATCATTGAGCGCTGGAGCAATAAAGTGAATGGGATTTTTAGCCAAATGAGGGTAAGCAACATGGCCCTGCTGACCTTTAACATTAATCACTCCGTTTAGTGAGCCCCTTCTACCATTTTTAATAACGTCCCCAGTAATTGAGGTGGAAGAAGGCTCTCCAAGCACACAGTAATCAATTTTTGTGTCATTTTCTTTGAGATAATCCATTACTTTTACTGTTCCATTGACAGCAACTCCCTCTTCATCAGATGTAATCAAAAAAGCAATAGTTCCCTCATGATTCGGATTGTCTTTAACAAAGTTTTCGGTTGCAGTAACCATAGCTGCAAGTCCACCTTTCATGTCGGCCGAACCCCTACCAAACAAGAAACCATCCTTGATGGTAGGTTCAAAAGGCTTAGTATTCCAAGCCTCTTCATTTCCAGCTGGGACAACGTCAGTGTGGCCTGCAAAAGCAAAGATAGGGCGGTTATTACCGCGAGTAGCCCAGAAGTTATCAACATCTCCAAATTTCAGTGGATGAATATCAAAACCAATTTTTTTGAGTCGCTCTATCATTATTGCCTGGCAGCCATTATCGTCAGGTGTAACTGAGGCATGGCTTATAAGTGATTTAGCTAGTTCTACTGTTTTACTCATGGCTGTCATTTTACTTGTAAATTCAATACGGTATCTAAAGCCTCTTCGATTATATTTCTGTCAGGATGATCTACAGGCATAAGGTAAAGTGCCTTTTGCCAAAAATCAATTGCAACATTAAGATTCCCCTCGTGCGCTGCAACAATACCTGAAAAATACAAAACCTGAACAGATTGAGAATCTAGATTAAAAGCCTCCTCAATCAAGTCTCTAGACTTTCCATCAAACTGGCCTTCTTGAGTTGCAGCAATGGCACTCGCATATTGAAGCAATAAGTCAATATCTTTAGGATTTATTTGGTATGCCCTCTCAAAAGCCACAATTGATTCATCTGTATTACCGATTCCAATCTGAGCAAGGCCCATCATCTTTAAGGCTTGGAAATCATCTGGATTCTCTTCCAAAAAAGTTTGAAGCTTTTTGATACTCTCATTCATAGTCATTGGTTCAGATAAAACCTGACTACCTGGAAGGAACTTTGGTGACAATTGAGAGTATAGAGCGATCGATAAGGCACTTAAACACATAAATACTGCAATCGTCCAATTGATCGGCTTTATTTTAACGCTAGCTTTATTGTTATTCGTTAATTCATTAGCCAGTGTGTTTACGATCTCTGATCCTGCAACCTGGAACTGCTCATCATCAATGAATCCTTGATTGATATCAATTTCTAACTCTTCCTGCCTTTGCTTATTAATTGCAATATTTGATTCATCCTGACTTAAGCCAGATTTTATTGGTCTGTAAAGAAACCAACCAATAAATAGACATGTCAAAATAAGCATAATGAGGAATTGCCAAGAAAAAATCATGACTTTATCCTCGTTATGTATCTTCGATCAACCGCTGCTAAAAATGCTCCAAGGGCAATCATAAGTCCGCCAAGCCATATCCAGCGAACCAGTGGCTTGTAGTAGATTCTTACGCTCCAAGCGCCGCCCTCTAAACTTTCACCCAGTGCAACATAAAGATCACGAGTTAGTGATGGATCAATTGATGCCTCTGTCATTGGCATTCCAGTTTGGTATAAACGCTTCTCAGGTTTTAGCTGAGTGACTTTCTTGTTGTTTCTAGAAACACTAATATCACCAATGAATCCTGAATAATTATCTTTCGAGTGAGGACTTACGCCATTAAATATAAAATCAAATCCAGCAATCGTTTGCTTTTCCCCAACGGTCATTTTGATATCTTTTTCGACTCCTAGCTGAGTGGTCACAGTTGCTCCAAGAACGAACACAGCTATTCCAAGATGAGCAACAACCATACCAAGGAAAGACATAGTTACTTTAGATTTTGTTTTTAGCCTTTTAATTAATAGAACCATGACATGGTTTACCACCCAGATAAATAGCCCTATTGCAACAATAACAAAAATATTTTTAGTAATGAAAACCCATGAAAGTATGGTTAAAAGAGAAATGTATATCCACTGAAGTTTCAACAAGTTAAAAACCCTTGTTGATGAATCTTTTTTCCATCTAACATAAGGAAAAATTGCAAGTGCAAGAACTCCTGGAATCATAATTGGTACAAATACTGCATTGAAATAGGGCGCACCAACCGAAATTTTACCAAGATTAAGTGAATCCAAAATAAGTGGGTAAAGGGTACCCAAAAGAACACTCAACATGGCTGTGACTAGCAGGATATTATTTATCAGAAGGCCTGTCTCTCTGGATAATAAAGAAAAAGGATTACTTTGCTGTAATAAGCTAGAGCGCCATGTATAGAGGACAAGCGATCCGCCTATCACTATAAATAAAAATATGAGTATGAACAAGCCCCTTGTTGGATCAGTTGCAAAGGCATGGACTGAAGTCAATACTCCTGATCGCACCAAAAAAGTTCCAAGTAGGCTCAATGAAAAGCCTCCAATGGCAAGCAGAACAGTCCACTGCTTGAAAGCGCCTCGTTTTTCACTGACACTGAGAGAATGAATTAAGGCTGTTGCAACTAGCCAAGGCATGAATGAGGCATTCTCGACTGGATCCCAAAACCACCAGCCTCCCCAACCAAGCTCGTAATAAGCCCACCAACTGCCAAGCGTTATGCCAATAGTCAAAAATGACCAGGATACCAGTGTCCAGGGCCTCGTCCATCTAATCCAAGTACTATCAAGTTGGCCTCTAATAAGAGCAGATAATACAAAAGCGAATGGAACAGCTAGGCCGACATAGCCCATATAAAGCATTGGAGGATGAACAGCAAGTCCAAAGTCTTGAAGAAGAGGATTAAGTTCTCGGCCCTCCATAGGAGGCATCATTAATCGCTCAAACGGATTGGACGTATACAAAAGAAAAAGTAAAAAACCCAAACTAATAGCCCCTAGAACTATCAAAGTCAGATTAATTAAGTCTGATGGAATTCGTTTAGAAAAAATCGAAACAGCAACAGTCCATAGAGATAGCACAAAAACCCATAATAGTAGAGAGCCTTCATGAGCACCCCAAACGGCTGAGGCCTTATATAAAAGTGGAAGTTGAGTATTTGAATTCTCTGCAACATATTTAACTGAAAAATCATTCGTTAAAAATGCTGTTAGTAACACAAAGAATGCTACAGCTATCCAAAAACCTTGAGCCCAGACTAATGGCTTTGCAAGCTGAGCAAGAGATTCTTTATTTTGATAGAGTCCTATAGATGGAACTGCAATCAAAAATAGGGAAATAACTAGAGCGAGAACAAGTGCAAAATGCCCAACTTCAATCAACATATAGCCATACTTTTATTGTGTTTTTAAGAGCTAATATTTTACAGGATTTCTTATGTTTAATCCTAATAGACGTTGCTAAATTAAAAAGGAATATCCCAAAAAATATCAAAATGACTGACTACTCACTCATAATAAGATATAATCATTTAAAATTGATCACGGAGGCATACTTGGAATTTTTTTTTACAATACTTAATATCATTAAATATCTGATTTATATTCTAATAGCAATTGCTATTGTCATATTTATCTTTCTTAAAGTATCTCCAGCTTTCGGAGGCACACCAGATAAAGATGCACTAAAAACTATTGAAAACTCTCAAAATTTTATTGAAGGAAAGTTTCAAAACATAAAAACAAACTATACTAACTTTCGTTCTTCAGAAAAAAAAGCGACTTTCAAGGATTGGTTCTCACCACCTAAAGATAAAAATCCATTAAAGCCACTTCCAACAATAAAATTTAAAGGCAAAGACTTAATTGAAGGAAAGTTTGTTTGGCTTGGCCACTCTACCCTTCTAATGAATACTGAAGGCTTGGTTGTGATGACCGATCCTGTCTTTAATAGAGCATCTCCTCTGCCATCATTTAACTCTAACAGTAAAAGCAACTTCTTCAATGGAAAGCCCTTTGAGTTTGAAAATCCGATATTAATTGACGACCTTCCTAAGGTTGATGTTGTTATCATTTCTCATGATCATTATGATCACCTTGATTCAAAAGCAATTAAAGATTTATCAGGCCTAGTAGATCACTTTATTGTCCCTTTAGGTGTCGGTGCTCATCTAGAAAGGTGGGGGGTAATTAAAAATAAAATTACTGAGCTTGACTGGTATGAGAGCAATAACTATAAAGATATTGAGTTTACCTTTGCCCCTGCACTTCACTTTAGTGGCCGCGGAGTGTTTAATGGCAACTCAACGTTATGGGGCTCTTGGATCGTAAAGTCCAAGTCTTTAAGTGCATATTTCAGCGGAGATGGTGGGTACTCAGAAACATTTAAAAAATTAGGTGAGGAGTATGGGCCTTTCGACATTGCCTTTATTGAGAACGGTGCATATAACGTTGACTGGTCGAATGTTCATATGTATCCAGATGAGGCAGTACAGGCCAGTATCGATTTAAAAGCAGAAATCCTGTTTCCAATCCATTGGTCAAAATTTGATTTATCAATTCATCCTTGGGATGAGCCAATCATTCGAATCACTGAAGAGGCGGCAAAAAAGAACGTCAACATAGCAACGCCAATGATTGGTGAAGTATTTGAATTAAGTAATATACCAAAAAAATCATGGTGGGAAAAACTAAGAATCTAATGCAATATTATTTAAGGAAGAGATGAAAAAAGAAAATTGGAATGAATCAAATATCTCTGATCAGTCAGGCAAAATTATTATAGTGACTGGACCAACGAGCGGCCTTGGTGAGGAAACAGCTAAAGTTCTTTCTCGAAAAAATGCTACCGTTATTATGGCTGCTAGAAACATTAAAAAAGCTGAGTCTGTAGCAAACGAAATTCTTGTTGAAAATAAAAATGCAAAGATAGATATTGAAGAACTAGATTTAACAAGCCTTGAATCAATTAGTAGCTTTTCTCAATCGATTATTAAGAAATACAAAACGTTAGATTGTCTAATCAATAACGCTGGCATTATGGCCTGCCCTTATTCAAAAACGAAAGATGGGTTTGAAATCCAGATGGGCACGAATCATTTGGGTCATTTTGCTTTAACAGGTCAGCTGATGTCTCTTCTAAAAAAGATACCTAACTCAAGAGTAGTGAATGTCTCTAGCATTGCTCACCTGTCAGGAAATATTAATTTTAATGACCTAAATTGGGAAAAAAGAAAATACAGAACTTGGAGCGCCTATAGTGACAGCAAGCTTGCAAATCTGTACTTTACATATGAACTCTCACGCAAACTAAAGCAAACTAAAGGTCATCCCCATGTAATTGCATCACATCCTGGATACACTGACACTAAACTTCAACGTTACTCAAAAATATGGAAAATTTTAAATAAAATTGCTGCACAAAAAGTCTCAATTGGAGCGTTAGGCGGGATTCGTGCTGCTACTGACCTAACTGCAGAATCAGGTGATTATTTTGGCTCTCCATCAATGGGTGGTATGAGAGGTTACCCAGTCTTAGTTCAGTCAAACGAACTATCGTATAATGTAGATAACGCAAAAAAACTTTGGAAGATATCTGAAGAATTAACTGGGGTAATCTATGACTAATGACAATGCTCTCAACCAAAGATAAAATCTATCAGAGCGCTTTAGATCTGTTTGCGAGTCAAGGCATTCAATCAACTTCAACTGCTCAAATCAGTAAAAAAGCAGGGGTTGCCTCTGGCACACTTTTTGTTCACTTTAAATCTAAGCAAGAGCTTATTGATACAATATACATAAGTATTAAAAAAAATGCTTTTTCTGACTTAAATGACAATATGCCTAATGATTCAAGTGTTGAACTTCAAATCAAAAACGGTTCAAGAAAAATTATTGAGTATTTTTTGAATAACTATAACGAATTTATTTTTTTAGGTTTAGTGGATAATGACCCTATGGTTTCTGAGAATGCAAGAGCAATAGGCTTTAAAAATTTTGAAAAGTCGATGGCTGATTTGAAGCAATGGTTTATAGAAGGGCATTTTAAAGAGATAGATTTTGATTTACTGATGCAAATCAACTGGTCCACTACAGAGGCCATCATTAAGAACCTCAAGTTAAGAAATCTTAAAAAGCCAAGTAAGAGTGAACTGAACGTAATCTGGGATGTTATGAAAAAGAGCTCCTGAGAGCTCTTGAAATCAAATTTATGGTGCGGAAGGAGAGACTCGAACTCTCACGTCTTGCGACACTGGAACCTAAATCCAGCGTGTCTACCAATTCCACCACTCCCGCGAAGAATTCGAATTATACCCAATTAAATTAAATATTTCTTAATTAAGAAAATAGATTTCAATAATTATGTGCCGTACCAATTCAACTTTTCATTGAGCCTAACAACCTCACCCACAATCATCAGGGTTGGTGCATGAATATCTTCTGTTGCTAATAGATCTGGCAATTTAGTTAATGATGAAATATAGACCTTTTGCTCTGGCATTGTGCCTTTTTCAATTATTGCAATAGGCATATCTTTATCCATCCCATGCTCCATGAGTTTCTGGCATATATAATTAGCGCCGCTCAAAGCCATGTAAAAAACAATAGTTTGCTGATCAATCACGAACTCATCCCATGGAAGGTTGGTTGTGCCATTCTTCAGGTGTGCAGTTACAAATCTGCAGGACTGGGAATAGTCCCTATGAGTTAATGGTATTCCAGCGTATGAAGAGCATCCCGATGCAGCAGTGATACCGGGAACAACCTGAAATGGAATACCGTGCTCAGATAATGATTCAATTTCTTCGCCGCCTCGTCCAAAAATAAATGGGTCGCCCCCCTTAAGTCTGCAAACTCTTTTCCCAGATTTGGCAAGCTCTACTAATTGATCATTAATGTCAATCTGTCGAGTAGATTCTTGACTTCCACCTTTCTTTCCAACATAGATTAGCTCAGAGTCTCTTCGAACTAACTCCATCACGCCCTTGGAAACAAGCCGGTCATAAAGAACAACATCAGCCTGCTGAATCAATCTCAAAGCCTTAAAGGTTAATAGATCAGGATCACCTGGGCCAGCACCCACTAGATAAACTTCTCCGAGCTCAATTTCGGAGGCACGTTTAAGCTGCTTGTCGATGTCATCCTTTGCCTCATTGATTCTCCCTGAAAAAACTTTTTCAGCGATTACGCCGGAAAATATGGACTCCCAAAAAGCTCTTCTATCCTTAATTTTAGAAAAGCGATCTTTCACTTTTTGTCTAAACTCACCAGCAATTTCTGCCAAGACTCCATAAGCACTAGGAATGACGGTCTCTAATTTTGCCCTGATGATTCTTACTAAAACAGGCGCCCTACCAGCAGAAGATACTGCAATAATAACTGGTGACCGATCAACTATTGATGGCATTATGAAGCTTGATAATTCTGGTGAATCGACAACATTTACCGGGATTCTTGCTTTTTTTGCTGACTTGGAGATTAATGCGTTAACTGATGAGTCGTCTGTTGAAGCAATAATGATTGCATACTCTTTGATGTCATCTGACTCAAAACGTTTTTGAATGAGATTGACATCTCCATTTTGAGATAGATTAGTAATTCCTTCGCAGAATAAAGGAGAAAGGCAGTCAACCTTGGCTTGGGCTTTAATCAATAAATTAATCTTCCTTAAAGCAATATCACCACCCCCTATTACTAGGCAAGGGTTTTGTCTTACATTAATAAATATTGGAAGATGGTCCATATAAATATTCTGCCTTTATTGAGCAAAAATGCTAATTAAAGCATTGCGTGGAGTATAGTAAATAATTCTATTAATAAAAAATTTAAATATCAAAAGATATAAAATTTTCTTTAATTTAAATATTAATAGAAAAATATTTTAATTTCATTGGTTATTCAAGTTTAAGAATTCTCTAACAAAGGGAATTGAAATAGGTTTTTTTGATTGAAGAGAGGCCTTATCTAAGTCATTGAGAGTAGATAATAATAGCTTTAAATCTCGAGAGACGTTTTTGAATAGATATTTATAGACTTTAGAGTCAATCTTAAGATTTCTTTCAATCATTTGACTGTCAATTACCATCACAGTCAACTCATCGTTCAGCTCTTCGAGCTTAAAAACAGCTGTTAAACTGAGTCTTGTTTTGATGTCTTTCATTACCCTGAGTTCTACTGGTAAAGAATCTCCACTCACTAAAATGTTTACTTCGGATTGCCTAGCTTGATTGAATAAATCAAAAAATATTTCTTCGTTTTCCTTTGCTATGAGATGAACATTATCAAAGCTAATCAAGCTGATTTGATCAATAAACTCTACTAAATGTTCAGGCAAAGAATCTGAGCAATCTATATACAATGCATTTTTATCATCTGCCAAAGACTTTAATACAGCTCCTTGTAGAACGTGCGTCTTTCCACTACCCGATGCGCCATAGATATATAACTCAGATGATTTTTGATTCAAAAAGAGCTGATTGATTAACCTTAAAAGCTCCTCATTAGCAACAAAATTTTCCAGTAGCATTGAAGAGTTGAGGGAAATTGGTAAGCCAAGTTGGTTCATTTTTTTGACTCTTGTAAAATAAATTTCTTGACCCAAAGCAGCCCATAATCTGCACCGCTCAGAGCAGTTGAGGTCGCAACAATAATAAAGACCATATCTTGAAAACCATCAATTCCAACATAAATCTGAATTATGAGTAGATATAAAACCAAAGCAATCTGCAATACTGTATTCACTTTACTAATCAGACTTGGTTCTAATAAGTCACTTTCAGAGTTCTCATCTCCAAGAAAATAGCCCAGAGCACCAGCAATGATTATCACGTCGCGAACAAAAATAATCATAAGGAGCCACAACGGCAAAACCTCAATCCAATAAAGTGCGACAAAGGAACATGTTAATAAGACTTTGTCCGCAACAGGATCTAAAATCGATCCAAGTCGTGACTGCAAAGAAAACTGTTTAGCAATCCACCCATCTAAAGCGTCAGAGACCCCAGCAACTAAAAATAGTAGTAATGTAAGAAGATACTGCTCTTTTAGTAGTGCTATAACTATTGGAACTGTTAAAATAATGCGTATTATTGAAAGCGCATTAGGAAGCATTGAAAAGCTCATTGTTTTGCTTGATTTAATCCATTTTTTAAGACCTTAATTATACGGAAAACATCATGTCATCATTGACTTATAAGGACTCAGGGGTTGATATCACTAAAGGAAATCAACTAATTGAGAAAATTAAGCCTATTGCAAAATCAACACTAAGACCTGGCGTATTAGGAGGTCTAGGCGGTTTTGGCGCTATGTTTGAAATCCCTTTAGAAAAATACAAAAATCCAGTACTCATTTCTGGGACAGATGGCGTTGGCACCAAGCTCAAGGTAGCAGAGATGCTAAATAAGCATGACACTATCGGAATAGATTTAGTTGCAATGTGCGTGAATGATTTAATAGTTCAAGGTGCAGAGCCATTATTCTTTCTTGATTACTACGCTACTGGGTCATTAAACCCTGAGATTGCAACTTCTGTCATTGAAGGAATTGGTGAAGGTTGTCGGCAATCAGGCTGCTCATTAATTGGTGGTGAAACAGCTGAAATGCCTGGTATGTATAATGGTGAAGAATATGATTTGGCAGGTTTTTGTGTAGGCATTGTTGACAAAAATCAAGTAATTGATGGCTCTAAAGTTAATGAGGGTGATCATATTGTAGCTCTAGGCTCATCTGGGCCCCATTCTAACGGATACTCATTAATTCGAAAAGTTCTAGAAAAGTCCACGCCATCATCTGAGCAGCTTAATTCATTGATTGAGCCTACCAGAATTTATGTTAAATCTATATTATCTCTGGCGAATACCCTACCAGTCCATGCGATATCTCACATTACAGGAGGAGGGCTACTCGAAAATATACCCCGAGTTTTGCCTGATGATTTTGCAGCAAAGCTCAATTCAAACTCATGGAGTCAGCCTGAAATTTTTAAATGGCTTCAGAAAGAGGGAAATATCGACTCTCATGAAATGTATAGAGTTCTTAACTGCGGCGTTGGAATGGTTGTCATCATATCGAAGGAGTCATCAAGTCAAACTATAGAACACTTAAATGCATGCGGTGAGAATGCTTGGCTTATAGGTGAAGTTGTTCATTCAAAGGGTGAGCGGGTCATTATCGAGTAATAATGAAGGGAGTTATTTTAATTTCAGGAAATGGCTCTAATTTACAATCTATCATTGAGCATGCTGACAGTATAGACCTTCAAATTTCAGCTGTAATAAGCAATGAAAAGAATGCTTATGGCCTTGAACGAGCAAAAGCAGCTGGCATTAAAACTTACTTTGTAGATCCAAAAAAATTTTCTGAAAGAGTCGACTTTGATCAAGAGCTAGTAAAAATAATTGATAGTCTGAATGTTGAACTAATTGTCCTTGCAGGCTTCATGAGGATACTATCTACTTTATTTATTAATCATTTTTCTGGGAAAGTACTTAATATTCATCCTTCACTACTTCCCAAATATCCAGGGCTTGATACGCATCAAAGAGCAATCAATGCTTCAGATAAACAACACGGTGCAACTGTTCATTTTGTTACTAGAGAACTGGATGGAGGACCAATCATTAGTCAGGTGGTGGTTAATGTAGATAGTCATGACACAGAGACGTCTCTTGCCAAAAAGGTTTTAAAAAAAGAACACATTCTTTATCCCAAAGTTATTCATTGGTATACTCAAAGAAGGCTAAAGCTCGAAAATGAAGGCTCGGCTTCACTTGATGGAAAAATTATATGAAGAAAATTTCTTTCTTATTCTTAAGCTTTATCTTTTCTAATACCCTTGCGCTCTCTCCCTATATTGGAACTTATGAGCTCTACGCTGATACAAAAATGGGTAACTTAAAAATTGGAACGGCCACTCTCAATCTCGATGTCATCGAGGACCAATTTACGTTCGCCACTGAAGCCAAAACTGAGTCTTTATGGAAGGCTCTATACGACTACTCCAGATCTGAAAAAAGCACCGGCAATGAGGTGGATGGACAAGTCATAAATAAATATTTCAGTGTCATCGAAAAAATCAAAGATGAAGTCAAAAAGAATTATGAAATAAATATTGCCACGGATAAAAATTATGCGATTTCAAGTACCGGTGAGGAGTGGGAAATAAAACCAGGCCTCCTAGTCGATCCTCTTAGCGTTTACCTTGCGCTTTCAAATGACATGCTCAACAACCCAGATCAAAATGAATTTACCTATCAGGTCGTCGATCAGGATGGAGTGAAATATCTTGAGTTTAGGATTGATGGCAATGAAATGATTGAGATCAATGGAAGCGAAATTGAAACTTTAAGGGTGGCATGCGATGAGCTTGAACTCACTCTTAATTTATCTGCCAAAGATAATTTTCAGCCGGTTAAGATTCACAAGGTTAACGGTAAAACTGAATTTACAATGATTCTTATAGAGTTTCAAGGATAGCTTTGTAAGCTCTAAAGGTGCTGCTTAAGGAACTGGCCAGTAAAAGACTTTTTATTCATAACCACTTCCTCTGGCGTGCCATAAGCAATTATTTCACCGCCCTTGTTGCCGCCTTCTGGACCCAAGTCAACTATCCAATCAGCAGTTTTAATAACATCTAGGTTGTGCTCGATAATGACAATAGTATTGTCTCGATCTCTGAGTCTAAAAATGACTGAGAGTAGCTGTTTTATATCATGAAAATGAAGTCCGCTCGTTGGCTCATCCAATATGTATAAGGTTTGACCCGTATCAGACTTTGATAATTCTTTAGCCAGCTTGATACGCTGCGCTTCACCGCCCGAGAGAGTTGTAGCATTTTGACCCAGGGTAATGTAGGAAAGACCAACATCCATGAGGGTTTGTATTTTTTGATTGATCTTTGGTATTGGCTTAAAGAATTCCAGCGCATCCTCAACCGTCATTTCTAAGACTTCAGCTATAGATTTTCCTTTGTATTTTATCTCTAGAGTTTCTCTGTTGTATCGATGTCCACTGCAGACATCGCATGAAACGTACACATCTGGAAGAAAGTGCATCTCAACTTTAATTAAGCCGTCCCCTTTGCAGGCCTCACATCTTCCACCTTTAACATTAAAACTAAATCGTCCAGATTTATATCCTCTCGATCTAGACTCTAGTGTGAGTGCGAATAGGTCTCGAATTAAAGTAAATACACCGGTATAAGTTGCCGGATTAGATCTTGGTGTTCTACCTATAGGGCTTTGATTTATATTCACAACCTTGTCAAATAAATTCATTCCTTTTACTTCTTTGAAAGGGGCGATATCTGTTTGAGCGCCATTTAATGTTTGTGCTGCTAGCTCATACAACGTGTTATTAATCAAGGTAGATTTCCCAGATCCAGAAACTCCAGTAATACAAGTCAAAACTCCTACAGGGATTTTTAAATCGACATTCTTTAAATTATTTCCACTAGCGCCTGTAATCTCGAGCCATCCATCTGATCTTTTTCTTTTCTTGGGGATGCTAATCTCTTGACGACCACTGAGATAGTCACCAGTCAGTGACTTAGTATTCGCAATGACTTCATCTGGCGTTCCACTGGCAACAATTTGTCCACCATGAATGCCCGCTCCTGGGCCAATGTCAATCACATGATCTGCCTGCCTGATTGCATCCTCGTCGTGCTCGACTACAATGACTGTGTTTCCTAAGTCTCTGAGATAAGTTAAAGTGTCCAATAGTTTTTGATTGTCTCTTTGATGAAGGCCAATAGAGGGCTCATCAAGTACATAAAGAACTCCAATTAGTCCTGCTCCAATCTGTGATGCCAATCTAATTCTTTGTGCTTCTCCGCCTGATAAAGAATTTGCTTTTCTTTCTAAATTTAAATAGTCCAAGCCAACATTAATTAAGAAATGGAGTCTTTGCGAAATTTCATTCAGGATTTTGCTGGCGATCTCTCCTCGCTGACCATCGAGCTCAAGTTTTTCAAAAAACTCATAGACCTGATCAATAGTTAATTTTGTTAAATCTGATATATTGTTGTCGTTGATAAAAACATTTCTGGCCGCTGCATTTAGTCGATCTCCATGACAGCTGGCACATGGCTTGCTTATTACATAGCGAGATAGATCTTCTCTAACTGAACGAATATCGCTATCAGCGTATCTCCGCATCATTCTGGGAATGATCCCCTCGAAAGGTTTTTTACGACTAGACCAACCTCTTCTACCTTTAATTTTAGAAAAATCAATAGACTGATTTCCGCTTCCATAGAGCACAATTTTTTTGTGCTCATCTGAAAGCTCATTGAATGGTGTTGATACACTAAAGTTATAAAAATTACCAACAAGAGTTAGCATTTGATAGAAGTAGGCATTATTTTTGCTCCAGCCGTAAACCGCTCCATCCTCAAGACTTAGCTCTGGATTGGCTACAACTCTTTCCTCATCAAAAACATCTTTAACGCCCAGACCATCACACGCTTCGCATGCGCCGACAGGATTATTGAATGAAAAAAGGCGAGGCTCTAATTCATTTAATGAATACCCGCATTGGACACAGGAGAACTTGGCTGAAAAAGTCAACTCCTTCCAATCAGTATTCGAATCCATTGGACTTGCAATGGCAATACCAGAGCTCATATTTAGCGCTGTTTCGAGGGACTCTGACAACCTTGAAGATATATCTTGCCTCACCTTAAGTCGGTCAACCACTATTTCAATGGTGTGATTTTTATTACCATCTAGCTCTTCAACTTCTTCAAGGAATTGAACCTCTCCATCAATACGAGCGCGCAAAAATCCCTCATGAGAAAGTTCAAGAAGGAGCTTTTGATGACTCCCCTTTCTATTTCTGACGATTGGAGCCAAAATCATAATTTTAGAATCTTCTGGCAGCCCCAGAATTGAGTCGACCATTTGAGAGATCGTTTGGGCTTGGAGTTTAACTCCATGATCTGGGCACCTTGGTGAGCCAACTCTTGCAAAAAGAAGTCTTAAGTAATCATAAATCTCCGTAATGGTTCCAACGGTTGATCTTGGATTATGCGAGGTTGCCTTTTGTTCAATTGAGATTGCGGGAGAAAGGCCTTCTATATGGTCTACGTCAGGCTTCTCCATTAAAGACAAAAACTGCCTCGCGTAGGCTGAGAGAGATTCAACATATCTTCTTTGACCTTCAGCATAAATAGTGTCAAATGCCAATGAAGATTTACCTGAACCGGATAGTCCAGTTAACACAACGAGTTTATTTCTGGGTAGACTTACATCTATATTTTTTAAATTATGGACTTTTGCTCCACGAATACTTATTGAATCCATAAACTCTTGATTTTTATGACGGACAAAGGGTTCATTATACTCATCCCTTGTGTAAAATCACAATTTTGTATTGAATTCTTAAGACATGGTTTCCTATCGACGAATCTTACTTAAATTGAGTGGTGAAGCGCTCTCAAGTAGCAATCAAAACATAGACTCTGAAATGCTGAAGAAGGTTGTAAGCATTGTTCAATCAGCACTTGATTTGGGTGTTGAAATTGCTATCGTTATGGGTGGCGGTAATTTGTATAGAGGGGCCAGTTTGTCTGCAGAAGGGATGGACAAGATTACTGGTGATCACATCGGAATGCTAGCAACTGTGATGAATGCGTTAGCTCTATCTGACGCATTTGAAAGAAACAAAATACCCTCAATGGTGATGTCTGGGTTTCCAATCGGAGGCGGCGTTTGTGAACCATTCAATCATTCCAAAGCAAAAAATGAACTAGCAAATGGCAAGGTTGTCATTTTCTCTGCTGGGACTGGAAGTCCATGCTTTACTACCGATACAGCAGCAGCACTCAGAGCGATTGAGATAGGTGCAGATATTGTCTTTAAGGCAACAAAAGTTGATGGCATATATTCTAGTGACCCTATGCAAGATCCATCAGCCATCAAATATGACTCGCTCACCTTTGACTCGGCAATCGAACAAAATATTAAGGTCATGGATACAGCCGCTTTTGCCCTTTGCAGAGAAAATAACATAAAGATTTGTGTTTTTAGCATGTTGGAGGATAATTACTCCCTTGCAAATATAATTAAAGGTCATGCAATTGGAACAACTGTTAGTCAAACTGGAGATTAGAGATGATAAATGAAATTCATAGTGATGCAAATAGTCGAATGGATAAATCACTTGCCTCTCTTGAAAATGACTTCAGCAAAATTCGAGCTGGAAGAGCGCATCCATCTCTGCTTGAACAGGTTACTGTAGAGTACTATGGCGCAATGGTGCCTTTATCACAGGTCTCAAACATTACTGCAGAGGATGCAAGGACGTTGAAGGTTTCGCCTTGGGAAAAGGATATGGTTGGTCCGATTGAAAAAGCAATTTTGACTTCTGATTTAGGCCTTAATCCAAATACTCAGGGGCAGGTAATGCGTATACCCCTTCCACCTCTCACAGAAGATCGAAGAAGAGAACTCGTAAGGGTTGTTAGAGATGAAGCAGAAAATGCTAGAGTCGCAGTTAGAAATATTCGTAGAGATGCAATATCTGACTTTAGAGAGCTTCTCAAAGAAAAGGAAATTTCTGAGGATGAGGCTAGAAAGGCTGAAGACAATATTCAAAAAATTACTGACCAGCACATAGCATCAATTGACGGCTCTTTAAGCGACAAAGAGAACTCTCTACTTGAGATTTAGAAAAGCTGATCTATCTTTTTGAGCCAACACAATCGATATACTTTTGCCACCTATTCGCTGTGAATTCAGTTCCATTGGTCACTTGTGGCCCCACATTTCCAAGGTAACCACCGGCTAATGCTTTTTTGAATAGTTCAATATTACTCTCAGATAAACCTAGATTAACTTTGCAGTAATCGTGGATTGCCTCGGTTACAATTTCTCCAGAAATCGCTCCAACAAACTCTTCTTCTGCCAACTTATCTGTCGCCTCTTTAATGAGCTCCTCCGAAATAGTTGACTTATACTCTCCAGATAAATTGAACTCTTCTAACTCTGCAAGTAAGTCATCCTTGATCTTTGTAACTCTTTTTTCATAGGCTACTTTTGCTTGATAAGCAGCAGTTGATGCGGCAGCAGCAGCTTTTTCATCTTCTAACTTTTGCAGGAAAGCCTCAAGTGCAGCAGCTCTTGCCATTTCCTGTAATATTTCTGCCATCATCTCTGCAGAAGCTAGTTCTGCCTCGAGCTGTGCTTCAAATGCAGCGAGCTCTGCTTCTAATAGCGAGTCTCTATAGGCCTGAGTCGCAGCAGCAGCGGCCGCTCTTTCATGCTCTAACTTTTGCTGGAATGCAGCAAGTGCAGCAGCTCTTGCCATTTCTTCTTCAATCTCTGCCATCATCTCTGCAGCAGCTAGTTCTGCCTCGAGCTGTGCTTCGAATAAAGCAAGCTCTTTTTCAATGGCTAGTTGTTCCATACGAGAGACTATTTCAGCATCTCTAGCTAACTTGGATTGATAGGCAGCAGTTGATTTTGCAGCGGCCGCTCTTTCATGCTCTAACTTTTGCTGGAATGCAGCAAGTGCAGCAGCTCTTGCCATTTCTTCTTCAATCTCTGCCATCATCTCTGCAGCAGCTAGTTCTGCCTCGAGCTGTGCTTCGAATAAAGCAAGCTCTTTTTCAATGGCTAGTTGTTCCATACGAGAGACTATTTCAGCATCTCTAGCTAACTTGGATTGATAGGCAGCAGTTGATTTTGCAGCAGCGGCTCTTTCATGCTCTAACTTTTGCTGGAATGCAGCAAGTGCAGCAGCTCTTGCCATTTCTTCTTCAATCTCTGCCATCATCTCTGCAGCAGCTAGCTTAGCCTGAATTGCAGCTTCTGAATCCGCAAATACAAAAATCATTTGCTCTGGATCTTCCTCAATTGATACAATCAAATCTGAACATGGGACAACAAAATCCATAACAAACTCTTCAATTGTTAAAACATTCGAGCCTTTTCCTACGAGTTTGTCACCAATTGAAAAGGATCTAAAACCTGTTTCAGCAGTTTGATAATAAGTGAGCTGTTTTTTTTCTGAGTCATAGGACTCAACAATTGCCTTAACATTGCTTGAGCTCATTATTTCATCACCTTGATTAAATGAACCTTCTCCCTTAAGTAGCATCACTGAGGTTATGTTGTCATCTTCATCGATATCAGTTTCTAGCTGATCAAAACAGGGGTCTTTCATCAAAACCATATCTAGCTCTTCCTGAAGTACAGAAATCTCATCACCCACAGAGTAAACAGAAGAAGACATTAGAAGGATAAAAAAGGAGGAAAGAAAGCTACTAAAAAATTTATTCATTTGAAGATTATAAATAAAAAAACCCAGAGCAAGCTCTGGGTTTTTTTAATTTTGAACTAAAGTTATGTTAAATCATCATAACAAAAGACTCTAGCCTTATAAGTTAGAATGGATTGACATAATTACTTACGCAGTTTGCATAAGCATCCCATCTACTGGCACCAAACTCTGTACCATTTGAACTCTGAGGACCTTTATTGAATAAGGTTCCATCAGCCAAAGCAGTTTCGAAAAGAGCAATGTTGGCATCGGATAAGCCCAGAGCATACTTGCATGCTTCATGAGCCTCTTCAGTTACCACTATCACCTCATCTTCTACCACGAGTTCTCCAATCACTTCATCCTCAAGAGATGCTCTATAGGCAGCAGTTGCCGCAGCAGCAGCAGCTTTTTCATCTTCTAACTTTTGCAGGAAAGCCTCAAGTGCAGCAGCTCTTGCCATTTCTTCTTCAATCTCTGCCATCATCTCTGCAGCAGCTAGTTCTGCCTCGAGCTGTGCTTCAAATGCAGCGAGCTCTGCTTCTAATAGCGAGTCTCTATAGGCTTGAGTTGCAGCAGCGGCAGCGGCTCTTTCATCCTCTAACTTTTGTTGGAATGCAGCGAGTGCCATTTCTCTTTCAATCTCAGCCATCATTTCTGCAGCAGCAGCCTCGGCAGCAAGTTGCGCTTCGAAAGCAGCTATTTCTTTTTCAATTTCAATTTCTGCCATACGAGCAGCAATCTCAGCGTCTCTGGCTAACTTAGATTGATAAGCAGCAGTTGATTTTGCTGCAGCAGCACGCTCTTCCTCAAGTTTTTGTTGGAAAGCTTCAAGTGCAGCTTGTCTAGCCATCTCAGCCTCAATCTCAGCCATCATTTCTTGAGCAGCTAATTCAGCTTCAAGTTGCGCTTCAAAAGCGGCGAGTTCATTTTCAACTTTTTGTTCTGCAAGTGCAGCTTCCATTTCTGCTTTAAACGCATCAATTTCAGCTTTCGCTTGTTCTTCAGCAAGCTGGGCTTCAAATGCAGCTAATTCTTCATCAAGGTTTTCATAATAGACCTGATCCCTGTCATCGCCACCTGCATAGACATTAAGTGTCAAAAACAGAAGCGCTAAAAATTTTATTGATTTATTAATCACGTTAATCCCCTAAAAGAGTTAAAAGTAACATATATATGTATCTACACTTTATTTTATACTAGATATATTTTGCTGAAAGATCTAATTCATGAAATTATTTGAAGATAAGTTTGAGTCATTTTTTAGTGATACAGAACTCCAAAAATTCAAGGAAGAGTGCCTGCGAAAAAGCCTTATGGCGTTCAACATTAAGAATGGCAATGTCCCTAAATGGACTGATGCATTAAACAAGTTAAATTCTACTAAAAAGGGCGAATTAGGTCTAAATGATCCATATATATCAATCAAAAATATTGACTCCTCTTCAGAAAATATTGAAACCAATTTGAAGCAATTATTACCCTGGCGAAAAGGTCCATTTATTCTCAATAATTTAAAATTAGAGAGCGAGTGGATTGGAGACTTAAAATGGCAACGTATCAAAAACAAGATTAAACCGCTCAAAAATAAACGGGTTCTTGATGTAGGTGCTGGAAACGGATATTTCACAATTAGGATGGCCCTTGAAGGTGCAAGTAAGGCGCTTGGAGTTGAACCTTTTCTGTTATTCAATTATCAATTTGCAGCAATCGATACTTTGACTAAAAGCAACTCAAACTCAATGCTGATTCCATTAAGGCTCGAAGAATTACCAAATATGCCTATATTTGAAAGTGTGTTTTCTATGGGGGTACTCTATCATCAGAGAGATCATTTGGAGCACCTATCTAAGCTAAAAAAAATGATGGCGCCGAACTCAGAACTGATACTTGAAACATTGATAGTTGATGGTCAAAAAAACTACGCATTAATTCCTGAAGGAAGGTACGCAAACATGAGGAATGTTCATTGTCTTCCGAGCACTGAGACACTCAAGTCTTGGCTTTCTGATGTGGGCTTTAGAAGTATAAAGCTTATAGATGTCTCTGTAACAACTCCTCAAGAACAAAGAAAAACCCCATGGATTGGAGATAACCCAGCATCACTTGAGGATTTTCTTGATCCTTCTAATCCGTCACTAACAATTGAAGGTTATCCAGCGCCAAAGCGAGCAATACTTACATGCAGCAACTAATTAATCGATGATTTACTCAATCAGCGTATAATTTACCTTCACTTTGAGGCATGCTATGAAATTTCGACTTATACTCGGTTTAATCTTTGTTGTTTTATTTAAAAGTATTTATGCTCAATCAACACCTCAAGTTGTAGTTAGCATAAAGCCAATTCATAGTATCGTTGAATCTCTGATGGACGGCATTGCCTCTCCTGAACTTCTTCTAAAGTCTAATAACTCCGCGCATACTTTTCATCTCAAGCCCTCACAGATCAGAATGATTGAAGATGCCGACTTGGTAGTCTCGATTGGTGACCAATTTGAAATTGGACTTCGCAAAGCACTTAAAAATTTAAACAGTAAGAATCGAGTTGAAATCATGAGTCTCAATAATCTTGTCATTCATCAATACAGGGCTGATAAGATCTATGAGAAAGATCATCAGGAACATGATCAGGAAACTTCAACTTACGATATGCACTTATGGCTAGATATTAGCAACATGAAAAAAATAGCCCATCATATCTATTTATTGTTAGTTGATGTCGATCCAGTTAACACAAGCAGATACAATCAAAATCTGCAATTATTAACTTCAAAGCTTGATGCTTTGGAAACAGAAATCGAGGCACAAATGCATCCATTTTCATCAAAAATCTATGCAACCTTCTCAGATACTATTCAATATTTTGAAAAAAAATATCGATTAGGAAGGCCAGTGATAGTAACGCCTTATCACGGTGCAAGACTCAGCATCAACAGAACTCTTGCATCAAAAAATACGATGAATGATTTTGAGGTTTCGTGTCTCATTTATGGCACAGAAGTTAGAAAAAGTCAGATATCTGTCTTGTCTGAGGGACTTAATCTTAAAGTCCATAGAATAGACATTCTTGGCCAGGAATTTAGTGCGGGTCCTGAACAGTATTTTAATTTAATGAAGAAAATTTCAAATCAGGTTGCCTCATGTCTCAAGTAAGGAGCAGTTTTAATAAAGCTTCAAGCATCTACAATGAGAATGCATTTCTTCAAAATGAGATTGCAAAAAGACTTGCTGAGAAACTAAAAGTCATCTCTATTCAGCCAGAAACCATTATCGATCTTGGATCAGGTACGGGCTTTCTTAGCGAGAAAACCTCTTCGATATTTCCTGATGCACAGTTAGTTTGTATCGATTTTGCACAGCGCTCGTTGAGTATGAATTCCCAAAAACTTAAAGTTTGTGCTGACTCATGCCAGCTCCCTTTAAAATCAAATAGTGTAGATTTTGTTGTTTCAAACCTTATGATGCAGTGGTGCAGTGATTTAAAGACACTTTTTGATGAGTGTCACAGAGTGCTTAAACCTCAAGGTTTAATATTATTTACAACGTTTGGTCCTGAAACACTAAAAGAGTTGAAGAGAAGTTGGTCTGTGGTTGATAGCAGTCCTCATGTAAATGAATTTATTGACATGCATGATATTGGTGACCAGATGATTCAGTCAGGCTTTCAGAGCCCCATCATGGAGATGGAAAAGCTTACTCTGACCTATGAAAAAGTTCTAGACTTGATGAGGGATCTCAAAGGGATAGGTGCTCAGAGTGTTGAAAATAGATCAAAGTCGCTGACTGGAAAAACCAAATTTAAGAAGATGTTAGAGATGTACGAAAGCTATCGTGAGAACGGAAAAATTCCTGCGACTTATGAGGTTATCTATGGGCATGCTTGGAAAAACGACGTTAAGTTTGAAGCCATTTCATTGGAGAATTAATTAATCCAGTTAAGCTATTTCAAGCAAATCTCCAACTCGCAGAACAGCATTGTCGCCAAGTAAAATTGCATTTTGACCAAAAAATGCTCCGTTTTTTTCCTCACTAAACTTTAGCTTAGCAAGCGTTGCCAAAGGCTCTTTAGGATTTTCGATAACACCTGTATCTTGATCAATCGTCGTAATTTTGCATCGCTTACAAGGCTTTCTCAATCCAAACAGATAACCACTCTTTTCGCATACCAAATTAGATGAGGTCATCATCTCAACATTGGGTAATCCTTTGAGCACTATATTAGGTCTGAATCGATTCATTGAAACTTCGAATGAATCATTTTCTGAAAGGCCAGTATTTAGCTTACTGAGGGACTCCCATGAGGTGATTAGATATGGAAACTGATCAGAGAATGCACTTTCAGCATGAACGCCATCTAAATATTTTTTAGGGACTGGTCGCTCGCCCTCTTGGTCAAACCTGACAAGTCTTAGCGCACTTCCACCATATGTTCCAAGAACATCAGTGAGCCATCGAGAGGCATCATCACCCTCATCGAACCCATCACAAACATCATCCCAAACCATTGCTCTGACTTTATTGCTTCTTGATGAATTAAGCGGAATCTTGAGAACCTTTTGATTATTTGAAGTAAGAATTAATGAAAGAGAATCTATACCTGTCTCAATTGTAGTCATTAGCTCTATTTCACGCTGAGATATAAAATTGTATTGATCATCAGTAACCATCCACTCACGGTCAAACTCAAGACCGCGCTTTGCAGTTTGGGCTTCAGTTAGAGCAATACCCTTAAGAGATTTGACTGGGTAAATATATAGATCAGTAATTTGAGCCATAACTTCCCCTTGAGCCTTATTATTGTTTTAGTTTATATCCAGTTCGAAACATCCAAGCTATTATAGCAATACAAATAGCAAGAAATAGAAACACCATGAATAAACTAATACCGACGCTCACATCCGAAACTTCAAAAAAGCTCCACCTAAAACCACTGACAAGATATAGAACTGGATTAAAGAGAGTCACCTTCTGCCAAAGATCAGGGAGCATACTGATTGAATAAAAACTTCCACCAAGGAAAACCAATGGAGTAATTATGAGTAGCGGAATGATTTGTAGTTTCTCAAAGTTATCAGCCCAGAGTCCAATGATAAAACCAAACAAGCTAAAAGCGATACAGGTTAAAACGAGGAAGCCCAGCATCCAGAATGGATGAGCAATATTTAAATCTACAAACAGGTTAGCTGTCGCTAAGATAATTGTTGCTAGAATCAGAGACTTCGTTGCAGCTGCACCGACATAACCAATTAAAGTCTCATAAAAAGACACAGGAGCAGACAAAAGCTCATAGATTGTTCCAGTAAACTTGGGGAAGAAAATGCCAAACGAGGCATTTGAAATGCTCTGCGTTAAGACTGACAACATGGTTAGACCTGGAACAATAAATAGGCCGTATGATACGCCTTCAATGTTCTCTATTCTGGATCCAATAGCTGAGCCAAATACCACAAAATAGAGAGCTGTCGATATAACAGGGGAGGCGACGCTTTGAAAAAGTGTGTTCCAGAAACGAAGCATCTCATTGAAATAGATGACCTTAATTGCTGTTAAATTCATGACTCCTCCTTAACTAGGTCAACAAAAATATCCTCCAGTGAGCTTTGCTCCACCTTCAGATCTTTTAACAATAATCCAGAGTTTGTAATTTTATTAAGTATCTCAGATACATCCGCCGTCTCATCCTTGACAACATAGGTATAAGAAATCTGAGTTCCGCCATCATTCAGCTCGATATTGTATTCCTCTAATGAGCTTGGGATCTCTTTCACTGGCTCTTTTAAATCAATTACAAGCTGTTTCTTTCCAAGGCTCTGCATCAGTTCATCTTTTTTCTCAACCAATAAAAGCTCACCATTACTAATGACGCCAACCCTATCAGCTATTTCTTCAGCCTCTTCAATGTAGTGAGTTGTTAGAATAATGGTCACTCCTTGATTGCGAAGTTTATTGACGATCTTCCACATGTCTTTTCTGAGCTCGACATCTACTCCGGCTGTTGGCTCATCCAAAAATAACACTTTAGGTTGGTGAGAAAGAGCCTTAGCAATTAAAACTCTTCTTTTCATCCCTCCAGACAAGGCTCTGATTTCTGAGTCTTTTTTATCAAAGAGTGAAAGATCTTTAAGTAGTTGCTCTAGATAAGCATCATCCCTCTTTGCACCAAACAATCCTCTACTAAATCTCACAGTTCCCAAGACGGTATCAAAAGACCCCAAAGTCAACTCTTGAGGAACGAGACCAATCATAGATCTTGTTTTTCGAAAGTCCTTGATAATGTCAAATCCATCAACTGAAACGGAACCTGATGATGGGGAGATGATTCCACAGATAGTTGAAATTAAAGTGGTTTTTCCAGCACCATTAGGACCTAAGAGCGCGAGAATTTCGCCACGGTTAATCTCCAGATCTACGGTTTTAAGTGCCTCAAAACCAGATTTATAGGTCTTCGATAAGGCTTTAATTGAAATGATTGAATACATTATCTAATCCTATTTAATGAAATTAAGAAGGTGTAGATTTTACTTACTATATTTTTCTTTAAATGACTATATAGAGTTTAATATTTTTCTTTCAAGTAGTCAGAATAAATATAGATCTTCATTCTCTAAAGCTCTTCTTGCCAGGGCGGGTTTGCACCTTTTCTGGTGACCGTAATACTCGCCACTTTGTTAGCAAATGAGAGTGCTGCTTCAAGCTGAGATTCAGTTAAAGTATTGAGACTATCAATCTCCAATAAACCCTGCTCATCAAGATTTAGAAGGAAGCCCGCATTAAACGTATCACCGGCAGCAATCGTATCGACAACATCAACCTTTTGACTCTCAGCAAATACCTCACTGCCATTTTTATAGATTACTTTTGATCCCTCAGAGCCTAAAGTCAATATGACAAGCTTTACTCCATTTTCAATCCATTCTTTACTGACCTTATTAAAATCTTGCGCACCATAGAGGTAGCGATAGTCTTCATCTGAAATTTTAATAATATCAACCTTGTAGGTAAGCTCAATAAAGCGAGCTATATAGTTCTGTTTGTTTTCAATAAAGTCAGGGCGCACGTTTGCATCAAAATAAATCGGTAAATATCCTGATACTTGTTCAATAAGCCACTGCCAACTCGATCCACAAGGCTCTGCTTGAAGACTGATTCCTCCAACCAGTAATGCCTCTGCCTTCTTTACTCTATTGATAAATGGGTTTAAGCTCTTTTGATCTAATAGTCGTCCAGCTGAGTGCTCATCAACAAAGGTGTACTCTGCTATGCCATTAACAACGTCTGCATAGGCAAGCGTGGTTGGCCTATTGGTCTTAATGACAAAGTCTTCCTTCACTTCAGAATGCCTTAATGTATTCTCTATAAGTTCCCCATAACTGTCATTGGATACGGCGCCAAAATAATAGCTATCAGCCCCCAACCGGCCAAGTGCAATTGATGAGTTGAAATTACTTCCTCCAACATGAGGAGTATATTCAGGCTCTCCTTTGAAAGAAACCATATCGATTAAGGATTCGCCGGCGCAGATAATCATTTAGACTTTAAACTTTTTTACATATTAAATCGTAATTTTACAATACGCTCTCTTAAGCATTTAGATATTGAATGAGTAATTAGAAAGTTTAAAAACTATAAAAGACGTGAACCATTATCGATAGGTAAATCATTAGTAGCTAGCACCACTGAATTATCGAGACGATAAAATCCCAGAACCAAGCACTCACTCATAATTGGGCCAACCTGTTTGGGCGCAAAATTTACGACGCCCATAACTTGCTTATCTTGCAGTTGTTCCTTGTTATATAGGTCTGTAATTTGTGAACTTGATTTTTTTATTCCAATTTCAGAGCCAAAGTCAACATGGAGAATGTAAGCAGGCTTTCTGGCCTCTGGAAAATCCTCAACCTTGATTATCGTTCCAATTCTTATATCAACTTTTTCAAAATCTTGCCATGTAATGGTCACATCATCTCCCATTATTGCTCTCCAAGTAGCTGATTTAATCCATTTTCTAATGCTAAAGTAAAGCCTTTATCATTGCCTGGATTGGCAGCGCAATGACCAAATGGTGAATCAAAGGGTCTGAATTCAACATTTGCTATAAAGCTAGCTTCAATGGCATTATCTTCAGGAGGAAAATATAAATCTTGAGAACACGGCATCAGAATGGTTTTAGCCTTTATTGATTTAAGTGCCATCTCAAAATTGCCATTATAAATCGGACCAATACTAATGTCACTGGTCTGCCAAGTCCTTAGCTTAGAAATAAGGTTGTTGGCATCCCAATTTGTAGCGTGGTCTTCTTCCCAATCAACCAATAAATCCTCAAATGACTCAAAACCTAGTGTTTTATAGAGTGAGTCTCGATAGAACGTTTGGGAAAAAGCCCATCCCGCATAAACTCTCGCAAATGCTTTTAGTCCATCAACAGGAGGTGAGCTATAGTCTCCATTATTCCAGTGTTGGTCTGCGCAAAGTGCCGCCCTTACACCTTCAAGAAATACAAAGTTGTGTGGTGAAGTTTTTGCAGAGGCGCAGAAGGGCAAAATAGCATCAACAAAATCAGGGTACTGGGCAGCCCACTGATAAGCTTGGCAGCCGGCCATTGACCATCCTGTCACCAGAGCAATCCTATTTACTCCTAATGCCTCAGTCAGAAGTCGATACTGGCATGCAATATTATCCCAGAGTGAAACATGAGGGAACCTTGGGCCATCCTGAGGAGACTCAGTATTGCTTGGAGAGGAAGAAATTCCATTACCAAACATATTAATTGAAACAATGAAGTGCCTATCAGGATCTATGGCTCTTTCAGGACCGAAGAATCCTTCATTTCTTTGATGTGATCCAGTATAAAAGGTAGGCAAGACAACAACATTACTTTTATTGGCATCCAATTTGCCGTAGGTTTTATAGGCCAAGAACGCAGAACTTAATACCTCTCCAGAGAGAAGAGTTACATCGCCTAGTTCAAATTTATCATAGCCCATTTCAGCAAATTTTTATCAACAGTCTAGAGTATTATCTCTCTCCCATTGACTGAGATGTGATGAATAGTCATTCCATTGACTTTGCTTAAGCTTGATATAAGCATCAATTAATTCATCTCCAAGACTTTCTCTCAAGACATCACTCCCCTCAAGAAGTCTTAAGGCATCTAGTAGATTTTTTGGAAGTTGCTTGTAACCCTCAATATCTTTACCAAGTTCATACATATTAATATCTAATGGATTACCAGGATCTCGGTTTGCAGCTATTCCATCTAGTCCGCATGCGAGAATAGCAGCCTGCATAAGGTAAGCATTTGCAGCGCCATCCATGAGTCTCAATTCAAATCTACCAGAGTCTGGGACTCGAATCATATGAGTGCGATTATTCCCTCCATAAGTAATTGAACTTGGAGACCATGTTGCACCAGAGAGAGTTCTTGGAGCATTTATTCGTTTATAACTATTCACGGTTGGATTAAAGATTGCTGTCAATCTATCTGCACTATGCATAATGCCGCCTAAGAACTGATATGCCAAAGAAGATAGTCCTAGTCCCCTGCTATCATCATCTCCATTAAAGAGATTTTTAGAGCCATCCAGGCTCCAGATAGAGAGGTGAGAGTGACAACCATTGCCCGTCAAGTGGCTGAATGGTTTTGGCATAAATGTAGCACGCATTCCATGAAGTTCTGCTATTGATTTCACCATAAATTTAAAAAATACTTGACGATCAGCAGTGGTCAACGCATCATCAAAATCCCAGTTCATCTCAAATTGACCATTAGCATCCTCGTGATCATTTTGATAGGGACCCCAACCGAGCTCGATCATGCTGTCGCATATTTGTTTAATGACTGGATATTGACGCATCAACGCTTGCTGGTCATAGCAAGGCTTACTCTGTTGATCTTTGTCATCTGCGATGTCTGTGCCATCATCATTAATTAGATGGTATTCGCATTCAACACCGGTCTTCATTCTAAAGCCTTGCTTTTCAGCTTCAGCAAGCTGCCTCTTTAATGCAACTCTTGGTGATGCCTCGACTGGCTTTCCATCCATCCATAAGTCAGAGGCTAGCCAAGCAACTTCTGGCTTCCATGGCAATTGAATCAAACTGTCTGGATCAGGAATAGCAAACATATCTGGGTGTGCAGGAGTCATGTCAAGCCATGCTGCAAAACCAGCAAAACCAGCACCTTCATCTTGCATACCTTCAATCGCTCTAGCAGGCACTAATTTGGAGCGCAAACTTCCAAATAAATCCACAAAACTTATCAGAAAATATTCAATCCCTCTTTCTTTAGCTACTTTACTAAGTTTAGTTGCCATAAATACTCCTATCTTTACTGTCTCAAAAAATTAATGCCTATACTCCATTCTTTCCAGGAATCCATCCGGTCCCAGCCAATGGAACACCGGCCATTGCAGCCGCCTCCATTGTTAATGCTACCATATCTTCTGGCTCCAAATTATGGACGTGGCTTTTGCCACACGCTCTCGCCAAAGTTTGAAGTTCCAGAGTCAACACATTAAGATAGTTAGCCAGACGACGGCCTCCCAATTTAGGATCTAAGCGCTTTGCTAGCTCGGGATCCTGCGTTGTAATTCCAGCTGGATCATTGCCTTGTTGGTAATCATCCCAAAAGCCTGCTGCAGATCCAATCGCTTTATAGTCTTCATCAAACTCAGGACTCTGGTCGCCCAAGGCTATTAATGCTGCTGTTCCTATTGCAACTGCATCAGCTCCAAGCGCAAGTGCTTTTGCAACATCAGCACCACTCCTGATGCCACCAGATACAATCAGCTGGACTTTGCGATGCATATCCATTTCTTGCAATGCTTCTACTGCCATTCTAACTGCTGGCAATGTTGGAATCCCTACATGCTCAATAAAGACATCCTGAGTTGCAGCAGTACCGCCCTGCATTCCGTCAACAACAACAACATCTGCCCCTGCTTTAACGGCAAGAGTAACATCATAAAATACGCGTGTTGCCCCAACTTTGACATAAATCGGTTTTTCCCAATTAGTAATTTCTCTGAGCTCTTGAATTTTGATTTCAAGATCATCAGGGCCAGTCCAGTCTGGATGGCGACAGGCTGATCTCTGATCAATACCCTCAGGCAAATTTCTCATTTGTGCTACTCGAGGAGAAATTTTTTGACCCAAAAGCATGCCACCGCCCCCAGGCTTTGCACCCTGACCAAGAACTATTTCAATTGCATCTGCTCTTCTTAAGTCGTCAGGATTCATTCCATATCTTGAGGGCAGATATTGATAAACAAGAGTCTTTGAATGACCTCTTTCTTCAGGAGTCATTCCTCCATCGCCTGTTGTAGTACTTGTTCCAGCAATGGTTGCACCTCGCCCCAAGGACTCTTTAGCCTGAGCAGAGAGGGAACCAAAACTCATTCCAGCAATCGTTATAGGGGTCTTCAAATGGATAGGTTTCTTTGCAAATCGATTTCCAAGGACAACTTCAGTCGTGCATTTTTCTCTATAACCTTCTAAGGGGTAACGTGAAGTTGAAGCACCTAAAAAAACCAAGTCATCGAAGGTAGGTATCTCTCTCTTAGCGCCAAAACCTCGAATATCATAAATACCCGTTTTTGCAGCGCGTTGAATTTCAGCAATGACGTGCCTAGGAAAAGTTGCTGACTCAATTAATGTTGGATTGTCTTTACTCATAAATCTTTTCTCCTTAATAGTCGTCGACTTGGTCGATATCGAAGTTATATAATTTACGTGCTGAACCATATCGACGGAACTCATCTACACTGTAATTCATTTGCGCCATTTCTAACAGATTTGCTAACTCTTCCTTGTGTTCTTTTTTCATTTCTTTTTCTTCGCAATCTGTTCCTAAGCTTTTGACCTTACCTCGGACATAGATTTTTGTTTCGTAAATAGAGTCTCCCATTGCATCACCTGCATCTCCACAAACAACAAGAGTCCCTGACTGAGCCATAAAGGCACTCATGTGGCCGATATTACCGCCCACTACTATATTGACACCCTTCATTGATATGCCGCATCGCGAACTGGCATCCCCCTCAATAACTAGCAAGCCGCCATGGGCAGTAGCGCCCGCATACTGAGAGGCATTACCAGTCACACGGACTTGACCAGACATCATATTCTCTGCAAGTCCAGGCCCAGCATTTCCATTAATTTTTATAGATGCCTCTTGATTCATTCCTGCACAGTAATAACCGACATGGCCATTGATCTCCACATTAATATCTTTTGTGAGTCCTACAGATAGTGCATGCTTACCAACAGTGTTATTAACTGTAAAATTATCGCCCGAAGAGCCAACTTGTAACTTCTGATTTAACTCTCTAATACTGCTCTGATTCAAATCTATTGTGGCCATATTTAACTCCTTTTCCAGCTATAAATCTGAGTCGGTTCAGGCTCCCAAATGCGAGCATTTTCAGCACCTGGAAGTGTTGCAATGGCGCGATACTCTGATGACATAGCTGCCCAGTCATCGGTCTCAGCCATAATTGCAGGCTTACATCCAATCGGATCTCGCATCACAGCAAATCCATCCTTAGTGCCGATGGCAAAAGTGTAAAAACCATCTAAATCCTCTATTGCATGATTCAATGCCTGATCCAAGTCATCCCCCTCACTCAAACGCCAACTCAAGTAACCTGCAGCTACCTCACTATCATTATCAGTTTTGAACTGGACGCCTGCACGTTTAAGGGTTTCACGAAGACGATTATGATTTGAGAGAGAGCCATTATGCACTAGACACAAATCCTGACCAGTAGAAAATGGGTGAGAGTGCTCTGTAGTAATCGCGCTTTCAGTTGCCATACGTGTATGTCCTAGGGCGTGAGTACCTGTCATATTCTTGATATCAAATTGCTCTATAAAATCAGAAGGATTTCCCTTTCCCTTAAAGATTTCAATATTACTACCAGCGCTGGTTACACTTAACGCATTCCAGTTGTCATGGAGCCATGCATCTACTTCATTAAGTGACGCCCCAAGTGAAAGAACTGCATGGTTCTGGTTGACATAGAACTTAATCACTGAAAAATTAGAACTGACAGCATTTTCAAAGCCTGCCCAATCAAAATCAGCATCTTGGGCAAGCACAGTAACTTTACAGCCCTTCTCATTGGGGTCTCTATAGACAGCCATACCAGCACTATCTGGACCACGCTCTGTCATCTCACTCAGCATAGGAGCTACGAGAGCTCCCAATTGCGATTCAAGCTCTGGATTTTTAATAAAAAGTCCAACAATTCCACACATATTTACTCCAATTATAAAACCTATTTTTGAATCAAAAGCAACTCAAAAAAAAGATAGTTTAAATTAAAAAGAACTCTTATTTTTGGCAATAACTTTATTATCTAGTAAAGCCTCAAAAATTCTTGAACTTCCCAGTCAGTAACTGCCTGGTGGTATCTATCCCACTCATCTTTTTTATATGAGAAAAATTGGAGTAGCATTGAATCACCCAAGACTTCCTTTGCAAAATCATCTTTGTTCAGAGCCTCAATCGCCTCTAAAAGGTTTCGAGGGAGTGATTTAATATTTGATGCCTCCATTTCTTCAGGGCTCAAAGTATAAAGATTTAGATTTAAGGGTTGACCAGGGTCAATTTTATTTTTAATTCCATCTAACGCTGCCGCAGTTGTTAGCGCTAGAGACAGGTATGGATTCATGCACATATCTGCTGCACGATTTTCAATACAGAAACGGTTCTGAGGAAGACGAATCATGCAAGAGCGATTGTTGTCTCCATAGGCCATTGTGGTCGGCGCCCATGTATAAACTCCTCCCTCAAATCCTCCCACGATTGGAACAAGTCCATTGTATGAGTTGACCGTTGAGCAGGCAACTGCTGTAATTGAAGTGCCGTGCTTAATCAAGCCTCCAACAGCATGGTAGGCTAAGTCAGAAAACTTACCATCTTTTCCTTCAAAGATATTTTTATTGTCTTTATTGCTCGTCATACTAAAGTTAATATGGGCGCCGGATCTCCAGTCACCAATGGTTGGCTTTGGCATAAAGGTAATAAACATCCCATATTTTTTAGCCACTTCTTTGAGTAGAACTCTCAAGAAAACTAATCGATCCGCCATCTGAAGAATGTTGGTATAGGTAAAGTCTAATTCAAATTGTGAATACGCACCCTCACAGACAACATCCTTCATTTCCCAACCAAGGTCATTGACGATATCTATTAGTTCTTTGAGAAACTCCATAGAATCGATCGAGTACTCAACGTCATATCCAAAGGCTTGCCTTCTTGGACGAAGACCTTCTCCAGGCAATGGATCGTCATCGATAGCTTTAACGGGTTGACCATCCTCATAGCGCATTGCAATAAACTCTGGCTCAATCCCACAAAAAGCCTTATAGCCTGCATCATCTGCATTTTGAACAGCTCTTTTAAGGGTCTGACGAGGGCATAAATTATATGGTTCACCCTCCCACCACAAATCAGAAAAAACCCAAACACAAGTTTTATCCCAAGGACAAATAACTAAACTGTCTAGATCAGGGACAGGAATTTGATCTGAGTCATTTGGCCCTAGCTCTGGAACAAAGGAGACTGAATGGACAGCAAATTGTGGTCCTTTTCCAGCACATAGTGCCTCGAATTCGGCAAAAGGGATTGGCTTTGTTTTTGGAAGACCAAGCATATCAATCCAACAAGAAAGTATATATTTTATGCCTGCCTTTTCGAGCCTTGCTTTTTCTTCTGCAACACGTTTTTTAGAGGGAAGTGCATCTTCCATCTTGGTATGGTAAATTCTATTCATTCTATCTCCTTCTATTTTCTCTAATAATATTAAATTTTCTCTTGAGACTTCAATAAGAACTGATTTTTAAATGTTGAGAGTCCTTTCATAACCTCAACATCCTTAATATCTTCGTTATTAAAGCAATGCTCTTCGAGAAAATTACTCAATGTATCGTCACTCTCTGATGCAATCTCAACAAGCAAATCATATCGACCAGTAACCCACATAATAAATACAATCTCATTGCAGCCTTCTAACCTCTTAGCAACCAAACTTGGACTTGAACTTGAGGCAACTTTTATTCCGAGCATTGAATCAGTTGAGTAGTTTATTGCAGAGCGATCAACTAGGGCTTTGATTTGCAAAACTCCAGCATCTTTCATACGGTTAACTCTATTTCTGACTGTGCCTTCTGAGATGTCTAGAGTATTTGCAATTTCCTTAAAAGGTAGCCTGCCATCTAACTCCAACAAGTCAATAATTTGCTGATTTAATTTATCCTTTAGCGTATCTCTGGTTGGTATACGAGCGTTTGCATCAGGATTCATCTCAGTGTTTTGACTGAGATTTATTAAACGACTGCTTGAGCTACTCATCGCTTTCTAGTTTTGTGGCATATCTTCTGGATCAATTCCAGGAACAAATGTAATGCCTGCCTGTTGCTTCCAATCATGCGGGTAAGCTGCATAGAAAATAATACATTTCTCATCACACTCATAGGCAATTGAATTGTCTTTAGGGATATACAAAACATCTCCCGGATTGCACTCATAGGCAACGCCATCACAGGTTAGTCTGAACGTCCCTTCCATGCAATAAATAATCTCGTCACAGGTCAACTCCCATGGAACAGAAACTTCATTCAAAAAATTAAGTCCGCCACACATCGTATCACTGACTGCACTAGTAACGAAAGGCTTGATATAACTTTTACCCGGCTCAAGTGTATGGAGGCGATGCTCAATTTCGCTAAATTTATAGAGCTTTGGTGTTTTATCTTTCATCATCATTCCTTATTCAGTTAATTCAAGTTTTTCATTCAGTTCAACGACATAGCCATCGGGATCTTCAATAAAGGCTAGGATTCTTGTTCCCGCATTCATTGGCTTAGCTGGACTAAGAATCTTTGCACCGCTCGCCTCAAGGTCTTCGACAGCTTTGTAAACATCGGGTGTTTCTATACAAATATGGCCCCAGCCATTCCCTTTGTCATAGTGCACCTCTTGATCCCAATTGTGGGTTAGCTCTAGGGCTGGAAATTCCCTTTCAGGGCCATAACCTACAAAAGCATTTGTATACCGTCCGCCTGGATAATCAGTTTTTCTTAAAACCTGCATACCCAATATGTCACAATAAAATGCGATTGATTTATCTAGATCCAAGACCCTCATCATTGTGTGCGCTAATCTGTAGTCACTATTGAAACTTTCATTTGCCATAATTACTCCTCATAAATTAATATTATTTTGTTACTGAATCAGCAATCATTTGCTGAAAAGCTCTGACGCTGTCTTCCCAAAAAGGGGATAACAATCCTCCATCCTTTGAAACTGAGGACAGTCTTCCAAGCTGCATCCTTTGACAGATTGCATGGTCTTCCTTGTGAACATCCCACCATAACTTCTTAATCTCTTCAATACTTTGATCTGAAACAGGATTGCCATCAGTTGTGTAAATTACCCTTTTCTGAAGGGTGTGGCCTGAATCGATTGGAACATTAAGGTAGACCCCAATCTGATCTGGGAAATATCTACCAATGATAAAATTAGGAAATAATGTCAAGTATCTGGAGCTGACCGAAAGACTGCCTTCAACCTTGTCCTTATCATCTAAGTCAATTGCACTGCCTACGCAAACGCCATCTACAATAGTGTAGTGGTCTTCGAGTGGCTGGTTTGTTGTCGTTCTATGGACAAATTGAACATGGTATGGCTCAATAAAGTTTTCCATTAGGAACTTCCAATTCGTGTCTATTTCTCCAAAATCAAGAGTCGCAATGGGCTCTACTATTTGGAAATCAATATCTTTAAAATTATTAATTAACGGTTTGGCATACTCTTCAAAATCTTGCGCCTCGCCACTCAAATTAATAAAAATCCAATCGTTCCAGATTGCTGTTCTTACAGCCTGAAGTCCATGCTCAGACATGTTAAAGCCTTCAGGTTGATGCTCTCTACCTCCAAAAAATGGAGTGGCACATAGATCACCATCCAAATTATAGGTCCATGAATGGTAGGGACATGAAAGCATGGCCCCAACATTACACGACTCATCAATCAGTTTTAGGCATCGGTGAGAACAGGCATTGTGGAAGGCATTTATTTTCCCATCCATATTTTGAAGCAGAATAATCGGCTGTCCTGCAACGGTAATTGGGATAGCATCTCCTGGATCTTTAAATTCATGAACAAAACCAGCAAAAACCCAATTATTTGTAAAGACGGTTTTACTCTCTGCATCAAAAAACTCATCACTCGTATACGCCCAACTAGGAAGACCACGTTTTAGGTCGCTCTTCTTATTAAATGCAGACAAATTATTTTTGATAATTGTTGTATCCATACCTTAAATTTAAATATTTTAGTTTTGAGATTATAGACCTAATTATTACTTATTAAGTAAATAATTAACAATAAATTACCAATAAATGCAATTTTTTAATAATAATTCATTAATATGTAATTATGTTTGGTATTATTTGTGCAGAAAAATTTAACTTTTTTTAAAAAGGCTTTCGCATTTGGATAATGAAAAAAACAATATAGAGATTGAATTTAATGGCTTTTCTGGTTATGAATTAAAGCACTCTAAAGAGGTCGATGATGAAATTACACGCATTGGTCCAGGTACAAAAGCTGGAGAATATTTAAGAAGATATTGGCACCCAATTTATATCTCATCAGAACTTACAGACCTTCCTGTAGCAATCAAAATCTTGGGTGAGGAATTAGTTTTATTTCGTGACAAAAGTAAGCGACTTGGCCTAGTTCACAAACAGTGTCCACATCGCCAAGCCTCTCTTGAGTTTGGAATTTGTCAAACTCATGGAATCAGTTGCTGCTATCACGGCTGGCACTTTGATGTTGATGGAACAATTTTAGATGTTCCAGGCCAGTCTGAACACACTCAAGAAATCATTAAAGAGAAGGTTCAGCTCGGCGCGTATCCGACGCATGAATTCAAGGGACTTATTTTTGCCTACTTGGGTCCAAAAGAAAAGAGGCCTGAGTTTCCAATGTACGATAGTCTAAATTTTGATGACATGGAAATGGTTCCATACAAAGCCCCGTTTGATTGTAATTGGCTTCAAGTGCTCGATGCCATTGTCGACCCTATTCATACTGCTTTTCTTCACTCTAATATGAGTCGACAACAGTTCTCTGAGGGATTTGGTGAAGTTGGACAGATTGAATTTGTTGAGAGAGATAGCTGGATTCTTGGATGCAATACTAGAAGGGTTGGCGACAATGTTTGGTTCAGAATTAATGAAGTTATCCTCCCTAACTTTACTCAAGCAGGAGCGGCATTTGCTGCTGATGGAACCAAACAACTGCTTTATGGTCGAAGTTCCTTTACAAGGTGGGTAGTCCCAATTGATGATGAGAGAACGATTTGCTATGCCTGGGCAAATTTTGGTGAACGTGGTGATCCTCATAAATACAATACGCCAGAAGGGCCTGAGCTCATTGAGCAGGGAGAGATATTTGATAGACCTTATGAGGAGCGTCAAAGATTCCCTGCAGATAGAGAAGCGTGCGAGGGGATGGGTCCAATTAACATCCATAAAAACGAAAACCTGGTTGCCAGTGATCAGGGAGTTGCAATGATGCGTCAAAGAATAAGAGAACAAATCAGAAGCCTTGCTGATGGCAAAGAACCCTACAAAGTGACCGATCTAAAAGAATCGCCAATACCAACTTATGGAGGTGATTCTGTTCTTAACATTCCAAAAAATGATGATAATGAGGACAGTTTCTTCAGTAAACTTGCCAAGGAGTTCATTAAAATTCAGTTTGAGGTTGATAGCAAAACTGAGGAAGAGAGAATTAAAATTGTCTCTGATAAACTAATTGAAATTCAATCAAGAGAGAGCTCGTAGGTCAATAAGCTATGCAGGGTAATAAAAAAATTAGAGTCCACTTTAAGAGTAATCATGCTGATCCTGATTCATTCCCTCCAACCATAGAGGGTGAAAGTGTATTTGCAATAACCCAAGAAAGATATCAAGCTGCAATTGAGAGCTATCCAGATCTAAAAGATAAGATTGATCCCGTTTTTGATTGGGATCTTGACAACTTTTATGAATCTATGAAAACTGCAGAGGTTTTAGTATGCTGGGATTTTCCGACTGAAAATCTATCTGAAATTGCCCCTAATTTAAAGTGGATACATATCATTGGTGCTGGTGTTGAGCATTTATGCCCGATGGATTGGGTTCCTGAAAATGTCTCTGTTGTAAACAATAGAGGAGTTCATTCGGAGAAGGCTGGAGAGTTTGGGCTGATGAGCGTCTTGATGCTGCACACTCATATTCCTGAAATAGTCAGAAACCAACAGAGCAATCACTGGGAGTCTTTATACTCCTCTCCAATCATGGGAAAAACTCTGCTTGTTATTGGGGTTGGAAACATTGGTTATGCGGCAGCTCAAAAGTGCAAGCTACTTGGAATGAATGTGATTGGTGTGAGTCGTCACGGAAAGAATCTTGATGATGTTGACCGAATAGTCTCTCAAGATGAGCTCGATGAAGTACTTCCCCTCGCTGACTATATATTTATGTCAACACCAAACACACAGGAGACTTATAACCTTCTTGACAAAAGACGTCAATCATTAATGAAGCCTGGCGTAGGAATCATTAATGTTGGTAGAGCGGCAACAATGGACTATGATGCGCTTGTTGACAACTTGAACTCTGGCCACATTAAGGCGGCAATCATTGACGTTTTTGATCCTGAGCCATTGCCATCAGATTCTAAGCTGTGGACTACGCCTAACCTTATGGTTATGCCTCACATCTCAGCTGATGACGGTGACACCTATATCACATTGACGCTCGATTTGGTGATGATGAATATGCGCAGATACATTGCGAACGAGGGCCTAAACAATCTAGTGAACCCTGAGCTAGGTTACTAGTTCTCTGAAATCCTCTGCGGCCTTTTGAGAAATACCTTTAAGGGAGCCATATGGGTCCTCGAAAGCCTTTTCAATTGAAAACTTTTCATTAACAATGCCGTATGAATTAGTTACATTGAACTTTTGATTAAAAGTTTTTGGATCATCAACTGAGCCTGCAATGACAAAAACTCTGCGGTTCAATTGGTTTGCATAATTAATAACGCCAATTGGAGCCTTGCCTCTTTCGCTTTGAGAATCAATCCGGCCCTCTCCAGTAATGACAAGATCTGCATCCAATAAATTTTGATTAAAGTTGAGCGCCTCGAGCACAATATTAATTCCACTCTTGAGCTCTGAATTTATGAAAGCTGAAATGCCAAAACCTAGACCGCCAGCAGCACCAAAACCAGGCTGATCCTGCAACTGACTGCCTAACTGAATTGAGATGATTCTGTAATAGTGAGCCATAATTGACTCTAGCTCTTCAATCATTTTACTGCTCGCCCCCTTTTGCTCTGCAAAAACTTTAGAAGCACCTTTTTCTCCAAGAAGGGGGTTATCTACATCACAGGCTATCTCGATAGCTGTGTTCTTTATACGCGTATCTATATGACTGAGATTGATATCAGATAACAAACTTAGAGTTTCAAAATGACCATTCAATTCATTTCCTTCAGAGTCCAAAAACTGAACACCTATTGCCCTTAAAAATCCATATCCACCATCATTCGTAGCGCTTCCTCCAAGACCAATAATGATTTTTTTTGCTCCTTTATCTAGCGCTGCGATGACTAGCTGTCCGACTCCAAAACTGGAGGCAGCCATTGGGTTTCTTTTGTTTTCAGACACTAAATGTAGGCCACATGCTTCTGCAACCTCGATCACAGCTGTTTTTGAGTTTCCAAGCATCCCCCACTTCGCTCTTGTTGTATCACCCATTGGCCCTTCGACCTCTGAAAACTCAAAACTCCCATGAGTAGCGCTTACCATAGCATCAACGGTGCCTTCGCCTCCATCTGCGATTGGAATCTTAATGATTTCAGCCTCTGGAAAAACATTTTGAAAGCCTGACTCAATAGCACTGGCAACCTCAAACGCTGTGAGCGTTTCTTTAAAAGAATCAGGAGCTATAACTATTTTCATAATGGAGAAATAATTTAGTTAGCTCAAATTGATAGGAGCTCTTCACGGTTTTTAAAAAACTCTAAAGCCTCAGGGTTTGCAAGCGACTCCTTGTTTTTAATTTCAAGCCCATGCACTATATCACGAACCGAAATCTCTACGATTTTTCCGGACTTTGTTCTTGGAATATCACCCACTTCTAAAATCTTTGCTGGAACATGTCTTGGTGTGCACTCTGTGCGGATAACCAACTTAATCTCCTGAATGAGACTATCCGTCAGCTCTTGCCCCTCTCGCATCTTCACAAAAAGTACTACACGAACATCATTTTTCCATTCCTGCCCAATCACAATACTCTCAAGTACCGCCTCAATTTTATCTACTTGACGGTAAATCTCGGCAGTACCGATGCGAACACCTCCAGGGTTTAGAACCGCATCCGAACGCCCATAAATCACAACGCCGCCATTTTTAGTAATTTCCGCAAAATCTCCGTGAGCCCATACACCTTCAAAATGCTCATAGTAGGCTGAATAATACTTCTGGCCTCCTTCATCTCTCCAAAAAAAGACCGGACGAGATGGAAATGATTGTGCGCAAATGAGCTCACCACGCTCTTGACGAACGGATTCGCCTTCATCATTCCAAACTTGCACATCCATGCCAAGCCCTGGCGCTTGTATTTCACCTCGATAGACCGGGAGCGTCGGAACGCCCAAAACAAAGCATGAGACAATATCTGTGCCTCCAGAAATGGATGCGAGATGAAGATCATCTTTAATCTCAGAATACACAAAATCATAACCTTCTGCAGAAAGCGGAGACCCCGTCGAGGCCATACCTCGCAGCGCTTCAAGATTGCGTCCAGACTTAGGAGAGAAGCCTACTTTTTGGAGTGCCTCAATATATTTTGCTGAAGTTCCAAATAATGTAAATTTTTCAGCCTCTGCAAAGTCCCAAAGTGCTTTTGCTCCTGGATAAAAAGGTGATCCATCATAAAGCATTACCGTAGCCTTACTCGCTAAAGCTGAAACCAACCAGTTCCACATCATCCATGAACAGGTCGTGAAATAAAATACGCGATCATCTTTACGAATATCTGCATGAAGCTGTTGCTCTTTTAGATGCTGTAAAAGTGTACCTCCATGGCCATGAACGATGCACTTTGGCGCTCCAGTTGTCCCAGAGGAGTAGAGGATGTAAAGAGGGTGATCAAAAGGGACTTGTTTAAACTCAACTTCCTTATCGGGAAGATTTGATGTTATCTCTAAAAGAGTTGAGCAGTTTTCTATATCTCCCGTGTATGTTTGAATATATTCAATCATTACGACCTTCTCTACCGAAGGCAATTCATCTAGAAATGACTTAACTCTCTCAATTGTGTCATGTGCCTTTCCATTGTAATAATAGCCATCAACAACGAAGATCATCTTAGGCTCGATCTGCCCAAAACGATCCAAGACTCCTTGCTTACCAAAATCGGGGGAGCAGCTCGACCAAATCGCTCCAATTGAAGTTGTTGCGAGCATCCCAATGATTGCTGCCGGGTGATTAGGAAGAAAAGCTGCAACTCGATCACCTGGCCCAACACCACAACTTCTCATGTGAGATTGAACTTTAGCAACCTGCAAATATAGATCAGAAAAAGAAAGGCGTAATTCAATCTTATTCTCTCCACGAAAGACGATTGCGTCTTTCTCATCTCGACGCGATAACATAGTTTCAGCGAAATTTAATTTCGCTTCAGGAAACCACTGGGTATCAACCATCGATTCTCCCACTCGCTCAGGCCCAGAAAAGTCACCAACTGCGCCGCAATAATCTGCACACATTCGCCAAAAATTATCTGAGTGGTCAATAGAAAACTGATGCAAATCCCAATAGTTTGATAGCTTTAAGCCTCGCTCCTGGTTCACAAAACTGATGAATTTTGTGACATTCGCGTTTAGAATTTGCGACTCATTTGGCTTCCAGATTGGTGAACTCAATCATTCCTCCTCAAACAATACCGACAGATGTTTTAATTATACTTTTTACCCCAGCGCTCTAGTGAAATGGTTGCAATAAAGATGATAAACATACCAACCCACTGACTCATTCCAAGAGCATCCTGGAGAAGCATAACACCTAACAGTATGGTAAATACTGGCTCTAAATACATTACGTTTGATGTTCTAACAGGTCCAATGAGAGAGATTGATTTAAAGAAAAAATAGAATCCCCCACTCATACCCATTGCCGAAAGAATACTCCACATGAGCATCTCTGAGGATACTGAAGAAATTGGATCTGAAGTCACAATAAAATAGACAGACACAAATATTAGTGCTGGCAAAACAGTAATGTATTTCACAAGTCCCCATCCCGATTCAACACTTTCATGCCTCGATAGAATGTTGACTGTGACCTGAGCACATGAGGCCACAAGCCCCCAAAAAACACCCCATAAATTCCAATCACTTGAATCACCCTGAACCAGAACCCAAATTCCAAAGAGAGAAACCAGGAGCGCCGCAACAGATAAAAGATCGATGGATCGACTTTTGATTAACGAATTTACAAAAAAAGTAATGATAGGAAACGTATAAATCACCACTACAGCAAGACTCAACGGTATCAACTTAATTGAGTACATGTAAGAAGAAATAAAGAGGGCCTGGAAAAGACTTATTAAGATGAGTCTAGTATGAGCTGATCTACTTTTAGATTTCTTGGGAGACTTATTTAGGATGCTTGCAAAAATAAAGGTGCTGACATAACGAACAGAGAGAAGAAGGAATACAGTTCCTCCGACTCCATAAAAGTAAGGGACTACAGTAGCAGCAAGAGAGAAAAAGAATGCTGCTAATATTGCCGTGACAACGCTTGCCGATAGATTATTGGACACAGTCAGTTAAGAATCAAAAATGATAAGAGCCTGCATTTTAAGTCTCTTAAAGAGAGTCCGTCAAGGAATAAATTTAATTTAACCCTGAATCCTTCTCATTATTGATTCAGGATCGTTGGTGGTAATTGAAATTGACCCCCACTCAATTAACCGTAAAGCGACATCAGCATCATCTATCGTCCAGGAGTGATACTCTAAGCCTGCATCAATCACTTTATCGACAAATAATTTTGAAGATTCATTGTTGGTTGAGATTCCATTCGCATTTATCTCTAAAGCCTCGTCAATTAACTCATCAAAATCTCGACCATCTTCGCATGAATAGAGAAAAAATGCCTTGTAAACTGGATTTAAATCCTTTACCGTTTTTATGACTTCAGAATTAAATGAAATAATTACTATTTGATCAGCATTCATTTTGGATTTAGATAGCTGACTCAATAGCGGAGAGATAATTTCAGGGCCACACTTGATTTCAATGAAAATTTTCTGTCCTTTTGGAACAGTTTCTAACACCTCAGACATTGTCGGAATTTTTAGATTGAGATTAGAGTCTCCTTTATAGCTCAGCTCTAATGCTTTTAAATCTTTAAGAGTGGAGTGACGGATGATTGCCTTAGTCTTGCAGACTCTTTCAGTATCCTCATCATGAATACAAACAATTTCACCATCTTTAGTTAGATGGAAGTCGCCTTCGATTCCATCTACGCCAAGCTGCCAAGACGCCTCGAAGGCTGGCAGTGAGTTTTCAGGGAATGTAAATGAGACTCCGCGATGCGCAATAATCATAAAGCCATTCTACAGAAAATGTAATAAAAACCTAGCCCACTTAAAACAGTGAAACAGACAGATTCATCCAATAGCTAGGCATCAAACCAATTATTAAAATGAGTACACCGTTGATAGATAAGACGACTTTTAGATCTATTGGCGCTGAAACAACAATGTCTTTATCTGCATCATCAAAGTACATTGTTTTAATAATTTGCAAATAGTAGTAGGCACTGATGACTGCAAAAATAACCGCGATGACAGCAAGAATGACGTAACCCTCGGATACCACTTGCTGAAGAATAAATAGTTTTGAATAAAAACCAATAAATGGGGGCACTCCAGCCATTGAGAGCATCACAGCAAGCATGATTAAAGCAAACCAAGGCGAATGTTTACTGAGCCCTCTAAAGTCTGAAATTTGGTCTGCTTCAAAGCCACTTCGATTTAATACAATGATCGATCCAAAGGCAGCCAAACTCATCAGTATATAAGCGAATACATAAAAAATAGCTGACCCATAGCCCTCTAAAACACCAGTGACAAATCCAAGAAGCACAAATCCAATGTGGGATATCGTTGAATACGCGAGCATTCTCTTTATATTCACTTGCGTCAGCGCAACTAATGAGCCAACTGCAATTGAGAGAACAGCTAGAATCATAAATAGGTCCGCCCAGTAGTGCTGGAAATCACTCAAGCCATCAATCAAGAGACGAACTAATAGAGCTACAGCAGCTATCTTTGGAACCGTTGATAAAAACATAGTGACCGAGGTTGGTGAACCTTGATAGACATCTGGAACCCACATATGAAAAGGCACCGCACCAAGCTTGAATGCCACTCCAATGACTAGGAAAACGAGACCAAAATTGAGAATCAGTGTCTCTTGAGGCTCTAGAGTAGCAAGACTTGCAAAGCTAGCTATCTGAGCAATATCAAGGTTACCAGTTATTCCATAAATCATTGACATGCCATAGAGCAATAGGCCTGATGCTATGGCACCTAGCACAAAATATTTAAGTGCGGCCTCTATCGCAAAAGCTCTGTCTCTTGCAGTTGCTATAAGCGCATACAGGGATAAGGACATAATCTCTAGCCCAAGATATAAAGTCAGAAGGCTGTGCCCAGATACCATGACAAGCATCCCTAAAATTGACATCAGCGCAAGAATAAAATACTCGTTTCTTAGAAGGCCATGAACACTCAGATAGTGCCGCGAATAAACCAGTGCAATCATTGAAAAACCAGCTATAAAGACTTTAAAGGTAGACCCCAAGGTGTCTAGCACGAAGGTTCCTGAGAATATAGTTGCACTCTCTCCAATTAAGTTAAATGCCAACAAGCCAGCTATTAAAAGGGCTAGTTGAGAGAGATGGTAAGTAAACTTTTTAAGCTCTTCCTTTACATATAAATCAAACAAAAGAATACATGAGATTGCTGCCAACAAAAATAGCTCAGGCATCAAAAACATTAGCTCTGAAACATTGAAGTTAAAATTCATCATAACATGCCCGGGATTTTAGTTGTAAGTGCCTGCTCTAGAAGATTCGCTATACTCACGTGCATCACTTCAATGACTGGCTGGGGATAGATTCCCATCCATAAAACTGCCACTGCAAGCACTGCAAGAATACCAAACTCTCTAGCATTAATATCGTTCAGTTTACTAACTTCAGGATTGATGACTGGACCCCAAAAGACACGTTTGACCATCCACAACGTGTAAGCCGCACCGACTATCAAAGTCATAGCAGCTAAAAATGCATACCAAAAGTTTGCTTGAAGCGCGCCAAGAATAACCATAAATTCACCCACAAATCCGGATGTCCCTGGAAGCCCAGCATTTGCCATCGCAAATAGGACAGCAAACCCTGTAAATTTAGGCATTGAATTGACGACGCCTCCGTATGTCGAAATCTCTCTTGAATGCAGTCGATCATAAAGCACGCCAACCACCAAGAACATTGCGGCAGATATAAAGCCATGAGAAACCATTTGAATCATTGCCCCCTCTAGACCAAGATAGGCACTCTCTATACTTGCACCAGCTATCGATATAAGTTCTCCACTTGAATCCATCTTCATAATTGAAAAAAGAGCAAACACACCCAGAGTAACAAATCCCATATGTGATATTGAAGAGTACGCGATTAATTTCTTCATGTCTTTTTGAACTAGCGCAACAAAGCCAATATAGACAATCGCAATCAATGAAAGCACGATGACTACAAAAGCAAAATATGATGATGCATCTGGCGTTATTGGAAGAGAGAATCTAAAGAATCCATAACCACCCATCTTCAGCATGATTGCAGCTAGGATTACTGAGCCGCCTGTAGGAGCCTGAACATGAGCATCCGGTAGCCAAGTATGAACTGGAAACATTGGAACTTTAACAGCAAAGGCAAGAAAGAATGCCCAGAAAATCCAGCCCTGCTGAACCAGTGTCAGTGGCAGAGCGTGCATATCAGAGATTGCGAATGAACCGCCAAGATTGTACATATAGATTAATGAAACCAGCATAAAAACTGACCCCAGAAAGGTATACAAAAAGAATTTAATGGCTGCGTAAACTCTGTTTTGACCGCCCCAGACTCCAATAATTAACAGCATTGGAATTAATGACGCCTCCCAAAAAACGTAATACAGCATTGAGTCCATCGCCGAGAAAACGCCAATAATGATTCCTTCCATCATTAAAAATGCTGCCATATAGTCGGCTACTCTATTCTGAATAACCTCCCAGCCTGCAATGATCACCAGTATGGTCGAGAAGGTCGTTAGGATGATCAATGGCATTGAGATTCCATCAACCCCAAGATGATAAAAAATATTGAACTGTGATATCCAACTCATTTTCTCAACAAACTGCATTGCTGAAGTTGAGGTATCAAAATCTAAAAAAAGATTGATAGATAGAATAAAAACCAATACTGATATAACAGCGCTAGCCCACTTTGCCGTCGAACTTCTCTCGTTTCCAATCAAAAGGACCGCTCCACCCCCTAGAATAGGCAGCCAAATTAAAATACTAAGCAATGAATCCATACCCCTACCTAACTAAAAAATGAATAATCTGAAGCTATGAGAACCCACCCTAGAACAAGCATCAGACTGACAATCATGAAAAATGCATAGTGGTAAACATATCCCGTTTGAACTGGTCTAATTAAGACACCTAAGTAGCGCGCAAGTTTTGCACTTCCATTCACAATAACTTTATCAATAAGGGTCATGTCTGAAATCTTCCAGAGAAGATTGCCGAGCTTAACCGAGCCCTTAACAAAGACAATATCATTCAATCTGTCAAAACCATAGAGTGAGTTGAGCACATAATTGGTTCTCTTAAACCTGGATTGAATCTGATCCGCCCAATCCGGTCGATATAGACAAAATACCCATGCTGAAACTGCGCCACCAACCATCATCCAGAATGGTGGGGTCACTACTGAATGCGTTAGGAGTGCAAAAGCAGAATAAAAATGATCCTTCAGCTCTGCAAGTGCGTGATGTGAAGAGTCAATAGTAATGGCATTTTCAAGCCAGCCCCCAAAAAGCATCGGCTCAATTGTCAGGTATCCAATGACCACTGAAGGAATCGCCAGAAGGATCAGTGGAACTGTGATTGAAGAGCCTGTCTCATGGAGATGCTCTTCAGTATGACTATCCACCCTGGATTCGCCATGAAACACTAAAAACAGAAGTCTCAAGCTATAAAAGGCAGTAATAAAGACGCCTACTAAAACTGCTATGTAGGCCCATCCAGCATATGGCAAATCAGAATAATGAACGGCCTCAATAATCATGTCTTTCGAATAAAAGCCTGCAAATCCTGGAAAACCAATTAGCGCCAACGTTCCAAGCAAGGAGGTAATGTATGTGATTGGCATTTTTTTTCTGAGTCCACCCATTTTTCTAATATCCTGCTCATGATGAAGAGCTACAATAACTGAACCTGCAGCTAAGAAAAGCAGAGCCTTGAAAAATGCATGAGTCATCAAATGAAATATAGCAACAGAGTATGCGCTCACGCCCAGAGCAACAGTCATATAGCCAAGCTGAGAAAGGGTAGAATAGGCCACCACTCTTTTTATATCGTTTTGGACAATTCCTAGCAAGCCCATAAATAAAGCGGTCACTGCACCAATAATCATGACAACCATTAATGCTGTATCACTTAGCTCAAATAAGGGCGACATTCTCGAGACCATAAATATTCCAGCAGTCACCATGGTTGCAGCATGAATTAAAGCTGATATTGGAGTTGGACCTTCCATTGAGCCTGGAAGCCAGACATGCAGTGGAACTTGAGCTGACTTTCCCATTGCTCCAACAAACAAGAGCAGACAAACAACGGTAATTGCAGAAAAACCACCAAATAATGTTTGCCCAATAATTTGATCTTTTTGGCTGAACGCTTCGGCATAATCCAGCGTACCAAAAAACATAAGAACAAATGCGATACCTAAAAGGAAGCCGAAGTCTCCCACGCGGTTAACAAGGAAAGCTTTTAGATTGGCTTCGATAGCCGATTCTTTGTGGTGCCAAAACCCAATCAAGAGATAGGACACCAGTCCGACAGCTTCCCAGCCAAAAAATAACTGCATAAAGTTATTTGAGATGACCAGTGTGAACATGGCGAATGTAAACAAAGATATATAGCTAAAAAACTTAGTGTAGCCCTTGTCTTCATGCATGTAGCCTATCGTATAGATATGCACCATTAGTGAGACAAAAGAGACAACAACGAGCATGATTGAGGTCAGATTATCTACCAAAAACCCAACACTGATATTGAGTCCACCTATCTGCATCCAGGTATAGATATTTTGATTGAAGACATCCCCATTATTTAAAACATGGTGGTTGAAGACATAAAGCGACAGGACTGTGGATACAGCAACCCCTAAAATTGTGATGGAGTGGGATAGCTTCCTACCCAATCTGTTGCCTGCAAGCCCTACGAGGACCGAACCAATAAGGGGTGCTAGAACAATTGTTAAATAGATATTAAGCATCACTATCCCTTCAAAGTGTTAGTTACATCAATATCAATTGAGCCTCGATTTCTATACATCAAAGTCAAAATCGCAAGACCAATAGCGACCTCTGCGGCGGCAACAGTCAAGATAAAGAATACAAAGATTTGTCCAGCTAGATCAGAGCTGTAGAATGAGAAAGCAATAAAGTTGGTATTAACGGCTGCCAAAATTAACTCGACACACATCAAAATCATTATGATGTTGGTTCTGTTTATAAAAATACCAGCTAAACCAATACAAAAGACGATAGAGCTAAGAATCAAATAGTCTGATAAAGCGATCATTTGTTCTCCTTAGTTGAATCTTTGTTAATTGAAGCAAATCTCATCCTGTCCTTGGCTTGAACATTGATTTGTTCAGAGATGTTCTGTTTTTTGCTATTGACTTGAGTTCTGTGAACTAAAGTAATTGCTGCGATAATGGCAATAAGCAACAGAACAGCTGCCAACTCAAATGGATAAACATAGACTGTGTAGAGCTGCTGAGCGATTGCAGTAATATTACTGTATGAAGGTCCATGCTGCTCTGGCAAGCCTACTGTCTCTAGGTCAAATGGACCCGCGTTAAGAACTAGAGCCATTTGCACGATAACAACTAAAGACACAAAAATCCCTAAAGGCAGGTAGCGAGTAAATTGTGCTCTAAGTGTTGATGCCTCAGTATCAAGCATCTTGATTACAAACATAAACAGAACCATCACAGCGCCGACATAAATTAGTATGAGTGTAATGGCTAAAAACTCGGCCTCAAGAAGCAGCCATAGGCTTGCAGCGCTAAAGAAAGTTAGAATAAGCCATAGAGCTGCTTTTGCGGTATTTCTTGAAGTAATCATTACTAACGAGCTGCCTACAAAAAAGAGCGAGAAAACATAAAATAAAATTGATGTAAATTCCATAGCCTTCCTTACCTATACTTCGAATCTTCTTCTTTAGCTTTACTGATTGCACTCTCGTTTTTATCGCCAATCTCTAGCAAGGCCTTTTTATCAATAATGCTACCTTCTCTTGATTCAAAAGCATAATCAAAAATGTGCGTCTCTACAATCGCATCAACTGGGCAAGCTTCTTCACAAAAACCACAAAAGATGCACTTGAATAAATCGATATCATATTGCGTTGTTCTGCGAGTTCCATCCTCCCTCATCTCGGAGTCAATGGTTATTGCATTTGCCGGACAGACGGCCTCACAAAGCTTACAAGCTATGCAGCGCTCTTCACCATTTGGATAGCGACGAAGTGCATGAAGACCTCTAAATCGGGGTGAAATCGGGGTCCTCTCTTCAGGAAATTGAACGGTGATTTTTTTATTCACAAACTCTTTACTGGTCACCTTGAGTCCTGTTCGAAGCTCACCGAGACTAAAGTCATTAACTAATTTCTTTAATTTTTTCTTCATATCTCTATCTCCTTAAAACCAAGGTCCTATTCCCAGTTGTGTCATCAATGCAACAACAAATATCCAAACAATTGTGAGCGGCAAGAAAACTTTCCAACAGAGTCTCATAATTTGGTCATACCTAAATCTTGGGAAGGAGGCACGAATCCAAAAATACAAAAATAAAAAGAAGCTCATTTTGACTAATAGCCAAATCAAGTCAGGGACAAATCCAAATAACTCCTCTAGGAATGGGATCCCTTCAAATGGGGAGTGCCAACCACCAAAAAACATGAGGACTGCCAGCATTGCCATGAAAATCATGTTGAAATATTCAGCCATAAAAAATAGTGCAAATGGCATACCTGAGTATTCAACATGTGTTCCGCCAACGATCTCAGATTCACCCTCGACAACGTCAAAAGGCGCCCTGTTAGTTTCCACTAAAGCGCCAATCCAGAAAACAATCATCATTGGGAAGAGTGGAATCCAGTACCAATTCAAAATTCCACCAGACTGACTTTCAACAACCGTATTGAGGTTGACTGAACTTGCCACCATGACTACTGTAACAAGGACAAATCCTATAACTAATTCATAAGAAATTAATAGGGCTGTACTTCTGAGTGCTCCTAATAATGGGTACTTAGAGTTGGAGGCCCAGCCTGCCAAAACAATACCATACACACCAACTGATCCAATCGCCATCACATAGAGTAGGCTCACATCGATATTAGCGATGTAGAAGTCCTCACCGAGCGGAACTACTGCCCACACTGCAACAGCAGGAACAAAGGCCAGGATTGGGGCGAGCAAAAAGAGATAGATATTTGACTTTGATGGAAAAATGACTTCTTTAAATAGCATTTTAAAGACATCGGCAAAGGGCTGAAGAAGGCCAAATGGCCCAACCCTGTTTGGTCCAATTCTAAGCTGCATAAAGCCGATCACTTTTCTTTCAGCATAGGTCATGTAGGCCATCATAATAATCAGAGGAAAAATAAGAGCCAAGCCCTTAATGACAATAATTAAGATGTCAGCTAGGCTTCCATTAAACCAAGGAATCAACTGGTGTGTAAGGTCTACAAATGATTGCCACATAATCAATACCCCCTATGCCCTTCGAGCTTGATTAGTATGAATAAACACGCAGTCTTCAGCGACACTCTCTTCAATTGAAACTGGGACACCTAAATAAAGATCATCATCGCTTAGTCCAATCTTGTGGGCAGTCATTTTTGAAACATACGCTCTGTTAATCATGCCTACATTGGACTCTTGAAGAGCTTTAGCTCTTCGAGTCACGCTGTCAGATGCATAGGGTGCATACTGCCAATGAGTGGTTACCTGAGAATCATCAATACTCTGAATGTTAGCTTCATCAACACTTGATTTCACCTTAGAAGATTGAAGCGCCTCCTCTTTTACCTGAGTGGAATCTACATAATCAAAACCCTGTAAATCCAACAAATCAGCCATCACTTTGATAATCTTCCAGCCAGGCTTAGATTCACCTGGGCTTTTGACTGATGCGCTATAGGATTGGACAAGTCCATCAAAATTAATGTGGGTTCCAGAAGATTCATAGAAAGAGGCCATAGGAAGAATCACATCCGCACTACTTAGCGTTGACTGATTCTCGAAACTGCTCAGCACAACAACAAAAACATCTTCCTTACTAAAATGACCTTGAGCAGACTTTGAGTCAATAAAGTCATACTCAGAATCCACATCCATCAATAAGAATGCCTTGGTATTATCATTAAACATTGAAATGGCATTAAGCCCATTACTAGATGGAATAAAGTTGGCCTTTTCGGCTGAATGAGAGTTGCCTGATATAGTTATGTTTGCAATTTTAAGGTTTGTTGCAGATGCAATTTTCTCAATCAGGTTTATAATCGCTAGGGAATTTGGATTGCTGTTAAGGTGCTCTCCTAAAACAATGACTCCGTTTTCTGATGCAATTAAGTCGTCCGCAATTATGTTGTGAATTTCACTTGGACTGACATCAGATACATCATTAGGGATATCTTGATTTGTTTTTAAATGCACTGCCTTTAGGACAGATTGAAGTACTGATAATAGTTTTTGTGGCGCTGTCAATGCATTACATTTTGTTTTGAAATTAAAATCAAAATTTTTACTGTTGATCGTATTGACAGATGCGCCATCCAAAGCAGCCTTTCTAATTCGATGATTGATCATGGGCTGCTCGAGTCGAGTATATGATCCAATAATCAAGGCGTGGTCAACAGATTCAATTTCTGACAAATTTATCGATGACTCTAGAGAGCTGCCTGTGCTTAATTGAGTTTGATCTAACCTGAAATCAATATTTTCTGATCCAAACTTTCGAGCTAATTTTTGCATCAAATAGAACTCTTCCAATGATGCATGTTTTGACGCCAAAACACCCAACTGATCTGGATTTATTGCATTATTTTTGATTCCATCAACCGCAAACTGAAGGGCTTGCTGCCAATCAGTATCTTGCCACTCACCGTCAACTTTAATTTTAGGTTTTAGCGCACGGCTTTCATGATTCAGGCCTTCGTATGAAAAGCGATCCCTATCAGAAATCCATGTTTCATTAATAGAGTCATTGTCTCTAGCAACAACCCTCTTTACTTTGCCTCTGTAACTCTGAGTATAGATGTTTGATCCAACCAAGTCATGACGAGCAACACTCTGGACTGCGTTCATTTGCCATGTTCGAGCTTCATATCTAAACGGTTTGGAGGTTAATGCTCCAACCGGACAAACATCGATCATATTTCCTGATAACTCTGACTGAATTCCTTCGGTTAGGAACGGTTCAATTTTGACACCTTCGCCTCTTCCAGTTCCGCCCATCTCAACAATGCCAGCGACTTCAGCGCCAAATCTGACACACCTTGTGCAGTGAATACAACGAGTCATATCAGTCTGGATAAGAGCTCCAATGCCTTTATCAGGAACGATTCTCTTGCCTAAATTGAATTTCGAGACGTCTGAGCCATACTCCATGGCCACATCTTGAAGCTCACACTCACCGCCTTGATCACATATAGGGCAATCCAAAGGGTGATTGATAAGCAAAAACTCCATGACTGCTTTTTGTGCAAACTTAGCCTTGTCATTTTTTGTATTAATTTTCATACCGTTTGCAGCAGGAGTTGAGCATGCTGGCTGGGCCTTTGGAACACCCTCAATGTCTACCAAACACATTCTGCAGTTTGCAGCAACGGATAACTTTTTATGATAGCAAAAGCGAGGCACATCTATCCCCTCTCTATCAGCAATACTGATGATTGAGTCACCTTGGCTAGCCTTGACTATATGACCATCAATTTCAATTTCAATTTCAGACACTTGCTGCTTCCTCAATCAGGTTATGCTTTTCTTCCACCATGCTCTTTCCGTTCTGAATATAGTATTCGAACTCTTCCCTAAAGTGCTTGATGAAGCTCTCGACAGGGGTTGCAGCTGCATCTCCAAGAGCGCAGATTGTATTTCCCATGATTTTTTCACCAACTGATAAGAGTAAATCTAAATCCTCTTCTTGGCCATTACCATCAAGTATTCTTTGCAACATTCTATATAGCCAGCCAGTTCCTTCTCTGCAAGGCGTGCATTGTCCGCAAGACTCATCATAATAAAAGTGGGCTAAACGGGTTAAAGTTTTGACCATACAGGTTGTATCATCCATCACAATCACGGATCCAGCACCTAGCATTGATCCTGCATTTGCAATGCTGTCGTAGTCCATAGTCATGTTCATAGCGGTCTCAGCAGGCAATAGAGGCGTTGATGAACCACCCGGGATAACTGCTTTGAGTTTGCGCCCCTCTTTCAAACCCCCAGCAAGCTCTAATAACTTAGAGAAAGGCGTACCCATAGGGACTTCAAAATTAGAAGGGTTTTTGACATTTCCTGTTACCGAAAAGCACTTTGTTCCGCCCGAATTCTCAACCCCTAGATCAGCAAACCACTGTCCGCCTCTTGAAAGGATTTCTGGAACTGAGGCAAAGGTCTCAGTATTGTTAATTGTTGTTGGCTTACCAAATAAGCCGACATTGGCTGGGAAAGGCGGTTTAAATCTTGGCTGGCCTTTTTTGCCTTCGAGTGATTCAAGAAGAGCTGTTTCTTCACCACAGATGTAAGCTCCAGCCCCAAGATGGGTATAGAGGTCATAAGAAATTGCACTGTCTTGAATGTTTTTTCCAAGTAAGCCTGCTTTGTAGGCATCTTTTAAGGCCTCTTCAAAGCGATAATAGGGCTCCATAAATTCACCACGAATATAGTTGTATCCAACCGTTGCATTCATGACAAAGCCTGCAATAGCCATCCCCTCAATCACAGAGTGCGGGTTGTATCTCAGTATGTCACGATCATGACAGGTTCCGGGCTCACCTTCATCGGAGTTACAAACGACGTACTTCTGACCCTCTTGATTTCGCGGCATAAAGCTCCACTTTAGCCCTGTCGGAAAACCAGCACCACCGCGACCTCTTAATCCAGAGGTTTTTAATTCTGATATTATTTCGTCAGGCGTTAACTCGCCGTTAAGGATTTTGCGCCAAACTTTGTATCCACCATTTGCTTCATAGGTAGCAAAACTTGCCGGATTCTCTTTATCTAGGTTTTTAAAACAAACTTCATTCATGTTAAATCTTCCAAAATGTTGTCTAATTTTTCTTTAGTTAAATGCTCGTAATACTGGTCGCCAATTTGACACATTGGTCCACCTACACAAGCCCCTAAACATTCAACCTTCTTTACACTAACCAAGCCATCTTTGCTGACTTGGCCTGTTTTTACCTCTAACTTATCTTCTAAATATGAAATTAACTCATCGGAGCCATTTAGCATGCAAGAGATATTGTGGCAGAAACGAACCACATGCTTACCAACTGGCTTATGATTGTAATTTTCATAAAATGTTGCTACCTCTTGAACACTAATTACGGGCATCTCTAAGTAATCAGCAACTTCATTAATGAGATCAGGATTTAAGCTTCCTCCATTCTCCTTTTGGACAATAGTTAAAGCTTGCATGACAGCTGAACTTTTACGTCCTTCAGGGTATTTAGAAACCCAAAAATCAATCTCTTTTTTTGCTTCATTTGAAATCATCTATCAACCTCACCAAAAACAACATCTTGAGAACCAATTATGGTTACTACGTCAGATAACATATGCCCCTTTGACATTTCGTCCATTGCCGCAAGATGAGCAAAACCCGGCGCCCTTATCTTTACTCTGTAAGGTTTATTTGCTCCATCTGAAACAAGATAAACTCCAAATTCACCCTTCGGCGCTTCAACCGCTGTATAGCTTTCACCCTCAGGCAAACAGTAGCCCTCAGTAAATAATTTAAAGTGGTGAATAAGTGACTCCATATCATCCTTCATGTCTTCTCTGTTTGGCGGCGTTACTTTGTGATCATCAGACATCACCGGTCCGGGGTTTGCCTTCAGCCAAGCTACACATTGATTGATAATGTGGGTCGATTGACGCATCTCCTCCATACGAACTAAGTAACGATCATAGCAGTCACCAGTCACACCCACAGGAACCTCAAAATCGAGCTTGTCGTAGACAGAGTAGGGCTCGTTTTTACGAATGTCCCACTCGACTCCAGAGCCTCTGAGCATTGCTCCAGTAAATCCGAGCTGCATGGCTCTTTCTGGAGAAACGACTGCAATATTCACGAGTCTTTGCTTCCAAATTCGGTTGTCTGTGAGCAGGTCAGAGTACTGCTGAATGCTTTTAGGAAAATTCTTTGCGAAGTCTTCAATAAAATCTAGCAGTGAACCCTGCCTATTTGCATTAATCTCTTCGAGCTTTTCCTTGGATCTTAATTTAGATTCGAGGTACTGAGGCATCTTATCTGGCAGATCTCTGTAAACTCCCCCCGGCCTGTAATAAGTCGCATGCATTCTTGATCCACTGACCGCCTCATAGCAATCAATTAGGCTTTCACGCTCTCGGAAAGCATACAAAAATACGCTCATCGCACCGACATCTAAACCGTGCGTACCGACCCACATCAAATGATTCATGATTCTTGTGATCTCATCAAACATCACTCTGATGTATTCTGCCCGCTCAGGAACTTTAATCCCTAGCATTTTTTCAATGCCCATTACGTAAGCATGCTCATTACACATCATAGAGACATAATCAAGTCGATCCATATATCCAATTGATTGGTTGTATGGCTTTGATTCAGCTAATTTTTCTGTTCCCCTATGCAGCAATCCAATATGAGGGTCGGCTCTCTCAACGACCTCTCCGTCCAGCTCAAGAATGAGTCTGAGAACACCGTGTGCAGCAGGGTGCTGTGGTCCAAAGTTCAGAGTGTAGTTTTTCATTTCAGACATATTTACTTCCTTATCACTCTGGGAACATTGACGTTTGGCTCAATACTAACTGGCTCATAGACCACTCTTCCTAATTCCTCATCATAACGCATCTCTACTTCACCAATCATTGGGAAATCTTTTCTGAGCGGATGGCCAACAAAGCCATAATCAGTCAAAATCCTTCTCAGGTCATTATGGTTTTCAAACAGAATTCCAAATAAATCAAAAGCCTCTCTTTCAAACCAGTCAGCACAATTCCAAATCTTAGTGACCGATTGAATCATTAAGTTCTCAGAAGATAGAAGTGCCTTTACTCTAAGTCTCTGGTTAGTTGAAACAGAAAGTAAATGGTAAACCACTCCAAAGCGCTGTTCTTTTTGATTGGTTGATTGTTGTGCTTGACGAGCCCTTCCAAATCCAGATGAGCTGGCATTACCATTCCAGTCAGAATCACCATAAGTTAAATAATCGATACCGCAAAGATCCATCAATATTTCGAATTGAAAATCGTCTTTTAATTTCTGGCAAACCTCTAAAACGTCTTCACTCTTGATGTTTAGTGTGAGCTCATTAAGAGATTCACTCACATTTTTTTTACCAAAGGCTTTGGATAATTTTTGCTTTAATTCTTTCATGATTTAGGTTCGCGCAATTGTATTGGTTCTTCGAATTTTGTCCTGCAATTGAAGAATTCCATAAAGGAGTGCTTCAGCTGTTGGGGGACAGCCTGGAACATAAACATCAACAGGAACAATTCGATCACAACCCCTGACTACTGCATATGAGTAGTGGTAATATCCTCCTCCATTCGCACAAGATCCCATAGATAAGACATACTTTGGTTCTGGCATCTGGTCATAGACCTTTCTCAGTGCAGGAGCCATTTTGTTAGTCAAAGTTCCCGCAACAATCATCAAGTCTGACTGGCGAGGGGTTGGTCTGAATACAATTCCAAAACGATCAAGGTCATATCTTGATGAACCAGCCTCCATCATCTCAACGGCGCAACAAGCAAGGCCAAAAGTCATCGGCCAGAGTGAGCCTGTTCTTGCCCAATTTATAACTTTGTCTAATGAGGTTGTGACAAAGCCTTCTTTCATTAAGCCTTCAATAGCCATAGTGACTCCTTGTTATTCCCACTCTAAAGCCCCTTTTTTCCACTCAAAAATAAATCCAACCACAAGAAGCAGTAAAAATATAGACATTGAAATAAAACCAAACCATCCAAGCTCAGCCTGAACGACTGCCCAAGGAATAAAAAAGGCAACTTCAAGGTCAAAAAGGACAAACAAAATCGCAACGAGATAGTAGCGGATGTTGAAGTGCATACGAGAATCATCAAAAGCTGGAAATCCGCACTCAAATTGTGAGTTTTTTTCCTCACTCGGATCGCTCGGACCAAGCAGGTAGCCAACAACTGTAAGCCCTACTCCAAAGGCAATTCCTAGGAAAATAAAGACGATAATGGGTAAATAATTTTCGAGCATTGTTTATCCTCAACTAAACAGCGCAATATTATAACAAGATTATGAGAAAACAGCCAGTTAAAAAGCAGTTAATTTAAAGCAAAAGGTAGCGAATTAAAGCTGAGTACCGCCTACGGTTAAGTTATCAACTTTGAGGCTTGGCTGCCCAACACCAACAGGAACGCTTTGGCCATCTTTACCGCAAACACCTATGCCAGGGTCAAGCTTTAGATCATCACCTACCATTGAAATTTGATGGAGCACTTCATCCCCTGAGCCAATAAGAGTTGCGCCCTTGATTGGGGTTGTGATTTTTCCATTTTTAACTAGATAGGCCTCATTAGCTGAAAATACAAATTTTCCCGAGGTAATATCCACTTGACCACCGTCAAAGTTTTTAGCGTAAATACCATCGTCTACTGATGAAATCATATCCTCAAATTTGTCATCTCCATTAAGCATATAGGTGTTGGTCATTCTTGGCATTGGAATGTGTGCATAGGATTCCCGCCTGCCATTTCCAGTACTCGGTTTATTCATGAGTCGGCCATTCATCTTGTCCATCATGTAGCCTTTGAGCAATCCGTTTTCGATTAGAGTTGTCTCTTGAGTAGGCGTACCTTCATCATCAATCGTCAGACTTCCACGACGATTTTCTATTGTTCCGTTGTCAACAATTGTGCACTTTTCACTCGCAACTTTTTCACCAATTCTGCCGCTGAAAACAGAGCTTCCTTTTCGATTAAAATCGCCCTCTAGCCCATGACCTATAGCCTCATGCAAAAGAACTCCAGGCCAACCAGATCCAAGAATGACTGGCATCTTTCCAGCAGGAGCATCTTTAGATTCAAGCGCCACTAAAGCCAGTCTAATTGCTTCTTTAGTGTAGGTTTCAGCGAGTGAGTTTTTTGCAAAATAACTATAATCATATCTACCTCCACCACCAGTAGAGGCCTGCTCAATCCTTCCATTGTGTTCGACAACCACTGAGACGTTCACTCTAACCATAGGCCTGCAATCAACTTGATAAACTCCGTCAGTAGATGCTATTAATACTTCTGTGTAAGCACCTGAAAGAGAGGCGTTTACCTGGACAACTTTTGGCTCTTTTCTTGCCATTGAATCAATCTGCCTCAGCATATCTACCTTTTGTTCAGAAGACAAACTATCTAGAGGGCTAATTGCAGCATACTTAGAAGGATAACTAGTGCTCTTTAAAATCTTAGGCGCCTTATTTGATTTATGATTTGAAATACCTTTTGCAAAATCCACAGCCCCTTGAATGGCCTTGAGATTCAGATCATCAGAATATGAAAATCCTGTTTGATCTCCAGATACGCATCTTGCTCCTACGCCATGAGTAATATTGTATGAGCCATCTTTAACGATACCTTCGTCAAGAACCCATGACTCAGCGATAGAGTGTTGAAAAAATAAATCAGAATAATCTGAACCATTTTCTGACATGGAGCTCAACAGATTAAAAATTTCAGTTTCATTGATTTTATGATCACTAAGTAGTTGATTTATCATAAGACTTTAACTCCATCTAGTTTTTCAATAACTGGCTCTGACCAGGGGCCAGATATAATAAAAGTAACCTCAATAGCATTATCTAGAAGTCCACTCATTACCTCACCACCAAAAAGCATCTTATCGGCAGCCCAAACGCCAAGCCCTGCAAGACCGCCTCCAGCTAAATAAGTGGCCAGAGGAATTGTGTCGGCTAAAGCAGGTTGTACATTTGCTGCTAAATTATAATCTCTTTTTATTACATCAACGCTCCCAGTCAACTCAATATCACTCTCTTCACTCTCAACTAAAAAATAATCAACCTTTGCAACTCCTTTATTAAAAAGTAATTTAGCATTGATATGATCATAGACGTAACCCTGCTCTCTGAGTTCATCTCTAGAAAGTCTAAGTCTATTGGCAATCGATTCTAGATTAATATAAGAGAGAAGTTTGAAAAGATTAGGGTCTTGATTTGTAAATACACCCTCTGCAACGTCTGCCTGCATATAGCCTGTTAATTGCTCTAAGGATATCTCCCATGGCTGGCAATCACAGTAGAGCCTTAAGTCAATGTTAAACCCCCCTCCAATGACTGGCTCATCAACTCCAAACTTATCTAAAAAGCTTGACAAGTTGTCATTTACTGCTTTGGCTCTTAAGGCTGTTTTTCCATTGAGCCAACTTCCATTAAATATTAGGTCTTCATCACTCAGTCCAATATTTTCAAATACTAGATTTTTAATCTCCATAACGTATTCGTGGCTTATAAGGTCAGCTTCAAAATTTGGTATATCTTGATCATTTACTCTTGAGTTTTTAGCCGTCAGATGAAAATTTGGAAAGATTTTTGGAGAAAGTTCCCACTTGTCAATATTATCGATAGATGAGACATTTAAATCAGCAAGACTAACCATCAATTTACCCTTGTCATTTAGAAACACAGATACATTAGCATTCAGATTTTCTGAGTTAATAGAGCTATTCCATTTGCCATTTACATCTTTACTAATAAAGGCATCAGTTGCAGTTTCTAAATGACTTAACTTAACTCTTAATCCTGGCTTTTGTTCATCAATCCAATCCTTAGGATTAAGTGAAATTTGAAACAACTCTTGGCCAATAAGACCCTTACCTTTTGTTCTAATTAGACCATCGTTGTATGAAATCTGAGAGTTAAAATCATCTATTTTGAGTTTCCCATCTAAAACACTTAATGAATTATTCGAGGCGAACATATCAAAACTCAAGTTGAGCTTTTGGTCATTATCCCTTTGAGTGGGAACCACCATATTGACGTTACCCCAAAGCTTGCCATTCAATTCAAACTCTTTAAGATAAGCTTTAATTTTTTCAGAAACAGAAGATTTTTTGATGAAGTCTTCTATTATCAGACTCTCTGAGTTAAATCTTGCATTCAGCGACAAAGTCGAATCTGGCAGAGAAAAGTCTCTTGTGGTTATGCTTAAATAACTTAAATCAATATCTTCAACGCTCGCCTGATTTCCTACAATCTTAAGGTAATCATTTGAAAAATTAACTTTGGCATTGATATTTTCAATAGAAGGCCACTTTGGATCAGCACTGATTGTGGCGCCATTAAGGTTCGCAGAAAATTTAGTATTTGGTGACTCAATCTCTCCCGACATATTAAATCGTGTTGTCAGCATGATATCTGTAAGTGAGCCCTCAGTTAGGACTGTTTCTATCCATTGGACAGTCCTAGAATCTGCCAACGATTCAGGAATATTTTGACTTATCTTGTTAACCTCAATTTGGTCTATATAGCTTTCAAAATCAAGAAAAACCTGGTCCTGTTGGTTAAAGATTTTGACCTGTGCTGAAAGATTAAAATCTTCGTTATTAATTGAAAAAGGTATAACTGCGACCCGCTCTTCTCTTGCTTTAGCAACATCGATGCTAGTATTAATTCGAACCGAACTGCCTAGTTTAGGAACTTGTGAACTGCTAAAGATTGACTCATCCCTCATTGACAGACTGATTTTCTGCTCGTTCCTTTTCAGCTCCATTGGAGCAAGATCTAAAGATTGCTCCCCGATGAGCTTTGTTCTATTAATTGAGAGTGACTTAAGGGCAAGTAACCCTGAAATGCCAATGTTAGATAAAACTCCATCAGTATTAATGATTCCAACATACTTATCAATAAATGAGGTGTCAATTACTAACTCATTGATATCAATATGGCCCGGTATGTCAATGCCCTCATAGAGAGCCTTAAGATCTACATTCCACCTTAATACATCTATTTTTGCAATTGGTTTAAGTCCATCAGCACTAATTTGCAGATCTTTGACAGCCAATAATAGTTCATTTTCTTGAAACTCGAGTGATATTTTTTCAATGGCGATGTCTAGTCCACTGACCTCAGAGAGTCGACTTTCAATTTGGCCTTTGATAGTTTGAGGAAAGAGGATAAAAAAAGCAACAACGGCTAATAGGGCAAGGGCTATCAATGCAGTAACCCAAGTACTAATCTTTAAAATATTGAGACTTCTTAGGAGGGTTTTTTTTAACATATTTTTGTTGCAATCAACTGCAAGTTATTATAACCAAATGTATAATATTGCGGAATTTAATCTAATCTAAGGGAAGAGTCAATGAGTCAAGGTACATCAGCTTCAACAAAATTAATGCTAATCGTTTGGGCGCTTGCCATGATTTTTATTGGTTATATGTCACTGACTTCTTCAAGCCATGATTCGTCAACTAGCGACATGATGGTTGATAATGCTGTTCTTGAAAGGATTAAACCCGTTGGAGAAGTTCGAATAGACTCAAGTACAATGGTTGCATCAGCTGAGAGCACTGAAACAGCTGAGCGCTCTGGAGAAGAAATTTATAATAGCAAATGCGCCGGATGCCATACCTCTGGAATCATGGGCGCGCCTAAGTATGCTTCTCTAGCAGACTGGTCATCAAGAATTGACCTTGGTCTGGATAAACTGACTGCCTCAGCAATAGCAGGTAAGGGCGGAATGCCAGCAAGAGGAACCTGTATGGACTGTTCTGATAATGAAATCAAGATTACAGTTCAATATATGTTGGATAGCTTGGAGTAGAGCAGATTAATGGCTTGATGGCTGAAAAACGCCCAAGTCTCTATTTTTTTCGACATCACTCCACGGCAAAACCCTTCCATTCATTGCTACATAGACGCCAGGCTCTAAAAGCTGAAGAGACCCTAAGGCGCAACCAAAATTAAATAATGCGTCTGAATTATTCACTGCATACGGGACCATAGAACCAAACAAAACAATTGTTTTATTAATTTCTCTCTCACCTAAAAGTTTAGCTGTGTCACACATGGTGTCTGTTCCGTGAGTGATTAATATCAGCTCCTCAGCAGAATTTTCACATCTATCTAAAATCAATTGGCGATCTATATCAACCATATCTAAACTATCTATAAGTAGGAGTTCTTCTTGAATGAGATCGACTTCGATTCTAGCTCTCTTGATCATTTCTGGAAAATGGGTCTTATCAAATTCTAGCTCACCATTGGACTGGTTATAGAACTTATCTATAGTCCCACCTGTAATCAATAGTCTTACTTTCATATACACACCCTAACTAACTTTAAATACTAATTATAACTTCTCTGACCAAAAATATCAGTCCCAACTCTAACCAGGTTTGCACCATTCTTGATTGCAATCTCAAGGTCTGCGGACATGCCCATTGAGAGCGAGTCAAGATTTGGATACTTAGAGATTAATTGTTTCATTTCAGCAAAACTATTTTGTGAATTTTCAGGTCTTGGTATTGTCATAAAACCCCTCAAAGAAAGGTTAGGAAGGCTCTCTATTTCAGAGACAATCTCTCCAACATTCTCAATATCAACTCCTGACTTAGTCTCCTCTCTATCCACGTTGACCTGAATCAAAACATTTAAAGACCCTAAAGCAGGATTTCGTTGATCACTCAGACGCGTTGCAACTTTTATTCTATCTACGCTATGCACCCAATCAAAGTTGCCTGCTATTGCACTCGTTTTATTAGATTGGATAGGCCCTATAAAATGCCAGATTAATCCACTTCCTTTAAAAAAATTAATTTTTTCAATAGATTCTTGAAGATAGTTCTCTCCAAAATGGACCTGTCCAGCATCTACAGCCTCTTGAATTTCTTTGGTTGACCTGGTTTTACTGACTGCAATTAGTTCAACCTTCTTTCTAGATTGAACTGAATCAATTCTCGATTTGACCTGTTTTAAATTATCCGAAATCATTAAAGACTGATTGAGCTTCAAAAACTGGGCCATCGACACAAACCCTTTTCATTGCAGGCCCATTTTCAGTCTGAACCTCAACAACACATCCAGCACAGCCGCCAACAGCACAGGCCATGAACTCTTCAAATGAAGCCTGGCATGGAATGCTGTATTCACTCGCTAACTTTGAAACAGCTTCAAGCATTGGATGCGGACCACATGTATATATTTCAACATTGCTTAAGTCATCAGAAGAGAGGCTATCTAAAAAATCTTTAGCGAGACCAGTGACATAACCCTGATAGACGCCATCATAATTTTGAAGACTTGCTAAACCGCATGGTATCCCCCACTCTTCCAGCAAAGGCATGGTATGAAATTTAGTGGACTGGTAGCCATTTAATTTACTTTCTGAGGCATCGAAAGGGAAAGGCACTTCAGATCCTAATATGACATAGGGCTTATATAAAGAATTCCCTTTTAACTCCTGCGCCATTGCAATAATTGGAGGCATACCAACACCGCCTCCAATCAATAGTGGAATTTTGTTTTCTGTCACTTCAAATCCATTTCCAATAGGCCCTATGACTGAGACTATATCCCCAATTTTTCGTTCGGCGAGTTGCCTGGTGCCCTCACCTACAATCTTATAAAGAAGATCAAAGGTTCCATTATCTTTATCCACCGACATCAAAGAAATAGGTCTTCTCATAGCCAGCATGCCTGAGACTGACAGGTGAACGAATTGACCAGGACGGGTAGCCTGTGAAATTTCTTGTGACTCTAATGTGAGAATATATTGATCGGCTTCAAACTTATAGTGCGCCAGAATCTGGCAATCATTTACACTGATAGTATCCCTATTTATTTTAGCCATTTGTTGTGATTAGTGTTCCAACGCCTGAATCAGTAAAGACCTCTAAGAGAACGGCATGTGAGACCCTTCCATCAATGATATGACTTCTTTGAACTCCATTTTCAACTGCAGACAGGGCGCAGCCAATCTTTGGCAGCATACCGCCATGAATTGTTCCGTTCTTAATCAACTCTTTAACCGTTGATGAGCTCATTCCAGTCATCAGCTCACCTTTATCATCCAAAAGGCCAGCCGTATTCGTTAAAAGAATTAATTTTTCCGCATTAAGTGACTCTGCAATAGCACCCGCAACCAAGTCAGCATTAATATTATAGGAGTACCCATCTTTTCCAACGCCTATCGGAGCAATGACAGGGATAAAGTCTCCCTGTAATAATAAATTAATAACTGATACATCAATCTGATCAACTTGACCCACATGTCCTAAATCAATAATTTCAGAGGTAGGTTCGATTTCTGTTTTAAGTTTTTTTGCAGTAATAAGTCTGCCATCTTTACCGGTAAGTCCAATAGAATTTCCACCATGCTGATGAATAAGATTAACAATTTCTTTGTTAACCAATCCGCCAAGCACCATCTCAACAACATCCATTGTCTCACTATCGGTAACGCGCATACCATCAATAAACTCGCTATTTTTACCAAGTTTTTTCAGAGTGTCGCCGATCTGAGGGCCTCCGCCATGAACCACAATTGGGTTCATTCCAACAGACTTCATCAGAACAATATCCCTAGCAAAACTAGATTTTAGTTTTTCATCTACCATGGCGTTTCCGCCATATTTAATAACAATTGTCTTTCCCTTAAATCTCTGGATGTAGGGTAATGACTCAGTTAAGACGTCGGCAATTTTATGAGAACTCATTTCAATCTTACTTTACAAAACTTGCGTGTATTTTAACAGCCATAAGGCTTAATGACAGGCTTTACCTATTTTTTTAATCGCCAATAGTTATTTTTAAGGGGTGATTGCTTTATTATAAGAATATTGCCTGTAGATCATTAAGAAAGCTTAAGCCTTTGCGGGTGGGCTTTATTTTATTAGCCTGCACATCCAATAAATCCAGACTTACGGCCTCTCTCATTTGTTCACTTAGCAATTTAACAGATTGGCCTGTTCTTGACTCATAAAGCTCAGGATTAAAACCACCAATCAATCTTAAACTATTCAACATGAATTCAAATGATAAGTTTTCCACGGGCTTGGTTCTTAATGCTTGATTATTTTTATTAACTGACATCAAATAATCTTTTGGTGACTTCATTTTCAAAGTTCTGACTATTTCACTAGAAGTCATATTTGTAATCTTGCCATGAGCACCAGCACCAATTCCAATGTAATCACCAAACTCCCAATAATTCATATTGTGCTTTGATGGCAATGCGCTATATGCTGAGATTTCATATTGATGAAACCCTTTTTGATTCAAAAGGTCTGCACCCCTTTCACCAATCCTCCAAATATCTTCATCAGATGGCAGGATAGGGGGAAATTTCGAGAATAATGTATTTGGTTCAAGGGTAAGCTGATAAAAGGAGATATGGCTAGGGTTTAAGGAAATTGCAGTCATAACATCATTCATGCATTCATCAATACTTTGATCTTTTAGGCCATACATTAAATCAATATTTAAATTATCAAAACCAACGTCTTGAGCCTTTAAAATTGCTTCTTGAGCCTCCTTGCCACTATGAATTCTTCCCAAAAACTCTAACTTCTCATCATTGAAAGATTGAACTCCTATTGATAGTCGATTAATTCCAATATTTCTGTATTCAGAAAACTTATCAACTTCAAATGTTCCCGGATTGGCCTCTAGTGTAATCTCTATATTTGGTGAAAACTCTAATCTATCCTTTAAACCAGCAAATAAGTGAGTAATATCTTTAATACTCATTAAGCTTGGCGTACCTCCCCCAATAAAAATAGAGTTGATTGTCCTCTGCTGCACATACTTCAAATCTCCATCTAAATCCTTCAAAAGAGCGCTAATATATCCATCTTGAATCTCGCTATCATGAGAATTGAAGTCACAGTAAGGACATTTTTTTACGCACCACGGGTAGTGAATGTAGAGTGAGAGTGGAGGTAACTTAAGTAAATTATTCAATGAGTGATAACTCTGCTAATAAATCTCTAAGCGCAAGCCCTCGATGCGATATTCTATTTTTAGTTTCTGGATTAAGCTGAGCAGAGCTGCAATCATATTCCTTTAAATAAAAAATTGGGTCATAACCAAATCCATTTTTTCCAATAGGGGTTTTTAAAATTTCGCCATACCATCGCCTTTCTATAATGACCGGGTCAGAATCCTGAGCATCCCGAACGAAAACCATTGCACAACAAAAATTAGCCTTACGATTAGTGTGGCTCTCCATTGCTTTAAGAAGCTTGGTTATATTTTCCTCATCAGATGCATTTTCTCCTGCATATCGTGCTGAGTAAATCCCTGGTTCGCCTTCAAGCGCTTCTACCTCTAGGCCTGAGTCATCGGCTAGTGCAGGAAGTTGACTCTGAGATGCAGCATTTCTTGCTTTAATTAAAGCATTTTCGATAAAAGAACTGCCAGTTTCTGGCACCTCAATTACCTTTAGCTGTTTTTGGGAGACCACGGTGTAATGACCGTCTAACATTGCATTTAGTTCTCTTACCTTTCCAAGATTTCCGGTTGCAAGGATTATTTTTTTCATCGTGTATAATTTTGCATTAAAGATGGAGGCAACATGACCCAAGATGAATTAAAAAGCGAGGTGTCTAAAGCAGCACTTAAATACGTTACTCCTGGGACTATTATAGGTGTTGGGACAGGTTCTACAGCAAATTTTTTTATCGATCATTTAGCTGGCATGAAAGACTCTATCAAGGGCGCAGTTGCAAGCTCTATTGATACTGCAAATAGACTTAAAAGACATGGCATCCCAGTTATTAATCTTAATGATGTTGATGAAATTTCTGTTTATATTGATGGTGCTGATGAGTCAGACCATAAACTCAATCTTATCAAGGGTGGAGGAGGTGCATTAACTCGAGAAAAAATTGTTGCTGCAGTCTCCCGTCAATTCGTATGTATTGCAGATGAGTCTAAGCTTGTAGACTCATTAGGTAAGTTTCCTTTACCCGTTGAAGTAATTCCAATGTCCGCCAACTATGTAAAACGTCAAATTATTGACTCAATTGGGGGAAATCCAATTTTAAGGGAGGAATTAACCACTGATAATGGAAACCTGATACTTGATATACATGAGCTTGAAATTGATGATCCGCAAAATCTTGAGAATTGTCTTAACAATATTGTTGGAGTAGTCACAAATGGGCTATTCGCAAATCGTGGCGCAGATATTCTTCTTTTAGGTTCGCAAAATGGTGTTATTATTAAGCACGCTAAATAATTTTTTAGCTTGTTGAAACATAGGTCGGTCACTAGCCCTATCCAAAAAAGGCCAATAAGAAAGATATTTCTGAATTGGTTTTATTAATCGAATAGGTTATGGAAAATGAAAAAATTCATCAAGTTACTTGCTAAAGTGTTAATCGCATTTCTTGGAGTATGGTGCGTATGTGCTTCACTTTCAGCGCTATATGGTGTTTCTCTCTATTTTCCTTTCTATATAACTGATGGTGTGGAGATTCCATATCATCGATTGCTAGCTTTAAGAGTGACTATCCTACTCACTTTTGCCTATTACTCACTAAAGTATTTAATGTCTGAATCAAGGCAGTTATATCCTATTCAGTTTCTAGATACAATCTTAAAAATTTACTTTTGCTCTGCTTTAGTCATTGGAATAAGGTTAGAAGTTGCAGCCAGTGAATTTATGGTGTTGATTTTATTTTTGCTCATGGCAATTGTCACCCATGTTGTCTCAAGACCTAAATTAAGAAGGTTTTATTACTCCAAGTTCTCTGATTAACAACGCACCTACAAAACTCATAATTCTGTTATTATTTATCTTCAATACACTTAATTATTAGGAATGCATAACTTTACACCTGTCAGCGCACTCATTGGAGGAGTCATAATTGGGCTCTCGGTCGCATTGTATTTCTACTCAACTGGCAGATTGGCAGGGGTAAGTGGTATATTTGAGAATACTGTTACCAAGTCCTCGAAAAGTGTCTCAAATCTCCTATTCTTAATTGGCTTGGTGGTTGGACCAGTGGCTATCTACTATCTAATTTTGCCAAATAAACCGATCGCATTTGAAATAACTAATTCATACCTGCTTATCATTTCTGGCGGCTTTTTGGTTGGTTTTGGAACTAGGCTTGGAGGTGGATGCACTTCTGGCCATGGGATATGCGGTATTGGCAGACTGTCCGTAAACTCAATGATTGCTACTGCAATCTTTGTCCTCACTGGAATGATCACGGTATTCATTCTTCAACAACTGGGGATATACTTATGAATGATAAATTTATCTCCCTGATCTCTGGCGTTATTTTTGGAATTGGATTAGTAATCTCTGGAATGACAAATCCTGAGAAAGTGATTGGCTTTCTAAGTATTACTCATAATTGGGATGCCTCGTTGATATTTGTTATGGGTGGAGGAGTACTAACTGCTGGACCTTTCTTTTTTCTATTAAAAAACAAAGAGACTTCAGCTCTAGGCAATCAAATTGACTTACCTAAAAAACAGAAACTTGATAGCAAGATAGTTATAGGAGCTTCACTTTTTGGAGTCGGCTGGGGGCTTGTTGGACTCTGTCCGGGGCCCGCCATTGCAGCGCTTGCAACTCTTGATCCAATTGCATTTGTTTTCTTGATTTCAATGGCTGCTGGAGTCATAGCCAAAAAAAATATAGTTAAATAAACTTTTTCCTACTAAAATATTCCTTCTCGAATATAAGATAAGCATATGACGAATCAAACTTTAGATATGTGTGGTTATGCATGTCCAATGCCCATTTTAAAAACAAAGCAAGCACTTGCATCAATGTCTTCAAGAGAAGTCATCGAAGTCATTTGCACGGACCAGGGATCAAAAAAAGATTTTGTGGCTTTCTGTAATCAACTTGGTCATAAACTAATATCTCAAAGAGATGAAGGCAATAAAATCATCTTCCAAATAGAAAAAAACTAGTCTAAATTATGTCTGATCTAAATGAAATGACGCTAATTGCGTCAAAAGGGACTCTTGACTGGGCCTATCCCCCTTTTATTTTGGCTTCAACTGGAATTGCTATGGGCAAAGAAGTAACAGTATTTTGTACTTTCTATGGCTTAAACCTTTTGCTTAAAGACTTATCACACTTAAGAATTTCCCCACAGGGAAATCCTGATATGCCAATGAAAATGCCTTTTGGGCCAAAATGGTTTCAAGCGATTGATTTTGGACCTAAAATTCCTAACTTATTTTGGAATATTCCTGGATTAGAGTTTTTCGCTACACAGATGATGAAGAAAACCTTTTCAAATAATGGCATGGCCACTATTGAGGAGCTCCGAGAAATTTGCATTGATATGGGGGTAAAGTTTATTGCCTGCGAAATGACAATGGGAATGTTTGGTTTTTCTCGAGAGGATTTTATTGAAGGTATTGAGTTTGCTGGAGCTGCTACCTATCTGGATGTCGCTCACAAATCTAACCAAGATTTATTTATTTAGTCTATCGCCAGTCAAGATTTTTCCACCCATTCTCATTAGCCGCTGCCGTGAGTATTGGGTCACCATTAATGGCTACAGGGTTATCCACAAGCTCAAGAAGCGGAAGGTCATTGTGGGAGTCTGAATAAAAATAAGATCCAATCAAGTTTTCATTGTTCGTTACAAGCCAAGGCATTAAATTATCAATTTTTCCAGACTGAAAACACGGAATACCTGAGACTTTACCAGTAAACCTTCCTGATACAAACTCTGGTTCAGTTGCTAGCAAATGCTCAATACCATACATTTCAACAATCGGTTTCGTAACAAAGGTGTTGGATGCAGTGATGACAAGAACTGAATCCCCATTCTTTTTGTGATTGTCAATGCAATTTTGAGCTTTTTCAAGAAATATTGGCCTAATTTTTGTCTCCATAAAGTCTTTGCGAAGCTGATTGAGCTTATCAAAAGAATGCTCTGATAGAACTTTAAAACTAAACTCTGCCCAGGCATAAATATCGAGCTCACCAATTTCATACTGATGATAAAAATAATCATTCATCTTTTGGAACGATTCTCGATCAGTAATAATTCCTTCATCACACAAGAATTCCCCCCAAAGATAATCGCTATCGCCACCAATAAGAGTATTATCTAAATCAAAAATTGCTAAAGGCATACTTCTGTCTCCACGATGTTCATAATCTCTTCAACTGAATCAACAACTCTGATTAACTCAAAATGTTCCTGATTGACATAGGATTTATCGACTGTTTGCTGTATCCATGATAGAAGCGAGTTCCAAAATTTTGAGTCATACAAAACGATTGGCATTTTCTTCATTTTCCTAGTTTGCATTAAAGTTAAAACCTCCATCAACTCATCAGCAGTTCCATAACCACCGGGAAAATAGATACAAGCACTTGAGTACTTAACAAGCATCACTTTTCTTGAAAAGAAATAGTTAAAGGTAATATTTTCATCCAAATAAGGATTGCTAGACTGTTCCTGCGGTAATAAGATATTAAGACCAATACTTTTGGATTTGCCCTCATAGGCTCCTTTATTAGCCGCACTCATAATACCCGGTCCGCCACCTGTAAATACATTGTAACCTGCATTAGATAGGTCTTTACCCAATTCATACGCCTTGAAATACAAAGGGTCTGAAGACTCAATTCTTGCAGAACCAAAAACAGTGACATTATTTTCAAAACTCTGAAGTTTTTCTTTTGCTGATAATAACTCAGCACCGACAGTAACTAGGCTCATAGCGACGAAAAAACAGCAGAAGCTGCTTCAATTGTTCTGTTAATATCCTCTTCTGTATGAGCAATTGATAGAAATCCAGCCTCGTAAGCAGAGGGTGCAAGATAGACACCTTTGTTTAGCATAGCATTATAAAAGTTTTTAAAAAGCTCTATATCGCAACTAGATGCCTGCTTAAAATTAGTAACTTTATCTTCGGCACTAAAAAACAGGCCAAACATTCCCCCTACATAGTTACTTGTCATTGGAATGCCATGAGATTTTGCTTCAGAGACCACCCCATCAACAAGCTGAGACGCTCGCTCACCAAGGTTTTGATAAAAGGACTTGTCAGACTCTAGGGCACTGAGCATAGCTATTCCAGATGCCATTGATAACGGATTACCTGAAAGTGTTCCTGCCTGATAAACTGGTCCAAGAGGGGCAATTTGATTCATAATTTCTCTTTTTCCACCAAATGCTGCCACCGGCAGTCCGCCACCTATGACTTTACCCAGAGCTGTCAGGTCAGGCTTCACTTGATAAACCTCTTGAGCACCCCCTAAGGCAACTCTGAAACCTGTCATTACTTCATCAAAAATAAGCACCGTGCCATACTTATCACAAATCTTTCTTAGGCCCTCTAGAAAACCATCTTTGGGCGGAATGCAATTCATATTGCCGGCTATTGGTTCAACAATAATACAGCCAATTTCTTCTCCCATTTTAGAAAACAATTCCTCAACAAGCTCCAAATTATTAAACTCGAGTGTCAAAGTATGCTTGGCGAGATCCTCTGGCACTCCGGGAGATGTAGGGACACCTAATGTAAGGGCTCCAGATCCAGCCTTAACCAGTAAAGAGTCAGAATGCCCATGATAACAGCCCTCAAATTTTAAAATTTTGTCACGATTCGTGAAACCTCTTGCCAATCTAATCGCACTCATGGTTGCCTCTGTACCTGAACTAACCATTCGAACAAGTTCAATGGAAGGCATTATTTGACAAACTTTTTTTGCCAATGATGTCTCTATTGCAGTTGGCGCACCAAATCCTAAGCCCTTATCTAGAACAGACTTTACAGCATCAATTATGACAGGATTTGAATGACCCAAGATCATTGGGCCCCATGAGCCGACATAATCAATATAGGAGTTTCCATCTACATCAAAAAGATAAGCACCCTCTCCTCTATCAAAGAACACAGGGTCGCCACCAACGCCATTAAATGCTCTGACAGGAGAGTTGACACCTCCAGGAATATACTCTTTTGCCTCTCTAAATAAAATTGAAGATTGTTTCATTAATGCTCCTGAAAATTTGTGACAGCTGGATATTTTTTTAAATTCGTAATGTGAGACCACACCACCAAGATATTATCCAATAATAATTTCATATTTACAGGGGTTTGTGACAGCGAAATTGCTTGATTGGTATCATCTAAAAGTTTATATAAATGATTGAAAGAGGCTTTTTCAACAACCTTATTCAACTCAAGATTTGCACCATCATGATTTAATATTTTAATTTTAATGCCTTCATTAATGAGGTGTTGCAGACATTTCAATACATCAAGCTCATTATCAGAAAAAATTTCTGCATCTATAATTTTGGTTGGGCTCAATGCAATTTCTAAAAGCAAGTTTTGCCAGCTCTGATATTTAAAATAATAATCCCCTTTTAAATCATCGATTGCCCTTTGAGGAACACCGTGTGCACTTTCTAATAACTGCATAGGATCAAAGTCTGATCGAGTATCGTCGTTAATTTGGCTCGCAACCCAATTTGCAGTGCCCTCATTATAGGATGGGTTTATGTGAATAGTTTGACATCTAGACAAAATAGTCATCGGAAGTCTATCAGTATTATGAGCAAGCAAAATAATGAGCGTGTTTTGTCTAGGCTCTTCGAGTGTTTTGAGAAGGCTATTGGCTGCATTATTATTCATCTGATCAGCATAAAAAACTACTCCGATTTGAAGAGTTTCGGCTGTTTTTCCTAATGACTCGCAAAATGCTCTAATTTGATCAACTCTAATATCCTTTGACATTGAGCCGGAGTCATTTAGTTCCGTTCTGCAATAAATTAAATTTGGATAATGAGAGCGACGAATTAAGACACTGTGGCCCAATTCAGATTTAGGATCATCATTATTTAGTGTTTTACAAAGTTCACAATGATCGCAAGAGGAGTTTGGGCAAAGGAGCTTTTTGATTAAAGCTTGAGTAAAATCAAACTTACCAATTTTTTCTACTCCAGTTATGAGCAGAGCATGAGGTAAATGATTTTGCTCAATCATCTTATCAAGCTTTTCACTCGCTTTTTTATGCCATGGAAAGGTCATAATGAGTCTAGTAATACCCTAATTTTGGATTGAATATCTTTTACTGATCCACTTGCATCTATCAACTTGATTCGCTCTGGGAAGGACTCTGATCTACTTATAAAAACAGATCTTACTCGCTCAAAAAAAGCCCGTTCTTCTAATTCAATTCTGTCTTTTGCAGCTCTAGCCTCTATTCTTTGCATGCCAATCTCAACACTCACATCTAATAAAAGAGTTAAGTCTGGTTTAAAGTCACCTAAAACCCAATCTGCTAGCTCAGAAATACGATTTAAATCGAGCATTCTTCCGCCACCTTGATAGGCAAAAGAGGCATCAGTAAAGCGATCGCTAACAACCCAAAACCCCTCATTCAAAGCAGGAATAATTTTATTTTGAATCAATTCATTTCTTGAGCTAAACATTAACATTAGCTCTGTGTCACTATGCATCTCTTGATTATCTACATCGAGCAAAACAGAACGTATTTTCTCACCAACTTCTGTGCCACCAGGTTCACGAGTTCTAACAACTTCTATACTTTTTTCATGTAAATAGCTACAAATAAGGTCAATTTGCGTACTTTTACCAGCACCTTCAACACCATCAACAGTAATAAATTTCCCTTTTCTCATACCCTATAATTTTAAACTAGTTAGTCTTTAAGTACTTCTTGATATTCTCTTTATGCTCGTCATAAGTCTCTGCAAATGCATGACTACCATCTTTCTTTGAAACAAAGTATAGTGCACTCCCCTTAACCGGATGAAGCGCTGCAAATAGAGAATGGTAGCCAACAGAGGAGATAGCACCTGGAGGTAGCCCCTTATTTCGATAGGTGTTATAAGGATGATCAAACTTCAAGTCGCTTCGAGTTAGTGGAGGCTTGTATTGATCTCCCAGAGCATAGATAACGGTGGGATCAGTCTGTAGACGCATATTTGAATTTAATCTTCCAATAAACACACCGGAAATTATTGGCTTTTCGTTATTAAGGGCTGTTTCGTTTTCTATCAATGAAGCTAAAATAATTGCTTGATAAGGTGAATCAAGTGGGATAGATTTATCTCTGTTTTCCCACAACTCTGCCAATTTGACTTTCATTGTTTCATGGGATTTTTTTAAAACATTCTCAATGCTTTCGCCATAATTAAAAATATAGGTTTCAGGATAAAACCAACCATCGTAAGGCTTCTTTACGCCAATTGATTTCATAATATTCTCCAGAGATCCATTGGAGTTTATTGATGGGTCTTTATCTAATTGTTCAAAGTAGTATTGAATCGTTTTTCCTTCAACCAAAGTAACTTTAGTTTTAAGGACTTCACCATTTGAAATTTGATTAATGAAATTAAAAATACTGGTATCAGGCTTTAGTTCATAATATCCAGACTTTAATTTCTTATTTGCATTGAGCAGCCTACTCAAGGACGTAAAGAACCTCTTTGATTTAATTATTTTTTTTTCACTCAACTCCTGTGCCACTTCACCTATGGAAGAGCCAGATTTAACTTGAAAAATTTGAGGTTGGTTAACTAAAATATCCTTTGATGTCAGTATCCATGCGATTAGCAATAATAAAAGAGCGGACGCTATGATTCTTGAAAAAAGTTTACGTCTAGTAGTTAAATACATGTCCAAGATTTGCTATCTTTAGTCACCGATTCAAATGCTATTTTAATCCGCTCAGTCAGGGATCTTTTTTGGAACTGAAAATCCTCAATCAAATTAACTGACTGAATCCCAATAATGCTATTTGAAATGAAGACTTCGTCAGCTTTTATTACCTCATTTATTGAAATATTTCTTTGTTCAACATGTAACTCTATCGATTCTGCCAGCTCTAGAATAAGAGATCGCCGACTTCCTATGACGCCGCATCTATCCAAACTTGGCGTGACTAGCCTTTGGCCAAAAATGAAATAAATGTTTCCTTGGGTCACAGAAATGATATTTTGGTTTTCATCTAACATAATTGCCTCATCAGCTTTCAATGAAGACCGCGCCAAAATTTGTTCAATCCTATTGCAATGTTTAATGCCTGCTAGATTTGGATTTGAATGGAAACCACTTTGAGCATACTCAAGAGAATATGATTCTCGTGTATGAGTTTTTTTCATTTCTGAAACAATGACAACTCTAACTGGCAAAATATCATCAGGATAGCTATACCCCCTTTCTGTATTGCCGCGTGATAAAACTAATTTAAGAACGCAATTTTTTTTTGAAGTTAAGTTAAGTGCTTTTTTGATATCCTTTAACCATAAGGATTCTTCTATGTTTTTTATTTTGAGTTTTCTGCAACCAATTTCCAGTCTCGACAGGTGTTTTTCCCAAAATAAGATGCGATTATCTTTAACAATACAGGTTTCAAATAGTCCATCACCATATTGAAAATTACGGTTAAAAATACTTACATTTGACTGCTCTTTACCATTGATAATTGCGATTGAATCCATATCTTATGGGAGCATTATATTATGCAATAAGGTTAGGAATATGAACAGCAATAATCAACAACTGAGTTCACTTTTAACTTAAAAATGCTTTGAGCGGGAACCTCAAAAGACTCTCCACCTTGAATAGTTTTCCATCTATCACTGCCTGGAAGTAAAACATTCATCTCTCCTGCAAGGATCTCCATTAGCTCATGCTTTTCAGTGGAAAATTCGAATTCACCTGACATCATAATTCCAAGAGTTTTTGTGCTACCATCATTCAACTTAATAATTCTACTGGTGACTTTGCCATCGAAATAAATGTTAGCAGCCTTAATAATCTCTACGTTTTTATAGGTTGACATAAGCAGTTCCTTAAACTTGATCCATGATATATTGAGTCAACAGAGGCACAGGTCTTCCAGTAGCTCCTTTTTTTGAACCTCCAAGCCATGCAGTCCCAGCAATATCAATATGTGCCCAAGAGTATTTTTTAGTATAACGCGCTAGAAAGCATGCTGCTGTTACTGTTCCAGCCTCTCTACCCCCAATATTTGCCATGTCAGCAAAATTTGATTTAAGTAAGTCATCATATTCCTCATCGAGAGGAAGTTGCCAAACAGTGTCTTGAGCAGATTCACCTGAAACTTTTAAGGCATCTACAAGGCTTTGATCATTTGACATTACTCCAGAATGGTGTTTACCTAAAGCTATAATAACTGCCCCAGTTAATGTTGCAATATCAATGACAGTTTTTGGTTTATATTTTTCACAATAAGTTAGGGCATCACACAGTATAAGTCTGCCTTCGGCATCTGTATTAAGGATTTCAATGGTTTGCCCAGACATGCTTTTGACTACATCACCCGGTCTCGATGCATTATGAGCAGGCATATTTTCTACTGCAGGAACCACTACTACTAAATTCACTTTAAGATTCATTTCAGCAATTGCCCTCATACTGCCTAGAACCGAAGCTGCTCCGCACATATCGTATTTCATTTCATCCATTCCAGAACCAGGCTTCAAAGAAATACCGCCGCTATCAAAAGTTACTCCCTTTCCAACCAAAACAATTGGGGCCGCATTTCCATTATTTGAATATTTCAAACTGATTAGCTTTGCAGGCTGAGATGAGCCTCTAGAAACTGATAGCAGGGAATTCATTCCAAGAGATTCCATTTCAGACTCTTCTAAAATCTCACATTCTAAATCATAATTTTTTGCAAGTGATTGAGCAGCATCAGCAATGTAGGTTGGAGTGCAAATGTTTGGGGGTAAGTCACCTAACTCTCTTGTCAGTGCCATTCCATTTGCAATGGCTACTCCTTTTTGAATTTCATTCGCACCATTATTTTTTGAGTAAAGATTAACCGCCTCAAGGACAATATCGCTTGGCTCTTCTTTGACACCGACTTTGTTAACTTTATAGCTTTCATTTTTGAGCACTCTTGCAGTTGAAGCTTGAATCCAAGCTTCATTAGCGTCCTCAACCTCTATCAAAGGGATCACAACATTTTTAACTTTTGAGCTACTCATTGCCGATGAGAGTGACTTTAGTACCTTAATGAAATTCTTCTTAGTTAAGGGTGACTCTCCAAGACCAACAACAAGTACTCTTTTTGACTTATAACCTTCAACTTTTCCAAGCATCAAAGTGCTGGCTAATTTTGGCTCAAATCGGTGAAGATCCAAATACGTCTGAATAATTCTATTATCATTTGATTTGTCCTTTGAGGCAAAGGCAACTGAGCAGTCTCCGCTGTAATGATCAACAGCTTGATGAGTGACAAAAAACTCCATATCTACTTCCAAAAATTATAATCTCGATATTCTACCAAAAAACTGTAAAATTTACTCCTTTAATCATGAGTTTCTAATATGAAAAAGTTTCTCGCAATCACTTTATTATTAATATCTAACTATGCATTGGCAGATGTAAGTATTGTTGTTAATAAATTAAAACCTTTCTTTCCTGAAATTCAAGCAGAGAACATTAGTCCCTCTCAATTAGATGGTTACTACGAGGTCATTCTTACTGATCCTTTCATTGATGTTATTTATATATCAACTGATGGCAAATACGTAATTCAGGGAGCAGTAACTGATCTTGAGCTAATGACTAATATCTCTACAAATCGAATTAGTGAAATAAAACTTGATATTCTAGAAAGTATTAGTGATAACGATAAGATTATTTTTCGAGCTGAAGAAGAGAAATACGTCATTAATGTATTTACCGATGTTGATTGTCCTTATTGCGCTAAATTACATGCCAACATGAAACAAATGAATGGCCTTGGTATTACGGTAAAGTATTTAGCCTCTCCTCTAGAGCAGCTCCATCCAAACGCCCAAAGCGCTATGGAAAAAATTTGGTGCGCTGAAGATAAAGCTCTTGCTATACATAATTATAAGTCCAAAAGACAACTTCCTGATAGCCCGGAGTGTATAAACCCAGTTGCAGAACAACTCGCAATTTCAAAGCAGTTAGGTGTCAATGGAACACCATCAATATTTTTTGAAAATGGTACAAATTTACCTGGTTACCTGCCTCCAAACGATCTACTAAATAGAATTTTGCAGACAATTGCTCAATAAAAATAGCGCCAGAGTTCTCGCACTTAAAGCTATTTGTTTAGTAGCTTTAGAGAAACGATCTTTATCTGATTCACTTTTCCCAACTTATGGCGATGACTTATCATTTGCCAAATCTTTGGCATTTGGCTCAATTAGGTTTTATCATCACCTAAATGACATCATAACCCCTCGACTTAAAAAGCCGCTAGAAAAGAAAAATCTTGATCTTCATTGTTTGCTAGTACTCGGGGCATACCAAATAATTTACACTGACATCTCTAGACATGCTGCAATAAATGAAACAGTCGAAGTCACAAAGATAATTGATAAGCCATGGTCAACAGGTTTTATAAATGCAATTCTAAGGAGAGTTGAAAGAGATCAAAAATCGATTTTTGAATCAAAGCATTATTCTCACCCAGCCTGGCTAGTAAAAAAAATCAAAAAAGACTACCCTGACAATTTTGAGAATATTTTTTTAGAAAACAACAGAAAAGCCCCTATGTCTATTAGAGTAAGCCCATCAATCAATAGGGATGAATTCCAAAAAGAACTTGGAGAGTTAGGCATTCTAAGTCAGGCATCTGATATTTCATCACAGGGATTAATCATTGAGGATGCAGTTAGTGTTCAAAAATTACCCAATTTTCAAAATGGTTCGTGCTATGTCCAGGATATCTCAGCTCAATTAGCTGGTTATCTGATTTCTCCAAAAAAAGGAGATTACATTCTTGATGCGTGTGCTGCTCCTGGAGGGAAAACAACGCATATTGCTGAACTATGTGAAGAGTCAGAAATTGTTGCATTAGATAGTGATAAGGATAGACTTCAAAAGGTAGTTCAAAATATTAATCGACTACAGTTAAAAAATGTTACTGTTGTTCAGGGAGATGCTACCAATACAGATTGGTGGGATAAGAAGCTCTTTGATAAAATTTTAATTGACGCCCCTTGCTCAGGAACTGGTGTCATCAGAAGACATCCAGATATCAAGCTGTTGAGAAAATTAAAAGATGTCAGTCACGCCACTAAAATTCAAGCCGAAATTTTAAAAAACTTATGGAGCCTTTTAAAGCCTGGCGGTCAGTTATTTTATGCAACTTGCTCAATCTTAAAAGATGAAAATGATCTTCAAATAAAAGCCTTTTTAGATAACTTTAAAGATGCCAAAAATATTGAAATTGAAATTCCTTGGGGTGAGGGACAAATTGGAAAACAAAAGCTTCCAGAGCATAACTTTGATGGCTTTTATTACGCAAAACTTACAAAAAATTAGTCTGATTATATTTTTAATAGTATTAATCAAAAGTATTAAATAGAGAAATTATTATTAAATTAGAATATTGATTCATAGTGTTAAAATCAGATTATTTTTAGAATAAAACCCGACTACCTCTCATGTCAAATTATGTAAGTACACATTGGGGAACATATAAATTTTCGCTAGATGAAAATAAAAAAATAAAGTTGGACCATTGGGAATTAGATTCCTCGCCAACTGAGTTTGGACTAGGTTTGGCAGATGCTGCTGTAGATGAGCTGAGAATAAAACAACCTTTCGTTAGAAAAGGCTGGATAGATAATAACTGTAAAGGTGATGGAAATAGAGGACGCGATGACTTTGTACCCATAAGTTGGGATGAAGCTTTTGAACTCGCATCCAAAGAATTACTAGAGACAAAAAAAGCATTTGGAAATTCTGCCATTTTTGCAGGTTCATACGGGTGGGCTAGTGCTGGCAGATTTCATCATGCTAAAAGTCAGGTCAACCGTTTTTTTAATTTATTTGGTGGCTTTAGTTCGTCATTCCAAAGCTATTCCTATGCTGCAGCGCAAACTCTTTTACCTCACATAATTGGCTTAGATTTATACTCAACCTTAGATGAGCATACCTCTTGGGAGGCTTTATCTAAAGAATGTGAATTAATTTTGATGTTTGGAGGTATGCCTTTAAAAAACTCTAAAGTCTCAGCTGGCGGAGTAGGCAAGCATGTAACAAAGCAAGGGATGACTAAATGTAGTGAAAATGGAGTTGAGTTCATTAATATTAGTCCAATTCAAGACGATGCTCCATCATTCTTGAATGCAAAGCAAGTCCCTATAAGACCAAATACAGATACTGCATTAATGTTAGCTCTTGCAAACATATTAATTAAAAATGAAACCTATAATAAAAGATTTATAAAAAAATACACGGTTGGGTTTGATAGTTTTGCAGACTATGTATTAGGTAAAAAAGATAATCCAGACTGTACTCCAGAATGGGCATCTCAAATTACTAATATTCCAGTTGATTCAATTAAAGAATTAGCAAAAAAAATAATCTCAAAAAAAACCATGATCTCCATATCTTGGAGTCTCCAAAGGGCATCAAGAGGAGAGCAGCCTTTGTGGATGGGTATCACGCTAGCTGCCATGCTTGGACAAATAGGTACTGCTGGTGGTGGGTTTGGTTTTGGTTATTCTAGCGTCAATAGTACTGGTGATTCATATGACAAAATACCCTGGCAAAGCCTACCTCAAGGAGTCAATCCAATTAAGAATTTTATTCCGGTTGCTAGAGTCACTGATATGCTGGAAAAGCCTGGAGAAGAGTTCCTTTATGATGGTCAGAAGTTAACTTATCCAGATATTAAATTAATATATTGGGCCGGAGGAAATCCTTTTCATCATCATCAAGATCTAAACCGACTGGTAAAGGCATGGCAGAAACCAAACACAATTATTGTCAATGAAATCTGGTGGAACCCACAAGCTCTTCATGCTGACATTATTTTTCCTGCTAATACAGCTTTAGAAAGAAATGACCTTATGCTAAATCCTAGAGACCCAACAATAGTGGCCAATAAATCTGCTATGAATAGCTTTGAAAATTCCAAAACTGACTTTGAAATATTTTCTGGATTAGCAAAAAAACTTGGTTTTTTAGAATCATTTACTGAAAATAAAAGCGAAATGGATTGGATAAAATTTATCTGGGATGAAAGTTCTAAAGCCTATGAAAAAACTTATAAAAATAGTGATTTGAGTTTGCCTAGTTTTGAAGAGTTCTGGGAAAAAGGGTATTTTGAGGTTCCCACTCCAAAGATTGAAAAGATTATGTTTGATAAATTTAGAAAAAATCCATCAAGATTTCCTCTACAAACACCATCTGGAAAAATAGAAATCTCATCTGAAACAATTTCAAGCTTTCAACTAAGCGATTGTCATTCTCACCCATATTGGTATGAACCATATGAATGGCTGGGTAATGTAGATGAATACCCTTTGCATTTAATTTCAAATCAACCAAAATATAGGCTACACAGCCAACTGGAAAATGCTGAAATGAGCCAAAAGAACAAGATACATGGAAAAGAGCCGGTAATGATTAACTCAAAAGATGCACTAGATAGAGATATCAAAAATGGTGATATTGTTCTGTTATATAATGCTCGTGGAAGAGTTTTGGCAGGGGCAAGAATTTCTGACAATGTTATGCCAGGTGTGGTTGTTTTGTCGACTGGTGCTTGGTTTGATCCGGACTATGATTTAAATATTGAAAGACATGGGAATCCCAATGTGCTAACTAAAGATGTTGGAACCTCATCCTTAGGCCAAGGCCCAACTTGCCATACAACTCTAGTTGAGTTGAAAAAAACAAATTAATAAGTTATTTTAGGAAGATAAAAAATTATAAAATCCTAAAGCAATACCTTAGAGAAAATTTTATTTAACTACAATTAAGGCAATGGAAAATATTATAGAGTTTGAAAATGTTTCTAAATCTTTTGGTGACTTACAAGTTTTAAAGAATCTCAACCTAGAAGTTAAAGATGGTGAAAAATTAGCACTTATAGGGCCAAGTGGTTCCGGCAAGACTACAATCTTGAGAATTTTGATGACTTTAGAGACAATCGATGATGGTTTTGTATCGGTCAACGATGAGTATTTATGGCATGAAAAGAGTGATGGAAAAATTATTCCTGCATCTGAAACACATTTACACAAAATGCGTGATCATATTGGAATGGTCTTTCAACAATTCAATTTATTTCCACATTTAACTGCCATTGAAAACGTACAGCAACCTCAAACTTTAATTAAGAAAAAAACTGATGCTGAGGCTAAAGAAAAAGCTGAAGAGTTGTTTAGTTTGGTTGGTCTAAGTGATAAAAAAGATCATTATCCGCACCAGCTATCGGGGGGCCAACAGCAGCGTGTAGCAATTGCTAGAGCGCTTGCAATGGATCCAAAGATTATGTTGTTTGATGAGGTAACATCAGCATTGGATCCAGAACTTGTAGATGAAGTTTTAACAGTGCTACGAAAACTTGCCTCTGACTCAGATACAACAATGCTCACTGTAACCCATGAAATGAATTTTGCCCAAGAATTTGCAGATAGAGTTTTATTTTTTGATGGTGGTCAGATTGTTGAGTCAGGCAAACCTGAGAGCCTTTTCTCGAATCCAAAAGAGAAAAGGACGAGGGAATTTCTTAAAAAGTTTATCAATAATATCAATTAATAGGAATAGATAAATTCTCCTTTACTTTATTCATAACTACCATGGAGTTAAAGCGCTTGATGTTTGGATCTTTTAAGAAATATTTCTTTGTAAATTCTTCATAATCTCCCATTTCATTAAAGGTTGCTATCACAACGTAGTCATAATCACCTGTAACATAGTAACACTGCATAACCTCTGGTGCGCTCAACATTGATTTCTTGAACTCTTTATCATGTTCAGCGCCTTCTATGTCACTTAGTATTTGAACAATTATTGTAATTTTTCTGTTGAGTTTATTACGATTAAGTACAGAGACATCCCTCTCAATAATGCAAGCTTTACGTAATGAATTTAATCTTCTTTGACAGGCCGAAGATGATAATCCTACTTCTCTAGCTAATTCTGCTGAAGTTACTCTGTTATTTACTTGAACTGCATTAAGTATTTTGAAATCAAAGCTATCTAATTTATTGATGTTATTCATAATGGCGAATTATCGCATAATTAAATTGAATAATTATTAATATTGCATAATTTACGCAAATATATGTAAATTAAAAATAATTTTAGTCTTAATGATGGTGTTAAACTTTATTTTCCAAAACAATAATAAAAAGGAGAAAGATATGAAAAAAATAATTTCATTATTTACATGTTTTTTTATTGTATTGGGTTTTACGCAAGTTTCATATGCTGAATCTGATACTTTAAAAAGACTTAAGAAGCAAGGCTATGCAACAGTAGCTGTTGCTAATGAGCCACCTTACTCTGATATTAAGTCGGATGGATACGTGACTGGCGCTGCACCTGATGTTGCTCGCGCTGTTCTTAATGTCCTAGGGGTTCCAGACCTTAAAGCTGAAGTTATTATGTATGGTGCTATGATTCCAGCTCTTCAAGCAAGAAGAGTAGATATGGCTACTTCAGGTCTTTATATAAAGCCTGGCAGATGTGAGTCAATCATTTATTCTGAGCCTGATCTTTGTGGTGCTGAAGCTTTTGCAGTTCCAGCGGGCAATCCAAACAATCTATTAACTTATGAAGATATTGCCGCTAATCCTTCATTAAAGATGACTACTTGTGCTGGTTGTGCTGAAGAAAAATACGCATTAGAGCGTGGTGTTAGCGCTGATCAAATTGTTTATTTTGATGCTCCTCCAAGTGGTATTAAGATGCTTCAACAAGGAAGAGTTGATGTATTTGCTCTATCAGGTTTAGGTACAGCAGATCTACTGAATAAAACTAATGATCCAAATCTTGAATTGGTAATGCCTGTTACAGGCGTTCCAATGGGTTGTGCTGGTGCAGCATTTAACAAGGATGATTTAGAGTTTAGATCTGAATACAATATGGCTTTAGCTATGCTAAAAGCTACTGGTGAATTTGCGGCTATAATAGAACCTTATGGTTTCTCAGCAGAAGCAACTGCCAGTAAATCCTACTTGACGCAATGTCCAGATGGAATGTAAATTTATTTTATAATTTATCTTCCCTGTAATCTCTTCAGGGCAGGTTTATTTAGAATTTACTTAACAACCTAATCTGCCCTGTAATTAATTACAGGGCAGGTTTTTTTTAGAATTTTTTTTTATGAATGAAGTCTTAAATTTCTACCCAATACTGATTGAAGGAACGATTACAACGATCCAATTAACAGTGCTAGGTGCTATTTTAGCTCTAGTTATTTCATTCATTGTAGGGCTAGCAAGAATCTCTAAATTCAAATCGGTTAGAGTGATTGCAATCATTTATCTGGAATTCTTTAGAGGCAGTTCAGCTCTTGTACAAATGTTCTTTATCTACTTTGTACTTCCAATGTGGGGTATATATTTTGATGCTCTCACTGCTGGAGTTGTTGCTTGTGGACTAAATGTTGGAGCCTATGGATCCGAAGTAGTTAGAGGCGCGATACTAGCTGTTGGAAAAGAACAGCATGAGGCTTCACAAGCTTTAAATTATTCTGTTTTCAAGAAATATAGATATGTGATAATTCCTCAGGCTATTCCAATTATGATCCCTACATTTGGTAACCTTCTCATTGAGTTACTGAAGTTAACAGCAGTTGCATCTCTTATTACTATCTCTGATCTAACATTCATGGCTCAAATTATTAGAGTTCAGACTGCCCTTACTTTAGAGCCCTTTCTATTAATACTTGTCATATACTTTGTTATTGCCTCAATCCTGGTCAAGATGGTAGACCTGATTGCTAAAAAATTCTCTAAAGGCCGAAATATTATGACTGCAGGAGATAAGTAGTCATGGAATGGAATTGGGATCACGCATTCGCAGTTTTACCGCAACTGGCTGATGGACTTGTTGTAACGATTCAAGCAACAATTGTTGCATCCCTTCTAGCTTATGTTTTGGGTTTGGGGATAGCGATTTTAAAAATGTCTAAAAGCAAGTTCACGCGTATCTCTTTATATTGGGTTACTGAGTTTGTAAGAAGAACGCCAATTCTTGTTCAGCTCTATGTTGTGTTTTATGTCCTACCTGACTTTGGAATTTTCCTTGAGGCATTTACATGTGGCGTAATAGTTCTTGGTATTCACTTTAGCACATATACATCAGAAGTCTTTAGGGCTGGCATTGATAATGTTCCTAAAGGACAATGGGAAGCTGCTAAATCCCTCAACTACAGCCCAGTTCAAACATGGAAAAATATTATTCTTCCTCAAGCAATACCTCCAATGATTCCCCCACTTGCGAACTACTTGATAACAATGTTTAAAGAAACACCTTTACTTGCCGCAATAACAGTTGTTGAATTATTTAGGGCTGCTGACCAATATAGTAATAGTCACTATACTTATCTTGAACCAATGACTTTGGTTGGAATATTCTTTTTAATTGTATCAATCCCATCTGCTATGCTAGCTATGAAACTTGAAAAGAAGTTTAAGCAAGCAAAAACAGTCTAAAAGTTAATCCAAAGTATTTACTTTGACTTATTCTTTTTCAAGAGCAATATCTAGAACCTGATCAATCCATTTAACTTTAATAATCTCAAGCTTACTTTTAATTTTTTCAGGAACTTCAGATAATTCTCGTTCGTTATCTTCAGGAATAATCACGGTTTTAATACCGCCTCTCATTGCTGCAAGAAGCTTTTCTTTGAGCCCTCCGATTGGTGTGATTTCACCTCGAAGCGTTATCTCTCCGGTCATTGCAACAGCAGCTTTTACTTTTCTGCCTGTTAGAACTGAAACTAAAGCGGTGCACATTGCAGCACCAGCGCTAGGACCATCTTTTGGAGTGGAGCCATCAGGAACATGGATATGAATGTCCAACTTTTCATGAAAATCATTAGAGATTCCTAGGGAGTCGGCCCTCAATCTAGTAACAGACATAGCTGCTTGGATAGACTCCTTCATAACATCACCAAGCTGTCCAGTGTAATTTAGCTTACCTTTTCCTTTGTAGGAAGAAGCCTCAATAGTTAACAAATCTCCACCAACTGATGTCCAAGCTAAACCAGTAACCTCTCCGATTTGGTTATGCTCCTCGGCAAGCCCAAATCTGAATTTCTTCATTCCTAAGAATTTGGGAAGGCTTTTCGAGTTAATAATTGCTTTTGTTTTGCGTTTTTTCAAAGTGACATCTTTAATCACTTTTCTGCAAATACTTCCAATCTCTCGGTCAAGGTTTCTTACACCTGCTTCACGAGTGTAATAGCGAATAATATCCATAATTGCAGAATCTTTAAAAACTATTTCAGAGCTCTTAATCCCATTATTTTTCATTTGCTTAGCAATTAAGTGTCTTTTGGCAATCTCAAGCTTCTCATCTTCAGTGTAGCCAGAGAGCTGAATTATTTCCATTCTATCTATCAAGGCTTCAGGAAGATTCAAGGAGTTTGCAGTTGCTACAAACATTACTTGAGATAAATCATAGTCAACCTCTAAGTAGTGGTCATTAAATGTATGATTTTGCTCTGGGTCCAATACCTCTAACATAGCTGAGCTTGGGTCACCTCTAAAATCTGAAGCCATTTTGTCTATCTCATCAAGCAAAAATAATGGATTTTTAACATTGACCTTCTGCATTTTTTGAACAATAGAGCCAGGCATCGCGCCAATATAAGTTCTTCTATGGCCTCGGATTTCTGCCTCATCTCTGACACCGCCAAGAGCCATTCTGACATACTTGCGATTGACGGATTTTGCAATCGACTCTCCCAAGGAAGTTTTACCAACTCCCGGAGGACCAACCAAACACAATATGTTTGCCTTGTTGTGAGTCACTCTGCTCTGAACAGCAAGATGCTCCATAATTCTTTCTTTGACCTTATCTAACCCATAGTGATCTTCATCAAGAATCTTTTGGGCTCTCACTAAGTCCTTATTTGTTTTTGTTTTTTTACTCCATGGGACAGAGCATAGATTTTCAATATAAGTTCTTATGATTGATGCATCGGATGACTGAGAAGACATTCTTTGGAGTTTATTCAGCTCACTTTGTGCTTTGTTTTTTGCCTCTTTAGGCATCTTTGCCTTATTGATATTATTTTGGAGCTCCTCAATTTCATTTTCGTCATCCAGCGTTCCAAGCTCCTTTTGAATGGACTTCATTTGTTCATTCAAATAATAATCTCTCTGGTTAGACTCCATTTGCTTGCGAACCCTATTTTGAATCTTTTGTTCAGCACCTAGAACATCTAGCTCGCCCTCAAGTATAGAAAGAATAGCCTCAAGGCGATCTTTTGCAAGCCCACTCTCAAGAAGACTTTGCTTCTCTTCAACCTTAAGACTTAAATTTGCAATAATGACATCACTGAATCTCTCAATATCAGTTATTTCTTTAAGAACCTTGTAAACCTCTTCAGGAATTTTTTTACTTAGTTTGATATATTTTTCAAAATTTTCTAAGGCCAGACGCATCATTGCCTTAATCTCAGTATCGTCATCAAAGCTAAGGGTACAATCACTTAGGACAACCTCGGTATACTCGCCTAAATCAACAAACTCTTCAATTTTGCCTCGCTTAACTCCTTCAACCAAAACCTTTATCGTTCCATCTGGCAACTTCAGTAGCTGGAGGATTGTAGCAAGTGTACCAACTTTATGCAGCTCGTCGTTGGTTGGCTCTTCTATAGTTTCGTCTTTTTGCGTTGCCAAGAATACATTTTTATCTGCTTCCATGGCTTGAGTAATAGCCTTTACTGAGGACTTTCTCCCGATGAATAGAGGAATAACTGTATGGGGGAAAACTACAACATCTCTCAGCGGGAGAAGAGGTATTGATTGCTTAACTATGCCGTTTGACTCTGCTGGGAATTCTGCTTCCATAATAATGAAACACCTTGCTTATCTAATAATCTTTCTAGATAGTGACTCGTAACGTTAATTTCAAGTAGCCATTGGCCAAATTCATTCATTATTTCCTTTTTTATAAACCCCACTCTGTGGATTTCACTTCTGATGTAAGCTGACTGAACATCTAGCTTAATGCTTGCAAAAGTCATCATCCCACTTAGACTTTGTGAGAGCGCCTCATATAGAAGATCAATTCCTTCACCTGTATGCGCTGAAAGCCATACACGATAGATGTTACCTTCATTGTCTTTATCTATTCTTGGCTGAAAATCATTGATACCATCGATCTTATTCATAACGATGATTCTCGGAATTTCTTCAGCATCAATTTGTTCTATAATTTCCTCAACTTGCTCAATTTTATCTCTACTATTTGGGTCGGAAGCATCAACGACATGAAGAAGCACATTAGCCTGGCGCGTTTCCTCCAAAGTTGATTTGAAAGCTTCTATGAGTTCATGGGGCAAGTCTTGAATAAATCCAACTGTATCAGCAATAACTGCCTCTCCAGATGCTGGCAACATAACTCTTCTGATTGTAGAATCTAACGTAGCAAACAACTTATCATCAGCATAAACCTGGGCTTTAGTTAATAGATTAAATAGAGTCGACTTTCCAGCATTGGTATAACCTGCAAGAGAAATCATAGGTAGCTGATTTTTGACTCTTGATTTTCGTCCTAGATCGTGCTGTTTATGGACTTTCGAGAGGCGCTTATTGATATTTTTAATTCTCAATGAGATTAACCGTTTATCAGTTTCTAACTGCGTTTCGCCAGGCCCTCGAAGCCCAATACCACCTTTTTGTCTTTCTAAGTGTGTCCAACCTCTGACAAGTCGTGTTGAAAGATGCTTTAATTGGGCTAGTTCAACTTGTAGCTTTCCTTCAAATGAGCTCGCTCTTAATGCAAAGATATCAAGAATAAGGCCAGTTCTATCCATCACTTGGCACTTTAATGCTTTTTCTAAGTTTCGTTCTTGGGATGGAGACAACTGTAGTGAGAAAATTACAAGCTCAATTTCATTTTCACTAACAAGTGATGCAAGCTCATCAACTTTACCTGTCCCAATAAAAAACTGCGCCTTTGTAAAGCTTCTTTTGATTGTTAATGTTTCAACAATATTTAAACCAGATGATTCAGCAAGTTGCTGAAATTCATCTACGCTACCATTTGAATGGCTACCTGAAGTGAGTTCAATGTGAACAAGGATTGTTCGTTCACCTTGACCAACTGCATCTTTCTGGCGGTCAAACAAATCCGTAGACATATTTAAAGTTTAATCATATAAGAGCTAAAAAATCTTCAACTTGCTTTTCGAATATTAGTTTTCTTGCTATTTGACTCATGAAGAATGACAGGCTGCTTTAAACCTTCGACGACCGCTTTATCTATAACAACCTCCTTTACAGAAGAAGCAGATGGTATTTCGTACATTGTTTCAAGAAGCAAATCCTCCATGATTGCTCTGAGGCCTCTTGCACCAGTTTTTCTTTTGAGCGCCAATCTAGCAATTGCAACTAGAGCATTTTTTCTGATAGAAAGCTTAACGCCCTCAATTGCAAAAAATTGTTGAAACTGTTTAACGACTGAATTTTTTGGCTTGGTTAGAATCTCTATCAAAGCCTCTTCATCAAGCTCATCAAGTGAAGTATGGACAGCTAAACGACCAACCAGTTCAGGAATAAGTCCAAACTTTATTAAATCGTCAGGCTCCAAGAATTTGTAAAGTTCAGTCAAAGTCTTTTTATCACCCTCATCTTTGACATTGGCAGAAAAGCCTATTCCAGTAGCTTTTTCTACACGCCTATCAATAACCTTTCCGAGTCCATCAAATGCTCCGCCACAAATAAATAAGATTTTAGATGTATCCACATCGATGGTTTCCTGATTGGGATGTTTTCTTCCGCCCTGAGGAGGAACTGAAGCTATAGTGCCCTCAATTAATTTAAGCATGGCCTGTTGAACACCTTCCCCAGAAACATCTCTTGTAATTGATGGTGAGTCTGAACGACGTGAGATTTTATCAATTTCATCAATAAATATGATGCCTTGTTCTGCCCTTTCTGGATCAAAATCACACTTCGATAGCAGACTCTTGATTACATTTTCTACGTCATCTCCTACATAACCAGCTTCCGTTAATGTTGTTGCATCTGCCACCGCAAAAGGCACGTCTAAAAATCTTGCCAAAGATTGAGCCAAGAGAGTTTTTCCGCTTCCAGTAGGACCTATTAGTAATATATTGGATTTATCAAGTTCGACATCATTTGATACGTAATTAGATTTAAGCCTTTTATAGTGATTGTATACTGCAACGGATAAAACCTTTTTAGCATGAGACTGGCCAATGACATACTCATTAAGTGAGTTAAATAAATCTTTAGGTGTGTAATTCCAATCCTGATGTTGATCTTTTTTGTCCTTAATAGATTGCTCTTGAATTAGGTTATAGCAAGAGTCAATACATTCGTCACAAATATAGACACCAGGACCAGCTATGAGACGAGAAACCTCATCCTTATTTTTAGAACAGAATGAACAACTTAGATCTTCAGTGTTTTGATCCATTAGTTTACTTTATTAACGTTTATTAATAACTTTATCAATGAGTCCATATTTAGCAGATTCAGAAGCAGACATAAAATTATCACGATCTGTATCTTTTTGAATATTTTTTAAACTTTGACCTGTATGCTCTTTAAGAATTGAATTCAGATTATCTCTCACCTTAAGAATTTCTTGAGCATGAATATCAATATCACTAGCCTGCCCAGAAAATCCACCTAAAGGCTGATGAATCATGCATCTTGCGTGGGGCAGAGCAAACCTTTTGCCCTTTGCGCCAGCAGTAAGAAGTAACGCACCCATACTCGCAGCTTGTCCGATACATAAAGTTGATATATCAGGCTTGATGAACTGCATTGTATCGTATATAGCCAAACCAGCAGTAACTGAGCCTCCTGGAGAATTAATGTATAGGTGAATATCTTTGTCTGGATTCTCAGATTCCAAGAATAGTAGCTGAGCCACAACCACATTTGCAGTGTAATCCTCAACAGGCCCAACAAGAAAAACTACGCGTTCTTTTAAAAGTCTTGAATAGATATCGTAAGCTCTCTCACCTCTGCCTGAGCTTTCAACAACCATTGGAATTTGATTTAAATTTTGAATTGTCATATTAATTTTGAGTATTCATTATTTCTAAAAAGTTTTTTTCAGTTGAGGTAACTTTTGCCTCATCCGCAATATGCTTTGCTACAAGATCTTCCACAACTATTGACTCAATATTGGCCAAACGTGAAGGGTCAGTGTTGTACCAATCGATCATCTGCTGAGCACTCTCGCCATATTGAAGCGACATTTCATTTAGTTTAGCATCAACTAAGTCTTTCTCAGCCGTTATTTCTGAATCAGTTGCAATTTTATTAATCAGTAAGCCAAGCTTTACCCTTCTTGCAGCTTCCTCATTAAACATCTCTACAGGAAGTTTACCTTTTGAAGGCATTCCTTGCTGCTCCATGCGTGACTCCATATCTTGCTGAAGTCTTAAAGCCTCTGAAGAAACACTCCCCTCAGGCACCTCAAAATCATTTGCCTCTAGTAGAGCTGAAAAAGCAGTATCTTTATTTTGCTGGACAAGTCGTGATTCCAACTCCATTTTCATTTGGCTAGTCATTCTTGTCTTCATTGTTTCAAAGTCTTTTTCACCAAATTTCTTAGCAAACTCGTCATCCCTTTTGAGCTCAATAGGGGATCCAACTTCATTGACCTTAACTTTAAAAACAGCCTCTCTACCAGCTAAATTCTCAACGTGATAGTCTTCTGGAAATGTTGCATTAACCTCAACTGTTTTACCTGGAGCAATATCAATAAGGCCTTTTTCAAAGCCATCGATCATTGTGCCTCTTCCTAATACAATTTCAAATCCTTCGGCAGCTCCGCCCTCAAAAGATTCACCATCCATGAGTCCTTCAAAGTCTATAACTAATCGATCTCCTTCTTTTGATTTACGCTTAACGCTCTTATATTCAGTTGACCTGTCTTGAAGATCTTGCAACGCACGCTCTTCATCCTCTTCAGTCACTTTTGAGGTTACCTGGTCAATTTTTAGACTGGACAAAGTGTTTACTTTAATCTCAGGATAGACTTCAAATTCTATTGTGTAAATTAAACTCTCAGAATTTTCAGTATCAACATTTGTGAGTGAAGGCTGCGCTGCTGGAACTACGTCCGCATCCTTTAGAGCATCCTCAAGGGTCTCACTAACCATTTCAGTTGCAGCATCTGATTTAGCACTTGCCCCAAATCTTTGGCGCAGAATATTTGCAGGAATTTTGCCTTTTCTAAAGCCATCAATACGAACCTTAGTTGCTAGACTCTTGATAATTTTTTCTGTCTTGTCGTTGAACGTGTCTACTGGTAATTCAACTGTAAGGGATCTTTTAAGCCCGTCGAGTGTGTTGAGTGATGTCTTCATCTATTTCTAAATCCGTAACATGTTAAAAAAAGGCAAATTATACAGTATTTTAGTGCTCAAAAAAAAGTGCACTTAAGACGTGGAAATATGTGTGTACGGTATTTTAGAAGCGAGAGCCAGCAAAGCTGACTTGATGTTTTGAACAAGATAGCCAATCCTGATTTATTTCAATTCCCCAGCCTGGTTTATGAGAGATCTCTAAGTTACCTTTCGCAATCTTAAAATCTGGAGTAAAAATATTGTCCTGCCAAGGATAATAATCAAGACCCTCAATAGAGAATTCTAGGTACTTTCCTGGATTTTTAATTGATCCCATAATGTGTGCTGAAAACAGCGTCACTAGAGAGAGATTGGCAGCATGAAGAGTGACTGGAATCTTCTTTTTTTCAGCCATTTTAGCAACCTCTAATGTTCTAGTAATGCCTCCTAAATAACAGACATCGGGTTGGATAATATCAACAACCCCAGTATCTATCATATGCCTCCAAACCCTCATGTCATTATCCTGCTCACCGCCACTAACATCAATATCAAGCGCGTCAGAAACTTCACTCGTCCAGTCTGGCTTCCAATAGGGACATGGCTCTTCAAAATGACTGACACCATAGTCCTGGAGCATGTGCCCCACCTCAATTGCTTTTTTTGGAGTATAAGCACTGTTGGCATCGACAAGCAAGGTCGCTTTGTCTCCTAAAACTTTCCTAACCTCTTTGACAACTGATTCAGTTCGACCTGGCCATTGGTCTTCATCATGACCGCACTCTTTACCAATTCTGAACTTAAACGCATTGTAGCCATGCTTTTCTTTCAACTCAAGAAGCCTCTGAGCCTCAGCTTCAGGGGAAATCTCACGCTGCATACTAGAGGCATAGACTGGAATTGAACTAGGACTCCCACCAATAAGTTGACAGACACTTTTTTTTGCTCTTTTACCTTTAATATCCCATAGCGCAGTGTCTACGCCGCTTAGCGCCCTATACAGATAAGTGCCTGGAAACTTGTGCTCCCTCTCCAAAACCTCTCTGTTGACTTCTGAGATGTCACGCCCACTCATTCCCAAAACATGGGGAGCAACTTGTAGATGAAGAACCTGAGCAGTTATCTCACTATTATAGGTTGAAGTTTGCCCCCAACCTTCGTCACCCTCATCAGTTCTTAATCGAACTAATCCAACGTATTCGTTAGTAAATGTTTCAATACTGACTATCTTCATTCTTTCCTTTTTGGTCCTTCAAAATAAGATCGGATGCTTTTTCACCAACCATAATAGTTGCCGCATTAATATTACCACAGACTAAGCTCGGAAATATTGACGCATCCGCAACTCTCAAACCTTCAATACCGTAGACTTTAAGATTACTATCAACAACATTACTTTTTGGATCATGGCCCATTCTACAAGTACTTGATGGATGAAATACAGTCCAAACGGTATCCTTAATGTGCTGAATCATTTGCTCATCTGTCTGGCACTGAGGACCTGGTCGAAACTCCTCTCCAATTACTGGTCTAAAGCTTTCAGTTCTGACTAGCTTTCTTAAAATCTTAACACCCTCTAATAAGTCTTTGACATCACTCTCATTGGAGAGATAGTTGGGCTTGATGATGGGTGGACTTGATGGGTCACTACTTCTAAGATGCACGCTGCCCCTGGATCTCGGACTACAATTTGAAATTCCAAGAAGCATTGCTGAAAATGGATCCGGACTCATCATTGCACGCTTATCTGGAGACTCCAACGAGTAACTGACTGGCGAAAAATAAAGCTGGATGTTTGGTTTTTTAAGATTATCGCTTGTGCGAATGAATCCACCAGACTGGTTGACACTGAGACTGAGAGGACCCCTCCTTGAAAATATATATCGAAGCCCCTGATAAATCTTACCAAGAACCGGTCTTAACTGGTCATTCAAAGTAGGCACCTTACTTTTATAAAAATAGCTAACACCGAGATGATCCTGAAGATTTTCTCCAACTGCAGGACTATCATAAACTAATGGAACCGACACTTGCTCTAAGATTTTTTTTGGTCCGACTCCAGAGAGCTGAAGGAGTTGTGGAGAGTTAATAGATCCGGCGCTCAATATCACTTCACGCGATGCTAGCAACTCATGAGTCTTACCTGATTTTAAGTATTTGACTCCGTAAGCCTTTTTGTCTCTAATGAGCACCTTAGTTACAAGGGCTTTCTTTAAAACAGTGAGATTAGAGCGATGATTTATTGGCCACAAGTAGGCTCTTGAGGAAGACATTCGCTGCCCCTTGTGAGTTGTGATCTGGTAATTTCCCACGCCCTCCTGTTTCTCACCATTCATATCAGGATTTAATTTCATACCAATCTCTTGAGCGGCAGATAAAAAATTATCACAAAGAGGATGTAACTGTTTTGACACTTCAGAGACCTTTAAAGGTCCATCTCCACCTCTAAAATTATCAGCGCCATTTTGCCAAGACTCCATTTTCTTGAAATAGGGCAATACCTCTTTATATGACCAACCTGGATTTCCAGCTTCTGACCATTCATCAAAATCCTTTGGATTTCCTCTAACATAGACCATCGCATTGATTGAACTAGAGCCGCCCATCACCTTTCCTCTTGGCCAATAACTTGGCTTATTGTCAGCATCTGGACTGGGCTCAGTCATATACATCCAGTTAACCGTTTTTTGATGATAGGTAACGCCATACCCAATTGGCATCTGAATAAAGAATCGACGATCTGATCCACCAGCCTCTATGAGTAGAACTTTATTTGCAGGATCTTCACTAAGCCTATTTGCTAAAACAGAGCCTGCAGAGCCTGCACCAACGATAATATAATCGTAATCTTTCATTTGATAAATATTAGTGCCTTCGATGATTAATTTATAGAAATCAAAAAAATAATACCAAAATAATCTATAAACTTGGAGCCATCCAATAAACTAATTTAATACCTTGACTTCAGATCCAGTAATTTTTCAATTTATATTGCTTTTTGGCGCATTCTTTGCAGGTATTGTCCAAGGTGCAACTGGGTTTGGCAGTGGAATTGTTCTCAACGCTTTTTGGCTTCATATTCTTGAACCATCAGCTGCAATTTCACTAAATATTGTCTCCTGTTTATTTGTCTCTGCTCTTCCAATCTATAAGCTCCGTAAAACTTTAGACTTTTCTAAACTCAAACCATTTGTAATTTTTGGTATTCTTGGAATACCGACCGGATTATTCATATTAACTTTAACTGACCCAACAATCTTCAAGACCACTGTCGGGGTTATATTGGTACTCTTCTCAATCTGGAAATTTAGAAGTAAAAACATTTTTATAAACTTTAAAAGCAGTCCACCACTTGATAAATTGATTGGCTTTATCAGCGGGGTATTGGGTGGATTTGCTGCACTAGGAGGAATTCTGCCAACAATCTGGGTTAATATTCAAAGGCTTCCAAAAAATACCCAACGCGGCACATATGAACCCTTCATATTTATAACAAGCATAGCAGCTGTTGTCAGTTTTTATTTTGCTGGATTTTTGAATTTGGATATTTTTAATTATTTTATTAAGGTTTTACCAGCATTGATTATAGGATCTCTGATTGGAGTCAAGATTTATTCATTTATAAACGAAGACTTATTTAAAAAGGTAATTCTCGGACTTATTTTTCTTGCAGGATTGGTATTATTATTTTAATCAATCAAATAATTGCAAATAATTGAAAAAAGTATACAAAAAGATAGTAACTTTCTAAAAATAGTATTTCAATATCACGTGAATTAAGTTAAACTTTAATTAATCCACTTTTTTTTAGTGGATTTATTTTTAAAACTAAGGAGAGAAAATGAAACTAATAAATAAATTATTAGCAGTAACAGCTATTTCTGTCAGCCTTATGCCTAGTGTTGTAAGTGCGGACTGTGGAAAAGCTAGACTAGCTGATTTTGACTGGAGTAGTGCTAATATTCATACTGCTATTGCTGGTTTTATCTTAGAGCATGGTTATGGGTGTGACGTTTCTGTAACAAAAGGAAGCACAACACCAATTATGGCAGCTCACTATGATGGGCAACTAGATGTTGTAACTGAGCTATGGTACGACAATATTAAAGATACTTATGATAGCCATGAAGCTGCAGGAACAGTAAGAAACTTAGGAATTAACACTCCGGACTCACAACAAGCATTCTATGTTGATAGAGCGACTGCTGAGAAGTACAACCTTACAAATGTTTTAGACATGAATAGCCCAGAAATTGCTGCTCTGTTCAGTGATCCTGAAAACCCATCAATGGGTAGAATGACAAGTTGTATTGGCGGCTGGACTTGCTACACAATTAACCTTGTTAAGCAAAAAGCTTATGGATTAGATAAATACTACACTAACTTTGATCCGGGTTCAGGTGGAGCTCTTGATGCTGCAATTGCTGGTGCATTTGCTAAAAAGCAGCCAATCTTTACATACTACTGGGCACCAACAGGTTTAATGGGTAAAGTTGATCTAGTAAGATTAGCAGAGCCACCATTTAACGCTGAGTGCTGGGCATCAATGCAAGTCGTTGTTGAAGATATCAAGGCTAACGGCACAGATGCATGGAAGCCAACATGTGGAGTTGAGTACAGAGACATGTCTTTAGACAAGTCAGTGCTTGCCTCATGGGCTGATGCTCATCCAGCTGAAACTGCATTCATCGAAGCTTACAGCATACCAACTGCGCAAGTGAACAGATTACTTGCATTCTATGAAGATGAGTCAGATGGTGATATGGAGCTAACTGCAATGGAGTATCTTGCAAATGATGATACATGGAAATCATGGGTTCCAGCAGACGTCGCTGCTAAGGTATCCGCAGCTCTATAAGTTTGTATCAATATAAAAAAAGAGCTCACTCGTGGGCTCTTTTTTTCATAGAAAAACTAAAATGATAAAAAAATTCCTCACCTACTATACGTTCCCTATAATTTTTGTTTGGCTTTTAGTTGTTAGTTACAACTCATCGAAAAGAAAGCCTGATAGCGTTATGGAACTTATTACTGATCCTAGTTGGCTTTATGATTGGCCAAAATGGTTAGATATTCCTTTAATGAAATGGATCAATGATGGCTTCAAGGTTTTCAATGAAAAGTATGGTATTTACTTTGAAGTAATCAATGACTTTCTTCTTGGCGCAATCTTATCACTCAAGAAATTCTTGATTGTTTTGCCTTGGCCACTAGTCATAGCCCTAGTTGTTGCAATTGTTTTCTTCTCAAGTGGAAGAAAGCTTGGGACAACAGTTTTTGTAGGAATCTGTACATTTTTTATTGGTTTTCTTCATCCCAAATTTTGGGATAAGGCGATTGAAACAACTTCAATCATGATTATTGGAATATTAATTTGTATTATTATTGGCATTCCCTTAGGTATTGCAATGGCAAGAAATAACAAACTGCGAAATGCAATACTACCTGTTCTCGATTTAATGCAAACAATCCCCAGCTTTTGCTATCTTATTCCGGGGATTATGCTCTTTGGACTTGGTGCGGTTCCAGCGATTATTGCGACCGTAATTTATGCAGTACCGCCACTAGTTCGTCTAACAGACTTAGGAATCACTTTGGTAGACACAGAGGTCATTGAAGCAGCTGAAGCGTTTGGCGCCAGTAAAAAACAAAAATTATTGGGTGTCCAGCTTCCATTAGCTCTACCAAATATCATGCAGGGAATTAACCAATGCACGATGATGGCATTGGCTATGGTTGTAATTGCATCTATGATTGGAACGAGGGGTCTCGGCGATGAAGTTTTACTCGGACTTCAGCAGCTAAACGTTGGAAAAGCAACGGAGGCTGGACTTGCAATAGTTCTTCTAGCAATTGTACTGGATAGAATTACTCAGGCCTACGGTAAAAAGATTCAAGATAGAAACAAACCACCAAAATAATTTCCTACTATGTCAAAAATTGAAATAAACAATATTTATAAAATATTTGGTCCTAACGCTCAGCAAGTTATGCCAATGGTTAAAGATGGCGCCTCTAAAGAGCAGGTTATGGAAGAAACAGGACACACTGTTGGACTTGATAACGTCTCCCTTTCTATTGAAGAGGGTGAAATTTTTGTTTGCATGGGGCTTTCTGGTTCTGGAAAGTCAACTCTAATTAGACATATTAATAGGCTCATTGACCCAACTGCGGGTGAGGTTCTTGTTAACAATATCGATGTTTGTAGTCTGGATGAAAAAGAAATCTTAGAGTTTAGAAAGAGAACTATGAGCATGGTATTCCAGCGCTTTGGATTGTTTCCTCATAAGACGATTATTGAAAACGTTGCCTATGGTCTAGAGATTCAAGAAGTTCCTGAAGATCAAAGACACGAGATTGCGCAAGGTCAAATCAAGGCTGTTGGTCTTGAGGGCTTTGAACATCAATATCCTGCCCAACTATCGGGTGGAATGCAGCAAAGAGTTGGTCTGGCAAGAGCACTAGCAACCAATCCTGAAATTCTTTTGATGGATGAGGCATTTAGCGCATTAGACCCGCTCATTAGAAGTGAAATGCAGAATCAATTGGTCGAACTTCAAGCTAAACTCAAGAAAACTATTGTCTTCATCACACACGATCTTGATGAATCTCTTAAGCTGGGTGATCACATTGGTATTCTGAATGGCGGAAGACTTGTTCAGGTAGGAAAGCCAGAAGATATTATCTTAAATCCTGCTGATGATTACGTAAAGGCTTTTGTTAAGGATGTTAATCGCTCTAAAGTACTCAGAGCAAGGACTATTATGACCAAACTGGACAAGTTTGATAAATCATCCGTCAATCCATCTTCAACCTATAAATATGATGAGGATACTTTTATTGAAGATATAGTTCCTAAAGTGTTAAAAGATAGATCAACCATTGAAGTTATCGATAAAGAAGGAATGACTACTGGGTTCATTACCTCTGACGAACTCTCAGTTGCACTAACTAAAACTGAATAAACCCTCATTGGAAGCTGTTAACAAAAATATTGTAATTTCAGCAGCTGCAGATGGAATAGGCTGGTGCATTACTAAGTCATTGTTAGATAATGGGTACACAGTTTATGCATCAGATATTAATCAAGACAAGATAGATGAACTCAATCAACACCCACTCATCAATAACAGATTATTTGTTGACTACGTAAATGCAGGAGATGCAAACTCAGTCAAAAATTATTTTGAATCTTTCAAATTATCAAGTATCGATGGCTTGATTAATAACGTTGGTATTGCGGGACCCACTGGAACAATGGAGAACATTTCAGTCGATGATTGGAATCAAACTATAGAGACTAACTTAAATAGTCATTTTTATTTTACAAAGCAAGCTATACCACTTCTAAAAAAAAATAAAGGTGGGTCAATTGTCAACTTATCTTCAACAGCAGGTATCTTTGGATTTCCATTAAGAACCCCATATGCTGCATCTAAGTGGGCAATTATTGGAGTCACCAAGTCATTAGCTATGGAACTAGGAAAATTCAAAATACGAGTTAATGCGATCTGCCCAGGCTCGGTCTCAGGAGACAGAATTAACAGGGTGATTGAGGCAAAAGCAAAATCACTTAACATTCCTGTTAGTGAAGTCAAAGAAGATTTTGAAGGGATGGTTTCACTCAAAACTTTCGTTGATAAAGAAGATATTGCCAATATGGCTCTATTTCTTTTGTCTGACCAAGCTCACAGAATATCTGGTCAAGTCATGACCGTAGATGGCAACACTGAGAGGATGGACTAGGTAGAACTGTCCTGATAAAACTGCTTAATGAAGACCAGCAATATACTGAGATAAAGCGTCTATCTCTTCATTAGTCAGACCCATAGCAACATTATTCATCATTTCATTGACTCTCTCGACACCATCAGAGCCTGTCTGTTTATTGATTGAATACTGACGGAAAGCCTTTAACTGAGAAGCAGTATATTCAGCGTGTTGCGCTGCAACGGCTGGGAAACCTGCAGTTGGAATACCCTCACCTTTGGCGCCATGACACGCAATACAAGCAGTCGTTTGAGTTTCCATTTTGCCACCAACATAAATTTTTCTACCCAGTTCAATTTGTTCTGCTGAACCCTTGGCGGAGTTTTCACTGATTGTTTGGATTGAGTAATATGCAGCAATATCTTCCATGTCCTGATCAGAAAGTAACGAGGCAACTCCAGCCATCATTGCATTATTTCTTTCACCAGATTTAAAATACTGAAGTTGCTTGATCAAATAAGCCTCTCCTTGACCAGCCAACTTTGGAAAGTTAGGTATCGTACTATTTCCAGCCAGGCCATGACAACCCATACATGTAGCAGATTTAACTTGGCCAGCTTCTGCATCTCCTGCAGCGATTGATGGACTTACTAGCGAAGTAATTAGTAAAGAAGCTAAGATAACAAGGGTTTTTTTCATTCTCAATCTCCAAAAAATTCCATGAAATTATACGTGATAAATTCGGGTTAAGAAACCCTCAAATTAGTTAAAATTTTAAATAGAAAAATTCTATCTTTACCGGTCTTGGATGGAGAGATACTCCGCAATAGATCTCTCAAAACCCTCGGCCATTGGAGCCATCGCATTCATGTATGAGTTTTGACGTTCGCCCGACTGAAAATATTCAAGTTGCTGAATAATCCATTCAACATCTTTGCCTGCTAGGGAGGGGATTGATTCGTCATTTGAGCGTCCATTTGCGCCATGACAACTTGCACATCCTAGAGCCCCATACATTGCTTCACCCTCACTATTAGCCAAAGTACCAACAGAGAAAGTAGCTAAAACAAACACAATAAACGTATTAAAAACTTTTGTCATGGTTTTAAGCATTAATGAGTTTCAAAATTGATTATACCCATTTATGATTTAGTACAATCCAGTTGATGAAAGTTATTTGCCTTTCCATTTGGGGGGTCTTTTTTCTGAAAAAGCAATTGGCCCTTCCTTTGCATCCTCAGAATGAAGCATTTTCTGATACGCTTCAATTTCTCCTGATCGCATCAATTCGTAGGCTTCCTCTAAATCCATGATTTCAGTTGATCTTATGACAGACTTTATGGCTGCTAAAGAGAGTGGGGCTGACTTTGAAATCTGAAGAGCCCACTCAAGCGACTGATTAATTAAATCATCTTGGGAACAAATTCTATTAACAAGGCCGTAATGCTTTGCCTCCTCAACACCCATCCTTCGACCCGTCATAAGCATATCCATAGCAACTGATTTAGGTAGTCGACGAGGAAGCCTCAATACCCCGCCGCTATCTGGAATAATTCCTAAAGTAGCTTCAGGTACAAAAAATTCTGCATTACTTGAAGCAATGATGATGTCTGCAGCAAGTGCCAATTCAAACCCACCACCTACTGCTAATCCATTGACAGCAGCAATGACAGGTTTATTGAGATCCCATAACTCTGTTAGGCCTGCAAAACCACCAGGACCAAAGTCAGCATCAACTGCTTCCCCCTCAGATGCTGCCTTTAAGTCCCAGCCCCCACAAAAGAAACGATCTCCAGCTCCAGTAATGATTGCCACCCTAAGATTATTGTCATCTCTAAATTTTATAAATGCATCTCCAAGCTCATGACTTGTTTTTGCATCAATTGCATTGGCTTTTGGACGATTCAAAGTAATTAAAATTACTTCTCTATGAACCTCATAATTAACAGCATCTTTCATAATCACCCCAATAAATTAATTTGAGTTAAGTCTAATAAGTGTATCAGCAGCAGCAACTCCATTGGTCTCTTTTAATACTAATAGTGGATTGATATCCAACTCCTCAACTTCATTTTGACTGATTAATTCAATGACCGAAACGACTGAATCTATTACTGCTTCGATGTCCCCTTTTGGTTTGCCCCTGAAACCCTCGAGTAGCTTGTAAACCTTTAATTTTGATAAAGCTTGATGTATATCTGCTCTAGTAGCAGGCAAAATTAACACTGAACTGTCTTCTAGAAGCTCAACAAATACACCGCCACTTCCAATTACGATGTGTTTGCCAAAAGTAGGGTCATAGTCCATACCTATAATGAGCTCACAAACTGATTTTTCTATCATTTTTTCAATAAGAAGCTCTGAACTGATAATGAATAAATCTGCACATGCCTCTTTCAGCATTTTTGTATTTTTAATATTCAGCCTAACTCCATTTAATTCAGTCTTATGAGCTAATTCTGCCCCTGACACTTTAAGAGTCACTGGGAAGCCAATATCTTCAGAAGCTTTTGTAGCTTCATTGAAATTATTAACCAGAAATCCCTTTGGAATAGCGACGCCATACTTGTTTAAAAGTTGCTTGCCTTCATATTCTGTTAAGTGTGTTTTGGTTTTACTTTCTGAGTTAATGCTCAAAATTTTTAACTCTGGACTTATGTTGCGTGAAAATGCGCGCCCAATTTTATATGAGTGATTGAGGGCTTTCAAACACACATCCAAGCCAACCATAGGGGCAATACCCAAACTTAAACACTTCTCAATAATTCTTTTTGGCATACAATCTGCCATAGAAGCCAGTACTATTGCCTTTTCACCTGTCCCAGAGAGGGCATCTGAAAGTGCCAATAAAGTCGAGTCCCAGTCCTTCTGCTCTGATTGGTCAGTTTTAGGCCAATCCAACAGCAACATTGTGGCTGCAAATTGATCACTAATCATTGCCCTAAAGCACTCTGAAGTTCTTTTTCTATCTCCCCAAATAAATGTATGGTAATCTAGAGGATTGTCGACCTCGACATAGTCGTTTAGGGTTTGCTGAACTTTGGCCTTGTGTGATGATGTGAGTGATGGAAAATTAATTTCTAAGCCATCAATTAAATCAGCCATCATACCTGCTTCTCCGCCTGAGCAGCTCATTGAAGCAACGCCGCTATGCTTCATTACGCCCAATAGGCTGATCAGTTTGAGTGTTTCTAGAAACTCTGGAACTGTCTCAACTCTGGCTATACCCAGACGATCAAAAAAAGCACTATATAATTTATCTGAACCCGTTAATGAGCTGGTGTGGCTCAAAGCAATCTTAGCAGATGCATTTGTTTTTCCTGACTTAATAGTAATGATTGGAACCTTCATTTTAAGCGCTCTTTGAGCAGCAATATCAAATGACTCGATGTCAGAAATACCTTCGATGTGTAGACCAATCGCATTGACTCTTGAATCATCCAACATCGCATGGATAATGTCCGCAATATTTGTATTTGATTGATTACCAAGAGTAAACATATAAGCGATTGAAAGGCCAGAAGACTGCATAGACATGTTTAGACCTATATTTCCGCTTTGCGTTATGATTGCCACCCCTTCGGATACTGGGTCACACCCATGAACGTCTGGCCACAAAGCAACCCCATCCAGACTATTGATAAATCCGTAACAATTTGGGCCAATGAGCGGCATTCCATTGGCAGCTTCAACCAATTGTTGATTTCGTATAAGACCTATATCTCCAACCTCACCAAACCCAGAAGCATACAAAACCGCGCCGCCGCTTCCCATAGACTCAAGATCAGATACAATTTCAATGGCAGTATCTGCGTTAACCGCAATAAATGTGGCATCAGGAGGTTCTGGCAAATCTTTGACATCTCTAAAACATTTGATGCCTTCAAGAGATTCAAGGGTTGGATGAACTGCCCATATTTCATGACTGTATCCTAATTTGAGCGACTCTCTAATCGCAAAATTTGCACCTCGATTACCAACAACAGCGATTGACTTTGGGGAGATTAATCGATGCAAATTGCTTTTATTCATTTTGGATTTATTCAAATGGTCTAAGCAATGATCTGGAAATAATATGCCGTTGAATCTCACTAGTTCCATCCCATATTCTTTCTACACGATGATCTCTCCAAATCCTCTCAAGGGGAAGCTCATCCATCAGCCCCATGCCACCTAGGATTTGAATGGCCTCATCAGAGATCATTGCAAGCACTTCAGTTGCTTTAAGTTTTGCCATAGCAGCATCACTATTCGTCATCTGACCTTGTGAATCCCTCCATGCTGCTTTAAGAGTGAGTAATTCTGCAGCATTAAGCTCCATCGACATATCAGCAAGTTTAAATGAAACGCCTTGAAATTTACCTATCGTTTGACCAAATTGTTCACGAGTTGCAGCCCACTCCGTTGCGATCTGCAAAGCCCTTTCAGCTCTGCCTAGACACATCGCAGCAACAGACAATCGAGTTGCGCCTAACCATTCATTAGCCACATCAAATCCATGGTCAACCTCTCCTAAGACTTTTGATTCATGTACTCGGCAATTATCAAAATTAAGTATGAAGTTATGATAACCTCTATGGGATACACTGTTATAACCCGGCTCAACCGAGAAACCGGGGGTCCCCTTATCGACTAAAAAGCTTGTTATCTTTTTCTTCTCACCCCTGGGGGTTTGCTCTATTCCAGAAGCAGCAAATAATATGACATAGTCAGCCATATCAGCGTGACTAATGAAATGCTTAGAGCCATTAATTACAAAATACTCACCATCTCTCTCAGCTTTACACTTCATAGAGCGGACATCAGATCCTGCATTTGGTTCCGTCATCGCAAGACAGTCAACCTTGTCACCACGAATTGTTGGTAACAGATACTCATCAACCTGTGATCCTTTACAAGCCAATAAAATATTGCTTGGCCTAGCTACAATATACTGTAAACCAAAGTTTGCTTTTCCCAATTCTTTTTCTAGAAGGCATAAAGTAAGTGAGTCTAATCCACCACCACCATACTTTTCAGGCATATTACATGCATAAAGTCCACTTTCTATAGATTTTTGTTTTATTTGCTCTACAACGGAATCTTCTATTTTATTATTCTTTTCAACCTCGTCCTCAAAAGGGTAAAGCTCTTTTTCTACAAAACTTTTGACAGATTCAATAATCATTTCTTGTTCACTTGTGAGTCCAAAATTCATTTTATCTTCCTCTAAATTGAATTAACCTTGTTTGATCTGCATGACACGGCCTTTTTGCTTCGGAGAAGGCAGTTTCTCATGTTTATTCCAAATCTTTTGTAATATTCTAAAGACAGATTGATCTATCTCACTTGCTTTTGCTTTATTCATATCAACATGAATAAGCATTTGTTCAGTTGTCGCTATTAATTGCCCACTCTCGCCGTGAAACATTTGATGAAAAATGTGTAATCTCTTTGAGTCAAGACCTAATATTTGAGTAGTAAACTCAAGTGGTTCATTTTCTGATGCCTCTAAATAGTAATTTATATGAGTCTCTACGGTATAAAAAGATTGACCCCCAAGTCTGTAATCATTATCAATACCTATATACTGAAACAGTGCATCTGATGCATCGCCAAACGCATAGAGATAGAAAGACTCACTCATATGCCCATTGTAGTCAATCCAATCTGAGTGGACTTTGGCAATGTAAAGCGCCAGAGGGTTATCTAATTCATCCTCATCTGAATAATATTGATACTCTCTTGTTAGATATATTTCATTGTCCATATTTAATTAAAAAGCAAATGCAGAAATAGAATGTTATGAGAACTGATTTAATTATGATTATATAATGGAATGAAAGGCCCTCAACTCTTGAATTATGCACAATTTTTACCGTCAAGCTAAATTTCTTTTGTCTTGCCCATCTCTTAAAGGATGTCCAAACGATAGCGGCTATGAGGTGATATTTGCTGGTCGTTCAAACGCCGGAAAATCAAGTGCTATTAATACGCTCACAGAACAAAAAAAATTAGCGAAAGTTAGCCGAACTCCAGGAAGGACTCAGCATCTCGTATTTTTTGATCTTGGCAATGACAGAAGACTTGTCGACCTTCCAGGCTATGGGTATGCGAAAGTACCTGATTCAGTTAAACAGGATTGGCATCGTAATATGAGTGAATACTTTGATAATCGGCAATGTATAAAAGCTGCAATTCTGGTTATGGATTGCCGTCATCCATTTAAGCCGTTTGATCAAATGATGCTTGACTGGTGTGTGAATAGTAAAGTACCAATTAACATTTTGCTAACTAAATCTGATAAATTAAAAAAGGGGGCTGCTAGCACAGCTAGACTTAACGCTTTAAAGGCAGTGAAAGATTTACCTTCAGTTAGTGTTCAACTTTTTTCTTCCCTAAAAAAAGAGGGAGTTTTAGATCTTAGTCATTATCTAAACCAAGTATTTGAAATGAGCAATGAGAGTTAATTTAGACCTTAGTTCAATTAAGTCAAATGATACTGTAATTGTTGCAAACAACCGCCAAGCTCTTGCCCTGAAGAAATCTCTAGCTCATTCAGATCGAGCCTCTAGACTATCAAAAGTTTATTCATATCAATCTTTTCTTGAAAAGTTATGGAAGAGTAGTCAAATAAGTCAAGAAAGACGCCTTTTAACACAGCTAGAATTTCGATTTTTATTACTGCAGTTCAGTGAAGAAGCATCCGTAAAAAATCCTGAAACTTTTATTGAGGAGCTTATTAAGTGTTATAGGCTATACAAAAGCTATGGAATTGAGATTAATCAGATTTCAACATTACCTTCAATTCCTTCTAAACTGTTTGTTCGATTAATCAGGCAATATGAAAAGTTTAAAGCTCAAAATGATTGTATTGATCAAACAGATATTTTGAATTTAACTATAGATCATTTGAAGCGAATTAGCCTTCATAACGGTAATTACTTTAGGTATGGATTTAATGAGTCCACACCCGAACAAAACAAACTTTTTGAAGCCTTGAATTGCAAACCACTGTTTGCTGAGCATCTAGAAAGCACCTCTAGAAATTTCGCATTTGTTGAACAGGAGTCTGAACTAATAGCTATTGCAAAATGGGCAAAAAGAACTAGCAATCAGTATCCAGAAAAGCAAATTGGCATTGTGGTGCCTAACCTCAACGAATTACAGTATAAGGTGAAGTCTATATTTGACCTAGAGTTTTCCTCTAATCTGGTTGAGATTCATAAAAAGCCATACAATATTTCTTTAGGTATTTCTCTGAGCGACTACCCATTAATTAAGCATCTTATCTCAATTTTAAGGTTATCAAGCCAATTTCAAAACGGCTTTGTCGACACTGAGACACTAACCAAAGTTGTAACATCTCCTTACATTAAAGGCGCCATGAGCGAACTCAATAATCGCGCCTTGTTAATCAACAAAATACGCCAGTTATCTGCCACTAGAATTAAAACTAATAAAATTCTTAGTCTATGTGATGGTTGTCCTAGCCTTAAGGAGATTTTTATTAAGCTCAATGACGCCAATTTAACAAAAAAAATAACACTGGAACTATCCTTAGATTCCATGAACTCATTCTTGCTTATCTGGGGCTTTACTTCAGATAGAAATCTATCAAGTAGTGAATATCAAATATATGAAAAGTATCAGGTTGAAAGTTTAGTACTGAATAAATTATCAGATTTTCACCAGTTAACTACTTTAGATGATGCTCTTAAGATATTGATTGAGCATATGAATGCCGTTATTTTTCAGCCACAAAGCGGCTCTGCAAATATTTATATACTCGGCTCTCTAGAGGCTGAGGGGTTGTTTTTTGATTTTGTCTGGGTCTGTAGTATGACCAGTAGTTTCCTTCCTGGAAAAATTAAGATGCCTTTATTTATTCCGCCTAAAACGTCTGTGGAATATTGTTTGCCTGGAACAAGCTTTGAGCTCATCACCAAAGAAAGTGAAATAACACTTAACAATTTGCAAAATTTAAGCAAAAATTTGACTTTTAGCTACTCAAATTACTCAGAAAGTCGAGAGCAGATCGCCACCCCTTATCTTTTATTTGAAGACCCACAACAGATTAAAGATCCTCAAGTGACTCCTAGAGAGATGGAGCTGATTGAAGATTTTATTGCACCCAAAATTAAAAATTTAGAGATTAAAAAAGGCGTTAAAACACTTCAAGACCAGATGGGTTGTGAATTCAAAGGCTTTATCAATAGACTAAATTTTCAAGAAATTAATGACTCAGTGATAGGCATTAGCAAACTTGAACAGGGGAATATCATTCACAACATATTAGAAAGATTTTTTAACGAAGTCTCGTCAAGCTCAGAATTAAAGGATTTGTCAGAGACTAGACTAGATGAATTAATAGAAACTCACTCTGAAAATGCCCTCCAAGAAATACCTCAGTCTAATTTTAGAATTAATGAAAAGGTAAGAGTAAAAATAGTAATAAAACAATACATAGACCTTGAAAAAAATCGAGAATTTTTTGAAGTGGTTGGGACTGAATCTGAAGCGCAGGTTGACATTGCTGGCTTAAAATTCTCTACCCGTATTGATCGAATGGATCGCTTGAAAGATGGCTCAAAACTTATTATTGATTACAAGACAGGAAAAAATATAGGAATAAGAAAACTCATTAATCAGCCTTTAGAACAGGCCCAACTTCCAATTTATGCAATCTCAAATGAGGTTGATGGCGTGGCGTTCGCCACTATTAACTCTCAGGACTGTAAATTTAAAGCTATTACAAAAAATAAAAACGATTTGCCAATGAGTAGCCAGTCAATTAATAGAATGCCTGAATGGAAAAAGCAAGTCTCTGATTGGAAAGATGAACTGGTCCAGGCAAGTCAAAAATTCCAGAATGGGCATGCTGAAGTTTTGCCTTCATCACACGCTTGTGACTTCTGTGACTATGATTTACTATGCAGAGTCGATAAATCGGGTAATGACTAATAATCTCTCTTCGGCTAACTCTTGAGCAATATTGATATTCTTTAAATCAGATATCTTGATTAAGTTTAGCTGAGTTTTTAATTGATCTATTTTTGAGATATCTATATTCAAATTTTTAAAAGATTCCAAAATAAGTTCAAACCTCTTTTGTCTCCTTAAGCCGTCAGTTTTTAGATAGAAGTTTAGAATTTCTTCTGGCTGATGAGATAAAAAATCAGAAGCAAAGTCATGCCAACTACTTACTAATTCAGCAATTTGTTGCATATCTTTAGGGCATTTAAGATGTTCGCAAATTAGTTCAATATTGCCTGGCTTTTGATCATAAAGCCAGAGAGCAAAAGTGATCTCGCTAGCTAAATTTTCATGGTCTAAATGCTTAAAATTTCCACCTTGAGTCATTTCAAGCATTGGAAACAATCTTTGATAGGCGCCTGATTCAATTAAAACTTCAAAAAAGATAGATGGCGCCTCTGTATTCATTGATAAATTAATTTCTTTAAAGACTCTCTCAGGAGTCAACGCATCTACCTCACCCGAACTGACCATCATTTTCATTAAATCGAGTGTCCCAGAATCGATCGTAAACCCAAGATGATGAAAACGGGATGCAAACCTTGCTGTCCTGAGTATTCTTACTGGATCCTCAGAGAATGCCTCGGACACATGCCTTAGCGTTCTTTTCTTAATGTCGTCTAAGCCACCAAAAGGGTCAATAAATTCACCAGAGCCATCCTTATTTTGTGCAATTGCATTGATTGTTAAATCTCTTCTAGAGAGATCTTGTTCCAATGTAACCGATTTTGATGTATCGAATTCAAACCCCTTATATCCCTTACCAATCTTTCGTTCTAATCGAGCAAGGGCGTATTCTTCATTGGATTTTGGATGAAGAAAAACTGGGAACTCTTTCCCAACCTGACGAAAACCTAAAGATTGCATTTCTTCGGATGATGAGCCTACAACGACATAGTCTTTTTCTGTAGACTCTGTAGCAATACCTAAAATCTTATCTCGAATTGCACCGCCGACCAAAAATTCTTGCATATTTCTTACTCTAGAAATTAAAGTTAAGGATAAATTTCTCTTATAATACACGAATGAATAACAAGAAGAATTTATCCCCAGAAGCCTATCGTATTACTCAAGAGTGCGGAACTGAACCGCCTTTCACTGGTGAATATTATAACCACAACGAAACAGGAAACTATCATTGCATCTGTTGTGACGCTGTATTATTTGAATCCTCTACAAAGTATGACTCTGGAAGCGGCTGGCCTAGTTTTTATGACCTTGCCAATAGTGGCTGCATTAGGCAGCTTGAAGATGATTCTTTGGGATATATGAGAATCGAAGTGAGATGCTCATCCTGTGATGCTCACCTAGGTCATGTCTTTCCTGATGGGCCTCAGCCAACTGGAAAGCGCTACTGCATAAACTCAGTTGCACTCAACTTTTCTGGTGATGATTCTTAAGCTGTAATTTTAGTTTTTAAAATACAAGCACCATAGCGGCTAAGAAACCCAAGAAAACTGAAAAGCCTTTTTTAAGTTTTTGACTATCCATTATGTGGGTAACTTTTGCGCCAAGTGGAGCAAAAAAAATACTGGCGGCAACTATCGCAAAAAGGGCCTCAAAGTTCACAAAGCCTACCCCTCCCGTTGGAAGAGTTTGAGAGGATCCTGCCACCATAAATCCAATACTGCCAGCAATCGCAATCGGCATACCAACTGCTGCGGATGTGGCAATGGCATTCTTAATTTTTACATTGTTATAAACTAAAAATGGAGTGGTCATTGTTCCGCCACCAATCCCAACCATAGCTGACACTAGCCCAATCACATAACCTGCAGCAGACCAAATCCATCTTGACAAATTATCAGCATGACTTGAAGCACTAACGCCAAACCACATAATCAATGCAACAGTTATTTCAAATAAAGCAAAGAATACACGCAAAAAATCAAAGCTTAAATATTTAGCAAGAATAGCGCCACTGTATGAACCTAATAAAATGGTTGGTGTTAGCTTTACAAAATTTCTCCAAAGTATCGCCCCATGACGATGATGCGCATATAAACTGGAGATGGAGGTAAAAACTATTGCTGCCAATGCAGTTCCAATTGCAGTATGCATTAAAATGGATTGATCAATGGATGGTGCCAATAGGTATAGCAATACTGGAACAATTATTAATCCACCTCCAATCCCCAACAAGCCTGCTGCAAATCCTGAAAAAGCCCCGAGAAGAATAAATAGGATTATTGCTTCACTCATAGTTGATCATATATTTGGAAAACTCAAGCCTTCCAAATATGTTCAGCGAAATGCTTTCTACACATAGATTGATAACGGTCATTGCCTCCAATAACCACCTGGTCACCGTCCTCAATAACATTTCCATGCTCGTCAATCCGAACAACCATAGTTGCCTTACTACCACAGTGACAAATAGTTTTTAGCTCAATTAGATTATCTGCCCATGCCAGTAGATGCTGACTTCCAGGGAAAAGTTCGCCCCTAAAATCAGTTCTAATTCCATAGCAAAGCACAGGAATATTTAATTGATCGACAGCTTGAGCAAGTTGTTGAACCTGCTCCCTACTTAGAAATTGACTTTCATCAATCAATACGCAGTCTATTGAATTTTTATGATTTTGATCTGTTAAGATTTTAAATAAGTCATCATCTTTATGAAAAAGATGTGCCTCCGCTTCAAGCCCAATTCTGGAAGTCACTTTTCCAACGCTATAGCGATTATCTATTGCAGCTGATAGAATAAAAGGCGTCATACCTCTCTCTTTGTAGTTGTATGCTGATTGAAGAAGTGAGGTTGATTTACCTGCATTCATTGCAGAGTAATAAAAGTAAAGCTTAGCCACAATGCAAACCTAAATTATTAATATTGTAATATTATAACCCTTGGGACTAATTAGAAATTTACATCATTTGGGCTCTATGAGAATATGCTATTGAGGCCATCCAGAATCGCATAATGATTCGATGATGGATTTCTTATTGATTATTAATCCACTCTTTTAAAAGTGAAACTCCTTTGACTATTCTTGGACAGATTTGATTCAGGTTATCAATAGATGACTCGTCTTTCGAAATCAATCGGAGCGCATCCTCACCATTAAAATCTACAAATGCAATCCGAGAAAGTAATTTACCTTTTTCTAAACCAAAGTCAGAACCTGGGAGCATTGCAAACCCTACTTCATTGAGAATTGTTTGACAAAGTATTTTGTCATCATTAACTTTTCTAGAGATATTTAAAATATTAGAAAAGTCACAAATCATATAAAACCCACCTTGAGGTTTCTGGCAACTAATGCCTACAGAAGACAACTCTTGATAAACAAAATCTGCAATGGCATTTAAAATTAGTCTCGAATGATTTAAAAATACCGAGTGGTCTTCAGAGTAAGCTTTAATTGCTGCGAACTGAATAGGTGCACTAACTGCAGTATAAGTTTCACTTGCAATTGCTCTAATGCTATCCTTAATATAACTCAATTCTTTTGGAAATGTCAAAGTTCCTAACCTCCAACCTCCAGCACCACACCACTTGCTAAGCCCACTACTGATAATTGTGTTTTCGGGGTAAAAATGCGTCAATGACTTATAATCTCCAGAGAAATCTAGTTCAGCATAAATCTCATCAGCAATAATAGTAACGTTATGTTTTTTGGCAACTTTAGCGAACTCTTTAAGATCATCATGAGTTGTTCCAGAAGGATTATTTGGAGAATTTAAAATCAAAAGTTTGCTAACCGACTTTAATTTTTCACATGCAATGTCCAGACTTTTAGGGCTAAGATGCCAATTACTCTCGGCATTTGACTCGATCCAATGAACTTTTTTATGAATCATTTGAGCTTGTGGCTCATAAGATACCCAGCTTGGACTTGGAAGCAATAAATCACAATCCAATGCCATTTGAATTTGAAAAATTAATTCCTTTGAGCCTGGCCCAATAATGACATTTTGAGGGTCATAAGAGTATTGATTCTTACGGGTATGATATTTAGCAACCTCCCTCCTAAGAGCATATAGGCCGGATACATTGAGATAATCTTTCTGGTGAGCATGCTCCTTTAACTCATTCACAATTAACTTGGGCACTGGAAATGGTGACTGACCAAGCCCAAACTTATAAACCTCCTTACCTTCGCTGATCAATTGCTGAGACAGCTCATTGATTGCAAGAGTAGCTGAAGTTTTTAAACTTTGAATATTTTTTTGTATTTTCATACTAATTTTTGCAAACTACATACTTGTAATATCAGAATACTAGAATAATAGAAATATATGTTTCTTTTTTAATAAAAAATTAATACTTTTGTATCTTTTTCCTATTGAACTCGAACTATTTCTCTCTTTCTTCTTAATTGGACCCAGCCAACCATTCCTATTAAAAAAATTGCTGGTATATAAACAATTTGTTTAGGCATGGTCTCCCTCTCTTTAAGAACTGAAGTGATAATCCAGCCACTATCGACTCCTGCAACTTTTATGGATTCAACCTGTTTATTTATTGCTCGACTATTTGAAATTCCCGGGAGCACCATTGCTACCTCCATATCTCCAAATAAATCATCTATTTGAAGCCCCGTGTTATTTACTCTCTCTCTGCCTGTCTGTCCATCAGCCAATGGCAATAAAAATGTGTAACTTCTCACAACACCTTCAATTGTCTCGCCTTCAACAACAAAACGGATTGGTTCACCTTCACTCATAGTGTCAGCAACTTTAAACAACTCTTGACCAGAAATCTTTTCATAAGGTGGGTCCACTTTATCCCAAAAATAACCTGGCCTGAAAAACATAAATGCGACAATCAGCATCAATACAGTTTCCCATAGACGATTTTTAACAAGCCAATAGCCCTGAGTAGCCGCAGCAAAAAGGAGGATTGCAATAACTGAGGAGGTAACAACTGATATAAAACTAATTACACTGTCAATACCAATCATGAGTAACTGAGTATTAAAAATAAATATAAAAGGGAGTACGGCTGTTCTCATGTCGTAAATGAAGCCCTGAATACCCGTTCTTATCGGATCACCCTTGGAAATCGCTGCTGCTGCATAGGCAGCAAGACCCACTGGTGGCGTATCATCAGCCAAAATACCAAAATAAAAAACAAACATATGAGCCGCAATTAGAGGGATAGCCACGTTGTTCGCTGCACCTAAGCTCATGATGACAGGAGCCATTAGACTTGAGACAACTATATAGTTAGCTGTTGTTGGCAGGCCCATTCCTAAAATAAGACTTATCATTGCAGTAAAAAGCAATATTAAAAATAAGTTCCCTGCAGCAATAAATTCAACCCATCCAATTATTAATTGTCCAACACCTGTGAGCGTTACCGTACCAACAATAATACCTGCTGCAGTAGTAGCAACTCCAACACCAATCATATTTCTAGCACCATTCACAAAACCAAGCTTTAGATCAGTCAAACTTGAAACTAGATGAGCTGCAAGATTAGATTGGCGTCGAAATATTGCCAAGATAAACTTCTGAGTTAGGACTATAAACATCATGAACATGGTTGCCCAGTAGACTGAAGTTTCGGGAGAAAACCGCTCAACAGTTAGGAGCCAAATCAACAAAATAACTGGAAGTAAAAAATGAAGTCCTGCCTTGACCGTCTTACCAATTTCAGGGATTTCGCTTATTTCTCCTGCAGGTAGATCTGGCATTCTTGAAACAGAGTACAAGAGTCCGAGATAACTAAAAACCATAATTAATGCAACAATCAATGTAGTTGCTTCTCCAGCTATTATTTTAATGAATTCAAAGAAAGGTGGAAGCACCCAGACAAGAGTACCTAGAACAATCAGAACGCTCGAAATGCCAATTAATCTATCCACTTTATTGAGCTTGTTGGTTCTTTTAAGTCCCTCCATTCCAGACTTTAAAGCCTCTAAGTGAACAATATAGATAAGTGCAATGTATGAAATGACAGCAGGTAAGAATGCATGCTTGATTACTTCAATGTAAGAAACCCCAACATACTCAACCATTAGAAATGCTGCAGTGCCCATAATTGGAGGTGTTAGTTGGCCATTGGTAGAAGATGCAACTTCAATTGCTCCAGCTTTCTCAGAGGGAAAGCCAACTCGTTTCATTAATGGAATTGTAAATGTACCAGTCGTTACAACATTAGCAATGGATGATCCTGAAATCATACCGGTCATCGCTGAAGAAACTACTGCAGCCTTTGCAGGCCCGCCTCGATAATGCCCTGTCAGTGCATAGGCTACTCTTATGAAGTAATTACCAGCGCCAGCCCTCTCAAGAAGTGCGCCAAAAAGAACAAACAAGAAAACCATGCTTGCCGAGACTCCAACGGCAATTCCAAATGCTCCTTCTGTTGTAATCCACATGTGGGATACAATTTTATTTAAAGAGGCGCCCCCATAACCTCCAGCTCCAAGGAACGCATAGGTCAAAGCAATAATTGCTACAACCATTAACGGAGGACCTAATGATCTTCTAGTGGCTTCTAAGAGAAGAAGAAGTCCTATAACACTCAAAAATAAATCAGCAGAGTTTGGAACGCCCAAACGCATTTCAAAAGCTCTAGAATCCCAAACCTGGTTATAAACCAAATACAAACAAGATGCGACTATGAGAAACCCCATAATCCAATCAGTCCATGGAATGACGACTCTAGATGACCTTTTAAGAGCTGGATAAGTCAGAAAAGCTAGAAAGCCTGCAAAAGAGACATGAACTCTCTTGACTACATCTGCATTCATCCATGGTGTTATTTCAAGAACTAGAGGCGATGAGACGTAAAGCTGGAAGACTGACCAAGCCAAAGCAACATAGATCAATATGTTTTTAACTAGTGCACTTTTTGGGTTTCTGTTTCCCGTTTCTAGATCAACTTCCATAAGGATATTGTATAAAAAAAAAGGATGGCAACGCCATCCTTTTTCTTGTTAATTGAATCTTACCACTTCATTAGACCAACTTCTTTGTAATATCTTGCAGCACCATCATGAAGAGGCGCAGACAAACCATCAGAAATCATTTCTTCTTTCTTCAGATTAGCAAACGCAGGGTGTAGCTTTTTAAAGCTATCAAAGTTGTCAAAAACGCCCTTAACAATGCTGTGAATTACATGCTCAGAAGTCGCAGTTGAAGAGACAACTGTTGCGCCAACACCGAATGTGACAGTGTCATCAGGATTTCCATTGTACATGCCGCCTGGAATAGTGGCTGTTCGATAGAAGTCATTATTAGCGACTAGTCCATCAACCGCAGCACCAGTCACATTCACTAAAACGCTGTCGCATGAAGTTGTAGCCTCTTTGATTGATCCTGAAGGGTGTCCAACTGTAAAGACCATCGCATCAATCTTATTGTCGCAAAGTGCTTTTGACTGCTCAGATGACTTAAGTTCAGAAGCAAGAGCAAAGGTTGATTTATCCCAACCAAGTGCATCCATTAAGACTTCCATAGTTCCTCTTTGACCAGAGCCTGGGTTGCCTATATTGACTCTCTTACCTTTTAGATCTTCAAGATTGCGAATGCCTGAATCAGCTCTTGCTACAACCGTGAAGGGCTCAGGGTGAACAGAAAATACAGCTCTCAAATCTGTAAATGCACCTGCATCAGCAAACTTACTCGTTCCATTATAAGCATGGTACTGCCAGTCTGACTGTGCAACACCTAAATCTAGCTCTCCAGCACGAATAGTATTGATGTTATAGACTGAGCCACCTGTAGATTCAACTGTACAGCGAACAAGGTGTGTCGCCTTGTCCTTATTGACTAGTCTACAAATTGATCCACCCGTCGGGTAGTAGACTCCTGTTACGCCTCCAGTACCAATTGTGACAAATGTCTCAACAGGTTTAACAACATCGCCAGCTATTACCGGAGTTGCAACCGTTATACTACTCAATACAGCAGCGGCAAGTGCGCCACTCAAAAAATTAATTTTTTTCATTTCATCTCCTTTATTTTATTAGACAAAAAATTTAAGTCCAAATTAGTTATACCATATTTAATACAATTGTTTCAATATTTCTAAGTATAAAACACAAGTGTTTTCATCTTGTTCAAGTTTATTTAACTAGATTTATAGTAGAATATTCTTCTATGGATTCAAATAACTATTCAACCACTGAAATCAATCAAAAACTATCAAATGGATACGTTGGTTTTTCTAAAGAAGTCAAAAAAGCAGCCAAATATGTAATGGATAATCCTGCAGAGATTCCTTTACATTCAATACGAACTGTTGCTTCAAACGCAGACGTTAATCCATCAACTATGGTCCGTCTTATAACTATACTAGGGTTCAAACGTTATGATGAGTTTAAGACGATTTACAAAAAAGCTGCGTCACAAATGCCAGTTTCCAACTTTACATCTCATGCAAAAGATCTTCTGAGTGAAAAACATAAGAATCCTTTTTCTGATGCAGAAGCAAATGTATATAAGTCTCTATCTGGAGCCTTCAATGAGAAGACTTATAAAGCCATTGACTCTTCAGTTGATAAATTAATGAAAGCAGAAACTGTATACATTCTTGGAATGAGAAGTAGCTTCTCTATGGCATTTTATCTGCATTATCTTTTGCATTTTATTCTGCCAAAAACAAAATTGATTCGTGGTCAAGAAGGAATGCTGCTTAGTGAAATTTCTCAAATAAATGCAAATGATGTTGTGATTGTTTTTGGAGCATCACCCTTGTCACTTGAAACAACAAAGGCATTAGACAAAATCAAAAAGAGGGAGGCTTTCATCATTGTGGCAACTGATATGTACACCTCTCAAGCTGCATCGAATGCAGATATCATAGTCGCACTTGGTAATGAGACTCTTAATTTCCTTCCCAGCATTCTGCCATATGCAGCATTCTCAGAAATTCTCGTTTCACAGATTATGACGAAAGGTGGCAAAAAAATGCTAGCCCGAATCAAAAAATTTGAAGACGAGCTTTCTGAAATGGGCGCATACATTCGACCTAGTCAATAATTATAAGTAATGAATCATTCCATTATTTAAAGAGGCTTTGCTCAATTTCCTCCCAATCATCAAAATGGAGAACTTGACATGGCGAATTAACATTTTCAAGCCAAGCAAATACGGATATAAAAGGTTGTTCATAAACTCGAGCAGCATGTCGCTCTCTAGGTGCGTTCCAAATAAATGAACCAGCTGGATAGTCTTTCCATTCTCCAAATTCAAATCGCCAACCTGATTTATCTGAAAGGTTAAGATATAACTCTGGTGCATCATGCTTATGATCACGATAGAGTGTTCGTGGTCCAAGCATAAAGACGCCCAGGAGAAAGTCATCACTTTGATATCCACAAGAGTTAGGGCCAATTAACAGAGTATGGAGGTTGCAATTTTTGTAACCTGGCCCCAGATTTGCCCCAGGTTGATAATATTGTGAATTATCTTCTAACCAAACAAGGTCGTCCTTTGCTGCATAAAGGCAACTTGCAATCTCATTAAGCTGTTGGGCATTTATTTCAGAAATTGCTTTATTCAAAACCCGCTCATGTCTAGTTCCTTTTGGTTTAATATCAACAAGTTGTTGATCAGATAAGTCAATTTTTTCTAATTTTCTCAATGTCATTTCAACTCCTGACATATCTGCTCGATGCTTATCAAGATAACTAATAATGGATTTAATTAGGGCTTTGATTCTAATCTGTCTATCTGTCATTATTTGTTTCATTAAGAGTTAAAACATATTTGCGCATCACCTTTTTATCAATCTTACCAACACTTGTTTTGGGGAGTTGCTCGACAAAAAAAATGTTATCGGGAATTGCCCATTTAGATATTTCTCCTAATTCAAAATGTTCTCGAAATTTTCTCATTAAATCTTTTCTAACAAGATCTGGATTTGCATTATTCAAAAGTTTTACAACTAAAACGGCTCTTTCACCCCACTTTTCATTAGGGATACCAATAGCTGCGACTTCTTCAATGCTTGAAAATGACGATGCAATATTTTCAAGTGTAAGCGATGAAATCCATTCACCACCAGTTTTGATAACATCTTTGAGGCGATCAGTAACTTGCAATGATCCATTTTCACGAATATATCCAACATCCCCAGTATGTAGATAACTATTTCTCCAAAGATCTTTAGATGCCTTTGGGTTGTCCATATATCCATTAGTCAGCCAGGGGCCTTTACAACAATTTCACCTGTTGTTAATCCATCATGAGGAACATCTTGCATATTTGGAGATACAACACGCAGGTCCACCAGTGGGCCTGGAAAGCCAGTTTGGGATTGAGCATCTGGATCAGTACTAGATAAATCTGCAACTGTTAAAAATGGGCATGTTTCTGACATGCCATAAGCAGCATGCAATCTTATGCCAAATTTAGAAGCACGACTCTGCAAACTCTTTGATAGGGCAGATCCTCCAATTATTACTTTCCATCGACTCAAATTTACTTTTTTGCTATTCGGATGATCTAATAACATTGATAAAACAGTAGGAACACAATGTGAAAATGTCACTGCTTCAGAATCGATTAGTTGCAATATTGTCTCAGGGTCGTAACGATTAGGATAAACCTGACGAAGTCCCAACATTGTAGCAGCATATGGAAAGCCCCATCCATGAACATGGAATAAGGGTGTGAGTGGCATATAGACATCATCACGATGTAATCCAGAGTCTCCTGAAAATGAACCAAACCCAGCTAATAAGCCTAATGTGTGAAGAACTAACTGACGATGTGAATAAGTGACTCCTTTTGGATCACCTGTTGTGCCAGTTGTATAAAACAATGTCGCAGTTCTGTTTTCATCAAATTCTGGAAAATTAAAACTAGTTGATGAGCTGCTTATCCAATCTTCATACTTTTCACCATGACCAATCGGGATGATTATTATTTCGCGCTCAAATTCTAACTTAAGTTCTTCAATTAGGGGCATAAAGTCCTGATGAACAATTATTAGATCAGGCTGGGCATGATTAATCGTATAAAGAACTTGCTTAGGTGATAAACGTACATTGATTGTATGCAAAACTGCCCCCATCATGGGTACAGCAAAAAAATACTCAAGATAGCGGTGAGTATCCCAATCCATAACGCCAACGCGCATTTTTTCAGAAATACCCATAGCAGTTAGAGAATTGGCAAGCCTTCCAAGACGTCCAGTGAACTCCTGATAATTTAGCCTTACATTTGGATTACTTACAATTTCTTGCGAAAAAGACATAACGCTAGATTTTGTGAGAATTTGCTTAATTAAAAGGGGATACTCAGAATCCATATTCGTTATAGATACTCAAACTATAAGTCAGAAAACCAAATCTATTAGTTTTCTTTCAGCTCTCTTCTTAGAACTTTTCCAACATTAGTTTTTGGAATCTCTTTGATAAATTCTATATGCTTTGGAACTTTATAAGCAGTTAACTTTTCCCTACAAAAACTTATAATTTCATCCTCAGTTACAGTTTGCTCATCATGAAGGACAACAAAAACTTTTACGAGCTCTTGAGAACCTTCACCCTCTATTCCGACACACCCACATTCAAGAACAGAAGGGTGTTCATTTACAACCGCTTCAACTTCATTTGGAAAAACGTTAAAACCTGAGACAATAATCATGTCCTTCTTTCGATCAACAATAAAAATATTACCTGTTTCATCAATTCGAGCAATATCACCGGTCATAAACCAGTTATTCTCATCAAGACCAGTGACTTCAGACTTCCAATAACCACTCATAACCTGTGGTCCTCTGACACAAAGCTCTCCAACAGCATTCGTTTCTGAAAGTGCTTTACCGTCTTCATCCCTAATTTCAATTTCAGTATAAGCTGCAGGCAGACCTACGGAGCCTGTAAATTCAGTTTGCTTGTAGTCATTCACACTAACCAGTGGTGATGTTTCAGTGAGTCCATATGCCTGCCAGATTACTGATTTAGTAAGTGCTGCCCATCTTTTTGCAGTTGTGTCAAGGGCTGCCATACCGCCACTTAAGGACATTAGTAAGTTACTAAAATCTAACTCTTTAAAGCCATCATAATTCAATAGTGCTTCATACAGCGTATTCACACCAGAGATCATATGAAACTTATGTTTCTTCATAATTGAAACGAAAGTCTTTAAGTCCCTAGGATTAGTAATGAGTACACTTCTTCCACCAATATGGAACAGCATGAAGTTATGAACAGTTAGAGCAAAGATATGATACAAAGGTAATGGACAGATGGCTATTCTCTGTTCTTTTCTTGAGTCATCATACATTTTAGGGTCGATTGTAAAGAAAGCTTGGATGATGTTAGCAAGAATATTTCGGTGAGTTAGGATCGCGCCTTTTGAAACGCCTGTAGTTCCCCCGGTATACTGAAGGAAGGCTGTGCTCTCTATAGGAATATCTATGGATGCAGCCTTTGAACCTTCATTCTCCTTCAAAACCTCAAGGAACATTTTGGCACCATCAATTTGGTACTTGGGCACTAACTTTTTGACTTTTCTAGTAACCAAATTAATAATCTTTCCCTTAAAGCCGAGAAGGTCTCCAACAGTTGTTACTAAAACTTTTTCCACACTCGCTAGGTCAGACTTAGCGGCGACATTAGCAACGCCCTCCCAAACCAATAATAATTTTGCTTCACTATCTCTAAGGACATGTTCAAGTTCTCTTTGAGTATAGAGGGGGTTAATGTTCACTACGACGATACCTGCCTTCAATGCTCCATAAACTATGACAGGGTATACCAGCATGTTAGGCATCATGACAGCAACTCTATCACCAACTTCAAAGTTACTACTAAGCCAAGAGGCGAATGAATCAACCTGAGCCGATAAGTCGTTGTAGGACATCTCAACCCCAAAACTTTCAAACGCTATTTTTTCTTGATGCTCATTACAGCAGTTATCAAAAAACTCTACCAGGTTGCCATGTTCTTTAAAAAAATCTGTCTCTTCAAGTTTATTGGGTATGTTTAATGCCATTAGACTTCCTCAGTTATCGTTAGTTATCCTTAACTTTGCCTATTAAAATTTCCTTATATTCATTATAAACCTCTCCGTCCTTTTTAAAAGCAAAACATGAGTTAGCGAATTTCTTTTCTATTGATTTTGCCTCCTCTAAAGTGATACTTTCGGACTCGCCGCCTGTTTTTTCTTTCCATAGTGTTTGATATGCAATAGTTCCAGCATAGGCCAGAAGGTCAGTAATATGCCTGCAGCCCTTTTCTCCTCCTAAAGCCTTTATAACCTTTCTATTGAACCCAGTAACGACGTATTCACCCTTAAGTTTTTGGCAATTTTTAACCGCTTGTGGGCAAATATTATAGGGAGAGGCATTGATTTCTGCCTCTATATCGATAATTTGTCTTTTATCATCTAGAGTCAGTCTGAGCGCCATATCATGAAGAGGCTCGCCTGCACTGATATATTCTCGATGCATGTTATTAAAAGAATAAGTCTTACTATCAATCAGAAAAACTTCTATATCCCACAATCCATCTTCTCTTTTATAGCCTTTGCCTTCAATCGTTCTATTATGTTTTAAATCTCTTCTGGCCGGCTTCGATAGCATAGTGTGATCCTTATGAAATTCGATTTTTAGATTCTTTATATTGCTGCTCTAATTCTAACACCAAATCCTCAACACTCGGCACATTGGAAATAGAGCCAACACCTTGCCCAGCAGAAAAAATATCCTTCCATCTCTTTGCTGAAGCCTTACTGACATCAAAATCTACCTTAAGTTTTTGCTTGATGAATGGCATTATCATTTTCTTAAAATTAGAGATTGTTGATTGAATACCTCCAGCATTTGGATTAATACCAGCATTATTCAAGGATTGCTCAAGCCAGTTGCCATTGACTCCAGTAATCTTATTTGACTTAATAATATCATTAGCGGATGCATTTAAGATCATCTGCTTGTAGTCTTCAGTCGCATCGCTCTCTTCGGTTGCAATAAAGCGAGTACCCATATAGGCCATATCTGCGCTTAATGCTTTTATAGCCAGAACTGCATCACCAGAACTGATACTTCCGCCAACTATAATTGTTCCATCAAATATACTTCTCACTTCAGATATAAAGGCGAATGGGGAAAGGTCTCCAGTATGGCCACCCGCACCATTACAAACAAGGATAAGTCCGTCTACTCCAGCGCTAATTGCTTTTTTTGAGTGATACAAATTAATGACATCTGAATAGACTAGGCCGCCATATTCATGAACTTTACTTACAACCTCTTTAGGGTTCCCAAGAGAGGTAATCACTATGGGCGGCTTATGCTTAAGAATTAACTCTATATCATCATTACTCCTGGCATACATTTTACTTACGATGATGTTTACCGCCCAAGGCAGGGCATCTTTACCGGAGCCTAATGCTTGTGTTATTTCTGTGAATTCTTGATCTAAAGCCTCTAAAGTTCGACAGTTAGCAGTCGGAAAGGACCCAACAATCCCTGCCTTAGAAGATGCTATCACAAGCCTAGCATTCGAGACAATAAACATAGGTGACTGAATAATTGGCAGTCTGAGTTGGTCGATGTAGTTTTGATTAGTCATAAATGGTTTAGCATCTTTTAATGATCCCAGCAGCCCCCATCCCAGTTCCAATACACATGGTTACCATTCCATAATCAATCTTTTCTCTTTGCATTGCAGAAACAAGTGTTGCAATTCTAATAGCTCCAGTAGCACCCAGAGGATGCCCAAGGGCTATAGCACCTCCAAGCGGGTTGACCTTTTCTGGATCAAGTTTTAACTCCTGAATAACAGCCAGAGATTGCGCAGCAAATGCCTCATTAAGCTCAATCCATCCAATATCATCAAGAGATAGGTCTAAGGAGTCAAGAACTTTAGGCACCGCCTTGACTGGGCCAATACCCATTATTTCTGCAGGAACTCCGGCAACCGAAAAGCCCAGAAACTCAGCCTTAGGGATTAAATTATATTTCTCAACTGCCTCTTCACTAGCGACAAGAACAGCGGCGGCGGCATCAGACATTTGAGAGCTGTTTCCTGCTGTCACTGAACCATCTTGAGCAAAAACAGTTCTCAGTTTTGCTAAAACTTCCAAACTTGTATCTTCTCTAGGTCCTTCATCTTTAGAAACAAGATTAGTGTTTTTTATATATTCATTTGATTCAACTGAGTAACTATCCTCAACAGTTGAAATGGGTACAATTTCATTTTCAAATAAACCGCTATTGTTTGCTTTTATTGCTTTTTGGTGACTGTTGAAGGCGAACTGATCTTGTGCCTCTCGGGAGACCCCATATTTCTGCACCACTTTCTCTGCAGTAAGTCCCATCCCATAAGCAATAGAAATATTCTCGTCTGACAAAATTTTAGGATTCATTGACGGCTTAAAGCCAGTCATCGGAACACTACTCATACTTTCGACGCCTGCAGCTATGACCAGGTCAGATGACCCAGACTTAATGAGGTCAGCAGCGTTAGAGACGGACTGAAGACCTGAAGAACAGAATCTATTGAGTGTATATGCTGGAGTTGAATCTGGAAGTCCAGCAAGCAAAGTTGCAATTCGTGCAATATTTAAGCCTTGAGGTCCTTCTGGCATCGCACATCCAACAATAATATCATCAATACTATTGTTTATTTTTTCAATTGGATCTGACGCCTTTAGAACACTTTGTATAGCATGGACCAATAAGTCGTCTGCCCTAGTCTTAGAGAGCAAACCTCTAGCTTTTCCAACTGGAGTTCTTTTTGCATCAACAATATAAGCTTTTCTCATCATACTCTCCAGTTAATTGCGAAGGGGTTTACTATTTCGAAGCATAAACTCAATTCTGTCTTGAGTTTTCTGTGTTCCCAAAAGCTCAACAAAATATTTCTGTTCAAGATCTAGCAGCATTTTTGAATTGACAACTGTGTTCTCCTCAACTAGGGAGCCAGTCATCACTTTGGCCAATGACGATATGCAATATTTGTCATGTTCGGACATAAAGTTGCCCTCAAATAGGTTAGCAACCTGCGCCATAATATTTGCATATCCAGCCTTACCTACTACTTTGAATGTGTCATCAAGTGGGGACCTGAATCCTGACTCAAGCATTGCTAAAGCTTGCTGTTTAGCAACATAAAGTAGCTCATGGGGATTAGCAATAATGACATCTTCATTCTTTAGGTAACCCATTTCTTTAGCTTCCAAAGCACTAGCCGAGACTTTTGCCATTGCAATTTGTTCAAAATGTTTAGACAACAAAGGAAAAATATCATCAGACTCTTTGTTTAAATAAGCTCTTAAGGCCATCTCCTTACTGCCACAGCCAGCAGGAATGCCTCCAATTCCTACTTCTACAAGTCCAATGAAAGAGTTCATAGAGGCAACCACTCTATTGCAGTGAAGTAAAAGTTCACAGCCTCCTCCAAGCGCTAGTCCATCAACAGCGGCAATGGTCAATATTTTTCCATGCTTTAGCCGCATTAATAAATCTTGAAGCATGCGGATAGTTTTCTTAATGGAGTAGAGCTTCCCAAGTTTAGGCAGCTCAGGATGCATCACCTCAAAAGCCTTCTTTTTTGCTTTGGATGTCAAGCCCGGATCCTTTTCAAGTAGGCCAAGCTTAATTGCTGAAATAACCTCATAAAGGTTAGCACCTGCACAAAAATGTTCCTGCTCTTGTCTGATTACAAGGGCATGAAAACCATTGCTTTCAAGATAATCTAGGCATTCAGGTAGCTCAGTTAAAACACTTGAACTCAATACGTTCATTTTTGTTTTGAAAGAGACGCTAGCAACTCCATTTCCGATATCAATCAATTTAGTGGATTCACCATCTTTCAAGACCTCTAATTGACTTTTCCTCTCTCCACTCAGAACGGCCTTATTTAATTGCCTTTCGTAGACCGGATGAGAAGACCTTGGAATAAAATGACTATTATTTGGATTAAATGCACCCTCATCAGAATAGACGAAAGCTTGCTCCATGACCCATGCTGGCAGGGCTTGATTTGATAGAGTCTTGCCATCCTTAATGTCTTGATTTAGCAACTCTCTTACCTCAGACCAACCAGTCATCTGGACTTGTTCAAAGATTCCTTTTTGCCAAGCAAACCCTGACTTTAATGCCAAATCTACGCATCTTGCAGTTTCAGCAACATGCTCCAGATGATAAGCAGTGTAATGAAATACATCGCGATGAACCGACCACAAAAACTGAGCCTGCGGGTCTTCACATTTAGAGAGTTCAAGAAGAGCATTTTCTATGGTTTTGCTATCTTTTATAATTTTCTTTACTTTAGAACTAATAGTTTTATCAGAAAGCCTATATTCTCCATCTTTAGGATCAAAGACAAATATGTCCTTGCCCACTTTTTCATAGATTCCCTTTCGAGTCTTGCTTCCTAAAGATCCCTTCTCAATTAACGCCTGAATCCAATCTGGAATTTTAAATAATTCAATCCAAGGATCATCTTGCGCATTTTCATAAATATTTTTTACTACGTTTGCCATTACATCAAGGCCAACAACATCTAAGGTTCTAAACGTAGCGCTCGCAGGTCTTCCTATTCTCTTTCCAGTCAGAGCATCAACTGTGTCAGCAGAAAGGTTAAAGTTCTCGGCATGCTTTAAAACTGCCATAAAGGAAAAGACACCAATCCTGTTTGCAACGAAAGCAGGACTATCTTTAGCATAAACAACCTCTTTGCCTAATGCTGAAGTAATGAAACCCTCAGCCTTGATTAACAAGCTCTCATCACTATATGACGTTCTTATTAACTCAACGAGCGGCAAATATCTAGGAGGGTTAAAAAAATGAACTCCAAAGATTCGACTCCTCAAACTATCTGGAGCAGACTCAGCTATTTTTTGAATCGACAAACCAGATGTATTCGTAACGAGAATGGCATTGTCGTTGACATGAGGTGATATTTGCTTAAAAAGCTTCTTTTTGATTTCTAGATTCTCAACAATCGACTCTATGATGAAGTCACAGTCTGAAATAGCAGTTAAATCATCGTAAGTTGATCTCTTAATTAATCCTGATACAGAGGGACTTGCAAAAGGTGTTGGCTTTAATTTCTTCATCATGGCTATGGATTTTGATAATGCTTCCTCACTAGTATCAAACATCGTAGTATCAAAACCTAAATTGGCGAAGTGGGCAGCTATCTGACCTCCCATTGTCCCCGAACCTAGTACAGCAATCTTAGTAAACGCTTTATCAAAATATTCTTTCATAACCATCCCAAATCTTTATTTATCAAAACTCTCGAAATCATCAACCTTTAATGCCTCAAGAACTAAATCATTCAACCTTAGCCAGTTCTCTTTATCCTCTTTGGATAAAGTTTTATTGTCGACAAGGCCTTGAAGCCAAAACTCTAAAGTAATGCTTGGCTGATATCTGTATCCAGCTTTTTTAGCTTTATCTCTCAACACTTTTAACTCTTTTCCAGCCTCAAAACCTTGAAAAAGTATATTGAATGGATGCTCAGGCTTGTCTTTGAGGTTAGCGCAAATGCAGGTTGAAAGGTTGTTTTCTAACCACTCAGTATCAAGCACAGATTTTGAAGTATTGATAATCAGCTTGTCATTAACTTGAGAGGATGTAACTGAAAATGGAAAGAATAAAATTCTCAAGAGCCATTTCGCAACTCTATTGATAGGCATGCTTTCAATGTTTTTAAGCATCGATGTGTCTGCCTCCTCTATAAGCCTGAGAACTGAAAGCTTAAGAATATACTTTGCTCTCTCGTCATCAAGAAACTTCTCTTCATACAACTTAGTACAGGAACTAATTTCGTACATTGCTGATATTGAATCCGCGAACCTACCTGATATCATTTCTTTTCTTTTAAGTGAGCCTCCTAGGAGCAGAGAGGCGATATCAGTCAAACAGGCAAACTTAGCTGACAGCACAGAAAGATTTCGATAGTAGGCTTTAGTAGTTTGATCTCCATAAGGTTTAGCCAAGCGTCCTCGCGTCCAAGAAAACAAAATGGCTCTTGCAATATTGTTAATAAAGCTGCCCACATGATTAACGAGAGCTTTATCAAACTTATTGATTGAATCTTTGCTTTCATCATGAAGCGCTCTTAACTCCTCTAGCATCGTTTTATGGCATCTAATGAGCCCTTGTCCAAAAATCATCAGGCTTCTTGTTAATATATTCGCACCCTCTACGGTAATTGCAACTGGAGCACCTGAATAGACCTTGGATACATAATTCCTCTTTCCCTCCATGACTGCTCTGCCGCCATGAACGTCCATCGCATCGATTGAAGAGCTTTGGAGCAGCTGTGTATTCCTGTATTTCACAATCGCAGAAATGATTGAGGGCCTGTGACCTGCATCCAGTGCCCAAGTTGAAAGATTTATATTGGCGGTAGCTCTAAATGCATTGCTAGCAAGGTTTGAAAGCTTTTCTTGAATTCCTTCCATTTTAGCAATGGGTATTCCGAACTGCTCACGTGTTTGCGAGTAAGTGCTTGTAGTTAGAAGCATTGCTTGGGTTGCTGACGCACCTGTAACTGGAAGTGAAATGCCTCTTCCTACACTGAGACACTCCATCAGCATCCTCCAGCCGTGTCCAAGCATTTTATCTCCACCAATGACCCAATCCATCGGTATAAATACATCCTTTCCAAAGATTGGACCATTTTGAAATGGCTCACCAATTGGTTTGTGCCTTGTACCAATACTCAAACCTTTTGTCCCCCTTGGTATTAATGCGCAGGTAATCCCTAAGTCATTTTTTTTATGAAGAGGGTGATCTTCTGGAAGTAAATTATCTGGATCATAGGCTTTGAAAGCCAGCCCAATCACTGTTGCAATTGGAGCAAGTGTGATATAGCGTTTTTCCCAATTCAACCTTAGGCCTAGAACCTCTTTTCCTTCAAACTTGCCATGGCAAACTATTCCATTATCTATTAAAGAGCCCGCGTCTGATCCAGCAACTGTTGAGGTAAGTCCAAAGCATGGAATTTCTTTACCCTCTGCAAGCCTGGGAAGGTAATGCTGTTTTTGTTCATCTGTACCATATTTTAAGAGCAATTCTCCCGGTCCAAGAGAATTAGGGACCATAACAGCAATCCCTAAAAATTGAGATGCAGAAGAGAGCCTTCCTACAATAATTGCGTGAGCAAAATGGGAAAAGCCTTTTCCATTAAACTCTTTTGGAATAATGAGCCCTAAAAATCCTTTGTCAAAGATATATTTCCATACCTCCTTGGGTAGATCATGAGACGATTGAATTTCATGAGAGTCAACCATAGCACATAATGTCTCAACTTCATTATCAACAAAGCTTTGCTCTTCTTGCGTTAATTCTGTCGCCTCTAATTCAGTCAACTCTCTCCAATTTGGGTCGCCCTGAAAAAGCTCAGCATCCCACCAGACGCTTCCTGCCTCAAGAGCGATACTTTCTGTAACTCCAATTGGAGGCAAAGATTTTCGCATTACCTTGTACAAAGGCTTGGTGAAAAGAAGCTGCCTAATTGCCGGAACCAAAAGGACTCCAACTGCAAAAAGAATAAGCAAGAGAAATTGAGCTCCAAAATGATTAGCAATCACAGCGCCTGGATAAGTTAATCCAACAGCTAATAACCATAACTGCCACATCTTTATATTTGTCTTAACGAGAACCAATAGAATCAATACTATTGATAAAAGAAAAGAGAGTATAGAATATTCAAATATATTTTCTAACATAAATCTTAATCCTGATTAATAACTTTAAAGTTAAAAGAGCCTTTTACTCAGACCAAAATTGGCTCTATTACTTATTTTGATAGCATTTAGTATAAATACAAAAATCAAAATATAATTAACATATTATTATAAAATATTAACATTTTATTGTAATTTAACTTAAATTTTGAATACTTACAGCGGCGTATGGAGATGCATACAAAGACTCCATCAAATTTACCCTTTTGAAGTAGAAGACATATTCCAAAGGGTTGGCATAGCAAAAAGCTTTTTAGATAATCAAAATGTATCTCTACCTGTCGAGATGCTTAATGAATTCGTAATGAATGCTGAGTCGGTTTTTCAGGATGAATTAGTATCAATCAATTTTGGTCGAATGGCACAAGTGAGACCAAACTATGGTGAGGCTTTTGGTTTAGCATTTGTATATTCGAAAAATCTAGAAGAAGGCATAAAACTAATTCAATCTTTTATTGGAACTGAACTTGAGAGCATTGACTTTATCATTAGTGACAAAGATAACTTAATAACAATTCAATCCGTTGCTGATCCAAAAATAAAGCATCCATATATCTATGAAAACCTTGGGCTTTCTATAGCCGCATCCTTCATACGTTCAAAACGATTTCAGATTAAACAAATTAATACGAAAACAAGCACTCAGGCTAAAGGAGTTCAAGAAAAATCCCTATTTAATTGCCCCATCTACTGCTCTTGTGAAGAAACATCCCTCGTCATTAGTAAAAAGAACTATCTAAAAAAGAATGCCCTCTCCAATCCTAACCTTGTCAACTACCTGAGAACTATTCTTAAACATAAGTCGAACAAAGTTAGCTCAAACTTAAGTCTTAGAGATAAGATTGAGAGGGTGATGAATAACTATGAGGATCATTACAACCTAATCAATATTGAAGAAATATCAAACCATCTTGGATTAAGCACTAACTCACTTCGTAATCAATTGCTAAAAGAGAATACAACTTTTCGTGAGATATTTAATGGTTTCAAATTAAAAAAAGCTAAGCATATGATTAATGAGGGACTTTCTATTAAGGTTATCTCATACCATCTAGGTTACTCAGAGCCTTCCTCTTTTGTGAGATGGTTTATAGGTCAAACTCAACTCACTCCAACTGCATTTAAAATTAACGCGCGTTAGAGCGCAAGAAGATTTGCATTGCCTCCTGATGCAGTTGTATCTTCAGTTACTACTTGCTCCTTAAGAAGTTCCCAGGCCTCATAAATTGAACTTACTATTGTAATTAGTTCACTTCGTGACGCCAATATAATTTCTTGCATTGATGTGGAATTGCCAGAATAAAACACAGCGCTGTATAAATTACTCACCAATAAACTCATACTTGGAGAGTCATTAAGCCTAAGTATATTTTCTTTTTTAAAGCCTAGTTCAATCAAGATGTTGCAGTCTTTACTGGAAATTGGACAAATGACACTATTACCTAAAAAAAGTGACAAGAGGGTCTGCTTTAATAATTCATCTGGCTCAGGCCCAAGACACAAAACTGTTCCTTTGGATTTATAACTTAACTGGTTTGACTCCCCTGTAGGCCCTGGTAATGAAATGTTAGAGCTATATTTCAAAACCTCTTGATTTAAAAATTCAAAGAAATCCTCTTCAATATTTGGAAATGCTCTCTTCAGTTTTAATAGTAATTCATTACTTAACTGGAGTGATGGAGGGAGGGGTTCTCGAGCATCGATGGTATCATCACTCAAAAACACTGTATGGTTTGATCTTTCTCTAGAAAGAATGTTTTGGCTGTAGCCATGGAGCGAGTTTGGGCCACCAGCTTTCGGGCCTGTCCCAGACAAACCTTCACCGCCAAATGGTTGTGAGCCAACCACAGCACCAATCTGATTTCGATTGATATATATATTTCCAGCGTTAACTCTCAATGAAATATCCTTAACCTTTTTTTCAATTCTTGAGTGAATTCCAAAGGTCAGTCCGAATCCTTTCGAGTTTAACTGTTCTATTGTTTCTTCAAGCTCATCATCTTTATATGACAATACATGCAGAATAGGTCCAAAGAACTCCTCATGAATATCGTCCATTGATTCAAGTCGGATTAATGTCGGCGATACGAAGAAGCCAATTTTTGATTTAACATCTAACTCCTCGATAATCTGATTATTGCGTCTTGCTTTATCAATGTAGCTTTGTAATTTAATTTGTGCAGCTGAATTAATGACAGGACCGCACTCAATATCTAGATACTTTGTATTTCCACAACCTATCTCTTTCATAGCACCTTTAATCATACTGACTACTTCCTCATAGCAATCATCTTGAATCATTAGAATCCTCAGTGCAGAGCAGCGCTGACCAGCACTTTTAAATGCGGAATCAATAACATCTCTTGTAACTTGTTCACACAGCGCAGTAGAATCTACCACCATGGCATTTAAGCCTCCGGTTTCAGCAATTAGCCTTGCCTCTATGTTCCCACAGTCAATCAAGCTTTTCTTGATTTGCTTTGCGACTTCGTTTGAACCTGTGAATGCAACGCCTGCAATTTTATTGTTGCCTGAAAGATATGAGCCAACTTCAGAGCCTTTACCCAAACATAACTGAAACAGTCCAACAGGGATACCTGCCTCAATTAAAAGTTCACTAGCCCTATAAGCAATAAGTGAAGTGCTCTCTGCAGGCTTTGCAATGACAGCATTACCTGCAGAGAGTGCTGCAGCTATTTGCCCTGTAAAAATTGCTAGAGGGAAATTCCAAGGACTAATACAAACAAAAACACCTCTTGCCTTCCTTTGTTGGGGCATTACTTCTCTTGATAGATTTGCATAATAGCGAAGGAAGTCAACCGCTTCCCGAACTTCATCCGTCGCATCTTGATGAGTCTTCCCAGCCTCTCTCATAGCAAGAGTCATCAGCTCGTATTGATTTTCTTCATACAGATCTGCAGCACGCTCCAAGCACTTCAGTATTGTTTCAGTATCAATCATTTTGGTATTAAAAGTACTTTTTGCAGATTCGATTGATCTTTCTATTTGAGCCTTGGTTGAATAGAGCGCATATCCAACAATATCATTTTCATCGGAAGGGTTTCTGACCTCTTGGTCTAATTTGCCTTCAATAGGATCTCTATCAATGATCGGTTTTGCAATCCATTGGTGATCAAGCCAAATGTTTTTCTTTTCATAAAGCTCATCAACACTATACTGATCAGTAAATATGACGCTCCTTGAATTGCGATGACTATTGTTGAAGATATCTTTTGGCAACTGAATCTTAGGGTGTGACTTTTCAGAATCTTGCTCAACAATTGAAAAAACATCAGCTGCCAAACTTTCAGGACGTATATTCTCATCAAATAAGTGGTTAATGAAAGAACTGTTTGCACCATTTTCAAGAAGACGCCTCATTAAATAGGCCAACAACTCTTTGTGGCTTCCGATTGGAGCATAAACCCTTGATTCGACGCCGTACTTTTTTGAAATGGCGCGATGCAAAGACTCACCCATTCCGTGAAGTCTTTGAACTTCATAGCCTTCGTTATTTCCTGCCATCTCACAGATGCTGACAAGCGAGTGTGCATTATGGCTTGCAAATTGAGGGAAAATCCTATCTCTCATCCCTAAGAGTTTTTGAGAGCACACCAAGAACGAATAGTCAGTATTTATTTTCTTGGTAAAAACAGGAAAATCAGTATCTCCAAGAGTTTGTGAATGCTTAATTTCACTATCCCAATAGGCGCCTTTAACAAGCCTCACCATTATTTTAAGATTATGTTTTTGACAATTATAATTTAGCCAGTCAATCACATGCGACGCACGTTTTTGGTATGCCTGCACAACAACGCCAAACCCCTCCCATGAAGAATTTGCAATTGCCTTCATCACCTGAGCAATAATATCTAGTGACATCTCTAAGCGATCAGCCTCTTCTGCATCAATATTGATTCCTATGTTATAGCTTTGAGCAATTTGAACCAACTCTAGAACCCTAGGAAGTAATTCTGAGATTACTCTTTCTCGATGCAAGAAGTCATACTTTGGATGGAGTGCAGAGAGTTTAACTGAAATACCATTCGCACCAGTAACAGAATTTTTTTTGTTACATTTTCCAATTTCAATCAGAGCGCCTTTGTATGCTCTAAAGTACTTATCAGCATCATTCATTGTCCAGGCAGCTTCGCCAAGCATATCAAATGAATAGAGTCTATTTTTTACATTACGACCCTTCAAAGCACTCTCTATAGTCTCAGCAAAAACAAATTGTTTAGCAAAAAACTGCATGACGTTGTTCGCACTAAAACGTATACCTGGCCTTGAAAGAATCTCAATAGCCTTTTTAATTCTGCTCTTTATTTCTCTATTACTTCCATGAGCTATCATTTTGTCTGCAATATTTAAGGCTATCGTAGCTATATTAACCATAGAAGAATTGCTAGTGCCGATATGCTGAGACCACCCCTTTCTTGCAACTTTATCAATAAATAATTTATCCCTAGTTTTGTTATCAGGAACCCTTAAAAAAGCCTCCACTAGAGTCATTAACGAGAGACCCTCGTCACTTGTCAGATTGTACTCAGATACGAATAGGGACAACAGGTCAGGTTGACTCGATTGCCTTAACTGTTTAATTAATTCAGAAGTTTTTGATTGAAAAATAGTCCGCTGATCTGAGTTGGTCAGTTCAAATAATTTGAGATCATTTAATGCGTCAGACTCACTCACAACCCTTGCATCTCTTATCTTATTTCTTAGAGGAGAGTAGTCAACTTTATATTTAAGATGAGAAAAGCTTTGCATAGTTATTGAAAATCCAATTCATAAGTCTATTTTATTTTAATAGTTATAGTGAATATAACTATTAACATACATAAATAAAGTAATTAATTACAATTTATTTATAATATAATTATATAAATAACTAAATTTTTATAAATAATAGCAATTATGACTAATATTGATAGCTTTGATCATAAAATACTTGAGCTTTTACAAAGTGATGGGCGGATGACAATTACCGATTTGTCTAACCATATTGGTTTGTCTAAAACCCCTTGCTTGAAGCGTGTACAAAAGCTTGAGACTGCAGGCTATATCAAGGGATATAAGGCAGTCATTAATCACGACTTAATAGACAATAATCATATTGCCTTTGTGCAAATAAAACTCAATGACACCAAAACGATGGCACTTAATGCATTCAATAAAGCTATAAAAGAAGTATCAGAGGTAGAGCAATGTCATATGATTGCATCAAATTTTGATTATTTGTTGAAGGTAAGGACTGAGAATATGGATAGCTATAGAAAAGTTCTAGGAGAAAAAATCTCGGCGCTTCCGCACGTTCAAAACAGCTCAACTTTTGTAGTGATGGAGGAAGTAATTACGAGCGTTTAGTTTGCTTATTAAGATAATTTAGACTTAATAAGCTTAGAGACCAGTCCCATATCTGCCTGGCCATCCAATTGGCCTTTGAGTATTCCCATAAGCTTACCCATATCTTTCATAGAGTCAGCACCAGAATCAGAAATAGCTTTGTCAACTGCTGCTTCAATTTCAGCTTCACTGAGTTGCTTTGGCATGTAATTATTTATGATAGATAGCTCTGCCTCCTCAACCTCAACCAGATCTGTTCTTCCGGCATCTGAAAATTGTGAAATTGAGTCTTTTCGCTGCTTTACCATTTTTTGAATTACAGCCATGACTTGGGTATCATCCAAATCAATACGTTCGTCTATTTCTTTTTGCTTGATTGCCCCAAGAATCATTCTGATGGCTTTAAGGGCAGATTTGTCTTGAGCCTTCAAAGCCAACTTCATATCATTGGTTATGAGTTGTTTGAGCTGAGACATTAGATTATTTAATTAAGTACTAAAGCTTTAGTACATGCGTTTACGATGAATCCTGTTTTTTGACATTTCCTTATGAGTTCTTTTTACTGCTGCAGCTTTTTTACGCTTATTGACCCATGTCGGTTTTTCGAAAAATTCTTTTTTTCTTACATCAGTAATAACACCTGCTCTGTCACATAAACGTCTAAAACGACGAAGTGCAATGTCAAACGGTTCATTCTCTCTTACTTTAATTGCTGGCATATATTAATTCCTTTAAGATTCTTTTTTTGCAGCTTTAGCTTCTTTCTTTGGTGCCGTAGCTTTAGCTTCTTTCTTTGGTGCCGGAGCTTTAGCTTCTTTCTTTGGTGCCGCAGCTTTAGCTTCTTTCTTTGGTGCCGCAGCTTTAGCTTCTTTCTTTGGTGCCGCAGCTTTAGCTTCTTTCTTTGGTGCCGCAGCTTTAGCTTCTTTCTTTGGTGCCTCTACTACAACTTCTTCTTCTCCTTCAAAGTCTACTAGTTGAACTAAAGCCATTGGAGCTTTGTCGCCTGTACGAAAACCTGCTTTTAATATACGGACATAACCACCAGGTCGATCTTTATAGAAAGGGCCAACTTGAGTAAACAGTTTAGCAACCATAGCGTCATCTCTTAACTTCGAGAAGATGTGACGACGATTTGCAACACTATCAGCCTTGGCTCTTGTTATAAGAGGCTCAATTACACGTCTAAGCTCTTTAGCTTTTGGTAATGTAGTTTTAATTGTTTCATGCAAAATCAAAGAATTAGCCATATTCTTAAACATAGCTTTTCTGTGCGATGCATTTCTATTTAGTTGTCTTCCTGACTTTCTGTGTCTCATCGTATATCCTTATTCACTCATTAAGTCAACTGGCGGCCAGTTTTCAATTTCAGTACCTAGCTCTAAGTTCTTCTCAGTTAATACTTCTTTAATTTCATTTAGAGACTTACGTCCTAAGTTAGGAGTTCTCAATAAATCCTGCTCTGATTTTTGTATTAGATCACCTATGTAATATATTTGCTCAGCTTTCAGGCAGTTTGCTGAACGAACAGTAAGCTCAAGTTCATCAACTGCAGACAGATACATTGGAGGGAAATCATCAGATGTAGGTTGAGGCTCCTCTTCAATAACTGGCTCTAATTCTACAAATGATGAGAGCTGATCTTGAAGGATAGTAGCAGCTCTTTTGACTGCTTCTTCAGCATCTACTGAGCCATTAGTTTCGATAACTATGTTCAGTCTGTCAAGGTTTACCTTTTGCTCAACCCTAGCTGCTTCAACTGTAAAACTAACTCTTTTAATCGGGGAGAAGCTAGCATCCAATTGGATACTTCCAATAGTTTCAGAATCAACTGATCTTGCAACAGCAACATCATAACCAACACCCGTTCCAATACCCAGTGTCATTCTAATTTTGCCGCCTTCATTTACTGTAGCAATAACTTTTTCAGGATTGAAGACTGATACATCAGTTCCATTAGCCTCAATGTCTGCAACCGTAAGCTCACATGGGCCTTCTTTCTCAATTATGACAGTAGCACTTTCACTTGCATTAAGTCCAATTGAAGCCTCTTTCAGGTTAAGAAGGATGTCCAATACATCTTCCTGAACGCTCTCTATAGTTGAGAATTCATGCATAACACCATCAATAGCCACCTCAGTAATAGCAGAGCCAACCATAGAAGATAACAATGTTCTTCTTATTGAATTACCTAGAGTATGGCCAAATCCACGCTCAAAAGGTTCAAGAACGACACGATATTCGTTCTTAGATATTTCAACAGAATCTACTAGTTTTGGTTTTAAAAAATCTCTTGCACTTCCTTGCATATTTAATTCCTATTTAGAATATAGTTCCACGATTAATTGCTCTGAAATATCAGAAGATAATTCATCGCGCGCTGGTACGTTCTTAAAAACGCCTTTCAATGCTTTATTATCAACATCGACCCATTCAGCTACTCCATTTTGACCAGAGATTTCAACTGCAAGCTGAATTCGGCTTTGTTTTTTCGCTTTTTCTCTTACTGAAATTTCATCATTTGCACTGACTTGAAAAGAAGGAATATTTACAACCTTTCCATTCACTAAAATTGACTTATGAGAAACTAGTTGTCTAGCCTCAGCACGAGTTGAAGCAAATCCCATTCTGTATACAACATTGTCTAAACGGCATTCAAGAAGTGACAAAAGGTTTTCACCAGTAGGGCCTTTTCTTGAGCTTGCTTTCTTATAGTAAAGACTAAACTGCTTTTCTAGGATGCCGTAAATACGTCTAACTTTTTGCTTCTCTCTAAGCTGAAGACCGTATTCACTACCTTTTTGACGACGAGCATTTGCACCGTGCATCCCAGGAAGTTGGGTTAATTTACATTTTGAATCAATAGAGCGAATTCCACTCTTCAGCTCTAAGTCAACACCCTCACGACGTGCTAATTTACATGTAGGACCAGTATATCTTGCCATAATTTATCCTTATACTCTTCTTTTCTTAGAAGGACGGCAACCGTTATGAGGTATTGGCGTCACATCTGTTATTGATTGAATTTTTAAACCTTGTGCGTTCAGTCCACGAATTGCAGAATCGCGACCTGGACCCGGCCCTTTAACTCTAACTTCAAGATTTTTCATTCCAAAAGCCTGTGCCTTTTCTCCACAATTTCCTGCAGCTACTTGTGCTGCAAATGGAGTAGACTTTCTTGAGCCTCTAAAGCCAGCGCCTCCAGAAGTAGCCCAGCAAATGGTATTACCATGTCGATCAGTAATCATCACAATAGTATTATTAAAAGTTGCGTGTATATGCGCAATACCGTCTGAGACGATTTTTTTTGATTTCTTCTTAGAAGCTTGCTCTTTTGCCATAATATCTTATGCCTTTTTATTTAATTAAACGACGCGGACCTTTTCTGGTTCTTGCGTTTGTTTTAGTTCTCTGACCACGTAAAGGCAATCCCTTTCTGTGTCTAATTCCACGATAGCAACCTAAATCTCTAAGGCGCTTAATACTCATTGCAACTTCACGTCTTAGGTCACCTTCAACCTCATACTTTGAAACCGCATCACGGATCGAGTCTAGCTGATCTTCAGTAAGAGCAGAGACCTTTGTACTTGGGTCTAATTTCAATGATTCACATATCAACTTAGATCTAGTTTCACCAATACCAAAAATAGACTGTAAGCCAATCACAATATGCTTATTTGTTGGAATATTTATTCCTGCAATACGTGCCATATACTCTTCCTATACCTCAAATAAATAATAGTTTTGAACAGTTTTTCCGTTCAATTTCTTTAAGCTGAAAAATCGTGCAATTTTACTTTGTAAATTAAGCTCTGTCAATGTAATCAGCCCTGCCTTTGCTTATGACGTGGCTCTTTACAGATGACACGGATAACCCCATGTCTCTTAATAATTTTGCAATCTTTACAAATCTTTTTAACTGATGCTCTTACTTTCATAACTTACCCTTACTTTAAATTTGCCTTACGCATCAAACCTTCATATTGATTTGACATCATATGAGATTGAGCTTGGGCAATAAAATCCATAACCACTACAACGATAATTAGAAGGCTTGTTCCACCAAAATAGAAAGGAACATTCCAGTATAAAATTAAAAATTCTGGAAGTAAACATACCGCTGTAATATAAATAGCACCTACTGCTGTCAATCTTGAAGTTACCGCATCAATATAATCGGCTGAATGCTGTCCAGGCCTTATACCAGGAATAAAACCACCAGACTTTCGAAGATTGTCTGCTGTATCTTTTGCATTAAATGTAAGTGCTGTATAAAAGAAAGTAAAGAAGATAATAGCAGCACCATAAAACATAATATATAACGGCTGTCCAGGTGAAATGCTTGAAGTAATATCTGCTAACCAACCCATTCCCTCTGATTGAGAGAACCATCCGCCTAATGTAGCTGGAAAAAGAATAATACTTGATGCAAAAATTGGAGGTATTACTCCAGCCATATTGATCTTAAGAGGCAAATATGAAGTCTGTCCACCAACCATCTTTCTACCTTGCTGACGTTTGGCATAGTTAACAGCAATTCTTCTCTGACCTCGCTCCATGAAGACTACAAAAGCCATTACTAAAACCACCATTATGAGCATAATGACTACAGTAAAGACACTTAACTCGCCAGTACCAACCATACTCAATGTATTGCCAAATGAAGCCGGCAAACCAGCAACGATACCTGCAAAAATGATCATAGAGATACCATTACCAATACCTTTTTCACTAATTTGCTCACCTAGCCACATTAAGAATAGTGTTCCAGTAGTTAAAGTCACCACTGTTACAAAACTAAAGGTCAATCCAGGGTTTGTGACTAACGCAACTCCACCGCCCATTTGAGACTGGAGTGCAATTGAAATACCATAAGATTGGAAAACTGCTAATAGAACAGTTCCCATACGTGTGTACTGTGTGATTGTTCTTCTACCTCGCTCACCCTCTTTCTTAAGCTGCTCAAATCTTGGAACAACAGATGTCATCAGGTTCATGATGATTGAAGAGGAAATGTAGGGCATAATCCCCAGGGTGAAGATTGATAGCCTCTCTAATGCGCCACCAGAGAACATATTCATCATCCCCAGAATACCAGTTCTGTTATCTTCAACAAGAGATGCAAGCGCAGTCTGAGATATGAAAGGGATCACAATATGTGTTCCCAATCTGAAAACGATCAATGCACCAATTAGATAAAGGATGCGTTTTAATAGATCTTCACTCATGAATTACTCGCTTATAGTTCCTTTTGCAGCCTCAATTGCTGCTCTAGCACCTTTAGTAGGCTTAATTCCGACCAGGTTAATTGGACGATTAATCTCTCCAGAGAGCATAACTTTGACTCTTAAAATGTTTTTGGTTACAAGATTGTGTTTTTTTAAAACATCGATAGTGATATCTTTCTCAGACAATTTGTCTAGCTGAGATAAAGTGACTTGTGACGTAATTGAAGACACGCGTGATGTAAATCCAACCTTCGGCAATCTTCTCTGAAGTGGCATTTGACCACCCTCAAAACCAATCTTTGTAAATCCACCTGAACGTGATTTTTGACCTTTATGGCCCCTTCCAGCTGTTTTACCCATTCCAGAACCCATGCCTCTTCCTACACGTTTTCTAAGAGACTTTTCACCTAAGGCAGGCTTTAATGTATTTAAATTCATTTAATTAACCCTCAACTTTTAATAGGTAAGAAACCTTGTTAATCATGCCTCTTACTTCTGGTGTATCTTCAAGCTCAACAGTATGGTTGATTCTTTTTAAACCTAGACCAGTAACAGTAGCACGATGTTTAGGTAATCTCCCATTAAAACTTTTCACTAATGTAACACTAACTGTTTTCTTTTTAGGAGCAGCTTTTTTTGTAGGCGCTTTTTTAGTTTCGACTGCACTAGTAGACTCAACTTTTGCTGCAGCTGCTTTCTTAGGAGCTGCTGCTTTCTTAGGAGCTGCTGCTTTCTTAGGAGCTGCTGCTTTCTTAGGAGCTGCTACTTTCTTAGGAGCTGCTGCTTTCTTAGGAGCTGCTGCTTTCTTTTCTACTTTTTCGTCAGCCATCAGACTTCTCCCATAATTTGTTCAACAGTTTTGCCGCGCTTTGCAGCAACAATTTGTGGTGATGACATTTTAGTAAGGCCATCAACTGTTGCTCTTACAACACTAATTGGATTTCGAGTTCCATTGCACTTAGCTAGTATATTGTGAACACCAACAGCTTCCAAAACACTTCTCATTGGGCCTCCAGCAATTACACCGGTACCTTCTGAGGCTGGCTGCATATAAACTTTTGCAGCTCCAACTCTAGAAGTAATAGGGTAGTGAAGGGTGCCATTAATTAGTGGAACAGGCTTCATTGATCTTTTAGCTTTATCCATTGCTTTTTGAATAGCCAAAGGCACTTCACGTGCTTTACCAGTTCCATAGCCGACTTTACCATTACCGTCGCCAACAACTACCAAAGCTGAAAAGCCGAAAATTCTACCACCTTTTACTACCTTAACTACGCGGCGGATATTTACCAACTTCTCTATGAATTCACTTTCTTCTTTGTAATTATTTCTATTATTTTCAGCCATTCTTTAAACCTTAAGTTCTTTTAATTAAAAATCTAATCCGCCTTCCCTTGCTGCCTCAGCAAGTGCTTTAACTCTTCCATGGTATTTAAAACCAGAACGATCAAATGCGACCTTAGAAACTTTAGCCTTCTTAGCAGCTTGCGCTATTAAATCTCCAACCTTGGATGCAGCTTCAACATTTCCACCATTTTTCATCTTAGAGGAGACGCTAGATGCAGCAGCGATTGTCTTAGTTCCGCAACTACTTATAATTTGCGCATAAATATGTTGAGATGATTTATACACGCACAAACGCTCTAAATCTCTCTCAGAATGCTTAGCTCTAAATTTTGTTGCTCTTCTTATGCGAGCATCTTTTTTTGATAATTTCATTTAACTACCTTCTATCAATTATTTTTTCTTAGCAGCTTTTCGAACAACCTGCTCATCTGAATAGCGAACACCCTTGCCTTTATATGGCTCTGGCGGACGAAATGCTCTAATTTCAGCAGCTGCTTGGCCAACTTTCTGCTTATCAATTCCCTTTACTATGACTTCAGTCTGTGAAGGAGTTTCTACAGAGATTCCTTCAGGCAGTTTGTAGTCAACAGGGTGAGAGAAGCCAAGAGTTAGGTTCAAAACCTTTCCTTTTGCTTGTGCTCTGTAACCGACTCCAATTAGGGTTAATTTTTTCTCCCAACCTTCGGTCACGCCTTTAATTAAGTTAGCTGTATTTGCTCTAGCAGTTCCAGCCTGAGCCCATGCCGCTTTTTCCTCTTTCTTAGTTACATCATTTGGAGCAAATGTTAGTACATTGTCAGCTGTAGAAATCTGTACTGATGAATTGACATGCATTGTCATTTCACCTAGCTTTCCTTTAACAGAAAGAAGACCATCTTCTTGCGTAATATTTACGCCTTCAGGAATTGTTATTGGTGCTTTAGCAACTCTAGACATTTTTAATCTCCAACTATTATGAAACGCTACACAAAACTTCGCCGCCAATATTTTGAGCTTTGGCAGATTGACCTGTCATCACTCCTTTCGGCGTTGAGACAATAACTATACCAAGACCATTCATAACACTTGGCATATCATCTTTACCAGCGTAGTATCTTAAGCTAGGCTTTGAGATTCTATCAAGTGTTTCAATCACCGGTTGGTTGTCAAAGTACTTCAATTTAATGATTAGCTCTTTATTAGCAGACTCACCTTCGATTGAGAAAGAAGTAATATAGCCTTCATCTTGCATAACACTGGCAATTGCAGCTTTCAAATTTGATGCAGGAATACTAACTTGCTCTTTGTTAACTGATTGCGCGTTTCTAATTCTTGTCAACATATCAGCTATTGGATCAGACATACTCATATTAACCTCCTACCAACTAGCTTTAGATAATCCAGGAACTTCACCATTCATGGTGCGCTCTCTAAGTTGAGTTTTTGCTAAACCAAACTTTCTGTAAAAACCATGAGGACGACCTGAAAGGCCACAACGATTGCGCTGACGCACAGGCGAAGCATCTCTAGGAAGTGACTGTAATTTAATTACGGCCTGAAAACGATCCTCATCAGAAGTATGAACACTCTTGATAATTCTTTTCAATTCAAGGCGCTTCTCTTTATATTTTTCGACCAACTTAGCTCGCTTTATATCTCTATGTATCATAGACTTTTTAGCCATTATTTCCTCCTTTAAATGGGAAATTAAACATCGCTAATAGTTTCTTAGCATCTTCATCATTCTGTGCATTGGTGGTAATAGCTATATCCATTCCTCGCACACTTGTTACCTTTTCAAACTCAATTTCTGGAAAGACAATTTGTTCTGTAATTCCCATGTTGTAATTGCCTCTTCCATCGAATGATTTGTCATTTAATCCACGGAAGTCCCTTATGCGCGGAATAGCAACATTAACTAGTCGATCAAGAAATTCATACATTCTTTCTTTTCTAAGAGTTACCTTACAACCAATGGCGTTACCTTCTCTTAACTTAAAGCTAGCAACTGACTTTCTTGCCAAGCAAGTTACCGGCTTTTGAGAAGAAATTAAACCCAACTCTTCTAGAGCGCTTTCCAATACCTTTTTATCTCCTAAGGCTTTACCAAGCCCCATGTTGATTGTAATTTTTTCAATCTTGGGTACAGACATTGAATTAGAAACACCTAGCTCCTTCTGAAGCTTAGGGATAATTTCATTTTTATATTGTTCTTGTAATCTAGCCACTTATCACCTACTTATTCGTTACTTTAAATAACGGCTTCACCGTTTGATTTAAAAAATCTTTCTTTAACACCTTCATCATTAACCCTAACACCGATTCGATCAGCCTTTTTTGTTGTAGGGTTGTAGATTGCTACATTTGAAATACTCATTGGCATTTCTTTTTCTTCAATTCCACCTTGGATACCTTCTTGTGGATTAGGGCGGACATGCTTTTTGGCTAAGTTATAACCTTCAACAATCACCTTTTCTCCAAGTACCTTGGTTACAGTACCAACAGAGCCTTTATCTTTTCCAGCAATAACGATTACTTCATCATTTTGTTTAATTTTCATCATTATAAGACCTCTGGTGCAAGTGAAACAATTTTCATAAATTGAGCACCCCTTAATTCACGAGTAACCGGCCCAAAAATTCGAGTTCCGATCGGCTCTAATTTTGTATTAAGAAGAACAACTGCATTAGTATCAAAACGAATACGAGAGCCATCTTTACGACGAACACCTTGAGCAGTTCGAACGACCACTGCATCATAAACATCACCTTTTTTTACTTTACCGCGAGGCGAAGCTTCCTTGATGCTTACTTTGATAACATCACCAATGTTTGCATAGCGTCTTTTTGAACCGCCAAGCACTTTGATACACATAGCTCTAACACCACCGCTGTTATCCGCTATATTTAATTTTGTTTGCATTTGAATCATATTCTTTCTCTCTTTATAGCGACTATCTAATCAATACTCACAGATTTTTCAACAACTTCTACCAGAGCCCAGTTCTTTGTTTTAGAAAATGGCTTTGATTCAGAAACTCTTACAACGTCACCAAGACCACACTCATTTTTTTCATCATGGGCATGAACTTTTGTGCTGCGCTTTATGTACTTTTTATAAATTGGATGACGCACCTTGCGCTCCACTAAGACAGCAATTGTCTTGTCACGACTGTTGCTCACAACTTTACCTGTAAGGACTCTTTCTACCGTATTAGTTTCACTCATGAGCTTTTCTCGTTAATAATTGTTTTAATTTGGGCAATCGCTTTTTTTGTTTTGCCAAGTTTTGATAAATCAGTCAGTTGAGATGTGCTTTTTTGCATACGCAACTCAAATTGCTCTTTACGCAAAGTAATAAGCTGTTCATTTAACTGAGTCACATCCTGATCTCTTAATTCTTTAACATCCATTACATTATTGTCCGTTTAATTACTGTTGTCTTAACTGGGAGTTTCGCTGCCGCAAGTTCAAAAGCCTCTCTAGCTACTACTTCATCAACACCCTGCATTTCAAATAACATTTGTCCTGGCTTAATTTGAGCAACCCAATACTCAACACTACCTTTACCTTTACCCATTCGAACCTCAAGTGGCTTCTTAGTAATCGGCTTATCTGGAAAGACGCGAATCCATATTTTTCCTTGTCGCTTTACATGTCTTGTCATTGCTCGTCTTGCTGCCTCAATTTGTCTAGCAGTCATTCGGCATCTACCTGAAGCTTGCAGTCCAATTTCACCAAAGCTGACATTGTGACCAGCAGCCAAACCGCGATTGCGGCTTTTCATAATCTTTCTATATTTTGTACGTTTAGGTTGCAACATCGCTATATTCCTTTACTTCTTGCCTAATTGTTTAGTAGCACCACGTTTTGAAACTTCTTCAATAGTGCCTTTATTATGATCGAGAATCTCACCTTTAAAAATCCATACTTTAATACCAATAACGCCATACTGTGTATTAGCTCTAAAGCTGCTGTAATCTACATCAGCTCTAAAAGTATGGAGAGGGACTCTGCCTTCACGATACCACTCTGAGCGAGCAATTTCTGCACCATTCAATCGCCCACTTACCATGACTTTAATTCCAAGTGCGCCTAATCTAGTTGCATTACCAAGAACTCTTTTTACGGCGCGTCTATACATCACACGTTTTTCTAGCTGTTGAGCAATATTCTCAGCAACTAAACGAGCATCCAATTCAGGTTGTTTAACCTCTTCAATACTAATGTGAACTGGCACACCCATTTTTTCCGAAACAATATTCTTGAGCCTTTCAATGTCAGCACCTTTTTTACCAATAACAATCCCAGGTCTTGCAGTATGAATAATAACCTTAGCAGTGTTAGAGAGTCTCTCAATAGATATACGGCTGACTGATGCTGAAGTCAATTCTTTAAATAAGAAGTCTCTTACTGCGATATCAGATAATAAATATTCAGAATAATCTTTACTGCTGGCATACCACTTGGAATCCCAATCCTTTACAATTCCTAATCTAATACCTACTGGATTTACTTTTTGACCCATAATTATTTACTCGCTTACGCCTACACTAATGTGGCTGGTTCGTTTAAGAATTCGATTTGCTCTTCCCTTGGCTCTAGGTCGAATTCGTTTCATTGTTGAGCCTTCATTTACGAAGACACTACTTACTTTTAACTCATCAATATCAAGACCGTCATTATGCTCAGCATTCGAAATTGCAGAACTTAAAACTTTTTTGACTAAGACTGCTGCTTTCTTATTGCTAAATGTCAAAATATTCAAAGCCTCTTCTACAGGCTTATTTCTTATTTGATCAGCAATTAACCTCACCTTAAAAGGGGAGATTTTTGCATACTTATGAATTGCTTTAACTTCTTTCATTTTCTAAACCCTTTGCTAATACTATTTACGATCACCTGAATGACTTTTAAATGTTCTTGTTACGGCAAATTCGCCCAACTTATGTCCAATCATATTCTCATTGATAGAAACTGGAACATGAACACGGCCATTATGCACCGCAATTGTAAGGCCAATCATTTCAGGAACAATAACCGAACGACGTGACCATGTTTTAATAGGTTTTCTGTCATTACTATCTTGAGCCTTCATTACTTTTTGAATTAAGTGCTCGTCTACAAATGGACCTTTTCTAAGTGATCTTGCCATAATTACCCTTTATTTTCTTCTACGTACTATTAATTTATCAGTACGCTTATTAGTTCTTGTTTTATAACCTTTAGTCGGTGTACCCCAAGGAGAAACAGGATGTCTACCACCACTAGTCTTTCCTTCACCACCACCATGTGGGTGATCAACTGGGTTCATAACAACACCACGGACTGTTGGTCTAACACCTCTCCAACGAGTAGCACCCGCTTTACCAAGTTTTCTCAAACTGTGCTCTGATTTTGAAACCTCGCCTAATGTTGCACGACACTCAGCCAAAACTTTTCTGACTTCTCCAGAGCGAAGTCTAATGGTTACATAATTTCCTTCTTTAGCTACTAATTGAACAGAAGTTCCAGCACTTCTTGCAATTTGAGCACCTTTTTTTGGTTTTAATTCAACGCAATGAATAACACTACCAAGTGGAATATTACTTAGAGGAAGAGAATTACCTTTTTGGATTGCAACAGAATTACCAGAGATAATCTGGTCACCTGATTTCAGACCCTTAGGGGCAATAATATAGCGACGCTCACCGTCAGCATATAAAACAAGTGCAATGTTCGCACTTCTATTTGGATCATACTCAATTCTCTCTACAGTTGCTTGAATATCATCTTTATTTCTCTTGAAATCAATAATACGATATCTTTGCTTATGGCCTCCACCTCTATGTCTAACAGTAATCTTTCCACGGTTATTTCTTCCGTTGATTCTATTTTTACTTTCAGTTAGTGCAGCAAAAGGCTTGCCTTTATGCAGGTCATTATCAACGACACTAACAACAAAACGTCTGCCTGGTGAAGTTGGTTTTCTTTTAATTACTGATGCCATAATAAATTCTCTATGATGCAGTTGCGTCAATCATCTGACCTTCAGATACTTTAACGACTGCTTTTTTCCAATTAACACGCTTCCCAGCTTTTCCTCGGTAAATCTTCTTCTTTCCTTTTACATTTGAGGTAGTTACAGCTTCAACAGTCACACCAAATAACTCTTCTACTGCTGCGCTGATTTCTCTTTTGTTGCTGTCAGTCCTAACCTTAAAGACATACTGATTGTTGGCTGTAGCCAAAGTAGTCTTCTCAGAAACAATTGGTCCAAGTAGGACACTCAATACTTTTTCTTGATTCATAACATTGCCTCTACTTTCTTTAATGCAGCCTTTGTAAGAACTACATTTTCATAGCCAATTAAGCTGACTGGGTCGATACTTTGAGTATCACAAACACCAACATGATACAAATTACGTGAAGATAAATACAAATTCTCATCTAGCTCATCAGTCATTAAAAGAGCATCTTTTAAATCTAATGTTTTCATGAGTGAAGTGATGTTTTTTGTTTTAGGTTCTTTAATTTCTAGATCTGATACTATTTTCAAGCGGTCTTTACGAAGTAACTCTGAGAGAATTACACTGATTGCCCCTTTGTACATTTTTTTGTTTACTTTTTGAGAGTAGTTACGAGGCTGAGCAGCAAATGTTACTCCACCACTTCTCCAAATTGGTCCTCTAGATGTTCCAGCTCTTGCACGACCAGTACCTTTTTGCTTCCAAGGCTTCTTTCCGCCACCACTAACTGCTGAGCGATTTTTCTGAGCTTTAGTTCCACTTCTTCCGCCTGCCATATAGGCAGTAGTAATTTGGTGAACTAGTGACTCATTGTAGTCACGACCAAAAATATCTTCAGAAACTTCCTGTGAAGTAGATTTGTTAGTTTTTAAATTTAATACTTTTACTTTCATCACTAGACCTATATATATTTATTAAGCTTCAGGCTCTTTATCTTTAGTTTCATCTACTTGATCAGCTGCTTCAGCTTTAGTTTCTTCAACTGGAGCTGCTTCTTCAACTGGAGCTGCTTCTTCAACTGGAGCTGCTTCTTCAACTGGAGCTGCTGCCTGAGCTTCTGCCAAATCAGATGCTTGCTTCTCAGAAAGCTCTTTACTAATCTTAGAATTAATATTATTTTTCTTATCAGACAAAAATACTTTCACAAAACCATTTTTAGAGCCAGGAATAGCCCCCTTAACTAATAATAAATTGCGATCATTGTCAACTCTTAAAATCTCAAGACACTCTTCAGTTACTTGTGCATTTCCCATCTGACCAGCCATCTTCTTACCTTTGAATACTCTTCCAGGCTCTTGACACTGACCAGTTGAACCAATTGCACGGTGTGAGATAGAGTTACCATGAGTCGCATCTTGCATACTAAAGTTGTGACGCTTTACACCACCCTGGAAACCTTTACCTTTAGATTGGCCAGTTACATTTATAAAATGCCCCGCACCAAAAAATGAGATATCAAGATTCGGCATTGCAGAGATTTCATTTTCACTGAGTCTCATTTCCCAGAGTCCAAGTCCTATCTCTTGGGACGCTTTAGCATAATGTCCCTTTAGGGAGCTACTAACGCGACCAATTTTTGCTTCGCCTTTTTTATTAACTTTCTTACCAGTCGTAACTTGAACTGCATTGTAACCATCTGTTTCAACAGATTTAGTCTGCACTACACGATTAGGCTCTATTTTAATAACACTGACTGATGACGCTGAACCATCATCCGCCATCAAGCGAGTCATTCCGATTTTTTGTCCTACTAATGCAATTGCCATTTTCTTAATCCTTTCTGTTCTATTTAGTTAAGTTGGATTTTTACATCTACACCGGCAGCAAGGTCTAACTTCATTAATGCATCTACCGTTTTATCAGTTGGACTAATAACATCCATCAACCTAACGTAAGTTTTTAACTCATATTGATCTCTAGCATCTTTATTGACATGCGGAGAGGTCAACACTGTAAAGCGTTCTTTCTTTGTAGGCAAAGGGATAGGGCCCCTTACACTAGCGCCTGTGCGCTTAGCTGTCTCTACAATCTCTACGGCTGATTTATCGATTAAACGATGATCAAATGCCTTTAATTTAATTCTAATATTTTGATTGCTCATTTGCCTATTTGCCTTATCTATCTTCCAAAACGAAAAAACCGTCGATTATACAATAATTCGACGGTCTTAATTCAACTAATCAGTTGGTAAATCTTCGAGACGACGCCAGCACCAACTGTGCGTCCACCTTCTCTAATTGCAAATCTTAATCCTTCTTCCATTGCAATCGGAGCAAGCAGCTCAACTGTCATCTTCACATTGTCACCTGGCATGACCATTTCAGTACCTGATGGTAACTCAACTGCGCCGGTCACGTCTGTTGTTCTAAAGTAGAACTGTGGACGATAGTTGTTGAAGAATGGAGTATGACGTCCACCTTCCTCTTTGCTTAAGATATATACCTCAGCCTCAAACTTAGTGTGCGGAGTGATTGTCCCTTTCTTCGCTAGTACTTGACCACGCTCAACTTCTTCACGCTTAGTACCACGAAGAAGAACACCAACGTTATCACCTGCTTCACCTGAGTCAAGCAACTTTCTAAACATTTCAACACCTGTGCAGGTTGTCAACTGCGTGTCTTTAATACCTACGATTTCGATTTCATCACCGACGTTTACAACACCACGCTCAATACGACCCGTTACAACTGTTCCACGACCTGAGATTGAGAATACGTCCTCAATTGGCATTAGGAATGTCTTGTCTGTGTCACGCTCTGGCGTTGGGATATAAGAATCCAATGCATCAACCAACTTCATGATTGAAGGGACACCGATATCTGACGTGTCGCCTTCTAGTGCTTTTAGCGCTGAACCAAAAACAACTGGCGTGTCATCACCTGGGAATTCATATTCTGTTAGCAGCTCACGGATCTCCATCTCGACTAGCTCAACGAGCTCTTCATCGTCAACCATGTCCGCTTTGTTCATGTACACAACGATGTATGGAACGCCCACCTGACGAGACAATAGAATGTGCTCACGTGTTTGAGCCATTGGTCCGTCAGTTGCAGCGATTACAATAATAGCGCCGTCCATCTGCGCAGCACCTGTAATCATATTCTTTACATAGTCAGCGTGCCCCGGACAGTCAACGTGTGCGTAGTGACGAGACTCTGACTCGTACTCTACGTGTGCTGTTGAGATAGTGATACCACGCTCTCTTTCTTCAGGAGCATTATCAATATCAGCGTAATCCTTGAACTCACCGCCACGTGCTTCAGCCATCACCTTCGTTAGGGCTGCTGTTAAAGTCGTTTTACCATGGTCAACGTGACCAATCGTTCCCACATTCACATGTGGTTTGGTTCTTTCAAATTTTTCTTTTGCCATTTTTAATCCCCTGTTAAGAATTTAATTTTTCAATAACTTCATCTGCAACATTTCTTGGAGCAGCAGTATATTTAGCAAACTCCATAGAGTAGTTTGCACGACCTTGCGACATCGAGCGAAGGTCTGTTGCGTAACCAAACATTTCAGCTAAAGGGACTTCAGCTTTAATTTGTTTACCAGCAGGAGTATCGTCCATCGCACTTACAATACCTCTTCTGCGATTAAGATCTCCCATCACATCACCCATATAGTCTTCTGGAGTTGACACTTCAACTTTCATCATAGGCTCAAGTAACTGAGGGTTAGCTCGCTTCACGCCCTCCTTGATGCACATTGAAGCAGCAATTTTAAATGCCATTTCATTAGAGTCGACATCATGGTATGAGCCATCGTAAACAGTTACCTTAACGTCAACCAATGGGAAGCCAGCAATCACACCATTTTGCATTTGCTCTTGCACACCCTTATTGACGGCAGGTACATATTCTTTAGGAATGACACCACCTTTGATTTCGTCTACAAACTCATAACCACTTCCAGGCTCTTGAGGCTCTATTCGAAGATAGACATGGCCATACTGACCACGACCACCTGATTGCTTTGCAAACTTGTGCTCGTGCTCTACCAATGAAGTGATAGTTTCACGATAAGCAACTTGCGGAGCACCCACATTACACTCTACGTCAAACTCACGCATCATACGATCAACAATAATATCTAGATGAAGCTCGCCCATTCCCGCAATAATTGTTTGACCAGACTCTTCATCAGAAGAAACTCTAAATGATGGGTCTTCATTAGCAAGTTTGCCCAAAGCAATACCCATTTTTTCCTGATCAATTTTAGTTTTAGGTTCAACAGCCACAGCGATAACTGGATCAGGGAATTCCATTCTTTCAAGAATGATTTTGTCCTTCATGTCACATAATGTGTCACCAGTAGTTACGTCTTTAAGGCCAATTGCAGCTGCAATATCACCCGCTCTTACCTCTTTAATCTCTTCACGATCGTTAGAGTGCATTTGAACAATACGTCCAATACGCTCTTTCTTTCCCTTGGAAGAGTTGAAAACAAAGTCACCAGACTTCAATACGCCTGAATAAACTCTAAAGAAGGTTAAATTTCCAACAAATGGATCTGTTGCAATTTTGAATCCAAGTGCCGCAAACGGTTCACTATCTGAAGGTAGTCTTGGTGCCATAGTTTCAGCCGCATCATCTAAGATTCCACTGATTGGCTCTACATCTAGAGGCGATGGCATATACATGATCATTGCGTCTAGTACCGCCTGAACACCTTTGTTTTTAAATGCAGTGCCACAAAACATTGGAATAATTTCATTCGCAATTGTCTGAACACGGATTCCTTCCTTGATTTCGTCATCAGTCAGGGTGCCTTCCTCAAGATATCTTTCCATTAATTCTTCGTTTGCTTCGGCAGCAGATTCAATCATGAACTCACGCTTCTCATCAGCTAGGTCCTGAAGCTCTGCTGGAATATCTTTGACTTCATAGGTTGCACCTTGATCAGCCTCATTCCAGTATATGGCTTTCATTCTTATAAGGTCTACAATGCCCTCAAAAGCATCTTCTGCGCCAATAGCAATCTGCATAGGTACGGGGTTAGCTCCGAGCCTAGATTTAACTTGGTCAACAACTCTTAGAAAATCTGCACCTGCTCTATCCATCTTATTGACAAAACCGATTCTTGGAACATTGTACTTATTAGCTTGTCTCCATACAGTTTCAGACTGAGGCTCTACACCTCCAACAGCACAAAAAACGGCGCAAGCGCCGTCTAATACTTTTAGGGATCTCTCGACTTCAATTGTAAAGTCCACGTGTCCCGGGGTATCAATAATATTGACACGATGATCTTCGAACTGACCATCCATACCCTTCCAAAAACATGTTGTAGCAGCAGAAGTAATAGTGATACCTCTCTCCTGCTCTTGCTCCATCCAGTCCATTGTTGCACTACCATCATGCACTTCACCAATCTTGTGAGTACGGCCAGTATATAAAAGGATGCGTTCAGTTGTAGTTGTTTTACCGGCATCAATATGTGCCATGATTCCGACGTTACGATAACGATTAATTGGTGTGGTTCTTGCCATGATTCAGTCCTTAAATTACCAACGGAAATGAGCAAAAGCTTTATTTGCTTCAGCCATTCTATGAGTGTCTTCTTTCTTTTTGAATGCAGTACCGCGATTCTGAACTGCATCAAGAACCTCTCCTGCTAATCTAAGCTTCATACCTTTCTCACCACGCTTTCTTGAAGCTTCAATAATCCAGCGCATTGCTAAAGCAATTTTACGATCTGCTCTGACCTCTACTGGAACTTGATATGTTGAACCACCAACACGACGAGACTTTATTTCTACTTGCGGGCCAATATTATCTAAAGCTTTCTTAAAAGTTTCAATTGGCTCAGCGTTACCTTTAGATTCAATAGTATCTAACGCATCATAAACAATCTTTTCTGCAACAGATTTCTTGCCATCAAGCATTAGAATGTTTACAAATTTAGCTAGTACGAGATCGCCGTACTTAGGATCAGGTAATATTTGTCTTTTCGGTGCGGCTCTTCTTCTCATATTAGTATTCTCTTTTAATTATTTTTTAGGTTTTTTCGTGCCGTATTTTGAACGACCTTGCATTCTTCCATCAACACCCGTTGTATCTAGAGCGCCACGAACCGTATGATAACGAACACCTGGCAAATCCTTTACACGACCACCACGAATTAAAATCACTGAGTGCTCTTGTAAGTTGTGACCCTCACCACCTATATAAGTAGTTACTTCTGCAGAATTCGTCAGTCTTACACGGGCAACTTTTCTTAGCGCAGAGTTTGGCTTCTTAGGCGTGGTAGTGTAAACACGTGTGCAAACACCGCGTTTTTGCGGACAGCTGTCTAAAGCTGGAACACCAGTTTTAACAATCTTCTTACTTCTTGGCTTTCTTACCAATTGGTTAATCGTTGACATATAGGTTAATACTCCAATATATTTAATTTTTCGCCCACTTTGGGGTGAATAAAGCCGGCAATTATACTTTGGTGGTATCTACGATGTCAATGAATATTGGTCTTTTTTTCGATACTTTCAAAAAAAGATAAACAGGCCGAGTGGACCATTTTGAAGACTTCATCAAATTTCCCTTCATAGTAGGGATCAGGAACACTAGATCCTGGATATTCCTTGGAATGATCTAACATTAATTCAATCTTTGAATGACTCCCTTCTGGACACATTGATTTGAGTCTCTCGAGGTTATCAGAATCCATAGCAATAATGTAATCGTAATAATAAAAATCACTCTCATGGACTTGTCTTGCTCTCTGGCTTGAAATGTCTACACCATTATCGATAGCTGCTTTTTGCGCTCTTTGATCAGGGGAATTGCCAATATGGTATGCGTGGGTCCCAGCTGAATCAATATCAAAATTTTGACTAAGATTATTATTGTCAACAATTGATCGAAATGCACCCTCTGCAGTTGGTGAGCGACAAATATTACCCATACAAACAAACAAAACTTTATTTTTTAATTCCATTGATGAAGTTCAAATAAATACGAATGGCAAAAGTTTTCCATCATGGAATTATATTTCAATTTGTGCTGGATTCAAATTTGATTTGTGAGAGGTTGAATATTAAGGAGAACCCTTAAGTTTTAATCTCTTCCAGTAAGCTCTTTGTATAGCTCAGGATCACCCCAAACAATGTTATCACCTAGGGCATAGATTGTGCATTTACCATCTGTTTCATTATTTTGCTTACATCTTCTTAAGGCATTGCCTTCGTTACTAGCCCACTCATAATGACAATCCTTGCCGTTACTATCGAGAGATACAAAGAGATAAGTATTTCTCTTAGTTCGGCTATAGTAATCGCCCGCATAAAATTCTTTTGAAATGGCGTTACAAACCGCTAAATTACCTTGGGTCTCTAATAGTTTTAACTGAGGTTTAAAATTGCGAGATGAATATTTAAAATTGTTTTTTCTATTTTCTCTTTCCTTGGCAAGCCGCTTTGCTTTTGCTTTTTCTTGGCTCTTTTTGAGTTCGGCTATAAGCTTCGCTTTTTCTTTCTCTTGTATCTTTTTTTCATCATTAATCTTTTTTAGTTGAGCTGCAAGTTTCGCTTTTTTTTCTCTATCATTTATAGACTGTATTCTGCCATTTTGCCCTAGTGCTCCATATAATTTGTATGCCTCAGGTGGCATAATTAATAAAAAATTAAAGTCGCCGTTATTTATAAAGACTGTGCCATCTATATATTGTTCCATTGCAACTAAGTACAAGTCTAAATCACCATCTTTATCTAAATCTCTAAATCGAATATCTTTAATAAAAGCTAATGTTGAGTCATCTAACGAAATAATTCCATGATCTTTAAACTTCTTGTTACCTAAGTTTTCTATAATTTGTATTGCCGCTCCTTCATATAATACATTTCCAACCCTACTGTAAACTATGTCTATGTCTCCATCATTGTCTAAGTCTGAAGCTGATACCTCAGGAATCCCTCCCCATGTATCTTTGTATTGCTTTAGTGGGGTAGCGTCATAAGGCATAAAGTTTCCTTGACCATCATTCCAGTAAATCCCAGTAAACATAGACTCATACTCATGACCTCCTGCTAAAATATCTAAGTCTCCATCATTGTCCATATCAGCCAGCTCTATGGCAAATACATTACTACCACCACATTGACGTTTTTTGAAAAATCCACTTCCATCATTCATTAGACACCATAAGCCAGCACTCATTGCTGTAGAAACAATATCCATATCACCATCATTGTCAATATCTCCCGTAGCGGCACCATGATTAAATTCTTTGAAATTACTATTACTCAGATGGGTCTTACTTGACTCTAGCCAAGTTCCATTTGGCTGGCTCAAATAATAACTATCACGATAACCAATAATCTTTCCAGTCCTTCCCACTCCTTGATCTGCTATATAAATATCTAGTACTTTGTCATTATTGTAATCTGCAAGTAATGGGAACCCATTGACAATACCTTTATTCAAACGATTATCAATTACTAGCTCTGGAGAGTATTGTAACTTGCCATCAGCACTACTTAAATATAATGCCGGTTGGACTTTTTTTGCATCATCTTGAACTTGATCACTGCACACTCCATATGTACATTCGGAGATTAAATCAAAAAGCAGAAGACCTGTATATATAACATCGGCTAAACCGTCATTATTAAAATCTGCAATTAGTCCCCCAACACTGCCCATAAGCTTACGTATTTGAATAGGAAAAAGTGGTGGTCTGAAAAAATCTAAATTTGGGTCATTTTCAATATCAATTCCCGCTAATGGTTTTGTATTTGAACTAGAAGAAGATGAAGACGCTTGTTGATTGCTTCCACCACAGTTATATACAAAATAGGTGCCATCTGCGGAAATACTCTTTACTGGTTCACTACCATCAGAGCAGCCTTTTGCAAAACTTTGATTTGAAAAGAGTGATAGAGCAAAAACTAAGAATAGTTTTTTAATAAGTTGATTATGATTCAATTTATAACTTCTTAAAGTTTAATAATTTTCTTTTTTGAAGTCGATAATCACATTATATGGATAAAAATTTTCATCAAGTACATACTCTTTAGTATTGTTATCCCAAGACTTAATATTATCAAATATTCCTTGCATTTGAAGTGACTCCATAGTTCCTGACAACTTAATACTTTTAGGTTCAACCATATGCATAATTGGGTTAATTTCAATTGAAGCATTAATGTTTCCTTTCTTATCAATTACGCCTTCAAAAGTATCATAACTACTAATTGCACTTGTACTCAGATAACGGTATTTTCTCGCAACACTAATCTTCCCATCTTTAATTATAAATTGTGCGGTTCCAATATTTTTTTGTCCGTCATTTGGCTCAGTTCTTATTATGATTGCATAAGACCCATCAAAGGTATTAGCTGCCTCACCAACTTTTTTGACAGGTTTGATTGGCTTGATTGGCTTCATTTGGATAATCATTTCAAAATAATCATCAAACTTTCCTTTTATTTGAAACTCATTCATGCTGCCCGAAAAATTGACTGGAACTGGGCTACCTTTTCCCTTTAGTGCATTCACTGTAAATGAGGAAGTTATATTACCTTGTTTGTCTACTTGGCCTTCAAAAGTATCGTAATACGAAGTTGAACTTGTTTTAAGTTGTCGAGATTTCTTCGCAACACTTATCTTTCCATCTTTTATTTCTAATATACCTCTACCTAAATCTATAGACCCTTCAGAAGGATTAAAGCGGTCCAACGTGAATGAATAAGATCCATCAAATGCGTTCGAGGCTTTTGCAGCAGTGGCAGGTGGCTTAAGTAGATAAAGTTTTATGGAGTTAAAGCCTACTTCGCCATTAATCACTTTCTTGCCAGTAATTCTTCGCCCTACAAAGATAGTTTTTTGGTCTATATTTATAGGATAAAAAGATCTCATCCATGCAAAATCCTCAGTTTCCTGATTAGACTTAAACTTCATTTTTGCAAACTGGAATTTATTATCTGACCTTACATACAAAGAGCCTCTTTCCTCAATTTGAGGTTGCAAATTCGTACATGTTAAAAAAGGCATGTTCCAAGCTGTTTTTTCATTAAAAAATAAATGATGACACCAATCTCCACCCTTATTTTCATCAATAGTGGATGATTTATTTATGGCATCAGACCTCTCTGAAAATCTACCATTTTTAATATCAAATATCTGTACGTGCCTTCCAACCCAAAGAGATACACTATCATCTATAACATTGCTCGCAGCAATAACCTCCTCAATGCCATCAGCATCAACGTCAGCGACTAGAATCTCACCATATACAGGCTGACCTATTTGTCTAAAAAGATCTAAGGTCTGAGCTTTACTCGTTTCAGTGAATGACCCTTTTGAGTCTTGCTTCATCAAGAATAAACTTCCATCTCCCTTGCCTTTGCCACCCTCGCTGCCAAGAATTAAATAGGTCTGCTCATTTTCATCAACAATAATTTCAGCTGATTGTATTGATGGTGTTGTTGACCACCCCTGATAGTTAAGTTTAATATCAGTCTTATCATAGCCACCCTTCATATTTGAATAAAGGATATAACTTTCGTTAGTGTAACCTGCACCTTTAAATAAACATTTTGCTGGAAACTTAATATATGGACTATTAAAGACAACATAGTCAGTTATTTGATCTCCGTTTAAATCTCCAGTTGCAAGACCATGAGGATAGTCCCATATTTTTGGAAGTTGAATTTCATTAACCTTTCCTGAACCCGGATCATAGGTAATCAGATGGTTTTGAGCGCCGCAATTGGGAGGAAGGTTTTCCATGCCCTTAGACATATCATAACTTGCTAGATCAAGCCCCGTATCAGCAACAAAAATTTCTGTGAACCCTGTTATTGGATTGATTGAGCTTCTTATTCTTCTGGGCCATTGAAAAGATGGCAAAGCACTTTGAACCTCTTCATCAATAACGTATTCCTTAATGTCATTATCCCAAAACAATAGAATTGGCTTAGCAGGCTCATAAGGCACATTTTGATTTTTTGAATTCATTGAAGTAACAGGGATTATTAAATCATCATGCCCATCTTGGTTTATATCAAATGTCTCAGAATGTGCAGAAAATGCAAAAAGATTGGGGTTTTTATTTTCACCAAGCTTTTTCAAATCAAACTCACCTACAGTGGAAAGAGATGCTTCTAACTCAGGCTTAACTTTAAAGGAGCTTGCAGTTTTTTTATTATCAAGAGTAACCTCTACAGGTGTAATTGGATTCATTGAGGTCTTTGGAGTTGTGAAGTAAGCCATAGCCGGTTTTATAACTTTATCTCTATCATTGCAGCATTGGTAAAGACCGATAAGCATAAAGTTAAGATTTTCTTTTTGCAATGTTAAGGTTCTACCTTTATAGGCTAAGACTTGTTTACCATTAAGCCAAAGATTTGCCAAGCCAGTTTCATTATTCTCCCACTTCATTTCTAAATGAAAATTTGTCCACTTGCCTCGCATGTCTTGGATTTGTGTTATTGGTATCTTAGATGTATCCTCACCATAATCTGCACAATCTCCATCCGATAGTTTCTGTGTTGTGAAATGTAAAACTCCATTGTCCTCTCCTCCTTGACTTGTAAATGCTATATGTGGACATTCACTATTATGAAACTCTCCAAGCAATAATTTACCACTATCTTGTATAGGAAAATCATTTGGTAAGTATACATCCCAGCTATACCACTGCTGATTTGGCTGAATATCTCCTGGTCGATTATCTTCCCACACTTGTTCAACCATTTGCGACCTTACTGAATTTTCTCCACAGTCACTGGTTTCCATTTCACCTACCATATTATCCCAATCAATATCTCTTGTTTTTGACCCACATTCACTTCCGGTAGTAAATTTATGAACTTTGTTAAACTTTCCTGTTGGGTCAGTTATATAAGAATAGTCCTCAAGCTTGCCATTTGTTGTATCTAGCTCAAACTTAAGGCTTTTAGCAGTTGATGAGGACGCTTTTTCATTACCACCGCCACAGTTGTATACAAAGTAAGTACCGTCAGCAGAAATACTCTTAACTGGATCACTTCCGTCAGGACAAGATCCAGCAAAACTATGCAATGAAAAGAAGGATAGGATTAAAAGTAGGAATAGTTTCTTCATAAAGCTACTATACCTTGAGTATGGATTATTTTGAGCTATTTATCCAAATAAACCAAAAAAATAAATTTAGTTTGAGCGAAGTTTCTTAATTAGCAATGAAAAAAATTATGTAGCCCATCACTGACAAATAATATTTATAATCTTAGTTAAATAACAAACACTAATTTGACTGATTCCGTGGGTAAATCACTAATTGAAATCGCTAAAGCAGTTTTACAAACTGAAGCTGACTCAGTTCTAGCACTTAAGGATAGAATTGATAACAATTTTGATAAAGTTTGTAATACACTAAAGGGCTGTAGAGGAAAAGTTATTCTTATTGGTATGGGCAAGTCTGGCCATATTGCAAAAAAAATCTCATCTACACTAGCATCAACTGGAACCCCCTCTTTCTTTTTGCACCCTGGCGAGGCAGGGCATGGTGACCTAGGAATGGTCACAAGAGATGATGTTGTTATCATGATTTCTTATTCCGGTGAAGCTGATGAAATTGTTGCCCTGCTTCCAGGCATCAAGAGAATGAATGCACCCATCATAAGTATGACTGGAAATGTCACATCTTCTATTGCTAAGTCAAGTGATTTTCATTTAGATGTTAGCGTTGAAAAAGAAGCCTGTCCAAATAATTTAGCGCCCACTTCAAGTACAACTGCAGCTTTGGCAATGGGAGATGCAATCGCTGTCTCACTTATCAATGCTAACAATTTCACAGCAGAGGACTTTGCCATGTCTCATCCCTCTGGCTCACTCGGAAGAAGGCTTCTCACTCTCGTCTCAACTATCATGCAATCAGGGACTGATATTCCAATAGTCTCCAAAGAAACGCTTCTCATTGACAGCCTCTTGGTTATGAGTGAAAAGGCGCTCGGGATGGTTCTTGTTGCTGAAGATGGAAAGCTTGAAGGCATCTTTACAGATGGAGATTTGAGAAGGACCCTTGAGTCCAAAATGGACTTTCAAAAGCTCACAATCCAAGACGTTATGACCAAAGACTGTAAGTCTATTGAGCCTCAAGAATCTGCTTTAAAGGCAATACAAATGATGGAAAAATATAGCCTCAATTCAATGCCAGTTGTTGACTCCAACCATAATATTGTTGGCGCTATCAATATGCATACCCTGATTCAGGCAAAATTATTTTAAAAAATTGGCCATTGATAGGTTGAACATCTGATGGACATTAAACTCATCCTAAAAAATATCATTAAAACAGATACAACGCTTGATGTTTCTGGACTATCGCTCAACACTAAAACTTTAAACAAAGGCGATGTATTTGTTGCCCTACAAGGTGAAAAAAATCATGGTGTAGAGTTTATTGAAGACGCTATTGAAAAGGGCTGCATAGCTGTTTTAGTTGATGGAAAGGACTTTGATTGCAAGGTCCCCTCTATAAGAGTAGATAATCTTAAAGCTCATCTTTCAACGCTTGCACAAAACTTTTACACTAGTGCAAAAAATGTAGATCTTATTGCTGTCACTGGAACCAATGGCAAGACTTCTGTGAGTCACTACATATCTCAGCTGCTAGATTTCATGGAAATAGATAATGGCGTCATCGGGACACTTGGAATGACCAAGACCCAAAATAAAAGCATCAACACTACCCCCGATATCTTCTCAATCTATAGCACTCTTGAAGAATACTCGAGTAATAAAGTCAATATAGCAGTGATTGAAGCTTCCTCACATGCCCTGATGCAAGGTCGTTTAGAAGGGCTCTCATTCAGCCAAGGCATCTTTACAAATTTAACTCAAGACCATCTAGATTATCACGGGACGATGGATAATTATCGAGAGGCTAAAGGCAAGCTTTTTCAGGATAATTTTTCAAAAAAAGCTATTATTAATAGAGATGATGAGAATCACCAATACTTTCTAGATACCTCTTCCGATAAAGATCCCATAACCTTTGGAATTGATGATTTAGAATTTTATAAAAATAGCGAGAATGGTTTTATTTGTCAGCTTAACGATTATGTTTTTGAATTGCCATTGGTAGGTGAATTTAATCTGTCCAATGCTATCGCTGCTTACAACAGTGTCAAGTGTCTGGGCTTCAGTGACGATCAAATTATTCCTTATCTTGCAAAGCTCTCACCCCCTCCAGGCAGAATGCAGCAACTTGCAAACAGTAATATTTGGATTGACTACGCTCACACACCAGATGCACTGGATAATGCTCTATCTACCCTGAGAACGCACTACCCTGAATTCAACATTAGGGTCATTTTCGGATGTGGTGGCGACAGAGATAAAGGTAAAAGACAGATGATGGGAAAAATTGCAAGCGAGAATGCTGACAGTATTATTCTAACAAATGACAATCCAAGGGGTGAAGATCCTCAGTCAATCATTGATGATATTCTTGCTGGAACTAAAGTTGAAAATGATATTCAAGTCATTTTAGATCGGGGTAATGCAATACACTCAGCCATTCAAAGTCTTGGAGAAGAAGAGGCATTACTTATTGCAGGAAAAGGGCATGAAACAAGTCAAGTCATTGGCACTAGGACCCTACCATTTAGTGACATCGAGGTAGCATTAAATGCTCTCAACTGATATCCAAACAATTGCCAAAGTTGTAGATGGGAAATCAACTAGTAGTGAAGTCAAAATGTTTAATGGTGTTTGCACTGATACTAGGACAGAGGTTAATGGAAAGCTCTTTATTGCACTCGAAGGGCTAAATTTTGATGCTCATAACTTTTCAAAACAAGCCATAGATTTAGGGGCTAGAGCAATAATTGCGCATAAACAAATTGATTCAAGCATACCTGTCATACAGGTTAAGAATACTGAGAAGGCTTTCCAAGATATTGCATCCTGGCATCGTCAATCTCATTCGCCTGTGGTTATTGCTATTACTGGAAGCAATGGCAAAACATCAACGAAAAATATGCTCTACTCTATCTTGTCGCATAGAGCATCAACACTCTCAACGAAAGGAAATCTTAATAACCACCTTGGGGTGCCTCTAACGCTCCTTGACTTAGAAGAGCATCATGAGTTTTGTATCATTGAGATGGGTGCAAATCATCAACATGAAATCGCCCTTTTGTGCTCGATAGCTCGTCCCAACATTTCACTCATCACCAATGCCAATAATGCTCATCTAGGCGAATTTGGAAGTGAAGAAAATCTCGTTAAGGCCAAAGGCGAGATCATAGAATCTTTATCCAATAAAGGAACAGCCATCATCAATAATTCGTCTCCCCATAAAAAGACCTGGGAAGAAATGTCTGGAACTAAGAGTATAAGATTTTTTGGAGATGGTGGGAGTGTATCTGCTAGTAACATTAAAGAGTTTAAAACTCACACCAACTTTAATCTCAACTTTAGTGGTCAATCATTGAGTATTAAACTTTCAATGATTGGATTACACCAAGTTAATAATGCCTTGGCTGCTGCATGCTGTGCAATAGAACTTGGTATTGAGCCAGAACTGATTAAGAAGGGTCTTGAAAATACTCAACCAGAAAAAGGCAGATTAGAGCTACTAGAACTAGAGAGCTTCAAAATTCTTGATGATAGTTATAATGCAAACCCTGAGTCAATGAAGTCGGCCATTGACACTATCAGCAACTTTGCTGGAGAAAAAGTCTTGGTTCTTGGCTCTATGGGTGAGCTTGGAAAAGACTCTAAAAAATTACATCAAGAGATTGGTGATTATGCTCGTCAATCAAACATTCATCAACTTCTAACTATTGGAGAAGATGCAAAAGAATATCAAGGGACCCATTATGACGATATCGCTTCAATCTATGAGGTAATAAAAAACAACCACAAAGGATCGACAATCTTAATCAAAGGATCAAGGATGATGGGGCTTAATGAATTGGTTGATATTTTAGTAAATACCGCAAACTCTCCTTGACCTTTAGATGAAACATGGCGATAATTACGCAGCTGCGCTCGTAGCTCAACTGGATAGAGTACTCGGCTACGAACCGAGCGGTTGCAGGTTCGACTCCTGCCGAGCGCGCCAACCTTTAAAAGTTTATTCTAAACATCATGAGTCTTTGATAGAATTACTCCAACTATGATGACTCTCCCAAATCTTATAACCCTGGCTAGAATTTTTTTAATTCCTGTCTTTATCGGTTTATTTTATCTTCAGCCCAACTATTTAGATGGTGAGCCTCTCGGCTGGATAAATAATGCATTGATTGCAATCTTTATAATCATTAGTGCAACAGACTTTATTGATGGTTTTTTAGCAAGAAGACTCAATCAAGTTTCTGCCCTTGGTGCATTTCTTGATCCCGTTGCAGACAAATTAATGGTCTGCACCGCTCTCATTCTTTTAATTGATTACTATCACACCTGGTACGTCACAATACCTTCAATCATTATTATATCGAGAGAGATTCTTGTTTCAGCACTTAGAGAATGGATGAGTGAGGTTGGCAAAAGAGCAAACGTAGCAGTGTCTTGGATTGGTAAATCAAAAACATTTGTCCAAATGGTCGCAATACTTTTTTTATTAATTCATCAGCCGCTTTTATTTTTTTCATTTAATGAGATAAATATGATGGGTAGAGTTTTACTTTTTATAGCCACTATTCTGACCCTGTGGTCCGGTATAAAATATCTTATAGCAGGCTTAAAAACATTTGACAGTTAGAAAAAAAACACTATAATTTCTCACCTTGTGCGGGAATAGCTCAGCTGGTAGAGCATCACGTTGCCAACGTGAATGTCGCGAGTTCGAATCTCGTTTCCCGCTCCAAATTCTAACTGCATGTTTAGCCTGTAATAAACAGGCTTTTTTTTAGTTAAAACTAAAATGGCTGGGTAGCAAAGCGGTTATGCAGGGGCCTGCAAAGCCTTTTAGACCGGTTCGACTCCGGTCCCAGCCTCCATTCATTATATGTAGTTAATGGCATTCATCAAAAACAAGCGCCTGGCATTTCTCACATTTGGATTTATCAAGGCGATCATATACGTCACGAATAGCTTCTGATTTGGAATCAAAGAAATTTTCTCTGCCTATTTCATCTACAAAGTTAACTTTCTCCATAAACTCCATAGTTTGAGTCTTAACTGCCACGAAATAAAGACTTCCATGCTTTGCTTTGAGGCGCTTATTCTCTATCAAAAGAGCTTCAATTCCTGCAAGGTCAATAAAGTTAACGCCACTGGCAACAATCAGAATGTGGTAAATCCTTTGATTGTCGACAATCCTACTAATTTGTTTTTGGATATGGTTTATTGAACCAAAATAAATTGACATATCAATTCGAATTATCTTGAGCTGAGGACACTGAACTAGAGGAGCCTTCCTGATGCTTTGTAAGCGCCTATCTCCCTCACCTGGAGGAGTTGCAAATGCCAATGTATGAACATCAGGTGTTGACGTTTTGGCAATAAAGAGCATCAGTGACAATAACACTCCAAGATAGATCGCAAACTCCAATTCAAATAAAAGAGTTGCGAGGAATGTAGCTGTAAATATGACGCTTTCAGATTTACTATATTTAAAAGTTTTTTTAATATTTTTAAAATCAACTAAATTATAGGCCACAAGGAGAATAACGCCAGCCATCGCTGCCAAGGGCAAATAAGCAATTAATGGAGCAACTAAAAGCACAATAGCAATTAAAAAAATTGCTGCGAGAATTGCTGACAACGGAGTTCTAGCACCAGCTTCAAAATTCACTCCAGACCTTGTAAATGATCCAGAGGAGGCGTAACTTGATAGAAAGCTTCCAACAATATTAGAAGCGCCCTGACCAATAAACTCCTGATTTGCATCTATTCTCTGATTTGATTTTGTCGCAATTGATCTGCCAATTGAAGAGGCTTCTATAAGTCCCAAAAGTGCAATAGCGAATGCTTCAGGTGCAAGTGATTTGAGCGACCCAAGAGAAAAGTCAGGAGTTGATAATGGCGGAAAATAAGCAGGCATCGCACCGACAGTTTTAATGCTGTCTGTAAAATTACTTAAATAAAAAGCTAGGACGCCTCCTACAAGCATACCTATAAGAAGATTTGGATACTTTGGCCTCATAATCTTGACAAGAATGGCACTCATTAAGGTACCTAAGCCCACTATCAAGAGAAAGAAATCAAGTTCTGCAGCCCCCCAATATAAATCAAACCAGGTATGAATGAAATCCTCTCCCCTTGGAATTTCAATACCAACAATGTAAGGAATTTGACTACTGGCAATCAACAGCGCTGCACCAGCGGTAAAACCAATCACAACATTGTGAGAAACAAAGTTAATTAAGAGTCCAAATTTTGCGAGGCCAAAAACGAGTTGATAGACACCAGCTAAGAAAGTTAGAGTTAGCGCCAAAGAAACAAACTCCTCACTACCTGGAGTTGCATATTTGCTTACTGCTGCAAATACGACAATTGAAATTGCAGTTGTTGGACCAGAAACAAGATGAAAGGAAGAGCCAAAAAGTGCAGCAATGATAGGAACAACCATTGCGGTATAAAGACCATACTCAGGCGGCATTCCGGCAATAGTTGCAAACGCAACACTCTGCGGAAGAACAATAATAGCACCAGTCAGACCCGCGAAAAAATCTGCCTTAATTGTTTCCAGAGTAGTCAGTCGAAACCAAACTATAAAAGGAAAAATTTTTGCTAATTGATTCATAAATTTAAAGGTCTAAAAAGTGCTTGGTTCCAGTGGGTCGTAGATTATATAGTAATTCCAATCTGCATTCAGTGCAGCAAAAATATTAATTCATTTTGAAACATATTAGATCTGCACAAAAAACATATAAACTGCTGTGCCAGCGACAATACTTAACAATGCATTTCGTTTATACACTTGAATACCAATCGTAACAGCAAGCGCTATAGAAGTATAAACGAGCTCAAAGGAATAATAATTCATATCCCTCAACATATAGATAACAAGAATCATCATTACCATTGGTGGCGTACTTTTTGCAACATAGTTAAGTAAAGAGCTTTCTCTACCCGGACTAAAAAGTATAAAAGGAATGAGCCTTGTAAAGTAGGTTGACAATGCCATCACAATGATGACAACGATGAGATATTCTAATTCATTCATGATGAAGAGCCTTTTATAAGACGCAAGAAAACTATTGAAGCAATTGAGATCATAATAGCAACGAGTAGCATATGATTTATGAACAATAAAAGAGCGATAATGGATGAGATTAAGCCAATAATAAACGGCAGTAATCTTCTAACCATTATCCATTGCTCGATTAGCAAAACTACAAATAAGGCTGTTGCTGCAAACTCCATCCCATCAGTATTAAAAGTCATAAAGTCTGCGAGCAGTGCACCAATCGTGCACCCTAAAACCCAATATATTTGAGAAAACAGAGTAATGTAGAGAAAATAGCGCTCTTTCACAAAACCCTCTGGAACTTGAATAGTAGTTAGCAATGCATATGTTTCATCGGTCATTCCAAAAATCAGATAAAGTTTTCTAAAGTTCCAATTTCCAAAACTTTCTAAAAATGATAAGCCATAAAACATATGTCTTGAATTTAAAAAGAAAGTTGATATCGCAATTTCTACAACTCCTAAACCAGCAGATAAAAACCCAATAGCCATGAACTGTGCCGCTCCTGCATAAACAATAATTCCCATTAAAGATGCAAAGTACCACGGATATCCTAGGTTTTGAAATAGTAGTCCAAAGGCAATGCCCAAAGGAACAAAACCAAACATAATTGGTAACGAAATTTTAATTGCTGATCGAACCATACTGAAGGTCAAAAATCTTATTGAATTAAAAAAGATGTTAATAAAAATTAAAACAAAAAAAACTAAAGATATATATTAATTCATGTATACTTTTTTTGCTAGTAAATGAGTGTAAATATGTATCAAATTTTAATTGATATATTTTATCAATTAAACCTATGATAACATATCCCTAACTCATGTATATGAGTTTGATAATTCTGCCAATTTAATACAAAAATTACAATAAACTATGTCTAAGCTTGTTCCTCCTCATGGTAGCTCAAATCTAAAGCCGCTTGCTCTAAGCCCTGATGAAGCGCTTCTTGAGAAAAAGAAGTCTGAAACACTGACTAAAGTCATATGCACTTCTAGGGAATTTGGCGATGTAATTATGCTTGGAATCGGTGGATTTACTCCTCTAGATGGCTTTATGAATAAGGCTGACTGGCAAAATGTTTGCAAAAACATGGCTTTAGAAAACGGTACTTTCTGGCCAATTCCGATAACACTCTCTACCAATGATGACGACATCAATGAAGGCCAAGAAATTGCTATTGTGTATGAAAAAACGAATGAGACAATTGCAACAATGGTTGTTTCTGAGAAATATACAATTGACAAAGAACTAGAATGTAAAGAGGTCTTTCAAACTACAAATACAGATCACCCTGGAGTTGCAATAGTAATGGCTCAGGGCAAATACAATATTGCGGGCAAAGTAAAAGTTATTTCTGATGGGGGATTTCCAGAGCAATATGGTGAGCTATACATGACGCCTTCAGAAACTCGCTCATATTTTGAGGAGAAAGGCTGGTCTACGATAGCAGCTTTTCAGACTAGAAACCCAATGCATAGATCTCATGAGTATTTAGCAAAAATAGCTATAGAAATATGTGATGGAGTAATGATTCACTCAACCTTAGGCGAACTTAAACCTGGTGACATTCCTGCAGATGTTCGTTCAGAAGCCATTTCCACATTAATTGAAAATTATTTCGTTAAAAATACTGTAATTCAGTCTGGTTACCCATTAGACATGAGATATGCTGGTCCAAGAGAAGCATTGTTACATGCTCTATTTAGACAAAATTATGGCTGCTCACATTTAATTGTTGGACGAGATCATGCTGGCGTTGGAGATTATTATGGTCCTTTCGATGCGCATAATATTTTTGATGAAATCGATGCTGACCTAGTGACAAAACCACTCAAAATTGACTGGACATTTTGGTGCAATAAGTGTGCAGGCATGTCCAGCATGAAAACATGTCCTCATAGTCATGAAGATAGATTGTTACTTTCAGGATCAAAATTGAGGCACCTTCTCAGTGAAAATGAAGAGGTTCCTGAAAACTTTTCTAGGCCTGAGGTATTAAAAATTCTTCAAAAATATTACGCAGGGATTAAGGATAGCGACAAAGTAAAAGTTGAACTAAAAGGGCATTCTGCGAAATAAATTGATATGGTAAATGATAAAATTATCTGGTCCATTAGTTGTGAGTTTTCTGGTTCTATAAAATTCACTCTTTTAGGGCAGGTTTCTTCTACAATTGCACGCTCGGAAATGTAGTGCATTTAATTTGAAAAAAATATATTTGTAATACAATTTAATAAAGGAAAAAATAATGATCTCTATAAACCCGTTTTCTGAAATAGGAACTTTCATACCATCTTTTGTAATGCAGACATATGTTGTTGCTATGTTTCTTTTAGTCATTGGTGCAACCATCTTTGATGTCATACACAAAAAAAGTGCTAAGTACTTTTTTAACAACTCAGTTAAAGCTAAAAAATCTGCGACAAGAAATGTGGGGTCAGGCGAGAAGGCATCTTTAGCCTTTAAAACTGCAACCAATGAAGTGCTCACTTCTTCTGAGTTTTGTAGTACTAGAAGGAGGCTAGCTCATCTTCTGACCATGTATGGTTTTGTTCTGTTTGTGATAGCAACTGCTGTGATGATTTTCTCATACTCAGTGCCTAATTCTATGACGCCTTCTATCTGGCCATTAATGTGGCACTTAGGTGCTGCAATGCTTTGCTTGGGTGGATATTGGTTCTGGTTCTTTATCAGAGTTGATGTCGCTGCTGAAGGCAATAAGTGGTATAGAGTGATGAGAGCAGATTTATTTGTACTATCATTGATTGCGATGGCGACCTTTGCACTAATCTGGTCCTATCTTCAATCAAGTCAAATTGCTATATGGCAAACTTTATTCTTTGGTCTATTTATTATTTCAAGTACTGTTCTTTTTGGTGGAGTGCTTTGGTCTAAATTTGCCCATATGTTTTATAAGCCTGCTGCAGCTTATCAAAAAAGAGTTACCAAGGCAGATGGTTCTAGAGAGAATCTTCCTGAACCTGCCGACTTACCAGAGAAATTTGGTCTAGGAATAAAGCGTGAAGCGCCACGCCACTATTAATTAATTTTTCGGAGAAAATATTATGCCAACTTTTGTATACATGACTCGATGCGATGGATGTGGACACTGTGTAGATATCTGTCCATCAGATATTATGCACATCGATAAAACGATTCGTCGTGCTGTTAACATAGAACCAAATATGTGCTGGGAATGCTACTCATGTGTAAAAGCATGCCCACAAAACGCTATTGATGCAAGAGGTTATACTGATTTTGCACCTCTTGGACACAGCGTCAGGGTGCTTCGCGAAGAAGAGAAAGGAACAATTTCTTGGAAAATTAAATTTAGAGATGGAAGAGAGAAAAATTTCCTCTCTCCAATAACAACTCAACCATGGGGTGAGAAGATTCCTAAACTTGGCGAACTTGAAGTTCCTGATCAAGAAGCTTTAGACTCTCAGTTATTGTGCTTTGAGCCAGATGCGCTTAATGTTGAGACAGGTTTGCCTGTAATCAGCAAGGACAAGCTTAAAGAAGGAGTTTACTACTAATGGCAAAGAGAAAAACTGTTTGGGAAGATTGTGACATCCTAGTCGTTGGTGGTGGTATGGCTGGTACTGGTGCAGCATACGAAGCAAGGTACTGGGGGCGTGATATGAGAATCATTTGTGCTGAAAAAGCCAATATTGATCGAAGTGGAGCTGTTGCTCAAGGTTTATATGCTATCAACTGCTACATGGGTATGCAGTGGGATGAAAACCAACCTGAAGACCATGTGAGATATGCAAGAAATGATCTAATGGGATTGGTTCGTGAAGACCTCGCTTTTGACATGGCTCGTCATGTTGACTCTGCAGTCCATAAATTCGAAGAATGGGGACTACCCATAATGAGAAATGAAGAAACTGGTCGTTATCAGCGTGAGGGTAAATGGCAAATCATGATTCATGGTGAGAGCTATAAACCAATCGTAGCTGAGGCAGCTCGCAATTCAGTAGATAAAATTTACAATAGAATAATGGTTACCCATCTTTTGATGGATGAATCTAAAGAAAATAGAGTTGGTGGTGCGGTTGGATTTAACTGTCGTACTGGTGATTATCATGTTTTCCGAGCAAAAGCAGTCATTGTTGGAGCTGGTGGTGCTTCTCATATCTTTAAGCCAAGATCAGTTGGTGAAGGTATGGGTAGAACTTGGTATGCCCCATGGAGCAGTGGATCAGCATATGCGTTACCAATTCAGGTTGGTGCAAAGATGACACAGATGGAAAACCGAATTGTATTAACTCGTTTCAAGGATGGATATGGTCCAGTTGGAGCTTATTTTCTTCATCTTAAAACTTATACTCAAAATACCTATGGTGAAGAATATGAATCCAAATGGTATGAACACACTAAGGCAATGGTTGGAGAATATATTGATCATACGCCGACTCCAACCTGCTTAAGAAACCATGCATTCATCGAAGAGGTTAAAGCTGGTAGAGGCCCAATCCATATGGTTACAATGGAGGCTTTTCAAGACCCACATCTCGAGGTTATTGGATGGGAAAACTTTTTAGGAATGACTGTAGGTCAAGCTGTTGTTTGGGCATCTCAAAATATTGATCCTAAGTATACAAATCCTGAGTTAACTACCTCTGAACCTTATGTAATGGGTTCACATGCGACCTGTTCTGGAGCATGGGTAAGTGGTCCTGAAGATATCTCGCCTCCAGAATACTTCTGGGGCTATAACCGAATGCTTACTGTTGAAGGTCTATTTGGAGCAGGTGATACTGTTGGTGGTACAGCACATAAATTCTCATCTGGCTCATTTACTGAAGGCCGAATTGCAGCAAAAGCTGCGGTCAAGTACATTCAGGATCTTGGTGATGAAAAAATTCAGGTCAGCAACAAGCAGTGTGATGACCTTAAAGAAATTATTTTCAAGCCTCTGGAAAACTACACAGTTGGTCGTAATGAGATTACAGCTGGAACAGTTTCACCAAGTTACTTGCTACCAATTCAAGGACTTCAACGCCTTGAAAAAATTATGGACGAGTATGTTGGTGGTATCAGTGTTAATTATATGACTAATGGTAATCTTCTTAAAAAGGGTATCGAGTTATTGAGCATTCTTCAAGAAGACTTGGAGCACATTGGTGCTGAAGATTTACATCAACTAATGAGAGGATGGGAACTGAAGCATCGGACGATTACTTCAGAATGTGTTGCACAGCATACCCTATTTCGTGAAGAAACTCGCTGGCCAGGATATTACTACAGAGGGGATCACATGAAATTAGATGATGACAATTGGCATTGTTTAACTGTTTCTAGACGTGATCCTAAATCTGGCGAATGGACAATGGAAAAAGCACCGCTCTACCATATAGTTGATTAATCAGATATCTGAAATGATTATAATTGAGGCCTCTTTTGAGGTCTCAGTTGTTTTAAAAAACAATATCTTTGCAAACATAATTTAAAGGTTAAATAAATGAATCTAATTGAAAAATCTGATCAGGAAATTCTAGAAATTGCTGAGCCAATGTGGGATGATCTCGTTGAATCTTCAAACAAAAGAGACTACCTAGGTTTTATAAAGCACTTTTCAAAAGAGATGTTAATGGGCGCCAATGAAATTGAAATTGGTAAGCAATGGACTAAAAATAAAGTACTTTCAAGTTTAGCTATTGAAAGAGAGTTTTTAGGGTGCCTTAGAAGGGGTGACTATATTACGATCTTATACAAACAAACCAGTATCGAAGTCCCAGGAGAGTTTTTGGGAAGACTGGTTTTAGGTATTGAGGAAGATGAAGTTAAAATTTTTGGCGCCACAATTTTTTAAGATATTTGTATGGCTGATACAATTTCTACCAATAAGTTCGTCGAATTAACCTACAGGATTGTTGATAAATCTAATGGTGAAGTCATAGAGCAAGTCGAAGATCCTCTGGGTTATGTTCAAGGAGACAACACATTGTTATTTAACCAAGTCACCAAAGAGCTTGAAGGGAGGTCTGTTGGTGATGAGGTTGAAATACTTTTAACAGCTGAAGAAGCGTTTGGTCCAAAAATTCAAGAATTAATTTTTACTGATGACATCAATAATGTTCCACTTGAGTATAGATATATTGGCGCGACGGTTACGATGCAAAATGATAAGGGTGGAACCAAAGACTTTATTGTCTCTAATATCGAAGATGGAAAACTGACTATTGATGGAAATCATCCATTAGCTGGCAAGGATATTATTTTCTATGTTGAGGTTTTATCGATCCGCGATGCTACAGCTGATGAAATTATTGAAGGTGGCTCTATAGAGTAATTTTTATTTCCAGTGAGAGATATAAAGCAAGTTTGTTCCAAAAATTAAAATATATCATCAAAAATCTTGGGCTCAATAACCCAGTCTCTTTCACTTTTTATAGTTAGCTTTAAACATTTAGCAGCCCCATAGTTGCGGGTTTTCCCAGCTGAACCAGGATTCACAACCCAAGTGGATTGATCCTTGTCAATAACCTGTTTGTGCGTATGACCATAAACAATCACTTTGGCATTTGGGTAGGCCTCTCTTAAGGAGTCATGGCTTGGCTGAATGTGTCCATGCAGATGTCCATGCTCTATAGCAATATTTCCACCAGGAAGATCTAATAATTCAACCTCTCCAAGAGAAGTAATATGAATATCATTATTCCCCTTTACTGCAATCATTCTCTGTTTGGGGTTAAGCATCTCTAAAGAAGTTTCATCGACGATATCTCCTGCATGAATCACAAAATCACATGCATTCATGAGTTTGATTATCTCAGGATGAATCACCCCATGGGTATCAGAGAGGATGCCTACTTCTATCACTACTACTGGAGAGATTTTAGTCTTAAGCGGAGTGCATTTAGCTTGATAAAGCCCTCAGCATCTTTTTGATTATAGGCTCCTTCATCATCCTCAAAGGTTGCTATTTTTTCACTGAATAAGCTATTCTGTGATTTCCTGCCCACAACTGATACACTTCCTTTATACAACTTGACTCTGACTTCACCGGAGACATTTTCCTGAGAGGCATCAATGGCGGCCTGCATCATTTCGCGCTCTGGAGCAAACCAAAAACCGTTATAAATTAATTTAGCATATTTCGGCATTAGCTCGTCTTTAAGATGGGCGGCCTCACGATCCAATGTTAACGATTCTATTGCACGATGCGCTTTTAGCATGACGGTTCCAGCAGGAGTTTCATAACATCCTCTGGACTTCATTCCAACAAAACGATTTTCAACAATATCGAGCCTTCCTACCCCATGAGCACCAGCAAGTTGATTCAATTCTTCCATGACTTTGGCTGGTGACAAAGACTTACCATTGACTGCAATGATATCGCCTTTTTCATAAGTTAATTCAACGTATTCTGGCTTATCGGGAGCATTTTCTGGTGATTCGGTCCAGCGCCACATATCATCCTCAGCCTCCTGCCATGGGTCCTCTAGAATATCTCCTTCATAGGATATATGAAGAAGATTTGCGTCCATCGAGTAAGGAGATTTTTTTGACTGCTTTTTATAATCAACTTCGATATTGTTTTTCTCAGCATAATTCATCAAACTCTCACGTGAGGATAAATCCCACTCTCGCCAAGGGGCAATTATTTGGATATCTGAATTAATAGCGTACGCGTTGAGCTCAAACCTGACTTGATCATTACCTTTACCAGTAGCCCCGTGAGAGATTGCATCTGCACCAACCTCTTCTGCAATCTCAACCAATCTTTTAGAAATTAAAGGCCTTGCAATTGAAGTACCCAATAAATACTCGCCCTCATAAATAGCATTCGCTCTGAACATTGGAAAAACGAAATCTCGTGCAAACTCCTCACGCAAATCCTCGATATATATTTCTTTAATGCCCATAGCTTGAGCTTTTAATCGAGCCGGCTCAACCTCTTCACCTTGACCAATATCGGCCGTAAAAGTAACGACCTCACAGCTGTAAGTGTCTTGAAGCCACTTTGCGATAATACTAGTATCCAGCCCACCCGAATACGCTAATACAACTTTTTTCATTCTTTGTTTATGTAGTTAAATTCTTTTTTAAAAAATACTTCATCCTTCGAGTTAAGCACTTCAACTGTCCATTCTCCAAGCCAAGTAGGCCATAGATTTTTTGATGACCAAACTCTCCATCTTGGACCGTTGACATTAAAATCAATTTCTGCCATTACTTTATTATTGTAAATCCAGCGATGTTTAACTCTCTGACCTTGTAGGTTGCGGATATTTGTAAAAAAATAGATTTTACCGAAAGAATTGTCAAGCTCTTTAATAATATTGAGTGGCGTTCTGTCTTTGACCTCTAAAGCGAACTCTGCATTTGAGATATTTTCGTGGGGCCAATCTGATGCTGAAACATTAAATGAAATAATTAGGCAAGAAATTATTGCAATGATTTTATTCATCTATTCCACCCAATGAATAATATGTTCGAATAATTGATCTTCCTTGATTTCATTATCTCTGTATGTTCTCCCTCTAACTGAAATACCTGCAAGATGAACACTTTGTTTATTGCCGCTGATAAGAGGGTGCCAATCATACAAGCTCTTTCCTTCATATAGTAACCGATATGCGCAGGTTGATGGCAGCCAATTAAACTTTTCTTCCCAATTCGGGGTAATACTCAAACAGTCAGGGACATATTTTTGTCGATCATCATAATGAGGACAAGAACAAGTTTCCTCATCAAGATATTGACACGCAACATCTGTAAAGTAGATATCGCCTGAGGTATCATCTTCAAACTTGTGTAGACAACACCGGCCGCAACCGTCGCAGAGTGACTCCCACTCTCGCTCACTCATCTCCTCTAAAGATTTACGCTCCCAAAAAGGTCTATTTGATGCATCCAAAGTATTTTAAGGCTTTAAATTAAGCAAGGTTTGACTTCAATTATAAACTCAAAGAGGCGAAGAGTCTGTCAATCCCGATTGCAACACCTGAGCAAGCAGGGAGCCCATCTTTTAAGTCATCTAAAAAATCTTCATCTAAAAAATCGGTAAATTTTGAAAGGCTTTTTCTTTTATTAATCTCTGTTTGAAACCTATCACGATACTCATTTGAGGTCTGAATTTCTTGGTAACCATTCGCGATTTCAGTGCCATTTATGTACATTTCAAAACGATGTGCAACAGGCCCATCTATTTGCGCCAGTGCAGCCTGCTGCCATGGAAAATCATAGATAAAGCATACCGGAATACTTTTCAGTTTTGGCTCAACAAGATGAACAAAAAGAACCATCTGCATATCTTCTATCCATTCATAATCTGAGCTAAGGTCATGGGATTCTAAAATAATTTTTAGAGCTTCAAAATCAGAATTTAATATATCTATCCCTGCAAAATCAAAGAATGCTTGAGCATAAGACATCTTTTCAGCTTTGCCATCCTTACCGAGCGCAATCAATAATTCTTTGAGCTCCTCTATTAATTGCTGCATATCAAAACCCACTCTATAAAACTCTAGCATTGTAAATTCATTAGAGTTAATTCTTCCAAACTCATTATCACGAAAGACCTGGCAAATTTGAAAAATATCACCGCTACCTTTAGAGAGTAGGCGCTTCATTTCTAATTCCGGTGAGGTGTGCAAATAGAATTTTGAGGATTTTGATAGAGCCTGATTGACTGAAACTTCAATACTATCGATATATACGTCAGTTGTTGGAGTGGTTAAAAGAGAAGGAGTGACAACTTCAACAACATTGCGCGAATAAAAAAAACTCCTAATATTTCTTATTAGGTTTTGATGATTTAAAAGTTTTTCTTTTAAATTAGACATTTAGGCAGTAATTAGGCACGCCCAGTATATTCATTCGTCCTTGTATCAACTTTAACTTTATCACCAATAGCAACAAACAAAGGCACTTGAACTACGACTCCAGTATTGAGCGTAGCAGGCTTTCCTCCTGTTCCCGCAGTGTCACCTTTTAGACCAGGGTCTGTATCAATCACCTCAAGAGTTACATGATTAGGTGGAGAAACAGAAATAGGGTTATTGTTCCACAAGGTTACTATGCAGTTATCTTGCTCAACGAGATAGTTTAATGCTGTTCCCATGGATTCTTTTCCAACATCAAATTGCTCAAAGGATTCCGGATCCATGAAGTACCATTTTTCTCCATCAGAATAAAGATATTGCATCTCCAATTCCATGACATCTGCAGCTTCAAGAGATTCACCAGATTTAAAAGTTTTTTCTAGGGTCTTTCCAGTTATTAGATCTTTAAACTTAACTCTATTAAATGCCTGTCCTTTTCCAGGTTTAACAATTTCATTATTGACAATAGAGCATGGATTTCCATCAAGCATTAATTTCAAACCATTTTTAAACTGACTGGTACTGTAATTCATAATGTATTAATCCTAAAATTTATTTATGACATGAATTTAATCATGAATTGGTATTTTAATAAGATAGTTCAAATAAATTTCATAATTTAAAGAAACAACCCAATAAAATCAAGATTTCAATCTAAGAATGATAAAATGTGTGACCTTATATTTTAACCCGAAGTAATTTAATTATATGCACATACATGAATACCAGGCGAAAGACTTATTTAAGAATAATAATATCAAAGTTCCAAACTTTGTTGTTGTGTCTAGCGCTAAAAAAACAGCTCAGGCTTGTGAAAAACTAGGAGGATTAGTTTGGGTTGTCAAAGCTCAAGTTCATGCAGGAGGAAGAGGTAAAGGTGGCGGCGTCATAGTTTGTAAAGAGATAAAAGACGCTGTAAATGCCAGTAAGAAATTACTCGGTTCAAAATTAATCACTCCTCAAACTGATTCAAATGGTCAGCCAATCAATGAGGTTATTATTGAAGCAGGCCAAGATATTGCTAAAGAATTATATTTAGGTTTGCTTGTTGATAGGGGCTCAGAACGAATTACAGTCCTGGCCTCAACTGAAGGTGGGATGGATATTGAACAGGTCGCCTCTGAGACGCCTGAAAAAATAATCAAGAAAAAAATTGATCCACTTGGCAAAATCACTCTCGAGGATTGCATAGAGATTGCCAACAAGCTTAATTTAGATGCTTCACTTCACAGTCAATTTTCCCAAACATTGGTGGGTTTATTTAACATTTTTACTGAGCATGATGCCAATCTCATTGAAATCAACCCACTCGTCATTACTGGTAACAACGAAATAATAGCGCTTGATGGCAAAATCGATTTTGATGATAATGCACTCTATAGAAATGAGTCAATCTTAGCACTTAGAGATATCGCGCAGGAAGATGAAAGGGAAAGAAGTGCAAGTGAATATCAATTAAATTATATTTCTTTAGATGGAACTGTAGGCTGCATGGTTAATGGGGCAGGACTTGCTATGGCAACTATGGATTTAATTGAATACCACGGCGGCTCACCTGCGAATTTCCTTGATGTTGGTGGAGGGACAACCTCTGAGAGAGTGGCAAAAGCATTCGAAATTATTCAAAGTGGTGATAACGTTAAAGCAATACTAGTCAATATTTTTGGTGGTATCGTTCGTTGCGATCTCATCGCTAATGGCATCCTACAGGCAATTGAAAAAGTTGGTTTATCACTTCCAATTGTTGTGCGTCTGGAAGGCACCAATGCTAAGGAAGGGCTTGAAATACTTAATGAAAGTCAATTTGAAATTATTACTGAGGCTGACTTAACGAAAGCAGCACAACAAGTTGTGGAGATGGCCAAATGAGCGTGCTAATTGATAAAAAAACAAAAGTAATTTGCCAGGGATTTACTGGAAAACAAGGTACATTTCACTCAGAACAGTCTATTGCATATGGAACTAATTTCGTTGGAGGTGTTACTCCAGGCAAAGGGGGTCAAATTCATTTAGCAAAGCCAGTATTTAACTCTGTCAAAGAGGCTATGAATGAAACGGGTGCTAATGCTACAATGATTTATGTTCCGCCTAGATTTGCATACACCTCTATCGTTGAGGCTATTGAAGCTGATATTCCAGTCATAGCATGTATCACTGAAGGAATACCTGTTCAAGACATGATCAAAGTTAAAGCGATCATTGCTGATAGCAACTCGAGACTCATTGGTCCTAACTGCCCGGGCTTAATTACTCCGGACGAATGCAAACTTGGAATCATGCCAGGCAATATTCATAAAAGCGGAAGTGTCGGAATCGTTTCTAGGTCCGGAACTTTAACTTACGAGGCTGTCCACCAAACCACACTTGTAGGGCTCGGTCAAAGTACGTGTATTGGAATTGGAGGGGATCCAGTTCAGGGCATGAATTTTATTGACTGTCTGAAATTATTTGAAGCTGATGAAGACACTCACTCCATAGTCATGGTCGGTGAAATTGGAGGAAGTGCTGAAGAAGAAGCAGCAGAGTATATCAAATCAAATGTCACTAAGCCTGTTGTATCATATATTGCAGGGCTCACTGCTCCAAAAGGAAAAAGAATGGGGCATGCTGGAGCAGTAATAAGTGGCGGCTCTGGTGATGCAAAAAGCAAAATTAAAGCTCTTAATGATGCTGGTGTCAGTGTTTCACCAACACCTGCATTAATGGGTCAGACGTTACTTCAAGCCTTATAATTGAGTTCACTCAATCATTTAAAGCTGGATGAAAATTTTTAAAAATAGCCGGTTTGCAGTTTCATTAATTTTCGCTATCAATGGTATGGTATTTGGTACTTGGGCCTCCAGAATTCCAGCCATTGTCGACTTTCATGATTTATCACCCGGCTCCTTAGGTTTATTAATTTTCTTGGCTGGACTTTCTGCAGTCATTGCTTTTTCTATATTTGGGAGGGCTGCAGATCGATATGGAGCTGCCTTCATTACCAAAAGAGCAACCCTGCTTCTTATCCCACTCACGTTAATATTTATCGCATACGCAAACTCAATATGGATGTTGGTATTTGCTGTTATCTTTTTTGGAACGATCCATGGTGGCGATGATGTTGCCATGAATGCATGGGCTGCAGAGGTTGAAAGGGAATACGCTCGCCCAGTGATGTCTTCTTTTCACGCAATGTGGAGTCTTGGTGCTGGAATTGGTGCTGGGCTTGGCTCCTTATTAGCCTTTTATGAAGTAGGATTTAAAAATCATTTTAGTCTCATCTCGACTATTATTTTTGTTTTAGCTTTGAGTGCTGCATTTGTTCCTTTTGAATCTCAAAAAAATAAAAAAGAGGCTAATTCACCTTTCATTTCAATACCAAAAGGGTCTTTACTCCCTGTAGCAACAATTACCTTTTTTGCATCCTTGAGTGAGGGAGCTGTCGCTGACTGGAGTGCTATTTTTCTAAAAAGCGTTGCATCATTGAATGATGGGAATGCTGCTTTAGGATTTACAGTGTTCTCCGTCTGCATGTTTTCAATGAGACTATTGGGAGATAGAATATCATTTATTCTAGGACCTGCAACTGCTGCGCGTTACTCTGGACTCGTTGCGCTTACTGGCTCAATTATATTGCTGGTCTCAGACTCTTTCTTATTATTACTTTTGGGTTTTGGACTCATTGGATTGGGAATAGCGGTAATCATTCCGTTAGCTTTTTCGCGAGCAGGTAATGACGAAACTATATCTCAAGGAACTGCTATAGCAAGCATTGCAACTCTTGGCTATGGTGGGATGCTCCTTGGTCCATTGTTTCTTGGGCTAATTGCAGAGATTACATCAATAAAGACTAGCTTTTTAATTCTACCCATTATGGCATTCTTTATATTTATTCTATCAAAACACCTTTCAATTAAATCAGAAGTCTAATTTTTTCTCAAGCAACATAGCGTCGCCATAACTGAAGAAACGGTACTCCTTATCAATTGCATACCGATAAGTTTGATGCATTTCTTCAAATCCAATAAAGGCAGAGACCAGCATGAGCAGTGATGACTTTGGCAAATGGAAGTTTGTTATCATCGCATCAACAGTCTGAAACCTGAATCCAGGATATATAAAGATATCTGTATCTCCTTTTTGACTTTTTAGCTCACCACCTTGAGATGCTGACTCAAGGGTTCTCACTGCTGTCGTTCCAACGGCAATTATTCGCCCACCCTTCTTTTTTGTATGAATAATTTTATCTACTGTTATTTGATCAATTTCAAATTGCTCGCTATGCATTTTATGGGTCTCAATATCATCAACTTTGACGGGCTGAAAAGTTCCAGCACCAACATGCAACGTTACAAAAGCATGATCTATACCTTCCTTTTTAAGATTAGTTAACAACTCCTCATCAAAGTGAAGTCCTGCAGTCGGGGCAGCTACAGCCCCATCATTTTTCGCATAAACCGTTTGGTATCTTTTGGTATCTTCTTCTGAATCTCCTCTCTCAATGTAGGGTGGCAAAGGAATGTGGCCAATTTGATCCAGCGTTTTTAGAATTGTATCGCCCTCAAAATTGACCCTATACATCCCATCATGTTTATCAACAATTTCAAGGCGAGTATTATTTTCCAGAGTAATAAAACTTCCGGGCTTTGGAGATCTGCTAGATTTAATCATTACCAACGCAGAAATATCATCAATCAATCGCTCAACTAATACCTCAACTTTGCCTCCAGACTCTTTAAATCCAAAAAGTCTTGCCGCTATAACCTTTGTATCATTAAGTATGAGTAAGTCGTTAGGTCTCAAGAAGGAACTGAGCTGAGAAAAATGACTATCAATGAACTTATCACTTCTTACTAATAGTCGTGATTCAGTTCTCTTGGAGCTTGGATATTGGGCAATCAGTGACTGTGGCAAGTCAAAATCAAAGTCACTTAATTGCATTACTATTCTTAGATTTTTTTATGCGCTGCATTGCTGCTTGAATTTTTTCTTTTTGTGCCTTGTCTTTTGCCATTTTTTCTTTCAAAGCAATTGTTCTAGATTTTAATAATTCATCTCTCTCACGCTTATCTCTTTCCAAACGGGCCTGATGAAACTGATATCTTTCTCTTGAGTTATCTCGGATTGACCTCTCTAAAATCTGCCTTTGATTAAGTGCATCATTAAATTGAGCTGAATCTTTGTAGGGAATTTTTTGAAGTGGTTTAGATTCAATCATATCTATACAATCTACTGGACAAACTGGGAGACATAAATCACAACCCGTGCATTCTTTGGCAATTACCTGGGTCATAACTTTTGATGATCCAACAAAGGCATCTACTGGACAGGCTTTAATGCAAAGTGTGCATCCTATGCAGGCTTTTTCATCAACAATGGCGACTCTCCTTGGCTTTGTTTCGCCATGAGTTTCATTTAATGGAAGGGATTGCCGACCTAAAAGTTCCGCTAAAGCATCGACTCCATCTTGACCTCCAGGTGGGCATTGATTAATTTCTGCTTCACCACTAACAATTGCTTCTGAATAAGGCTTGCAACCATCAAAATCACACTGGGTGCACTGCGTTTGGGGAAGAACCGCATCTATCTGTTCAGCTAAAGACTTTCCCTCTGCTTTTGCGTCATTACCTAAGCCTAATAGTATTAGATAATTCTCATTCATTAGCTTAAAAAATTTGTTTTTCTGGATAATTCTGAGAGAATTTCAGGACCATCGGATCTTAAGATTACTATCTCTTCTAGCCTAACCCCAAATCTACCTTGCAGATAAATTCCTGGTTCAATTGAAAAGACCATCCCCTCATCTAATACAACCTCAGAAGTTGCAGTAATATATGGAGGCTCATGAATATCAATACCAAGGCCGTGGCCAGTTCGGTGCACAAAATAGTCGCCATAGCCAGCTTCGGTAATTACGCCTCTGGCCGCAGCATCAACCTCTTTAGCCATAACTCCAGGCTTCGCAGCCTTCATAGCAGCTTGAACAGCACGTTCTACAATAGCGTGAACTTCATGATACTCTTCTGGTGGCTCACCAAGGACTGACATACGAGTCATGTCACTTGGAAAAGTACCTTTTCGTCCACCAATATCAATCAACACAACGTCGCCATATTGTACTTTTCGATTCCCAGTATGATGATGCGGAAAAGCACCATTGGGACCAGAACCTACAATGCAAAATTGAGGTTTTGCTCCTTCTGAAATGAAGTGTTTGTTGATTGCCTCACCAATTTCGAGTTCAGTTACGCCTTCTTTAATTGCTGCAAAACCAGCCTGCATTGCTCTATCATCAATGAGGGCATTTTCTTTAAGGTTTGCATACTCGTTATCATCTTTTCGCATTCTGAGCGCACCAATCGTAGAGTTAGTAAACTCATAGGTCGGCTTTGGCAATGCATCGATAAGTATCAATGCAAAGTGAGAACGCATTGCTTCATCTATCGCAATGTGTTTTGCATTTGACGAGCCAGTAAATGAAAGGGCTTCATTTAGGGCTATATCAGGTCCATTTTCATCTTTCCAGCTAAACATTTTGATATCAGAGCGTTTCATTGCATCCTCTGCATTAACGGAAGGCATCAGGAAGGCATCATTTTCAAGTCCCATCAATAACATGCAAGGTCTTTCATCTGGAGAAGGGTTGAATCCTAATAACCATTTCATGTGAGTTCCAGGACCAAGAGCAATTAAATCAACATGGTTTTCTTTCATAAGAACACGAACAGAGTCAAGTTTGCTTTGCATTGAATACTCCTCACTAAAATAAATACGATAGAAATTATAAGCCTCTTAAATTTTTTTGGGGTCTAATATATTTGAGATTTTTTGGAGAGGTTGGCATATCCAACTGAATACACTTTGAGAACTATCTAATCTAGCTCAATGAAAATTTTACGAGCGATCTTAGATTTATTCTATGAACTTAGGATTCAACAAATGCTCGTTCAATGACAAAGTGCCCTGGATTAACATTTCGAGCTTCAATAAAACCTTTAGATTCTAAAATAGCTACAAAATCTTTGAGCATGCTTGGACTTCCGCACATCATAAAGCGATCATCTTCCAGGGTTGGATGGGGCTGATCTAGATCTAGGAATAACTTGCCACACTCCATTAATGTAGTCAAACGACCGTTGTTTTTATAAGGTTCGCGTGTTACAGTTGGATAATAGATGAGTTTCTCACGAACCATTTCGCCCAAATATTCATCATTTGGAAGAATATTTTCAATGTAGTCAGAATAAGCTAACTCAGACACCTCTCGAACGCCATGAGCCAAGATAATTTTATCAAATTGATCATAAATCTCAGGGTCCTTAATAATGCTCATAAAGGGTGCAAGGCCTGTACCGGTTGCAAGTAAATAAAGATTTTTTCCAGGAAGCATATTATCAGGAACCAAAGTACCTGTGGAGCGCTTTCCTACTAAAACTTCGTCACCGACTTGAAGGTTTTGAAGCTTTGAGGTAAGCGCACCATCCTGAACTTTAATACTAAAAAATTCAAGTTCAGGCTCATGATTAGAGCTAGTGATACTGTAAGCGCGCATTAAAGGACGCTCATCAGATGGAAGTCCAATCATTGTGAAATGACCATTCTTAAATCGATAACCAGGATCACGAGTAGTGCGAAAGCTAAATAAGTTCTCATTCCAATGATGCACGTGCGTGACGCGCTCAGTCATTACTGACATATAAACCCACCTTTAAAAATAATTCTAAAAAACATATTCTTTAAAAAATCGACAATATTATACCCTTAAATGATTGACCTAAAAAAGACCGCATCTGGGCATTAATTTCTACCAAATGCAAATTTATTCCAAGCCCTTTCATGAAAATAATATAGAACCATTTTGGTTAATACTTCTATTGAGCCAATTGCTGCAGCTATCTTAAAACTTCTGGTAATGACATATGAAATTAACATCGTGTCGCAAGAGGCTAGTATTCTCCAAGAAATGGATTTTCCAACTGACCTAGTTTTATTTTCATTCATCTCTAATGTTCTATTATTTAAAGAATTAATATTGCAAGTTTAGTCCATGATTATTTGCAGCAGCTTGATAGCACATGCTAAATCCCTTAGAGTAATCCTCTTCATTACTACCCTGGTATGAATCTAATAATTGATAGCTTGTAACACCAGACCTAATCATAAATTGCAATTGATCAAGATGAGCATTGATGCCAATAATCTCACCACCATATTGCCATCTTTTACTCAGAAAATACGCTTGGGTATATCCTCTACCATCATCAAAATTGCTGAAATCTAAAGCTATCAATTCAATAAACTCAAGCTGGTCTTTAATCAAATAAATATCATCTTTAGGCTCTATGATTATGCCAACACCTAATCTCGAGTGCCTTTCTGGACTTTCTATCCATTCATCAAATGAAACAAGAGGAATTTGTTCATAATCTCTATTAATTAGACTTTTAGGGTTTTGAATCTCATCCATACACCTTCTCCTTGAATGGCTCAATACCAATTCGCTTAAATACATCAGTGAATTTTTCTTCATTCTGACGCTGATCAATGTAAACATTTACAATACTTTCAACTGCATCAACAATTGTTTCACTGCTGACTGATGGTCCTAATTTTTTTCCTATGTTGGTCTCATGAAGCGTCTCACCAGCAAGCGTTATTTGGTAATATTCCTCACCTTTTTTCTGCATACCCAGTAAACCAATATCAGCTATGTGATGGTGAGCACATGAATTCTCGCAACCAGAAATATTAATTTTTAAATCTCCGATATCTAGGAGCTTATTCATATCGTTAAATCGCTCTTGAACTCTTGTTGCAATTGGAATGGAGACAGCTTTTGCGAGATCGCAATAATCTCTACCTGGGCAAGCAACAATTTGTGCCAGCGTCCCTTCATGTGGACTAGCTAGGTCATTTTCTTCTAATGATTTCCACAAATCAAAAACTTGGTCTTTTCTGACAAATGGAAAAACCATTGTTTGTCTTTTGGTTGTTCTGATCTCACTTGAGCTATATTGATCAGCAAGTTTTGCAAGGATTCTCATCTGCTCTGATGTCGCGTCACCAGGAGCTGATCCTAGTTTTGTTAGAGAAATATTTACAATACTAAAACCAGGAGTTTTATGATTTCGAACGTTATTTTTCTTCCAAATACTGTAATTGAAATCAACCTTATCTTTAAACCCATCAAGATTAATAGGCTTGATTGGTAATGCAAAGTCCTCTTGCAAACTCCCAAGCTCTTTAAGGTTCAATTTAAGATCCGGATCATTCTTAGTTTGCTGCCAATCCTCATCAACTAATCGAGAAAACTCTTCAGCTCCTAGCTCACGAACTAAAAACTTAATGCGTAGTTTTTTTTGATGATCACGTCGACCTTTCAAGTTATAAATTCTCATTGCAGATTCAAGATAACTAAGAATGTCCTCGATTGGAACAAACGAAGCTGTTTCTGGAGCAACCATTGCTGCAGCCCCTAATCCGCCTCCTACATAAACACTAAATCCTAACTCTCCTTTTTTATTTTTTACAAGCCTAAGACCAAGGTCATGGATTCTTAAAGCAGTTTCATCAAGTTTTGCGCCATTGATTGCAATTTTGAATTTTCCAGGTAGCCATGAGAACTCCGGATGAAGATTAAACCAGCGTCTGATGAGTTCACAGTATGGCCTTGCATCCTCAATCTCACCTTCAGTGAGTCCAGATAAAGGATCAGCGGTGATATTTCGAGTTGCCTTGCCACTAGTTTGAATGGCGTGAAGCCCTGCCTCTGTTAAATCTCTTAACAAGTTTGCAATTTCAGGTAACTGAATCCAGTTAAATTGTATATTTTGTCTTGTTGTGAAGTGGCCAAACCCTCTGTCATATTTATCTGCAACATCTGCAAGTGCTCTAAGCTGGTTAGAGCTCAAGATTCCATAGGGGATAGCAATTCGTAGCATGTGAGCGTGTAACTCCATGTAGAGTCCATTTCTGAGCCTCAAACTTCTAAACTTGTCTTCATCCAATTCACCCGATAAATAACGATTTAATTGCTTTTCAAATTGATCAACTCTCTCTACTAAAAACTGCTTATCTTTTTCGCTATATTTGTACATTTCAGAAACTATTTAAAATATGGTGGAAATTATAGTAAAATATTCTAAATAAATTATATTTAAGTAATAAAAAAGCAATTTTTTCTATTTTAATATCTATTAAAAGAAAAATATTATATTATTACCCTTTTTACTATAACATTATGGATGCTATTGACATTAAACTACTAAAGCTGCTCCAAAATAATGCAGAGCTAACAATTCAGGAGTTATCTGCTGAAGTACACTTATCAACCACTCCTTGCTGGAAAAGAATCAATCAACTAAAGGATAATGGCTACATCAGCAAAACGGTGGCTTTAGTTGACAGAAAAAGGGTTGGTTCAAATGTTACTGCAATGGTAGCGGTGACTGTAACCAATCATAATCAAGAAAGAATCAGTCTTTTTGCAGAAATCATTAAAGAGATTCCGGAAGTAATCGAATGCTATCGAATGAGCGGTGAGACGGATTACCTTCTTAAGGTTGTGGTCAAAGACATTGAGAGCTATGATAATTTTTATAAAAACTTGATTGAGAAAGTTCAATTTCTCAAAGTGACTTCAAATTTTGCCATTGAAGAAATTAAAAGCACTACTGAAATCCCATTGACAGCCATGGAAAAAATTCCCTAACTTTGAGTTCAAGTAAAAACTTTTGTTAACCCCGCTATACATATTAATACTAAAGCACCGCCCATCCATCTTTTAAATATAGTGTCATTTTCAATGACTCGATCGTGGACCTTTAAGCCGACAAAATGCCCAAGTGCAGCAACAGGAATCAGCATCAAAGAAAACTGCCAGTTGATATAAACATCAACTATTACAAAGGCACTCATCTTAATCATGACTAGGAGAAACCATAGGACGAAAAGGGTGTTTCTAAGTTTTTTGATATCAATGTTCTGCATGTAAACTGCTACTAGCAGTGGTGCGCCATTTAACGATGTTCCTGAAATATACCCCCCTAGAATGAGTAATAGGCGACTGGCCCAGCCTTCACTAGATGCAATTTTAAAATTCATAACCCAAGTTAGGGCGTAAAAGAAAGTAATCGAATATACAATGATGGTCATTACTGTTGGAGGTAAACTAATCAGTCCAATCACTCCTACAACTTTAGCTGGCAATATCCAAGGAAGCGACTTTTTGAAGTATTTCCAGTCAACAGTATCTAATTTGTTGGCTAGGGCAATTCCAGAAAAAAAGAGTAAATGAATGCCGATGATGGGTAGCCAGTCTATTGGTGATCCTTTGACAAGCATTAGGAGTGGAAGTCCTAGGACTGCTCCACCAAAACCAAGCCCTGTTCTTACAAACCCAATCCACACGAAAATGAGAGAAATAAATGCTATTTCAGTTGTTGTAAGTACCATAATATCGAATGATGCCTTATGGCATAAAATATTGTAATTACTTTGTAATTACATTGATTGAATGATCTTTGCTAATTCCTCTGCTGATTCCTTGGCAAGGCCATAATTAGAACTCTCTACCATAACTCTAACTAAAGGCTCAGTTCCTGACTCTCTGACTAAGACGCGTCCAGTCTTTGATAATTTTGACTCAACTGAATTGATTGCTTGAGATAATTTTGACTCTTCCTGAAGATTGACCTTTGTATCTGTTTTAACATTGATGAGTACTTGAGGGTATTTCGTCATTTTGCTTTTAAGCTCTAATAGGGTCTTCCCAGTCTTAGACATAACCTCTAGAACCTGTAATGCAGCAATAATGCCATCACCGGAGGTTGATTTGTTTAGACAAATAATGTGGCCTGAGCCCTCACCGCCAAGAACTGCTTTATGCTCAATCAATTGATCCATAACATGTCGATCACCAACATCTGCCTCAATAAAGCTAACGCCGATTTCAGCAAAAGCTAACTGGATACCTAAATTAGTCATTTTAGTACCAACGACTTTATTTGATTTTAAATCACCACCCGCTTTCCACGCATTAGCAATAATAAAGACTAGTTCATCGCCATCGACTTTTTGGCCTTTATGGTCCACCATAATGAGTCTATCTCCATCACCGTCAAAGGCTATACCAAGATCGGCATTATTTTCTAACACCTCTTTTTGAAGATGTTTGGTATCTGTTGCCCCACAATCACGATTAATGTTGTAACCATCTGGAGTATTATTAATCATTGATACTGATGCACCTAGCTCACTAAAGACATCCTCAGCAATGTGGTATGTTGCTCCGTTAGCGCAGTCAATAATAATTTTTAAGTTTGATAAATCACAGGACTTATCAAATGTGGACTTACAAAATTCAATATACCTACCTAAAGCTTGTTCATAGCGCCTTGCCTTACCAATTGATGCAGAACCTACACTGGACATTGGCATTGAAATCTTTTTTTCAATTGCTTTTTGAGTTTCATCATTGAGTTTCACACCCTTACTTGAAAAAAACTTAACGCCATTATCTTGATATGGGTTATGTGATGCACTAATAACAACTCCGGCGGAAGCACTAAATGCCTGAGTTAGATAGGCAATAGCTGGAGATGGCATAGGTCCAAGCATGCCTACATTGACACCAGCCGATAAAAAACCAGCCTCAAGAGCTGACTCAAAAAGATAACCCGAAACTCGCGTATCCTTTCCAATAATGACGCTCGGATTTTCATTTTGTTCTTTCAAAACTGAGCCAACTGCCCACCCAACCTTTAGTAAGATATCGGCCGTGATTGGAGACTTACCCACTTCACCACGAATGCCATCAGTTCCAAAAAAATTACTCAAAACTACCCCCTAAAATATTTAATTTGTTGCCATACCTTTAAAGCGTCATTTGTTTCTGCAACATCATGCACTCGTATTATGTTTGCTCCATTCTCAACAGCAATCAATGCCGCTGTTACGCTTCCAATCATCCTCGAGTCAACGTCTTTATCACCAAGCAAGGTCCCTATCATTGATTTTCTTGATAGTCCAGCTAGAATAGAAACACCGAACTCATGAAACTCTGAGAGATTCTTGAGCAGAGCTATATTATGTCCTAAATTCTTTCCAAAACCAAATCCAGGATCCAGCGTGATAGAGCTGAGCTCTATTCCTGCCCTTTCACAAGCATTGATTCTTTCTTTAAAGAAACTCTTAATATCTCCAACGACATCAGCATAACTTGGGTTACTTTGCATTGTTCTTGGGTTGCCCTGCATATGCATCAGACAAACATCAACTTTAAGCTTAGCTGCCATTTCCAAAGCGCCCTCTGCCCTAAGCGCATTGACGTCATTAATAATATTAGCACCTGATGAAATAGCTTGCTCCATCACCTCTGGCTTGGAAGTATCTATTGATATAGGGACATTAATTTCCTTTGTGAGCGCTTCAATGACTGGGATAACCCTTTCAAGCTCATCATTTAGACTGACAGCTGATGCTCCAGGTCGGGTAGATTCACCACCAATGTCAATTATTCCAGCACCATTTTCGACCATCGATTTAGCTTGGTCTATCGCTAAGTCTGAATCAAAAAATTTACCGCCATCAGAAAAAGAATCGGGTGTTACATTGAGAACACCCATAATGATTGGCTCACTGTGATTCATTATTAAAGCAATTTATGCAAACTGCTCTGTACCACCATCAGCATCAGTTTTTGTATCAGATGCAGATTTAGAGCTCTTTGATTCTTTACCTCCTGTACCCAGTTCAGATGAGACCTCATCAGAGTCTATAACTTCTGCAGCCTCCCTCATAGGAACTCTAGCCATTAGGTCATCGATCTGATTAGTGTCTATTGTTTCAAACTCAACTAATGCAGCAGCCATTGCATCAAGAATATCTCGATTATCTTCAATAATTTTGTAGGCTGCAGAATAGTTCGTGTCGATAATTTTTCTAATTTCACTATCTACTTTGGTAAATGTTTCATCTGAAATATGCTTATGTTTTGTGACTTGACGGCCAAGGAAAACCTCACCCTCATCCTCGCCATACGCCATTGGACCCATAACGCTCGACATGCCCCAGAGTTTGACCATTTTGTGTGCTATTTCTGTAGCACGCTCAATGTCGTTGCTTGCACCAGTTGTCACCGCATCCTCTCCATAAACCAATTCCTCTGCAATTCGACCGCCAAATAGTGATGCGACCTGCGAATTCAGCTTACGTTTTGAAATGCTATAGCTATCCTTTTCAGGAAGAAACATTGTTACGCCAAGAGCCCTTCCCCTTGGAATAATACTAACTTTGTATACCGGGTCATGCTCAGGCATCAAACGCCCAACAATAGCGTGACCCGCCTCATGATATGCTGTCATTTCTTTCTCAGCTGCATCCATCACCATTCCCTTGCGCTCTGCACCCATCATGATTTTATCTTTCGCTTTCTCAAGCTCTCTCATGCCTACAAGTTTTTTGCTGAATCTAGCAGCAATTAGCGCTGCCTCGTTTGTCAAATTCGCAAGGTCTGCGCCAGAGAATCCTGGCGTTCCTCTTGCAATATCCATTGACTTAACATTTTTTGCAATGGGAAGTTTTCTCATGTGAACTTTTAATATTGCGTCACGCCCATTAATATCAGGAAGTCCAACAGTCACTGTCCTGTCAAATCTTCCTGGTCTTAGCAGAGCTGGATCGAGAACATCTGGACGGTTAGTAGCAGCTACAACAATAATTCCTTCTGACCCTTCAAAGCCATCCATTTCAACAAGCATCTGATTGAGTGTTTGTTCACGCTCATCGTGACCACCGCCCATTCCAGCTCCACGCTGGCGTCCAACAGCATCAATCTCATCTATAAATATAATACAAGGTGCGTTCTTCTTAGCTTGATCAAACATGTCTCTGACACGTGAAGCGCCCACACCGACAAACATCTCTACAAAATCTGAACCAGAAATGAAAAAGAATGGAACATCTGCCTCACCAGCAACTGCTTTAGCAAGTAGAGTTTTACCTGTTCCTGGAGGACCCACCATCAATACCCCTTTAGGAATCTTTCCACCAACCTTAGTGAATTTACTTGGATCAGATAGAAAGTCTACTAGCTCGCCAACCTCTTCTTTTGCCTCTTCAACGCCAGCAACATCTTCAAAGGTGACGTGAGATTCATCTTTCGTAATTAAGCGCGCTTTAGATTTACCAAATGACATTGGGTTTTTACCGCCCATTGCTCCACCAGCGCCGCGCATCGTATACATAATGACTCCAATTAGGAGCAGAATTGGCGCTAATGAAATAATTAGTTGTTTTACAAAGCTCTCTTTGGCTGGAGGCGTAGCTTGGACTGAAACACCATTATTCAAGAGGTCTCCCATTAAGCCAAGATCACCTGGGCTATATGTCTCAAACTTTTCACCCAGTGCAGTAACACCGCTGATGTTACTCCCAGCTATTGTTACACTTGAAACATTACCTTGTTTAACATTTTGAATGAATTGCGAGTAGCTAATATCATTGGATTCACTTGTTACATTGAACTGCCCAAAAAGTGAGGCAAGCACACTTCCCAAGACCAACCATAGTAAAATATTCTTATACATAAATTTAAATTTAACCTAAATTAGAAAGGTAAATATACCCTATAGATTTCATATATATAGGGTTTGATGGCATTTTTCAAGGTTAAATCACTATTTTTTTTAACTATGACATAATGAGATACATAAATAAAAATTCTTATACACGATACTTTCATAAATTTTTAGATGCATGAATATTAAGCCTGAACAACTTCAAAATTCTCTTTCTAAGCAAATAGCATCTATTTATTTTGCTTTTGGTGCTGAAATACTTTTGGTGGAGCAGTCTTTGTCAATGATTAAAGAAGTTGCTAGGCAAGATGGGTTTAATGAGAGATTTAGGTTTGATATTGATGGAAATTTCTCTTGGGACAATATCATTAGTTTGATTTCTAGTCCATCACTCTTTGCAGAAAAAAGAATACTAGAATGTCGACTAACCTCTGGAAAGATTGGTGTCAAAGGCTCAAAAGCGCTTACTGAAATAGTGGAAACCCTTCCAGAAGATATTTTGCTCATTATTTCTTCAGGGAAATTGGAGATGGCGCAACAAAAAAGCAAGTGGTTTAAAGCGCTAGATAAAAATGGAGTTATCATTCAGCATTGGGAGGTTCAAAGTAGTCAATTGGTTGGATGGATTACCAGGAATATGACTCAACTTGGTCTTGAATCAAACACTGAAGTTGCTAATGCAATAGCCTACTGTACCGAAGGTAACCTTTTGGCAACAATGCAAGAAATTCAGAAACTAAAAATTGCCTATCCTGATGGTAAGATCAATCTTCAGCAATACCTTAATCAGATCGATCAGCAATCACAATATACTGTCTTTGGAATGATTGATTCAGCGCTTCAAGGTGACACTGACAAAGTAAACAAAATTTTTAGATCTCTTAAAGATGACTCTACGCCTCCAGTTATCTTAATATCTTCACTTTATAGAGAATTAAAAAATTTAGTGACGATGTCTGTTGAGCTCAAAACTAATCAAACTATTGAGTCGATTCTTAATAATCATCGAGTATGGCAAAAACGTAAACCACTCATCTCCAATGCGCTTAAAAAACATAGCTACCAAAAGCTTCAAAAGCTCCTTTTAAAGCTGGGTCGTATTGACCGCTCTCTTAAAGGTATGGATAATCTTGATGTTTATGATGAGCTGCAAAACGTAGTGATCTCTTTATCTGGAAAAAGCAATGGACTCAATAGCTGAATTAATCAAGCAAATAGGTGAAAAGGCTAGGTCTGCCAGTAATTCATTAAGAATTGCAAGTACTACTCAAAAAAATAATGCATTAATTTGCATCGCAAACCAAATTCAAGAGAGCAAACAATTTATTCTAGATGCAAACCAGATAGACTTAAACGCTGCTAAGAAAAATGGCATTGATGATGCATTGTTAGATCGCTTAATGCTTAACGATGAAAGACTCAACAACGTGATTCAAGGGCTTCATCAAATTGCAACTTTGAATGACCCAATAGGTCAAATGTCTGACTTCAAGGAGAGGCCAAGTGGAATCAAAATTGGAAAAATGATGGTTCCTTTGGGAGTGATAGGGATGATATATGAGTCTCGTCCAAACGTGACAGTCGATGCTGCTGGGCTGTGCATTAAATCTGGGAATGCCATCATTCTTAGGGGTGGATCAGAGGCGATTAACTCCAATATAGCTTTTTACTCTTGCATTGAGAAAGGTCTTGAGGACGCTGGGCTTGATTCAAACTCTGTTCAGCTCATCAAGGTAACAGACCGTGAAGCTGTCACACATCTCGTTAGTGCTAGTGATCATGTTGATGCAATCATTCCAAGAGGCGGTAAAGGCCTCATCAAAAATATTAGTAAAAATGCCAGGGTACCGGTTATCAAACATCTTGATGGGGTATGTCACACTTATTTAGATAAAGATGCAGACCCTCAAAAAGGAGTTGATATTGCCTTCAATGGTAAAACGCGTCGATATGGGGTTTGTAATGCGACAGAAACACTTCTAGTTCACAAAGATTTTGATTCAAAAGCACTCTCTAAGCTTATTCAGCTCTTGACTGAAAAACAGGTTGAAATAAGAGGCTGTGATAAGTCACAAATGCTTTCGAATGTTATCAAAAAAGCATCTGAGGCCGACTGGAGTGAAGAATATCTAGCACCGATTCTTTCAATGAAAATCGTCCAATCAGTCGATGAAGCGATATCCCATATTAACACCTATGGGTCAGCCCATACCGATGCAATTGTGACTGAGAATGAGGAGAATTCTAATAAATTCTTATCTGAAGTTGACTCATCTTCTGTTATGGTGAATGCTTCGACAGGTTTTGCGGATGGATTTGAGTACGGGTTTGGCGCTGAGATTGGAATTAGTACTGGAAAATTTCATGTTAGAGGTCCTGTAGGACTTGAGGGGTTAACATCACAAAAATACATCGTCATGGGTGACGGACAAATTAGGCCATAGGGAATATTTATAATGACAATTAATGAACAATTAGCAATCATTCAGAGAGGTACTGATGAGATACTGCCCCTTGATGAACTAAAGACTAAACTTCAAAAAAATAAACCCTTAAGAATCAAATTAGGCATGGACCCTACTGCTCCAGACTTGCATCTTGGTCATACTGTTGTCATTAACAAAATGAAGCAACTTCAAGATCTTGGCCACAAAATAATTTTCCTAATAGGTGACTTTACAGGCATGATTGGAGATCCCACAGGAAAAAATGTAACTCGTAAGCCTTTGACAAAAAAGGATGTTCTAGAGAATGCCAAGACTTATCAAGATCAAATCTTTAAAATCCTAGATAAAGAAAAAACTACGATTGCTTTTAACTCTGCATGGATGGGCAAGATGAGCTCAACAGAAATGATTTCTCTTGCATCTAAGCACACTGTAGCAAGAATGCTAGAGCGTGATGACTTTTCAAAACGCTATAAAGGTGGTCAAGCAATCTCAATACATGAATTTTTATATCCATTAGTTCAGGGCTATGATTCTGTAGCGCTTAGAGCTGACATGGAACTAGGTGGCTCAGATCAAAAATTCAATCTATTAGTTGGAAGGGAGCTCCAAAAACAAGCCGATATGGAGCCTCAAGTCATTCTGACCATGCCAATATTAGAGGGCTTGGATGGTGTTCAAAAAATGAGCAAGTCTTTAGATAACTATATCGGAATTGATGAAGAACCAGACAGCATGTTCGGTAAGATTATGTCGATTTCAGATGAACTGATGTGGCGATACCTTGAATTATTAAGTTTTGAGTCACTTAAAACTATCGAATCTTGGAAAAAAGAAGTAGAGAATGGTGAAAATCCAAGAAACATAAAGTTTCGTTTAGCTGAAGAAATCATAACTCGCTTTCATAATAATCCCGCTGCAAAAAAAGCTCAACAAAACTTTATTGATCGATTTGCAAAAAATCAAATTCCTGAGGAAATGGATGAATACACATTTCCGAAAGGTCTTAAAATTGCAAACCTTCTCAAAGACTCTAATCTTGTTAACTCAACATCAGAGGCTTTTCGAATGATTAAGCAAGGTGCTGTGAAAATGGATGGAGAAAAGATCAATGATAAAGATCTGACTCCAAGCGAAGGTACCTCTGTCTATCAAGTTGGCAAAAGAAAGTTTGCTAGAGTCACAATTAGCTAAATTTAATTAATCAAGCGTATAATATAATCATCTGGGGATGACATGGCTTCGACGAGGAGTTGGATTTCAAGGATGCATGTCGAGGATAAAGATTGCTCGTAAAAACGTTCTTTAAATAATAGTTGCAAACGAAGACAACTACGCTTTAGCAGCATAATGCTAACCGTTACTTAGGAGTTGTCTGTACTTTTAGGATAACGGTCGCTAACAGACTCGCCACTATTATTATTTTAGGGTAATAGGGTTAAAACCTAATCTAAAATCGCTTTTTACATCCCTGTGGGTCGGGTGGTAAAAAGTTAACTCAATAGACCTTTACTAAGCATGTAGACTTCTTGACTGAAAGTTTTCGGACGGGGGTTCAATTCCCCCCATCTCCACCAAATTTCTCTTATCTTAACTAGACTATGGATTCAATTTTAGGCATTAGCCTAATTAGCTCCTGCGTATATGGATGCTCAGGATTATTGAACAGCTCCTCAGTCTCTTTCGTTTCACAAACGCCGCCATTTTTGAGAACCACAATTCTATTACACATTTGTCTAATGACAGGAAGATCATGACTGATAAACAGCATAGTAAGGTGGAGTTCATCTTGAATATCTTTCAAAAGATTTAAAATTTGAGCTTGAATACTAACGTCCAAAGCAGAAGTAGGCTCATCACAAACTAATAAACGCGGTCTAGTAGCTAATGCTCTAGCAATTGATATTCTTTGTCTTTGTCCACCAGAAAATTCATGAGGATAACGATCCAATGACTGTCTTGTCATACCAACAATATCAATCAAATCATGAGTATTTTGAGTAAGTTCACTTCTAGTAATATTTTTTTGAAAAAGTTTAATTGGCTCAGAAATGATGTCCCTCACTTTAAATCTTGGGTTTAATGAAGAATAAGGATCTTGAAAAATCATCTGAATTTGCCCTCTGCTCTTATCTATTTGATACTTTCTTTTTGAATTATAGAGTGAGAGATTGTTATAAAAAATTTCACCGCCGGTTGGCCTTACTAGGCCAGTAATGATTTTTGCTATAGTTGATTTTCCTGATCCTGATTCACCAACCAAACCTAAAGTTTCGCCCTCAAATAGCTCAAAAGAGACATCGTCAACTGCCTTCACGACTTTATCGATAGTTTCATTTTTTGAGCCAAATGAAAATTTACCTGCCATAGAGTTGTCATCAAAAATTTTAGTAACGCCTGTCAGCTCCAATAATTTTTGATTAGTGTTTTCTCTAACTCCCCAACTTTTAATGATTTTTCTTGTTAAGTTTTTTGAGTCTGAGGTAATTTCTTTTCCATCGGGACTTATCAGTTTAAACCTATCAATTTTTTTATTAGTGGGTGGTACAGAAATAACCAAACTTCTAGCCTCGTTTGATTTTGGATTTGTTAATAGCTCTTTTGTATCACCTTGCTCAACAATGACGCCGTATCGCATAACAATAACTTTGTTTGTTGTCTCAGCAATGACTCCCATATCATGGGTAATAATAATCACACCTAAATTTCTTTTTTGGGTCAGGTCTTTGAGTAATTCAAGTATTTGGTATTGAATACTTACATCTAAAGCAGTTGTAGGCTCATCAGCTATAATTAAGTCAGGTTCGCAGCTTATAGCCAAAGCAATAACGACTCTTTGACGCATCCCTCCACTAAACTGATGAGGATAGTCTTCTATCCTTTTTTCCGCATTATCTATTCCTACTTCTTCCAGGAGTTGAATAGATCTATTTAGTGCTTCTTGATAATCTAAATCTAGGTGTGTTTGAATAGTTTCAATTAATTGATCTTTAATTCTAAATAATGGATTTAGGGATGTTTGAGGATCTTGAAAAACAAAACCAATTTTCTTTCCTCTAATTTTTTGAATAACCTCTTCATTATCTCTCAATTCAATCTTATCAATCTTAATTGAGCCACCTGTTATTTCACCTGGGGGGTCAATTAAATTGATGATTGCATTTGCAATAGTAGACTTACCAGAGCCAGATTCGCCAACTATTCCAAGGATTTCACCCCTCTCCAAAGTAAACTCAACATCTTTACTAGCAACAATCGTTTCTTTTCTTGTTGGGTAGCTTATATTTAAATTTTTAACCTTTAACAAACTCATCTTATTTTTAACTTTGGATTTAGGGCATCTCTCATCCAGTCTCCTAGTAGGTTGATAGATAAAGCTAGAACAATTAAAAAGATAGCTGGAAAAAATGTAATCCACCACTCACCTGAAAATAAAAAACTATTTCCAAATCTAATTAATGTCCCTAGTGAAGGAGTCGTTGGAGGAACACCAACACCTAAAAAACTTAATGTTGATTCTGTAATGATTGCAAGAGCCAACCCTATTGTAGCAATTACCAGAAGAGGCCTAAGTATATTTGGCAAGATATGCTTAAACATAATAATAATATTTGATAGTCCAATAATTCTTGAGGCTGACACATATTCTTTATTTTTCTCAACCAGAGTAGATGCTCTAGAAACCCTGGCAAACTGAGGCCACTCAGAAATACCAATTGCAAAAATTAATACATAAATGGCCATTTCGCTATGCATAGATTGTGAAATGACTGATTTAGCAATACCATTCACGAGAAGTGCCATGAGAATACTAGGTATTGTTAATTGGACATCAGTAAGTCTCATCACAATAATCTCATAACGACCACCAATATAACCTGCAGTCACCCCTAGGAAAACTCCAAGAACCATAGCAAAGAGTATTGATGCAAAACCAACAATTAATGAAATTCTTGAACCATAGATCATTGTCGAAAGCATGTCTCTTCCTTGCTGATCTGTTCCAAGAATAAAGCTTGAGCTTCCACCTTCGGACCAGGAAGGTGGAGTGAAAGCATCCATTAATGAGATTGAAGCTGGGTCGAAAGGATTATAGGGAGCAACTACTCCAGCAAAAACTGAACACAGAAAAATAATGAACATGGTAGTTGAGGAGATAATGGCAATTTTTGAATTAAAAAAGCTATACCCTACATCGGTGTCATAAATTTTATTAAAAGTTTTTAACAACATAACTAACTCATCTCATCCTTAATTCTTATTCTTGGATCGATAAAATAATATGTAATATCGACAATAAAATTTATCATGACAAAAATAAAAGCAACCATGATCATGTATGCTGACATTATTGGTATATCAACAAAGTACACCGCATTAATAAAGAGAAGGCCCATACCAGGCCATTGAAAAACTGTTTCGGTAATAATTGAAAAGGCTATCAATGTTCCAATATTGATACCAGTAATAGTGATGACAGGTATCAAGCCATTTTTAAGCGCGTGCTTATAATTAATTGTATTTTTTTTGATACCTCTAGCTTTTGCAAATTTAATATAATCCGTTTGAAGTATTTCCATCATTTCAGCGCGAACTAATCTAATGACATATGTCATTTGAAATAAGCTTAATGTAACTGAGGGTAATATTAATGCTTTAAGTCCAGATATAGTTAAAAACCCTGTAGACCAAAAACCTAAATCTATAACCTCACCTCTCCCAAAAGAAGGCAGAACTCCAAGAATGACTGAAAACAGATAAATTAGCATAATCCCTATTATGAATGTAGGAAGTGAAACGCCTGCAAGTGAAATAACAAGAATTACATTTGAAACAAAACTATCTCTATGAATACCCGTATACACTCCTAAAATAACTCCAACTATAATAGCGAGCAAAGCTGAAACAAAGACCAATTCTAGAGTAGCTGGCATTCTTTCTGCAATGAGGTCAGAAACCTCCCTCTTCAATTGATAGGAAATACCAAAATCGCCCTGAATGACATTACCTAGAAACCTTGAAAATTGAATATATACAGGATCATTCAATCCAATAGCCTCTCTAACCTCTGCTTGTCTTTCAATTGAAGAATCTTCTCCAGTCAAGCTAATTACTGGATCTCCAACAAAATTGAACAAGGAGAAAGAGACAAAAGCAACAACAATCATTACAAGAATAGCTTGTAATAGTCTTTTAAAGAAATAGCTGAACATGGATTAAATTGAAATAGGAGAGCTTGTAATTTAATATTTTCTGGCCAGATAACTGGCCAGAAAATATAGGTTTTTTTAGTTTACTTTTGCAAATCTAAATAATGGTTCGTTGTTCATTCTAATTGGAACATCTACATTACTTTTTGATGCCTGGTTAACTACTTGGTGATGTAAAGGAAGGTATGTTACATCATCTTGGGTAATATCCCAAGCCTCAGCAATCATAGCATTTCTTTTATCTAGGTCTGTTTCAACACCCATTGCAGCAACCAATTCGTCGACTCTAGCGTTACTGAAATTAACTTTATTCCAGCTACCAGAGCTTTCAAATAAGTATGAATATACATAGTGACTATCAAAAGTTGGAACACCCCAACCCAACATGTACATATCACTTGTCATACCATTAGCGTCGCCTTCTTTTACTTCAGAGAAGTGCTGACTCTTAGTTTTTGCATCAAGATTTACTTTCACACCAATTTTTGCAAACATACTAATAGCTGCTACACAAATCGCTTCATCATTGATATAGCGATCATTAGGGCAATCTAATGTGACTTCAAACCCATCAGGATATCCTGCTTCGGCTAGAAGTCTCTTTGATGTTTCAGGATCATAAGCCATTCTCTGATCACGAGCTGCAGTATGGCCATTTACTCCAGGAGCAGTAATAATTCCTGCTGGCACACTTTGTCCTCTCATGACTTTATCCTTAATAGCATCCATATCTAAAGCATGGTACATAGCTAGACGAACTCTTTTATCAGCAAAAGGATTTTTTCCTTTAATGTTAGATGAGTTCAATTCAGCAGAGCCTTGATCCATACCAAAGAAAATCGTTCTATTTTGAGGGGTCATTTTTACAGCGTGGCCCATAGAAGAATTGATTCTTTGAATATCCTGGACCGGAACAACATTAGTGTAGTCAATCTCGCCAGAAAGAAGTGCTGCAACTCTCGTTGCATCATTCTTAATTGGAAGTAACTCAATTTTGTCTATGTTGTGCTTATAGTGATTTCCCCACCAGTTATTGTTCTTTTCAAAAACAGTTCTTACATCCTGCTCTCTGAAAGTTATTTCGAATGGTCCAGTTCCATTTGCATGAGACGCGCAATATGAAGTCTCTCCTGCATCCCAATTATATGAAGCTTCACATCCATTTGCCTTTGACCAAGCCTCAGACATAACAAATATTTGAGTTAATTGGTTCAAAAGAATAGGATTCGGCCCATCTGTTTTTACTTCAACTGTATGGTCATCAATCGCTCTTGCTGATTTAACACTTTTAATTAAATCAACCATATCAGATGGAGCTGTTTTTGCTCTATTGATACTAAAGGCGACGTCACCAGCTGTTAAAGCTGACCCATCATGAAAAGTTACACCTCTACGTATGTTGAATATCCATGTATCATCGGCAGTTGTCGTCCACGACTCTGCAAGCTGAGGAAGGACTTCCATGTTGATACCTGGAGTCACTAATCCCTCGTATACTTGACGAGAAACCATGTGAGTTGGCCCTTCGTTTTGTGCATGTGGATCAAGAGTTAAAGAATCACCAGGCATTGACCATTTGATCGTATTCGCTGAAACTGGTGAAAAAATACCCATGACCAGCACTGACAAAACAATGCTTAAAGTTTTTTTCATTACATATCTCCTTTTGATGGTGCCTAGAAGTAGACACACAAATTATTAAACAAAAAAAACCAACTAACAAAATGTTTGTTGGCTCCAATCAATATATAGTATGAAAAATCCTAGGTCAAGTAATATTTCTTTAATACTCTTACAATTTAAACAATATTACTAATCTAAAGTTTAAATTTAATGATCAAGCAAACAAGGCTAGAACTATAATTCGCTTTATATTTCTTAAAACTTCTTAAGGTAAAAATTATGAAAATGAAAGCACTGGAATGGTTTGGAGTTATAACAGCAATAAGCTACTCAATGATGGTAGCCTTAAATGTTGGTGTTGAGTTTATTGGATTTCTTTTACTTCTTATTTCAGCCTTATCAATTGGCTACTGGGCATATCTAGGGCGACACCAGGGAATTCTTTTTCTCCAATTTTTCTACGCAGCTGCTGGAATTATTGGTATGGTTCGGTGGTACTAATTTATTGATTATCTAAAGATTCTATATAATCCTCCCTTGGGCTTTGAAAGTGAGGATTCATCATTTAAAATTAAAATTGACCCATCTTTTGCTATAGCGACATCACGAATTCGACCAAGAGTTCCATCTATTAGAATACTTTCACTTTCAGGTAACCCATCCTTATTAATTGAAATAGAATACAGCCTTCTAAATTTTAATGAACCAACCAAAAGACTCCCTTGCAGATTTGGAAACATCACTTTTTCACCACTATTCATGGGATAAAAATCCATTCCAGATGGAGCTATGGAAGGAATCCAAACCCATTCTGGATCATTAAAACCTGGAAGACTATCATATTCACTTACTTTATCATCAGTCCCATATTCATAGCCATTACTAACTAAAGGCCAGCCATAGTTTCCACCAGCAACTATAATATTTATCTCATCTCCGCCTTTAGGTCCATGCTCATGAGACCAGATCTCTTGAGTCTCAGGATTAAGCTTCATGCCCTGTGGATTCCGATGACCAATTGAATAGTTCTCTGGTGCCCAGCCCTCTAATTTTGGGTTATCCTTTGGAATACTTCCATCAAAATTTAGGCTAATAATTGAACCTGCATGGGAGGAAGCATCTTGAGAATTAAAACGATGTCCTCGTTCTCCAAGTGATGCAAATAATTTCTTGCTACTTATTTCAAGACGACATCCAAAATGATAACCAGACCAACTTGGCTTGTTAGATTCAAAAATTGTTATTCTTTTAATTAATTTATCATTAACTATATTTGCGCTATCAATTGCAAGCACAGTTCCTTTAGAAGTGTCCTTTGAGTAACAATAATAAACAACCCCATCGTTATAAATTATGTCTAGGAGACCACCTTGCAAAGTTGATGAAACTTTCGGTACATTGTGAATCTCACTTGATGAACCATCTGAAATATTTATTCGGTAAATACGACCTTTTTTTTCAGTAACCAGAAGTTCACTGTCATTGATAAAATCCATCCCCCATGGATTTTCTAGTGAAGGCCCAATCTGCTGAATTTGAATGTTATCAGCTCTGGCTGAAAAAGACGTAAGACTGGAGATACAAATAAAGACCAAAAAAATAGCACTGGATTTAATCACTATTATTTAATAAACTCGCCTGAACACTCAATAATAATTTTGGATATGTGCTTACAATCATCAATTGAGAATGTCAAAGGAAGTCTCAAGTCGAACAAACTAGAGAGAATTTCATCAGATTTATTAAGCTGTTGCCGGCTAACATATTTCCAACTTTTATGATTACTGGTAAATCCACTAGGGTCATCATTACCAAACCACTTAAGCTCAACACCTAGCTCTTTATTTTTTTTAACAAATAACTCAGCATCAGACTTAGAAATGCCAGGAATTCTAAACTGAATAGAACTGCCTACATATCTCTCTTCTTCAAATCTTCCTGGAACCATTATTCCATTAATTTCTTTTAATTCCGACTCCACAGCCTGATAACGCGCATTCCATCGATTAATATTCTTCTCTAAGTTTTTTAATTGTGGCCTAAGGATTGAAGCTCTGAGGTTATCCATGCGTCCAGAATAGTTTGGTGTTTCAAGCCTTATTTCTTCAAATACTTTTGACCTCGGCGCAGCACCATGCCTCTCATAGAGCATGTATGAGCCAGAATAAATTATTGCTCGAGCCATGAATTCTTCATCATTGGAAGTCAAAAGGCCGCCCTCACCAGAATTCAAATGCTTATAAGTCTGAGTACTAAAACATCCAGCAAGTCCAAAATTTCCGCTCCTTTGACCTTTCCATTGAGCTCCCATTGTATGAGCGCAATCCTCAATCAAAATTAAATTATTTTCATTGACAATTTGTATTAATTTATCCATATCTACAAGGTGACCTCGCATATGTGAGATGAGCAGAAATCGTGCCTTGCTCTCGGATACTTTTCTTGAAAGATCATCCAAATCTAATACTAGATCTTTGGTAATTTCAACAAATATAGGATTTCCGCCAGCATTTGAGATAGACCCTGGAACTGGTGCAAGTGTAAAAGTGTTTGTCAACACACTCTCGCCAAGCTTGAGTCCAGCAGCCTTTAAAGCTACGCTCATGGCATAACCGCCTGAAGCACAAGCTAAACAGTATTTGCTTCCCTGATATGCTGCATACTCTTCTTCAAGAAGAGACGCCTCTGATAGTTCATCTTCAATAGTATTGTATCTATGGAGTCTTCCAGACTTAAGAACCTGAGTAGCAGCGTCAATCGCCTCTTGATTGATTGGCTCTTGCTGAGTAAAGGGTCGAGAAAATGCTTTAGTTACCATTATTTATTCTTAAATTTCAATCAGATACAAAGAAAACAAAATAATATAGAAAATATCTTATTAGAAGATGTTATTTTCATGAAAAATCAATTAAGAGTCTTTATAATTATTTTATGAAAAACATGCCGCCAGTAGTCATTGTTGCAATTATCGTTGCTGTAGTAGTTCTGCTGATTCAGTATTTTTTCAATTTCTAATTGCACAATCCTTACAACTCAAATCTTTGATATTACATACACTCCCATAGCATGGGCGAAGTTTGTAAAAGATACTTAAATAAACTAGGCTGAATAATCAAAAAAAATAAGGCACACAAGGTGACCAATATCAATAAAAGCCTAATTCTCGATCTCGATTGAAATTGACTGTTGTTAAATTCTGTTACATTATGCATCATAACACTCCTATGACTTATCTTTTAACGACAGAGTAAGTTCAAACTTGGCTACGATATCAGGTGATAGAGAAGGAACGATAGCATCAATCTTAAGCTTAAAATTATGACGATCACTTGATTTAGCAACTGTCTCTACAAGCTCTCTAACTGCCAAGCCATCATTGCATATGAAGTGAACATCACCCTCTGGTCTTTTTAAAAAGTCGGCCTTAAAGTCTTTGAAAATAAGGTTAATTTTTCGACCACTTTCTTGAATGGGGTTCATAGCTAGAAATCCACCAGTAATGTCCGCTCCAACGGCAAGAACGCCAAAGTACATACTTCCTAAGTGATTCTTTGTTTTTCTTTTCAGTGGGATTTTGATTTCAATCCTTTCATCAGTATGCTCTATAACTTTTGGCCTGCAGTACCAAATCATTGGCACCTTAGTTATTCCAAACAATTGAATCAAACGAGTCGTCTTATTTGCTATTGAAGCCATTTTCATTGAGTTATGTTAAAAAAAATAGACTATACAGAATAATCTTCTACTGCAGAGCATTCTGCACTAACAGCAGTAGCAGTTAAAGTATCAACATCATCAGAAGGCCAGCGAAATACTTCGGCAAAATAAAAGCTTCCAAAAGAAAACTCAAAATTGTCTCCATAAAACTGCTCACCATTATCAGAGAAATCAATAATTTTTAGTTCGGTGCCACTGAAGTAGTTTGAATCAGCTCCAAACTGAATTAGGTCTTTATTAACAATCCTAAATTTAAATTTCTGAGGAATATACTTAATTAGCTTTCCTTCTTTTATTTCTATCGCCTGAGTCATCTCACAGTAATAAAGATCTCCAACCTTAGAAAAGGCACAAAAGGGCAACAAAAATAGAGCTAAAATCCAAAATAATTTTCTCATTTTCATCCTTAAATTAAATATTTATTAAAAAAAGTACCTTAATAATACATCGCATTTTTTTAATGTTTATATATTATTTAAATTAAATTTTATATGGATAATTGGTGATTTTTTTCAATAATCTAAAAGAATAAAATTCATATATATGATATAATATACTTCTCATTAAATTTTATTCTCAAAATTTAATCACGGTTTTTTTTAAAAATTTATAAGGAGTAGGCATGATTCAATTTATAGTTCATGACGAAGACGATTCCGTCGGCGTTGTTACAGTTGAAGGGCTTAAAGCAAACGACACCCTTAAGGGGTGGATTATGGATCAAGATGTCTTAATTGATATTAAGATAAATCAAGACATTCCTATTGGTCACAAACTTGCTATTAAGGATCTGAATGAAGATGACACTGTCATCAAATATGGGGTAGATATTGGAAGAACAATTTCAAAGATTGCTGTTGGTGATCATCTACATGTTCATAACGTTAAAACAAAGAGGTGGTAATGATAAATTTAGATCAAAAAATCTACGGATATAGACGCGACAACAATAGAGTAGGAATTCGCAACTACGTAGTCATTCTGCCTGTTGATGATATTTCAAATGCAGCATGTGAAGCGGTGAGTAATAATATTAAGGGAACAATCGCTCTTCCTCACCCTTATGGTAGACTTCAGTTTGGTGAGGACCTAGATCTTCATTTTAGAACAATGATTGGAACTGGTGCAAACCCTAACGTTGCTGCAGTTGTGGTTATTGGAATCGAACCGGACTGGACTCAAAAAATAGTTGATGGCATTGCTGCAACTGGTAAACCAGTTCAAGGCTTTTCTATCGAAAAGAAAGGCGATATCCAAACAATTGCTGATGCCTCAAAAGCAGCTTATGACATGGTTCATTATGCATCGGGACTGCAAAGAGAGCCTTGCGATATAAGTGAAATATGGGTATCAACCAAGTGTGGTGAGTCAGATACTACTTCAGGATTTGGAGCAAACCCAACAGTTGGAAATGCCTTTGATAAACTCTATGAAAAACAAAGCACACTCCTTTTTGGTGAAACCTCTGAGATTACAGGTGGTGAGCACTTGGTAAAGGCTAGATGTGCTAATGATGCCGTAGCAGATCAGTTCATGTTTATGTTCAATCGATACCAAGACATGATTGAGCGTTGGAAGACTGATGATCTTTCTGATTCTCAGCCAACGAAAGGAAACATTGAAGGTGGCTTGACGACTATTGAGGAGAAAGCACTCGGAAATATTCAGAAAATTGGTAAGAAGTGTATGGTTGATGGTGTCTTAGATAAAGCTGAAATGCCAACAAGCAAAGGCCTATGGTTCATGGATTCATCTTCTGCTGCTGCAGAGATGGTCACGTTATGTGCAGCCTCCGGATATGTTGCTCATTTATTCCCTACGGGTCAAGGAAACATTATTGGTAATCCAATCCTACCTGTGATCAAGGTTTGTGCAAACCCAAGAACAGTAAGGACAATGTCTGAGCATGTTGATGTTGATGTAACTGCTCTTCTAAAGCGCGATATTAATATGGATCAGGCTGGGGATATGCTTCTTGAATCTCTTATCCATACATCAAATGGAAGAATGACTGCGGCTGAAATACTTGGTCATCAAGAGTTTGTATTAACGCGTTTGTACGAGAGCGCATAGTTTAATTTTACTGAAGATAATATAATATGAAATATTTAAAAAAAGCTGATAAAACTGCTGAATCTAATGTTCTAGAGGCCCAAAAGGTAGTCCATGATATGCTCTCTACCATTGATAAAAATGGTGAGCAAGCAGTCAGGGATTATGCTGAAAAACTAGATGGCTGGACTGGAGAGATTCTTCTTTCAGCATCTGAAATTGATGAAATTACAGCTGATGTACCTCAAGATGTAAAAGATGATATTGACTTTGCATGTCAGCAGGTCTATACCTTTGCAAAAGCTCAGCGTGACTCAATTGAAGAGTTCCATACAAAGAATAATGGTGTTGAGGCTGGTCAAAGACTGCTTCCTGTAAACGTAGCGGGTTGCTATGTGCCAACAGGAAGGTATGCTCATATTGCTTCGGCTTATATGAGTATTGCTACAGCTAAAGCTGCCGGTGTTCCATGTATTATTGCATGCTCGACTCCTTATAAAGGAAAAAGCATTCATCCTTATGTTTTGTATGCGATGAAGACTGCTGGCGCGGATCATGTTATGACACTCGGCGGAGTTCAAGCTATTGCCAGTATGGCTTATGGTTTATTCACTGGCAAGAAAGCAGATATCATTGTGGGACCAGGGAATAAATTTGTTGCTGAGGCAAAAAGAACTCTTTTTGGTGAAGTTGGAATTGATGTGTTTGCAGGGCCATCTGAAGTTGCAGTTATTGCAGATGCAGATGCAGACCCAGATGTTGTTGCAATTGATTTAGTAGGTCAAATGGAGCATGGTCATGAATCTCCAGGATGGCTATTCACAACTTCAGAAAAACTTGCTGAAAAAGTGATGGACCTGATACCTGAATACATCAATAAACTCCCTCCAACGGCTCAAGATGCAGCTCACTGCGCATGGAGAGACTACGGTGAAGTCGTTGTTTGTGATTCTCGTGAAGAGGTAGTCGAAATTTCAGACGAGTACGCTGCCGAGCATCTTGAAGTTCAGTGCAGCGACCTTGATTGGTGGCTTGAAAACTTAACTTGTTATGGTTCATTATTTTTAGGTGAAGAAACAACGGTTACATTTGGTGATAAAGCTTCTGGACCAAATCATATTCTTCCAACTAAAGCAGCTGGACGCTATTCGGGGGGTTTATCAGCGCATAAATTCCTTAAGGTTCTAACATGGCAGCGTATGGATCGCGAATCAACGCGTCAAGTGGCCCAGGCATCATCAAGAATCTCTAGATTAGAAGGAATGGAAGGTCATGCTAGAGCTTCAGATGTGAGACTCAGCAAATACTTCCCTGAAGAAACTTTTGATTTGGGCGCCCCTGTATTAGAGTAATCTGATGAGCTTATCAGACTTTTCTCTTGAGGATAAAGTTGCTCTGATAACTGGTGGTACGAGTGGACTAGGAAAAATGATGGCACTTGCGCTTGCAAAAGCAGGCGCATTTGTCTGGATAGCTAGCAGCCGAGACAACGCTGACGAGACGCTTCAAGAAATAAAACAGCAAGGCTCCAACGGCAGCTTTGTTCAAGTTGATGTGACCTCGAGTGATGCACTCGAGAAAACTGTCTCGCACATTCTTGAACAGTCAAGCAGGATAGATATTCTCATTAACGCTGCAGGAATAAATCCAAGAACTTCAGCAGAAGAGTTAACACTCATCGATTGGCAAAAAACAATTGATATAAACCTAACGGCCCCCTTTTATTTAAGTCAACTAGTCGCTGATACTATGAGAGAGAATAACTGGGGAAGAATAATTAATATTGCCTCACTTCAGTCACTCAGAGCTTTTGATAATAGTATTCCTTATGGAGCAAGTAAGGGTGGAGTGATGCAGCTTACACGGGCACTGGCCCAAGCTTATTCCAAAGATGGTATTTTAGTCAATGCTATTGCACCAGGGTTTTTTCGCACAAACTTAACAGAATCTCTATTTCAGAATCCTGATAAATTAAAGGAACTCGCCAACAAAACGATGATGGGCAGAAATGGCGAAGAAAAGGATATTTTTGGAATTAGCGTCTTTCTATGTAGCGATGCTAATTCCTATGTCACTGGTCAAACTGTATTTTTAGATGGAGGGTTTTCAGCAGCATGATAGAAAAAATGGAAGCAGTGGTCTATACCGCACCGAATGAAATGACTTTTTTCCCTGAATATAAATCAACCCAGCTTGATCGAGATGATGACGTTTTATTAAAAATTGAATCAGTCGGTATTTGTGGATCTGATATGCATGCCTTTCATGGAAAAGATCCACGGAGGAATCCTGGTCTTATTCTTGGACACGAGTTCTGCGGTGAAATTGTTGAAGGCGCTCACAAAGGACAAAAGGTCACTGGCAATCCCCTGATTACTTGTGGGAAGTGTGAATACTGCCTGCAAGGAAGAGACAATCTATGTAGTGACAGAGATATGATTGGTATGAGCAGGCAAGGCGCTTTTGCTCAATACATGACAATACCAAATCAATGTCTTGTTCATGCGCCCAATTCGATGAACTCGAATCACGTTGCAATGACAGAACCTGCGGCAACTGTTGTTCATGCTGTGAACTTAGCAAAAGAGAGCTCATTCAAACCAATCAATGAATGCAATGTTCTCGTTATTGGTGCAGGAGCAATTGGATTACTTGCAGCCCTTCTTCTAAAGTCAGAGGGCGTCAAGATGACGGTTTTAGAGACCAATGAGGCTCGCCATCAGTGCGTTAAAGAGCATGTTGGTGTGATTCCAGTCAACCCGATCAATCAGTCTGTTAGTGAAGACAGCTATGATGTTGTTATTGATTGTGTAGGAAGTGAGAAAACCAACGCCTTATCTATTGCCTCAGTGAGTGCTGGAGGAACTGTTGTTAATGTAGGACTTCTGAGCTGGAGTAGTACCATTGATATTCGTAAAATCACGCTGCAGGAGATTAAACTTATCGGATGTTATACCTACAATATGGAAGATTTTAAGTCTGCACTTAACTCAATTGAGAAAGGCGCTTTTGGCGATCTTTCATGGGTTGAGGAGATGCCTTTGTCTGAAACTAATTTAGCTTTTCAAAGTTTACATAATGGTACAATGGCGTCAGCCAAGGTTATTTTAAAACCCTCTTTTTAATAAAAATCAAACATTTATGAGTATTACTGATCTGAAATTTGACATTGACAGAGAAAGTAAGACTCCGCTCTGGCTTCAAATTAGAAACGAGCTATTTAATTGCCTTTATCGTGACGAACTCAGGCCTGGCCAGCTCATTCCCAATGAAAAAACCCTAGTAGAGCTTTTCAACGTTTCAATTGGAACGATTCGCAAGGCGGTTGGGATGCTTGAAAAGGAAGGCTTTCTAATCAGGAAACAAGGTTTAGGTACTTTTGTATTTCAGCATGACAATAGTAGTTTTCTTTTTGAATATTTTCATTTTGCTCTCAACGGTAGTGATGAGAAACAAAGTCCCAATGTTGAATTTATTTCTTTTGAAACAAAGAAGGCAACTAAGTCTCAGGCTGCAGAATTAGGATTAGCCACAGGAAGTCCCGTGTTTCAGATTTATAACAAGCTTGGGCTCAATAAAAAGTTTTATATTGTTGATAAAATCATAATCCCTCAAGACAAATTTCCTGGGATGACAGAGGAAATTTTTAAAGGTCGAGCAAACACTATTTACAATCTTTATCAGAACAAGTTTAATATATTCATTACGAATTGCTCTGAAAAACTCAAAGCTATTTCTGCTGATGAGAAAATATCTAAGCTCTTAAATATTCCATCCAATGCGCCGATTTTAAAAATCAATCGAGTAGGCCAAACTTACAATAATGTAACTATTGAACTGAGGACGTCTTATGTTCATACAAGTGATATAGACTATATTCACTCGCAAAACAGTACCTTTGGTGAGTCCATCTAATATTTAAAAAGTCTTTAAGATTTCAGTCTGATGATTAATCATCATTAAAAAAGGGCACTAAATGCACTTTTTTTAAGATTCTTAATCTAGATTAACCATACAAATATGTTGGAAGCCAGAGCACAATTTGTGGGAAGATTATAATTAACGCTAATCCGATGACCTGAATTACCATAAACTGCATCATTCCCTTATAGATGTCTGAAAGGTCCCACTCAGGGACTACTCCCTTGAGAAAGTAGGCCGATAGCGCAACAGGAGGAGACAGCCAAGCAGTCTGAAGATTGACTGCAACTAGAATACCAAACCAAGTCAGATTGAATCCTAACTGCTCAATAAGAGGCAAGACAATTGGAATAATAATTAACACAATTGGAACCCACTCTAATGGCCATGCCAGTAGAAAAATTAAAGCCATAATAATTAATAGAATGGCAGTTGGGGGAAGATCAAGCAACATCAATGCCTCAGTTATCATAGTTGGAGTTCCTAGTCTTGAAAAAACCGCTCCAAAGAAGTTCGATGCACAAACCAATACCATGATTAATGTAGTAATCTCTAAAGTTTTTAACAGTGAACTTTTAAAAGATTCGAAGGTTAGTTTTCGATAAGCCAAAGTTAATAATATTGCACCAACAGCACCCATGGCTGCGCCTTCAGTTGCAGTAGCCCAGCCTGCCAGAATACTTCCTAGAGACGATCCAACTAGAAGTACTGGTGGAACGAGGCCTTTGAAAAACTCTTTCCATACTTCACTCATAGAGTCTGGAATTAAGTCCTCTGGGACAACTGGGCCTAGAGCTGGATTGAGGTGGCATCTGATCAGTGTATAACCGGTGTATAGAGCTGCCAACATCAATCCTGGAACAATTGCAGCGGCAAACAAATCAGTCACAGGAACGTTAAGAATAGGCCCCATAACAACGAGCATAATGCTGGGAGGAATCAAGATACCAAGTGTACCACCAGCCGTAATTGAGCCCGCTGCAAGACGCACATCATAGCCTGATCGATTCATAGTCTTGGCAGACATGATTCCTAAAATAGTGACCGAAGCACCCACGATTCCTGTTGCAGCTCCAAAGATTGTAGCAACGAAAAGAACAGCAACGAACAAGGATCCCTTGGTTCTCGCAAGGGCCATCTGAACGGAGGTAAATAATCGCTCCATGAGGTTTGCCTTCTCCATGAGAATTCCCATAAAAGTAAATAGAGGGATAGCCGCAAGAGTTTGCTCCAGCATACTTCCCGAAAACTGGAAGGTCATGAGATAGAAAACAAGGTCTCCAAAGCCCAAGTAGCCAAAAAATACGCCTAGAAATATCAGCGTGAATGAAATTGGAAAGCCAATAAATATGGCAAACAGCATTGTTAAAATTAGGACAATGCCTAATACTTCTGGACTCATGGCCATCTCCTATTTTTTACAGCATAGATGCATTTAAGCGTTTCAGAAATGCCTTGAATTAATAGAAATATAAAACCTATAAATAAAGCAAATTTGATTGGGTACATTAGAGGCATCCACGCAGTGTCCATTCCTCTTTCCATTTGTGACCAGGACTTATAGGCATATTTATAGCAAGCCCATGCAGCACCACTAATTCCTGGAAAATAAAATAATAGATAAAGCGTCAAATCAATCGTTGCTTGGGTTTTTACAGACCAGTTACGATACATAAAGTCTGCTCGAATATGAACTCCCTTTGAAAGGGCGTAACCAGCACCAAGCATAAACATAGCGCCCGCACCCATCCGACTAATGTCATAAGCCCACATCGTTGGCGAGCCAAAAAAATGCCTTCCAGTCACCTCTATAAACATGGATACAAATACGGGAACTGTGAGCCAACAAGCTATCTGTCCAACCTTGAGACTAAACCAGTCAATACCAAGAATAGTTCTTGCCATTATTTTTGGCATATCATCAGGCATAACACCTGTGTATGATCTGCCTTCAGCGATCATTTCATCGGTAATGTCTAATTGACCAATATCTTCTTCCTCTGACATAAATTGCACCTAATTTATAAACTAAAAAAATTTAAATCATTGTAACAAAACTGGAGGGTTTTAAAAATAAAACCCTAGAAAATTAAGGCTTATCTAACTCTGGGATAAAGGAGAACCCAAAGTTAGAAAAAGCCGGCTTGTGATTAAAAAAAGTTGCCAACAGCATTCACTATTGGCAACTTAATTACAAGTCTTACGATGGATCTTTACTTCAAAGTCTCAGCAAAAGCAAGACCTAGCTTAGCGTTAGACGCTTGAGCACCTGACCAGAAAGGTACCGCAATCTTTGCGAAATCTTTCTGTGATTGCCAAACCTCTGCGAAGAATGCATTATCTTCAGCATTTTGAGCAAGTGTGGCATTTGCAGCAGCCATATACTCAGAGAAGTAGTCGTCTGGAGTATCCATTAACTTAACACCATAGTTAGTTAACAAGTCATCCAAAGCCTTACCGTTATTGTAGATACGGTTAGAAAGTGAATCTAGCCTTGCAGCTCTTGCAGCAATTTCGATAGCTCTTTGGTCACTTTCAGAGATCTCATTCCATCTGTCACCATTGATATACATGTCAGCGTTTACAACGTTCTGGTGAAGTCCTTGTAAGTAGTAATACTTAAGAACTTTTTGGAAACCGAAGTCTCTGTCAGGCTCTGGGCAGCACCATTCCGCTGCGTCAATTACGCCTTTCTCAAGAGCTGGAAGAATATCTCCACCACCCATAGCTACAGCTGCGACACCAATATCCTTGTACGTCTGCCCTGGGATCCCTGGAGGGGCACGAAATCTAAGCTTTCGGAAGTCATCCATGCTGTTAATTGGCTCTTTGAACCAACCTAGAGCTTCAGGGCCTACTGGTTGAAGCATCAAACCATGGACATTTAAGTCCATCTCGTCCCAAAGTTGCTTGTAGAGCTCTTTACCGCCTGCACTATGAAACCATGAAAGAAAAGCGATGTTATCAATACCAACACCAGCACCAGCGATTGGTGAGCCGAATAGCATTGCTGCTGGGTGCTTACCAGACCAGTAGTGAGTCCATGCAAATCCGCCATCAATCAAACCTGCGTCAACCGCATCGATAAGATCAAGGTTAGGAACTACAGAACCGCCAGGTAAAACTTCAATTGTTACTCTGCCATTAGTTAAGGCAGCAACGTCTTCTGCAAAATCTCTAACGTAGCCAACTTCACTACCAGTAGAACTTAATACAGACTGAACTTTTAAATGGACATGGCCATCAGCAATAGCGCTTGAACTAAACGCGACTAGTGCAGCAGCCAGTAAACCAACTTTATTTTTAAACATAAAATCTCCTAATTTTTAAACATTAATAGATAAATACACAATAAAATTAAGTATTTAGCTAAAACCCAGTATACATCAATTGATATATATCTTTCAATCTATTTTTAAAAAAAATTTATATGTTTTTTTTATTCATAACTAGATGGGCTAGAGTTTTACCTATAATTGTCATATTGATTTTGGAGTTACTGTTTTTTAAAAAAATAATTCATTTTTATATCCTTTTTGATTAAATAATTTTATGAATAATGATGCCTAAGGAATATGATTACATTATTGTAGGCGCAGGGTCAGCAGGTTGTTTACTAGCTAACAGACTCTCCTCAGTGCCCGAGAACAAAGTGTTATTGATTGAGGCTGGGCGCAGAGATAACAATCTCTGGCTGCATGTCCCGGTGGGTTATTTTAAAACAATGAATAATCCAAAATTTGATTGGATGTATAAGCTCGAAAAGGACAAAGGGTTAAACAATAGAAGGATTGACTGGCCAAGGGGGAAGGTTCTTGGCGGCTCTAGTGCACTGAATGGACTTCTATACATTAGAGGTGACAGGCACGATTATGATAATTGGGAGAAACTGGGAAACAAAGGTTGGTCCTATAGAGATGTGCTTCCTCTATTTAAAAAATTTGAGTGCCAAGAAAATGGTGAAAATGAATATCACGGAATTGATGGAGAATTAAAAGTTTCCAATCTCAGATTAAGAAGAAAAATAGCAGATCTTTTTATTAAAGCCTCGGAGGAGATTGGAATTCCATTTAATGCTGATTGCAATGGTGAAAAACAAGAGGGTGTTGGATACTTTCAACAGACAACGCATAAAGGATTTAGGAGAAGCTCATACCGCTCTTTTTTGAATGGTAAAGTTAGAGCAAGAAAAAATTTAACAATCATGACCAACACTCAAATTAGTAAGGTCATTTTTGATGGCTCTAAAGCAATAGGGGTCGATTGCCTTCAAAAGAGGAGTAAGGAAAATCTTACTATCCATGCAAATAAAGAGGTTATATTGTCTGCCGGCGCTATTAGCTCACCTCAAATTTTGCAGCTTTCAGGTATTGGAGATGAAAACTTACTCAATAAGCTTGACATTAAAACGATTCATCATAATCCTGCGGTTGGCAAGAATCTTCAAGACCATCTCCAAATCAGACTGGTCTATAAAACCAACACTAGAACCCTTAATGATGAGCTCAATACATGGTGGAAAAAGGCGCTCATTGGAATGCAATATATTCTCTTTAGGACAGGCCCCTTAACTTTGAGCGCCAGTCAGGTTTTTGCTTTCACTAATACTTCTTTGGATGGTTCTCGGCCAAACATACAATTTCATATGCAGCCTCTAAGTGCAGATAAGCCTGGAGATGGTGTCCATCCATTTTCAGCATTTACAATGTCAGTTTGTAATCTCAGACCAGAGAGCAGAGGAGAGGTTTCTATCCACTCCTCAAACCCTAAAGACCTCCCTACAATTATCCCAAATTACCTTTCAACAAAATCTGACAGAGAGGTCGCGGTAGAATCAATCAAGGTCGCTCGAAAAATTGCACAGGCTAACTCAATCAAAGAACACATACTCGATGAGTTTGTTCCCGGCGAATCTTTCTCTTCTGATGAAGAGTTATTAGAAGTTGCAAGAAATCATAGCCAGAGCATCTATCATCCAGTTGGGACTTGCAAAATGGGTCATGACAAAGAGAGTGTGGTAGATGACCAGTTAAGGGTGCATGGTGTCAAAAACTTAAGGGTGGTTGATGCTTCAATCATGCCCGAACTGGTATCAGGAAACACTAATGCGCCTACTATGATGATCGCAGAAAAGGCCGCTGAAATGATTCTTGGAAATAGTCATTCGGGTTTGACTAACTAGGCTTGGTTGTGTATTGTTTTATTTATTTGATTTAAATTAATGGCCTCCTCAATTAATGACTTTCGTCGCAGCAAACTATTCAGAGCAGCTATTATTGTTCCTACAGTCATTGCATTAATTTTTTCGATATTTAACCTCACTGCACCAAACGACCCCGAAAAAATTTCATCAAACTTTAAACTGGGAATAGTTAACCTCGATACGAGTACATCCTTTCCTTTAGTATCAACTCAGGCAATTAAGGCAATCTCAAGATCTCTTCCTTTTAGAGTTGGACTATTCAAAGATTCTGAAACAGCAAAGACAGCTTTATCTAATGGAGAAATCTCTTCAGTGATCATTTTTCCAGAAGACTTTTCTGAACAGGCTTTAGGTAAAAAAAGTATAAATGTTAAGGTAATTAACTCAGATCACCTAACTGCATCAGAGACGCAAATTGCCAGTCAACTCCCATCAACCTTTCAGCTCGGTCTCTCCGCTTTTATATCCAACCTTCGGTTGGCAAAATCTCAAAATCTTGCCCCTAGTTCTGAGATGCCGATCCAAGTCGAGTTAGAAAATTTATACGAAGCCAAGAGTCTTGCGTCAACCCCCTCTCCATTTGTGATGAGCTTTATTACTTGGCTATCAGCAATGGTTGGCTCGGTTCTACTCTTTCTTGCAACAAACCAAATGACACTTCTAAATAGAGCCTATGTCAGAACTGTTATTCCAGTAATGACCATGGGTGCTTCCAGTTTAGTCCTGGCAATAGTGGTAACTTTGACTACAATGCAATGGGAAGTGTTTTTTCTTTCTTGGATCTTTTCATGGTTTATATGCGTTTGTCTGAGCTGGTTATTTCTGGGCATGTTTTCGACAGTAGGTCTTTTAGCTCTGCTGTTAATAGTTCCAATAGTTTTTTATCAACCAGCACTAAGCGGAACAGTAATTCCTCTAACAGCAGCTCCAGAGTGGCTTGAATTAATTGGAGGTTCAGTGCCTTTTGACTCTATTGGAAGAGCATATCGTTCAGTAATATTTGGATCAAGTGGCGGTCTTCCTCTGTTATGGCTTGGCTCAGCAGCTTTCATTGGCCTTCTCCTGAACTGGGGCTCAGACATCCTCAGAGGAAGAATGAAAAGGCGCTGGTAGCAACTATTTTTGATCTATCAAATTATTAATATCTGTTTTGTATCTTAAAAGCATGGAACGCAGCTTTTTGTCTTGCTTTTCAGTCCTCGAATTTAAAATTTCAACAAAAAGACGCTCATTAACTTTGATATTATGAGAATAGGTTTTGCGATAATTAGCTGAAACCAAGTCGTCTCTATGCGTAATATTTGTCAGAGCTAACTCCCAGCCATCGTCTCTCTTGAGGATCAGCTTGAGGTTTTCGATTAGAGCTTTTCGATTATTGATCCACTGACCATCAACCCTGATCATTTCTTGACTTGCAGTAGTAATAAGATCGAGTTGATCTTTGTTCATGCCTCCTATAAAGCGTCTCAAATTCTTTCTAATGCGTTTGTAATTATCGTTTTGATAAGTTTGTAAATTACGACTTAAGTATTTTTTTTCACTTTGTAAAGTTTTGGTTTGCATTGTTTGAAGAAATTCTTCAATTTGATCATTCGATAAATCCCGTGTCATAGGTATAACCCACAAAATCATTTCATCTTCAATTCGAAACCAAGCTTGCTCAACATCATAAGTAATCGATTCAATAGAGGAGAGCTCAATTTTTTCATCAAGTAATGACTCTAAGTCTCCAATAATTTCTGCATACTTAGGTAATTCTTCCTCTCTATGCCAATCAAAAAATGGATCAAGCAATTCATTTAAATTCTTCCTTTGCTCTTGATTTAAGTCGACATAACTTTCCAGATACCATGGCAACAAAAAGTCAATCCTATTATAAATAAAGGTGGTAGAGCTACATCCAACAAGGAAAACCAATGAAAATAATAAAACTTTTTTTGTTATTGTGTTCATCTTATAATTTAAAAATTATTATTTTTTTATTCATCTAACTACAAAATATTTCTTCATTTATGTTTAAATCATCGCTCAAAGCTAAAAAAAAGAGTAAATGATTAATCAAATCCACAATACAAATATTGAAAGCGAAACCGTCGTAACCTCGCCCATTGATTTAAGGCAGCAAATCAAAGTGAGCGATCACGGTAAAGATAACATTTTAACGAGTCGTAAAACTGTTGATGATATTTTTTTAGGCAAGGACAAAAGACTTATTGTAATCGTTGGTCCTTGCTCGATTCATGACATCAAAGCAGCTAAAGAATACGCCCTTAAATTAAAGTTGCTTCAGAAGGAAGTTGAAGAATCTATCTATATCATGATGAGGGTATATTTTGAAAAACCAAGAACTACTGTGGGCTGGAAAGGATTAATTAGTGATCCTGATATGGATGATTCTCTGGATGTAGAAAAAGGCCTGCGTCAAGGTCGGGAGCTCTTAGTTTGGCTCGCAGAGCAGGGAATACCAACTGCGACTGAGGCACTCAATCCGATTACTCCTCAATATCTTGCTGATCTCATTTCTTGGTGTGCAATTGGTGCAAGGACTACTGAATCTCAAACTCATCGTGAAATGTCTAGTGGACTATCGATGACAGTTGGATTTAAAAATGGTACTGATGGCAACTTAAATATGGCGGTTAATGCAATTAGAGCGTGCTCTTCCCCGCAAAGTTTTTTAGGAATTAATGATAAAGGACAAATCTCAACATTCAAAGCCAGAGGCAATATATCCTCTCACATTATTCTTAGAGGTGGAACCAAGCCAAACTATGACAATGAATCTGTATTGAAATGTGAAAAACTTCTTAAGGAGAATGGTTTAGCAAAGAGAATTATGATTGATTGCTCACATGATAACTCTAATCAGGATTACAGAAATCAAGGCAAAGTCATTGAAGATATAAAAAGTCAAATACTCTCTGGAAACAAATCTATTTTTGGTGTCATGCTAGAAAGCAATTTGTTTTCTGGTAAGCAGAAAATACTTTCAGATAAAGAGAGCATGAAATATGGAGTTTCAGTGACCGATGGATGCATTGACTGGAATGAGACAGTATCTGTAATTCAAAGTCTCAAAGAAGCTAGATAATTTCTTGTTTATTGGCCAAGAAGCTTAATCACTCTTGAGGCAGTTTCTTCCAAATCAGGTATCACTTTTTTCATTATTGTAATTCTATCAAATAGGTTAGGGTCAGACCCTAATGAAGATCGCAATGAATCACCAAAACGCTTTCTTAAGACCGTGCCAACATTAAATTTTGTAATGTGCCGCTTTGACAGCATTTGAATATCTCTATCTTTAATTCCACTTGTACCATGAATCACTAATGGAATAGTGAGCTCATTCTCAAGCTGATTAAAACGCTCAACATTAATTTCTACAAAACCTGACTCAAGTCGATGAACGTTACCTATTGAAATCGCAAGTGCATCTGGCTTGCCCTCTTTTTCCATAGCTAAAGCCTCTGATAAGTCAGTTAACTCAGACTTAATGTGATCTCTACCAGTTGCATAAGGCACTGATCCCACTTCAGCCTCAACTGAAACCCCTTTACAGTGCGCATAAGAAACTACATCCTTAATGGAGGCAATGTTTTGAGCAATAGGTAATTGTGATCCATCAAACATTACAGAAGTAAATCCAACATCTACTGCCTGCATTACTACTTCAACTTCATAAGTATGATCAAGATGAATACATACTGGAACTTTGGCACTCTCAGCCATAGGTTTTAACAGGCCAATAATCTGATCCATAGTCATAAATTGACGCATATCAAGATTTATTGAAAGAATAACCGAGGCATTTCTTGACTCTGCAGCATCAATGACAGCTCTTGAATCCTCAAAGCCAAAAACATTGAAGCATGCCACAGCATAACCCTCTTCTTTTGCTGGCAATAGAATATCTTTTAAATTTGCTAACATTATTTAAACTTGTTAAGCATATCTTGCATACCCGGAATAGTTTCCAGTTGATATGCATACTCTTTTTGATAATTCATATGCAGTGGTCTCTGGCTCTCACCAGCTAAAATGGTAAAGTAATACATCTCAAAGCCTGGAGCAGCAACACAAGGATGGTAGCCCTTATCAAAGATAAAGGTTGACCCATCTCGGACATGGTAAACAGGTCCAAAATCTTCACCATCTGGAGTTAAAAATTGTGCACCAAAACCATTTGATGGATTAAATCTAAAATTGTAGACTTCGTTGTGTCTGCTTTCATCTGGAAGCATGTCAGTCTCATGCTTATGAGGAGGAAATCCAGACCATCCACCTTCTCCAACTGTAAACAATTCACTTACTAATAACTTGCCAACTTTCCCAGCTGGATTTTTACCTAAAATATGTTTAATTTTCCTATGGGTCTTTGTCTCATCAGAGCCATATTGAACCTTATCAATATCATTTTGTCTAATTACAAATGCCTCATATGTTTCATTATGTTTGGCTCCAGAGATAAAAACTTCAGCCTTTCCATTTTGGCAAATTAATCTAGCCTTTTGATTAACTGGGACATAAACTGCTTCAGGATCACTCTCCCAAATATGATTTCGTTTACCCACATCCTTAAAGTTTTGACCTTCAATCTCAACATCAATTGTTCCAGTAGCAGGAACTATACAAGTTTCATAATCGTTTAGTTGGTAACTAAATACATCACCAGCAGAAAGCTTTATTATGTTGAAATAACACAAGGGTACTATTTCATTATTACAATCTACGATAGGTTCATTATTATTGTTATGTTTGGGGATATGCATTATTAACTCCACTCTGTTTTTGGTTGAATCGATGTACTATCTTGCAATAACTTAATTTCTTTATTTGATGGCATTGCACTTGCACAGCCTTTCTTTGAGACAACGATTGCGGCTGCAGCACTGCCAGCCTCAGCTGCTTTTTTCCAATCTCCAAAAGCCATATAATTCATGATTAAATTTCCAAGGAAGGCATCACCAGAACCATATGGTTTCATAATCTTAGATTTATAAATACCTGTTTTTAAAGTGCAATTACCTGAAAATAAAGTACACCCATTTTCTCCTTTCTTTAAAATCATTATCTTATTTTTAGAAATGCACTCCTTAACTTGGATATTTAAATCATCGTTAAGAATCTTAAACTCCTCCTCATTTCCAACTATCACGTCTGATAACTTTTCTGCCTTCTGATATGCTGACCTTGTAGCTCCCTCATCAGGCCAATTCCAGTGCCTATAATCTAAATCCAGCCAAACTTTGCAGTCATTTTTTGTTGCATGACTCATCATTTTCAATACTTGTTTTCTGGAGTGTTCATCAATCAGACTGGTTCCAGTCACCACAAGATTACTGCTATTTAGAATTGCCAACTCAACATTTTTATCAAAAACAATTTGAAGATCTGCTGGATTATTACGATAAATTACAACCTCACAATCAGTCGGACGCTCTTCAGCAATTGCAAGACTTGTTCTTTCATTACCACGAGTTGTCTGTAATAAATGAATATCTATACCTTCCGCGATTAGTCGATTCTTAACAAAAGAACCAACTGGATCATCTGAAAGTGCGGAAATTAGTCCAATGTTTCCTCCAGACCTCTTCATAGCTATTGCTATATTCCCTCCAGAGCCTCCCACATCACTTGCAAATGATTCAGCCAGCTTAGTTTTTGATCCTGATGGCTGCGGATAAAGATCAAGGCCTGCTCTTCCAACAACAAGTGCACTCCACTTTCTAGGTTTTTGATAAATGATATTTTGAATTTGCTCAGACATCAATCCATTGTCCAGAAAGAGCAGATCGATCGATAGCGTCCATAACTCTTTCAATTTTTAATCCATCTGAAAAATTAGGCCAAACAGATTGACCTGTTTCTATCGCATCAAGAAGATGTTTTAATTCACAGACTTTAACATCAATATAGCCCAGACTATGGCCAGCATTTGGTAAAAAAGCATCATATGGTGGTTGAGCTGGACCGCTCAAAATAGTTTTAAAGCCCTCCTGTCTTGGGTCTTCACTACGAGTATAAAGTTTGATCTCATTTAAGCGCTCTTGATCATGGCATATCATCCCTTGAGACCCATGAATCTCCCAGCTTAAACCGCACTTTCTACCCCAAGCAACTCTGCTGACTCTGAGAGTCCCCTTGATTCCACTCTCAAAGTGTGCCATAGCTGTACAAACATCATCATTATCAACCACAAGTGTTTTTCCTGGATTTTTTGGATCTGACCGTTCTTTATGAACTGTGTCATAATCACCAACTAGTCGAGTTATTTCGCTCCCAGTCATATAGTGAGCCATACTTACTAAATGACACATAACATCTGCATTTGACCCTGTTCCAGATGCCTCACGACTCATTCGCCAAGAATGTGGTCTATCTGGATCTGCCTCATTATCTACGTCATAAACACCATAAAATCCTATTACTCTTCCAATCACACCTTCATCAATGAGTTTTTTTGCACTTTGAACTGCTGGATTTTGAGTGTAGTTATAACCTAGTATTGTTTGAGAACTTGATGCTTCTTGAGCAGCTGCAAGCATTGCCTCAGAGTCAGATAAATTGGTCGACATTGGCTTTTCACACCATACATGCTTCCCTAACTTTAAAGCTGCTATAGAAATTTCTTTATGCAATGAATTAGGTACGCAAACGGAGATAAGCTCTACCTTAGGATCATTCACCAGTTCCATCCATGAGCTAGTGCATCTTGAGAATCCCATTTCTTTTCTCATAACTTCAGCCCTATCAGGATTGTAGTCACAGATCATTTCAAGCTTTGGCCTTAACCCATCTCCAAAAACACTTCCTGCAGCAGCGTATGCAATTGAATGCGCCTTACCCATAAAAGCTGTCCCAATAACTCCTACACCAATTGTTTTCATTCTCTTTCCTCTATTTCAATTCCAAATTTATTACAGTAACTTTCGATATTTTTATAGCCCATAGTTACATAAGTTAATGGATGAGCTTTGGCAGGATCCTGCTCAGCCTCAACTACAATCCATCCTTTAAAGTCATTCTCACTCACCATTTTAAAAAGCTCAGGAAAATCAAACATTCCATCTCCTGGAACTGTATAAACTCCATTTAATACTGCATTCAAAAAGCTTGAATCTGACTCGAGCGCGCCATTTAATACTTCTGCCCTGACGTCTTTACAATGAATATGTAGAACTCTGTTACTGTGCTTTTTATATACGCTCAAAGGGTCAGCTCCTGCATATATAAAATGGCCAGTATCAAATACTAATCCTAAATCATTACTAGTCATTGCCATTAATTTATCGACCTCTTCTTCTATTTGAACCACTGTACCCATGTGATGATGATAGGCAAGTTTCATTCCATGAGACAAAGTGTATTTTGCTAGTTGATCTAACTTTTCTGTCCATTCCTTCCATTGTTCGTCATTAAGAATGGGTCGTTTTGATAATGGCGATTCAATGTCTCCATGAACACAGGAATCCATTTCACAATAGACGATGACATCAGTACCAAGGTCTTTCAAAAGTTGCATATGTGGTTTAATTCTCTCTATCTCACCCTCAATAGTGTCTTTAAGTAAGCCTCCACAAAACCAACTTGAAACAACATCCATACCATGTTTGCTGAATAAAGGCTCAAGTACTGAGACCTCACGAGGCCATTTGCCACCTAACTCAAATCCACGATATCCAGCTTGTTTTCCTTCTTGCAGACATTGCTCCACAGTTGTGTCACGACCCAGTTCTGGCATATCATCATTAGTCCATGATATTGGACTAACACCAATTTTCACACTCATTTATTATCTCCAAATTGTTAGTAATATTTATCCAGCAAGCCTAACCTGCTGGTGCTCCAAAAGCTTAGAATTAAATTTTTTTGGACTCACTGAATCCAAAAGTGATTGTTTTGTCAACTCAAACATACTCATACCCTGAAGTTTGGAATCAGAATTTTTATCAGAATCTAAGTTTGTCGGAAAAGCATACCCATCTGTAGCACAAATAAGAACATTTTCAATCAGTCTGTCTGAGAGGGTTTTATGATTTAACAAAGAAGGATAGATATGGGTAATAATTTTAAAATAATCTATATGCTCCATTGTCTTTCCAAAGGCTGATGAGATCTGAAGGAGATTGCCCATTCTATGAAAATCATTTGTATTGTTTGATCCAGCTGCATGAAATATAGCAGGATTAAAAAAAATCCCATCTCCCTTAGACATTGAATTTTGAACTGCAAATTGGTTAAAAAATTCACCAAAATTTGAATCTCTCCAAGTCAAGTAACCTAAATCATATTGTTGTGAATAAGGCAGTACAATAGTAGGCCCACTTTCTAAGGGCATATCAGTATGAGCAATACCGCCTTGCAAAGTAAGATAGTTTGAAAGTCGATGTATTGAGATTGGAAATTTTTCAACGACTTTATTTTCTTGAAAACCTAAATGATAGTCTCTATGCGGCTTCTGCATCTCCCCGCCTGGTCTAACAATATTTACTTGGGCTGTCATTTGCGAATTAGGACCACACCATGACTCAGCAATTATTTTTACTAAATCATTAGAATAATAATTGATAAAGGTGTCTGCGTTATCCAACGCAACCTTTTGAAAGCTATTCCAGATTCTGGTGTTAGTCCCCGAGGCAAAGTGGTCATTACTAGAACCGTTTTCTCTTTTAACAATCTTTTCAAAAATGGCATTACTTTGATCTATTACATCTTCACTGTAAAGATTTCGAATTACAAAGACACCTGGTCCATTTTCTAGAACTTGATGCATCTCAGTTTTCAGTTTTATTTCTTGTTTAATATTGCCAACAAAAGAGACAAAGTCTTTCGCATCATATATAACGACATTGTTTGAAATTGAATCTGATAGCGGATAGTCGTCTTTTAAAGTCTCCTGAGAACAAATATTGGTTAACTCATCATAATCAATATCTGACTCACTAAAATACACTTGATTTGATTTAGTAGATTTTGCTTTCATTTCTAATAAGGCTGATTAGTCTTCGACTTCTTATAGGCACTAAGAACTTCATCGCCCTTTTCATTTGAGGAAACCTGAGGCACAGCAACCTCCCACCAGCAGCCCCCCTCAGGGCTTATTTTATGAGAGTCAGTTACAATGCTTATTACATAGGACTTTGAAGACGCTCTTGCCCTTTTTAAAGCCGCAGCTAATTCAGTAATATCCTCAACATGCTCTGAGTGAGCTCCAAGTGATTTTGCATGCAATGCAAAATTAATTTCTGGATGACCTTCATCTGCAGTGTTGCAGTCTTTTAGTAAATTATTAAAAGAACGATTACCTGTTGCATTTTGAAGACGGTTGATGCATGAAAAACCTCTATTATCAAGAACCACAGCAATAATTTTCTGGCCTAGCATGACGCTGGTAGCTAACTCTGAATTGAGCATAAGGTATGACCCATCTCCAACAAGAACTATAACCTCTCTGTCTGGCTGTGCCATCTTAACACCCAGCCCTCCTGCAATCTCATAACCCATGCATGAAAAACCATATTCAGAATGATATCCCCCTATTTGTTCGGTTCTCCAAAGCTTATGAAGCTCACCCGGTAAACTCCCAGCTGCACAAACTACAATATCACTTGCCTCTCCATTTCTCTTTACCTCACCAAGCACCTGAGCATCTGTAGGTAAATCATCCACCTTATCAGAAGGATTATTTATAGAAGTTATATCTTCGTAGTAGTCGTTCCAATTTGAAGCTTCTATTTCTGACTCTTGAAACCAATCTTTTGATGCTCCCCAATTATCTAGCTGCTCATCAAGTTTTTCTATCCCAAGCTTTGCATCGCCCCATAAAGAGTATGCATTATGTTTAATTGTGTCAAACCTTGCTACATTTAATTGAATGAGTTTTTTATCAGAAAATAACGCCCTTGATCCTGAAATAAAATCATTCAACCTTGTTCCAATTGCTAAAACTGTATCAGCTTGTCTTGCTAGGTTATTAGCTGCATTTGACCCAGTAACCCCTATAGCTCCTACATAGCCTGGATGGTTCCATGCAATTGCGCCTTTTCCAGCAGAGGTTTCTGCAACAGGAATTTTATATTTTTTTGAAAATTCTTTAAGTGTGTTACATGCATCAGCATAATGAACGCCGCCGCCCGCGATAATCAAAGGTTTTTTTGAATTTTTTAAGATTTCAACTGCTTGAACTAACTCATCTTCATCAATCTTTATCTTCCGAATAGTATGTACTCGATGTTTAAAAAATTCCTCGGGATAATCGAATGCTTCTGCTTGAACATCCTGAGGCAGTGATATTGTTACTGGTCCACAATTTTCAGGATCCAAGAGTGTTTGCATAGCTACAGGCAAACTATTAATAATTTGTTCTGGTCTCATGATGCGGTCAAAATACCTGCTTACAGGTTTAAAGCAGTCATTAACACTAACTGTTGGATCAGAAAAATCCTCTAATTGCTGAAGTACTGGATCTGGTGTTCTACTCGCAAAGTAATCACCAGGTAATAACAGAACAGGCAAGCGATTTACGTGTGCTAATGCAGCCGCTGTTACCATATTAGTAGCTCCAGGGCCTATTGAACTGGTGCATGCCATCATCCTTTGACGATTATTAGCTTTTGCATATGCGATTGCTGAGTGGACCATGCCTTGCTCACTATGGCCACGGTAGGTTGGCAATTGATCCTGACATTCAGTCAAGGCCTGACCAATTCCAGCAACATTTCCATGGCCGAAAATTGCAAAAACACCAGCAAATATTGGCTGCACACCTTCATCAGTCTCAATAAATTGGGATGATAAAAATCTAACTATTGCCTGAGTCATTGTTAATCTTATAGTTTTCATTGTTGGATCTCCCTATTTTTTTTCCAAGCTTTAATCAAATCAATGTAATTCATTGACACAGAATCAACTAGCTCTTCATCAGTTATTTTATTTTGCATCCATAGTTTAGCTGGATCATAAAAAATTGTTCTACCTACCGTAAAACCCTTGCAAATAGGATACTTTGATGCCACATCAAATGACTTTTTAACAGTGTCGATAGGTGCAGAAAGTCCTAATAATAATACACCTTGACAGTGTGAATCACTCGTGTTTATGATAGTACTCACTCGCTTCCATGAACTCTCTATCATTGACGGAAGTTTCCACCAGTCGGGTTTAATTTCTAAGTCATAAAATCTTTGTAAGATATTTGGAATAGCTATCTCATCATTTTCAAATTCTGAAGGCGGAATAACTTCAAGCAAAAGTTGATGGCCGCTTTGTAGACAAGCAAAATAGAGTTCTTTAATTTTTTGTTCTTGTTTATTTTTTAGTTCTTCAGAATCATCTGGGTGATAGAAAAATAAGCACTTAACAGTATGCGTTAGGGGCCAAGATTGTATCTTTGAACCAATAGATTGTTCACCTTCAAACTTGAGTGGTCTTGAGCTTGGAAGCTCTACGGGCCTTCCAATCCACCATGACTTTTCAGCAATTGAATTTAGTGCATCCTCTCCATAAGTATCGTCAATTAACACGCCAATATTTTTTTCTGGGATATTGAGTTTATCAATAGCTTTTTGAGTTGACTTAATGAATAGTTTTTTTATCTTACTGATTTGTTTAAAATCCACTCCATACTTTTTAGCAAGATCCAATAGCTGTTTTCGATGATCAAAAGCGAAACCAAAAATCTCAGGTTCCTCTTTACTTCTAAAGCTGACTCTATGAAGATGGTTTAAGGTTAAATCTGAACTTGGATTAGGTATTTTGGTAGCATTTTCTAGATAGTAGAATAATTCTACTTCCCCAGGAATTGCAGGCGCACATCCATGACGGGATACTACTAATGCCCCAGAAGCGTTTGCATAATTGGCACTTGTTTCAAGACTTTCCCCTCTTAGATAACCTCGAAGAAATCCTGACATAAATGCATCGCCAGCACCCAAAACATTAAGAATGTCCACTTGTTTTCCACGTATTACTTTGAAGTTATCTGCACTCTCTGGGATATCATTAGTAATAACGGTGCACCCTAATGGACCTAACTTTAAAACAATAATTGAATCACTCAGCTCTCTAATTTTAACTAGTGCGGAAATGGTATCTTCACTTCCACCTGCGATATGAATCTCTTCCTCAGTTCCAACAATAACATCACAGTAAGGAAGTATTGTTTGTAAGTGCTGACTGACATCATCGCTTGCTACAAATCGCGATTCACCATCACCCAGCTCTGTTAACCCCCAAAGCACAGGACGATAATCAATATCAACAATAACTTGAGTATCAGAGGCTTTCGCGTATTCAATTGCCTTCATACTCGTTTGATAAGTGCTGTCTGAAGAAAAATGTGTTCCAGTGATAAGCAAAGACCTGCTACTTGCGATATAGTCTTTAGTGAAATCATTTTCACTAATTGCCATATCAGCACAATCTTTGCGATAAAAAATAAGTGGAAAGGTTTCCTTATCCTGTATCCCTAAAACAACTAAACCAGTTAGTCTCTCTTTATCGGTAATGACATGTGAGGTGTCTACGCCAACGCTCTCTAGCTCATTACGAACAAATCGTCCCATATGTTCATTTCCAACACGAGTAAGCATGGCTGAATTAAGACCAAGTTTAGAGCAGCCATAAGCTATATTTGCTGATGATCCCCCCAAATATTTGGCAAAACTACCCATATTTTCTAGGCTAGAGCCAATCTGTTGGCCATAAAAGTCTACAGCGGCCCTACCTAAACAAATAATATCAATTGACTTCATTATTTCTCAAGCATCCACTCATGTTTAGGGTCATTATTAAATATCCATTGCCTTTTAGGACCTGCCATTACATTCAAATAGTATGAATCGTATCCATGCGGAACACCAACTGGATGATATCCTTTTGGAACAAGAACAACACACTTATCCTCGACAGCCATTGTCTCATCGATGGATAGATCATCAGTATAAACCCTTTGAAAAGCAAACCCTTGAGGTGGATTAACTCGATGATAATATGTTTCTTCTAAATAGGTCTCGACTGGGATATTGTCTGAATCATGCTTGTGAGGTGGGTAGCTAGACCAATTACCCGAAGGCGTTTTAACCTCAACTACAAGGAGACTATCAGCCTTTTCTTGTTCTGGGAGTATATTACAAATAAATCTCTGATTACTCCCTTCACCTCTAACCTCGCTAGACATTTCATCAGGCTTAATATGTCTCGCCGGAAAGTTACCAAATCCTGGAGCAATTGCAATAGCTAACTCCAATTTAGTTAGAGCAGCAATTTTTATTTTGCTTTTATTTGGAGCATATATAGCATGAGGATTGATATCATCAAAAACACTCATCCTCTCTCCCACACTTTTAAACTCTTGCTCATCAACGCTAATATTCGCCATTCCAGATAAAATCACTAAACAGCATTCATTGGATTCATCCTCCCAATCTAATAACTCAAATTCTTTAAGATCATGAGCTTCAAAACCTACAAAATCCCAATTTGCAGATTGGGGAGTAATTTTTTGATAACAACTACCTTTACCATTTTTTGGTCGACTTAATAATGACATTTAATTTCCTTGTTGATGATAGCCAATTGAAATACATATTGCTTGAACTAAACACATCGTTGCCCCCAAGGATCTAAATGTATGAATTTCAGCTTCATGAATACTAAATAAAAAATCCGCAAGATGTGCTATTGGATTTAACTCGGTATCAGTTAAGAGAATAACCTTTGAGTTAGCCTTTTTAGCAGCCTTAACTGCCTGAGTAGTATTTTCATTATATGGGTTATAAGTAATAGCAATAAATACTGTTTTTTCGTCGAGCCAATTTGATAAGTTTTCTACTTCATTTGTATCATTAGTTATTCGGCATCTAATACCAAGATTATTCAACATATAGTAGAAATAATTGGCTACAGGTTGTGCTCTATTTGTGCCACATAAAATAACTTCACTGGCCTCACATAGTGCCAAAACTGAATCTTCTATTAAATCAATATCAGTATTTTCAGCAAGCAGTTGAGTTGCAGCAACATTACGTTTTGTAATATCATAAAAGATGTTGGACGAGTCTGTTGCAGTGTCACTTTCAGTGATATTTTTTACATCTGTAATTCGCTGCTGATAATTTATTGTTGTTTGAGCAATTCTTACTTTGAATAATGATTGTAATTCAGCAAATCCACTAAACCCGAAATGCTTTGCAAATCGAACTAGTGTTGACGGGTACACACCAATATCTGAAGCAATTACTGCAAGTGTATTAATTGCTAGATTTTGAGGCTGATCAATGATATAGAATGCAATCAACTTCATTTTCTTACTCAAGGAAGGGTAACTTTCTTGAAGCAAATTATTTAATTCATTAATATTAGTGGGACTCATTCAATTACGAGTTATAAATTTTCTGGCAAGCCAGATTTAAGAGATTTTGTTGCAGCTTCTGCGATTTTTAAAGCAAGAACACCATCTGAAATATCCACACTTGGCTTAATGCCTTGATGATAGGACTCCATAAAATGAAGCAGCTCATTATGGTATGCCTTTTCATATCGCTCTAGAAAAAAATGCTTAGCTTTAGATTGGGTAATGCCATCGGCATTACTCAGAACTACTTTATCTTCTAACTCATTCTTAACCTGAAGCATGCCTTTCTCACCAAAAGCCTCAATCCTTTGATCATAACCAAAGGAAGCTTGTCGACCATTAAGAATAGTAACTATTGCCCCTTTTTTCATATTCATGATGACACTAGCTGTATCTACATCTCTAGCCTTTTTGATATCTTCATTATTGGCAGTTGCTGATACATAGATGCTATCCGGAGTATCACCTAAAATCCAACAGGCCATATCAAAATCATGAATCATCATATCGTGAAATAAACCACCAGAGCTTTGAATATAATCGATTGAAGGTGGCGCAGGGTCATGGGAGGTGATCACCAATGATTGAATAGAGCCAATAAAATTTGAATCCACTTTGCTCTTTAAGTTTGCCATATTAGGATCAAATCGTCTATTAAACCCAAGCATGCAGACAATACCACTTTGCTCTACCAATTTAGCACAAGATTCTGCTCTTTTAAGACTAAGATCTATTGGCTTTTCGCAAAAAACTGGCTTACCAACTTCAGAGCACTTTTCTATTAAATCAGCATGGGTTGCGGTACTACTGGCAATAATGTAAGCATCAATGTCTTCATTGCTAAAAGCTTCATCAATTGTTAGAACTTGAGCACTATATTTTTTTGCCAAGTCCTCAGCTGCTGGTTGGTTAACATCAACTACAGAATGAAGAATTGCATTTTTTTCACTAGCAATAGCAATTGCATGAACAATTCCAATTCTACCAGCTCCAATTAAACATATATTCATGACTCATTCCTATTTTTTTAGTTCTGACAATTCTTTATTGCCTGACATCAGGAGTTGTAATTCTTGAAAATCAATCTCACCGGCTTTTGCAGTTCCAAGAGTTTCGCCTCTAGATAAGACTGTAAACTTATCTCCAACAGCTAAAGCATGAGAAACATTATGAGAAATAAATACAACAGCAACACCTTTTTCTCGGACTCTTTCAATCGTTTTTAATACATTTGAAGTCTGATATACACCTAAAGCTGATGTTGGTTCATCCAGTATCAAAATCTTAGCTCCAAAAAACACAGCTCGTGCAATTGCTACAGTTTGTCTTTCGCCTCCTGATAGAGTTCCTATTGATTGGCCAGGATCCCTTAATTTAATTCCAATCTTATCCATTTCAGACATCAAAATTGAATCACATTTTTCAAAATCCATGAGTGTGACCGGGCCAACTTTTTTTGTTAATTCCCTACCAAGCCAAAAATTACGTGAGACTGACATCAAAGGAATTAATGCTAAATCTTGATAAACTGTCGCAATCCCAACATCAATCGCTTCACGAGGGTTGTTGATTTCTATTTCTTTTCCATTAATATTAATCTTGCCTTTCGTTGGCTGATGTACGCCAGACATAATTTTAATAAAAGTTGATTTACCAGCTCCATTGTCACCGAGTAAACAATGACATTCACCTGCTTTTATAGAAATTGAGACTCCTTTTAGAGCGTCAACATTTCCGAAGCTTTTATGAATATCCTTAAGTTCCATTAGAGGTGAACTACTCATCATTTGGCTCCCGTTATTAACTTACGAACATGGGTATTAAGTATGACAGCTAGTAAAAGAAGCACACCTAGAAAAACTCTAAATAAGGAGCTTTCTACACCAATAAAGAATAAACCTTGTTGAACAACTCCAAATATCACAGCACCAAGTGCGGCTCCAATAACTGATCCATATCCTCCAGTTAGCAAAGCCCCCCCAATAACTACTGAAATAATTGCTTCAAACTCTTTGAGGACTCCTCTATCTGCAGAAGCTGATCCAAACTCCATAACCTGTGTCGTCGCGAAAACGGTTGCACAAAAAGCTGTAAATACAAACATTAGTATCTTAACTCTGTTCACTGGAACTCCAATGTGTTTTGCTGCTTGTGCGTCTCCACCAGAAGCATAAATCCAATTTCCGAAACGAGTTTTTGTTAATAAAAAATGAGCAAAAACAATTAATCCTAAAGCCCAGACCATCATCATTGGTATTCCAGAAACAACAGGCTGTCCAGCTTTTGTTCCTGCAACAAATGTTTGAATTATGCCTTGTTCAGCGAGCCATTGAAATACACCAGTGAAAATTTCTCCACCAAAAATCGGTGCCAACCAATCATCCTGAGCAACCTCAGTTACACCGCCTATGATTGTTTTTTTTGTACTTATTATTGCAATAAAAATAGTTAGGCCTCTCAAGATATACAGAAAAGCTAAACTCACAATAAAAGAAGGTAGATTTGTACTGATAGTAATATAGCCTATCAATGCGCCTATAGCCATTGATATAGCAAAGGCTGAAATTATACTTAGCCAAACAGGCCAACCCCACACTACTGAGGTAACAGCAATAACTATCCCAGCAAAACCGATCATAGATCCAACAGATAGATCAAATTCTCCTGCAATCATTAATAGACAAGCACCAACTGCAATAATTATAAATTGAGACGAGACTATTCCCCAGTTCATTGAGCCCTCTAAGGAAAACATTCCTGTATCGCGAGCCACTAAAAAAAAGAAAAGGAATACTAATATAACTCCAACTATTGCACCAAGATCAGGCCTTAGCATAACAGTTCTAAAATTACTACGGAGATTTGAATTATTCTTTACATCATTTGACATGATTTAATCCACTGAATTTATATCTAATTTAAAAAAAAATGCTACTCACTTATTCTTTCTAAAGTGAGTAGCATTATTGAGGTCAACTAACTTTTAACGGTAGACGCCTGCATATTGCTCAACTAAGCTAATGTTACTCTTAGTGATAAATCCAGGACCAGAGTTAATTGCGCCAGAAGGCCATACACCATATCTTGACATGTTAGTCAAGAAAACTACCGGCAAGTAGCCTTGAAGGTACGGTTGCTGGTCAATTGCAAATGAAATTACACCTGACTTAACAGCAGCAGCAATTTCACCTGAAAGGTCAAAAGTTCCAAAGTACATATCTCCTGAGCGTCCCATATCATCAAGAGCTGATAGAGTTGGGTGAGCAGAAGTTGGACCTAAAGTAAGAATTGCGTCTGTATCAGGATGCGATCTAAGATGAGCCATAACTTTATTTTTAATTTCAGTTGGATCTTGACCTGAGTCAATCATTTGATCACCTAAATCAACACCAAGTGCGTCTGCATATCCCTGGCAACGATCAACTGAAACTGGATTGGTAAAAAAGTGATTAACACATAAAAACTTTGTTGCTCCAGCAGCTTTTGCTCTTTTACCAGCTCCAAAGCCAGCATCATACTCAGGCTGACCAATATGTGCTAATGCTCCTAGCATTTCAGACTGCTCACGAGTACCTGAGTTAATTGTTACAACTGGAATTCCTTTAGCAATAGCTGAAGTAATTGGACCTTTTAGGACATCATAATCAGCAATTGTAACAATAATTCCATCTGGATTACTTGCAGCAGCTTGCTCAACAATGCGAGCCATATCAGCAAGGTCTCCTGTAGTTGGGTTACGATAATCCACATCGACTCCCATTTGCTCACCTGCAATTCCTATTGCATTTTTAATTGTATTCCACCATGAATCAGAATCTGGTGCATGGCTGATTAGTACAAATTTCTCTCCAGATGCAACTGCAGCAGAACTGCCAAACATTGTTGCTCCAAAAAGAACAGACACTGCTAGAAAAACTTTTGCAGTGTTTTTGTAGATATTAAACATAATGTTTTTCTCCTATTTATATATAAATTAAATATCAAAATTGATATCAAGCTTGAGACAAAAGTTGCCGCAAGAAAATTTAGTATACATCAAATATTTTAATTTGTTATATTTTTTTCTATTTTTTGAAAAATAGAACATATGTTATAATTTGTTATAGATTAATATCTTTATCACCCTATTATTAAACTAGAATTATAAAAAAAATAATCCAAGAAATGACTTCTTGGTATATTAACTCATTACATTTAATAAAATTACTTTTATGTCTTCAAACAATCTTCAACATATTATTGGTGGCAAGAAATATTCTGGATCATCAGGTCGAACACTAAGTGTTTTTAATCCTGCCACTGGCCAAGTTACAAAAACCATTGAAGCTGCTAGTGCAAAAGATACAGCCAAAGCGATTCAAGTAGCAAGTAATGCCTTTGAAGATTGGAGTCAAGTTCCTCCCTCTAAACGGGCTCAAATCATGTTTACTTATCGTGAGCTTATTATTAAGCACACCGATGAACTCGCAGAACTTGTCTCAAAGGAACATGGAAAGACTTTTGCAGATGCACAGGGCGAGGTGGGAAGAGGCCTTGAGATTGTGGAGTACTGCACGGCAATTAACAATCATCTGAAGTCTGACTTTAGTGCGGATGTCTCCAGAGGCATTGATAGCCATAATCTGCGTCAAGCGCTTGGCGTCTGTGCGGGTATTGTTCCGTTTAACTTCCCTGCGATGGTGCCGATGTGGATGTACCCAGTAGCGATTGCCTGTGGCAACACGTTCGTATTAAAACTCTCAGAGAAAGTACCCTCATGTGGGTTAAGACTCACTGAACTCATGCATGAAGCTGGTCTTCCAGATGGCGTATTAAATACAATCGTTGGCGATAAAGAAGCAGTCGATGAAATCCTAACCAACCCTCAAGTGAGAGCAGTGAGCTTTGTAGGCTCGACTGGTGTGGGTGAGTACATTTATCAAGAAGGCTCAAAAAATAACAAAAGAGTTCAAGCATTATGCGGCGCTAAAAATCATATGATAGTGATGCCCGATGCTGATCTTGATCAAAGCAGTGATGCAATCATTGGAGCAGCCTATGGCTCTGCAGGTGAAAGATGTATGGCTATCTCTGTTGTGGTTGCAGTCGGAGATGAAACAGCAGATCAGCTGATTGAGTCTCTGACGCCTAAAGTTAAGTCACTGAAAATTGGCGCTTACGATGAGCCTGGTGTTGAGATGGGCCCAGTCGTCTCCAAAGAAAGTCAGGAAAAAATTGTCTCTTATATTGATGCTGGACTCAAGGCCGGTGCTGATCTAAAAGTGGATGGCAGGTCTGAGACAGAAAGAGATGGCTTCTTTGTAGGCGGATGTCTTTTTGACAATGTCACCTCTGAGATGTCAATCTACACTGATGAAATCTTTGGTCCAGTTCTCTCTGTGGTTAGAGTCTCAAGTTATGATGAAGCGCTTAAGCTTGTCAATGACCATGAATATGGTAACGGCACAGCCATTTTTACAAGGGACGGTGATACTGCTAGGCACTTTACAACAAATGTGAAAGTGGGCATGGTTGGCGTTAACATACCCATCCCTGTTCCTGTAGCAATGCATAGTTTTGGCGGTTGGAAGAGATCTCTTTTTGGCGGCTCCTCGATTCATGGAATGGAAGGCGTAAGGTTTTATACGCAGCTTAAAACGATTACCTCGAGATGGCCATCTGGCATTAGAAAGGGCGCTCAGTTCAATTTTGAGAGTGGAAAAGACGTTTAATTTTCTTCTAGTTTCTCTGTAAATTTTATTCCATATTTTCTCTAACTTACAGCTGTAAAAAAACAGTTGACAGTGATTAAATTTCGTATCAAAATGCAGTTTATACATAAACTCAATCTACGAACATGACTAGACGAAAATCAGGTGGAAGAGAAGCTAGAATTGCTCTAAGAAATGCGCCACTAAAAGAAGAAGAAAAACCTGTCAATGCAGGTGAAATAGGTGGCAGATACAAACCCTTAAGTGACAAACAGGTTGGGGATATTGAAGCCAATATCTATAGAATTCTTGAAGAGGTTGGATTTGGTGATGCAACTCCCCATTGTATTGAAACCTGTGTCGCTTTTGGAGCAACACTTGGAGACGATGGAAGGTTACGAATGTCCAAAGAAATTGTTGACAAGGCAATCAATCTTTCGCAAAGTAATCTAACGCTTTTTGGTCAATCGCCAAAACATGATTTAGATCTCAGTGGATCTAGAGTTCATTTTTCAACTGCTGGTGCTGCAGTTCTTATTGCTGATCCTGAAAACAATGAATACAGAGAGTCTGAGAGTCAAGATTTATACGACATGGCAAGAATCGCCGATAAGTGTGAGCATATTCATATGTTTCAACGAACTTGCGTTCTAAGAGATATTGCTAGCCCAAGAGAGATGGATCAAAACTCAGTTTATTGTGTTGCGATGGGAACTGAAAAACATGCTGGTGTTAGCTTTACAGAATCTAAACATGTAACTGATGCCCTAGAGATGCTTCATATGATTGCTGGGAGTGAGGAAAAGTGGAGAGAAAGACCTTTTATTAGTATGAGCAACTGTCATGTAGTTCCGCCAATGAAATTTGCAGAAGAATCATTGGAGTGTGTACGTGTTGGGGTTGAGGGTGGTATGCCTATTTTACTTTTGTCAGCTGGCCAGGCTGGTGCTACCGCGCCACCATTATTACCAGGGGTAGTATCTCAGGCATGGGCTGAATGCCTTGGTGGCTTAGTTTATGTGAATGCAATTAAACCAGGAGCTCCTGCTATTCTTGGTACATGGCCATTTGTATCCGATCTTAGAACTGGAGCAATGTGTGGCGGCTCTCCAGAGCAAGGCTTGATTTCAGCTGCTTGTGCGCAAATGGGAAATCATTTTAATCTGCCTACTGGAACACCAGCCGGAATGACTGACTCAAAATTTCCTGACTTCCAGGCTGGATCTGAAAGAGCATCAACTCATGCTGTCACTGCGATTGCAGGAGCGAATATCGTATATGAATCTGCTGGGATGTATGCAAGCTTACTTGGTACATGTCCAGAAAGCCTCCTATTAGATAATGATTTACTTGGAGCCTCCATGAGAATGACTAAAGGCTTTAGTGATGATAGCGAAGAGTCTCTGTGCTTTGAAACTATCAAAGATGTTTGTTTAAACGATAAGGCACATTATCTAGGCTCAGAACAAACAATTGATGTGATGCAAAGTGAATACATCTATCCTGAACTGAGCGATAGAGATAGTCCAAATGATTGGGCTGATATGGGAAAACCGGTTATTTTGGAAAAAGCAATCCAGCAAAAAAATGAAATTTTATCTGAATATTTTCCTAGTCATATCAGTGATGATGTAGATCAAAAAATAAGAAATAAATTCAATATTAAATTAAGTAGAAAGAACATTGGTCGTAAGCCACTTTAGACAAGGATAGTATTATGAAATCACATGCTCAAGTAGTCATCATTGGTGGTGGATCGTTAGGTGTAAATCTAATGTATCACCTTGGACTAGAAGGCTGGACTGACGTTGTTCTAATCGAAAAGGGTGAACTCACCAGTGGCTCTACCTGGCATGCTGCTGGGCTTTGTCCTAACTTTAATGGCAATCACACTCTGTCCAATATTCACGAGTATACAATTAAACTGTATGACGAAATCCTCCCTGAAAAAACAGGGCTCCCGTCATCTTTTCATAAGACTGGCTCTCTAAGGGTTGGCTACACTGAAGTTGAAGAGCAGTGGTTCACTAACATCCTTAGTCGCGCCAATCACGTTGGCTGTGAAATGCATTTTGTCTCTAAAGAAGAAGCATCAATCATCAATCCAATGATGGATTTTACGAAGGCAAGAAATATTTTACATACGCCAAATGACGGTCATGTTGACCCGACGACTGTTGTCACACAATTAGCTCAATTAGCAAAAAAAGCTGGCGCAGAGGTAAGCAACTTCAATCGTGTATTAGATATTAATGTTCTCCAATCTGGTGAATATGAAGTGGTCACTGAGCAAGGCAACATTATTGCTGAGCATTTGGTCAATGCTGGCGGTTGTTTTTCTCCTCAGGTTGGTGAAATGGTTGGCTCCTATGTCCCTTTGGTTAATCTTCAACATCAATATTTGATTACTGATAGCCATCCAGAAATTGCAGCTCTTTCAAAGGAGCTTCCTGTAACTCGCGATTCAATTGCGGCCTCATATATAAGGCAGGAAGGAAATGGATTTTTAATTGGTCCATATGAAACTAGAGGCTCTAAACCTTGGGCGCTTGATGGAGTTGATTGGTCATTTGATCGCGAGCTCTTTGAAGGTGATTTAGAGAGGCTCATGCCATGGCTTGAAAGGTGTATGGATATTTTTCCTCTCTTTAAAGAAGTTGGAATCAATACTGTAATTAATGGATTAATCACACATACTCCTGACGATAATCTTCTTGTTGGACCTGCGAAAGGACTTAAGAACTTTTGGAATCTCTGCGGCGCAAGTATTGGAATTGCTCAAGGTGGAATTGGTAAATATTTAGCTCAATGGATGGTTCATGGTCAAACTGAGCTCAATATGGCCTCGCTTGATAGTCGTCGATTTGATAGATGGGCTGACAAAAAATATTGCACAACACGTGCAATTGAATCATATGAACGCATGTACGCCTATGCAGCGCCAAACGAAAATCGCCCTCATGGAAGACCAATTAGAGTAAGTCCTCTTCATACTTTGTTGAGTCAAAAAGGCGCTATACATACAGTCAATACTGGCTTTGAAAAACCTTCTTGGTTTGCAACAGATGAGATTAGAGGTGAGACTTTATCCTGGGCTCACACTGAAGCACATGAAGCCATCAAAGAGGAGTGCAAAGCAGTTCAAAACTCTTGTGGCATTACCGACATCAGTGGTACGGCAAAATTTAGAATCACTGGTAAAGATGCCTTTGATTTTCTTGACAAGTTGTCTTGCAACAAACTGCCCGCAAAGGATGGAAGAATTGGTTTGACACTTTTTCATGCTCCGAAAGGAGGCATTATGGCAGAGCAAACAATCAGTCGTATTAGTAAAGAAGAATTCCTATTAATGGGTGCCATTGGATCTGAAGTCAAAGACTATCAATGGCTTGAATGGAATGTGGATGGTCTAGATGTAACCATTGAAAATTTAACTGAAGACTGGGGTGGAATTCTATTAACTGGGCCTGAAGCCAGAAATGTTTTGAGCCAATGCACTCAAGAAGATCTCAGCAATAATGGGTTTTCTTGGCTCAGTTGTAAAACTGTAAAAATTGACTCGGCAGACGTTTTTGCAATGCGAGTTTCATATGCTGGAGAATTGGGCTGGGAACTCCATATGCCTAGCTGGCAGTTAATCTCTATCTATGAATCTTTATTTGAAATGGGCTCGACTTTTGGCATTAGAGATTTTGGTGGTCTGGCATTTAATAGCATGAGGCTTGAGAAAATGTATAGAGCATATGGAGCTGAGTTTACTGAAGAGATTTCTGCGCTCGAAGCTGGTATGGATCGATTTCTTGATCTGAGTCGAAACTTTATTGGCTCTGACAATATCAAACAACGTAAATCTGATGGAGTTAAAACTCAATTAGCGTACCTGATATTTGATGATGAAACTCCGGCAGAATGTTTTGGAAACGAGGCTGTCTTTGATGGAGATGAACTTAGCGGAATAATCACAAGTGGTGCATATGGCTATAGAGTTGGCCATAGTATCGCTTTTGCCTACCTCAACCCGAGCCACTGCTCTGAAGGAAAGGCGCTCAGAGTAGAAACATCTCTGGGAACTCGAAATTGTCATGTCTCTCTGAATGCTGCATACGATAACGATAATGAAAAACTTCGCTCGTAAATGACAACTATACTAAAATGCTTCTCAAAAAAATAAGTTATGAGTGAACAAGCCAGACTAAAACAAATCAAAAGCCCTTGTGTGAGTATATGTAAATACAATCAGAACAATTTCTGTGTGGGTTGCAAACGTCACATGAATGAAATTTTTGATTGGTTTGATTTTTCTGATGACATGAGAACTGCAATCATGGCAGATCTATTGACCCGCGATATTGATGCTGAAAGTCAATAATTCATTGTTTAAAAGTAAAAAAGGCTTAAGCCAACACCAATCATAATTACCCCAAAAGTCCTGTTCACTCTCATGGCCATTTTTTCACTACTTATTATTTGCCTTAATTTTTTTCCTAGAATACCGATAAATAATAAACCGAACAACAGTGAAATAGCAACCGTAGCTACGATTTTCAATCCATAAGATAAGCTAACTTGATTGAGATCAATCAAAGATGGAAGAACAGATAAATAAAAAATCATCACCTTTGGATTAGTTCCAGCTAAGAGAAAGCCCATCAAAAGTTCTTTCAAATGAGATTGAGCTGAAATATCATTGCTCATACTAAATTTTCCAGCCTTCCATTGGGAGTAGCCCAAATAAAATAAGTAACAGGCACCAAAGTATTGGATCGCATTTGTAACAGGCGTAATCAAATCAGCGAGGGCGTTTAGAGAAAAAATGACAATGGTTAAATAAGACAAATCACCGAGCGTCATTCCGAGAGAAAAGAATATTGCCGAGGCTAGGCCTCTTGACGTTGAAATAGAGAGAAGTGCCAAAGTCCCAGGACCTGGGGTCACTGCAAAAATGAAAAGAGTAAAGCCAAGGACTAAAAAAATACTTATTTCCATAATTTATCTATACTCATAATTATTGAAAAGGGATCATATTTTTTAACTTCAAATCGTTAAGGACAACGAGAGCCGAAACAGCCATTAAGATCCCAATTGCATTTTTTATAGTAATCATTTCTTCAAAGAAAATTGCGCCCAGTGCGATTGCAAAGAATGGAGTTAATATACTAAAAGCGGAGCTCTTTTTTGAGCCAATAATTCTAATGCCCATATAGTAGAGTGCTGTTATCGCAGTTCCAGCAATAAATGATACGAAAAGCATATTAATCCAAAATATAAAATCCATAGTCCATAATGTGAAAAGATGATTACTATCATAAGATAAATTCCAATCAATCAAAAAGCCTATAAGACAGACATAAAGATTAATAGTCAGAACATGAATATTTTTCATATAAGAGGCAGCTACAGTGAACATTGCATAGGTAAGAGCAGCCAATACAAAATAAATATTACCCCCACTTACAAGTGTATCAAGATTCATTTGTTCCAGATTAAGCATTAAAGCGACACCTATTGCTCCAATTGTCAGTGCGAGCCAATCCTTCAAAATAGGTTTTGATTTTTTGGAAAAAATCATCATGACATAAACAAAAATTGGAATTAAAACGGTTACTAAAGCAGCGCCTAAACCAACCGCACCCCTCTGCATCCCCATGAAGTAGGTTCTATAGTTTCCGATCAGAAAAAAAGCCAAAAGAATGCAAATCACAAAGTTTTTTAAACTTATTTTTATAGGAATTTTCATCCATAAAAGCAAAGGGAATGTTGAAAGCGCGGACAGAAAAAATCTATAGACGACCACCTCATCCTCACTGATATAGAAAGACAGATATTTTGCTGAAACTCCTGACAATGCCCATACCAATGGAACAAGGAACATAATTAGCGTCATTGATTTTTCAGATTGAAACATCTACATCCTTTTTTTATTCAATAAAGTGCGACAAAAACACCAACAAGAATCATAGTCACGCCAGTCACTTGATTTATCCTCCTGATGCTATCAGGATTTTCAATATAGCTTCTTAGTCTAACACCTAAAATATTTGCCAAACTTAAAACAAAAAAAACAGTTAAGCCAATTGCTACTATCACTTGAACTTCAGTATTTAAAGTCAGGTTATTTAAGTCTATAAAAATTGGAAGGAAGGATAGATAGAAGATAATTGTTTTTGGATTAGTTACTCCAACAACAAACCCAGCTATTAAAAGCTTTATGACTGAACTCTTTTTACTGGAAGGTTCAAAGCTAATTCCTTTTGAGCGAAATTGTTGATACCCAATAAATATTAAATAGGATGCCCCAAGGATCTTAACATAGAGCATACTCTCATTAATCAAATCAGCCAATGCATTGAGAGCTAGCATTGCAAGAGCTACATAAATAATATCACCAACTGTATGGCCTATAGAAACCCAAATTGCAGGGATTGGTCCAAATCGAGTAGAAATCGCCAACACTGCAAATAAACCAGGGCCGGGTGAAATTGCATAAACGAAAGTGGCAATCATCAGAGAAAGTAGGGTAAGGAAATCCATTGCAAGATTATAAACATTGCATCTGCTATAATTATCATTAAATTTTTTACCTCTATTAGTGCATTAAATGAACTTAAACTACTTAGACTTTGAACAACCAATTGCAGAACTTGAAGAAAAAATTGATGCCCTTGAAAGTATCAAAGATGATGCAGATATTGCAAAAGAGATGGAATCTCTGAAGGCTAAAAGCGAGCTCTTAACTAAGAAAATTTTTTCATCACTGACTGATTGGCAAATCTCACAACTAGCTAGGCACCCTCAAAGACTATACACATTAGACTATATTGAGACTATTTTTGATGAATTTACTGAACTATGTGGAGACCGAGCTTATGCAAACGACCATTCTTTAATTGGTGGAATTGCAAAAATTGACGATCTAACATTTATGTTTCTTGGTCAACAAAAAGGTCGATCTACAAAAGAAAAAATCTATCATAATTTTGGAATGACTAGACCTGAAGGTTATCGAAAAGCGCTAAGGCTTATGAAGATGGCAGAAAAATTTGGCTTACCAGTAATTACTTTTATTGATACGCCAGGGGCCTATCCAGGAATTGGAGCTGAAGAAAGAGGTCAGAGTGAGGCAATTGCTAAAAATCTATTCGAAATGTCTACGCTTAAGACTCCAATTCTTTCTGTCGTCATAGGTGAAGGTGGTTCTGGAGGGGCCCTAGCTATTGGACTATGCGACACCATGATGATGTTTGAATACAGTATTTATTCTGTCATTTCACCTGAAGGGTGCGCTTCAATTCTTTATAAAGATGCCTCAAAGGCGCCAATTGCTGCTGAATCACTTAAGTTAACAAGTAAACATTTAAAGAAAAATAAACTAATTGAAAAAGTTATTCCTGAACCCTTGGGTGGAATCCATAGAGACCCAGAGAAAGCCTCTAAATTTCTCAAAAAAGCACTGGTTAAAGAGCTTAAAAACTTATCAGAAATACCAATTAAGAAGCTTTTAGAAGATAGGCATGAAAAATTATTAAGCTTTGGAAGATTTAGCGAATAAAGATCCCTACTTAGTAGGCAAAAAAATTGTTATTGCCTTAAGTGGTGGAATTGATTCTGTTGTTCTCTTTCATTACCTTTGCTCAAACTACTCTGGAAATGTAAGAGCTATTCACATTAACCATCACCTTTCTAAATTCTGTGATGACTGGTCCAAATTCTGTTTTGAGCTCTGTAAGAATAACAATATAAACTTCAAGAGTATCGATATAAATATTAAAAAATCATCTAATATCGAGGAAAATGCCAGGATAAGTCGCTATAATTCACTAAAATCTAATTTATCAAAGAATGAAGTGCTTTGCACTGCACATCATCAAGATGATCAGGCTGAAACATTACTGCTACAGTTATTTAGAGGCAGTGGAGTTGCAGGTCTTGCCTCAATGCCAAAATTAAAAAGCTTTGGTCAGGCATATTTATATCGCCCCCTGTTAAATATCGGTAAACAACAAATTTCTGAATACGCGGCATCTCATCATTTGCAATGGGTAGAAGATGACAGTAATGACAACACTCAATTCAAAAGAAACTTATTAAGAGTTGAGCTGATTCCTAAGTTGAAAAATAGCTTTGAGAGTATAATCAAAAATATTTCGAGAAGTGCTGCTCATCAGGCTGAAGCATTAACTCTTTTGCATGATTTAGCTGAGATTGATATAGCAAGATTTAATCTCATAGTTGATAATAAAATTCAAATCAATCATTTGATTAAACTGTCATCTGAGAGAATTACAAATGTCCTTAGATTCTATATCAATCAAAGAGGTTTTTTGATGCCTTCAAATAAAGTACTTGATGAGCTACTCACAGTGATGAGTGCTAAAAGTGATGCACAAGTCCTTTTAAAATGGCACTGTTATGAAGTAAGGCGCTATAACGGAGAATTGTATTTCTTTGATACTGAGCATGAAGGTGTGAAATTACAATGCCCATATTTTAAAAAACTACAGCACATATCAAATCTTGAAGTTCGCTTCAGAAAAGATGGACAGCGTGTAAAACTCAAAGGCAAAGATCACTCGAGCTCACTTAAAAAAGTTCTTCAGGAATCAAACATTCCGCCCTGGGAAAGAGATAAATTACGAATGTATTATGTTGATGGTCAACTCAAAGCCATGGAATCTATAGGCGAAATGTCTGAAGTTTTGACTGATGTTTAGCTTTTAAAATCTTCGCTTAATGCCTCTTGGGATTTTGAATCTAATGAGGTTTCATAATCGTAGTTTGAATGCGTAGACCCAACCTTTACTTTGGAACCAGAAACAAAATCAGCAATCATATTTTGGTCAAATTCAAATCTCATAAAGTGGACTGCTGAAGTTTTTACATCGGTTTCTCTTTCTAGATCTTCATTACAAATTGGAAAGACTTTTTCGTGACCCTCTACTTGAAAATAAATACTTTTTTCAACACCGATGAGCCTTGATAAAGCTACAACTCTCTCAGCAACATCCGGGTATTCAATCATCATTGTGGCCTTCAGATTAGAGCCATTGGGTACGAGCGCATTGTATACATCAAGCTCTTCTTGTATCTCACTTGATTCAAAAATTTTCTCAATTCGAAGCATCTCTTGAATTTGATATTGGACTGTTTGTTTGTTTTCAAATATCATTCTGATGTGACTACCCAGGTGAACCTCTCTAAGCTTTTTAACTTGAATTGTTTCCTGGCGGATAGATGAGCGCTTGTCTGCATACTCTTCAAGAGTTAATAGGTCTTGTCTTTCTAGCATTATTATTTTCCTCAGATTTTATTTATAAACCATAAGCCAACTTCACCAAGCTAATTGGATGAATTGACTCTATGTCTTGTGAAGCAATGTGAGCAACATGGTTACCTGCCATGACGCAGTCACTGACAACAAGATCGGTAGTGTCATTAATTTTTTTTGCAACCGGCATTCCAATTTTTACCGAGTAAGTATGTGTTTCCTTTCTCACTCCATAGGTGCCATCATGGCCAGAACATCTTTCAGCAATATTGACATCTAAATCAGGAATTAATCCCAAGATTTTTTTTGTGTGTGCCCCAATATTTTGGACTCTTTGATGACATGCCACTTGATAAAGAATCTCTTTATCAATTGCCTTAAATTTATCATCAAACTGATTATTTTCAATCAGTAAAGATAGATACTCAAATGGATCAAAGAATGCTTCAGAGATGGCTTTAATGTCTTCATTATCATGCAAAATCATTGGTAGTTCATTCTTAAACATCAAGACGCAAGATGGTATAGGTGCGATAAGCTTGAAGCCCTCATTGACTAACTCGATTAATGGGTCAATATTTTCGTTGGCATATTTGACAACTGAGTCAAGATCTCCAAGCTCCATTTTGGGCATTCCACAACACTGCGTCTTTTTGATCAGCTTGACTTCAACATTGTTGTGTCTCAATACATCGACCAAATCAATAACTGTTTTTGGATCATTATATTCACCATAACAAGTTCCAAAAATTGCCACCTTAAATTGACTATCAGAGCTCTCTTCAACAAAAACCTTTGACAACCTTTTGGAGTGATAAGTTGGCACAACTGCCTCCTCATGAACACCAAGTACCTTTTGAGTGACCTTTCTGAGAGTTTTGTTTTTATTTGACCAGTTGACCACAGGAGATATGACTGGCTTAGATGCAATTGCCCCTACCTTTTGGGGCGATGTTAGCACCTTGTGTGATAACTTAGTTTCGCCCTTTTTAAACTGTATAGCTTTTGCTCTAAGCATCAGATGCGGAAAATCAACATTAAAATCATGTGGCGGCACATAAGGGCATTTCGCTATATAGCACAGATCACATAAATAACATTGGTCAACAACTTTTTTATAATCAGCCTTATCGACACCGTCCACCTCAAACGTTTCGGACTCATCAATCAAGTCAAATAGTGTTGGAAAAGACTGACACAAACTTACACATCGTCTACAGCCATGACAAATGTCAAAAACCCTCTCAAGTTCATTATTGAGAGAATCTTCATCATAAAAATCTTTATCTTTCCAATTTAGAGGGTAACGAGTGGGAGCCTCTAAATTGCCTTCTTTAAATTTAGACATATTGAATTAGTTTTAAGGGTTTATTGCTACCACAGACTATATCTATGGTAGCAGTGACTTTACATACTATCTAATGCTTTTTGATAGCGGTTAGCATGAGAACGCTCAGCTTTCGCTAGGGTTTCAAACCAGTCCGCAATTTCATCAAATCCTTCTTCTCTAGCAGTTTTAGCCATACCTGGGTACATGTCAGTGTACTCATGAGTTTCACCATGAACCGCACTTGCAAGCATGTCTTTGACTTCCTTGGCTGGCATATCAGTACCTGGATCGCCCACTCCACCTTCAATTAGGTGCTCCATATGGCCATGGGCATGACCCGTCTCACCTTCAGCAGTTGATCTGAAAAGAGCTGCCATATCTGGCTCTCCTAAAACGTCACATTGATTTGCAAAATATAAATAGCGTCTATTTGCTTGAGATTCTCCAGCAAATGCATCCTTTAATGATTGTTCAGTCTTACTTCCACTTAAATTCATTTTTACCTCCGATTGTTTAAATGAGCCACAATCATACCATTCATTTATATAAAGTTAAATTGAATAATACTGTATATTATATTCGTTAAAAACGAATATAAAAATGACACCTTCTATTAAAAATTTACAGTACCTCGTTGCACTAAAAAAAACGAATCACTTCTCTAACGCGGCAAAGGAGTGCTTTGTCAGTGCTTCGACTTTCAGTGCCGGAATTTCAAAACTTGAAAATGATCTTCAAGTCAAGCTAGTTGAGCGGGACAATAAAAATGTTCGCTTTACATCAGCTGGAAATCGTGTTACCCAGCAAGCGGAGTCAGTTTTGGCAGAGATGAATGTATTGGTGAGCACTTCAAAAATAGATTTTTTTGAGTCTGAAATTACTATCGGTGTTATTCCAACAATCTCTACATATATACTCCCAACCTTTCTGTCGAATATCACTCAATCGCATCCAAAACTTAGAGTTTCATTCAAAGAGGATACTAGTGAAAACTTACTTAAATATCTTGATCAAGCTCAAATCGATTTTGCAATCTTTGCATTCCCCTATGAATTGCCAGATTATATTGAGAGTTATCGAGTCTTTGCTGACCCAATCTATTTTATTCAACACAAAAATCGCAAATCAAAAGAAATTGATAATGGCTCCTTATTAATGCTTGAACAAGGTCATTGCCTTCGTTCCCACATTTTACAAAACAACGAAATTTCCACCAAACACATATCCAACTTTTCTTGCACAAGCATTTCAACACTTGTTGCAATGGTGGATACGAATATTGGAGTGAGCTTCTTACCAAGAATGGCAATTGATTTTGGAGTACTGAGTCACTATCCGAATATAAATATAGACCTAAAATCCACTAAGGCTAAAAGAGATATTGGCGTCATTTACAGAAAAAACAACCCGCAAGAAGAAAACATAATAAAACTGGCAACGCTTTTAATGACTAGCTAAGATAGCTCTAGATGTAAGGGTTACTGATGCCAAGCTTGCCTAAAAAATCAATCTCTATTGACTCCATTTTATTTGCTGAGGTGATATCTTCATGATCATGTCCAAGCAAATGGAGAATGCCATGAACTGCCATATGAGTAAGGTGATCACCAAATTTTTTGTTGCCAAATAGTGCCTCCTCCCTCACTACGTCGACACAAATAACAACATCACCAAGTATTGACTCTTCGACCTCATCTGGAATGTCACTCTGAAAAGAGAGTACATTGGTAACCTGATTTTTATCTCTGTACTCTTTATTAAGAACTTGAATCTCAACGGGAGAAACAAGACGAATCAATAATTCTGAGTCCTCTAAAGCATTTTCATTTAAAAAATCTTGGCATACCTTGCTAAGACTATCCTCGTCAACGTTTGAATCATTAATGATATTTTGAATAACTACCATGGCAAGTTAATATTGCTAAAATAGCTATTTTATCCCTAAAACTTTTTTATTTGATGCAAATCACTGAAGTTGCAATTCCGGTTCCATTGCACAATACGTTTGATTATTTGTGTAAAGAAAAAGTGTGCATTGGTTCAAGAGTAAAAGTTCCCTTTGGATCTAAAAAAGTGACAGGCATTGTTCTCTCTCACAAGGACAAAAGCAGCTTTTCAAAACTGAGGGAAGTTGAAGAAGTAATAGATCATGAAGCACTCTTATCAAAGGAAATTCTTGAATTCTTATCTTGGTCTGCTAACTATTATCACCACCCAATTGGCGAAGTTCTATCCAATGCGATACCAAAAAACTTGAGAAATGGTAAGCCAGCACTGATCAAAAAGCCGGGTAAATCCGAAGTCAAGATGTCATCAACTGATATAAAGCCAACTAATGAGCAGAGTTTTGCGATTACTGAAGTGCTTAAGAGTTCATCTGAGTTTAATGGCTTTTTGCTACACGGCGTTACAGGGAGTGGCAAGACCGAAGTCTACCTCAGTATCACGGAGCAACTTTTAAAAAAAGGAAAGCAAGTTCTTGTTTTAGTTCCTGAAATAGGGCTAACCCCTCAAATGATCTCACGTTTTGAACAGAGAATAGAGGGTCGGGTTGTGGCTGTTCATTCCCAACTCAATGACACGCAAAAACAAGATGCTTATCTGTTGGCAAAGGATGGTGATGCAAAAGTTATTCTTGGTACTCGTTCTGCTATTTTTACACCTATACCTAATCTTGGACTCGTGATTGTGGATGAAGAGCACGACAACTCCTTTAAACAACAATCAAACTTTCGATACTCTGCTAGGGACCTCAGCTTTATGAGAGCTAAATTGGCCAACGTTCCACTCATACTCGGAACCGCAACACCTTCTTTAGAAACCTTAAAAAATGTGATCGAAAAAAAGCTCGCTCGACTAACTCTGACTTCTCGCCCTGGCGAAGCAATAATGCCAAGCGTTGATCTAATAGATATGAGAAGCCAACCTTCAGAGCCATTATCAAAGCCACTCATTGCCAGAATAAAGCATCACCTTTCAGAAAGCAGACAGGTCATGCTATTCATCAACAGAAGAGGTTATGCACCAATATACTATTGTACAGAGTGTGGTTGGCAGTCAGAGTGCACCAGTTGTGACTCAAGGCTAGTTTATCACCGGAGTATTAATCGACTCAAGTGTCACCACTGTGGATTAGAAAAATCTCCCGAATCTTCGTGCCCTTCTTGTAGCAGTCAGGAGCTCAAAATTCTGGGCTATGGAACCGAAAGGCTGGAAGAAAACCTAGAATCTTTCTTTCCGAGTACCGAAGTCATCAGAATTGACAGAGATACTACGCGCAAGAAAAAAGCTTTTGCGACTCACTTAAAAAAAATCAACTCAGGTGAGCCCTGCATCATTATCGGAACTCAAATGCTTGCCAAGGGTCATGACTTTTCTAACCTCGCATTTGTGGGTATTTTAGATGTTGATGTTGGACTCATGTCAACTGACTTTAGGTCCACAGAACATCTAGCTCAACTACTAGTTCAAGTTTCAGGAAGATGTGGAAGAGGGCAATATAAAGGAGAGGTCAATATACAGACCCGTTATCCTAATCATCCGATATTCAACTTCGTAAAAGATTCGCGCTATATTGAATATGCCAAAACTCTTTTACTGGAGCGCAAAGATACTAAACTGCCGCCTTTTGCTCATCAAGCATTGATTTGTGCGAATGCTAAAAACAAAAATTTAGCAGAGAATTTTTTGAACGAAGTTGCTCAATTAATTAATAGTATTGAGATTGAATCAGTCGAAATTTGGGGTCCAGTTCCTGGAGTCATTGAACGGAAATCAGACTACTATTACTTTAATCTTTACTTACAATCAGAAGATAGGGGGCAGCTTCGCAGATTAATTCAGACTTTTTATCAGCATATAGAAACTATCAAGGTAAGCTCATCAGTACGATGGTTTGTTGACATTGATCCTGTTGAATAGATAAATTACTCTAACGAGTCGCCAACAATCTTACGCATAGCCTGAGTAATAGCCAGCAACTCTTCGTCTGATATTACGAAGGGTGGCATAGTGTAGAGCAACTTTCCATAAGGCCTGAGCCAAACACCTGACTCTATCAGCTCCTCCTGAGTTTTTTTCATATCCAAATCCTCATTGAACTCTACTACGCCGATTGCACCAATAATCCTGACATCAAGTATAGATTGATGATTCTTAAGGGGCATCAATTGATCTCTTAAAATCGATTCAATTTCGGTGACTCTTTGTTTCCAGTTACTAGTTAAAAGAAGATCAATACTTGCAATCGCTGCAGAACAGGCCAAAGGATTCGCCATAAAGGTTGGTCCATGCATTAGTACGCCAACTGTTTCGGAAACATCTTTGTTAGTTATAGCAGCAGCCATTGTCATATAGCCGCCTGTCAAAGCCTTTCCAACGCACATAATATCTGGAGAAATATTTGCATGATTACAGCCAAAGAACTTGCCTGTTCGCCCAAACCCAGTGGCTATCTCATCAACAATCATTAGGACGTTGAACTTGTCACATAATACTCTAGCGCCTTTCAGGTAATCTTCATCATAAATATTCATTCCTCCGGCGCCCTGAACTATTGGCTCAAGAATCATGGCCGCAATTTTTTTATGGCTTTTACTTAGCCTAGACTCCAAATCAGAGAGCGCCTCATCAGTGTTATGATGTTTAGGCTGCATAACAAAGTAATGCTTTGGCAAAACCTCACTAAAAAGGTGATGCATACCTTTTTTGGGATCACAAACACTCATAGCGCCAAAAGTATCGCCGTGGTAACCACCCCTGGGCGTTAAAAAATATGACTTTTCTTTATGGCCTTTATTTTGCCAGTACTGAATGGCCATTTTTAAAGACACTTCAACTGAGACAGAGCCCGAATCGGCAAAAAACACCTTATCTAAGCCTTTGGGCGTCAAATTAATTAGCTTTTCACATAAGTCAATGGCTGGTTGATGAGTCAGACCCCCGAACATAACGTGGGACACTTGATCAATCTGAAACTTAATGGCATCATTTATGTAGGGGTTGTTGTAGCCATGTATCATGCACCACCAAGAACTCATACCGTCAATAACGCGCGCTCCATTCTTGAAATTAAGGTATACCCCTTCTGCACTCTCTACATGGTATGTTGGGACCTTGTTTGGGATATTGGCATAAGGGTGCCAGATATGATTTTCTTCAATATTCACTATAGGTAGTCTCGCAATTGCTTCATTGAATCGATTACGAGGTCAGGATTTTCATCAGCGATATTGTTGCCATGATTGTATCCATATGACATGCAAATAATCTGAAAATTTGCTGCTCTAGCGGCCTTCACGTCGCTAATTGAGTCGCCCAGCATTAGGCATTCGTTGGGCTTAACATTAAAAAAGTCAGCGCTATGAATCAGTGGCATTGGGTCTGGCTTCTTTTTTTCTAACGTGTCACCTGAAATAACTACCCCAAAATAGTCAAAAATCCCTAAAGATTTTAGCAATGGATGAGTAAACTGCTCGGCTTTATTTGTAACGCAACCTAAAAGGTAGTCCTTAGATTTTAAATACTCTAAGCCTTCTATTACGCCTTCGTAAAGAGTGGACCTAACGGATGAATTTTGGGCGTACAAATCTAAAAAAATTGGATAAGCTTTATCGAACGCCTCTTTACTTGGAGAGCCATCCAATTCACCTGTCAAAGCCCTTTCCACCAACTTAGGGACGCCATTTCCAACCCAATGCCTAACTGTATCTTCTCCTCTTAATGGCATATTCAGAGCGACCATCATCTGATCAACACAATAAGCCAAATCAGGGACGCTATCGACCAAAGTTCCGTCGACATCAATCATTACTAGTTTTGGCTGAAATATTGTCATTAATGTTCTATATTTATTGCAACTTTGGTAGAATTGAATTAAGCACTGAAAACAAAGATATTTTATATGGAAAACAAAACAGTCATTGGATTTATTGGCGCTGGCAATATGGCCTATGCTCTTATTAAGGGGCTATTGAGTGATAGTTTTGAAGCCAAGAATATTAATGTTAGTGACGCCAATACTGAGCTTCTAGAAAAACGCAGCTCTGAACTAGGAGTGACTGTCCAACCTGACAATGTCTCATTGTTAACTAATAGTGATATTGTCGTTTTTGCTGTTAAACCTCAAGTGCTCTCTGTGGTTTGCCATGAGCTCAAAAATAAAGCCTCATCAGATCAACTCTTTGTCTCAATTGTAGCTGGCATCAAAAGTAAAGATATTAATCGATGGCTTGGCGGTGACTTTGCACTCGTTAGAACAATGCCTAACACGCCTGCTCTTTTTCAGTCTGGAGTCACAGGTCTTTATGCGAACGAACTCGTCAATGACATCCAAAAAGAATCAGTAAACTTGTTGTTATCTGCTGTGGGAGAATGTTTTTGGGTCAATGAGGAAAACCTCTTGGATGCAATTACAGCGATTTCAGGCAGTGGACCCGCTTATTTTTTCTTAATGATGCAGTCCATGAAGCAGGCCGCTATGGCCCTGGGTCTAGATGAAGATACAGCTGATGCTTTGAGTATCAAAACCAGTCTGGGTGCAAGCATCATGGCGACTAACTCTGGCAAAGACTCGCGCACACTTCGTGCGGAAGTTACATCACCAAATGGAACTACGCAATCAGCAATCGAAACCTTTCAAGATCAGAACTTTGAAGGGATTGTTGCAGCTGCAACAAGAGCAGCCTACGACCGTGCACGGGAGCTCAGTCAAGAACTAGGCAACATTGACTAGGACTTTCTTTATTTCCTTTTAGCTCCCCCATAATAACTGCATGTTAGCAATCGCTGCTAGAGAAGCAGTTTCTGTTCTCAAAACCCTCTTTCCAATATGGACTGACTGATATCCCGCAAACTCAGAATCACTAACTTCTTTTTCGGTCAAACCACCTTCTGGCCCAATCAATATAGTTGCATTTGAAGTTTCCTGCACTTGACTGAGGCCGATTTCTGCTCGGTGGTGCAAAACAAAGCCATTGTGGCCCTTTTCTTCTAATAACCCTTCGAGCGAAACTGGATCAGACACGCTGACAATGACTGAACGACCTGACTGTTCACAGGCATGGTTAGCAATTTTTTGCCAATGATCAATTTTTTTTTGAACTTTTTCATCTCTTAGTCGAACAACGCAACGCTCTAATTTCATTGGTATTATTCTTGTGACTCCCAATTCCACTGCTTTTTGGATCAAAAAATCCATTTTTTCACCTTTTGCAATCCCCTGAGCGAGAGTTAAATCTAATGTTGATTCTGAATTGTTTTTTGCTTTAGAAATGATTTTAAGGCTGGTTGTTTTTTTGGCATCTTGAACTAACGCTTTGTAATCAAAACCGTCACCGTTAAATACTGTAATATTTTTGCCGACTGGAAAACGTAAAACCTTGTTTAAATGGTGACTATTATCACTATTTAATTCAGCTGTTTTACCCTCAGCAAAAGGTGTATTTTGGTAAAGTCGTATCGTTTTCATGGTATCTTTCTTGCGTTGTATATCTAAGAATTAATACACCAAATAAAATGATACATCAAAAAAGAAGAGAGGAGTTGTTAAGCATGTTGGGTCATGATGCAGTGGTCATTGTATCAACCAATAGCGAACAAAAAAGAAACAGTGATGTGACTTATCCATTTCGTCCAGATAGTAATTTTTGGTATCTAACTGGATTTATAGAGCCTGATGCAATAGCTGTATTTAGCAAAGATAGCTATGTCATGTTCTTAAGACCTAAGGACGAGACCAAAGAGATTTGGAATGGAATCAGACTAGGAGCTGAACTTGCACCAGAAATTTTGTTAGTGAATCAGGCATATGACATCGATACTTTTTTTGATCATATTGACTCTTTCACTAAAAAAGACTCTGCCATTTATTATGATGCACCGGGAGGTAGTGGCTGGAAAGACCATTCCAGCACAAATATTCATAATAAACGCATTCATTCTCTTTTTGAAAGTAGGCTAAAACCCTTAAACCCTTTTGTTTCAGAAATGCGACTTATAAAAGACAAGGAAGAAATAAAAAATATGCAGGATGCTGCAGACCTAGCATCTGAAGCCCACATAAATGCAATGAAAGAGTCTATACCTGGACTTTTTGAGCATAATATTGCCTCTGTGTTTGACTCACATTTTAGGAATGGCAACTCTGAACACTCCTACCCTCCAATCGTTGCAAGTGGAGAAAATGCATGCATTTTGCATTATACTGAAAACAATAAAGAGTTGAAAAATGGGGATCTACTTTTGATTGATGCAGGTTGCGAGATTAATGGCTATGCCTCAGATATTACGAGAACTTTTCCGATTAATGGAAAGTTTAATGATGCTCAAAGAGAGATATATGATCTTGTTTTAAGTGCGCAAAAATCTGCTATTCAATCTATTAGGCCTGGAGTCAGCTCCAATAAGCCGCATGAGACTGCCTGTCAAATAATAACGGATGGCCTTATCAAGCTAGGAATTATGAAATCGCCTGAGGATTTAACTAAATTTTATATGCACAACACTGGGCACTGGCTCGGACTAGATGTACATGACGTAGGCAGTAAATTAGTTAATGGAGAGTTCCGTGAGTTTAAAAGTGGTATGGTAACAACTGTTGAGCCTGGAATTTATATCCGAAGGGATGATAAAATTGACCCTAAATACTGGGGCATAGGAGTCAGAATAGAAGACGATGTTCTAGTGACTGATAAAGGAAACCATGTTCTCTCCCAAAAAGCAGCTAAAGAGATTAATGAAATTGAACAATTAATGAGTCGGCAATAGTTATGAATATAAATGAGGCAATCAAAGCGGTTATTTCAAGACAAAACTTGAATGAAAGTGAGATGCATGACGTCATGAATAGCATCATGACAGGACAAACTACTGATGCTCAGATCGGCGCATTTCTTGTTGGCCTTTCAATGAAGGGTGAGACAATTGAGGAAATTACTGCAAGCGCAAAAGTAATGCGAGATCTTGCCACATCAGTCAAATTAAGCAGTGATGAGTACTTGGTTGACACCTGTGGCACAGGAGGAGATGGGCTCGGTCTTTTTAATATCTCAACAGCTTCAGCTTTTGTAGTCGCAGCGGCTGGTGGAAAAGTTGCAAAACATGGAAATCGTTCAATATCCTCAAAATCTGGAAGTGCAGATGTACTGGAAGCTGCTGGTATCAATCTCAATTTAAATCCAGAATTGATTAGTCAGTGTATTGAGGAGATTGGGGTGGGTTTTATGTTTGCACCAGCTCATCATAGCGCTATGAAACATGCAATTGGGCCTCGTAAAGAGCTCGCAATAAGAACAATTTTTAACGTATTGGGTCCTTTGACAAATCCAGCCAAAGCACCAAACCAAATTATGGGCGTTTTTGATAAAAATTTAGTTGAGCCGATTGCTAATGTTTTAAAGGGTCTCAATTCGCGACATGTTATGGTGGTCCACTCCGAAGATGGTCTTGATGAGTTCTCCATTGCCAACAAAACTTATGTGGCGGAACTAAAAGATAATAAAATTTCAACTTATGATGTCCATCCTCATGATTTTGGGCTAGAAGAAGGAAGCCTAGATTCAATTAAAGCTGACAATGCTGAGCAATCTCTTGCTTTGATTCATGAAGCATTTTCTGGAAAGAAAGGTTTAGCTAGAGATATTATTGCATTAAATGCTGGAGCTGCAATTTACGTGAGTGGCCTAGTAAACTCATTAGATGAGGGCATCATAAATGCTAATCAAATATTATCAGACGGTTCTGCGCAAGATAAGCTTGATGCATACATTCATGCAAGTAATAAGCAACAATGAATAAAAAAACAAATCTAATCTGGATAGATCTTGAAATGACAGGGCTAATTCCCGAGAGTGACGTCATCATTGAAATTGCAACTGTTGTGACGGATGCCAATCTGAATGTTATTGGTGAGGGTCCATCTTTGGCTATTAAACAAAAAACTGAATTACTAGATGGTATGGATGATTGGAATACAAATCAACATAATCGCTCTGGATTAGTGCAAAGAGTTAAAGAAAGTTCAATTTCGGTCGCTCAAGCAGAATCTCAAACACTTAATTTTCTCTCTCAATACGTTGATTCGGGAGCTTCTCCTATGTGCGGCAATTCAATTTGTCAAGACAGAAGATTTTTGTATAACTATATGCCTACCCTTGAAAAGTTTTTTCATTACCGGCATATCGATGTCTCAACACTAAAAGAACTGGCTGATCGCTGGAAACCAGAAATCATCAATAGCTCATTCAAAAAATCTAGACACTTAGCTTTGTCAGATATCTATGACTCCATTGATGAATTGAAGCACTACAGAGAGCACTTTATAAAAGCATAAATTGACTTACCTTTCGCCAGCAAAAATTAATTTATTCTTACATATCACCTCAAAACGAGATGATGGGTATCACAACTTACAGACCATTTTTCAGCTATTAGATTTTTATGATGAGATAGATTTTAGTTTAAGAAATGATGGAAAAATAAACCGCACCTCAGGCAACGAAGATATTCTTATCAGTGATGACTTAATGATTAAGAGCGCTAAAAAGTTAAAACAATATAGTGCAACAAATTTTGGAGTGGATATAAAAATTATAAAAAGGATTCCTAAGGGTGGGGGACTTGGTGGAGGGAGTTCAAATGCTGCAACCACTCTTGTTACTCTCAATAAACTTTGGAATCTAAAATTAACAAATACAGAGCTGATCTCAATAGGAAAAGATATTGGGGCAGATGTTCCTATTTTTATTGAAGGAAGAAGCTCATGGGCAGAAGGAATTGGTGAAATTCTTACTCCATTAAATTTGCCAGAATACTACTATCTGGTTGTTTCAATCAATAAACAAATCTCTACACGAGAAATATTCAGCCATAAAGCATTGACAATGTCACCGCTACAAAGGAAAATAACCGATTTTTCATTAGTTTCAAATCCACATAACGACTGTTTGGATGCTGCAATTGACTTGGAAAGTGAGATAAAAGATGCTTTGATGTATCTGAATTCAACTAGAAAGCATGTTGATGAAGCAAGAATGACAGGAAGCGGCTCGTGTGTTTTCGTAGCATTTGAAAATGAAAGTGATGCATTGATAGCAAACAAAGAATTGCCATCAAAGTGGGTTGGTTTTGTCGCGAAAGCGATTGATAAATCACCTCTATACAATTGGGATGTCGCCAAGCGGTAAGGCAACGGGTTTTGATCCCGTCATTCGCAGGTTCGAATCCTGCCATCCCAGCCAAATTTTGCTATCAGTTAATAGCTCATCTTCATCAACTAAACACTTCAAATTCATTTGAAGTGAGTACAATTGTATTTTTTACTAAAAAAGCACATCTAGAAATGAGCATATATCAGTTTAATTTTAAAAATATTGATGGAAAAGATGTTTCATTTAAAAACTTTGAGGGCAAAGTTGTTTTAATTGTAAATACTGCAAGCAACTGTGGTTTAACTTATCATTACAAAGGCTTGGAAGGACTATATCAAGAATATAAGGATGCCGGTCTTGAAATTATTGGATTCCCTTGCAATCAATTTGGAAAGCAAGAGCCAGGAACAGCAGATGAAATAAAAAACTTTTGTGAATCTAACTATGGTGTTAGCTTTGAGTTGTCTGAAAAAATTGAAGTCAACGGCTCAAACGCTCACCCAGCCTTCAAATACCTTAAATCTGAGCTTAAAGGTAAACTAAATGATAGCATCAAATGGAATTTTACAAAGTTTCTAATTGATCGGAACGGGGTCCCTTTTAAACGCTTTAGCGCAACAGTTGAGCCTGAGGAAATAAAGCCATTTATCGACGAACTTATTTAAATAAAATAAAAAAAATACTTACTAGCTAAACTACTTGATTCAATCGTATGATTTCTTTGTATAATTATGCAATCAACCATAAGAATCTAAGTAGATGTCTTTAGATAGAATAAAAATCTTTAGCGGTAACGCAAATCCTGATCTCTCTTCTGAAATTATTGAAAACCTGAATATAAGCCAAAGCAAGGCTTTTGTTGGCCAATTTAGTGATGGAGAATCTCATGTAGAAATTCTTGACAATGTCCGTGGTTGTGACGTTTTTGTTATTCAACCTACATGTGGACCTTCGTCAGCAGAAACCTTAATGGAGCTACTTATTATGGTTGATGCACTCAAAAGATCATCCGCAGGAAGAATAACAGCTGTTGTTCCTTATCTTGGTTATTCGAGACAGGATAGGCGATCTCGTCTAACTAGAGTTCCAATTACAGCAAAGCTTGTGGCTCAAATGATTGAAACATCTGGGGTGAACAGAATTCTTACAATGGATCTTCACGCTGATCAAATCCAAGGTTTCTTCAATATACCAATTGATAACATTTATGCTCAACCCGTTCTCGTTCAGGACATACTAGACCATGAATATGATGATGTTGTAGTGGTATCACCGGATGTTGGGGGAGTTGCAAGAGCCAGAGCTGCCGCAAAAAGAATTAATGACGCTGATCTTGCAATCATAGATAAAAGGCGCCCAGAACCTAATCTAGTAAAGGTTATGAATGTAATTGGTGATGTATCTGGAAGAACATGCATTATGATTGATGATATGGTTGATACTGCTGGCACACTATGTCAAGCAGCTGAGATTTTAAAAGAAAAAGGGGCTAAAAAAGTTGTTGCTTATGCTACTCATGCAGTCCTTTCTGGAGGTGCTATAGATAATATTTCCAACTCAAAGCTTGATGAGTTAGTGATTACAAATACCATCCCTTTGAATGGAAATGCAAATAAATGCGATAAAATTAGACAATTATCAATTGCCAAAACCCTTGCTGATGTAATTCGAAGAATCAGCGACGAACAATCCATAAGTAAAATTTTTGCTGAATCTAACTAAATCAAAGCTATTCCAACAGTCAATTATTGACTAAAAAATAATTGATGAATTAGGTATAATTCCACCTCTGTTTTTAAAAAACAATACTATGAAGACAACTACTGAAGCTCATAAAACCGCCCTAAATAGTCTTATCGTCATTGGAAAAGAACAAGGCTACCTTACCTATTCAGAAATTAATGACCTTCTGCCTGAGGATCTCTTGACTCCAGAGCAGGTAGAGCCAATTGTGACTATTCTTGAGGAGTTAGACATTGTGGTAGCTGATGAGGCGCCAGATGCTGACACTTTGGTTATGCACCAAGGTGGCAAAGCTGAAGCAAATTCAGCAGAAGTTGCTGTAGCTGCTCTCGCCGCACTAGATTCAGAGTTTGGAAGAACAACAGATCCGGTAAGAATGTACATGCGTGAAATGGGGGTTGTTGAACTATTAGAGCAAAGTGATGAAGTCAGAATCGCAAAAGAAATTGAAGCTGGTGTCTATCAAATAATGCAGGCAATATCACTTTATCCAGAAATTGCAGATCACTTCTTTAAGGCCTATACAAGGCTTGAAGAGGGCAAATGTAAAATGACTGATGTGGTTATTGGTTACCAAGGTGATGCTGAAGAATTTGAAGAAAAACAAGCATTGATTGTTGAAAAACAAGCGCTTCTTGATGAAAAACATGCAAAACTAGAGGCAATGAATCTAGATGCTGATGAGGATGAGCTGGACGAAGACGAAGATGAATTTGATGAGTTAGAATACACTGGACCGGATGAAGGTGAAGTTTATGAGCGCTTTGATAAAATACAAAAATCGCATAAAAGTTACGTCAATTCTTGCAAAAAGAATGGCTATCTTGATGCCAAGACAGTCAAGGCAAGACAAAAATTCTCAGGCTGTATTTCAGAGTTAAGACTCGCACCAAAGCTTGTTAGCACAATGATGGATGTTGTTTCTAGTCGTGTTTCTGTAGTTAAAAAAGAAGAAAACTTGATTCGTAATGCTTGTCTTGATGCAGGCATGAGCTCAGAGCTTTTTTACAAACTATTCCCTGGAAATGAAACTAACTTTGATTGGCTCAAAAGCAAAGAGATTGATAAAACAACTTTAAAATCTCTAGAAAAGTGCAAAGATGAGATTTACTATTCTCAAAAAAGCCTGTTAGAAAATCAAGAGGCGATGCAAATTACGGTTGGAGAACTTAAAGAAATCAATAAAAAACTTAGACAGGGTGATAGAAAAGCTAAAAATGCAAAGAGTCAAATGATTGAAGCCAACTTAAGACTTGTAATATCTATTGCTAAAAAGTATGCGAATCGTGGCTTGCAGTTCTTAGACCTTATCCAAGAAGGTAATGTTGGACTCATGAAAGCAGTTGACAAATTCGAGTATCGCCGTGGATACAAGTTTTCCACATATGCAACTTGGTGGATTCGACAAGCTATCACAAGATCAATTGCTGATCAGGCTCGCACTATAAGAATACCTGTACATATGATTGAAACCATCAATAAGCTTAATAGAGTGAGGCGTCAATTATTGCAAAGATTTGGAAGAGAAGCTACACCTGAAGAACTTTCTGTTGAAATGGAATTGCCAGAATATAAAATTAATAAGATTCTAAAGATTGCAAAAGAGCCACTTTCTATGGAGAATCCTGTCGGTGATGATGAAGATTCTACAATAGGTGATTTTATTGAGGATGAAAAATTGTCCTCACCTGTAGAAGTTACTACCAGGGAAAGTTTAAAAGAAACAACTGGTGATCTTTTAGCAAATTTATCTCCTAGAGAAGCAAAAGTTCTTAAGATGAGATTTGGAATCGATATGAGCACTGATCATACACTCGAAGAAGTCGGAAGACAATTTGATGTTACACGCGAAAGAATAAGACAAATTGAAGCAAAAGCGCTTAGAAAATTGCGTCACCCTTCTCGCGCACACAAGCTTCAAAGCTTTTTAGAATAGCTCTTTACCCGGGCCTATAGCTCAGTTGGTTAGAGCAGTCGACTCATAATCGATTGGTCCTTGGTTCAAGTCCAAGTAGGCCCACCAAATATTAAAAAGCCTAGTTAAGCTAGGTTTTTTAATATTTGAAGCTTTATTTAAAGGGCTCAAAGGTAGTTTGGCTCAATTATTGATTCATTAATAACACCGTTATTATTACTCACGTAATATGCTTTAGCATTGGGTAAAGATGAAACACAACATTCGAGCTCACCATCAACAAAATGAGCTGCAACACCATCATCACATGCAATGCCTTTCATCATTGAGCCATTTAATATAGCCTTATGATACTCAGGCCTGCGTTGTGGTTCGCTATCAAAGTGTGGGCAATTACTGTTCGGTAAAAAGCCTAGACAATCCAGTGGCAATAGTTTTCCAGTCACGGAGTCAGTCAGCCCTTTTTCAAACCAGCATATTGAGCCGGCACTCAGACCTGCCATGATAGCTCCGTTATTCCAAGCTTCAAGTAAATATTGATCAAGACTCCACTCTTTCCAAAGAACCATAAGGTTGCGAGTATTACCTCCACCCACATAAAAGATATCTTTATCTAAAACAAACTCTCTCAAATCTCCCTCTGGAGGCCAAAACAGTGAAAGATGACTAGTCTCACAGTTTAATTTTTTGTATGATGAATAAAATCGTCTTCTATAGCTTTCATCATCTCCACTCGCAGTAGGTATAAAGCAAACTTTTGGGTTTTTTTTATTGCTAAGAGATAACAGATACTTATCTAACTTTAGATTTTCAGGTTTTGAGGTAAAGCCTCCACCACCCATAGCTAAAACTTGTTTATTCATTTTTATTGTAAAAATATGTTGAAGAAAAATAAATTTTACTTAAGATTCAGGTCAACAAAAAATAATTATGTACTCAATGATATAATGTTTTAATGAATAAAGCATTAATTTCCCAGCTTCTAAATATAAGTTCTCAAGCGGGTGAAATAATCATGGATATTCGCAAAAATTCTACTGAATTTTCAGTTAAAGATGACAATACACCAATCACTGAAGCTGATAAAGCTTCACACGAATTTTTATTAAATGCCCTATCAAAATTAACGCCAAATATTCCAATTCTCTCAGAGGAGTCATCGCATATTCCGTTTTCTGTCAGAACATCATGGAAAGAATACTGGTTGATTGACCCATTAGATGGCACTAGAGACTTTATAGATGGCTCTCCCGACTTTTGTATCAGTATTGCTTTGATTAAAAACAACTATCCGACTTTTGGATTGATTTATTCGCCCTTTAATCAAGTCCATTACTACCGGCTAGATAACCAGCCTTCAATCAAGGTTGAAAATAGAAAATCATTTAAGATACTGACATCAAAACCTAAGAGATGGAAAAAAATAGTTGTAGGCAGATATTCAATCAATAATAAAGGACTCAAAGAACATTTAAAACTAAAAACTAATTTTGAAACATTTAAACTTGGGAGTGCTCTCAAGTTTTGCCTAATTGCTGAGGGAATTTACCATTATTATCCCAAATTTGGACGTTGCTCTGAGTGGGATACAGCAGCAGGTATATGCATACTCGAAGGTGCAGGAGGGTCAGTAGTTAATCTAGATAATAAAGCCTTAAAGTTCAACCTAACTGAGGATATTATTAGTCCATCATTTATAGCAACTGCCTAGTCTGAAAACCTTAAAGAAAGGTCAATCGATCTAATATCTTTTGTAAGAGATCCAATAGAGATAAAGTCAACGCCAGTTTCAGCGTATTGAATTATATTATCTTCATTAATCCCACCAGAAGCCTCGATTGGATAGACTCCACTTGAAATTTGGACAGCCTCTATTAGATCAGGAATAGAAAAATTATCACACAATATACGCGTGATATTCGTCATCGAAAGAACAGATTTAAGCTCATCAAGAGATTCAACCTCAACAATTATTGGTATTTTAGGAAAATTAATTACAGCGTCTTTTATTGAATCCTCTAGTGAGCCAATTGTTAAGATATGATTCTCTTTTAGCATTATGCAATCATAAAGGCCCATTCTATGATTGACCCCGCCGCCGCACTTTACAGCATATTTTTGAGCCTTTCTAAGACCTGGTATTGTTTTTCTTGTGTCAAGTAATTTTGCTTTTGTTCCAGAGATTAACCCAACTAACTCAGCAGTTTTAGTTGATGTAGCACTTAATATTTGTAAGAAATTGAGAGCGACTCTCTCGGCAGTAACTATAGTTTTTGCAAGCCCATAAATTCTACATATTATTTGACCAGGAATAACATTAGAGCCATCCTCAACATTCCAAGTAATTTGAATTTTGGGGTCGATTGACAGAAAACATAGATTGGCAAAGTCAATACCACATATGACTGCATTCTCTCTGCATACAATCTCAGCTACAATCATTTTATTTTCAAGCAAAGTCGAAGTTAAATCTCCACCTCCAATGTCTTCCAAGATAGCTAATTGAACTATTTTTTTGATATCATTTTTCATTTACAAAGTCAATAATTGCATCAACTGATTTAGTGCTAGATTGGAGTTTCAATAATTTATGAATCCTTCCTAATTCTCTAATAAGTTTGGTATTGTCTGATTCTAATAACTTCATAGCATGATCAGAGATATTCTTTCCATTAGCATTCTCTTGAATTAATTCTGGAACAATATTACTTCCTAAAATTTTATTTGGAAGAGATACTTCACTCGTATGAAGCAAACGGCTCGCGATCTGATAACTGATATATGACAGTTTGTAAACAACAACCATGGGTACGGCCAACAAGCCAACCTCCAGAGCGGCAGTTCCTGATGCAACAATAACTAAATCTGAGTTACTAATTTTTGCATGTGCATCACCAACACTAACCCCTATTTCTATCCCATCAATACTTTTAGTAACCCAGTCTAATTGCTGATTGTTTGCAAGGGATATATTAAAGATCAGATCTGGATTTTCATCTTTCATTAATTTGGCTGCTTTTAAAAGCTCTGGCAATAAAGACTTAATTTCTGATTCTCTAGAACCAGGCATCAATAGAACATTATTGTTAGACTGATAATCTTTTCTTGGCTTTAAAGTTTCAGCAAGTGGATGCCCTACAAAGATTGCTTTTTGATTATGCATTCTGTAGAAATCAACTTCAAAAGGAAATAGACATAGAATTAAATCTGTTGATTGCTTAATTTTTTTAATTCTATTAGAGCGCCAAGCCCATATTGATGGGCTAATTAAATGAATTGTTTTTATACCGTTTTTCTTAAGGATTCGCTCTAACTTAAAATTAAAATCAGGTGAATCAACGCCGATAAAAACATCAGGCTTGTTTGCAAGATAGTGCTTAGAAATTCGCTTTCTGAGTTTTAAGATAGATGGCAATTTTCTCAAAACTTCACTCAGGCCCATTACATTGACTTCATTCATATGCCATAATCTATGGCAACCTGCTTTGATCATCTTATCCCCAGCTAAACCATCAATCATGCAATTTGGCTCATTAAGCTTTAAAGCAACCACTAGTGATGAAGCAATCAAATCACCTGAAGTTTCTGCAGCGCTGAGGGCAATCTTCATTTCAATTCATTAATGCAAGGGCATATTTATCTTTGTTACACTCTTAAAATATTAAGATCTAGGTAAGATAATATCAGGGTTATCATCAAAAGGCCTGTAAATAACAAGAACCCCGCCGATAACTTGAACTAATTGTGAGTGAGAAAATTCCATAATTCGCTCAATGATGTTTTGTTTCACATCACGATCATCCACTCTTAACTTAATCTTTATTAGCTCATGCTTTTGCAATGTAGAGTCAATTTCTGCCAATACTGAATCACTTAAGCCATTTTGACCAACCATCACAAAAGGCTTCAAATCATGAGCAATTGATCTTAAATATTTTTTTTGATTATTAGTCAATTTCATCTTCAAATAAACTCTCATTCTCATAAAGGGAATCAATTGTTTCTCTTTTTCTAATCGTGCTATGTTTATTGCCACTAACCATTATCTCCGGAACCCTTGGCCTAGAATTATAGTTAGAGCTTAGGACAAATCCATATGCGCCAGCTGTCATGATAGCAATATAATCTCCTTTTTCTAAAGTAAGATTTCTATCTTTCGCTAAGAAATCTGTAGACTCACAAACAGGGCCAACAATGTCCCAAGTATCATTAATACCCTTCGAGTTATCGTCAATCAAGACAGCTTGATGATAGGACTGATACAATGAAGGCCTAATTAAATCATTCATAGCACCATCAACAATTGCAAACGACTTTAGATTATTTTGCTTTAAGTATTCTACTTTTGTTACAAATATTCCTGCATTGCCAACAATTGAACGTCCAGGCTCAACTAATATCTTGATCTGATCAACTCTATTAGTAACAGAATTCAAATAGTCCTCAATATTGATTGTTTCCTCTTGGTCATAGCTAACTCCAATACCTCCACCAATATCAAGATGGTCGATCAAAATGTTTTCAGTTTTTAGCTTTTCAACAAGCTCTAATGCTCGATCTAGCGCCTCTATAAAAGGAGACACATCAGTTATTTGTGAACCTATATGATAATCAAGCCCACAAACTTTTAAATTTTCTGATAAAGCTGCTTTTTTAAACATTGAGAAGGCAATATCAGCGCCAACGCCAAACTTATTTTCTGCTAGGCCTGTTGAAATATAAGGATGAGTATTTGCATCTACATTCGGATTTACCCGAATCGAAATAGGTGCAGTCATATTCAATGATGAAGCCACTGAATCAATGCAATCTAGCTCTCCTTCAGACTCGACATTAAAGCAATAGATGCCATATTCAAGAGCTTTTTGTATTGAGTATTCATTTTTAGCAACTCCCGAATAAACGCATTTGCTTGGATTTCCTCCTGCAGCAATTACCCTTTCAAGTTCTCCAAGTGATACGATGTCAAAGCCAGAACCGAGTTTTGCTAGAGTATTTAAGACTGCAATATTAGAGTTCGCCTTGACCGCATAACAAATTAAATGCGGATGATCTCCAAAAGATTTTTTGAATAGATTCCAATTGAACTCTATTTGACTTTTTGAATAAATATAAAGCGGCGAACCATAAGATTTAATTAAGTCTTTAACAAGTAAAGACTCAGCATAAAGACAATTATTTTGAAAATTGAATGCGTTCAATTGTTTATTCTATTAGCTACTAGTAGATGCTTCAATTGAACCAGCTTGTGACTCATCGATTGGAACCAAATCGCCCATTCGGCCACACGCAGCTAGAGTAATAACAAGCGAAACAAGTAAAAAAAGTTTAATTTGGTTTCTCATGGCGTCACCATCACTTTATCAAAGGTATCATTTTACACAAAGGCTTTAAGCTGTTGTATAAACAAATCTCTAGGCATATTAAAAGCACCTAGACTTTCAAGATGCTTATTTTCCACCTGACAGTCTATCAATTTATAATCACTATTTTGGAGAAGGTAAGCAAAGGCAACTTTTGAAGCATTGCTAACGAGTGAAAACATTGACTCTCCAAAAAAAACACCTCCTAACGCAACTCCATATAAACCGCCCACCAGCTTTTTATCCAAAAAAACTTCGTAGGAGTGCGCATATCCTGCATCATAAAGATTACAGTAAGCTGAAATCATCTCATCACTTATCCAGGTTCCAGACTGTCCAGCTCTAGGGACATTTTGACACTGGTGCATTACTTCAGGAAAAACAGTATTCACTGAGACATTAAATCTTGATGAGTTAATAGTCTTTCTTAAGCTTTTTGAAAGATGAAAAGCCTCAGGCGTAATGACCATTCTAGGGTCAGGAGAATACCACAATATTGGCTCATCTTTTCCATACCAAGGAAAGATTCCATTTGAATAAGCATGTAATAATCTTTCAACAGATAAATCACCACCTATTCCTATTAGGCCATTTGGTTCTTTGAGAGCTAATTTTATATCTGGAAATTTTATTTCATCAGCATTAAGCCAAAAGGATGAGGGGATTTGAATCACTCTTTTCGATTATTGATAATATCCCTTGCCATGTAGAGTGCAAGTATACTTCTAGCCTCGGTTAAATCCTCTGAATATGTTAACTGCTCTATATCTGAAAGTTTTTTAGGAACAATTTCTAACGGTTCTGGCTCATCACCTTCTGCAGTCTCTTCGTAAAGCTCTTCAGCCAAAACAATATGCGTTTCGCTAGACTGATAGCCTGGAGCAAGGGTGATTGTTTTTAAAAAAGTTAATTTGTTTGCGCCGTAACCAATTTCTTCTTTAAGCTCCCTCCCAGCAGCCTCAACTGGGGTTTCTCCTTTATCAATTTTGCCCTTAGTCAAACCTAACTCATATCTTTCAGTTCCACCAGAAAACTCATATATCATTAAAACTGTTTCATCATCAATCATTGGGATAACTAGAACAGCTCCATTACCTCTTGACATTAATCTTTCATAAACCCGAGTTGCTCCATTTGAAAACTCAACATCCATGGATTCAAGATTAAAAATTCGACTCTGAGCGACAGTGTGAATATTGGTAAGTTTGGGCATTTTCCTCATAGTCATATTATGCCATTGCTTGTAATTTAGAATAAATTAATGATTGATTATTTTTCAATAGTAAAGGAAAAATAATCATTCAATTTATTACTTTCGATTCAGCTCATCAAAGACCATTAATGCTGATGTATCACTATATGTATGGCCTTTATCCATTAGGTTAATGTATCTATCATAAACCTCTTGAGTAAAAGTTAAATTAGTTGCATTTCCTTGAGCTTGATCCAAACAATACCCTAAATCTTTCACCATCCACTTAATTGCAAAACCAAAATCAAACTCCCTTTGATGCATCGTTTTGCCCCTATTCACCATTTGCCATGATTGGGCAGCGCCTCCAGATATAGCAGATAATAATTTATCCATATCTAGATTTTCAGCCTCGGCAAAAAGCAAACCCTCTGATAGTCCTTGCAATAGTCCAGCAATACAGATTTGATTAACCATTTTCGCTAATTGACCTGACCCAGCCTCCCCCATTAAAGTAATACTCTTTGAATATGTATTAATAATAGATTCACATGACTCTAAAACAGCCTGATCTCCTCCTGCCATAACACTTAGAACACCATTTATAGCGCCAGCTTCGCCACCACTAACCGGTGCATCAATAAAGTCAATTTCTTTAGCACCCAGAGATTCATTTAAGTGCTTTGCGAGTTTGCAAGATGTCGTCGTGTGGTCAATAAATACAGAGCCACTTTTTAGAAAGGACAACATCCCACCTTTCGAAAATACAATTTCCATCATATCTTCGTCCCTGCCAGTACATGTGATAACTACATCAGCATCTGAGACAGCTTCTTCAATTGTTTGAGCAACTTTACCTTGGTATTCATTACCCCACTTAGCAGATTTTTCTAATGATCGATTAAAAACACAGACGTTGAAAAGTCCAGAATTTGATAAATGTCCTGCCATTGGATATCCCATTGTGCCTAGACCGATGAAAGTTACATTTTTTTTACTGCCCATAGATGTATCCTAATTTTTTGTTCAATTACTATGAATTATACGACAATGTCTTCTATACTAAATCGCCACTTAATTCAAAAAATCTTCCATATGACTGAACCCAAATACTGGCAACAATCCAAAGAATTTTTATCTAAAGTTGACCCTAGCCTAGAAGGGCTGCTCTTGAAGCACGATGATTACATTATTTCATCTAGGGGTGAGGCATTAGAAACTTTACTTAGGGCAATAGTTGGTCAGCAGATATCTGTCCAAGCAGCTGCGAGTGTATGGGGAAAGTTGGCAAATAAAATTGGACAAATAAAGCCAGAAAATGTACTTTCATTAAGTTTTGATGATCTCAAGGCCTGTGGCCTATCAAAACAAAAGACTCAATATCTTATTAATATATGTAATCATTTTATTTCTTTCTCAATCAAAGATCATTCACACTGGGAGGACCGGTCATTTGAGAGCGTCTATCAAGAATTAATAACCATTAAAGGAGTGGGTCCTTGGACTGCTGAAATGTTTGGTATGTTTTATTTACTCGAAAAAGACATCTTTCCAATAAAAGATATTGGAATTATTAGAGCTATGAATCAGATTTATGGCGACGGAAATATTCTTAGCAAGAATCAGATTATAGAAATTTCTGAACAATGGAAGCCTTATAGAAGCGTTGCGTGCTGGTTTCTATGGAAATCTATTGACAGTGAAGATGTTCAATACTAAGACTCTAAAGCCTTAACAACAAGATCACCCATTTCTTCTGTTCCAACTACTTTTTGACTGTCGCCAGCAATATCCTTTGTTCTGTATCCTTGATCCAAGACATCGCTTACCGCAGAATCAATTTTTTCAGCCAGCTCTGCTTGGTTAAGCGAGTATCTCAACATCATAGACACAGACAAGATAGTTGCTAATGGATTTGCAATATCTTTACCAGCTATATCTGGGGCAGAACCATGAATAGGCTCATACATACCAAAGTTATTTTTATCTAATGATGCTGAGGGCAGCATACCGATCGAGCCAGTTAGCATTGCTGCACAATCAGAAAGAACATCTCCAAAAAGATTACTAGTAACCATGACATCAAACTGCTTAGGATCTCTCACGAGCTGCATAGCTGCATTATCAACGTATAAATGAGAAAGTTTTACATCTGAATATTCTTTTGATACTTCCTCCATCACATCTCTCCAAAGCTCAGAAACCTCAAGAACATTTGCTTTATCAACAGAACAGACTCGACCATTCCTCTTTTGAGCTATCTGAAAAGCAGAATGTCCAATTCTTGCAATCTCAGATTCATAATAGGTCGCAGAATTGACTCCAAAGCGCTCACCATTTTTGATTTCAACTCCTCTTGGCTCTCCAAAATAGATACCTCCAACAAGCTCGCGAACAATCATTAAGTCAAGACCAGATACAATCTCATTTTTAAGGCTGGATGCAGAAGCTAGTTGTGGATATAGGATTGCTGGCCTTAGATTTGAAAAAAGCTCAAGCTCAGAACGTATGCCCAATAAACCTCTTTCTGGCCTTAAACTTCTTTCGAGTGACTCCCATTTAGGACCCCCAACAGCTCCCAGCAAAATTGAGTCGCACTCTTTTGCAATCCTAATCGTCTCATCAGGAAAAGGCGAACCTGTTTCATCATAAGCTGCTCCACCAAGGAGTCCATTGACAAGAGTCATCTCCATTGCATGATTCCTATTTAATGAATCAATGACTTTAACGGCTTGAGCCACAATTTCTATCCCTATGCCGTCGCCAGGCAGAATCAGTATTTTTGACATTTTAGTTTCCTAATATACGTTTATAAATTAGATGTAGTTATATTTCAACCATATCGAAATCTTCCTTGCCTGATCCACAAACTGGACACTCCCAGTCTTCAGGAACATCGGACCAGGTCGTTCCAGGATCAATTCCTTCATCTGGAGCCCCTTTCTCTTCGTCATAGATCCATCCACACATGGTGCATTGAAATTTTTTCATAATAAGTTTTTAACAGGAAAAGTTATTAATGCTGGTCAATTCCTTTGCAAGGTGATTATACATTTTGTTAATCATAAATTGATAATCAAAATTGATAGCTACTTTCAACATCAAAACTAATATAAGTGATATTACAAAATACAGTATAAAATATTGCAATGCTCAAAATTTATAACACCCTCAGCAATCAAAAGGAAGAGTTTCAACCTATTGATGCGAACCAAGTTGGAATTTATGTTTGTGGTATGACCGTTTATGACCTATGCCATATGGGTCATGCTAGAGTCATGGTGATGTTTGATGTCATAACAAGGCATTTGAGACGAAACTTTCCTAATGTAAAGTATGTCAGGAATATCACGGATATTGATGACAAGATCATCACAAGGGCTATTGAAAATAATGAGGATATTTACTCCTTAACTAATAGGTTTATTGATGCGATGCATGAAGATGAACAGTCTTTGGGTGTCCTGAGTCCAGATATTGAGCCTAGGGCTACTGATTCGATTGACAAGATGATTGATATGATTGAATCTTTATCAAAAAAAGGATTGGCATATCAAGGAACCAATGGTGACGTATTTTATTCAGTAAGAAAATTTAAAGAATACGGGAAACTATCTGGAAAAAACTTAGATGACCTGGTAGCTGGTGCAAGGGTTGATGTTGAAAACCATAAAAAAGATCCTCTTGATTTTGTTCTTTGGAAAAAAGCTAAATCTGGCGAACCCAGCTGGCCGTCACCCTGGGGTAACGGTAGGCCTGGTTGGCATATTGAGTGCTCTGCAATGTCTAATCATTTTATTTCGAATCATTTCGACATACATGGTGGCGGCATGGACTTGACATTTCCGCATCATGAAAATGAAATTGCCCAATCTGAAGGCGCTAATAATTGTACATTTGTAAATACTTGGATGCATGTTGGTTTTGTTAATATTGATGACGAAAAGATGAGCAAATCTCTCAATAATTTTTTTACTATTCGTGATGTATTAAAAAAATATGATGGAGAGGCCCTAAGATATTTTCTTATAAGTAGCCACTACCGTTCGCCTTTAAACTATAGTGAAACAAACATTGAGAGCGCTCAATCAGCTTTAATTAGACTTTATAACGCCATAAAAGGCCTAAATCATAATTCTGTAGATTCGTCACTTCTTGAGTTTGACTATGAAGCAAGATTTAATGCAGCTTTAAATGATGATTTCAATACACCTATGGCCCTAAGTGTACTTTTTGAAATTGCTAAACAAATCAATATTGAACGAGCAGCTAACCCAAATAAAGCGAACACACTATCGAGTCAACTTGTCCAGCTCGGAAATAACCTTGGCATTCTTAATTATAATGCTGATGAATACTTGAAACGAGGATCGGAGTTGTCTGAATCTGAAATCTCTAAAAAAATTAACCAAAGAGAGGCTGCAAGAAACTCTAAAGACTTTACAATGTCAGACCAAATCAGAGATGAGCTTTTGGAGCTTGGTATTATCCTCGAAGACAGCATAAATGGAACAACTTGGCGAAGAAAATAATATTAGCCTGGATTGGAATCAAATTGATACAATCTTGCTAGACCTTGACGGAACTATCTTAGATTTAAACTTTGATTTAGAGTTTTGGTTGGAATATATTCCCCAGGTTTACTCAAAACAAAATCACATCGACTTTAAGACAGCTAAAGAAATAATCATATCAAAGATTAATTCTCAAGAAGGGAAGCTTACCTGGTATTGCTTGGATTATTGGGAAAAACAACTTGAATTAGATATTATGAAACTAAAAACTGACATCTCACATCTGATTCAAGTTCATGATCATGCCTTAACTTTTCTTCAACGTGCAAAAGATAAAAATAAGCGTATTTATTTAGTTACAAATGCCCATAGAAAAGGCATTAAACTTAAAATGAAAATGTCTAAAATCGAAGGTTTTTTTGATGAAATTATTTCATCACATGACTTTGGAGTTCCAAAACAACAGCAAAAATTTTGGAAAGAGCTAGACAAGCAAATCGATTTCAATAAAGAAAGGTCAATTTTCTTTGATGATTCTTTAGATGTTTTAGAGGCGGCTGCCAAATTTAAAATTCAAAATGTTATTGCAATCAGTAAGCCAAGTACTAAGATTGTGAAAAAAAATGTGCCAGGCTTTAGGAATATTGAAAACTTTGGTGAGGCTATGCCACATTAAGTAATCGTCATTTTAATTACCATTTCCTATGAAACAATTTGTAACAATCTCCTCCAGCTTACATTCTAAAATATTTTTTTTAACCAGAAAATTCTAACTTAATATAATTAAACAATACTTTAGAATTATTGAATACTGGATCCATACCAAATGTTATACTTTTTTAATAACTCTGAAGTGCATCTGTATGCGATAGTCAAATTTGCATACTTGAATCTTAACCTTTAATAACTAAATTATTATGAAAAATGCTTTTTATGCTCAATCTGGAGGAGTAACTGCTGTAATTAATGCTTCAGCCAGTGGAGTGATTGAAACAGCTCGAAAACATTCTGACAAAATTGGTACAGTTTACGCTGGAGAGAATGGAATTATTGGGGCTTTAACTGAAAACCTAATTGACACCTCATTGGAATCGGATGCTGATATTGCGGCACTTAATCACACACCGTCAGGTGGTTTTGGGTCTTGTCGGTATAAGATGAAATCACTCGAGGCCAATAGAGCTGAATATGAGCGCTTAATAGACGTCTTTAAAGCTCATAATATCGGTTATTTTTTTTATAATGGCGGGGGTGACTCAGCAGATACTTGCTTAAAAGTTTCTCAATTATCTGAAAGTATGGGGTATCCGATTCAGGCAATTCATATACCCAAAACTGTAGACAATGACCTTCCAGTAACTGACAACTGCCCTGGATTTGGTTCAGTAGCAAAATATATTGCCGTTTCAACAATGGAGGCAAGTTTTGATGTAGCATCAATGGCAGCAACTTCAACAAAAATCTTTGTATTAGAAGTCATGGGCCGCCATGCTGGCTGGATTGCAGCAGCTGGAGGGTTAGTAGACTCCTCAATACCAGTAGTAATTTTGTTTCCTGAGGTTGACTTTAACGAAGAGAAATTTTTAGCCAAGGTTGACAAAAATGTAAAAGAATTTGGATATTGCACCATAGTTGTATCTGAAGGAACAAAGTGGCCTGATGGCTCTTTCCTAGCAGAACAGGGTACTCGAGACGACTTTGGACATGCTCAACTTGGCGGAGCAGCGCCTGTTGTTGCGAATATCATTAAAAAATCTCTGGGCTATAAGTTTCACTGGGCTGTTGCTGACTATCTGCAGCGTTCAGCAAGACATTTAGCTTCTAACTCTGATGTAGAACAAGCCTACGCTCTTGGAAAAGCTGCGGTAGAAATGGCCCTAGATGGGAAGAATTCAATCATGCCTTCTATTGTTAGAAAATCAAGTAACCCATACCAATGGGAAATTGGCTATGGCGAATTAAAGGACATAGCAAATGTGGAAAAAATGATGCCTGAAAATTTTATTTCAAATGATGGATTTTCTATAACTGATTCATGTCGCGAATATTTACTTCCACTTATTGAAGGTGAGAATTATCCACCGTATAATAATGGTTTGCCAGAATATGTCGTAATGAAAAAAACAAAGGTAAGCAAAAAGTTGCCCCCCTTTGAAGTGTAAATAAAAGGCGTTCATATGAATATTATTTTATTAGGACCCCCTGGTGCTGGAAAAGGCACTCAGGCGGCACATATTTGTGAAAAGTTTAATATACCTCAGATTTCGACTGGTGATATGCTGCGTGCAGCAGTCAATGCTGGCTCACCGATAGGCCTGGAAGCAAAAAAAACAATTGATGCTGGGAATCTTGTATCTGATGAATTGATTATTTCTTTGGTTAAAGAAAGAATTCATTTACCTGATTGTCACAATGGTTATTTACTTGATGGATTTCCTAGAACCATTAATCAAGCCAATGCTCTTAAACTTGAAGGCATAAAAATCAACTATTGTGTTGAAGTGAAAGTTCCTGACGATGATATCGTCGAGCGAATGTCTGGTCGTCGTGTTCACTTATCTTCCGGAAGGACATACCACATTAAATTTAATCCACCTCAAGAACCCAACAAAGATGACATTACTGGAGGTGATCTAATTCAGCGTGTTGATGATAATGAAGAGATCGTCAGAGGTCGACTTAAAATTTACCATAAACAAACTGAACCATTAGTCAAGTACTATCGGACTGACGCAGATAATCCCGAAACTGGCACTAAATTCATTGCTATTAATGGCGTTGGCACTCTGGAAGAGGTTAAAGATAGAATTTCAACCGCATTAGTAAGTTAACAAACGACTCTATAAGTCAATCTTAAACTTGACTCTTTTAGTCCCATCTTCAGAGCCTTTAACTAGGACTTTATCATTATTGATGTCATATGTTAAAGAATCCCCACTGAATGAATCAAAGCCTTGGACTAGATATGCATCACCAACTAGAAAGATCATGCCCTCATTAACATCATAAGTAATTAAAGTTGCAGTAGCCTCAATGAATCGCGCCTGATTTTCTTGACTTTGAATATACTTTGCAGGTTTGTCAAGAGTACCTTTAGCAATCATGGTCTCCACTCCATCAGCATTGGTCTGAACTTGAATGATGTCAGCTGTCATTACCAAAGAGCCTTGCTTTACTTCAGCATCGCCAATGAACTCATTAAATCCAGTTGTCTCATCAACCATAACTGATTCAGCCTCAATTTCAATTGGCTGTTCAGCATCCTCAGACAAAGCAAATACAAAAGTTGAGCAAAATATAGCCATTAGTAAAATCAATTTATTCATAAACAGCAACAACCTCATCCATTAATTTAAGTTTCTTTGAAATAGCATCATAATGCATTTTTTTTGACTTTATGTCAACAGTGCTAGATTTAAAACGGCTTGGCGAATCAGACATAAAAATTTCACCTCCATTTGACTGATCAATTATCAAATCATAGCTCTTAAGTGAACTTCCTGAACCGTCCAAAATATCAACATTCCCAAGAAGTTTTGTTAATTTTGAATTCATATCTACATCTATGCCCTTGTCTGCATTTACAATATTTTGATTTGATCGGTAGACAGTAGGCTCCTTGCTAACATATTTTTTGACGCCGCCTTCCTGATTGATTAATAAATCCTTAGTATCAATTATTGCACCTGTATCCTGGAGAATTTGAACTTCACCATTTAAATTCATTATATCTCTATCAAGATCCATATCCATACCCTCTGCAATAATTTTTGCAGTCTCACCTAAATACACAATTCTGCGGTTGCTATTAATTTGCCCATCTTTAACAATTAAAAGCTCGGTATCAATCTCATGAGAAATGCCGCTCATAGTTTTAATTTCTACCTGGTCTATAAAATGAATCGCACCTGATTTAAAAATAACTGCACGATCAGACTTCAAAGTTAGATTTTTATTTTGCAATTCATCAAAAGTAGTTACTTTTACAGTTTCAAGCTGAACAGGGGCATTCTTAAAACTTTTATAAACGTCTGCTTCAATAGTATGCAATAAAACCTGGTTATTTGAATACTCCTTGATAATAAAATTATCTATTTTTTCAAGATAGGGTATGTCTGTATTCTGAGATTCAACAACTTCTTCATTGGGGGGCGGTTGACTAAAAACAAAGATATTCATCAAATTTTTTTGAAATATCCAAAGAATCGCCACCACGGCTATAATGAAAATCAGAAGTGATTGAATTTTCTTAGATCGAAAAAGTCCCATACTATGCTAAATCAAAGAATACAAGGATTGTACGGAATTACACCAGACAAAAACCTTAACATAGACATTATTGAGAATGCCATAAAAAAACATCATATCAATATTCTCCAGTATCGCAGAAAAGCAGTCAACATAGAACACAAGGTCGAAGAAGCAAAAAAACTACTTAATCTATGCAAAGAACATAATACTTTATTTATAGTCAATGATGATGTGAACCTTTGTGAGAATATAGGTGCTCATGGCATTCATCTTGGCCAAAATGATATGGATGCAAAATCTGCCAGAGAGAGACTGGGCAATCATTTTATTATTGGTGTGACATGCCATAATAGTTTGGAGCTTGCAATTAAAGCAGAACAAAATGGTGCTGACTACGTTGCACTAGGCGCTATCTTTAAATCAAGCACTAAGCCCAATGCTACTCATTGCCCTCTCACTAAAGTTGAAGAAATCAAAAAATTTATTAGTATTCCGATCGTAGGTATTGGTGGCATCAACCTAACAAATCAACATGTCGTATACCAATCTGGATGCAGCTCGGTTGCAATGATTGAAGGTCTATTTATGGATTAAGTCTGTGGGCGTTTTGATATGAGTAGCCACCTTTTAAACCTTTTTTTGACAGAACTAATTGCCATAACTGATTTCTTCTAGAGCGAAATGTACCTGCACACATCAAGAGGTAATACTCCCACATCCGCTTGAATCTTTCATCGTATTTATCCTTCAAACCATCATAGTTTTTTTGAAAATTTTCATTCCAAGCCATAAGGGTTGGATCATAGTCTTGCCCAAAATTATGCCAATCTTCTATAACAAACAACCCTTGAGCAGATTTACTTATCTGTGCTGGTGATGGAATCATACCATTTGGGAATATGTATTTATTGGTCCATGGGTCTGTCGATCTTGAAGGTGTGTTCCTGCCAATTGTATGTAGCAAAAAAAGCCCGTTATCGTCTAAACATCTTCGAGCAACCTGCATATAATCTCTGTAGTTTTTATATCCCACATGCTCAAACATTCCTATTGAAACTATTGCATCATAGGTGCCATATAAATCCCTATAGTCTTTTAATTCAAATGAGGTGTCTAAACCCTTGCAAGATTCTTGTGCATATTCCATTTGCTCCTTGGACACTGTTACTCCATGGACACTCACGCCATAGTTTTCAGCTGCATACTTCGCAAAGCCTCCCCATCCAGAGCCAATTTCGAGTACTTTCATTCCTGCCTTTAGATGCAGTTTTCTGCAGACGAGGTCTAATTTATTGACCTGTGCTTGATCCAAATTATTTGCACCATCCCAATAACCACAAGAGTAAATCATTCTTTGGTCAAGCATTAAAGCAAATAAATCATTGCCAGTATCATAATGCTCTTTGCCAACAATATAGGCACGCTTTTTTGACTGAGCATTTAAAAAATAAGCTCTTAAAACATGTAAAAGAAAGGCTGGATTTTTAATTTTTATTTGTTTATCAATCCGGCCCCATAGCATCTGATAACAAAATTGGTCTAATGCCTCACAGTCCCACCAACCATCCATATAACTTTCCCCAAGCCCCAACGACTTGCCAGATAAGACTCGGGAATAGAAAAGTTTATTGTGTACTTGGATATCAAATGGACGAGTGCCGTTGACCTGAATATCAACTGACTCTAATAGCGTGCTTACTGTTTCTTTAAAATCAGCCAAATCTTAAAAATAACTTACCCCACTTCCTACAAATCTTACCATAGAATAAATCAATTTGGAAATGCGTAATACTTACAGAAATCTAAGTTGAAGCTTTTGATTTAATAAAAGATGAAAGGCTCAAAAAGAATATGATTACAAACCAAACGAGAGACCATCCAGCCATACTTAGACCAAAAAACTCCCAAGGTATCTCTGCACAATTTCCATCGCCCATAAATAAGGCATTTATTACATCAGCAAAAGGAAACACGTCAATAATATATTCTAAAGGGGGTCCGCACAATGGCACCTCGTCTTCAGGTAGGCCTTGAAGCCATACTTGACGACCAGAAATCCAAATACCTGCTAGTGCGAAAAGAGATAAAAAAAACGAATAAACTCTGCTGACTTTGAAGCCTGGGTTGTGCAAAAAAGAAACAAAAGAGCTTAATCCGATTAGGCTATAAAAAAACTGCTGAGTAATACACAGGGTACATGGCTCAAGCCCTAAAATTTTCATACTGTAAGCAGCATAGCCAAGTAGAGATCCAACAATCAAGAAAATGATTAAATGGATTTGACGTGCTGAAAAGTTACTTATTAATAAATTCATCAATATTTCTCTGCTTTATTCCTGACCAAACCTGGCAACTCTCTCTGGGTCATCGAGCTTAGGTCGTGAAAAAAACTCATTTACCATAGGTATAAAAAACTCCAATGTCTTTGAATCGTAATTGGGATCAAAACAGTTTTGATCATAATCATGACAAAACCTTACTGCCTCAGCATACCAAGGGTGGTCAATAAATGCCTCTCTGGCATTTCTATCACCGCCTGAGTGATGAGCGTAATAGTACATCTGAAATACTCCATGATGCTTAATAATCCAATATATTTTCTCTGAAACAAATGGCCTTAGAATAGCAGCGGCCATTTCAGAATGCGAGTATGGTGCAAGAGAGTCACCAATATCATGAAATAAAACTGCCATCACCATTTCTAAATCCTCTTTAGCTAATAGTGCTCTAGTTGCACCTTGGAGAGAGTGTTCTAATCGACTAATTTGATAGCCTGATAGACTTGAATCCAAAGCCTTTAGAGCATCAATAAGCCTAGAAGGTAAGTCTTGAACATATTGAGATTCTAGTGTATCAAGGAAGGCATACTCTTCCGCTGTGCCATCCTCCATGCAAATAAAATTGACTTTATCCATGGCTAACATCTTACAGTAATATTGGCCCTAAATTCTTTTAGCGCTGTCCTTTAATAATCCGGCGACATAGTGTGAAAATGAATGTCTGATCATCATAAATATATTCTTTTTTTCACGATAGACAAAAACTGGTGCTTGTCCAAAAGTAGTTGAAACAGCTTTTCCATCTTGAAGGGACCCTTCGAGATCATAACTCATCCATCGACTCAATAGGTCAGTGGTTTTATCGCCTCTAAACTCAAGAGTTCCATATGCAGCTGAATTGTTTGTGATAGAAATACCAAGAGGAAGTTTATTAGTCTTCTCTTCAATTTCCAACATTTGTTGAGCGCTTAGGGAGATCCAAAATTCATCTGGACTGACCCAAAAGCATTTTAAATCTGAATCGCCAAAGGTCGCTAGTAATGGCCCAGGAAGCTCTATATTAAAAATATCTTTTGCTACTTTGATATTCATTTTAGAGTCTTTAGATGTTCTTAAAATGAGTAGAGATTGATCTATCACTTCTTGACAACTGACGCCTTCCTGGTTGACTAAAAAGCCTTCTTCGTCAATTAGTGTATTGAAAGTTGATCTGAATTCTGGTTCCATATTCTCATGACTACTATTTTTACTCATTGCCATCTACCTTTTCTCCATTAGTATCATAAAAGACACTACTTGAAACTTCACAAGGTATCTCCTTAAGGCCCTGCTTTTCCTGAACAATCTTCACAAGGACAGTCTCAGACATTTTTGAAAGTCCACCTTTAAGTTGAGCTAATGCGATTGATCTTCCAAGAGCTGGGCTGTAGTAGCTTGAAGTTACATAACCAACAGAGACGCCCTTATTATTAATAATATGTGCTCCCTCAGGAAGCACAACCTGATCATCTTTGGTTAGAAGGCCAACTAATTGCAATCTATCTTCCGATTTTAGTGCGGATATACTAAATGAACGACGCCCAATATAAGAAAAAGGCTTATTCTTTGCTAGAATCCAGTTCATATTAACATCCATCGGCGTCATTGAACCGTCTGTATCCTGCCCCACTATAATGAAGCCTTTTTCAGCCCGCAAAACATGCATTGATTCAGTTCCATATGGGGTGATGTTCCATTCCTTACCTTCACGAGCAACCTCATCCCATATAAAACGCCCAAAGTTTGCTTCAATATTTATTTCATAAGCCAGCTCACCAGAAAAGCTGATTCTCATAATTCTTGCTTTAACACCACAGACAGTTCCCGGGCGCCACTGCATAAACTTAAAATTTTTGCTGTCAAAATCAACATCTGAACATAACTTTTTCATCAATTTGCGCGCATTCGGCCCAACCACAGCAACTGTTGAAAACTGATCTGTTACACTACTTAGATGCACATCTAAATGACTCCACTCAGTTTGAAGCCACATTTCTAGTGTCGAATATACACTTGCAGCACCACCTGTTGTAGTTGTCATAATAAAATGGTTATCATTAATGCAAGTTGAAACACCATCATCAATAATCATTCCTTTCTCATTGCACATGAGCCCATAGCGACAGCTACCTGGTGCTAACTTCATCCATGCATTGGTGTAGACTCTTGATAAAAATTCTCTAGCATCCTTACCTTGAATATCGATTTTTCCAAGAGTTGAAGCATCCATCATTCCGAGTGAAGTTCTAACAGCACGACACTCTCTATTAACGGCTTGATGCATGTCCTCACCATCTTTTGGATAATACCATGGCCTATACCACTGCCCAACCACTTCAAATTCAGCACCACTATTGACATGTGAGTCGTGAATTGTTGTGAACCTTTGTGGATCGAAAAAATCCCCTAATTCTCTTCCAGCCATTGCTCCAAAATCAACACCTGTATAAGCTGGTCTAAATGTAGTCGTGCCAACTTCAGACATAGGGGCATCAAGAAATTCTGCGGCTACAGCAATACCATTAATATTTCCAGTTTTTCCTTGGTCAGTTCCAAAGCCCATTGCAGTATATCTCTTAATATGCTCTATTGATTGGTATCCCTCTCTAATAGAAAGTGAAACGTCCAAAGTAGTGACGTCGTTTTGAAGATCAATAAAAACTTTTGGCTTATTGAGAATTTCAAGTGGAGTAAAAAACTGATCAACATTGAAATAATTGCGGCTTTGGTTAGTGAGTTCTTGTGGATTGACTTTATTATCTTCACCCAGAGAGAGCAGAGTTAATTGTGCTTTATTCTTTGCATCAGCTATTGCATCTTTCCAGAACCCTATAGAGTTTACAGCTCCACATAACTGTCTATTCTTGCGATCTTTTTGTGCCAAGAATGATTGTGAATTTTCATCAAAATATGTTTTTCCACCGCAATGACAATCTAAATGCACTACCGGATTAAATCCTCCTGACGTTGCTAATAAATCGCAATTTAAAGTTTGAGTATCTCCAGTCAACCTCCATTTTGACTTCCAATGTGGAGGTTTAGCTTGCATTTCCACCTTAGAGATTTCAATACCAGTAACTCTACTTTTGCCTTTTGCTTTAAGAATAGCAAAACCTTGAAAAACTTCTATTCCTAAATTTCTTGCCTCTAAAACAATGTCACTTTCGACGCCAGATGCTCTAACGTCAATGACCTTAGACTCAACATTATGTTTTCTTAAATCAATTGCGGTATTGTAAATACTGTCATTATTACCATATAAAACAATTTCTTTTCCTGCAACTACATTGAATTCGTTTACGTATCGTCTTACAGACTGACTTAACATAATATTTGCCAAATCATTTGTCTCAAACAACATAGGGCGCTCATGCGCACCTGTCGCCAAGATGACTTCTTTAGTCCTAATCTTATGAAGTACTTTTCTTGCAGACTGAACGCCCTCTTGAATCATTGACTGGCCAGTTCCAATAGTCTGCAATACTTCAATATAGTTATGGTCATACCATGCATAAGCAGTTGCAGATGTTAGAATTTTTAGCCTAGAGCCTGCTTCATCTCTATACTTTAAAAGTCTTTCTTTAGTTTCTTGATACCAAAGAGTTGCAGTTTGATCAGTTGTAAATTCATTGGTTAATTCACCACCTAAATTCTCTCGCTCATCTACCAAGATAACTCTGGCTTTCTTTGAACTAGAAAGAACCTCAAGTGCGGCGCTCATTCCTGCAGCACCACCGCCGATTACGAGCACCTCGGTATGTTGAAAAATATGATCATAAACATCTTCGTCAATCTCTGAAGGCGCTTTTGAGAAGCCTGATAATGACCTGAGACGATCCTCAACAATTGACCAAACCTTCTGCTTGATAAAGGTTTTATAGTAGAAACCAGCTGGCATAAAACGATGCAGTGGCTTAATCATTGCACGAAAGTCAATCGAATGCGGGTTGCTTGAACTGACCGCACTTAAGCCATCATAAAGCATGATTTCAGTTGCCTTCATATTAGGCGTATATCTGCCACCAATTTCAAGCGAAACTAGGGCGTTTGGCTCCTCAACTCCAGCACCAATAATGCCTCTCTTTCGTCCGTATTTGAAACTTCTTGCATAATATAAAACATTGTTGGCAATTAGGGCTGACGCTAAAGTATCGCCTTTGAAACCCTTATAGGCTTTATTGTTAAAAACGAAGCTTAAGGGCTGGTTGTAATCGATAAGGCTGTTTGAATGTTTCTCTATTCTCATGACGCGTTCTCGCTATCTATTTCCTCAAAAGTCGCAACCTCGATAACTTCGTGACTAATGGTAGATCTTTTAACTAAAAAATATTTTCGACACCCAGAAGTATGTACCCATTGCTCCCAGTGGTCACCTTTTAAATTAGTCCTATAAAATACATAATCAGCCCATTCTTCATCACCTAAGGCTTCAGGATTTTCAGGTCTTGCTATAAACGCTTCTCCTGCAGGTGAAAATTCATTTTGGTCTCTAGGTTCTTTGCAATATGGACAGTGAATTGAAAACATAATATTACCTTCAAATAAACTAGTGGGCTACGCCAGCAGCGCCATGCTCATCAATCAGAGCACCCGTTGTAAAGCGATCAATATGAAATGGCACAGCTAAATCATGCTGCTTGTCTTGAGCAATTGTATGAGCAAAAACATTGCCTGACCCAGGAGTGGCCTTAAAGCCCCCTGTACCCCAACCGCAGTTGAAATAAAGCCCCTGAACCTTTGTTGGGCTAATCACAGGACAGGCATCAGGACAGACATCCACAATTCCTCCCCACTGACGATTCATACGAACTCTAGAAAAAATTGGAAATAATTCAAGAATTGCTGCAGCACAATGTTCGACTATTTTCGCACTGCCACGTTGAGCATAAGAATTATAACCATCAATACCAGCGCCAATAACTAGGTCGCCCTTGTCGCTCTGACTAACATACCCATGAACAGCATTGGACATGACAACAGTATGGAGAATTGGCTTCATTGCCTCCGAAACAAAAGCTTGTAATGGATGACTTTCTACAGGTAATCTCAATCCAGCCATTCTTGCTATGACAGATGAGTGGCCAGCACTAACGCATCCTACACGGTCTGCTAATATATCGCCCTGAGTAGTTTTAACTCCTTTGACGCGACCCTCTTCAACTTCAATATCAATTACTTCACAGTTTTGAATAATATCGACACCAAGGTTTGATGCAGCGCGAGCAAACCCCCAGGCTACGCCATCATGTCGAGCAACCCCTGCACGAGCCTGAAAAGAAGCACCCATAATTGGATACCTGACATTTTTCGATGTATTAATTATTGGAATTTGTTCTTTGATTTCTTTGTGGTCAACAACTACAGCATCGACACCATTTAAAACATTTGCATTGACTCTTCTTTCAATATCCCTCATGTCCTGGAGTGTATGTCCAAGATTGTATACACCTCTTTGACTAAACATAACATTGAAATTTAAATCCTCACTTAATCCCTCCCAAAGTCTCATTGAGTGCTCATAAAGACTGGATGCTTCATCTCTCAAGTAATTGGATCTAATAATTGTCGTATTTCTTCCAGTATTACCTCCACCTATATAACCCTTCTCAACTACAGCTACATTAGTAATACCGCACTCTTTAGCCAAATAGTAAGCTGTAGCAAGACCATGTCCGCCACCGCCAATAATAATGACATCATATTTTGATTTAGGCTTTGATGATGGTATCGCCTTATCCCAGTCCTGGTTAGCTAATCCTGCTTTTAATAGCGAATACCATGAATATTTTTTTTGCATAACGTTAACTCAACTAATAATCTATAAATCAAGCACAATATCACTTGTTGGATAAGAGCAACAAGTCAAAATATATCCCTCTTGTTCATGCGACTTTAAAAGTCCGCCTTGAGCATCCATTTCAACAGTTCCATCTAGCATTTTTGTTCGACAAGTTCCACACAAACCTTGTGAGCATGCAAATGGAACAGTAATACCTTGTTTTTGAATAGAAACTAAGATACTTGTATTGCTTCCACAAGGCAAAACATCGCCGCTCTTTTTAAGCGTGACATTATATTCATTTATTTCACTTTTTGTAACTTTATGTTCCGGCAATTCGGCATTGATTGCCATATTTTTTTGAGCAGTTGAACTCTCTATATCAAAGCTCTCTTGGTGGTAGAAATTCATATCAAAAGCAGCTGATTCAAGTATTTTTTTCACATTCTGCATATAAAGCTCTGGTCCACAACAATAGATTTCTCTTTGCACAAAATCTGGAACAAGCTTGAGGAGCATCTCGTGGCTCAAAAAACCAGTGGGTCCTTGCCAACCCTCACTAGAAACATCACAAACATAATGGCTTTTCAAATCACTTTGGTTTGATTCATAAAATTCAAGCTCGTCTTTTGAAATCAAATCCTTTTCAGATTGTGCATTATGAACAAATGCAATATCCACATCGATTGAAAGATCATAAAAATATCTTATCATCGAGAGCATTGGAGTAATGCCACTTCCCCCTGATAAAAACAAAATTTTAGGCTTTGGCTTATCTAGTGCTACGCTGAAAGAACCACCGATATCAAGAGCATCAACACAGTCACCAACTTTCAAATTATCGTGCATCCAGTTTGTCACAACACCCTCAGCCATTCGTTTGTTTGTAATAGTAATGGTGTTAGGTCTTGTTGGAGTTGATGCAATAGTGTAAGTTCGCATCACATCATTTCCATCAATTTTCAGAAAAAGGGTTGTGTGCTGCCCTGGTAAAAATTGAAACCAAGCATCCTTCTTCGATTTAAAGGTAAAACTTTTTACATTATGTGTTTCATCTTTTATATGAATACATTCCAGCGGAGAAACATCTCCCGTCCATCGAGCAAGGCCCTCTATATTAATGTTTGGAAAGACTAATTCGTTCATTCAACTTACGCCCATTCTAAAACACTCAATTGTAGCATCAGAGTCTATTAATAACTCTATAAACGCTGGTTCATGTAGGTAATTATTAATTACGAAAAATGTAAATATATCTAATTAATTATTGAATTGTTATTAGATAAAAATGTGGGAATTTTAACAATTAAAGCTTGCTAAAGCAATCTTTCATTCAAAACAAAAAAACACAGTTAATACAGTAGTTTATGGCATTGGAATGTGGTGTTTTTTTCGAGCATAGACTCCCTGCATAATGATCGCAAATAAAATTGCTAACCCTCCAATCAACGTATTTCTTGTTGGGACTTCATGAATTCCAAGAACTGGAAGCCATGCCCAAAAAATACCCAATACAACTTCAAGCAGAGAGAGCATGACGAGCTCTCCACTAGGCAGGTATTTTGCACCCAGCCCATACAATATTAGACCAATACCAACAACAAGACCGTGTGTCATGCTGATACCAATATTAGCTGATGGCATCTCAAAGCCACTACCAGTTAAAAGAATAAGAATTGTTGCCCAGATCATACAAAAGAATCCAGCAAGAGCAGGGGTTAATAACTTAGGAACCTCAGGGTTCTTTCTGATCGTAATGGTATATATAGCAAAACCTAGAGCTACAAAAAATCCGTAGATAACGCCGATGATGGTTGCTGACTTATCAGTATCCCAAACCATTATGGTAATGCCTATCGCTACAATGAGCATATTAAGTAGTGTGCTTTTACTCAGTCTCTCGCCAAGAATAAGGTATCCCAAAAATGCTGACAAAACTGGGGACACGGCAAGCATGAGCAGAGTGATTGCGACTGTGGTTGTAGTTAATGCATAAATCCAACCAAAGAATGTAACAGACATAACAAGACTACCAATAAGGCTCCATGAATCTATTCTCTTGAAGGTCTGGAAAAAGTTCCTTCCTTCCCTAAAAAGAACAAATATGAGTATGACTGAAGTTATGATTAAACCTCTGTATAGCAAATACTGCAGCCTAAAACTTTCGGCATCTTCGAGATATCTTACGAGTGGCGCTCCAAAGCTCCAGATAACACCGCTTACAACAACAAGAAAAAAACCCAGTAAATAGCTATTCTTCAACTGATTAACCCCTTTTAATATTTGACTAAAACTAATTCCCGCATTTTGTTCCTAAAATAATTTCATGTCAATCATTTTTTAATACTCAAGTTAAGAAAATCACAATAATTTTTTGCCTATATAATTCATGTATCGAGTCAATTGATTTAAGTTTTTGATGAATATTAGTGAAAAACCAAAGTGGCAATTCTGGATTGATAGAGGTGGAACATTTACTGATATCATCAGTAAAAATCCAGATGGTGAGCTTTCAAGCCACAAGCTGTTATCTGAAAACCCTCTGCACTATAAGGATGCTGCAATTCAGGGCATTAGAGACTTGTTATCGTTAAAAGATAAAGAAGCTATTCCAATTCATCAAATTGAGTCTATCAAAATGGGCACTACAGTTGCTACCAATGCACTCCTTGAAAGAAAAGGAGAAAAAACACTATTGGCAACCACGAAAGGGTTTGCAGATATTTTAAGAATTGGATACCAACAAAGACCTAAATTATTTTCTTTAGATATTCAGCTCCCTGAAATGCTATATTCTGAAGTGGTTGAGATTGATGAACGAGTTGATAAGGCAGGGAAAGTATTAAAACAGCTTAACACTATAGATACAAAAAAAATATTAACCGAGGCCTTTATTAAGGGCTTTAGATCTATTGCAATTGTGTTGTTGCATGGATACCGATATCAAGAGCATGAAAGGCAAATTAGCTTAATTGCTGAAGAAATTGGGTTTACCCAAATTTCTGTAAGTCATCAAATAAGTCCACTAATGAAAATCATACCTCGAGGAGATACCACAGTAGTCGATGCCTACTTGTCTCCTATTCTGCGTCGCTATGTTGATCAAGTGAGAGCTGAACTTGGACCCAGCCAATCGAACTATGGTCGATTAATGTTTATGCAATCCAATGGCGGTTTAACCGATGCCAATTATTTTCAAGGGAAGGATGCTATTCTTTCAGGTCCAGCAGGCGGCGTGGTTGGAATGGTCAAAACTGGAGAAACAATTGGACTAAGAAAACTGATAGGTTTTGACATGGGAGGCACCTCAACTGATGTATGTCACTACAGCGGAGAATATGAGAGAACTCTTGAGACTGAGGTTACCGGTGTCCGACTCAAATCGCCAATGATGCTCATCAATACTGTTGCAGCAGGTGGAGGCTCTATTCTTCATTTCGATGGAGCGAGGTATCGCGTCGGTCCAGAATCAGCTGGAGCTTTTCCTGGTCCAGCCTGTTATCGCAACGGTGGTCCTTTGACAGTCACAGATTGTAACGTGATGCTTGGCAAGTTAAACCCAGATTACTTTCCAAACGTATTTGGCCCTAATGGCAATCAAAAACTTGATATTGATATTGTTAAAAGAAAATTTACCTCTCTAGCTACAGAAATTTCATCAAGCACTAAGACAACTGTTACTCCGCTCGAAGTTGCCGAAGGCTTTTTATCCATTGCTATTGATAGCATGTCAAATGCAATCAAAAAAATATCAGTTCAGCGTGGTTATGATGTCAGCGACTACACACTCTCTTGTTTTGGCGGGGCTGGAGGACAACATGCGTGCATGGTAGCAGACAAATTAGGCATCAAAAAAATACACCTCCATCCCTATGCAGGGGTTTTATCTGCCTACGGTATTGGACTTGCTGATAGCCGCACAATCAATGATTTAGCAGTTGAATTACCTTTAGAGGCAAGCTTAATAGATCTATTGAATAAGGACTTTAAAAAGCTTCATGCCAATGGTCGACAAGAGCTAGTTTCTCAAAACTTAAACGAAAAACTATTCCAATATACTGATCGAGTCTATCTAAGATATAAAGATTCGGACACATCCTTACCAGTTACATTTGCTAACTTTTCAGTCATGAAATCAAACTTTGAGAGGACTCATATTTCAAGGTTTGGATTCATATCGCCAGAAAAGGCCATCATCATTGAATCAATTCAGACAGAGGTGGCATGTCAAAGTGGGCAATTGAATTCTCAGGTAAATTCTCACAATACATTAATCACTGAGTCTCTAACAACTCAAGATGTATTTATGAATGGGAAACTCGAAAAAACTATTTTTTATAATCGAGACAACATCAAACCAAATGAAAAAATCTCTGGACCTGCTGTCATTATTGAGCCAACCTCAACATTCATAATTGAACCAGGCTGGGAGGCAATCCTCAAAGACAGTAAGGATTTAATTTTAACTCGTACACAAAAAGCTCTGAGGCAGAATGCAATTGGAACAAGTGTAGACCCTATCATGTTAGAAATTTTTAATAACTTATTTATGAATGTTGCAGAACAAATGGGTATGGTTCTTGAGAATACGGCCTCATCTGTGAACATCAAAGAGCGTCTAGACTTTTCCTGTGCAATATTCTCTCCGACAGGTGAGCTCGTTGCAAATGCACCTCATGTGCCAGTTCATTTAGGTTCGATGAGTGAATCCATCAAAACTATTATTCGTGAAAATTCACTGACTATGAGTTCTGGAGACGCCTTTCTAATTAATGCGCCTTACAATGGTGGCACTCATTTGCCAGATATCACCCTAATAAAGCCTGTATTTGATGACTCGAATGAGGAGGTGATTTTCTATGTTGCAACAAGAGGGCATCATGCCGATATAGGAGGGACAGTTCCGGGCTCAGCCCCAGCAAATTCAACTCATATTAAGGAGGAGGGTGTTTTAATCGACAACTTTACGATCGTCTCTAAAGGTATATTCCTTGAAGATGAAATAACTGACTTATTGACTCAAGCGGACTACCCTGCAAGAAACATAGTTCAAAATATTGCGGATTTAAAGGCTCAAGTTGCAGCGGCAGAAAAAGGCTCTCAAGAGCTTCAAAAAGTCATTGAGCAATATGGAATAAAGGTCGTTCATGCCTATATGGGTCACGTACAAGACAATGCAGAGGAATCGGTTCGACGTGTGCTAGATGTTCTCAGTGACTCAAGTTTTACCTACCAGATGGATGATGGTCATCAAGTCTCAGTATCTATCAGAGTAGATAAATTGAATCGATCTGCAACTATTGACTTTACAGGTACTAGCGACCAACACCCAGGAAACTATAATGCACCCAGCGCAATTTGTTATGCAGCAGTACTCTATGTTTTTCGCTGCCTAGTCGATGATGATATCCCCCTAAATTCGGGATGCTTAAAACCTTTAAATTTAGTCATTCCCAAAAAATCAATGATTAACCCTGAATACCCTGCTGCAGTTTTTTCAGGCAATGTGGAAACATCTCAATACATTGTTGATACCTTGCTTGGTGCTCTTGGAAATTATGCAGCTTCACAAGGAACAATGAATAACTTTATTTGGGGTAACGACAAAGTTCAAAATTACGAAACTATCTGTGGTGGCTCAGGGGCTAGTATCAATCAGCCAGGTTGTAGTGCAGTTCATACCCATATGACTAACTCAAGACTCACTGACCCTGAGGTTTTGGAATGGCGCTTCCCAGTGAAACTGGAATCCTTTAGTATCAGGCAAAGTTCAGGTGGCAAAGGTTTGCACCCTGGGGGAAATGGAGTAGATCGAAGGCTGCGCTTTCTTGAACCAATGACAGTTAATGTCATCGCGGGTCATAGAAAAATACCGCCATATGGCTTATCTGGAGGAGGGTCAGGTGCTCTTGGTGAAAACTATGTCATTCATTCTGATGAGAGCGTGACACATCTTGAAACTAAAGGACAAATTGAAGTAGGTAAAAATGATCTCTTTATACTTAAAACGCCTGGAGGTGGTGGTTTTGGAAAAACCATATAAACTAGAGACAACAAATTTAGCTCTATTAATAGGAGACAACTATGAAAACAATTAACCTAAGCCCAGAACCCAATGACGCTGAAATTAGACGAGCAATGAAGCCAGTCATTTCTTATCCTATTGATAATCTGCCAGCCTTTGATCAAGATTTTTATATAAATGCCAGTTCAAATATGGATCTCGTGGAGTCCATCATTATTCCCCCAAGAGATGCAAAAACTTTTGAAGTTCCGGCTGGATACTTTTTTCGAATTATTAGTCGAGAAGGCCCACAGGTCGGTGATTTAAATCTATGGCATAAGAATAATATGAATGAACGATTCTTCAGTGGCAAAACACGAGCGCTTTACGGGACTCATGTAAGCACTGGTGATAGACTTTATTCAAACCTGCCATTTCTAAGACCGATGGCCACTATTACTCATGACACTTTGGATTGGTATGGTTACGATGATGATGGTGGTAGCGTCCATGATGTCATTGGAACTCGTTGTGACCCTTATACCCATGTTGCTCTTAATAGTGAGGAGTACCATTACTGTTGTCACTCTAACTTATGCAGGGCACTTTCATCTCATCAACAAAAACCAATTAATGAAATTGAGCATCTTGTTCATGATGTACTTAACGTCTTTATGTGCACTGGATTTACCAAAGATACGCATCAGTATTTTATGAAAGCTAGTCCAGTTCGCCCCGATGACTATATAGAATTCTTTGCCGAAATTGATCTTGTTTGCGGGTTGTCAGCATGTCCAGGTGGTGATTGCAGCTCCAGTCACTCGAGTGATGCGGCTGCATGCTATCCCCTGCAAGTTGAGATTTTTAAACCAGTTGAAGGGGCAGTAAAACAATGGTCACCCCAAGCAATAAATAAGTACTCAAGAAATCACGGCTCCAGTTAAAATTCAACTTTGAATTAGGATGAATTAAGATGGAGAACTTAAAGGGCATTTTATTTATGATTCTCGCTATGGCAGGTTTTGCATTTGAGGATCTTTTTATTAAATTGCTCTCAACTTATTTTCCAATATCAGAAGTAATAATAATTCTTGGGTTTACTGGTACATTTATATTCTTCATTATTGCACTTCTACAGAATGCACCAATTATTCATAAAGATTTATTAAATAAACACGTAATAATTCGAACAATTTGTGAACTCTTAGGAGCAGTTTTTTTTGTTACAGCAATCGCTTTAACACCTCTTTCATCTGCCACAGCAATTCTACAAATATCGCCATTATTAGTAACAATTGGTGCTGTAGTATTTTTTAAAGAAAAAGTAGGTTGGAGGCGTTGGACAGCTGTATTTATTGGCTTTATAGGTGTATTATTGATTGTTCGTCCTGGCTTCGAGGGATTTATGCCAGCATCAATATTTGCAATACTTGGATCCGTCTTTCTTGCAGCTCGAGATTTAGCAACTCGCGCTATGCAAGTTAAACTTCCTTCGGTAACAATAGCACTATATGCCTTCATAGCTTTTGGAATCTCAGGCATTCTAATCATTCCATTTAACTCGCCAATGGTACTTCCTACATCTAATCAAATTATTTATTTTATTGGCGCATCTGCCTTTGGTGTAATTGCTTATTACTCTCTTGTTATCTCTTCAAGAATTGGTGAAATGTCAGTTATATCTCCTTTTAGATATTCAAGGATAGTTTTTGCTATGTTGCTTGCAATTATCATTCTTGATGAGAATCCAGATGGCTTAACTCTAATTGGAGCTTCGATTGTAGTAGCCTCAGGACTTTATACATTCGTTCGTGAAACTGTTTTAAAAAAATCACAATAAATTTAAATCTTTTAAAAAACCATCACTTCATGTATAAAAACTTAAAATATTTTGTTTATAAAAAGCTTGCTATACTTAGCGAAATTGTCTAACATCCGCACAAATTAACGCAAACACAGGAGTTACTATGAACATGCCAAGAACAATTCACATTCCTAATGGTGAGAATATAGTTCACACATTTAGTGATGAAGAATACCAAAATAGACAAAGAAAACTAAGGGCACATATGGCTCAAAGCAATATAGACACAGTAATCTTTACCTCTATACATGGCATCAATTACTACAGTGACTTCCTTTACTGTTCTTTTGGGAGGCCATACGCACTGGTTGTTACTCAAGATAAAGTAACTTCGGTGACAGCAAATATTGATGGTGGTCAGCCATTCAGAAGAACGTTTGGAGACAACCTGGTTTATACAGACTGGCAAAAGGATAGCTTTTTTTACGCACTACAGCAGATTGTGAATAATGGTGGAAAAATCGGGATTGAGTTTGATCATATCACCAAGGAGCGTCTAGATAAACTCCAGGCTGCATTTGACCAATCACAATTTATTGATATTTCTGTTGACTGCATGAAAATGCGATCAGTTAAATCAGATGAAGAAATAGCTCACATTATTCAGGGTGCTAACGTTTGTGATATTGGTGGGGCGGCTCTTGTTGAAGCGATTAAAGAGGGCGTTCCTGAGCACGAAGTGGCTCTTCACTCTACTCAAGCTATGGTTCGAGAAATTGCTAAACGCTATCCTCACTCAGAGCTCATGGATACCTGGACTTGGTTTCAGTCTGGAATCAATACTGATGGTGCGCATAACCCTGTGACAACAAGAAAAGTTCAAAAAGGAGACATCCTCAGTCTTAACTGTTTTTCAATGATTGCGGGCTACTATGTTGCACTTGAAAGAACCCTGTTTTATGACCATGTTGATGATGAGTCATTGAGGCTTTGGGAGATCAATGTAAAAGTTCATGAAGAGGGGATGAAACTAATCAAGCCAGGGGTTGCTTGCAAAGATATAGCTCTTGAACTTAATAAAATTTTTGAAGAGTATGGCTTGCTTGAAAGTAGAACATTTGGCTATGGCCATTCATTTGGTGTTCTATCTCATTACTATGGCCGTGAAGCAGGCGTAGAACTGAGAGAAGATATCGATACCGTCCTTCAAAAAAATATGGTCGTATCCATGGAGCCTATGATCATGATTCCTGAAGGTAAACCTGGTGCCGGAGGCTACAGAGAGCATGATGTGATGGTTTTGACTGAGGACAGTGCATATGACATCACTAAGTTTCCGTTTGGGCCAGAGCATAACATTATCAAGTAGCATCACTCCTATTAAGAAATGCTAAACATAGAATATTCCGAACTACTCACTGAATTGCGAGAAGTGGCTAGAGACGCTGGCAGTGAAATAATGAAGATCTATGAAAGTTCTATTGATGTTAACTATAAGCATGATGGATCGCCGGTTACTCTTGCAGATGAGGCTGCTGAAAAAGTCATCTTAAGTAGACTCAAAAAAATCACTCCTGACATCCCAATAGTATCTGAAGAGAATACCAATAGCCATAAATTAGAGGCTAGTAATCAATTTTTTCTGATTGATCCGCTTGATGGAACAAAAGAGTTTCTAAAGAAAGATGGCCTTGGTTCTTTTACTGTGAATATTGGCCTTATTGAAAATGGCATCCCAACTTTAGGGGTTGTTTTTGCACCAGCACTTAATCGTATGTTCTTTGCATCAATCTCGACAGGCGCTTTTGAGGAGTCAGCGAGTGACACTAAGGAGATTAAAATAAGAGCGGTTCCAAATTCTGGCCCTGTAGCCGTTGCGAGTGTATCTCATCGTGATGAGACCACAGATGAATGGCTAACAATTAACAATGTCAACAAAACCATTTCAATAGGCTCATCATTGAAATTTTGTCTGGTGGCCTGTGGTGAAGCAGATGTATATCCTAGATTTGGCCCAACAATGGAGTGGGATACTGCAGCGGGAGATGCTGTATTAAGGTCCGCAGGTGGCAAAGTCTTAATGCCGAATAGCGAACCATTCAATTATGGCAAACAAAGCTATAGAAATAGCGCTTTTATTGCACATGGAAATTTTTAATTGAAGTTCTAGAGCTGACCTAGCTCTCGTATGAATAAATCTCTACCATCATCTCATCAGCTATAAGCTCGAGCTTGTCTCTGACAAGATGCTCATCAAGATCACTAGGTATATGAAGTGTAATTTGAGCCTTAAAAAGCTGCTCTCCTGACATCGAGGCATCAATAATTTCAGTCTTTAACTCTTCAACATTAGCTTTCAACTCGTCCGCCAAAACGTGGGAAAGTTTATTAATAATTCCAACATGATTTTGCCCAATAAGCTCGATGCTATAACTTTTAACATTACTCAGCTCATCAATTGGCAGAGTTTCCTCACAAGCAATTTGAAGACCTAAAGATGCGGAAGTTAAATCTTTTTTTAGTTTAGAAGCGTCACTTGATGGCACGTTGACTTTAAGAATTCCAGCGAATTTGCCTTCAAAACTAGACATATTGCTCTCAATCCAGTCACCATTGTTTGAAACAATAATCTTTGACAGGCCGTCAACAAGCCCAGGCTTATCGTCTCCCAAAACGCTAATCAAAAATGATTTCATAAAAGTCTACTTATAATCTTCAATACTTGGACAAGAACAAACTAAATTCTTATCACCATAGACATTATCCACTCTAGAAACTGGCGGCCAGTACTTCACTCGCCTTAAACTCTCGACAGGATATGCTGCCTCTTCCCTGGAATACGAAAACTCCCATTGGGTTGATGTTACCATTTCTAAAGTGTGTGGCGAATTAATTAATGGATTATCTTCTGTAGAATATTCACCCGACTCAACCTTCTTGATTTCTTTTCTTATTTGAATCATTGCCTCACAGAACCGATCAAGCTCATCCAAAGACTCAGACTCTGTTGGCTCAATCATCAACGTTCCAGCAACTGGAAAAGACATTGTAGGGGCATGAAAACCAAAATCTATTAGACGCTTAGCGACATCATCAACGCTTATTCCTACTGAGTCTTTAATCGGTCTAATATCAATAATACACTCGTGTGCGATCCGTCCATTCTCATCACTATAAAGAATCGGATAGTGCTCCCCGAGTCGCTTAGCGATATAGTTTGCATTTAGGATAGCGTTGCATGTTGACTCATAAAGGCCATCTTTTCCGAGCATTGCGATGTACATCCAACTTATAGGGAGGATACTGCCTGATCCCCAAGGGGCACCTGAAATACTACCAACATCAGTATTATTGAGTGGCGTTCTTGGTAAAAAATCTATAAGATGTTCTTTCACTCCAATTGGGCCGACACCCGGACCCCCTCCACCGTGAGGTATAGCAAACGTTTTGTGAAGATTCAGGTGAGAAACATCCCCGCCAAACTCCCCTGGAGCAGAGAGCCCAACCATAGCATTCATATTCGCGCCGTCAATATATACTTGGCCGCCTGCATCATGAACAATATCACATACCTCTCTCACATCTTTTTCAAAAACACCATGAGTAGAAGGATATGTAATCATTATTGCAGCTAGATTTTCTTCATGCTCTTTCGTTTTTGCTCTTAAATCATCAAGATCAATATTGCCATCATCTGTACTATCAATCACTATAACTTTCATTCCAGCCATCTGAGCAGAAGCAGGATTTGTGCCATGAGCTGATGATGGAATCAAACAGATATTTCGATTTTCATCACCCCTGCTTCGATGATATCCTCTTATTGCAATTAATCCAGCATACTCTCCTTGCGCACCAGAGTTGGGCTGAAGTGAAATTGCTGAATAACCAGTCGCCTCACACAACATCTCCTCAAGCTCACTAATCATTTGCTGGTAACCAATCACCTGGTTCATAGGAACAGCGGGATGAATTTGAGAAAATTCTGGCCAACTCACTGGAATCAATTCTGCTGCTGCGTTCAGTTTCATTGTGCAAGAGCCCAACGGAATCATAGAACGATCGAGTGCGATATCTTTATCTCCCAGATAACGAATATATCTCATCATGTTGGTTTCCGAGCGATAAGTATTAAAAACATCATGCGTCAGAAAATCAGATTCCCTCTTTAAATTCTTTTTGATTTTTGATTTATTTTTTTCAAATAATAACTGTGCGCTCAATTCAGACTCAGTATTGAAAATTCTCCATAAGAACTCTATGTCTTCAGGAGTACTGAGCTCATCAAATGAAACTGAGACAAGGGTTTTACTGAATACATTAATGTTGTAGCCATTTTTTTCAGCTTGCATCACTACTGCATCTGAATTTTTAACTTCAATAGAGAGGGTGTCGAAATAAGAGTCATTAATGACATTAAATCCCATATCTTTCATGCCATCAGCAAAAACACTGGCATATTTATAAATACGACGCGCTATGTTTCTAAGTCCCTCTGGACCATGATAGACTGCATACATACTAGCCATAATAGCTAATAGTGCTTGAGCAGTACAAATGTTACTTGTCGCTTTCTCTCGGCGTATATGTTGCTCTCTAGTTTGCAGTGCCAATCGATAAGCAAGCCTTCCCTTTGTATCAACTGACGCACCAATAATTCTGCCTGGCATAGAACGTTTGAATTTGTCTCTAGTCGACATATAAGCAGCATGAGGGCCGCCATACCCAATTGGAACTCCAAACCTCTGAGTATTCCCAACCACAATATCTGCGCCCATTTCACCAGGTGGTTTAAGCAGAGTTAATGCAAGCAGATCCGCACTCACAGTAACAAGTGCCTTTTTTTCATGAATAGAGTCTATCAATTTTGAATAGTCACTAAAAGCCCCATAGGTATTTGGATACTGAAGCAGAACACCAAAACAATCAAGACCTTTTAAATCAACTAGAGGATCACCAAAAACTATTTCAATGTTCAATGGCTCTGCTCTTGTCTTAATAACCTCAAGGTTCTGGGCGTAACAATCATTTGCAACAAAAAAAACATTACTTTTTGACTTGCTAACGCGATGACTCAATGTCATTGCTTCAGCGCAAGCAGTCGCCTCATCAAGCATGGAGGCGTTGGCTAAATCCATACCAGTTAAATCTGAAACCATGGTTTGATAGTTCATTAATGCCTCAAGACGGCCTTGAGAAATCTCAGGCTGATAGGGCGTATAAGAAGTGTACCAAGCTGGATTTTCTTCAACATTTCGCTGAATGACTGGAGGGGTGATTGAATTGTAATAGCCCTGACCGATGAAAGACTTGTATCGAATATTCATTCTTGCTAGATTTCTTAGCTGTTTAAGTGCAGCAAGCTCTGACATCCCATCAGCAATATTCATTGGCTCTTTTCGACGAATAACATCTGGCACTATTTCATCAATTAATTTATCTAAGTTATCAAAACCAAGATAATCGAGCATTTGATTTTTTTGTGCGCTTGATGATCCAATATGCCTATTGGTAAAAGCGTCATTATTCAATAAATCTTCAATCTTATCCTTCATTAACTTCTCTCTTTCAGTTCTTCTATTCTTCAATAAATGCGTTGTATGCCTCTTCATCCATCAACTCATCAAGCTCTGCTGGGTCTGATAACTTAACCTTAATAAACCAACCTTCGCCCATTGAATCCTCAGTCACAATCTCTGGCTCATCCTCTAATCTGCTGTTCACCTCAATAATTGAGCCAGAAACAGGTGCAACCAGATCAGAAGCAGCTTTCACTGATTCAATGACAGATATATTTTCACCCTTTGTGCACTCATCACCAACCTCAGGCAGCTCAACATAAACCAAATCACCTAATTGCTCTTGAGCAAAATCCGTGATTCCAATTACTACTAAATCATCTTCTTTAGCATCAACCCATTCATGATCTTTAGAATACTTAATACTCATTACCTCTCCTTATTAATGTTTAAACTCTGTAATAGTTGTGTTTAACAAATGGCAGTTTTATAATCTCGACTGCTATTTTCTTCTCTCTGACCAGCGCAAAAAGTTTGGACTGGCTATTTGATACTTTTGTCTCTAGTCTTGCTATAGATATTGGCTTATTTAAAGTTGGGCCAAAACCCCCACTTGTGACATATCCAACTTGAGTTCCATTTTCATCTTGAATTATTGCTCCATCTCTAACCGGCATCCTTCCTTCTGGTAGTAAGCCAACTACTTTTGTATCAGAACCATTTTCAAGTTGCTTTAAAATAATATTATCACCTAAATAATTACCCTCGCGCTCTTCACCTAGCCTTCTTACTTTTGAAAGCGCCCAATTTAAGGAGGACTCAACTGGACTGTGGTTAGTATCAAGTTCATGCCCATAGAGAGATAAGCCTGCTTCAAGACGTAATGAATCTCTTGCACCCAATCCTATCCATTCAACCTCTTCACTTGACAATAAAATATCTGCAAGGCTTTCAGCATCTTGATTTGACACTGAGATTTCAAAACCATCCTCTCCTGTATATCCAGAGCGCGTAATGAAACAATCGATTTCATTAATCTTCACCTGCTTAGCAGTCATAAATGTCATCTCTTTGACCGAAGGAGCAAGCTCACTTAAAACCTTATTAGCTTTTGGACCTTGCAAGGCCAACAAAGCTAAATCATCATGTAAATCTAATTCACAGCTTGAACCCAGGTGGCGCTTTAAATGCTCATAGTCATCATATTTACATGCGGCATTGACAACTAGAAATAAAGTGTTATCTCCAAGATTTGTAACCATGAGATCATCCAATACGCCGCCATTTTCACTTGTGAAAAGGGCGTAGCGCGTCTTCATTAAGGGCAAATCAATAATGTCAACTGGAACTAATGACTCCAAGGCACTCATTGCATGCTCACCAGATAATCTAATTTGTCCCATGTGGGATACGTCAAACAGCCCAGCCCTTTCTCTTGTGTGATTGTGCTCTTTTTTTATTCCAAGGGGGTAACTCACAGGCATTTCATAGCCCGCAAAAGGAACCATTTTTGCTCCTGCATCAACATGCATTTGATGGAATGGAGTTATTCTTATTTCACTTCCAATAGACATTAGATTTTGTCTCAAAAAAACAATATTATATAAGATTAGTCTTTTTAGTTGAATTCAATTGCCCATGAATTCATATAAATAAATTGATTACTAGAAACTAAATGTAAATCTTCTAATTTAGAATCAAATTTTGTCAAGTAATTTAGCTAAATGCAGATTTGATTAATACCCACTATTCAAGCTATAGATGGGATAGGGGTCTTGACCCTTTTCTAAAAGTCGAATATTTTCAGCAATTGTTTTTGCCGCAGAGCTAGGGTTGCTTTGACCCGCTATGTGAGGAGTCACATAGACAGAAGGATGATTCCAAAGTGAATTATTTTCAGGGAGTGGCTCTTCTGCAAAAACATCCAAAGCTGCAGCAGCTATGTGCCCTGTATCTAATATAGATAACAGGTCATTCTCATTAATAATACCGCCCCTTCCGATGTTAATGATGAACGAGCCTTTAGGAAGATAACTAAGCTCAGATTTGGTCAATATATCTTTAGTATTTTCAGTTAATGGCAAAACATTAATGAGTATATCAGTTTGACTAAGAAACCCAGATAGCTGCTCCTGGGCATAATAATATTCAATAGCCCCAAGTGAACTTTTTGGACTTGCGCCCCAACCAATAACCTTAAAGTCTAAATTAATAAGTGAGTCGCCAATTGCTTTGCCAATGTTGCCTAGACCCATGATTCCAATAGTACGATCTTCTGATTGCACTGAGCTTTGCTGAATCCATTCACGACTTTGTTGCTGAATTCTATAAAGATACTGGTCACTATGAAAATGCAAAACCCAGTGCAGAGAATGAAGGATCATTTCATGGGTTAATTTTTTATCGACCAGGCGAACTATAGGAAGCCCATCGGGCAATTCAGGATCACTAATGACATGGTCCACTCCTGCACCTAATGATAGGATTGCTTTTAAATTCGGGTATCTTGTGAGAATTCCTCTTGGATGTTTCCAGACGACTGCATACTCGATATCATTAACGTCCCCCTCATCCGGATAGACTCTAACATCCATCTCTGGCATAGCATCTTGAAGGCCACTAGACCAAACCTCCATATCTTCCCAGAAATCAGTAGATGCTAATAATATTGCCATTGTAGATGCTAATTAAATAGTTAATTAATTATTATATATTTGAGTTTGTTCTAAGATAATCAAGAATGTTATCCACAAGATCATCAATATTTGAGTCACTATTTTGAAGAACAATTTCTGACATCTCAGGTTCCTCATAATTGGAGTCAATACCTGTGAAATTTTTTAATTGTCCAGCTCTTGCTTTTTTATAGAGTCCTTTAGAGTCTCTAGCTTCACAAACTTCAATTGTAGTATCAATAAAAATTTCAATAAACTCGCCATCGTTAAATAATTTCCTCGCCATTAAACGCTCAGAACGAAATGGTGATATAAATGAAACTATAGTAATTAATCCAGAAGAAACCATGAGTTTTGAAACTTCTGCAATTCTGCGAATATTCTCAACTCTATCTTGGTCTGTAAATCCTAAATCTTTATTCAAGCCATGACGAACATTATCACCATCGAGAAGCATTGTATGCTTCCCAAGCTCATGGAGTTTTTTCTCAAGTTCGTCGGCAATAGTTGATTTTCCTGAACCTGAAAGCCCTGTAAACCATAAAACGCATGGCTTTTGCTGTTTATTTTTAGAACGAATCTCTTGTGTAATATTTGTTTTATGCCAGCTGATATTTTGAGCGCGCCTTAAAGAAAAATCAATTAATCCTACGCCAATAATCGAATTGTTAAATGTATCCAAAACTGTAAAAAAGCCTGTTTTTTGATTGCTAGAGTATGTATCAAAAGAAACCCTCTGACCCAGGGACAGCTTACAATAACCAATCTCATCTTGCTCCAACTTTTTGGCTGCAAGCTGACTTAGTGAATTGACATCAATTTTAAAGCTAAGATCAGTTACTTGGACAGTTGTAGTCTCAGTCTGAAAATCAATACTATAAGTTCGCTCGGGTATCATTGGTTCAATATCAAGCCAAACGATATAAGCTGCTAACTGATCTGATTCACTAGGCTGAGCCTCAGGATGACTAGCTTTTTCATTTCCAGCATGAAATCTATCAAGAAGGCTATGAAGTCGATTTAAATGGTCATTCATTTTGTAGCTTATTTGTCAATAAAATATGGAGTTAGTGTTTGTATTATAGTTAATTACTTGATGATAAAAGTGCTCTAAAACAATTCAACATTTAGTGAATTTTTTAATGGCTAGAGTTTATTTCATAATGTAGAATGGCAATTTTTTGTGTCATTAAATTTACCATGTTTATCAGTGTTTTAGACCTATTTAAAGTTGGCATTGGTCCCTCCAGTTCTCATACTATGGGTCCTATGGTTGCGGCTAATGCATTTCTGAGTGATGTGCGTCATTTTATTGAGACAAATCCTAGCAACAATGGCTATCATGTTAGATGCACTTTAAAAGATTCATTAGCCTATACTGGTGTCGGTCATGCTACCGATAGGGCAGTCGTATTAGGCCTTAATGGCTTCCTCCCAAATACCATAATTGATGAGAATATGGATGAGGTCATTGACCGAACATGGAATTCAAAGACTATAGAAATTACTGATGACATGCAAGCAAACTTCTTTGCTGGAGAGGATATTATTTTCGATACTCGCAACTCATTAAAGCAACACCCAAATGGCATTGTTTTTGAACTACTCGATAAATCTGATAACTTGCTAATTTCAAATACCTATTTTTCAATAGGAGGTGGTTTTATATCTACGTTAGAAGAAATTGATAATGTTGAAGCACCAATTGCTGCAGAGCCAAGTTCAGCTTATCCATTCCCATTTGACAATTCAGATCAAATGCTTGAAATGTCAAAAGAACATAACAAAACGATTTGGGAAATGAAGCAAGCCAATGAGCTAGAAAATATTCCAGAAAAGATACTGAATCAAGAGCTAGACAAAATTTGGAATGCAATGAAAACCTGTGTTGAGAGAGGCCTAACAACTGAGGGGATTTTGCCTGGAGGACTGAATACCAAAAGGCGAGCAAAGCAATTACATGAGAGCCTTCAAAATGATAAAGAAAATGCTGGCTCTAGCGATTGGCTGTGCGCATATGCCATGGCTGTTAATGAAGAAAATGCTGCTGGACATATGGTTGTTACAGCTCCTACTAATGGTGCTGCAGGGGTTGTACCGGCGACTTTATACTATTACTACAAGCACAAGGCAGCTACGCCAGAGCAAATCAGGCAATTCCTTTTATCAGCCTCTGCTATTGGTGGCCTAATCAAACATAATAGTTCAATTTCTGGAGCGGAAGTTGGATGTCAGGGTGAGGTTGGCTCTGCATCATCTATGGCAGCCGCAGGGTTGTGCGCTGCAAGAGGTGGCACAAGTGAACAAATTGAAAATGCTGCTGAGATGGCTCTTGAACATCATATCGGTATGACTTGTGATCCAGTAAAGGGACTTGTTCAGGTTCCATGTATTGAAAGAAATGGCTTTGGAGCGGTTAAAGCCTATACAGCAAGCTCACTCTCCTTAAGAGAGAGCGGTGAGCACTTAATATCCCTGGATCAATGCATTGCAGCCATGAAGAGGACAGGCCTTGATATGTCTAACAAGTATAAAGAAACCTCTCTCGGCGGTTTAGCAGTAAGCTTTATTGAGTGCTAATTTAGTCAGTATCGACTAGACCTGCGCCTGCACCAGAAGCTCTTGATTCAGCGCTTGATTTAACGAGACATCGAGAAAAATACTCATAGATTTCTGGCCATTTTTCTCCAACTTTGACTCCATTGTTCAGGACTTTTAGCTTTTCATTTTCAAGATTAAATGTTTTGTTTTTTCCATTTTGAATCTTAGATTTAACAGCATCCAAAGAGGAAATATAAACATCAGCATAATGGCTCAACTCTATTGAAGTCTCTGATGAAGAGATCATTTCCCATTTACTATCATCAATGAAATTTACTTCAAAACTGTTGTTATATTGATCTGTCCAAGACGCCTTGACCCCTGAACACTGGCTCGCTCCAAGAGAGGCAATAATGAGAAAAGGGCAGTCGACATTGGAAATTTTTAACTCACCATCAAGGCCATTGAATTCAATCCAGTCAACACAGCTTACTGAAGCCTCTAAAGATGACAATACCTTTTCTTCTGTGCAAAAAAGATGACTACTCTTACTATTTTTTTCAAATTTGATTGAGAGACTACTTTTTTTTAGATCAAGATTATCCAGCGCTAGAATACTGCACTCGGATGGATCAAAGCCATTTTGTGCAGCCCAAATATTACTTCTTGCAAAATCTTCTGAAACACCAATAGGTGCTTTAACACCAAACCCGGCACGAGTGAAATAAAACAGAACTTCGTTTAACGAAATCGTTAAATCGCTTTTTGGCATGAACAACTAATGCATGGGTAAGACTGAGAACGCCCAGCAATTGGAAAAGACCAGCAGTCATGGTTTGGATCTTGAATTTGCTCTGGTAGTGGAGCGCCCTGATACATCGAAATGCGAGTCCAGAGATCAGACTTTGGATCAAACTTTGAGGCACCAAAGAATGCCAATTTGAATCGCAATAAGTCTAACGGCCTCATAGACTCACTGAGTAAATTATCTTGAACTTCAGAATAAGGTCTTTCAAAAGTATTCTGAATTCGGCGAATAATATGTCTGAACTGAGGATAATTCATTGCAAATTCACCTATCGGCATATCTTCATCAGTGGTTGCTAATACCTCATTTAAGTCATGAACATCACGACCAATTGCAAGCGGCATTTCTTGATCAACGCCATCATCAACACCCTTCGATCCAAATCTTGGCTCTAATTTATCCTCTGAGTAATACCAAAAGTGGTGCTGGGATTCTTCTAAACTAAAATCAATAGTTGTTGCCCATTTGTATGCATCAGCAACAACTTCCTTAAGTTGAGCCAAGCTCATAGCTGCCTTAAATTTGGGTATTGTAGTTGTCGACATTGTGTCTGCAAGGTCATCCACAATTGAGCCATGAGGCTCAATTATTAATGAAACAATCATCTCTTGGCACTCCAGAGAAAAGTTGTCCTCAACGAACTGATAAATTCCATTCCATGGGTAAGGTCTAAAAATATTTGACTCATCTTCACACCACATTCTGAGCGATTGTATTTCATCAGTCAGGCAAGTAATTCTTGCTGTTTGAACTTCGTCGGCAACACTCCATTCATCAATATGTTGACTCGCCTGAAGCAGAGACTTTAGGAAAACCTCGAGGGTTCCTGGTAATGCAGTTTCAATAGACCTGACTCTTGCTAATGCTGTTTCTTTTGCAACAACCCAGTTGTGAATGAGGGTTGGATGCTTCAGTAAAAAAGGTGCCATACCGAGCCCAGTTGAGTTTCCAACACCAATGAACCTACTAATGTTTTGATCCAAACGAACTGCCTGCTTTCCGCCTCTTTCCTTAGCAAGCTCTTCAACCAAATCAATAGTAAACCATCGAATCAAATAGACTGCCAATAATTCAATTTGAAATGGTGCTCTGCACTCAGGTCGATCCGCAATCTTTGCTCTATCGGCACAACCAAATTTGCCGCTGCCATAGACCGCAGTCGTTCTCATTAGGTAGCCAACCGAAGATATCAACTCAATATCAGGTTGATTACCTGAAGCCAGAGCACTAATTATATTTTCAAAGACTCTTAGACTTTTATTTGCTCTTGCCAAAACAAGCTCACTCGGCCTGTATCTTCCGCCTTCTTGAAGGGGGGTATTTTCAGCTAAATAATCAATATCCTCTTGCGTCGGCACACCGTCAAAGAGACTGAATGTCGCATCCCATACCTCAGCAATAACCCTGTCTGTTCTCATGTCAGCAGGTATCTCTTGAGTGAATGCGATTAATGAATAAGTTCTTTTTGGCGTAATGGCAGAATAAACACTGACGCCATATCCATCTTTATCAACCTTACGAAGCGTCCTCTTAAACTGCCAATTCTCCTTCGACATCCGCCTAATGAGAGTTCTCATGAAGCTCAGCCGAGTAGGAAATGAAGAACCCATTCTATCAAGGCGCATAACCTTTTCGGGTGATCTCATAAAATCAGATTCGATATCAATTAATACAGATTCACTAGACATAAATTTATTATAAAGGTTCAAAAGAAGATTCGAAAAAATTTAACCAGTTTTTGCCCATCACTAAATCAACATCATCATTTGAAAAACCGACAGAACGAAGTCCTGTTGCAATATTTACAAAATCACGATTGTCTCTGAACCACTCAGGCTGGTCTGGAAAGCCAGCAAAACTTGCTGACCCTTCACCATAATCACGATCGTTGGTCCACGTGCCATTTCTCATCCACTCAACTACGCTGTCAGGCTGATTTTGACAAAGGTCGGTACCAATTCCAATATTTTTAATGCCCATAATATCAGCTGTATCAGCAATCATATTACAAAAACTTTCTAATGTGCAATCAGATCCATCCTTGAGATGATGTGGATAGACGGAAAATCCAAGCATACTTCCACTCTCTCCAAGCGCTTTAAGAACCTCATTTGACTTATTTCTTAAAGCAGGGTGCCAAAAAGTTGGGTTGGCGTGAGTGATTGCAATTGGACGTTCTGAAATGTCTATTGCCTCGAGAGTTGACCTCTCGGCAGAGTGACTCATATCAACCACCAAACCAACACGATTCATTTCTTTGATGACCTGTTTACCCATTCTAGTAATTCCAGGATCATTCTCTTCGTAGCAGCCAGTCCCCAGAAGGCTTTGATTGTTATAGGTTAGCTGCATGAATCTTGCACCAAGCTGGTGACACACTTCGACTAGACCAATATCATCCTCAATCGGTGAGCAGTTCTGAAAACCAAAAAATATAGCTGTTCTTCCTTCTTTCTGGGCCTTGACTACATCGGCCGCTGTTCGACCCAGGAAAATCAAATTCGAGAAGTCTTCAAAACGACGATTCCAATCAATCACATTTTGCACCATCTCTTGAAAGTCTTCGTGGTAACAAATTGTAACGTGAACAGCGCTTAGACCACCTTGGTTAATTTGCTTAAATATTTCCTCACTCCAATTATTGTATTGAAGCGCATCAATAAATAATGAAGGATGAGACATTATGGATTACCGCTAAAAATATAAGAGGTTTTGACCTGTGTATAAAGCTCTTTAGCATATGAACCTTGCTCTCTAGGACCAAAACTTGAATTTTTTCTACCACCAAACGGGACATGATAGTCTGTGCCAGCAGTTGGAAGATTAACCATAACGCATCCACTCTCTGCATTTCTTCTGAAGTGGCTTGCTGTAGACAATGACTGGGTGATAATCCCTGAAACCAGTCCAAAGTCAGTATCATTTGCAACTGATAGTGCTTCATCATAGTCCGCAACCTTAATGACACATGCCATAGGCGCAAAAAGCTCTTCCCGATTAACCCTCATTGAGTTGTTTCCACCAATTAATAAGGCTGGCTGCATATAGAAACCTGGATTATCTAGTTCGAGTTTTTCTCCACCACAGACGACTTCGCATCCTTCTTCTTTAGCTAGTGCCATATATTTAAGGTTAGAGTCAAGTTGTTGCTGACTTGCAGCTGGACCGATTTGAGTTCCCTCTTGAAGAGCGTCCCCCACCTTGAGAGCAGAAGTTGATTCTTTCATACGATCCACAAACTCATCATGAATGGAGGCATGAACGACCAGCCTTGATGACGCGGTACACTTTTGTCCAGTAGATCCAAAAGCACCCGCTGTTGCTGCTGCAACTGCAACATCCATATCCGCATCATCCATTACAACGAGAGGGTTCTTAGAGCCCAACTCTAACTGAAACTTTGTTAAATTTTTTGACGCCGCACTCGCAATCTGAAGACCTACGTCGTAAGAACCAGTAAAGCTTATTGCGTGCACCTTAGGGCTCTCAGCTAATGATTGACCGATTGATGATCCAGACCCCATGACCAAGCTGAATAAACCTTTTGGAATGTCTTGCTTTGAGATAATTTCAGTTAATGCTACCGCACTTGCAGGTGTTAGGTTCGCAGGCTTCCATATAACAGCATTGCCAAAGGCTAGTGCTGGCGCAATTTTCCAGCTCGCTGTTGCAGTTGGAAAGTTCCATGGTGAGATAATTGCAACAGTCCCCATAGGCTCACGACGAACATCAATTTCAATATTCGGTCTGACTGAATCAGCTGTATCACCACCCTGTCTTAAAACTTCAGCTGCGTAGTAAGTAAAAAATTGGCCTGCCCTGTAAACTTCTCCTTTGCCCTCTGCTACAGGCTTGCCTTCCTCTCTAGAAAGGAGCTCACCGAGCTCAGCACTGCGAGCCATCATCTCTTCACCAATCTTCATTAATACGGCTTGACGCTGCTCCAGGCCTGTTGCAGCCCATTGTCTTTGTGCAACCTGCGCCGAATTGAGAGCATCCTCTAATTGAGCACTGCTAGCTTGAGCAAATTCTCCAATAATATCATTTGTATTGGATGGATTAATATTCGAGATTGAACTTGCGCCTTTTACCCAGTCGCCCGCTATGTAGTTATTAGAAAGATTAGACATTATTTTAATTCATTTTTCAAAATGGCAAATTTTACTCTTAATTATTGATATATCAAGAATATAAGCATTTTAGTTGATATAGTATTTTTCACCTTTCTATGAAAAAAAACTGTTGCATCAACTAAATAATTAATCTACGATACCTATATTAAATATAGTCTAATAACGATATGTCAACCTCTGCAGAAAGACTCGGTCGAGCAGCAAGAAGATCTGACCGTCTGAAAGTAAAAATTGAAATGCTCCCTACTCTGAAGAGAAATATCCCTCTTACTGAGCCGATGAATGAAGAGCAGATTGAGAAAATGGATGATGCTTCATTATCCATTCTGGAAGAGGTTGGTGTAGAATTTCATGATCCTATTGCACTAGAACAATGGAAGGAAGCTGGAGCTAATGTAGAGGGTGAGAGGGTGCGCTTCGATAGAGGCCTGATTCGTGAACTAATAGCGTCTATTCCAGAAAGCATCACAATGCATGCGCGAGATCCAGAGAAGTCACTAGAAATTGGTGGTAATAACTCTATATTTGTCCCAATGACAGGGGCGCCTTTCCTTACCGACCTTGAAAATAATAGGCGCATGCCTACGCTGGATGATCTTGCTAATTTTCATAAGCTTTCTCACATGCTCCCTGCTATTCATTCAAGCGCCCATCACATCGTAGAACCCATGGATCATGCAATTTCTCATAGGCATCTAAGAATCACTTATTCATCCATGAAACACTCTGATAAAACCTTTATGGGGATGACTAGTAGTGGCAAGAATGCTGAAGATGTAATTGAGATGTGCAAGATTCTCTTTGGTGAAAAGTTCATAGATAGTCATGCCGTTGTTACTGGAAATATTAATGGAAACTCTCCACTGGTATGGGATCAAACTATGCTCTCTGCACTGAGAGTTTTTTCTGCCCACAATCAGCCAGTGCTCTGCTCTCCTTTTGTTCTTGGTGGCGCTAACACTCCAGCCAGTGTTGCTCCAACTGTGGCACAAGTCAATGCGGAGGCTTTATCAGCACTCGCATACACTCAGGTTATCCGAAAAGGAGCACCTGCGATCTATGGTCATTATTTAGCTACAGTATCAATGCAGTCTGGTGCTCCAATGGCAGGGACGCCCGAAATCTCTCTAATGAACTTTATGATTGGTCAAATGGCAAGACATTATAAAGTTCCCTGGAGAAGCTCAAATACTTTGGGTGGCTCAAAAGTATTCGATGCTCAATCAGGATATGAGAGTGCATCAACAATGATGGCTGTTCTTTTATCTGGTGCAAACTATATTTGGCATTCTGCAGGATGGAATGAGGCAGGAATGCACTGCTCAATGGCAAAATTTGTGGTGGATGCAGAGCAGTGTGAAATGGGATATAGAATGGCTGAAGGAGTTCGATGGGACGACTTTGAGGAGGGTCTAGCTGCGATTAGAGATGTAGGTCCTGGTGGTCATTACCTGGGTCATCAGCACACAATGGAGAACTTTCAAAGGGCCTTTTTTATGCCTAAACTATTTGACAATAATTCTGTTGAGCAATGGCAGGCTGATGGAAGCAAAGATACAATTCAAAGAGGACTTGAAGGAGCAAAAAAACTACTTGAAGATTATCAAGAACCAAAGCTGGATGAAGCAAAAGATGAAGAGCTCTTGGATTACATCGCTAAAAGGGAAACAACAATTCCTAAAATGGAGGCGCTGAATCAGGAGCATTAGACTATGGACAAAGATAAATCAAATGTTGTTCTTGTGACCGGAGCCAATGGCGGCATTGGAAAAGCTATAGTAAATAAATATTCACGGCAAGGTTTGACACTAGCAATTGCTGATAAGGACGAAGAACAGGCTAACAAACTTGTGCATGAAATCAATCGCGGCAATGGAAAGGCAATGGCATTCCCTGGAGACCTACTGGATCAAAATTATTCTGATAACCTTGCTACTGAGGTCAAAGAAAAACTGGGTAGCATTGACATACTCATTAATAATGCTGGCTTAATGAGGCGTGGTGATATTACTCAAACCAGTGATGAGGATTATGAGCTTTCTATGAAGATTAACGTTGAGGCTCCATTTAGATTAATTCGAGCATCGATTCCCCTTATGGTTGAGTCTGGTGGAGGCTCTATCGTGAATATTTCATCATGCTGGGGAATTAACCCAGGACCAAATCATCTAATTTACTGTACGACAAAAGCAGCCTTGGCAGCAATGACAAAATGCTTGGGCAGAGATCACGCACATCAAAACATTCGAATTAATGCAGTATGCCCTAATGAAGTCAATACGCCAATGCTGAGAACGGGCTTTGAGATCAGAGGATTAAATCCTGATGATGCTATTAGAGAATTAAATCAATCAGTTCCAATTGGCCATATTGCTGAGCCGGAGGAGATTGCTGATGTTGTGGCTTTTCTCAGTTCAGATGAAGCTCGATATATTTGTGGATCCTTAGTGGAGATCAATGGTGGAAAAGCGGTTTACTAATAAAGTTGTCGTTGTTACAGGAGCCACAAAAGGGATTGGTTTGGCCTGCGCAGAACGACTGAAAAAGGAAGGTGCAATCGTGTGTGTTATTCAAAGAGGTCACTCAAGTCTCTTTGATTCTTTTGAGTTTGATTTAAGTAAAGAACAAGACTGCTCTGTGAGCATTGATGCCATTATTAAAAAGCATGGTCGTATTGATGTTTTAGTTAATAATGCTGGAATGATGAAAGAGTCATCAATTCTTGATACTTCTCTTGAAGAATGGAATAAAACTTTGGCGGTAAATCTTACAGCTCCTTTTTTGCTTACGAAGGTTTGCATGCCTTTTCTGATCAGGTCAAAAGGCTCTATTGTGAATATTGGTTCAATTGAAGGTATTGGCGCTAATCCGAATCACGCATCCTACTGTGCAAGTAAGGCAGGGCTTCATGGTCTTACGCGCGCCATAGCGGTTGACCATGGGAAGGATGATGTGAGATGCAACGCAGTAGCGCCGGGATGGATAGATACCGAGTTGAACGAAGAATTTATTAATTCGATGCCAGATTCAGAGCAATTTAGAAATAATATTGGAAGTATCCACCCAGTAAATAGAACAGGCAAAACAGAAGAAGTTGCCTCTTTAGTTGCTTGGCTTGCATCAACAGAATCAAGTTTTGTAACAGGGCAGGTATATACTATTGATGGAGGCAGGATGGCAAAAATTAGCCTGCCAACTCTTTAGGAGAATTTATGAACTTTGTCGGTAGATTAAATTAGAAATGGGTCAGATTAAGCTTCCTAAAAATCCTGGTGATACAGGCTGGAAAGAAATCCTTCCTGAGAGGAAGGTCAATCCAAAGCTTTCAGATCATCTCAATGCAGACTTCTTGATTATTGGCGGAGGCTTTGCTGGCCTCTCTGCAGCTAGGCGTTTAATTCAAATCGATTATAAAGCAAAAATTGCTCTGCTCGAAGCCTGTGAAATTGCGGAAGGCCCCGCTGGTAGAAACTCGGGCTTTATGATTGACTTACCACACAACTTAGCTTCAGATGATTACGTAGGAAGCCTAGATAAAGATCGTGAACAAACTCTCATTAATCGCTCTGCAATTGAATTTGCTAAAAGCGCCTCTGAAGAATACGAAATGCCTACTGAGGCAATTCAGCTGGTTGGAAAAACGAACGCAGCAGCCACCCCAAAAGGAATGAATTTCAATACAGAGTATGCAAAGCATCTGGACAAGACAAGTGAAAGCTATAAGATGCTAGACTCTCAAGAAATGAAAGACCTGACTGGAATAGATTATTATCTAAACGGTCTATGGACACCAGGGACTGCAATGCTACAACCAGCGCTTTATATTCAGTCACTAGCAGATGGCGTCTCTAAGAGTCCCAATACAACGATTTATGAAAACTCTCCGGTCATTTCTCTTGAAGAGGAAGGAATGCATGATGGACAAAAAGTATGGAAAGCTAAAACCAGTCTTGGATCAATATCAAGCCCAAAAGTTATTTTAGCAGTCAACGGATTAGTTGAAAAATTTGGATACTTTCAGAATAGGTTAATGACTATTTTTACCTACTCATCCCTATCAAGAGAGCTAACTTCTGAAGAGTCAAATATGCTGGGCGGCACTCAAGATTGGGGATTAACTTCAGCTGACGCTATGGGCTCTTCAGTAAGGCGCATTTCTGGAATCGGCGGTAATAGAATCCTGGTTCGAAATAGATGGTCATACAATCCAAGCATGGAAGCCTCAGATTCATTTATGAGTGCAGCTGCTAATAGTCATAATGAATCATTTAAAGCACGCTTTCCAATGCTTGATAAAGTGTCTATGAACTACTCATGGGGAGGACGTCTTTGCCTGAGTCTCAACAACGTCTTTGCTCAGGGTGAGGTTGACGAAGGCATCTACTCTGCGTGCTGTCAAAATGGTCTTGGGACTGCCAAAGGAACTGCGATTGGTGTCATTACAGCTGAAAAAATAACTGGAACCGTCAATAGCCTTATTCCCGACTTTGTTGACGAAGAAGGGCCAAAAAAATTAATGCCGAAACCATTCATGTGGTTTGGTGTTAATAGCTATATGCGTTGGAAAGAGCTTATGGCAGGAAAAGAAAAATAACTTATTCTAATAACTCTTCATTATGGCAAGAGAACCAACTTACCCACATACTTCTTTGATACAAAGTCTTTTTGAGCAGCAATAATATCTTTTAAAGGATAAGTCTTAGAAACGAGGGGTGTTATTTCGTTTCTTTCGATATATCCAATTAAATTTTCAAAAACTTTTCGATCTTGAAAAGTACACCCTATCAAAACCAAGTCTTTTAAGTAAAGTGTTCTAATATCAAGTTCAACAATTGGTCCTGCGATAGCCCCAGCTGCTGCATACCTTCCACCTTTTTTTAATACATCTAGCAAATCTCCCCAGCGCTCCCCTGCAACTAGATCAATAACCACATCAATACTCTCATTTTCTATAGAGTCTGTTAATTTATCCTCTCTATTAACAACGGCATTTGCACCGATCTCTTGTACTAAATCTGACTTCGCTTTACTTGAAACCGCAACAACACTAGCGCCCCGTCTCTTAGCCAGCTTTATAGCAGCTGACCCAACACCTCCAGAAGCTCCAGTTATAAGAACAACTTCACCCTCTTTAACACCTGAACGCTCCATTAGGTTTTCTGCTGTCGAGTATGCACAGGGTATAGATGCCAGTTCCGCATTCGACCAATTACTTTCAACCTTGAAACTTTCATCACTAAAAGCGACCATATACTGAGCAAAAGCCCCGTCACACTCAGAGCCCATTGTCCAGCACTCATAGGGCCTGTAATCTACTGCATACTGCTGCATTGTCCTAACCAATACTCGCTCACCAATTCGACCAGCATCGACATCATCTCCAACAATAACGATTTCTCCATAGCAGTCTGCGCCCTGAATGATTGGAAATTCTAAAGGCTCACCAGACCAACTTCCATCTCCATCTTCCCCTTGGGAATTACTAGCGTTGGTTTCGCCTTTGACTGACTTTGAATACCAAGCAGTTCGGGTGTTAATATCGGTATTGTTGATACCTGCCCCTAAAACCTTGATCAAAACTTGATCTGAATTAGGGGTGGGGACTTCAATGTCATTTCGGTACTCAAGCACCTCATAACCACCATGGCCAGTTGTCAAAACTGCGTTCATTGTTTTTGGGATTATGCTCATGCTTCTAATTATTATTTGAAAATTTAATTATAGTATTTGAAGTGTAGGTTTCGCCCACTTTTAAAATTGGGCTTTCAAAGTTATCCTGATTGATTGCGTCAGGAAAAAATTGAGTTTCCATACAAAGACCATAATTTTTTCCATAAGTTCTCTGATTCTTGCCTTGGTACTCAGGATGCATGTTGCCACCCGTATAAAACTGAAGTCCAGGTTGGTCACTTGAGTACTGAACCCCCATCCCTGTTAGATTACTCCATACCCTTGCCACTGGCTTCATTTCTTTTTCGTTATTAACAACATAGTTAATATCAATACCGCCTTGATCTATAAGCTCTTTCGAAATAGGGTTGCTTTCTAGGAAGTCATATTTGGTATTAGCAACATTTAAGAGATTGCCATTGGGTATTAGGTCTGACTCTACCTCACAAACCTGATTCCCAAAAATCTGAGCACTATGGTTAAGAATTTTTCCATAATAATCATTGTGACCATGAAAGTTCCAATAGTTATGATTCGTAATGTTGACAATAGTGTCTTCATCTGTCGTAGCCGAGTAACAAATTGAAAATTCGTTCTTGCTATTGAACTTATATTGAGTAGTGCAGGATAAATTACCAGGATATTTTTCTTCTAGATGTGAAGATAGATAGGACATTGATACGATGACTTCGTCTTTATTCTCATCAATTGAATCTATCGACCAAAGCCTCTTATTAAAGCCTGTGCTTCCTCCATGAAGATGATTATTTCCATTGTTATTATTTAATTTATATTTTTTATTGTTAAGTGTAAATTTAGCATCCTTCATTCGATTGCAGACTCTTCCAGTAATTACATTGAAAAAGCTTCTATCCGTTATACAACCTAAAGGATCTTCATAGCCGAGAATTACATCCTCAGTTAATTCTGGATTATTTTCATAAGGAATTAAAACTTGATGGATATAGCCACCGAAATTTGAAAATGAAACACTGAAATTATTTTCATTTGTAATACTAACAAGATAAATAGCCTGATTATCTATGCTAGAAATTAATTCTTTGGTAATTTTCATATGTTCTTGAGTAGAAATTAATCTCTTAAAGTTTAGCTTAACAAATCTTTTTCAAATGGATAACTTGTTAATAGTTCATAGCCACTTTCAGTGATTAACACCTGCTCTTCAAGTTTCACACCAGGTCCTCCGCTATATCTTCCAACATAAGTCTCAACACACATCACCATCCCAGGCTGAAGAACCCCGTCAAAACTGTTCTCATTGAGCTCCCAGCTAAATGGTATTGCAGGAAACTCATCACACAAACCTACGCCATGAAAAAGGACCGAGTAATGGCGAAACTCATCCTTTGAGTACTCTTTAGAGTTCAGTGTTAACTCTTTAAATGTGGTGCCTGGTTTTAACAACTCGATATTGTTTTGAATTTGCTCATAGCCCATGGTATAGATTTCTCTTTGCTCATCATTAGGCTTTTCATCACCACATAGCCATGTCCGAGACATATCAGTACAGTAGCCGTAAGAGCCAACTAGGTCTGTATCAAAACCCATTAATTCGCCGCTTAATATAGGTCGAGATGAACACTCCTGATACCAAGGGTTTGCTCTGGGGCCCGAAGCGAGTAATCTAGTCTCAATCCACTCTGCCCCCCTTGAAACTGCCTCCATTTGAAAACGACTCCAAAGCTCTTGCTCAGTTATGCCTGGCTTAAAATGATGACGCATCAGCTCCATAGACTTTTCACATGAAAAGATTGAGCGCCTCATGGCCATCATCTCGTCATCCGACTTAATGAGCCTAGCGAGCTCCATCACCTCTTCACCATTTGCAAGTTCTAGGCCATTTGACTGAAGCTCGTGAATCCCTTCAGGTGCACAGTGATCGAGAGCCAATCTTTTATTGCCTTTGCCATGCTCCTTGACTATATCAACAATTTCAGATGCCCATATCTTGGCCCTCTCTTTACTCTTATCTCCAGCAGTAAAATATAGATACGTGACGGCATGTCTGACTTCAGTAATTAAGGGGTTGTGATTAGAAAGAAACTCATGTGCATCAAACTCAAAAATAATGACAGGGCCTTCAGTCATAACAAGCGCGTAACGAGCAGCGTTATGGGATGTCCACAAAGACATATTGGTGCTGTCCGTTGCATAGCGAATATTTAATGGGTCATAGAGAAGAATACCGGCACAGTCAAATTCAACAAGTTTTTCTCGAACTCTTTTGAGTCGATAATCCCTAATTTTGGTCATATCTGGATTGGCTAACCCAGCCTTTAGCCATTCTGACTCAGCAAGCTCTCCTGGACCGAGTGCATGTTTATTTAGACTGTAAATATCCTCTTCACCTTTTAGGTGAGAGCCTATTTTTGCATGATGTCTTTTAGCTGCTGTAAAACTCATTTAATAATCCTCAATCGTCACCTCATTTTAGATCCAGACGGATCATAAAGGGGCTCCATAACAATAGATGCCTCTCTGAACTCTCCCAATATCTCGACTTCAAGTTTTGCATTGGACTCAATTAATTCAACTGGAAGATAGGTCATGGCAAGAGATTTTTTAACCGAATGTCCATAGCCCCCTGAAGTAATATAAGAGACACACTCACCATTATGCATTACAGCCTCGTCACCACTGACATCGGTATCAGTATGAATTTGAATTACTGAAAGCTTTTTGCTTGGTCCATTCTTTTTCTCAGTTAAGGCTGCTTTTTTGCCTATAAAGTCCTTGTCCCAGTCCACAAAAAAATCAAGCCCTGACTCCATTATTGTAAAGTCTGGCCTAAAGTCCATAGTCCATGCGCCCCAACTCTTCTCAAGCCTCATAGACATCAACGCTCTTCCGCCAAACCACTTGAGATCCAGGTCCGCTCCAGCATCTTCTATAGCCTCAAAGAGTTTCAGTTGGTACTGAGGGGCCACATAGATCTCATAGCCAAGCTCTCCTGTAAATGAAATTCTTACGCAGAGTGATGGCACGCCTCCAATAAATGTGTCCCTGATATCTCTGAATTTAAATGCTTCAGAGTGCACATCTTCTCGAGTAAGCCTTGATAACAATTCTTGAGAGTTTGGACCCGATATTGCAATGCCATGAAAGTCATCTGTCATATTTTTATAAACAACATCTTGAACCCCCTCAAGATGCTTCTCAAACCAGCGAAGATGCATATTTTGGGCGACGCTTGAGCCAAACAAATAGTAGGTTTCTTCATCAATACAGGCGACTGTGAGGTCGCCGTTCAGCTTTCCACTCTCTAAAAGCATAGGTGTCAGATTCACCCTTCCAGGGCTTGGAATTCGACCCGCTAATACCTTATTCAAAAACGCTTTAGCACCCTTACCCGTAAACTTATGATTAGCAAAGTTCGCTACTTCACTTGCTCCAACAGAGGCTCTAACCGCTTCAACTTCCTTAGCCACATAATCATGAGATCTTGACCTTTGAAAGGTTGGCTCTTCATAAGCATCCTCAGGGGAGTTAGCAAACCAAAGAGCATTTTCAAGTCCAAAAGTATCCTGCCATACTGCACCTTTTTGAGTCAAGCGATCATAGATTGAAGTAGTTTTTTGAAGCCTTCCTTTAGGCAAGGTTTCGTTAGGGAAAGTCATCACAAAGCGGCGCTCATAATTTTCAGAAGACTTGATTACGCCCCATTCAGGCGTTGCAAAATCTCCAAATCGCGCAATATCCATAGCCCAAACATCAACTGACGGCTCACCCTCAATCATCCATTCGGCTAATGTTTTACCAACGCCACCTGCTTGGCAGAATCCTGCCATGACGCCAACAGCTGTCCAGTAGTTTTTCATACCAGGAACAGGACCAATCATCGGGTTTCCATCAGGTGAGAAAACAAATGGGCCATTTATAATATTCTTAATGCCAGCTGTTCCTAATGCCGGGATTCTCTCAAATGCAAGCTCCAATCGATCGGCAATTCGGTCCAAGTCTGGCTCTAGTAGATCATGTCCAAAGGTTTGTGGTGTGCCATCCAAAGACCATGGGGTTGATCGAGGTTCATAAGTTCCCAGCAACATGCCAGTGCTCTCTTGACGGGTATAAATATTGGCCTCGAAGTCAATGCAACTTGGCAGTCTTTGGCCATCCTTTAAGTTAGCAATTTGGTCAATCTCTTCAGTAATTAAGTAGTGATGCTCCATGGGCACCACTGGCAAATGTATTCCAGACATACGACCCAGCTCACGAGCCCAAAGACCGCCAGCATTTACAATATGTTCTGCATGGATATTGCCCTTTTCGGTCACAACATCCCACGAACCATCTGCTCTTTGATTGGTTTCTATAACTGGTGTATGCGTATAAAACTCTGCGCCATGAACTCTAGCTGATTTGGCATAAGCATAGACAACTCCTGAAGGATCAATGTCACCATCAGATGGATCCCAAAGGGCAGCAACATAATGATCAGGATCAATTAATGGATGCTTTTCTACAACCTCATCAAGAGAGACAAACTCCTGATTTAAACCCAATGATCTTGCATTAGAGCGCTCTCGTTTAAGGTAGTCATGCCAATTTTGATTTGAGGCTAAGTAGTAACCTCCCGTCGTATGCATACTAATTGAATGGCCGGAGGTCTCTTCAATTTCTTTATATAGATTGATTGTATAGTCTTGGAGTTTAGAAACATTAGGATCAGAACTGACTGTATGAAACGAGCCAGCAGCGTGCCAACTTGAACCCGAAGTTAGCTCATCTCGTTCTAAAAGAATGACATCCTTCCATCCCATTTTTGCAAGGTGAAAAAGGATTGAGCAGCCAACAACGCCGCCTCCAATTACAACCACTCTTGCCTGATCTTTCATAATAAATCTATCTAATTAAAATTAAATGTTAATTTAAAAAACAGCGAAACTCAAGTTAAAAAATTTAGTCAAAAATATTGAAAAAATTTAGCTCCTTATAAAGGTGGTGCGCCGCCTTCTGATACTCTTTTATCTACAAAACTTGAGAGTTCCTCTTCAACCTCAGATGCAAGTTTAGGTTCTTTGTAATCAGCCAAGAGCTGCTTCCATATTTTATTAGCGCGCTGAGAAGCAGTCTCAGAGCCTGCATCTCTCCATGACTCAAAATTTCTCCAATCAGACAATAGAGGGTTGTAGTGTTCTGTTTCATATCGATCCAATGTTTGCTGAGCTGCAAAAAAATGAGCGGCAGGACCCACTTCCGCAATTGCCTCAACACCAAGCGTGTCTTTATTGACAGGAGAGGGGGTTAAAAAAGCCTCCATCATTTGACTCATCTCTGCATCCAAAATGACCTTCTCATAAGACGCACAGAGCCCGCCTTCAATCCAACCATGTCCGTGTAGGATAAAATTGACTTGCCCTAAAAGACAGGCCCATAATGACATCTGAGATTCATAAACGGACTGCTCATCTGCAGCATTCGAGGCATTTGCATTAGAGGCGCGAAGTGGGATTTTATATTTTCTTGCAAGCTGTCCACTTACAATTGTGGCCTGTGTATATTCTGGCGTCCCAAAGGCAGGGGAGCCTGATTTCATGTCAACATTAGATGTAAAGCTTCCATAAATTGCCGGAGCACCTGGATTTACGCATTGATGAAAAGTAAGTCCAGCAAGAGACTCTGCATTCTGCTGGACAAGAGCTCCTGCAACAGTAATAGGCGCCATAGCGCCAGCCAAAGTGAATGGGGTATAGATTACTGGCTGATTATGCTCAGCCATTTCGATTGCTCCCTCCATAAGGGCTTTATCATAAACTAGAGGTGAGTTCGCATTGACGACAGTCGTAATTGAAGGCTCTTTTAAAAGCGTTTCTTGATCAATGCCTCTTGAAATTCGAACTATTTCAATGGCATCTAACATTCTCTCACTGCCAATAGCATAACCAAATAGAGGTTTTGTGGATAATCGAGCGGCAGCTGATACCGCATGTAAATGGCGCTCTCTGACATCTAAGTCGCATGGCTCAACTGGGTAACCGCCTAGAGCATGCACAGTATTCAAGATTTCACCAAGCCTGATCAGGTTTGAGTAATCTTCAAAGTTACCCAAGATACGTCCTCTGTCAAGATCAGAAACGTTTGGAGCACTCGAGACCATGGTATTGATAAAGGACTGACCTCCAACATGAACATGCCTCTCTTTATATCTGCCATGAAGAGTAAATTCACTTGGGGTAGTGGAAATTTTTTCCATCACGAAGTCTGGATCAAACCTAACACGTCTTCCATCACCCCCAATCATTGCGCCTTCTCTTTTGAGAATTTCGACTGCACGCGGTGACTGAATATCCATCCCTGTGTCGCACAACACTTTCAATGACGCCTGATGAATTGACTCAATCTCATCTTCTGAAAAGATTGACATAGGTTGAAAGGGATTCTTTTTTTGACCGTAAGGAGCCTGCTGAAAGTTTGTAACTTCTCTAACGTTTTTACTTCTACCTCTTCTCACTGGCACTCAACCTAATGATGTATAGAATTTGGATGTTAAATGAATTTACATCTCAACACAAGAAAAAATTAATTTCTTGGATTTTGAGCCATCCTTTCTAAAATATCAACGCCCTGTTGTTTCCAAAAATGCAACAGATCAATAAAGATCCAATTTTCAGCAAGCATGTCTCCTTCCCTCCTGTACATATCTATGACTCTCATATCGCCTGGCTTTCCAGTTGCAGGCATACCCATAAAGCCACCTGTTGGAGTGAGTGTAAGATTAGGCCATCCAAAAAAGCCACCAAAATGGCCTTCAGCTAATTTGCAAAGATGTCCATTAGATATCCGATCTTTAAAAGAAGCTCTAAATGGCCCTGAATGCTGCTCGGCATATCTTTCAATGGTATAGGTTGCTCCAATTCCAGCAGGCCCCCACCAGATCATATCTTCTTTCCAGCTTCTTCTAAGCTCGTCAACTAGAGGTAATTCATTAGTATGCTTCCAATCTCTCATATCCTCAACCATGAAATTTATTGAGGCAAGAGTTTTTTCACCCTCAGCGGCATCCTGCGGATCAAAAAGTAAACCTTCGTGAGTCATTGGTCCTGGCTGAACAAGATGTGCTCCAGTTTGAGGCGGGAAAGGAGTTAAACCAACTTGAATCATCACATGAGGGATATCAAAAAACATGGCTGTTTCAGTAATCTTGCCATCTTGAACTTTATTAAATTCACAGTAACGCAGAAAAGTCATTTTTCTTGATGGCTGAATGCCAAGCCACTCATTATCAAACAAGCCCATCAAGTGACCCATGGAAACGACCCAAACGGATTCAAATCCATCTATCTGGTTTCTACCAGCTATAAAAATATCCATTCTTCTTTGCATATTTTTAAGGGCATGGCGTAATGGCTGCCAGAAAACTTTAGATAATTGTTCTACATCAGATTGTTCATTAAAAGGGTGAAACCCTCTCCAAAGATAGTCTTTACCAATATGGCTGCTTAAGACTTTTGAAATTTCATCACCCTCAGCCTTATCCAAGGCTTTGTAATAATCTAAAACTAAGTTTTTTTCTTTTTGAAAATTCTGATTCATATTCACATCCCATTTAATATCATTCTAGCTCCTCGCTCAGCAATCATCATCGTTGGGGCAGAGGTATTACCACTCACAATGCTTGGCATGACCGAGGCATCGATCACTCTAAGGTTACTCATACCTTTTACTTTTAAATCAATTGGTGAGACGACTGCTAAATCATCGGTGCCCATCTTACAGGTTCCAACTGGATGATAAACTGTAAGGGATGTCCGACGAATATAAGCCAATAGCTCCTCATCTGACTGAACAGATTGTCCTGGAGCCATCTCCTCTCCTCGCACCTCATCAAACTCTTTAGATGACAAAACTTCTCTCGCTTTTTTGATGGCCTCAACAATATTTGCCTCATCTCTAGAGTCAGATAAAAAGTTGTGATCAATCAGGACTTGATATTTGTTACCATCACTCTTTAACTTAACTGAACCCTTGCTATGAGGCCTCAATAAACAAGTAAACAATGAGTAGCCATGACCGAACTCAAATTTTCTTCCTCGGTGGCTACGATATATAGGCGTAAAGTGAAACTGGACATCTGGATATTCAGGTGTTCCTAGTTTTGTAGCTGCAAAACCGCCAGCCTCAACAAAATTACTCGTCCACCAACCCATTCTTCTCAAAAGAAAGCTTAAAGGCGAGGTCATTACTTGAGGTAAAAATGATCTCCACGAAACTCCAATAGATTCTGCCTTGTTTGAGCGAACCGTTACCATGGTATCCAAATGGTCCTGAAGGTTTTCTCCAACTCCAGGAACATTATGGTGGCATGTAATTCCTTCCTTTTCAAGCTCCTTCTTATTGCCTATTCCAGAAGACAAAAGTATCCTTGGTGACTCGATAGCGCCAGCAGATAGCACTACTTCTTTATTACAATACAATTCTTTATCAACACCGTTAACTTGAAGTTTAATGGATTTGGCAGTATCGCCATCAATTTCAATTGATTCTACCCTTGCATGAGTCATTGTCGTTAGGTTAGATCTCGAAATAATGGGCTCAATAAAGGCTCTGTAAGAATTTACCCGAGTCCCCTTATCTTGATTTACCTTATAAATACCGAGGCCTAATTGAGAGGCATCATTGAAATCAGTGTTATGAGAGAGGCCTACATGAGCCGCAGACTTTACAAAGCGTTTAGCAGTCTTATTAATATCTTGTGGCATAACAACTGGCCACTCTCCATCTTTGGAATGGTACTTTGAATCTCCTCCTGTTTGATCTTTTTCAAGAGATTTAAAGATTGGTAAAACATCATTATAAGACCAACCTTTGCATCCAAGTTTTTCCCAATTATCATAATCATTCTTATTGCCTCGGATATAAATCATGCCATTAATAGAGCTTGAACCCCCAAGACATCTGCCTCGGTTAACCGTGATGACTCGGTCATTTAAGTGCTTTTGAGGAACGCCCTTGTAGGCATAATCAAGTTTTTTATGATCATAAGCAACAGAGAGGCCGGCAGGAATTTTGACCCAAGGACTTTTATCACTTCCGCCGCCCTCAATAAGACAAACTGTATTATTAGGATTTTCACTGAGACGATTAGCCAATACGCAACCAGCAGAACCTGCGCCTATAACAATATAATCGAATGTTTCCATGGTTTATCCCTTGACAGCTCCCGCCGTAAGTCCGCTTACTAGTTGCCTCTGAAAAAATAATACTAGAAGAAATAATGGGATTATAGATGAAACAACTGCTGCTACAGCAAACATCACATTACCCTCTGTTTGAGTTGTACCCATAAAACTAGCAATTTTTGGAACCATTGTTTGATTGTCTTGGTTTAAAAGAACAGCTGTGACAGCAAAATCATTATAAGCTAAAAGAAATGAGAAAAGGCCCGCCGTAATTACTCCAGGCCACATGACAGGAATAATCACATTTTTGAATGCTTGAAACTGTGTGCAACCATCTACTTTAGCACTTTCATCAAGCTCTTTCGGAATCGTTTGAAAAAATGAGTGAAGCATCCACAGAGTAAATGGCTGATTTATTGCCACTAACACAATGATGGTAGTGGGCAATAAACCCCAAACATTCCACGCATAAAATGGAGGAAGATATCCTGAAACCAAAGTTATTGGCGGTAAAGCACGAAAAACAAGAGCTATTATTAGAAGCCAAAATGAATAACGGAAGCCTGACCTAGAAAGCGCGTACCCTCCCAAAGTAGCAATAGTTAGTGAGGTAAGTACAGTAAAAAAACAGACTATTGCTGTATTAAGAAAAGCGCGCCAAAACTCTTCCTGAATCCATGCACCCTCATAGCCTGCGCCTGTAAAAGATTCTCCATATACCGCCTGCGTTCTAATCCCTGATATGGCATGTTTCCAGTCTCCCTTTGAGAAAAAATCTAACTCTACCTTAAAGGATCCCCACATTGTCCAAAAGAATGGAAAGGCGGCCAGAATTAACCAAAGCAACACAAAGCCATAAATCAATAACTGAAGTCCCAATGGTCTCTTAATTTGATTAGAAGTCATATCATTTGTCCGGATTAAATTCACGCCACGTTCTTATCAAAACTGGCATTAGAAGAATAACAACTCCGATGATTGTCAGAACTGATGTCGTTGCTGCAGACGAAAAAAGTCTGATTTCTTGACCAATATCATTCCATATAATCCATGAGAGTGAGGTTGCATGTGCTGATGCACTAAAACCAACTATTGGCTCAAATACTCGAAAGTTATCCATCAGTTGAATTAATGCCACGAAAGCAACTAGTGGCGACAGATGAGGAACTACAACATGAATAACTTGTTGAAAACGAGTAGCGCCATCAATCATTGCCGACTCCAAAGTTTCTTTAGGAACCGTTTGAAGACCAGCATAAAAAACAATAAACGCGAAAGGTGCGGAATGCCACACGCCATAAACAATCAGCGTTACCCAAGTTAGCCCAGTTGATGCCTTTAATGATAGATTTGGATCTGAAAATATCTCTTGGAGTCCTGAGCCAACTATTCCTCTCGCATCAATCATCCAAAATAAAATTAAAGAACCAACAAGGGGGGTTACAATCATTGGAAGCAATGAAAAGAACACCATAAGCCCTTTAAGGTGTCGATGCAGCGAGTTCACTGCCAGTGCAATTATTAATCCAAACAATATAACCAAAGGGGTTACCACAATGACATAAGTCAAAGTGAATCCCATTGCCCTATAAAATTGAAGATTATTAAGACTGGAAATAAAACCAGTGAAGCTTGTCCTATTTTCCCAAAACTCGGCAACCTCTTTAAAGGCTAGATGGTTTCGATCAGTATAGATTTCAAATCCAACCCACTTTCCTAAGGGCTGATCTTTCTTCAGTTGTTCGGTTGCCTGATGGTCAATAGTCGATTCTGTCTCACAGCCGAATGGATCGCAGATTTCAGAAACAAGCAATACCTCGTCATGGGGGGCATGAAATGACTGGCTCACAACAGAAGTTAGGGGCAACGCTATGAATAAAATCATCGCAAGCGCTGTAGGTAAAAAGAACCAAAAAAAAGTCTTATGCTTCATACAAGTTAATTATGGTTTAACACTCTATATTTCATAAAAAGAAGGGGCACGCTATAAACATGCCCCTACTTAGGAGATCAAAACATTAAAGTTTAGAGATAACCTTTTTCTTTAGCAGCAGTTGTGTAAGCTGCTTCTAAGTCAGCCAGTGCTTGACTAGCTGTTTCTTTTCCTTGCATGAAATCAACAAGCTCCTTACCTGCTGCTGAATGCATTAGACCAGCATATGGCAACATTGGATATGGAGTTGTTCCCATTGCAGCTGCAGCAAATACACCCTTGGCAGCATCTGTTGGCTGATAACCATCAATTAGCCAAACCGCTAACGGAGAAGTTTCATCGTTTAGCATTTCAGGACGAATTGCATGCATCATAGCCATAAAGGTAGCTTCTGCATCTGCATCCGAAATGTTCTTAGAAACAGTGAATCCATCCCACCATAGTGTTGAAGCAGGAGTTGAGCCACCGCCTACTGTCATTGGACCTGCAATATCAGTATTATTTGCAACTGTTGGATCTACTTCATCACTCTTAAGTGGTCCAACGCGAGAGCCCCACATATTCATAAGCGCAACATTACCTGCTTTCCATTCAGCACTCGTTGCATTTGAGTCGTGAGTCAAGAAGTCTGGGTTCATGTAATCTGATAACGCTCTCATCATGTGAAGTGCATCTTCACCATGTTGATTGTTAACTGCAATCTCAGCAGAACCAGGCTTAAAGAACTCACCGCCCTGACCAATGTACATATTGACAAATTCTTCAGCTAAGTTCCAACCAGCAGCATAAGCACCTCCGACTGGATGCTCCATCATTCCACTTGCACGTATATTCGCAGCAGCAACTAACATCTCTTCATAAGTTGTTGGCGGCGCAATACCTAACTGATCTAAGACATCTGCTCTGAAAACTAAATGCTGAGCGTTTGCCATGAAGGCAATACCCATAATCTTTCCATCAACAGTGATTAGCTGGCTCTTCTTTAGGCCTTGACCATGCTTAGCAACTAGATCATCAAGCGGTCTAATCACATCATTATTCATTAGTGCAACAATCGATGAGTTTGCAACAATCGCTGTTGTAAATTCAGCTGGATTACCTTGCATACCTGGCACATTAATTTTTTGGTGATCAGCAGTTAAGTTTTTCTCAACTGTAACACCTCCACCAGCACATTCCATAGCGCCTGCACCAACAGTTTGGATCGCTGGGAACTCATTTCCAACAATGCTTACACGGCCATCGGATGCTCCACATCCTGCCCAGGCACTAGAAGCTAATGTTGTTAACGCTACAACTGTAGCAATTTTTCTTAAAAACATATTTACTCTCCTATTTATACTCAATTAAATACTCTTAGTATCACATCGAATGACCTTAAATCTTCATTTTGCATACGATTGCAATGAATTATAACACAGTCTATATTAATATATAAATAATTTTGCATTCGTATTCAGAATATTCCTTTAGAATTTTTTTAATACTAATTAGCCTCATTATTGAACACTATTTTTCAGAATTCCACTACTTTTGCCATTTTGGCAACGGGTCATAGCCGAGCTGCAACAATACATGTGGAACATCGACAAATACCCAATTTTCAACTAAGAGCTCATTTTCACGACGCCACCAATCACAAACACGCATAAAAACTCGCTCGTTGGTTGGGCCTTGACCTAGGAATGGTTTAACGTTAACACCGGTCAATGATGGCCAGCCTCCTGAGCAGGTGTAATTGCCCTCGCCAAATCTTGTGAAGTGTTTTGTAAAGCCATTATTTTTTGTTCCACCTGACCACCCTTCAAACTGGGATTCAAACGGCACTTGAAATGAAGCAAACTCCTCAACGCCAATAAAAGAACCGAATGCACCTGGTCCATACCACATCATATTCTTATGCCAATAAGGACGCCAGGCCTCATTCTTAGTCGCTAATTTATTGAGCATATCGGTAACAATTTGATAGCTTTGCTGCCCCTCAGCAGGGTCTAGAGAATTTATTAGGACGCCATCTCGTGACGCGGGGCCCTGAATCAGACCGGTGTATCCTCGGGAATACCCTGGACCCATATCCAAAGGCCATTGATTGCAGGCAATCATCAGTTCTGGAATATCTAGATAAATATAGCTTTCTACAGCTTGTTCATTCTCGATACGGTGGAATTCACCATAGCGCAGATAACTCAGACTTTTTGTCGATTTAATGCCGATCCAATCATTTTCGAATTGACCAACATAATACCCGGTTGAGCTGATCCAATTTTGTCCCTCAAATTCTCCTGCCATGAAGATATCATCACGCCTATAGAGTCCTTCGAATGAATGTTGGAGCGGCAGGAGAAATTCATTAAGGTATATTTCTGCACCTTTGAGCTGATTAAACGGATGGACAACATTAATGTCAGCATCCTCACCAAAAAAAATCGCAATGTTGGAAGAGAAGTCTCCCGGATGGCTCAATGCCGCTGCATATTTCAAATAGAATGAACGGTCATATATCGACATAATTTTTCCTATTAAAATAAATAAACTTTATGGTAACTCAATGATCTATAGAATAAAACTAGGTACGGGATTTTTCAAAATCTTCCCATGCTCTTTTAAAATCATCAAAACTAAATTCTGTTTTTTCTGCAGGGTCTAATATGAGCCTTTCAGAAGCAAACAGCTTATGAATTGAATCTTTCAAAATAGGTATTACTTCATTCGGAACTAGAACTGCTCCATGACGATCTGCATGGATTAAGTTGCCTGGATTCACCGTCATTCCAAAGACATTTACAGGGGTATCTATCTCGCGGACATGCACAAAACCATGGCTAGGGCCTATTGAACCAGCGACTACCGGAAAGCCTTCTGCAAGATCACCTAAATCTCTCATTACTCCATTGGTTAGAGCTCCTGAAAGTCCAAACCCCTTGTGTACTTTAGTATTAATTTCTCCCCAATAAGCTCCGATACAGTCTGGAAAATCAAGATCCTCAATAACTACAACTGTTGGTCCATTTATTTCAGACATATAGCGATAGTAATTCATTCTTCGCTCTTTAATAATTTCTGGGTTTTCTTTCGGTGGTTCTATTGCTGCAATCTTTGCAGTTTTAGCAAAACCAACCATAGCTCCACCGTCTGCATCAGAACAAAGCATCGTTCCTCTAGTAAATTGGGAAAAGCCCCGTTTGCCTTGAGCAACCTCAATCGCATTACAGACAGTTGGTGTATCGACCGACTGAAGCAGTTTTAGTAAATCTGAATCTATCTCATCAGCCATTCTTTTATTACCTCCGTTGTTTCTCTGGGTTGCTCCAATGTAGGCATATGGCCCGCATTATTTATTATTTTTAAATCTGAATCAGTAATCATATTATGCATCATCTCATGCCTTTCCACAGGACATAATTTATCCTCCGAGCCACACAGAATCAATACAGGGATTTTAATTGATTGAATAGTATCCTGTTGATCTAACCTTGATTGAAGGGCTCTTGATTGATTAATAAAAACATCTGGCCCTAGGGTCAACGCCATATCCATACAAACATTTAGAACGCTCCTTTTGTTTTCACTTTCGGCAAGATAATTTGGTTTCATTTCATCTCGCATCACTTCGAGAAGCTTGCCCTGATTAACCTCTCTTATCTGGGGTTCTCGCTTTAATTTAACTTCGTCTAGTTCAGCCTTAGGATTTGTATCCATAAGTATGAGTTTCTCAATCCGATTAGGTGCTTGAGAATATATTTCCATAGCAACAATGCCGCCCATTGAATGCCCTAAGAGTGAAAAATTTTTTGGAGCCTTTTTTAACACATCTGAGGCCAACTCCCTGACTGATGAAAAATTCGAAATATCTGCAATAGTTACTTCAAGGTTCTGACTCAGTGCTTCTATTTGTGGGGAAAAGATTCTTTCATCACACATCATTCCCGGAACCATAACTAGACTTTTCACAACTAATTACTTGCAATTAAAGCGCCCTCAGATAGTGACTTCAGCTTAGCAAATGCAATATCAGGATCTACAGCTCCAAATCCTGCAAAGGTTCCAAAGCCACAGTCAGAGCCCGCTATAACTCTTTCCTTGCCGACAATGTTGACAAATTTATTGATCCTCTCAGCGACTAGCTCTGGGTGTTCAATAAAGTTAGTTGTCGTATCAACAACTCCAGGAACCAGTATTTTGTCATCTGGTATCTCTTTCTTTCGATCACGAAAGACTGTCCATTCATGAGCATGTCTTGGATTTGAGGTCTCGAATAATGTGTATTGAGCATCCGCTTTCATTAAAGTTCCAAACACCTTATTCATGTCAATATCACAGACATGTGGGCCCTCATAGTTTCCCCAGCAAATATGAATTCTTACTTTTTCAGATGGGACATTTTTTAGAGCATGATTTAAAGCCTCCATATGCGACTCTGCGATCTTTATGAACTCCGAATCCGATAGATCACTAAATAGCATATGTCTCGAAAGAGCCAGGTCCGGACAATCAAGTTGCAAGTCTAATCCTGAAGCGACAATCGTTTCATATTCTTCTCTCATAGCATCTGCAAGTGCTGCAAGGTAGGCATCTCTAGTTGCATAAAAATCATTCTGCAGAAATAAAGAAATGACACCCGGTGAGGCTGCATTCATAAAACCCCTCTCAACTCCATGAGCTTTCATTGCATTTTTTAAATTGGCGATATCTTTTTGAAGCTCTCCCTGACCCTTGGATTTTACTTCTCCAGTGCACATTGGCCTAGCATATTGTGGCGTACCTCCCTCATCTGCAAGTCTTTGAAGAAATCCTGGAAAAAGCTTTAAATCTTCTGGTGCATTTCTTGGGCTATCTCCCGAAAAACCGGTATATCTATCTTTGACATAAGTAGCATATGAAATTTTGGAGGTTTCGCCATCACTAACAATGTCAATTCCAGAGTTTTTTTGTTTTTCAACTGTACTCAAAACGTTTCTTTGCATACATTCATCAAAGCTATTTTGATCATATTTTTTATTATTTTCTCTAGCGAAAATAAAGTCGACCACCCCCTGACTTCTTGGCAGTGAGCCGACATGACTGGTTAAAATTTTATTCAAATCAATCTCCTTAAAATAAATACTACATTCTCCATGTTGGCCCTGCTATATCATTAGTCTTAGTCACCCGAAAAAGACTGGCATCATTTGAGTTTAATGGAACCATTCTATAAGTTAGGTTTGGCGTTATGAGGCATGTGTCCCCCTCTGACAATTCTGAACTACCACCTTCATACTCTAAAGACCAGCTACCCTTTGAAATCATATTAACTTGATACTGGTCTGGAAAATCAAACTCATCAATAAACGAATTATTTGTAATAAAGTCAACTTCAAAACCGGGTCTATCTTTTAATATTCCGTTTTTACCTATGACATTGACTGAGCCTTTTTTTGAGCTTTCAAAGAGATCTGCTGCACTAACAAAAAAATTTTCTTGAAATTCTTCGGTTGTAACGATAGGAAAATCTTTTAGCTCGTCTTCACTTAAAAGAGGCATTGGATTAACATGGCTTGGTAGCGACTCTCCTTTTTTAGTGTCATAAAGCAACCCATTTTCACCCAATATCAAACCATATTCTTTGGCATTATTGATGACTTCTGGAGCCCATGTCACTCCGCCTCCCGCATCATCACCTCCGAGAACTGCCATTAACATTCCATAGGAATTACCAATATTTTTAAATGCTCTAAAAACACCAGTAGGTATATTAACCAAGTCTCCTTCATTCGCAATCACTTCACCATCTTTTCCATCACGGCCCCAAAAGAAACGCCACCTTCCTTTAAGGACATAAAAAACTTCTGCTGTAGTGTGAGAGTGTAATGAATTAGTACAGCCTGGTGGCTGACCAGCTGCACCAATATTAAAGCCAGGAGTCTCCTTAATATGAACATGTTGATCAGGGCTTTCAGAAACCCCAGAACCAATAATTGTAAAATTTTCTTTTTGATTTGAGCCAGGCGTATGGGCATCAATAAATGCCGTCTTACATGGCTTTAAATCAGCATATCTCACAATAAATTTTTCCATCTCTTTCGAGGTCATAAATTAGCCTGTTTTGATTATTATTTGCTTCCATAAAGCTGTTTCATCGAACAGAGTGTATTCCCTTCTTAATCCCCACGGTCCAAACTCTGCATGGGTAACTCCCATAACATATAAATCAGCCCCTGTAGGTTCACCAAAAACCCCCCATCCATCATGCTTACCTTTGAGATTCCATCGAACCGCGGCTCTTGGAGAAAGCTGTTCATCTTCGCGTCCGATTTGATGCTCTACTGTAAATTTTGCACTTGGCATTGAGGAGCGAAGACCCATCCAAAACTCTTCTGCATGATTATATGAATGACCACTGACGCCTCCTGGATATTCAAGATGACAGCCCCGGTCATATTGAGACCTAAAGACTGAGGAATCTGAATTCATAATACGCTCCAATATGTCAACGAATCTCTCTCCCCATTCATTTTGGTTACCTTTTCCAGTGTATGGTCCAGCCAAATCCATCGAATCATTGAATGGATGCTGGCATTGCTGAACACCCCCCTCCTGATCTATCTGATTTCTAGCAAAATCCTGCGGAGTCATGCCTAGCTGTCTAACAATAGCTCCTTGGTCTCTTATTAGCCACTCATCATTTACCTGGTTGTTGATTGCATGACAATCTGCAATGGTCCTGAATACAACTTTTTTACCAGTTGCATTTCCAAATGAGCCATCTCCGAGATGGGAGGCTGTTGAAATAATTCGATGAGAAGACAACATCCCTTTCTCTGGACTGCCTGACCAAATTACATCTTCTCCTAAAAGCTTACGATCAGGAAACTCAAATAATGTTGCCTTGGTGGCATCGATAACTGTGTTATTGCCAATCACCAGAGAGGGTGGCGCTCTTAAAATAATATCATCTGAATATAGATACAGAAGTTTATCAATACCTCTCTCTTCCCAAATTTCATGAGTTATGCCATTAATCCAATCTGGAAAATTTGCATACTTTGAATCGAACCCTTCCATTAATTATCTCCTATTTTTCAGACATTCTTGCAGACCCTCTGACCATGAGTGGGCCATCAATTTCAATTCTTCTTGCGGTTGTAGTCTTGTTCTCAATACTTTCAATTAATATTGAAACGGTTTCTGCTACCATTCGATTTGCAGGTTGACGAACAGTTGTTAGGTCGTAGGCTGGCCATGATGAAATGGGGACATCATCATATCCAACAACAGAGACCTGCTCGGGGACTTTTAGTCCAAGCTCAAACCTAATTACATCTATCACTGCAATGGCCATTGCATCATTAGCAATGAAAACTGCATCTGGATAATCTTTTTTGGTAAACATTTTTCTTGCAGCTTGTCTAGCTTCATCTGTATTAAAGTTGCCAACTTCGCGAGCATAGAGCTCTTGTCCATTTCTGGCTAGCTCATTTACGAATCCTTTTTCTCGATCTCGTTGCGTAGAAGCTCCTTCCCAACCCGCAATATATCCAATTTTCTTATGGCCCCCAGCCATAAGAAATCGTGCAACTTTCTGACCACCAAGCTCATTATCAGATGTGACTGCAGAGAACCTTTCATCATCTTGAGATCTATTAAATAGGACAACAGGGACTCCAGCTGATCCACATCTTTTTGCCAAGTCAGAGGACATAGAAACAGATGCAGCAATAATTCCATCAACTTGATAGTCTAATATTTCATCAACTGCATCCTCAATATCATCCTCAGTATTTCCAGCCATAAATATAAGAACGTGATATCCTTTCTTTTGAAGAGCACTGGATAGAAGCTCTAATGCCTCTGGATAAAAATAATTATCAAGATAGGCCACAACAAGCCCAATAATTCTTGACTTTCCTGTTATCAATGAACGAGCAAGAACATTTGGCCTATAGCCAAGCTTTGCTGCCGCCTTACGAACTAATTCGTCTGTTTTTTTAGAAGATGACGCTCCAGGGTAAACACGCGAGAAACAGCAGACTGGCTAACACCGGCTAATTTAGCGACCTCCAATGATGTAACTTTTTTATTTTCCATTAGTCTGCAGTCCATCCTCCGTCTATCATCAAAGCAGAGCCAGTGATCATGCTAGATGCATCTGACGCAAGAAAGACCACTGCTCCCATCACATCCTCAACCTCTCCAACTCGACCTAGTTTAATCTTGTCTTCTATCCATTTTTTGCGATCCGGATTGTCAAATGTAGACTGTGTTAAGGGCGTTCGAATAAATGTTGGACAAATGGTATTCACTCTAATTTGATGCCTCCCCCACTCAATAGCCATTGCCTTTGTAAACCCCTCGACAGCATGTTTTGAGGCCGCGTATACTGCTCGATCAACCCCGCCAACATGGCCCATTTGAGAAGATATATTAATCAACGATCCAGGCTTTTTTGCTTTAATTAAAGCTTTTGCAATAGACTGTGTAAGGAAGTATGCTCCCTTAAGATTTACATCCATTACCGCCTCAAAATCTTCGGCGGATGTTTCTAACGAGGGAGTATGTCGACCCAAGCCAGCACTATTAACCAAAACATCAAAAGGCTTTTGTTCTTTTAAAACAGTATCAATTGAGACTAAATCTGAGATATCAATCTGTAAAGTCTCTGCACTGAATCCTTTCATGATAATTGCCTCAGCTGCTTCACTTAAAGCTTTAATATTTCTTGAGGCTAAGACAACATCAGCTCCGGCCTCAGCCAGAGCAACTGCACATCCTAAGCCAATTCCTGATGAAGCGCCAGTTACTAACGCCCTAAGGCCATCCAGTCTTAATGAAGGCGTCTTAGGTAAATCAATCATTTATTGCGCTCCTTGCTAACTACAAGGGCTTTATTGGTTGAGTGCAAACTAGACTTATTGAGCAGCTTTACCATAGGGCACATCTTCACCACCATAACGCCTAACTCTTATGTTGGCCTGCTCTGCATGACCCACAAAAGACTCAAGCATACAGAGTCTTGAGCAGTATCTGCCAATCTTGACAGCTGCTTCATCCGTTGTAATTTTTTGGTAGCTATGTGTTTTAAGATACTTACCAACCCATAGACCGCCAGTGTAGCGCCCCGCTTTTTTTGTAGGAAGCGTATGGTTAGTTCCAATCACCTTATCACCATTTGATACGTTAGTTCTTGGTCCTAAAAATAATGCACCATAAGAGTGCATATTTTCCAGGAACCAGTCATCTCGATCAGTCATTACTTGAACATGCTCAGAGGCAATCTCATTGGCAACCTCAAGCATTTCATCGTAGGTGTCACAAACAACAACCTCACCATACTCCTCCCAACTAACGCCAGCAGTATCGGCTGTAGGAAGAATGGTGAGTATTCTATCAATTTCATTAAGAGTCTCATCTGCAAGATTTTGACTATTGGTTACAAGGACCGCTGGCGAGTTATAGCCATGCTCAGCCTGACCAAGAAGATCAGTTGCGCACAATTCAGCATCTACTGTCTCATCTGCAATCACCATAGTCTCTGTTGGACCAGCAAAAAGATCAATTCCAACTCGTCCGAAGAGTTGTCTTTTAGCTTCAGCCACATATGCATTACCTGGACCGACCAGCATATCGACTGGGGCAATCGTTTCAGTGCCTAAGGCCATAGCACCAACAGCTTGAATGCCACCAATGACATAAATCTCATGAGCTCCACCAAGATGCATTGCAGCAATGACCGCTGCATTAGGCTGACCTTGATAGGGCGGAGTGCAAGCTACAATTCTAGGAACCTTTGCAACACTAGCTGTAACTACTGACATGTGTGCAGAGGCAACCATTGGGAACTTCCCTGCTGGCACATAACAGCCTACTGACTGAACAGGAATATTTTTGTGTCCAAGAATAACTCCTGGCATTGTTTCAACTTCAATATCTTGCATCGAGTCTCTTTGAGCTTGTGCAAAGTTCCTCACTTGTTCTTGAGCAAACTTAATGTCTTTCATGTCTCTATCAGACACATTTGAAATAAGATTATCAATCTCAGCTGAGCTTAGTTTGTATGATTTTGGTGAATAATTATCAAACTTTTCTGAGAACTCTCTAACAGCAGCATCACCTTTTTCTTCAATGACTTTTAAAGTATTTTTGACTACCTCACTTACCTGAGCATCGTCGATTGCTTTATCTTCAGCAGTTTTTCCTTTTTTTAAATAATATATTGCCATAGTAATTCCAATTAATTAGGTTTGGGTGGTTCGGCCTCACCCCGATCAAAAGCCTCCCAACCCTGGCCATTAAAAACATCAACTCCAAGTTGGGCAAGAATACTTGGGAAATCTACATTGACCCAATTATCAACAATGAGGCCATCTCTAACTTCCCAAAAATCTGTGTAATGAATTTTCACGCGCTTATTTGTAGGTTTAATGCCCATGAATTCTCCACTATGAACAGCATCGATGTGCCCAAAACAAGAAGCCCATTCACCATCCACAAGAAACTTGTCTGTTTTATAGATTCTATCTGTAAAAGCTGCTCTTAAAGGGAGCTGCCAGTTGTTTCGAAACTCTTCAAGATTATTTTTTGTTCCACATCCTTGATTGCCCATCCATCGAAAATCTTTATGAAAATGCTTATCCATACTATTTGAATTAGCCCCTAAAGCCTCTTCCATTGCCTTGATTACTGCAAGGGTTTTTTGGGATTTTTCATCATAACTCATAATATCTCTCTAACTAGCTGTCTAGCATTTGTCCAGTTTCACTATCAAACAATAAGCATAAATTTGCAGAAATATTAGCCATAACCTTTGAACCTATATCAACGTGATAGTTTTTGTCAGACTTAATTGAAATCAATTCTCCTCCAGATTTGATGGATACCATTGTCATATCTCCAAGAAGCTCCATTGAAAATGCTGGAGCAGAAATAGCACCTTTTGACTTAACAATAACTGCATCCTCTGCTCTAAAACCAAGAGTCACATTGCCCTTGTGTTTTTTACTCAAACCATCAATCTTTACGCCTTCACACGTGAAAACACCATCCTTAATTGAGCCTTTCAATAGATTCATAGCTGGCGACCCAATAAAGCTTGCAACGAAACTATTGGCGGGTTTGTTGTATATTTCTTGAGGTGTTCCAACTTGCTGAACGATTCCAGCATTCATTACAACAACTCTGTCTGCCAAAGTCATTGCCTCTACCTGATCATGTGTCACATAAATAGTGGTAACTTTTAAACTGTGCTGTAAATTTTTTATTTGTGCACGAGTAGAAACACGTAATTTAGCATCGAGATTTGATAATGGCTCATCCATCAAAAAAACTGTTGGCTCTCTTACAATTGCTCTTGCTAGTGCAACTCTTTGCCTTTGCCCTCCAGAGAGTTCTGCTGGTTTTCTGTGAAGAAAATCATTCAGTTCAACCATTTCAGAGGCCCTCATCACTTTCTCATCATGGAGAGATTTATCAATTTTTCTAACCTTTAAAGGAAAACGAATATTTTCATAAACTGTCATGTTGGGGTATAACGCATAAGATTGAAATACCATGGCAACATCTCGGTCTTTTGGTTCAAGAGAGTTAACCACTTTTCCATCAATTAAAACCTCACCACTTGTAACATTCTCAAGGCCAGCAATCATTCTCATTGTCGTTGTCTTGCCACAACCTGAAGGCCCTAACAAAACTAAAAACTCTTCGTCAGGTATAGTAAGGTTAAAGTTATCTACACCGACAAAATTACCCCATCGTTTTGTAAGATTTTTTAATTCAATTTCTGCCATAATATTCTTGTGTAAACTAATTCTTATAAATTAAGGAATGTAAGCAAAATGCATACGATTGCAAAATATTATAGCACAAGGTTTTTTCTTTTAAAGGTAATGTTGCAATCCTATGCAAAAAAATTTACTAATTTAACTGATTTTTGATTTGAATTTTGAAATAAAATTCAAATTTCTATTTAAGGGGAGAAGAATATGACAAACCTGCAACCATCGAGAGAAGTCTTTATTACTTGTGCTGTTACCGGCTCAGGTGACACAACTGGAAGATCTGATAAGGTTCCTATTACGCCGCAGCAAATAGCAGATTCTTGCATCGAAGCATCTGAAGCTGGTGCAGCAATTGTTCACATTCATGTTCGAGACCCTAAAACAGGTGTCCCAGCTCGTGATCCTGATCTCTATAGTCAGGTGATCGAAATAATCAAGAAATCAAACGTTGACATGGTCATCAACTTTACTGCTGGAATGGGTGGTGATATTGTGTTTGGATCAGCTGAAAAGCCTTTTCCGCTCAATGAAGCTGGCACAGACATGGTTGGAGCTACAGAAAGACTGGAACATGTTCGGAATCTTCTTCCAGAAATATGCACCATTGATTGTGGCACTATGAATTTTGGTCATGGTGATTATGTAATGACCAACACTTCGTCTGTTCTTCAAGAAATGGCTCGTCAGGTTCAAGCACTTGGTGTCAGACCAGAGATTGAGTGTTTTGATACGGGTCACTTACAACTGGCAATATGGCTTAAGAACCAAGGACTAATTGATGATCCAGTCATGATTCAGCTCTGCATGGGAATCCCCTGGGGCGCTCCAGATGATATGCATACCTTCTTAGCGATGACTTCAAGTATCCCCAAAGATTGGACTTTTTCAGCCTTTTCAATTAGTAGAAACCAGTTACCTTTTGTCGCAATGGCAGTTCTTGCAGGTGGCAATATACGTGTTGGCTTGGAAGATAATATATATCTAAAGAAAGGAGTTCTCGCTACGAACGGTGATCTTGTTAAAAAGGCAGTTCAAACTGCTGAAGGAATGGGGTGCACTATACTCGGTCCTGAGCAAGTTCGTAAAAACTTAAAATTAGAAAAGCGCTGGGGTTAAGTATGGCTCAGATAAAGTCTGCAGGTGTTATTGGAGCGGGCGTTATTGGAAGCGGATGGATAGCTCGTCTTCTTCTAAATGGTGTTAATGTTTGTGTCTTTGACCCTTCAAAAGAAGCCCCTAAAAACGTTGACAAAGTTATTCAAAATGCTGAAAGAGCATACAAAAACTTACTCAAGTCAAAGCTCCCTGAGAAAGGAAATCTTACATTTGCAAAAACTATTACTGATGTTTCTAAGTCTTCAGAATTAATAATTGAAGCAGTTCCGGAAAGACTTTCTGCAAAACAATCTGTTTATGATGAAATTGAGTCTAATGGCTCTAAAGATTTAATTATAACTTCATCCACTTCAGGAATACTGCCCTCAGATCTGCAGTCAGAAATGAAACATCCAGAGAGGCTGATAGTTGCACATCCATTTAATCCAGTCTATCTATTGCCACTAGTAGAGCTAGTGGGTGGAAAGCAAACAGCTCACGAAGTGATTGACAAAGCTTCAACTATTTTTACTCATATTGGCATGTTTCCTCTTCAAATTAAAAAAGAGATACCTGCCTTTATTGCTGACAGACTTCTTGAATCAGTTTGGAGAGAAGCTTTATGGCTGGTTAATGATAATGTTGCTACAACAGAAGAAATTGATGATGCAATTCGCTATGGTTTTGGCTTAAGATGGGCTCAAATGGGTCTTTTTGAAACTTACAGACTGGCTGGTGGTGAGGCTGGAATGCGACACTTCATTTCTCAATTTGGTCCTTGTCTTGAATGGCCCTGGACCCATCTAATGGATGTCCCAGAGTTCACTGATGAACTCGTTGACAAGGTCTCCAGCCAATCTGATGCTCAATCTGGGCAATACAGCATTGATGAACTAATGCAGAAGCGTGATGACAACTTGGTTGATTTTTTGAAAGCTCTAAAAGAGAATCGATGGGGTGCTGGAAATCTATTAAAAGAATACGATGAGGCTCTATCAAACGCAGCGAATAAACTAGAGTTTTCAGAGCTTGATCTATCTCAACCTATTGATACTTATTCGACTCACATACCCAAAGAGTGGGCCGATTATAATGGCCACATGACTGAAGCGAGATACCTTGATTGCTTTTCAGAGGCAACAACGGAGTTAATGTCGATTATTGGCGCTGATGAAGAATATATTGCTAAAGTTGGCTCCTACTTTACAGTTGAAACACACATCAGGCACTTAGATGAAGTATTAATAGGCGAACGAATCTACTCCAAAACGCAAGTGATTTATGGTCAGAACAAAAAACTTCACCTCTTTCATTGGCTCCATCATAATGATGGAAGGCTCCTTGCAACAGCGGAACATATGTTGATTCATGTTGACCTAAAAACGCGCGGTGCTAGTATGCCTAGCGATCTAGTAATGGATAGAATGGAGCGCATTTATAACGCGCATAAAAATTTACCTAAACCAGAAGGAATAAGCCGGGCAGTCGGGGATAAAGTCTAATACCACTCATCTGCCATACTTTCTTTTTTCTTCGCCATATAGTCTATTAAGGCTTCGTCTATAGACTCATCTAGAGGTGGCTCCATATACTCTTCTAACATCTGATTCCAACGCTCATAAGCTCTTTGCTCAGAATCTTTGGAGCCATCTTCCACCCACTGCTCATAAGAATTGTTATCAGGAAGCTCTGCTCGATAGTTCGCAGTCTCAAAGTTTTCAGCTGTGTGCTGAGTTCCCAAGAAATTCTCGCCTGGAGAATTTTCCATAAATGCACTGCTGGCTAGGGAATTCTCATCAATAGTCAATCCCTCAAACATGCGATGCAGCATTCCAAGTCGATCACAGTCAAGTATAAACTTTTCGTAACCAACAACCAACCCTCCTTCAAGCCAACCCGCAGCCTGATGCATAAAGTTGGCACCAGCTAGAATTGCTGGATACATGGAGTCTACAGACTCTTGCATGGCCTGAGCATCGGCAACCTTTGAAGCAGTATAGTGGCCGCCCGCCCTAAAAGGCAACTTAACTCTTCTGGCCATCTGTCCAACGGCATAAGTTGCTAGGCTTGACTCGGCAGTTCCAAAAGTAGGTGCTCCTGACTTCAAATCCATTGTTGTCAAGAAGTTTCCATATACCGCACTTGAGCCAGGCCTTATAAGTTGTGTGAGTGCGACCCCGACTAATGTTTCTGCATGAGCTTGCGCAATAGCTGCTGGCATCGTGACCGGGGACATTGCGCCGCCCAAAATAAATGGCGTTATAACGACGCCCTGATTCGCTCTTGCATAACCTTTGAGGGCATCAGTCATAGTTTTGTCATAGACCAACGGGGAATTAACATTGATATTACCCTGAATAACACAGTTCTTATCCAATACATCTTCGCCAAATACAATGCGCGCCATATTGATTGAATCTTCAACTCTATCAAGTGCCGTTACTGAGCCCATAAAAGGCTTATCAGAATACTTAATATGGGAATAAACCATATCTAAATGGCGTTTATTGACAGGAATATCAACCGGCTCACAGTTGGTGCCACTTGTATGATGAAGCCATGGAGTCATATGGGAGAGCTTTATCAAATTATTAAAATCTTGCATGTTGCCTTGCCGCCTTCCGCCCTTAAGATCATATACAAAAGGAGATCCATATGCTGGACCTAGCACTAACTTATTGCCTCCAAATATGGTTGATCTTTTAGGATTCCTTCCAAGCATTTCGAACTCACTTGGAGCAGTCTTACAGAGATTTTGAACAAGGCCCTTATCAAACTTTACAAGAGTTCCTTTAACAGTTGCTCCAGCATCCTTAAATAAGTTTAAAGACTCTTCGTCATCCCAAAATTCGAGACCAACCTCTTTCAGGATCCAATCAACGTGATCATCGATTTTTGAAAGCTCTTCTTCACTAAGCATATCATAGCACTTGATATTTCGAGTCAAATATCTTGGTGGGTCAATCTGCTCTGATTTTTTTCGTTCTGCAATTTTTGCCGAACGACCTCCTTCTCCTCTTCGACGATTTGACATAAGCACTCCAAAAAAAACTAATTCGAAAAATGTTAGATTTGATCTAAGTCAATGTTAATTCAAATAAAAAATTATCTCAAGTTAATAAATTTAATAGTTTTTATTGATTTTTTTTATATAAGTTTAAAAAATAAACAATATAATCAAATGTCAATATAAAAAATAAGGGGTCAATAAATGAAAAAAATGGAGCTGAAAGGCAATATTACATCTGAGACACTCCCTCTTTTTGAGGGTGACAATGCTTACTTAAAAGATTTTGCCACCTCAAATGATGAAGCTGCGCCGATTACTGCTGGCCTGTTTCGGCTAGAGAAGGGTGAGTCAATTACTTACGACTATACCTATGAAGAAATGAAGTTAATCATTGACGGAGAGTTTCATATCAGTGATGGCTCAGGTGAAAAGATTACAGCAAGCAAAGGGGATTTAATTTATTTTCCTAAAGGGAGCGTTATCACCTTCCGAACTGATGATTTTGGTCTGGGTTATTTTGTAGGCCAAAGAGGTCAAGACGAAGCTTAGAGAGACCTGGTTTGACAAAGCACTCTTCCGCTTATTGGTGCAGAAATCGTTCTTCTGTAGGCCTCAACAATTCGTTTTTCTGAAGTGGGCTCGAATCCATCGAAGACCATTCCATAATGCTCAACAGAGTTCTCAATAATAGAGGGTGAAACTATATTTATTCTGAGCCTACCAGCGTACTCTGCAGCCAATGTTGAAACGCACATGTTTAATGCGCCGTTTGCTGCGGCTGCGGCTGAACCTGACAAAATTGGCTCGTCTCCAATGATTCCACTTGTCAAAGTGATCGAACCATTTTCAGTGAGATAGGGAATTGCTGCTTTTGCTAAATTTAGTTGGCTTAAGCACTTATTAGATATTCCTACAGCAAAGTCCTCCATTGTCAACTCCTCAAATGGTTTGAAAGGAGCTCGAACACCAGCACATGAAATTAAAGCATCAAAAGGACCAATTGTTGCAAATGCAGCTGATACGCTCTCAAAGTCTAAGGCATCAATTTTTAAATCAGGTCCAGAGCGGCCAGCTCGAATAACCTCATAGTCTTTAAGTCCACCAACTACAACACTTCCAAGTCTTCCTGTTGCACCAACGACAATAATTTTTTTCATAAAACTCCTTAATTAACTTTCTTATTTTAATGATATCACTTTAGAAGCAGGCTACCAATACCTCTTTTTACTTCTTCTTTTGTTGCACTAGAATCTAACGCCTTTCCAATCCTGACATTGACATCTCGACGGAAACTAAACTTCATGCTTCTTTTGACTAATCTTGGTGCTTTGGAGAAAAAACTACCCCACATATTGTTAATCGCGAAAGGAACAACTTTGACTCCCTCCTTGGACTGGGATAAAACTTTTTCAAAGCCTCTTTTTAAATCACTCAACTCTCCTGAAGTTGAGACATGGCCTTCTGGAAACAAGCCAACAACACAATCATCTTCTAATAGGTTAACAATATTTTGCATCGCATTTCTACTATTCTCAGGCCTTATAGAGACTGCACCAACAGCTCTTAAAATCGTATTGAAAATAGGCTTTCTGTAATAATCATCGTGGACAACAAATCTTATTGTTCTTGGAGTTGCCCACTGAATAAAGGCAAAGTCTATATAGCTAATATGATTTCCTAGAAGTAAAACAGGGCCGCTCTTTGGAATATTTTCAATTCCATGAACTTTTAGTCGATAACGCCATCCGAATAAAAGGAGACCTGCAAGTTGGCGCATATATTAAAGAATGGCTTTAAGTTTTCTCAATACAATACTGAATCCAACAACCGCAATGAATGCATTGAAGTAAAGTATAAACTCACTTCCAAAACTTAGGTTTGCTAGAAAAACTGTAAAGATTAAAAGACTTATCATTGCAATATTTTGAAGCCAGTTCTTTCCTGCAAGCATACTTCCCAGCCCATCTTCTGGTGAGTTGGCTTGCATTAAGGCATTAAGTGGGACAATCATCATGCCTGCGCCAACCCCAAATAACAAAATAACAGTGGTAACCAAAATGAGTGCTGTAGAGTCTGGAATAAAACTTAGGCTAGAGATTACTGGCACCAGTATCGCGCATACTGTAATCATAATTGACCCACTATAAATATTATTAATGCGAATATTATTGAAACTTTTTCTGCCAGACAAAAATGCTCCAATCATAATTCCGATAACTGATGATGCAAGCATTGCATTGACAACGAGTGGACTCTCTACTCCAAAATTAACTTTCGCATGAGCAGGTATCACGGCCACTAAGTTTTGCGACATACCCCAAAAAATTGCTGTGCCCAAAATAGAGTACCAGACAATTGCATTCGCCCTCATGGCCCTAAAGTTTGTGGATAAATAATGAAAGGAGATTAACTTTCCAATTGAAAGTTTTACTTCACTCAACTTGGCAGGATAGAAGCGAGTTCCAAGAGTTGCCAAGAATTCAATCGTTGATAATCCAACTAAAACCCAGCCTACAGGAGCTATTTTCATTAAAATCGCCTCGGGGGTGACAACTTGCATTGTTCCAAGATAGGCTTCAAATAAAAAAGAGAAGAAAACTGTACCCAATAGAATTGCGATTAATACTACTGATGAGTGATACGCATTCCCTTTACTTAAGCCAGCCTTGCTAAGGCACTCTTTAATGTACCCCATTTTGGCAGGTGAGTAAATTGCACTTTGGGTTGCAAGCAGAAGCGTGAATCCAAACGCAGTTTTATATAAACCGTTATAGTAACAGAAGGTAATTGCCAAGGTAATTAGCACTGCCGAAAAGGCACTAAAACGCATCACGCTAGTCTTTGCAAATCTGTCAGAAAGGTATCCAGACATCGTGAAAAGTAGGATAAAGGGCACCAGAATCATGGCATTTACAACAGCTGTCAAAATTATTTGCTGCTGCTCACCATAAATCATAAAGATAGTATTTTGAATAATGATTTTGTGACCTAAATCCACAAATGCATTAAGAAATACAGCAACTAAGTAGATTGAAAATACTAAGGAACGCTCTCTGCTAATTGGTTGACTTTCTTCCATAACTCTCCAGGCTAATGTCTCTAACTAGACAGTATAAGAGAATTATTAGGAGTCAGGTATAAAAATAAAGTTGGCTAAAATTCAATCCCTTCAACCTCAGCAATCGTTTGCATATCCTTGTCGCCTCTGCCAGAGAGATTAATGATAATTGATTTATCACTAGACCATTCTTTTGCTAATTTCACTGCATAAGCAATAGCATGCGATGGCTCTAGTGCTGGAATAATTCCCTCTACCTCAGTTAAAAGATGAAATGCCTCAAGAGCCTCCTTATCAGTAATAGCAACATACTCCGCTCTGCCAATATCTTTTAGATAAGCATGCTCAGGTCCAACTCCAGGGTAGTCAAGACCTGCTGAAATAGAATGGCCCTCAATTATTTGGCCACTTTCATTTTCCATGAGGTAAGTTCTATTTCCATGCAGAACACCAACACTTCCAGCTGTTAGCGGCGCAGCATGTGCATCAGGCCCGAGATCGATACCTCGTCCTCCAGCTTCAACACCAATAATTCTGACCGAAGTATCCTCAATGAAAGGGTGGAAAAGCCCAATTGCATTTGAGCCTCCTCCAACACAAGCAATTATGGCATCAGGAAGACCTCCGACTTGTTTATCAAATTGCTCTTTGGCCTCTTTACCGATGACGCTTTGGAAGTCCCTTACGAGCATTGGATAGGGATGAGGGCCTGCTACAGTGCCAATAATATAATAGGTGTCATCGATGTTAGTCACCCAGTCTCGCATTGCCTCATTTAAAGCATCTTTAAGTGTTTTTGAGCCAGATGATACTGGGACTACAGTTGCGCCGAGAAGCTTCATTCGATAAACATTCTGTACCTGTCTGACTACGTCAACCTCTCCCATATAGACCACGCACTCAAGCCCTAATCTGGCAGCAATAGTGGCCGACGCAACACCATGTTGGCCAGCGCCTGTTTCTGCGATGATACGAGTTTTACCCATTCTCTTAGCGAGCAAAGCTTGGCCAATTGTGTTATTGACTTTGTGCGCGCCAGTATGATTCAGGTCTTCACGTTTTAAATATATTTTTGCTCCACCAATCTTCTTTGTTAGGTTTTCAGCATAGTAAAGTGGCGTCTCTCTGCCTACATAATGCTTAAGATCATACTCAAACTCCTTTAGAAAATCTGGATCATCTTTGTATTTTTCATAGGCTTCATTTAACTCAGTTACTGCCGACATAAGAGTTTCTGCAACAAAAATGCCACCATATTGATCAAAATGACCGTGCTCATCTGGAAGGTTATAACTCATGAATTAGTATTTCTGATAAAAGATACTATTTTATCAATATCCTTAACACCTGGAGCACTTTCAACACCACTGGAAGCATCTACAGCATATGGACTAACTTGACTAATTGCAGATGACACATTGTCTTGATTTAACCCTCCCGCAAGTATGATGGGTAGAGATATATCAACGCAAGCTAATGACCAATCAAACGCCTCACCCGTCCCACCATAAACAGAAGGGTTGTATGAATCAAGAAGAATTGCACTTGCGCTTGAAAAGTGTTCAGCAACTTGGTTAACATCAGTCTCAGGTTTCACTCGCAATGATTTAATAAATGGCATTTGATACTGAGAGCAGTCAAGAAGACTTTCATCGCCATGGAATTGGAGCGTGTCTAGGGGTACTTCGCAAAGAACCTCATCAACAAAGCTAGGATTTGCATTCACAAATAATCCAACCCTATTCACAAAGGGTGGCAAAGCATCAATGATCGCTTTTGCTCTATTAACATCAACATTTCTTGGTGACTTGTCATAGAACACAAGGCCAATTGCATCTACGCCAGCAATTGAAGCCTCTCTCGCATTGACAGGGTCAGTAAATCCACAAATCTTAACTTTTGTCATTATTGTTTATTTTTTTTGATATTAAGATTTTCTCATAGGCATCCATTGTATTGGATGAAATAAATAAACATCTTCTAATCAAGCTTATTTATTTTTTCTTTTGAGTAGGCTTCTTTTTTCTTTTTTTTGGCTTAGCTTTTGCTTTGATTTTACCTTCTATAGCCTTTTTACATTCCTCTAAGGTTAAATCAGCAGGCTCTTTGTCTCCAAAAACTTTTGTCACGGTGACATTTTTCTGGCCTTTTCCCCTCTTTTTTCCATTCCAAATATAGGGCCCAAAACGGCCGTTTAATACTTGAATATCTGAATCATCAAAAACCTTTATGATTCTCTCTGCATCAAATTTTTCTTTTGCAGCGATTAACTCCAATGCAGTTTCTAAAGTCACTTCCTCTGGTGTTTCTTCCTTAAGAGAAACATATTTTTTCCCGTATTGAATATACGGTCCAAATCTTCCATAGTTAGCTTTTATAGTTTCACCCGATTCAGTCTCACCAATAGTCCTTGGCATTTTGAAAAGTTCTAAAGCCTCTAAAAGAGTAATATTTTCGATATCCTGTCCTGTTCTTAAAGACGCAAAAGTTGGTTTTTCCTCATCATCTTGTCTTCCGATTTGAGCAAATGCACCATAACGGCCAAAACGCACGCTCACTGGCTTACCAGAAACAGGATCTTCGCCTAGCTCTCTTTTGCCATGCGTCTCATCTCTTGAAATATCTTTGGCTAATTCAATTTGTTCATGAAAAGGCTCATAGAAATTACGAACAACTCCAGTCCATGATTTAGATTCTTCAGCAATAAGATCAAAATCACTTTCTAGATTAGCTGTAAACTCATAACCAATAATATTTCTAAAGTTTTTAAGTAAAAAATCTACCAATAGGTAGGCAACATTAGTTGGAAAAAGCTTATTCTTTTCAGCACCAGTTGTTTCAGTTTGAGTTAACTCTGAGATATTACCATTTGAAATCTCAATGCATTGATACTCGCGCTGAACTCCCTCTCTAGTATCTTTCACAACATAATTTCTGTCTTGAACTGTTGTGATCATTGTTGCAAAAGTTGAAGGTCTTCCAATTCCCATTTGCTCAATCTCTTTGACTAGAGATGCCTCTGTATATCTTGGCTTTGCCCTTGAAAAAGACTCTCTTGAACTCATATCAACCAATGTCAATATATCACTCTTACTTATTTCTGGCAATAGCTTGTCATCAGAAGACATATAGTCATATACCTCTAGAAATCCGGCAAAAGAGAGTACCTCACCATCCGCGATAAAGTGTTCGTCTCGTCCAGATATACTAATAGTGACTTTTGTTTTTTGTAACTGTGCATCACTCATCTGTGAGGCCAGCGTTCTTTTATAGATTAAAGAATAAAGCTTTGAAGATTGTTCATCTAGACCAAGAATGGTTGGCTTAGTCAAATCGGTTGGCCTGATAGCCTCATGTGCTTCTTGAGCACCACTTGAGCTTGTTTTATATCTTCTGGCTTGATGAAATTCCTTTCCATATTTTGAAATAATTTCTTCTTGAGCTGCAGAAATTGCTACTTCAGATAAGTTTAATGAGTCAGTTCTCATATACGTAATTGCTCCCTCACGATATAAGTTCTGAGCAATTGACATAGTTTGTTTAACTGAAAAACCAAGCTTTTGTGAAGCCTCTTGCTGCAAAGTAGAGGTGATAAATGGCGCCTTTGGTGATCTTTTAGATGGCTTTGTCTCAACTAGATCAACTATTAATTTTGCTTCTAGCAAAGCCTTAGCAAAAAAGAGAGCGTCTTCTTTAGAGCTAAACTCTTTACTGAGTTTTACCTCAAGATTTTGATTGTTCTTGTTAGTTAGGTTTGCCTTAACCTTAAATGTACTTATTGGGTTATGAGCTGAAATTTCCCGCTCTCTTTCAACCACCAGTCGTACAACTGGAGATTGCACTCTACCTGCTGAACGCGCTCCAGAAATTTTTCTCCATAGAACTGGTGAAATCTCAAAACCAACCAACCTATCAATGATTCTTCGAGCTTGTTGCGCATCTACAAGATCAGTATTTATTGTTCTTGGATTCTTTATTGCCTCTGTTATCGCCCCCTTTGTAATCTCATGAAATACAATCCTAGGAGTATTTGAATCTAAAGATAGCGCCTGCTGAAGATGCCATGCAATCGCCTCTCCTTCACGGTCCTCATCAGTAGCTAAAAAGATTTTCTCAGCAGATTTGGCGGATTTTTTTAAGTCGGCAACAACTTTTTTCTTGTCCGAGCTTATTGCATAAGTGGGTAGAAAGTCATTCTCAATATTGACACCCATATCTTTCTTAGGCATATCCCTGATATGGCCAATGCTAGACTTAACAACGTAGTCTGGCCCCAAAAACTTTTCAATGGTTTTTGCTTTCGCCGGCGATTCGACAATAACAAGATTTTTTGACATAAAAAGTCCTACTGAAGAGTAGGGTTATCGTCGTGAAACACAATAGACTCAATCCATTGCGATGGAACAGCCGATTCAGCACTATTTCCAATAACCATCATTACAACCCATTTCAAATCATCAATGCTGAGCTTTGAATCCTCTAGAGACATTACTTGATCAATAACTATCTCTCTTTGACTCGGGTTTAGTTGGCCCATATTTTCCATAAACATTATGAAGCCTCTTGCTCTAGAATCTAACTTAGTTTTTTCAAGTTCGCTATAAATTCGCATGGAATTATGAACTGTATTAAAACTTGCAATTTTTCCATCTTGAAGTGCTGCAATATTCTCAAGCCAAATCAAAGCTTTTTCAATTCTCTCTGAATCAAATCCAGCCTCAGATAGATGAGTCTTAAGCAAATCATCGTCCAACTCTTGGGTAGAATCCTGCTCAGCAGATTCAAAAAGAAAGTCAAACATAAAGGTGAGTACATCAAGAATGTTGTTAGTCATAGAGCCTCTTAAAAATTAACCTATATTACTAATTTATAAATAACTAGACTCTTAGAATGAATTAAAAAGAGCCTATTTGTTTGCTTTTATTTGTGGGCAACAATCACTTTTTCAACCTCCACTTAAGTTATAAAGTGATTTCTATATTAAAGCAACTCATTATTTGTTACCTTCATTATCCACATCTTTATCTAAATTGGGCTCTAATAAAGCCTTAATAGCTTAGAATCTCTTGTTTATCAGGCATACCGATTCAATCCAAGTATGGTAAAATTGCAAAATTTTTTGTTGGCATATACAGATTATGAAAAGAACTTTCCAACCAAGCGTACTAAAACGTAAGCGCAACCACGGCTTTAGAGCTAGAATGAAAACTCGTTCTGGACGTGCTATTCTAAGTGCACGTAGAAAAAAAGGGCGTAAGCGCTTAGCAGCCTAATACAATGGCTAGCTCGCTTGCTCGAAGTGTGCGTATCACCAATGCCAAAGAATTCGCACATGTTTTCAAAAAGGGGCGCCATTCTCAAAGTAAATTTTGGAAAATAGTAGCCAGTAATTCTGACTACTCATTCTCAAGACTTGGGCTTGCGATATCCAAAAAAGAATACAAAAAGGCTGTCAATAGAAACCATTTAAAAAGACTAGTTCGTGAGACTTTCAGAATAAATCAAGATTACTTAGGGAAATTAGACTATGTTGTCATGGCCAAAAAGACCCAGAGCATAAACAATACTGAAATGAAAAATGATCTGCTTGTACTTATGACAAAAGCAACAAATAGGGCGGCCTCCTGATGAAATTTTTGCTTCTACCTTTCATCAAATTTTACCAATGGGTCATTAGCCCTGTTTTAGGTAGTAATTGTCGTCATATTCCTACTTGCTCTGAATATACATACGATGCAATTAAATATCATGGCGCCATTAAAGGGGCTGCTCTTGGCGTAAAAAGAATAAGCAAATGTCATCCTTGGTCAGAAGCAAGCTATGACCCTGTCCCAAAAAAAATTAAAACAATTTAAAAACTTATGAATACTCAAAAACTCTTTCTTTTTATTGCAATTTTTTTAACTGTTTTTCTTCTTTGGGATAAATGGGAGCTTACTCAGTCTGTAGATGAAAATGGAAATGTTATAACCCAAACACAACTAGTAAGTAATGACTCTTCAACAGAAACAAATGACGTTCCTCTTCCAAGTGATGTTCCATCAGCAGAATTGCAAGTCTCAGAAGATTCAACCCCATCAATAAATGAGCCAATTAATTCTGGTGGATACACTACAGTTGTTACAGATCTTCTAACACTTCAAATTTCACATAAGGGTGGAACAATAATCAGTGCTTTACTCAACAAATACCCTGAAACTTTGAACTCTGAAGAAAGATTTGAGCTGTTAAGCAACTCACCAGATAGAATTTTCCATGCACAAAGTGGATTAATTCCTGCAGACCAAATGCCAACCCATCAAGATCAATACACTTCAGAAAGAGAAGAATATTTCTTAGGAGGGGAGAGTGAATTGACTGTTCCATTGAAATGGACTGATAATAATGGCGTCACTGTAACTAAAAACTTTCATTTTAAGCCCGATAGTTACGTTATCGATGTGGACTATCAAATTGACAATAACAGTTCCTCTGACCGCGTTGTTAGTAGTTACACACAGCTTGCTCATGGCGCCTCTCAAAAATCTGGCGGCTTTATGATGGGAATGCAAAACTTTAATGGAGGCGCTATCTACAACGATGAGGAAATCTTTGAGAAGATTGATTTTGAAGACTTTGACTCTAGCCCAAAAACAACATCAATTGGTGGATGGGCAGCAATGATTCAACATTATTTCTTTTCAGCATGGATTCCAAATGAAAAAGATAAACATACATACTCAACCAAATCTAGTAGGGACAATTTCCTTTTAACCACGGTGAATCCTAGCTCAAGAATTACTGCGGGCTCCTCTGTGAATATTGAAAAAAATCAGCTCTTCATTGGACCAAAAGAACATGTTCGCCTCGAAAATTTAGCACCTGGACTGGATAAAACAGTTGACTATGGTTTCCTGTTTATTGTAGCCAAGCCTTTATCTGTATTCCTTCACTGGATTTATAGTTTTGTTCAGAACTGGGCTATATCAATTATCTTGGTAACTTTAGCAATAAAGCTTGCCTTTTATAAACTCTCTGAAAAATCCTTTCGCTCAATGGCTGGGATGAAAAAATTAGCGCCAAGACTTCAAAAGATTAAAGAAACTTATGAGGGCGACAAACAGAAAATTGGTAAAAAAACTATGGAGCTCTATAGAACTGAAAAAATCAATCCTGCCGCTGGTTGTCTGCCGATTCTAGTTCAAATTCCTGTGTTTATTTCAATTTACTGGGTTCTTATAGAGATGGTAGAATTGCGCCAAACTCCTTTCTTATATCTGCCAGATTTGGCTGCAAAAGATCCTTATTTCATCCTGCCCCTAATAATGGGTGCGTCGATGTGGTTTCAGCAAAGACTTAATCCGCCGCCTGCAGATCCAATCCAAGCAAGGATTATGCAAATGCTTCCAATTGTATTTACAGTATTCTTCCTTTGGTTCCCATCAGGACTTGTATTATATTGGGTTACTAATAATATTCTTTCAATTGCCCAACAAATGTACATCAATAAAAAAATTAATGGATAACTAGTTTATTATGGGTAATAGCTCTAAAGCGGAATCAATAGCAAAAGATATCAAACTTCTAATCTTGGATGTGGATGGAGTTCTAACAGATGGTGGTATTTATTTTGACGATAACGGCACAGAGCATAAAAAATTTGATTCCCAGGATGGTTGTGGGATTAAATTACTAGAATTATCGGGTGTTGAAGTTGCAATCATTACTGCAAGAAGCACTCGCTCAGTTGCCCATAGGCTTGAAACACTCAGTATCAAAAATTACTACCATGGGATAAAGGACAAAGGTGTTGCACTCAAAGAGCTCTCTGAAAAACTTTCTATCGATTTAAGTGAATCAGCTTTTGTAGGTGATGACGTCATTGATCTCCCTGCTATGTCAAAAGTTGCACTACCAATAGCTGTAGCGAATGCGCATTCATTTGTAAAAGAAAATGCTCTGATGGTTACAAATAATGCTGGCGGCTCTGGTGCAGTTCGAGAAGTTTGTGACTTTTTATTAAAATCTCAAGACAAGTATGATGACCTAATGCAGTCATTTTTAAAATGACTAAATTCCAATCTGAGTGCTATGAGGCTCTCAAAAAAGTTCCCAAAGGAAAAGTTATTACCTATGCTGGCCTAGCTAGAATGGTAGGAAGGCCCAAAGCTCACAGGGCAGTTGGAAGTGCAATGAACAAAAACCCTTATGCACCTCAAGTTCCGTGTCATCGAGTAGTAAAATCTAATGGTGACTTAGGAGGCTTTGCAACAGATATAAAGGTCAAAATAAAACGCCTTCAAAAAGAAGGCGTAGTGGTATCAGATAATAAGATAGTCGATTTTCAATCGACTCTTTTTGAAGCCTAACTAACGCTTTTTGCCCCTCATCTTTGTAATCATTTGTAGCTGTGCTAATGACTCAGCTAATGCAGCCTGAGTAGTTGAAAGGTCTTGATCTCCTTGAGCATTTGACATTGCCTCTTCAGCTCTTTGTTTAGCTTCTAGAGCCTTTGACTCATCAAGATCATTGGCTCGAATTGCAGTATCAGAGAAAATTGTCACAACATCAGGTTGCACCTCAATAATACCGCCAGATACAAAAATTGACTCCATTCCACTGTCAGTTTCAACTCTAACCTCACCTGGTTTAAGCGTGCTAATCAAAGGAACATGCATTGGATAAACACCAATCTCACCCATAGTAGCGGGTGCAAAAACACATTTTGCCTCTCCTGAGTATATTTCCTCAGTTGCACTAACTACATCAACGTGGATTACTGACATTTATGCGTTCTCCGATGCCTTTTCTTTAACTTCATCAATTGATCCAGTCATATAGAAGGCTTGCTCTGGGATTGCATCATGCTCACCATCCAAAATAGCTTTAAATCCAGAGATAGTCTCTTTCAATGAAACATACTTTCCTGGAGATCCTGTGAAAACTTCTGCCACAAAGAAAGGCTGTGATAAGAATTTTTGAATTTTACGAGCTCGCGATACCGTCTGTTTATCTTCTTCAGACAATTCGTCCATACCAAGAATCGCAATAATATCTTTCAGCTCTTTATAGCGCTGAAGAACACCCTGTACTCCGCGGGCTACATCATAGTGCTCTTGTCCGACAATTAATGGATCAAGTTGTCTAGATGTTGAGTCTAGTGGATCAACCGCAGGATAAATTCCAAGCTCTGCAACCTGTCGTGAAAGCACAACTGTTGCATCCAAGTGAGCAAAAGTTGTTGCTGGTGATGGGTCTGTTAAGTCATCAGCAGGAACATATACAGCTTGAATTGATGTAATAGAACCTGTCTTAGTAGAGGTGATTCTCTCCTGAAGAGCTCCCATCTCTGAAGCAAGGGTTGGCTGATATCCAACCGCAGAAGGCATACGACCTAAGAGCGCAGAAACCTCTGTACCAGCAAGTGTATATCTATAGATATTATCAATAAATAAAAGTACATCTCTTCCTTCATCACGGAAGTATTCAGCCATTGTAAGACCAGTTAATGCTACACGAAGCCTATTTCCTGGAGGCTCATTCATCTGTCCATAAACCAATGACACCTTATCCAGTACATTAGACTCCTTCATTTCATGATAGAAATCATTTCCTTCACGTGTTCTCTCACCCACTCCAGCAAATACCGAGTAACCTGAGTGCTCGATCGCGATGTTTCGAATAAGCTCCATCATGTTGACTGTCTTTCCAACACCAGCTCCTCCAAATAAACCAACTTTTCCACCTTTAGCAAATGGGCAAACTAAATCAATCACCTTAATGCCAGTTTCTAGTAATTCAGCAGCTGGTGCCAGCTCATCATAAGATGGTGCAGCTCTGTGGATTTCCCAATCTGCCTCTTGACCAATTTCGCCAGCATTATCGATTGGCTCTCCAAGAACATTCATGATTCTTCCAAGAGTTTTGGTTCCAACTGGAACAACAATTGCCTTACCCGTATCTGTCACCTCAAGTCCTCGTTGAAGGCCTTCAGATCCCCCCATAGCGATGGCTCTAACAACATTGTCTCCAAGCTGCTGCTGAACCTCTAGTGTAAGGTTTGTTTTAGTAACATTTAGAGCGTTATAAACTTTTGGTATTGCGTCTGATGGAAATTCGACATCGATTACCGCGCCAATAATTTGTGTAATTTTACCTGTACTCATTTGCTTTTCCTATTTTGTAAACTTTAAACAGCTGCAGCACCAGCAACTATCTCAGATATTTCCTGAGTAATTGCGGCCTGTCTAGCCTTGTTATAAATCAATCCTAACTCTTTAATCATGTCTCCAGCATTATCTGTCGCACTATGCATTGCAATCATTCTTGAAGATTGCTCGCATGCGTTATTTTCAACTATGCCTTGATAAACTAACGCCTCAATATATCTAACCAATAATGCCCCAAGTGCCTTTTCAGCATCTGGCTCATAAATATAGTCCCAATGATGATCCATGCTCTCTTCTTCAGTAAGCTCCATTGGAACAATTTGTTTTACTGTTGGCACTTGAGTCATTGTATTTGCAAAACGATTGTAGGCAATCATAATCTGATCAATCTCACCCGAATCATATTTATCTAACATGACTTTAATTGTGCCCAACAACTCATCAAAATTAGGATTATCGCCAAGGTCAGTTAAAACTGAATTAATTTGAAGGCCTGTATTTTTGAAAAAGGATGTTGCCTTTTTCCCGATTGTGCAAAGCTCAACATCTACCTTATCAGATTGCCAATTTGCAATATCTTTCAACAAACTTCTAAATAAATTAGTGTTTAAACCTCCACAAAGGCCTCTGTCACTAGAAATGATGATAATGCCTACTTTTTTAACGTCCTTTGAAGCAGTCATGTAAGGGTGCTTAAACTCAGAGTTAGCATGCGTAAGGTGACCAATCACATTAAGAATCTTTTCTGAATATGGTCGAGATGCCTGCATTCTATCTTGTGCTTTTTTCATTTTAGAAGCTGCCACCATTTCCATGGCCGAAGTAATCTTCTGAGTATTTTGAATACTCGCAATCTGTGTTCTAATTTCCTTACCAACTGCCATAATTATTTACCAAGTATTATTAGCTTTAAAGTCATCAATTGCAGCCTGAAGCTTGGCAGCTATATCATCGTTATAGTCACCAGACTCGTTAATTTCATCCATCAAAGCTGTTTGGCTTGTATTCATATACGCCAAAAGTGCTGCCTCAAATGCAACTACTTTATTTGCTTCGATGTCATCTAGAGCACCACTATTTGCAGCAAACAATGAAGTAGCAGTTTCAGCCACGTTTAATGGTGAATATTGTCCTTGTTTCATAAGCTCCGTTACACGCTGACCTCTGTCAATCTGTGCTTTTGTTTCAGCATCAAGATCAGAAGCAAACTGAGCGAACGCTGCAAGCTCACGATATTGTGCTAAGTCGAGACGAATACCTCCACCAAGTTTTTTAATAACCTTAGTTTGTGCGGCACCTCCAACTCGAGATACAGACAAACCGGCATTAATCGCAGGTCTGATTCCTGAATTAAATAGATCTGTCTCAAGGAAGATTTGACCATCAGTAATGGAGATTACGTTTGTTGGAACAAAAGCCGATACATCTCCAGCTTGAGTTTCAATAATTGGTAATGCTGTTAGTGACCCAGTCTTGCCCTTCACCTCTCCATTAGTAACCTGCTCGACGTATTCAGCGTTTACCCTAGAGGCTCTCTCCAAAAGACGAGAGTGAAGGTAGAAAACGTCACCTGGATAAGCCTCACGTCCTGGCGGTCGCTTTAAAAGAAGCGAAACTTGACGGTAAGCCCAAGCCTGCTTGGTGAGGTCATCATAAACAATAAGTGCATCTTCACCCCTCTCCATAAAGTACTCGCCCATAGCGCAGCCAGCATATGGTGCAATATATTGAAGCGCTGCAGAATCAGAAGCAGATGCAGAGACAATGATTGTATGCGCCAAAGCACCATGCTCTTCTAATTTGCGAACTACAGCAGCAATAGATGAAGCTTTTTGTCCAATAGCAACATAAATACATTTAACTCCTGTATCTTTTTGATTAATAATTGCATCAATAGCAACAGCAGTTTTTCCAGTTTGACGGTCACCAATAATAAGCTCACGCTGGCCTCGGCCAATTGGCACCATTGAATCAATCGCCTTAATTCCAGTTTGAATTGGCTGGTCAACAGATTGTCTCTCAATTACGCCTGGTGCAACAACTTCAATTGGTCTTGATGCTGAAGCTTTAATATCGCCTTTACCCTCTAGGTCTTCTCCTAATGGATTGACAACCCTACCAAGCAACTCATTTCCTACTGGCACTTCCATGATTCGGTTTGTACACTTTACTGTGTCGCCTTCTGAAATATGAAGATAGTCTCCCAAAACAACCGCACCCACCGAGTCTTGCTCTAAGTTAAGCGCTAGGCCAAATGTATTTCCAGGAAACTCTAGCATTTCACCAAATTGAGCATCTGCTAGACCGTGAATACGAACAATGCCATCACTCACACTTATAACTGTGCCTTCAGTTCGAGCTTCTGCAGAAAAGTCAAAGCCCTCTATTTCTTTCTTAATTAAATCACTGATTTCAGAAGCGTTTAATTGCATAACAAACCTCTCTATATATAATTAATTTACAGACAATGAGACGCTCAAAGCGTCAACTTTTGCCTTAATTGATGTATCAATAACCTTGTCACCCTCTTTTATGATGATGCCGCCCTTGAGAGCCTCATCAACTTCAGTTTCTACTGATACTGTTGTTTTATGTTTACTTGTTAAATCATCAATAATTGCTTTTTTCTCACTTTCACTCAATTCAAAAGCACTTATAACTTTAAAGTTCTTACTTTGATTAGAATCAGAAACTGCCATTTCAAATGAACTTACAATACTCTCAATCGCAGAAGAACGATCGTTCTTTAAAATAAGCCCAATAAATGCTGATTCCTGCTTGCTTAGCTCCTTTGATGAGGCTTTTGCAATTAACGCAGAAATCAAATCATATTTTTGATTTTTACTTTTACCTGGAGAGGCAATAAAAGCTTTAGTGCTTTCATCACTCAATACAGCGCTTGCTGTTGAAAGAAAAGAGCTCCATGCCGATATAGAATTGCTTTGCTCTGCAACTTCAAAAATCGCTTGAGCGTAAGGCTTTGCAATTGATGATAATTCCATTTTATCGCCCTATAGTGACTGTGAAAGCTTAGAAAGCATATCTTTATGAGTTTTAGAATCAACTTCTTTATCCAATACAGAATTTACTCCCTGCATAACCAAAGTGGAAACCTGATCTCTAAGCTCATTACGCGCTTTAACAACTTCTTGATCAAGCTCAGATTTTGCTTGAGCTTTAATTTTATCTGCTTCTTCAGATGCAGCACCCTTGGCGTTGTCTATCATTACGCTTGCCTGTTTATCAGCATTTGCAATAATTTCAGCCGCCTGAGTTTTTGAAGATTCAATTAAATCTTCTGCATTTTTTTGGGCTAACGCATGCTCTTCTTTTCCAAGCTCTGCAGCCTTTAGTCCGTCTTCAATAGCTTTTTTACGAGCCGCCATCGCCTCAACTAGGGGAGGCCAGACAAACTTCATGCAAAACCAGACAAACATGGCAAACATAATTGTTTGTCCAATTAGCGTAAGGTTAATGTTCATAACTAATACCCTTGTTTATTGAAAAAGATTACGATTTACCCTGCAACCGCAAACAAGATATACATTGAGATACCAACTGCAATCATAGGTACCGCATCAACTAGTCCCATAACGATAAACATTTGTGTTCTTAGCATTGGAATTAGTTCCGGCTGACGAGCGGCACCTTCGATAAATCTAGCACCAAGAATACCAATACCAACAGCGGCGCCAAGTGCACCAAGACCCATTAAAATAGATCCTGCTAAAAATAATATACTTTGTTCCATTTTTTGCTCCTACTTATTAAAACTATTTAAAAAAAATTAATGCTCTTTTTGGTGTGCCATATCCATATATACAATTACTAGGGTCATAAAGATAAACGCCTGAAGCAATACGATTAAGATATGAAAAATAGCCCACGGCAAAGACAGGCTCCACTGAATCCAGAATGGCAACAGTGCAATTAGAATAAAGATCATTTCGCCTGCATACATGTTTCCAAATAAACGCAGTGCTAGCGAAACTGGCTTAGCCAGCAAGTTCACCCCTTCTAAAAATAAGTTAGCAGGCAACATCCACTTCCCAAAAGGATGTAGTGTTAATTCACCTGCAAATCCACCTAACCCCTTTTCTTTGATACTGTAATAAAGGATTAAAATAAATATACCAATTGACATTCCAAATGTTGCATTTGGATCTGTTGTTGGAACCACTTTCAAATATTCAACACCCATTGCTGCAAAAAGAGTTGGGAGCCAATCTACTGGAACAAGGTCCATAGTATTCATTAACACAATCCAAATAAATGTGGTAAGTGCTAGAGGAGCAACAAGGGGGTTTTTACCATTAAACGAACCCCGGACATTTTCATCAATAAAATCAACGATACTTTCAACAAAATTTTGGAATCCACTCGGCGCTTCTATTGAGGCTTTCTTTGCCGCCCTAGCAAAGAAAAATAAAAATAAAGCTCCCAATACAAAGGAAAAACCAAGAGTATCGACGTGCACAGCCATAAAGCCCATGTCAGCAGCCTCTTGAGAAGTATGTGCAAAACCCCAATGACCATCAGGAAACTTCCCAAACGTTAAATTTTGTAGATGGTGCTTAATATAAGCACTAGATGTTAGTTCACCACTTGCCATTATTTTTGCCTTAACCTATCTAATATAAAACCTACTTGACCAACTACCAAACTCAAACACAGAGCTGCAGGATCAAGCTCTAACAAACCAAGCCCAATTAAAGCTAAAAGGATAAGAGAAAATGTTCTAGTAACACTACTATTTATCGCCATCCTAAAGCTTTTCTGCGCATCAATATCAACTAATGTTTTTTGCCTATTTGTATACCAATTAAAAATCAAGGTATTGCTCAGACTAACTAAGGCCCCGTATAACGCGGCAAGAACAAAACCATTAGTGGCATAGTAAATAACAATTAAAGCAAGGAAGAAGTATTGAATAAGTGAGCCAACTGATTTCACTTGCTACTTAACCACCCTGATTGTGCACAAACGCAACATTATACAATTTAATGTTTAATAGTCAAGCGTTGAAAGCTGAATATATATTGTCTAAAGTTAAAAAAAATTCAACTAATGAAGGAGTTTAATTCAATGGCAATTTGTCTAGGCACTAGGAGCCAGAACTAATCATTTCTTCTGCAGCAATTCGGGTCTTTTCACTAATCTTGATTCCACCGAGTATCCTTGCAATCTCATCTGCCCTCTGCTCCCTATTCAATGAGACTACTTCAGTGAATGTCATATCATTTTTTTGTATTTTCTCAACTTTTAGGTGATGATTGCCTTGAGCCGCAACTTGAGCCAGATGGGTTACACAAATAACTTGATAATGTTTTGCCAGCTGTTTAAGCATTTGACCAACAATTTCTGCAACTGAGCCGCTGATTCCAACATCAACTTCATCAAAAACTACGGAAGGTGTGAGCTCAGTATTGCTTCCTGAAACTGAAAGTGCCAGAGAAACCCTTGAAAGCTCCCCACCAGAAGCAATTTTATTCAGTGGTTTAAAGTCTTGTCCAGCATTTGTTTTAACATGGATGTTGATATCTTCAGCGCCATTTAATCTAACCTCTTTATCCAAATCGACCATCCTAAATATAATTTCACTACCGGGCATTCCAAGCTTTTGCATAAGGCTTGTAACTTCTTCTGAGAGAGCATTGCTGGCTTTCTTTCTCTTAGCAGATAGCTCAGTAGATTGAATATAGTATTCAGTTTCTAATTGATTTAGCTCTTCATTTAATTTATCTAGTGTTTCATTCGAACTATCTAGTTCCCTCAGGCTCTTCTCTAAAGATTGTTGTATGTTGATGAGCTCTTTAATCTGACAATTATGCTTTCTACCTAAATCATGAAGGAATGTAATTCTTTGCTCTAGCTGCATAGAATTATCTTCCTGACTGCTTATTTTAGTAAGGTAGTCGGTAAGATCATATATGCCCTCTTGAACCTGTAACTGAGCTCCAGCAATCAAAGCTCTAATGGAATCTAATCGTGAATCAATCTCTTTTGACTGCTCAAGAACAGTCTCTCCATCAATAAGAATATTGTTTACTCCATGATCATCATTCAATGCGCTTAATATCTTTGATATTTTCTCAGTTAGCTGGCTAGAATTTTTCGAGGCTTTATAATCGTCTTCAATGCTGCTCAGCTCATCTACGGATAGTTCAGCCTCATGAAGTTCATTCAACTGGTGTATTACCAAATCTTTTTGAGCAGAAAGAAGTGAGTTGTTGTTTCGCAAGTGATCAATCTTGCCTTTGATTTTTTGATAACTATTAACAATATCATTAACTTCATTGCACAGTTTTTGAGACCCAGCATAGTCATCCAAAAGAATTCTATGGTGGCTAGGTCTTAATAAGAGCTGATGTTCATTTTGTCCATGCATGTCAATCAAAAAACCTCCGACTTCACTCAGGACTGATAGTGGAACTTTGCTACCATTTATATATGAGTGAGACTTTCCATCCGAAAGAATTACTCTTCTTATAATACACTCGAAGTCATTTTCTAAATCTTGGCCTTCAAGGTAAGCAAGTACACTTGGATTTGATTCGATACTGAAGGAGGCGGTAATTTCTGCTTTCTGAGCCCCTTTTCTAACAAGCGAGGCATCTGAACGTCTACCAGCAATCATCGCCAACGCCTGAACAATAATTGATTTTCCTGCCCCAGTTTCACCCGTAATAACTGTCATCCCTAACTTAAAGTCAATATCTAGATCCTCAACAACAACTAGATTTTTAATATTCAGGCTATCGAGCATACTATAACCCTTTAAACCTTTTGTCCCCAGTGAAGTTTTGACCTAATAATTTCAAAATAGTCATAACCTTTTGGATGGATTAGGTGAACAAAATTATCATGTTTTTTGACTCTGAGCGAAACGCCCTCAGATGCGGAAACTGAGGATTGAGCATCAAAACTTATAGTAGCTCTTTCATCACAATCTAAAAGAGAAATAAACACTTCACTTTCGCCATGAAGGATAAATGGCCTATGGCTCATTGTATGAGGGCTAATTGAGACCAGGCAAATTGCATTCGTGCTTGGATGCATTATTGGTCCACCACTAGACAACGCATAAGCGGTCGATCCTGTTGGCGTTGTAACAATAATTCCATCAGCCCTTTGATTATTAACAAAGTCATCATCGACATGAAGTTCAAACTCTATCATTCTGGGAGTTTCATTTCGATGAATCACTACTTCATTAAAAGCCAAGTGTTCAGAGACTACTTTACCATTTTTCTCGATTTGACAATTTAACAAGGATCTCTGTTCTTTAATAAACTCGCCATCAAGAATCTCAGTTACCGCGGAAGCCATTGAATCAACTGAAACATCGGCCAAAAAACCAAGCCTGCCAAGGTTAATTCCTAAAATGGGAATATTAGAATCAACATAAGTTCTGGCAGTATTGAGAATGGTTCCATCACCTCCAACAACAATTATGAGGTCTGCTTCTTGATTTATTTCTTTAGCACCCTCAAGAACGCCAACACCAAGATCCTTGAGAAGCACACCAAGCTCCAAAGCAGTTTTTTGACTGGTAAAATCATCTGGTTTACAGATAATGCCAACTGAATTAAACATAGGCCTTGAAATATACTAAAGAGTAACTAAATATCACATTAAATATACATTAGTTTGGTAACACAATGACAAAAAAGAAGGAACAAAAAACTCAAAAAAGCGCCTCCAATAAAGCTAAAGAAGAGTTAGAAGATAACTCAAAAATTGAAGATTTAGAATCTCAACTTCAAGAGGCACAACAATCTGCCAAGGACAATTGGGATAAATTATTGCGCTCGCAAGCCGAAATGGAGAATTTAAAAAGAAGGACGACAAAAGATTTAGAAAATGCGCACAAGTTCGCACTCGACGGCTTTGTAAAAGCGCTTCTTGAGGTTAGTGACTCTCTAACAATGGGTATTAAATCTGCTAAAGATGAAAAGGCTACAATAGAAACCACAACAGAGGGCCTAGAGCTTACTATGAAGGTTTTCAATAGCACTTTAGAAAAATTTGGTGTTGAGTCCATTAACCCAATTGATGAGAAATTTGATCCTGAGCTTCATGAGGCTGTCACTATGGTGCCAATGCCCGATAAAAAATCAAATACTGTACTAGAGGTTATTCAGACTGGCTTTACTCTGAATGGAAGGCTTGTAAGGCCAGCGCTAGTAATCGTTGTTCAGTAAAAACAATAAATTAATGAGGCTATATATTTTATTGGCTTTGCTAATAATTTCAAAAGGCACTCTAGCTAAAACCGTCCAAATCGAGTTTACCGAAAATGACTCTTATAGTATCGAAGTAGCTTACATTGATGTTGGTGACACTATTGAGTGGCTCCCAAAAAACAAAGGGCATAATGTAGAGTTTCTAGCGGGTCCTGATATGGATTCTCTTCCAAATAATTCTAAGATAAACGAATTTCACTCAATTCTTTTTAATACTCCAGGGGTTTATTTGTATGGTTGCTCGCCTCATTTATATATGGGCATGTTGGGTTTAATTGTCGTTGACAATGATTTTCACAACTTAGAAGATGTAAATAAAGTTGAATTATCTTACGTTGCCAATTCAGTTGTTGATCGTTTGATAAAAATTGCAAAGCCGAACTAGTAATACAAGTTATAGAATTTGCTGATAGTGGTCAGTTTCTAGATTAATTGTTGTTGTTTTTGACATAAAAGAATGCTTTTTATATTAATATTCTATAAAAAGAAGCTTTTTTTCAAAAAATATAGTTATTTCTGGTATTTTCATCGAATTAATTGAATAAAAATGTTTAATTTAATCAAAAAACCATACTTTTAACGAATAAATATTGAAATTTACACTTTTTTCTAGTTTTTAGCAGTAAATTAGTTATTTGCCTTGCTTGACAGCATAGAATTAATACTCTATATTCCACATTGCTCAAGTCGGCAGGCAGTGAGAAAAAAAGGTGTGTGCCAATTAGGTTAATCTACTAACATTAATACTTGGCTATCCTATGAGCGACTTGAGAATCAATAATTCAAATCAATCACCCGGTCTTTCTTTTACTAAGAAAAATACTCATTATTCTATTTCAGGATCGGAAGGTCCTTGCCTTATTTTTATTCATGGCGTTGGTTTGTGTAGAGAAATATGGGAGCCTCAAGTTGAATACTTTTCTAAGAGTTATGTAGTTGTCACATACGACTTTCTGGGTCATGGATTAACTCCAATTGCTAGCAAAAGCCCAACAATAGAGGACTATGTTGAGCAGCTAAATGAATTAGTAATTTCGCTAGGTATTTCATCCTTCTCTCTGATTGGGCACTCTATGGGGGCAATTATTAGTGTCGCTTATAGTCTTAAGTATGGAGATAAAATTAACTCCTTAATTCCTCTAAATATTGTCTATAAAAGGTCGAATGGTGCCAGAAATCAGGTCTTAGATCGTGCTAACAAAATTATACAGACAGGAGAAATAGGCAGTATCGAACAAACGATGAGTAGGTGGTTTGAAAACAAAAAGAATCCTGATCAAATCGTGAAAATAAATAAGGTTCGTCAACTTTTACTAAACGCCTCTCCCAAGGGCTATGGTCATGCTTATAAACTGTTTGCAATATCAGACTCTATCTTTGAAAATTTGCTTGGTAATTTAAGCGTGCCTGTACTATACTTGACGGGAGGTGACGACCCAAACTCTAATTCCAGAATGTCTCATGAAATGGCGAGTGAATCTCCTAAAGGCCTTTCGAAAATTATAGATAACGAAGCGCACATGATGGCATACATTGCACCTACAAAGGTAAACACAATAATTAAGGACTTTTTACAAGATAATGAATAAAGATAGAACAAGGAATTTAAGGCAGGCTCTAGGCTCTTTTCCAACTGGAGTTACAGTAGTTTCTTGTCTTGATAAAAACAAAAACCCCCTAGGCTTCACAGCAAATTCATTTACATCTGTTTCGCTAGACCCAAAGCTCGTTTCAATTTGTATTGACAAAGAGTCTTTTAATATTGATTCTTTCTCAATCACTAAGCATTTTGCTATAAGTGTTCTCTCAGAAAATCAGCAATCGATTTCAACCATTTTTGCAACCCCTAACGAGGATCGTTTCAAAAATATAGATTGGAGTACTGAGGAAACTGGCAGCCCAATTATTGCCAATGCAGTTGCATGGTTTGACTGCAATACTCAAAAAGTAGTTGATGCAGGGGATCACCTTATTCTTATAGGTAATATTATTGCCTTCGATAGTACTCCAAAAACCCCTCTGATGTACCTCAGGGGAAACTATGTCAATCTTGGGCTAGAGCAAAAAATGCTGCTTGCAATGGAAAATGAAAACACTGAAATAATAGTTGGAGCAATAATAGAATCGAACAAAAAAATTCTATTACTGGAAGATAAACAAAATGGCTTTCTTTACTTTCCTTCAGCGTCAAGGCTTGGAAACACTAATGATGATGAGAGCCTTCTGGGCCTTCTAAACAATCTTAATATATCTATTAATGAACATTATCTTTTTTCAGTGTTTGAGAAAGCAGAGGATAAAACTAGTCTGATTTACTACCGAGCTCAGGTCAAAGCAGGTGCAGACACCTTGGGTGATTCTTTTTATCCATTTGATGCCATTCCATTTGATAAACTTAGTGATGAAGCGAGTAGAATAATGCTTAAAAGGTACATTAAAGAAAGAGAGTTGAATGCATTTGGAATTTTTGTTGGTAAAGAAAGCGAAGGTAAAGTAGAGGCTATAAGCAAAAAATAATCAAAATAAATAGGAACTGTTGAAATGGAATTTTCTTTATTTGCTCACATGGAAAGAATAGACGAAGAGCAGTCACAAAAAAGGTTGTATGATGAATTTGTTGAACTTTGTCAAATAGCTGACAGGTCAGGCTTTAAAACTATATGGAACGGTGAACACCATGGCATGAACTTTACTATTGCACCAAATCCATTTGTTAATCTCACTGATTTAGCCAATAAAACTGATAATGTTAGGCTTGGAACTGGAACAATTATTGCTCCCTTTTGGCATCCAATAAAACTTGCAGAGGAAGCAGCGATGACAGATATTATTTCAGGTGGAAGACTTGAGCTTGGAATTGCAAGAGGCGCCTACTCTTTTGAATATGATCGACTAGCGGATGGGATGGATCCTTTTTCAGCCGGCAACGCATTAAGAGAAATTGTGCCGGCAATTAAAGCCCTATGGAGGGGTGACTATACTGGCGAAGGAGAGCATTGGTCCTTTCCAAAAACAACCAGCTCGCCTAAGCCTCAGCAATCTCCAAACCCTCCAATATGGATCGCAGCCAGAGACCAAAATTCTCATGACTTTGCAGTGAAAGAAGGTTGTAATGTTCAGGTTACGCCTCTATGGCTAGGTGATGAAGAGGTTTCATCTCTAATGGAAAAATTTAATATTGCGTGTGAAAAACATAAAGATATAAAGCGACCTAAAATCATGGTCTTACGCCATACTTTTGTAGCAGAAACCGAAGAGGAGGTTCAACAAGGCGCTAAGGATATTTCTCGTTTCTATTGTTATTTTGGAGCCTGGTTCAAAAATGAACGCCCTGTTGAGCAAGGCCTAATGAAAAAGCTTTCAGAAGCAGAAATGGCAAAACTAGAAATGTATTCTCCTGAAAATATGCGTAAAAATAGCATTATTGGTTCACCTGATGAAGTTATTAAAAGAATCAAGTTTTGTGAAGATCTCGGCTATGATGAATATAGTTATTGGATTGATAGTAGCATGGATTTTGAAACAAAAAAGAAATCACTGGAGCTTTTTATAGACAAAGTTATGCCCGCATTTAATTAAATAGGTCAATGATGAAACACTTTAAACACTTCATTAATGGGAAATTTTCAGAAGGCTCAGAAAAGTTTGAGACCCTAAATCCTGCCAATGGTAAGCCATGGGCAACCTTTCCTGCAGCTTCAGAAGAAGAATCAATCTTTGCTATAGAGTCAGCTCATAATGCTCTTTATGAGGGGCAGTGGTCAAAACTAAACGCAACTCAAAGAGGTAAGTTGATTCATAGGCTCGGTGATTTAATCGCTAAAAATGCCTCAGAACTAGGAGAACTTGAAACACGGGATAGCGGAAAGCTTGCAGTTGAGACAAAAGCTCAATCAAGCTATGTAGCTGACTACTACTATTACTATGCTGGATTAGCTGACAAAATTCAAGGCGAGGTTCTCCCAATTGACAAGCCAAATATGCAGGTTTTTACTACCCGTGAACCTATTGGTGTAGTAGTTGCCATTGTGCCTTGGAATGCTCAATTATTTCTATCAGCTACTAAAATTGCCCCAGCCTTAGCTGCGGGTAACACTATAGTTGTTAAGGCTTCTGAGCAGGCTCCTGCTGCATTATTCAAATTCGCTGAATTGGTTCATGAATGTGGCTTTCCGCCAGGTGTTATCAACATCATTACAGGGTTTGCAGATCCATGTGGCAAGACTCTAACTACGCATCCTAAAGTTGCGAGAATTGCTTTTACCGGTGGCACAGAAGTTGCAAGACATATTGTAAGAAATAGTGCGGAAAACTTTGCTCATGTCAGCTTAGAGTTAGGTGGAAAATCACCTATGATTATTTTTGAAGATTGCAACATTGATGGCGCGGTTAACGGAATCATTGCTGGCAACTTTGGAGCCTCTGGACAAAGCTGTGTTGCTGGCTCAAGAGTCTTTATACAGCGTTCGATTCACTCTAAAGTAGTTGAACTTATTAAGCAGCGTGCAGAGAAGATTGTTGTTGGTAATCCACTTGATAGTAAAACTCAGGTAGGGCCTTTAGCAACAATTCATCAAGTTGAAAGAGCCTCTAAAGTAATCAATGACTCTGTGAAGCAAGGTGCCAATTTAGTTTTTGGAGGCAAGCAACCAAGCCAGCTAAAAGAAGGCTGGTATTTTGAGCCCACCCTGTTGGACTGCGCTAATCAAGAGTTTGACTGTGTAAAAACTGAACTCTTTGCACCTGTTATCAGCGTGATTGCATTCGACACAGAAGAGGAGGCAATAGCTATGGCTAATGATTCCGACTATGGTCTTGGATCTGGTGTATTTACTGAAAACTTGGCAAGGGCTCATCGGGTTAGTGCAAAAATTCACTCAGGAATTGTTTGGATCAATACTTACAGGGCTATATCTCCGATTTCTCCTTTTGGTGGAGTAAAACAAAGTGGCGGAAGTCGTGAGGCAGGAATTGATGCAATCCATGAATATACCCGGACTAAGACCACATGGATTAATACCTCTTCTGAGCCTATGAGCAATCCATTTATAATGAGGTAGTAATTTCTTAACAAAGGCAAGAATGGAGTAGATTATGGATAAAAAACTATTTGAACTGGGGCTATCAAAAAGAAAAGCCACACTTGGAAAAGAGTATGTCGAAAAAAATCTTGATGCCGCCGATGAATTCAATGAAGATTTTCAAAAACAAATGACTGAGTGGTGCTGGGGTTTTGGCTGGGGAGATGAGACAATTGAAGCCAAAACCAGATCAATGATGAATCTTACCATGCTTGCAGCACTTGGTAAAATGGATGAGTTTGAAGTTCATTTAAAAGGCGCTCTAACAAATGGTGTGAGCATTAATGAAATAAAGTCAATACTTCATGTGATTGCAATTTATTGTGGAGTTCCTCAAGGAGTTGAGTGTTTTAAAATTGCCAGAATGGTGTTGGAAGAGGAAGGCGAACTTTAGCTTTGGATACTCCTCAAAGATTTTTTTGAGGATGTTATTGCGACACCCAGGGAAATAAGGATAACCCCAACCAAAGCACTAAATCCAATAGTTTCATCAAATAAAAACCAAGCCTGAATCGTAACTAGTGGGGCAACTAAATAAAAATAACTTCCAACTTTAGCAGCGGCGCCTTGTTTAATCATTGTCATGAGCAAGAAAATTGCTCCGACTGAAAGCGCGAGCACTTGCCAAGCTAAAGTAAATATAAAAGAACTTGTCCAGTAAACCTCCCCAGTTTCAAAAAAAACAGCAATGAAGGCACACAAAAGCAAGGCGCTAAAATACTGAACCCATGTCCCGCTAATTAAATCCATATCATTACAAAATCTTTTCTGATAAACAGCTCCAGCTGAGATCCCAAACAAAGATGCAACTACAGCAATGACTGCCCAAATCGAAAAACCATCAAAAGCAAGCTCATTGGTCAAATCTATCCTATCAAATAAAACCAGGTATAAACCTATGAGTCCAATTATGAGCCCTGTCCATTGCATCTTTGATACTTGCTCTTTTAATATAACGCCAGCCATAAGGGCCATACCCAATGGCTGCAACCCAATAATCATAGAACTAAGTCCTGCTGGCATTCCCCACTGGATTGCCTGAAAAACACCACCCAGATAGACTCCATGGATTAGAGCACCTACTATCATAAGGTGGAAATACCCCGGCTTAGAAGTTGGCCAAGGGCTTTTTTTGAAACGAATGATGAAAAACAAAATTAAAAGCGTAAATATTGTGCGATACGTTAGCAAGGTGAAAGGCTCCGCATAGGCCAGGCCGTACTTGGCAGCAATAAACCCTGTACTCCAAATCCATACAAAAATCCAGGGAATTAATTTTGAGTTCATTTATGTTTGCCCTAAAAGGCTTTGTGGCAGCTTTTCATTCATTAAATATGCAATTTTAGATAGCAGTTTTCAAGTTGATTTTATAGATAAAACTCGCCCACTATAAAGAAACCCAATATAGCAGATGGTTTGATTAGACTATAATTAAATCTTTTATTAATTTGTGAAATTAATGATGCGTGTTTGGCTAATTAGCTTTTTGATAATACTGAATGTTTTTTCGCAATCTTCAGCAGAAACAGATTCAATTAACAACCAGCTAAGCTCACAAAGCTCCCAAGATATTTCGTCCCTAGCCCTAAGCAAAGAAGGACAAAAAATCAACCACCCTTTGCCAGTAGATCAAGCTTTTGATTTGAGTGCTGTTCTTTTGGACAACAATATATTGATTGTTCGGTGGCTTGTTCAACCTGACTATTATATCTACAAAGATAAAATTTCTTTTTCTTTTGATGAGGCTTCTGTTGAACAAATTACATTCCCAAATGCAACAATTAAGAATGATGAGTTTTTCGGCGAGGTAAGGGTATATAACACACCACTAGAAATCCAAATTGAGTTAAATAATGTTACTAGAACCCCTGTGTTTGTTGCCATTGAGCACCAAGGATGCTGGGAAGGGGGAGTTTGTTATCCCCCTCAGTTTGACAGGCTGGAAGTAAGTTACGAAGGATCAAAAAAAGCTCCTGTACCAGCTACTGAGATGGTCACAGATCTTGAAAGCAAAGTATCTGAAACATTTCAACAGGGTGGCATAGCTCTACTTATTGCCGCATTTTTAGCTGGACTTGCACTATCCTGGACGCCCTGTGTCTATCCAATGGTACCAATATTATCTGGAATTATTATCGGGCAAAAAGAAAAGCCTACTAATTTTAATGCTCTCTTAATGTCGATCACTTTTGTCCTCTCGATGTCATTGGCATATGGTTTAATTGGTGCATCTGCAGGCTACTTTGGAGCAGGCATAAATCTACAAGCAATTATGCAAACTCCATGGGTGCTTTTTGCCTCAAGTTGTCTTTTTATTTTGCTCGCCTTATCAATGTTTGGCCTGTACGATATTCAACTGCCATCAGGGGTTCAAACTAAACTGACAAGCATTAGTAATTCTCAATCGGGGGGAAGCTTTGTAGGCGTCAGCATAATGGGATTCTTGTCTGCATTAATTGTTGGACCCTGTGTTACTCCTTTTCTAGCAACTGCATTAAGCTATGTGGTTGCTGGCGGAAGTGCAGCAAAAGGCGGAGCAGGTTTGTTTGCAATGGGCCTAGGTATGGGGGTTCCACTAATAATAATTTGCGGCTGGGGGGTCAATGCGCTGCCAAAAGCTGGCCCATGGATGGAAAATGTTAAGAGAATTTTTGGCTTTGCAATGATTGCTGTAGCACTTTATCTTTTAGATAGAATCCTGTACCCAATACTGTCATTAATTTTATGGGCCCTCTTATTTACTATTGCTCCTATAATGCTTGGAGCATTTAAAAGCTTAAGCAAACCAGTGAGTTTGCTAAGTTTGGTCTTTAAACTCTTTTCCATTTTAATTCTAATTTATGGCCTGATGTTATGGCTATTAGTATTTAAAGGAGGAGGCGAAATACAGCAACCTCTAGACACAATAATCTATGGAGACAAGATTGATGAGGACAGTAGTGTTGAATTCCAATTAGTCGATAATGAAGCCCAACTAAATTCTATTATTTCAAAAAACAGATCAAATGAGAGCCTACTAGTGCTTAAGTTTTATGCTGAGTGGTGCATATCCTGCAAAAAAATGGAACGAGTTGTCTTTAAAGATGCAGTGGTCAGTGAGTCCCTCGAAGACGCAATGACTTATACTCTTGACGTAACAAAAAATACAGAAACTAATCAATCTATATTGTCAAGATTCTCACTTGTAGGCCCTCCTGCAATTTTGTTTTTTAAGGATGGAAAAGAAATAAGATCTCAAAGAATTATTGGAGAAGTGAGCGCGAAAGATCTGAAAAATCGATTAAATAATCTGCTCTAAACAAATAACAAATTCCTCTAAATGTTTCTATTTTGAGGCTATATTAAGCTATTTGATGGTAAAATTCATAACTTTGACGTTACAAATAATAATATTTTCTTAGGCTTAGGCTAAACATTTTTAAGCCAAAACATGAACTTACAAATATTTTAGCTTGTGCTAAATATAAACATTTAAATTTAAAATAGGAGCATCGATGGATATTCGAAAAGTTAAAAAACTAATGGAGCTTCTGGAAGAGTCTGGAATGGCTGAAATTGAGATTAAAGAAGGTGAAGAATCAGTCAAAATCTCAAGGTATGGCGCTTCACCTGCGCCCTCACTAACGCCAGTACAGTCTTTCGTTCCTCAACAGCCTGTTTCAACTCCTGCGCCTGTTGCAACTAGTCCTGTAGTGACTGCTGAAAATCAAACAAGCGACCAGTCTATTGTCTCGCCTATGGTTGGCACATTTTATTCAGCCCCGTCACCTACAGCAAAACCATTTGTCACTATTGGTCAAAAAATAAATCAGGGTGATACAGTAGGAATAATAGAGGCTATGAAAATAATGAACCAAATAGAGGCTGATCAATCAGGCACGGTAACTGAAATACTTATCAAAGATGGTGAAGCTGTTGAATTTGGGCAACCATTAATAGTCATCGAATGAGCTCCATAAAAAAAGTCTTAATAGCGAATCGGGGGGAAATTGCGCTGAGAATCCTCAGAGCCTGTAAGGAGCTTGGAATTCAAACGGTTGCAGTATATTCAACTGCAGATAAAGACTTAAAGCATGTCAGATTAGCCGATGAGGCCGTATGTATTGGACCCCACCCTTCAATAAAAAGCTATCTTAATATTCCAGCAATCATTAGTGCTGCTGAAGTAACTCATTCTGACGCAATTCATCCAGGCTACGGGTTTTTATCCGAGAATGCAGACTTTGCAGAACAAGTAGAGCAAAGTGGTTTTATTTTTATTGGCCCAAAAGCAGAAAATATAAGGGTCATGGGTGATAAAGTAGCTGCCATTGAGGCAATGAAGAGTTCTGGCGTGCCTTGCGTTCCAGGCTCTGATGGCGCACTAGATGAAAATGAAAAAAGAAGTATTAAACTTGCAAAAGAAATCGGACTTCCAATAATCATCAAAGCCTCTGGCGGCGGTGGGGGTCGAGGCATGCGCGTGGTTGAGTCTGAAAAAGACCTTATTGATTCAATCAAGCTCACACAGTCAGAAGCTCTAAGTTTTTTTGGAAATGGCGAAGTTTATATGGAAAAATTTCTTACAACTCCTCGTCATGTTGAAATTCAAGTCCTCGCAGATCAGCATGGAAACGCTATTCATCTCGGTGAAAGAGACTGCTCTATGCAAAGACGCCATCAAAAAGTCGTTGAAGAAGCTCCTGCTCCAGGCATATCCCCAGAGCTTAGGAATAAAATTGGAAACATCTGCGCCGAAGCTTGTAAAAAAATTAATTATCGAGGCGCCGGTACGTTCGAGTTTCTTTTTGACAATGATCAGTTCTACTTTATTGAAATGAATACAAGAGTTCAAGTTGAACATCCAGTAACTGAAATGATTACTGGAGTTGATATTGTTCGCGAACAAATATTAATTGCAGGCGGCGACAAATTGTCTCTTACTCAGGATGACATCGAAATTAAGGGCCATGCCATTGAGTGCAGAATTAATGCCGAGGATCCTGAAACATTTATGCCTTCTCCAGGAAAGATTACTCAGTACCATGCGGCTGGAGGTCTGGGAGTTAGGATAGACTCTCATATCTATAATGGCTATAATGTTCCTCCCCATTATGACTCAATGATTGGAAAGGTCATAACTTATGGAGAAACTCGAGAGAACGCTATTGTTAAAATGCAAAACGCTCTTGATGAAATGGTTATTGATGGAATCAAAACAAATATCCCGCTGCAAAGATTAATTATGGATGATAAAGTCTTTAAAAAAGGAGGAATGAACATACATTATCTTGAAAAGATGCTTGGAGAAGAAGAATGAAACTTAAGGTTGGAATAATTGGTGGTTCTGGTTATACCGGCATAGAACTTTTACGTCTGCTGCACCAACACCCAGGCGCCGAGGTCCACGCAATTACCTCCAGAGCTCTTCAAGGCAAGAAGCTCTATGAAGTTTTTCCAAATATGCATGGAATGTCGGACTTATCTTATCTTTTGCCTGATGATGAAAAATTATTTGAATGCGATGTCGTTTTTTTTGCTACACCTCACGGTGTTGCAATGAATAGTGCTGGTTTATTTTTGGAGAGAAATATTAAAGTTATAGACCTGGGTGCTGACTTCAGAATTACTGATTCAGCTATTTGGTCCGAATGGTACAACATGGAGCATACTCAAGAGTCTCTATTGAATGAAGCAGTCTACGGACAACCTGAAATAAAAAGAAGTGCAATTAAAGACGCTCGACTAATTGCAAATCCTGGCTGCTACCCTACAGCTGTAATTCTTGCTTTAAAACCTCTTCTTGAGAACAACCTCATTGATCCTTCCAATATCATTGCAGATTGTAAATCAGGTGCAAGTGGTGCTGGTCGAAATGCAAATCAAGCCACTCTTCTTTGTGAAATTACTGAAAGCTTTAAACCTTATGGTATTAGCGGACACAGGCATTTTCCTGAAATTAAACAAGAGCTTGAATCTATTTCTGGGGGCACTATTGGACTCACATTTACCCCGCATTTAGTTCCAATGAGTCGCGGCATTGAAGCTACAATTTATGCTGACCTGATTGGCTCTGATACTGATATCTTAACTTGCTACGAAAATGCCTACGAAAACGAAGAATTTGTTAAAATATTACCTGAAGGTGTCTATCCTGAAACCCGCTCAGTCAAATCTTCGAACTATTGTCAGATTTCAATTCAGTACGTTGAGCACAGCAACAAGCTTGTAATTATGTCTGTGATTGATAACCTGGGCAAGGGTGCAGCAGGACAGGCAATACAAAATATGAACTTAATGTTTGGACTTGACGAAAAAGAGGGTCTGTTAGAAATTGGACTTTTGCCATAACATTAATTCAAGTAGTAAAGATCAATTAGAGGTAACCAATGGAAGCAACAGAAATATTAGACGAAGCTGACATAGTTTTTAGTGATAGTGCGGCCAGTAGAGTCGCTCAACTCATTAAAGAGGAAAAAAATCCAGAATTAAGGCTGCGAGTATATATTACTGGGGGTGGATGCTCTGGTTTTTCCTATGGTTTCACTTTTGATGAAAATCTTAAAGAGGGTGACAGTGGTGTTAACAAAAAAGGAGTTCAATTAGTAATTGATCCTATGAGCTATCAGTATCTGATGGGCTCTACAGTTGACTATCTTGAAGACCTACAGGGGGCTAGATTTGTTGTAAGCAATCCGAACGCCAAAACCACATGTGGTTGCGGCTCTTCTTTTTCAATTTAGCGAGCAAACATTATGACAGAATACATACCAGGACTAGCAGGCGTCCCCGCAACCAAATCTGCAATCTCTTCAATTGACGGTGAAAAAGGAATACTAGCTTATAGAGGCTATTCCATTCAAGATCTCGTTGAGCATTCTTCTTTTGAAGAAACAGCCCTTTTGCTAATGAATGGGGAACTCCCTACTCCAAAAGAGCTCACAAACTTTAAAAACATCTTAAAAAAACGTAACGAAGTCAAGCGTAAAATTCGCCATTTACTCTGGTCACTTCCTTCAACTGGACACTCCATGGATGTCCTTCAAACTGCAATAGCGTCTATGGCTACTTTCTATCCAGATGCTGGAGCTGCGGAACCAGATTCTTCTTATACACAAAACGCACTTATAAAAATTATCTCTAATATGAGCACCTTGGTTGCAATGTGGACTCGTATAAGTAGAGGGTATGATCCAATACCTCCAAGCAAAACAATGTCTTATGCAGAAAACTTTATGTATATGTGCTTTGGAGAGGAGTCTGACCCTGAGATTGTTGCGCTTCTAGATGCTTCATTAATCTTACATGCTGAGCACACAATCAATGCGTCCACCTTCTCAACAATGGTAACAGCATCTTCGCTTGCAAATCCTTTTGCTTCAATTGCTGCTGGTGTTGGAACTCTTGCAGGGCCCTTACATGGAAATGCAAACGAAAATGTGCTCATAATGCTTGATGAAATTGGCTCTCCAAAAAACGCGCGTAAATGGATCGAAGGCAGGCTCAAAAACAAGCAAGTTATTTGGGGCATGGGTCATCGTGAGTATAAAACTAAGGACCCTAGGGCGACTATCCTTGAGAAAATGATTAAAACTTACATCAAGAAAAATGGGCTTGCTTTATCTAACCGTTTCGAAACAGCCCTTGAGGTTGAAAGTATCTGTAATGAGCTTTTATCTCAAAAGGGGGTTTATCCTAATGTAGACTTTTATTCAGGCATACTTTACTCAGAAATCTTCAACTTTACCAAAGAACACTTCACGTCTATCTTTGCCATGGCGCGATCAGCAGGCTGGGTTGCTCACTGGCATGAACAAGTAAGTGACAACAGAATATTTAGACCCACTCAAATATACACTGGCGCTGATTTCAGGGACTACCCCTCTAAGTAATAATGGCAAAGACAACTCACTTTGGCTATAAAGAGGTCGATGTTGAAAAAAAACAAGGTCTGGTAAAAGGAGTATTTGACTCAGTAGCAGGGAAATATGATCTCATGAATGATGTCATGTCGATGGGGACTCATAGGCTTTGGAAAAACTATACGATTGCAAGTAGCAATGTAAAAGAGGGCGACCATGTTCTTGATATTGCTGGTGGCACAGGAGACCTTGCAATCAAGTTTAGAAAAAAAGTTGGACCTGAAGGCAAAGTTATTCTCTCAGATATCAATGACTCAATGCTATTGGAGGGAAGAAAAAACCTTTTAAATCATGGCGTCATTGATGTTGACTTTGTTCAGGCAAATGCTGAATCACTTCCCTTTGAGGACAATTCCTTTGATTGTGTTAGCATAGCATTTGGCTTGAGAAACGTCACACATAAAGATGCGGCATTAAAACAAATGCATAGAGTTCTCAAGAAAGGTGGTACTCTGTTAATCCTAGAGTTCTCTAAGGTTGAAAACAAGACTCTAGAAAAAATTTATGACCTCTACTCGTTCAATCTAATTCCAAAATTTGGTGAATTTTTTGCCAATGATGAGGATAGTTATCAATATCTTGCTGAATCAATTCGAAAACACCCTAACCAAGAGACATTGAAAAATATGGTCCTTGATGCAGGTTTTGAATTTTGTGAATACCATAACCTCACTGGAGGCATAGTTGCACTTCATAAAGCAATTAAAGCCTAACCAAAATGTTTCGCCTGACTATTGAAAAATCTCTGAATCATTTAATTAATGCTAACAATATTGATTTAAATCATATCGATAACAAAATAGTCAGTTTTAGAGTAGATGAGATAGACTTAACCTTATTTTTTCTTTGTCTAAACTCACGTATTTTTGTAATTGACAATCAACAAAACAAAAAGGTTGATATTTCGGTGACTCTGACTAAATCCTCATTTGTGGCTATATTCAATGGAGCCTCACTAGAAGAGCTTGTTGAAAATGATGAAATTGAAATCAATGGTAGTGTTAATACCGCTCAACAACTAGCAAACTTATTATCGTCTTCTTCAATTGATATTGAGGAGCTTATTTCACAATATGCTGGGGACATACTAGCTCACCAAATAGGCCGAGCCTTTAGGCAAATAAAAAAGGCCTCTGTTGGTAATGACGATTCAATAATTAATACTATAAAGGACGAAATAAATACGGTGTTAATTGCTCCTAGTCGCTCTAAAATTTTCAAAGGTAGGGCCTAACAATGAAAAGCTTGTTTCGTTTTGCAGGAATATTGAGAACACTTATCAGATATAGGTTAGATCATTTAATACTGTCTACATCTTTTCTTAAAAGCCTTAGGCCTTTAATATACCTAACACCTTGGCACTATTTTCCTAGCAAAAAACTGGCCAGGGCGAAAGGATTCGACTTGCACTTGAGGAGCTCGGACCAATTTTTATTAAATTTGGACAGACATTGTCTACCCGAAGAGACCTTCTTCCAGATGATATTGGTGTTGAGCTAGCCAAACTCCAAGACAAATGCCCTCCATTCCCTGCTGCAGAGTCCAAACTAATTATTGAAAAAGCACTCGGTGATAAAACCTCGAATCTTTTTTCATCATTTGATGAATCCCCTCTTGCCTCAGCCTCTATTGCCCAAGTCCATACTGCGGTGACTCAAAATGGGGAAGAAATAATTATTAAAGTTGTGCGCCCAGGCATTGAAAAACAAATCAAAAGAGATGTCCGACTTCTTTATGCTTTAGCTACTCTTGCTGAAAAACACAGCGATGGAAAAAGGCTTAGACCCAAGGAGGCTGTAAAGGAGTTTGAAGGAATTATTTACAACGAACTGAACATGATGGTGGAGGCGGCCAATGCCTCGCTTCTTGGTAAAAACTTTAATAATTCCGATCTTCTATATGTCCCCAAAGTTCATTGGGATCTTTGTCGATCAAATATTTTGGTGACGGAGCGAATCTATGGAACACCCGTCAATGACATAGAAGCGCTAAAGAAGAAAAATGTTGACTTTAAGTCTCTTGCCGAGGATGGAGTAATTATATTTTTTACCCAGGTCTTTGACCACAATTTTTTTCATGCCGATATGCACCCAGGAAATATTTTTGTTGGTGAAAACAACCAATATACTGGGGTGGACTTTGGAATTATGGGCACCCTAACTGAGGCTGATCAATATTATTTAGCCCAAAACTTTATGGCATTTTTTAATCAAGACTACAAGCGGGTTGCACAAGTTCACCTTGAGTCTGGTTGGATACCCGAGGGAACTAATGTAATGGAATTTGAAAATGCTATCAGAAGCGTCTGCGAACCAATCTTTGAAAAGCCATTAAGTGAAATTTCCTTTGGACAAGTTTTACTAAGCCTTTTAAAAGAAGCCAAACGCTTTGATATGGAAGTTCAGCCTCAACTGCTTTTGCTATATAAAACGCTGCTTAACATAGAAGGCTTAGGACGCTCTCTTTATCCTGATCTTGATCTCTGGGCTACTGCAAAACCTTACCTTGAAAAACTAGCTAAAGAAAAATTCAGTTTTAAAGGCACTCTCAATAAAATATCTGACCAGCTGCCTCAGATCGTATCAGAATTACCTGAAATACCAATGCTAGTAATTAATGCCCTCAAGCAGATCGAAAGTGGGGCCTTAAAGACTGAAAATTCAAAGAAACAAACAGAGGCGATAGTAAAACAATTGAGAGAAAACGCCTCTAAACAAAGATTGGGCTTGTTTGCGATTTCATTTCTTATAATTTCTGTGTATTTTGCCTCTCAATTAGCCTGGTCCTTTGCTATTCCCAGCGCAACGCTATGCGTTATTTTTTGGCTTAAGTCTAGATAGATAAAATTAGCTATATAAAAAGAATTTCGGGTAAAATATCACCTCTTGCCTGTTTGGTCGCAAAATAGGCAACTATAGATACACCGCTTGAAGTGGTGTTTTTTCATATATTGGAGAACTCAAAATGAGTATTACTGTAAACGCAACAGAGCGTGAAGACCAGGGGAAAGGTGCGAGCCGCCGCCTGAGAAAAGAAGAAAAAGTGCCTAGTATTATTTATGGTGGAAAGAAAGAGCCACAAATGGTAACACTAAGCATTCACGAAATTACCCACCTATTAGAAGATGAAAATACATTCACTTCAGTTTTAGACTTAGTAGTAGGCGAATCAACTGATTCGGTTGTTTTAAAAGATATTCAACGCCATCCAGCCAAAAATACCATCACTCATGTAGACTTTTTACGTGTTGATGCTAAACAAACTCTTGTCACTACTACGCCACTTCACTTTGTAGGAGTGGAAGAAAACGAAGCCTTAAGGCTGGGCAATATGCTAAACCAGTTTGTTGTTTCGATTGAGATTTCATGTCTACCTAAAGACTTACCTCACGGTATTGACGTAGATGTAAGTAGTCTTGAGGTTGGCGATCATCTTTCATTAACCGATCTTGTCTTGCCAGAGGGTGTTGTTATTAATGCCTTGCAACATGAGGATGTTGAGGCACACGACCAGACTGTATGTTCAGTGTCGGAGCCGAAAGTAGTTGAGGAAGAAGAAGAAATTATTGAGGATGGTGAATCTGAAGAGGGTGGTGAAGACTCAGCAGAAGACTCTGCAGACTCTGCAGATTCAGACTCAAAAGATGGTGACGACAACGAATAAAGTATCGTCAGTCTTATTGGCTCAACAAGCGTAAAATGAAGCGCTGTAATGATTAAACTAATTGTTGGACTGGGTAATCCCGGAAAAAATTATCAGGAACATCGTCACAATGCAGGCTTTTGGTTTGTTGAGTCACTAGCTTCTTTAAATGACTCCAAGTTTACGAGTCAGTCAAAGTTTCTAGGTGAATCATCAGATCTTAACCTAAACTCAAATAAAGTTTTTCTGTTGAAGCCCCAAACCTTTATGAATAATTCTGGTGGCTCAATAAAAAGCTTTTTAAACTACTATGACATTTCACCAGAAGAGACTTTGGTTGTTCATGACGAGCTCGACTTGCCTGTTGGAATTGTCAAATTAAAACTGGGTGGTGGCCATGGTGGCCATAATGGCCTAAGGGACGTCATGAAAGCCCTTGGATCAAAAAATTTCTATCGCCTTCGAATCGGAATTGAGCACCCTGGATCTAAAAATGAAGTTGTTGACTATGTTTTAAATGCTCCTAGCAAATCAGAGCTATGCGCCATTAAAGAGAGCATATCAAGGGCTAGTAAAATTGTTGAATTATTAGTTAAAGGTAGTTTTGAAGAGGCCATGAAGGCTCTTCATACATAACATTGGAGAAATATAATGGGCTTTAAGTGTGGAATTGTTGGACTTCCAAATGTTGGCAAGTCAACACTCTTTAATGCGCTCACAAAGGCTGGAATCGACTCAGAAAACTATCCTTTTTGTACTATAGAGCCAAATATTGGTATTGTTCCAGTAAACGACACTCGACTTCAAAGCCTCGCTGAAATTGCAAAACCTGAAAAAATACTCCCAACCACAATGGAGTTTGTTGATATTGCAGGGCTGGTAGAAGGCGCGTCCAAGGGTGAAGGTCTTGGAAATCAATTCCTCTCAAATATCAGAGAAACAGATGCTATTCTTCATTTGGTTCGTTGTTTTGAAAATGATGACATTATTCATGTTTCAGGAAAAGTCAGCCCTTTAGATGACATTGAAACAATTAATACTGAGCTTGCACTTGCGGATCTATTTAGTGCTGAAAAAGTCTATCAAAAAGCATTGAAAAACTCAAAGGCGGGACAGAAAGAAGGCCTACCTTTAAAAAACTTACTCGAAAAAATCCTTCCAGTTCTAGAAGAGGGCTTAGCCATCAGATCTTTAGACTTTAATGAAGAGGAAGCAAAGCTTCTTAAAAGCCTTCAACTCTTAACTTCTAAGCCTGTACTTTATGTTGCAAATGTTAACGAAGATGGGTTTGATAACAATCCACATCTGGCTAAATTATTAGAATACGCAAGCTCAGAAAATAGCCAGGTTGTATCTGTCTGTGCAGATATTGAGGCTGAGATTGCCGAACTTGACGAGGAAGACAAACAAGGCTTTTTAGATGAAATGGGTCAAACCGAGTCTGGACTTGATCGATTAATAAAAGCAGGCTACAGGCTTCTTGGACTGCACACTTATTTTACTGCTGGCCCAAAAGAAGTCAAAGCCTGGACAATTAACATTGGAGATTCAGCCCCTGTAGCCGCGGGTAAAATACATGGTGACTTTGAGAAAGGCTTTATTCGCGCTGAAACAATTTCATACACCGACTATATTGAGCACTCTGGAGAAAAGGGGGCAAAAGATGCTGGAAAGTTACGCTCCGAAGGAAAAGATTATGTTGTCAAAGATGGAGATGTAGTTCATTTTTTATTTAATGTTTAAGTACCGAGTCTGATGGAAAAAACAAAACTACTTTTAATCTTAGATGGGTGGGGTTATTCGAGTGATACCTCTAATAATGCTATTGCCCTAGCAGATACGCCTAATTGGGATCATTTTATAGAGAATTATCCAAACACCCTTATTGGCACCTCTGGAAACAGCGTAGGTCTTCCAGATGGACAAATGGGTAACTCTGAGGTTGGCCACCTGACTATTGGCTCGGGAAGAATTATTGAGCAGGATTTTACAAGAATTGAAAATTCAATAAAGTCTGGTGATTTTTTTTCCAATGAAGTGCTATGTAAAGCCCTTGCCTCAGCAAGTGAAAAAGGAAAGGCTGTGCATGTTCTCGGACTGCTATCCGATGGAGGTGTTCACTCACACCAAGATCATATCTTTGCGGCTCTTAAGCTTGCCAAAGAGAAAAAATGTGACAAGGTCTATATCCATATTTTTACTGATGGGCGCGATACGCCGCCTAATAGTGCCTCAACTTATGTCAACGACCTAGAGAAACAAATTTCCGAAATAGGAGTCGGTAAAATTGTATCAATTGCTGGACGCTTTTATGCAATGGACAGGGATAATCGCTGGGAAAGGGTTTCAAAAGCCTATAAACTTATATCACAAGGAGTTGGCGAGCGACAAGCAAGCAATGCCCAAGAAGCTATTCAAAAGGCTTATGACCTAGGCGAAAATGATGAATTTCTATCGCCAACATCAATAGGCAGCCCTGTTAGGTTAGAGGATGGCGACCTAATGATTTTTATGAATTATCGAGCTGATAGAGCAAGAGAAATAACTCAAGCCCTTGCAATGTCCAGATTTGATGCGTTCAATCGAGAATATTTTGCTGAGTGCACTTTTGTCTGTCTTACAGAATATAAAAAAGACTTTGGTCTTGATTGTGCGTTCCCGCCGATATCTGTCAAAAACACTCTAGGGGATTGCGTGTCAGATCTTGGATTTAAGCAGCTTAGAATAGCTGAAACTGAAAAATATGCGCATGTTACTTTTTTCTTCAATGGTGGTGTTGAAGAAAGTCTTCCTGGTGAAGATAGAAAGCTTATTCAGTCGCCCAAAGTAAAAACTTATGATCTGCAACCGGAGATGAGTGCATTCGAACTCACAGAAGATCTTATTTCTGAGATTAATGCTCAAAAATATAGCCTTATTATATGCAACTTTGCAAACACCGACATGGTTGGACATACTGGGAAACTCGAAGCGGCGATTAAGGCTGTAGAAGCTGTTGATAGCTGTCTTGGAAAAATCCATCGTGCAGCTAAAGAAACAAAAACAGAGGTTTTAATTACTGCTGACCATGGAAATGCAGAACAGATGACAGACTCTATAACTCAGAAAAGCCATACTGCTCATACAACTAATCCGGTTCCATTAATTTATATTGGTGAAAAGAAAAGTTCGCTATTAGGTCCACATATTGGTACACTGGCAGACATAGCGCCAACTCTTTTGTCGCTCATGAACATTGAGCAGCCAAGCGAGATGTCAGGAAAAAGCCTTCTAACTAATTAGTGGATAGTGACATGAAAAAAGACAACTTTATCGCCCCCTCAATACTCTCTGCAAACTTTGCTAAGCTTGGTGAGGAAGTTGACAATGTCTTGAATGCAGGAGCAGACATAGTTCATTTTGACGTAATGGATAATCACTATGTCCCAAACCTAACCATAGGGCCATTAGTTTGTGAGGCCTTAAGAAATCATGGGGTTACAGCGCCTATTGATGTCCACCTCATGGTGAAACCAGTTGACCGAATTATTCCTGATTTTGCAAGCGCTGGAGCTTCTTACATAACCTTTCATCCAGAGGCTTCAGAACATATTGATCGAACAATTAGTCTTATTAAAGAAAGTGGCTGTAAGGCTGGTTTAGTTTTTAATCCTGCAACCCCTCTTAACCACTTAGATCATGTTATTGACCAACTTGATATGGTTTTATTAATGTCGGTTAATCCAGGCTTTGGCGGTCAGTCATTTATTCCTAAAACCCTTGAAAAATTAAGGATTGTTAGAAACTTAATTGACTCAAGAAATCTTCAAACCAGGCTTGAAATTGACGGGGGAGTGAAGATTGAGAATATTAAGGAGATAGCCTCAGCTGGGGCTGATACATTTGTAGCTGGGTCTGCTATTTTCAATACAGATGACTATAAAAAAACAATAGATAAAATGCGCTCTGAGCTTTCACAAGCATCGTGACAAAAGAGCAGTCAAAGGCCTAAATTTTTAAACCATATGCCAAGGCAATTTCAAAACAACGCTGCAATTAGTTATGAGAAAATATTGATTTTATTTTCTAAGTAAATAGTTATGGGAAAGTCGTCTTTCTTGGGGCCTGAAACAATATCACTTCATTCGGGATACGAACCAGACTCTTCATTTGGAAGCAGGGCTGTCCCTGTTTATCAAACCACCTCATATGTTTTCGAGACTGTTGATGATGCCGCTGCACTTTTCAATATAGAAAAGGGCGGACATATTTATAGCAGAATGACGAATCCTACGGTTGCCGTTTTAGAGCAGCGAATTGCTGCATTAGAAGGAGGTGTTGGGGCAATTTGTACAGCCTCGGGCATGAGTGCACTTTTTGTTACTTTTGTCAGCCTTTGTTCTGCTGGTGATCATATTGTCAGCGCCTCACAAATCTATGGATCAACTGCGACACTTCTTAGACACACCCTCAAAAGATTTAATATTGACTGTACTTTTGTCTCCATTAATGATGAAAAAGCTCTTAAAGCGGCCATACAGGAAAACACAAAACTCGTCTTTTGTGAATCAATTGGCAACCCAGGACTGGAGGTATCAAACCTGCCCAAAATTTCAAACATTGCTCATCAAAACAACCTCCCTCTTGTTATTGACGCAACATTTGCAACACCAGCGCTTTGTAAGCCATTTGAGCATGGAGCTGATGTTGTAGTGCATTCTGTTACAAAATGGATGGGAGGACATGGAGTTGCTGTAGGAGGTGTCATTGTTGATGGTGGTGCTTTTGACTGGGGTGCTGCTAACAAACATCCAGAGCTTACTACGCCTTATGAGCCATTCCATGGAATAAACTTCTGGGAAGAGTTTGGGCCCTCCGCACTTTCAATGAAAATTAGAGCAGAGTCTATGCGTGACTTTGGCCCGGCCATGAGCCCTCACAGCGCTTTTTTACTTCTTCAGGGCATTGAAACTCTTAGTCTTCGAATGAGCCAACACGTTAAAAATGCAATCAAACTCGCAAAATGGCTGCTGGAACAATCTGCAGTAATGTGGGTTAACCATCCTGATCTGCCTGAAAACCCTACCTGCGAAATAGCAAAAGAGCTCTTTCCAAATGGCGCTGGATCAATGTTATGCTTTGGTGTAAAAGGAGGAAGAGAAGGAGGGGCAGCATTTATTAACTCTCTTAAGCTATCATCAAATTTAGCAAATGTAGGTGACTCAAGAACTCTCGTTCTTCACCCTGCAAGCACGACTCACTCTCGACTGGATGATGATGCAATGAAAGCTTCTGGAACAAGCCCAGATTTAATCAGAGTGTCAGTTGGAATCGAGTCTGTTAATGACATCATCAATGATTTTAAAGTTGGCCTTAAGGCAGTAGAAAAGGCAACTGCGTAATGAATATTGTTGTTGACGGAGTAGATATTTTTGTGGCTACGGGAGGCTGCGCTTTTGACCCAAAAAAACCGACAGTGGTTTTTGTCCATGGAAGTGGTCTCGATCATAGGTCTTGGGCGCTCCAGGCAAGATGGTTTGCATTTCATGGCTTCTCTGTTTTAGCGCCTGATTTGCCTGGACACAGCTTGTCAGAAGGAGAGCCTCTTAAGTCGATTGAAAGTATGGGCAAATGGCTAGTGAAAGCCATCAAACACTCGGGCGCGGAAAACGTCCACCTGGTTGGTCATTCACAAGGCTTTCTTGTAGCCCTTGAAGCGGCTATTCTTTTAGAAGACAAATTAAAATCTTTAACTGCTGTTGCGAGCGCCTCAGCAATCCCTGTGAATGAATCGCTCGTTGATACGGCTCAAAAAAATACAAAAGAAGCTGCCGACATGCTCTTGAGGTGGGGCTTTGGATCTCGATCTCATGCAGGCGGTAGTGCAGTACCTGGGATGCAACCAATAGGGATTGGGCGCCAAATTATGTCATCAAATCCTTTGGCTGAGGATCTCTTAGCTTGTAATAAATATAAGAACGGAATAAACTGTGCGAAAAATATTAAAGCGCCCTCAAACGTTATTGTGGCAACAGAAGACAAAAACACTCCATACAAATTTGGGTTAGAACTTGCGGAGGCTTTAGGGGCAGAAACTACAACTGTTTCTGGCTCGGGACATATGCTTCCAATTGAGGCTCCAAAGAGCACCTTGGATGCCATTAAATCATTTATCTTAAAAATAAATCCATGAATAAAATTATAAAAGTTGGCGTCATTGGCGCCGGTACGATGGGTGCTGGTATTGCTGGCCAAGTTGCTAACGCAGGAATAGAGGTTTGGCTACTAGACCTGCCTACTGAAGGTGAAAATGTAAACAGCTTGGCCCAAAAAGGATTAGAGAGACTCAGAGATCCTGATATGCCTGGCATTATGAGCAAAGAGGCTGAAGAGCTTATACATCTCGGAAACACAAGAGATAACTTTAATGAGCTCAATGAATGTGACTGGATTGCTGAAGCTGTCGTGGAAAGACTGGATATTAAACAGGCGCTATACAAAAAACTTCATGAAACCTGTAAAGAATCTGCGATCATTACTTCGAATACTTCAACTATTCCAATTAGTCTATTGACTGAGGGCATGCCTCAAGACTTTTGTGAGCGCTTTGCTATTACTCATTTCTTTAATCCGGTTCGCTTCATGAGACTCCTAGAGCTAGTCAGAGGTGAGCAAACCAGACAAGATGTGATGGACACGCTTGATGTTTTCTGCGAGAGTATGCTTGGTAAGGGTGTTGTGCCTTGTTCAGATACGCCTGGCTTTCTTGCAAATAGAGTGGGTGTTTTTGCAATTCAGTGCGCCCTTCACAAGGCATTTGAATACAACCTCTCTCCAACAGAGGCTGATGCTTTTTTTGGTAGGCCACTTGGCCTTCCCAAAACTGGAGTTTTTGGTCTTTATGACCTAATTGGTATTGATTTAATGGCTGATGTGGCAAAAAGCCTCGAAAACATCTTGCCAGAAAATGATGCCTTTCATAAGTATGCCGCGCCCATAGAATTTGTGTCCAACATGATCGCCAATGGTCAAACTGGAAACAAAAATGATCAGGGCTTTTATAAGCAGGTTGGTGATGACAAAATGGTAATAGACCTGTCCAATGGAAGCTATGTTGAACATAAACGCCTAAAAACTTCTCTCTTAGAAGAAGCTGAAAAAACTGGAGTGGCCGCAATCATTAGCGATCAAAGCAAATACGGCCTCTTTATCTGGGATGTACTTTCTGAAACTTTGTCCTATGCGGCCTCATTAGTCCCTGAAGTTACTGAAGATGTAACCCAAATTGATGACGCAATGAAGCTGGGCTATAACTGGGTGAAAGGGCCTTTCGAGTTAATTGATGAAATTGGCATCGATTACTTTGTTAATAGGCTTAAAACTAGCGCCAGAGATGTGCCTGACTTCCTTGAAAATAGCACAAATAAAAAGTTTTATATTAACTCGAATTCAATCTTGAGCACGCTCACTAGTTCTGGCGAACTAAAACCTATTGTCAGGCCAAAAGGCGTTCTTCGATTCTCAGAGGCGCGACAAACTTTGGCTCCAATCAACTCAAATGAGTCAGCTAGTTGGTTTGAATATGAGGATGCGGCTGTTGTAGAGTTCCACTCAAAAGCAAACGCTCTCGATAGTCAAAGCCTGGACATGATATCTGATGCGGTCACTGCCGCTGAAAACAAAGGCCTGAAAGGCGTCATTATTCACAATGACTTTCAGCATTTTTCTTGTGGTGTTAGCTTATGGAGCGTTAGAAACTGTTTTGAAAAAAATGACTTTGATGGCCTTGATGACTTTCTTGCTTATTTTCAAAATACTATGCTTCAAATGAGAAACTCTAGTCTCCCTGTTGTTGCTGCGCCTGTTGGAATGTCTATCGGCGGTGGTTTTGAGGTTGTATTACATGCAGACCATGTTGTCAGTCACGCTAACTCTGTGATGGGCCTAGTTGAGTCTTTTGTTGGCGTTGTGCCTGCAGGTGGTGGCTGCAAAGAAATGCTTTATCGATGGACAGAAAAGCTAAACGATACTCAGAAAGGAGCATGGAAATCATTTATGAATATCGGTCTTGGAAGAAAGGCTAACTCGCCCCAAGAAGCTGACGCCTTATCCATGAGAAGGCCTGGTGACACCTTTCAGATGAATCGTGATCGAATATTAGATGCTGCACTTTCAACAATAGGTGCAACAAAAAAAGCTGCCAAACGAGAGCCGCTTGCCCTATCAGGAGCCGAACATTATCAAGAAATGTTAGAGTGGCTTGAAGTAAATCATAAAAAAGGCATGCTTACCCCGCATGATGTAACTGTTGGAACCGAGATTGGTAGAGTAATGTCGGGTGGTGAGTGCCCAGCTGGAACAGTTTTTTCTGAGCAAGATATTCTCAACGCTGAGCGCTCTTCATTTATCAGGCTTGCCCAAACCCAAGAAACTCAAGCAAGAATTGTTGCCATGTTAGATAATGGCATTACTTTAAGAAATTAACAGTTACGCCTATGAACAAAAATCCTGCTAATTTTGTCCCCCTAACTCCCATCTCTTTTTTACATAGAACCGCTGATATTTATGGCGACTATAAGTCTGTCATATATGAGAACAGGTCATACACCTGGAGTCAGACCAGAGAAAGGTGTGTTAGAGTTGCTTCGAGCCTTAAGGGCCTCGGAATTGAAATAGGAGACACTATTTCAGTATTAGCATTCAACACTCCAGAAATGTTTGAGTCTCATTTTTCAATTCCAATGGCGGGCGCTATTTTAAATACGATAAATATTAGACTTGATGCGCCAACAATCGCCTACATTTTTGATGACAGCAATGCAAAAATTCTCTTCGTTGATAGAGAGCTTTATGCCGTTGCTTCTGAGGCGCTTTCAATTGCTTCAGTGAGTCCAAAAATCGTTTTAATTAATGACTCCTTTGCAAGCTCAGCTCCGGATGTTTCTGCTGACATATTAGATTACGAGTCACTTGTTGACAACGGCGACCCACTTTATAACTGGACCATGCCAAGCGATGAATGGAGCCCATTGTCACTAAGCTATACATCTGGAACAACGGGAAAGCCAAAAGGTGTGGTCTATCATCATCGCGGCTCTTATTTAATGAGCATGGGCACTGTGGTAGGCTGGAACCTTCCCAACCACCCTATCTACCTATACTCAGTCCCTCTATTTCACTGCAACGGCTGGGGGCACGCCTGGACAATGGCTGCACTTGCTGGAACTGTGGTTTGCCTCAGGTCTTTCGACCCAGAAAAAGTATTTGCCTTACTTGATGAATACCGTGTGACTCATTTTGGTGGCGCTCCAATTATGCTTAATATGCTTGCCAATGCCCCTACAGATATAAAAAAATCATTCGACAGGGAAATCAAAGTCATGACCGCTGGCGCCCCTCCTCCTGCGAAAGTCTTAGAAAGCATGATGTCGCTTGGATTTAATGTAATGCATGTGTATGGTCTTACAGAGACCTATGGTCACATTCTGCAAGCAGCCCCTCAAGCATCGTGGCTTAATGAAAGTCCGGCAGAGCTTGCAAAGCTAAGCTCAAGACAGGGGGTTAGATTTCCCATGACTGAGGATGTTAGCGTGATAGATCAAGATACTGGTGAGCGCGTGCCTCATGATGGAGAAACCATTGGTGAAATTGTGATACGCTGCAACACCTGCATGATGGGCTATTGGAATAATCCCGAGGCCACGGAAGAAGCTTTTGCTGATGACTGGTTTCACAGTGGTGACCTAGCAGTCATTTATGATGATGGCTATATACAGATTAAAGACAGATCAAAGGACATTATCATTTCAGGTGGAGAGAATATCTCATCGGTTGAAGTCGAAAATATTCTTTACCAACACCCCTCAGTGGGTGAAGCTGCAGTTGTTGCAATGGCAGACGAAACTTGGGGCGAAGTACCCTGTGCTTTTGTTGAACTCAAGCCCAATCAAGAAGCCTCTGAGGCTGAACTTATAGCTTTTTGTAAAAACAGTATGGCTAAATTTAAACGACCTAAAAAAATTGTTTTTGGCCCGCTTCCAAAAACTGCAACCGGGAAGATTCAAAAACACGAGCTTAGGGCCGCTGTAAAGAGCCTGGGAGGAGAATAATGTCAAACTATACTGCGCCTGTCGAAGACATGGGTTTTGTATTAAAAGAAGTTGTTGAGATTGAAAAACTTTGTAATGAAACTGGTTTAGATGGCTCCACCGTTGAAATTCTTGATACAGTCCTGGAGGCTGCGGGAAAGCTTGCAAAAGAAGAGATAGAGCCAATCAATAAACCTGGTGATTCTGAAGGCTTACAAATTGATGGCTCAGGAAAAGTTACTACTGCAGCTGGCTTTAGAGAGGCCTATCAGCACTTTGTTGAGGGGGGCTGGGGCTCACTGCAATTCTCGCCAACCTATGGGGGACAGGGCGTCCCATTTGTGGTCGCTGCAAGTGTTCAAGAGATGTGGCATTCTGCAAATATGTCTTGGGGGCTATGCCCGCTACTTACTCAAGGAGCAGTCGAAGCAATCACATTGAATGCAAGCGAAGAACTTAAACAGCGCTACCTTCCAAAGCTAATTTCAGGAGAGTGGAGTGGAACAATGAATCTCACTGAAGGTGATGCTGGTACTGATGTGGGCTCACTTAAAACTAAGGCTGTCCCTAATGGAGACCATTACTTAATTCGTGGACAAAAAATTTATATCACCTGGGGTGAGCATGATATGTCCGAGAATATTATTCATTTGGTATTAGCGCGTTTGCCAGGTGCCCCAGCAGGAATTAAAGGTATTTCATTATTTTTAGTGCCAAAGCTTTTAGTGAATGAGGATGGCACACTTGGCAATACTAATGACTTAAAAGCGTTGTCCATCGAACATAAAATTGGTATTCATGCCTGCCCTACATGTGTCATGAGTTATGGTGAAGAAAGTGGTGCAATTGGCTATTTAATTGGCGAGGAAAACAAAGGCATCCAGTGCATGTTCACGATGATGAATAATGCAAGACTTACTGTTGGGCTCCAGGGCGTATCGGTATCTGAGCGCGCCTATCAGCAGGCACTAAATTTTTGCAATGAACGAGTTCAGGGCGTTGCTCCTGGCTTTAAGGAGCCCGGGCCCATTATTAGGCATCCAGATGTTCAAAGAATGCTTGCTAACATGAAGTCAATCACACAGGCCTCTCGAGCACTGACTTATGCTGCTTGTGCAGAGGTTGACTACTCCTTAAGCAGCCTCCCGCTCGAAAACCTTGAAATGCACGAAAGAAGGCTTGGGTTTTTAACTCCAATTGTCAAAGGCTGGTGTACAGAAACTGCGCAAGAGGTTGCCTCAGTTAGTCTTCAGTGCCATGGTGGAATGGGCTATGTCGAGGAGACAGGCATTGCACAAATCCTTAGAGATGCAAGAATCTTACCGATCTATGAGGGAACAAATGGCATTCAAGCAATGGACCTTGTGGGCAGAAAAATCATTACTGATAGTGGGCTTGGCGCCAATGAACTGATTGAAGATATGCGTGAATTTGCAATGAATCCAACGCTGACAGAAATGGTTTCAGGCTCTCAATTAAAGCGCTTTATCAGTGCAATTGAAGATTTTGAAAAAACAGTTTCGATCATTCTGAATCGCTCTGATAACAAGGAGCTTGTTGGGAAACTGGCTTTTGATACGCTAATGATGGCAGGCACCATAATAGCATCTTGGCAAATGCTATTAAGTCTTGAAAAAGCATCAAATGCGCTTAATAATAAATCGCTGTCTTCTGAGTTTTTTAATGAAAAGTCTGAGACTGTATCGCACTTTATGGACTTTATATTGCCTCGATATTTCTCAAACTTTGCAACAATAACTGCTATCACAAGCTAATTAATAGATTACGTACTATTGCAATAATATTGCGTTTACGTTATATTATCCTGTTTTTATCTTAAAAGAGGCTCCCATGTTTAAACTCAGCTTTCTATCTTTATTATTAGTTTCATCTTTTGCAAGCGCTGAAGAAGCAAGGCGCGCCAATGCGCATGTCCATGGACTAAATAATTTGTCAATGGTAATCAGTCAAAATCAAGTTGCTGTTTCATACGAAATGCCAATAGTACAGCTACTTGATGACCATGATGAGCATGACGAGCACGATGAGCACGATGAGCATGACGAGCACGATGAGCATGACGAGCACGATGAGCATGACGAGCACGATGAGCATGACGAGCACGATGAGCATGACGAGCACGATGAGCACGATGAGCACGATGAGCACGAAGGACATGATGACCATGATGAGCTAACTGTTTCAGATGAAACTTTAGCTACATTTAACAATTACTCGCAATTATTTGAATTCCCCAAAGGCGCTGGATGTAATCTAACCTCTTTTGAATCTGGTCTTCACAGCGTCTCAACAGAAGGAGATCACAAAGACGTTGAATTATCTTATGAGTTTGCTTGCAGCAATCCAAGTCAGTTAAAGAGCCTTACTATCAATGCGTTTGATCGATTTAGCGAACTTGAAACTTTAAACTTTGAGGCGGTAATAAACAATAAAGCTCTAACAAAGAGCCTAAAATCAGGTGCTAATAAAGTAATATTTTAAATGAGGGTCTGATGTTACAAGCGCTAGGTCTGGAATACCATTATCAGCAGGGTAAAAAAATTGTATTTCCAGAAATAGAGATTGAAAGAGGGCAGAGATTATTAATTAGTGGTTTTTCAGGTTGTGGTAAAACAACCTTACTGAGCCTAATTGCTGGCGCCTTGCAGCTTCAGGTTGGTGACATTAAATTTGATGACCAAGATTACTCATCAATGTCCTCGCTGCTTTTGGATAGGCATAGAGCTGATCATATCGGCTATATTTTTCAAACATTAAACCTCATCCCCTTTTTAAGTGTTTCTGAAAACATAGGATTAGGTATTCGATTCTCTCATTCTAGAAAATCCAGAGTTAGCAATCTAAATCAAGAAATTAATAGGCTGGTAGACTCTTTAGGTCTAGACAAAGAGGTTTTAAACACGCCAGTCAACCGCTTAAGTGTTGGACAACAGCAAAGGGTTGCAGCAGCTAGAGCTCTTCTGGGCAAACCAGACTTAATTCTTGCGGACGAGCCTACCTCCGCCCTAGATTCTGACACAACTAAAAAGTTTCTAAATGAGATGATGGAAACCTTTGATGCCTCAAAACAGGCCATTATTATGGTCAGTCATGATGCCTCAATAGCACCCTACTTTGACTCTGTAATAGACTTTAATAAACACTATGCTTAGTCTTTTGCTTAAATCAATGCGTTCAAGAATGATTCCAACTTCGCTTGTAACAATATCTTTAATGGCCTCGATGGTTCTGTTGCTCAGTATTGAGAGAATTCAACAAGGCGCAGAAGAGGGTTTTAATCAAAGCATTTCTGGTGTTGATGCGATTATCGGCCCAAGGTCTAGCTCTCTCGAATTAGTTTTATATACAGTTTTCCATCTGGGCAGGCCGACAAATAACATTACGACAGAAACTATCAATGATGTCAAACAAAGAAGCGATATTAGTTGGCTGGTTCCAATTGCATTAGGAGATAGTCATAGAGGGTTTAGAGTTGTGGCTACTGAGCCAAACTACTTTAAACACATCAGGTATGGAAACAATCAGCCCCTAACCTTCTCAAAAGGCGTGCCTTTTGCTGAGCTATCTGAGGCAACCTTAGGCTCTGATGTTGCTGAAAAACTCAACTACAGCATTGGTTCAGAGATCCAAATCACTCATGGCTCAATTGAGTCAATAGGGAGCAAGCATGATGACTTTTCATTTAAGGTAACCGGCGTTCTTAATAAAACAGGCACCCCAATCGACCAGGCTGTCTTCCTCGATTTAAAGGGCTATGAGCTTCTTCACTTAGGCTGGAAAAGCGGAAAAAAAGTATTTAGTCTTGAAGATATTGACTTGTCTTCTCTTCCGCCTGAAGCTCTTAACCCAAAAACAGTTACGGCTGCTTTTGTGGGTCTTAAATCAAAGCTAACTATATTTAACTTTAGCAAGAATATCAGAGAATATCCAGAGGAAGCGATATCCGCGGTTATACCAGGAATAGCCTTGTCTGAACTTTGGTCTATAGTTGGATTAGTTGACAAAGGGTTTCAGCTTTTAAGCTGGATAATAATTGCAATTAGCCTTATTGCAATGGTCACCTTAATTATTGCAAGTCTAGACAACCGAAAACATGAAATGACAATATACAGGGCCAATGGGGCCTCCCCCAAATTTTTGGCCGCCATGGTAATTTATGAATCACTTGTAATTGGCCTGGTGGCAATAATTGGTGCAATTATTCTTGTTACTGCTGTTACCTATTTCGCCACTAACCAGCTTAATTTGGCTTTAGGTATTTCTCCCTCGTTTAAATGGATTAGCCTAAATGAAATTAAAGTTTTCGGTATTATTTTATTGTCTGGAGTATTAAGCGGCTTAATTCCAGCAGTGATGGTTTTTAGAAAGAATTTACATCAGGCATTGAGTTAAATGATAAATAGGCTGTTGGTTATCAGTTTAATTTTTCTCTCATTGGGCTCTTCTGCCATTGTAGTCACAGATGAGTACTTGACTACTATAGAAAATAACTGGCTAAGCCTTGAGCCAGATGATGCATATGATTTTATTCCCGAAGACCTCACTTATGAGATGTACATGAGTGAAGAGTTTCAAGCTAAATTGGCTGCAGAGGGAACCAGGCTGAACAATTCTGTAGAGGGCAAGGATATTGCTCTTGCTGGGTTTATGGTTCCAATTGAGTATCAGGGCACTAGGATCAGTAAGTTTTTACTAGTTCCTGAAGCTGGGCAGTGTATTCATGTACCGCCTCCACCTTTGAATCAAACTTTACTTGTAGATGTCACTGGCAGTCCTACAAAGTTTCGTGATTTGTACATGCCAATAATTGTTTATGGGAGAATATCTGTAGGATCGCAAAGCTTTGATCTTGCAGATAGTGGATATACCATTACTGATGCTGTTATTGAAACACTTCATTTTAGTGACGAAGAATATGCCAATGAAGATTATAGCTATAACCTAGAGGACCCTCATGATTAGTAGATCAGAATTAATATCTAAATGTCTAGAAACGGGACGAAGCGCAACACCCCAAAGAATGTCAATTATTGACGAACTTTGCTCCTCCAAAAAAAATCTATCTGCTTATGACCTTAAGGACTCCCTTAAAGACAAAGGCCATTCATTTAATATTAGTACAATATATAGGGTTTTAGACTTTTGGATTGAATTGGGTGTTGTTCATAAAATGGACTCAAGCAATACCTATTTGGTTTGTAATGATAGCCATACTAACCATTTCCATGTGTTGCTTCACTGTACTAGCTGCAAATCAGTTCAAGAGTCTTGTCAGCTTTCAGCACAGCTCTCATTACCTGACAGCAATAAGTTTGCTGTTAATGATTCTCAGGCTGTTGAGATTAATGGCGTCTGCAACAAATGCCAATAAAAAAAGTTATCTATTAATTCTTACCATAAGCTCGTTTTTGCGAAATATGGAAATAACATAAGGAGCATTAAACTGAGCGACCATAAAGTCTCCGCTTGTTTCAATACTATTTTGCTGGAGAAGCGTTGCAAATTTTTTTTGAAAACTCTTACTTCTAGACTCTGTCGCCCATCCCCCAAAAGGAAATACTGCAACCTCCCCCAAAGATTCTTTTTGGATTGAAACATTTTCTGTGTTGGACTTAGGAAGGTCTTTCAATGAGTGCTCGCTAGGCATCACAAAGGAAATATTGTAACTCTCTCGATTATCAGAAGGGCAGTCAGTAATTACAGGGGCAGTCATAGCGATTTTCATTTCCTTGTCATTGCCGCCAAAAATGTAATTAGCAATTCTTCTGAAGCCAGATGATGTAGAGCCCTTGTAATCTGAGCGGACTGAAGTCGTTGCAATTATCATTTCATTGTAACGACGGATTTCGAATCCATTATATTCTGAGATTACTTGGTATTGAGGAGTTTCAAGAGCCATGTAAAGTTAAATTTATTGATGTTTTTTTCCAAAAAATGGGACTAGTATTGGCGTTCTTTTTTTGTATTCAATATAGTCCTTGTCTTCGCCCCATTTTTTTTCAGCCTTGTCTTCTAAAAAAGGAAGTCCACTTATTCTTGTCAAAAGGAGAAACACAAACACAGGAGATGCTAGAGTCACAAACTGCCAGCCAGATAAAAATGGTAGCGAGATAATTGCAATACCAGCCCATAGAATAATTTCTCCAAAATAGTTTGGATGGCGAGATACAGACCATAGCCCCTGGGTGATAAACCTGCCTTCATTTTTAGGCTGCTCACTGAAGTGCTTTTTTTGTTTGTCAGCAATCACCTCAAAACCAAAGCCTAATAACCACAACAAAGCCCCCATGATAAAAAATATACCAATTGGCTCAAGTGGGTTCAGCGCGATTAAAGTAATGGCGTTTACAGTCGTTAAGAAGACCCAAAGCGCTGACAATGTCCAAGTCATTAAAAACTTTGGAATCGATTTTTTTATATCTCTAAACCTGCTGTCTTCACCCGCTTTCACTATTCTTTTATAAAGAAATATTCCCAGTCTTAAGGTCCAAACAGATACAAAGGAGGCAACGAATACTGAACGAATTGATGCTTCTGCTCCCGAACTCAAGAGCGCAAACATCGCAGTTAAAACAACAAGGAGCGTAGCAACCATCCCTGTAAAGTCAAAATATTTTTCTGAGCTTGTAATTAACGAAGGAACCGCAATCATCCAATGCGTCACAAAACTGACGATGGCACACAAAAGAATTATTGGAATTCCAGAAAAAAATATCCCATCAACTGAAGCTGCTATAGCAACAAGGTAAGCCGTTAAAATGCATAAAGCGATAGCGCCAAAGTCTCTAATCATTGCGGTTTCTCAAAAAGGTAGTGCGAGACGCCCCATTCGGAGCCATGGGCAAACCCAAAAAGAACCTCGCAAGACATGAAAAAAATACGCCATCTTTGGAACCATGACTTGGCGTCATTTTTTCCATAAGTTTTCTTAAAGAGCTCTAAAACCTCTGCTTTATTTTTGTCCATTTTTTGAAGCCAAGCAAGAGAGGTTTTTTCGTAGTGCGTTCCACTCACTCTCCAGTCTTTTTGTATTTTCATTTGACCTGGAAAGCTCATCAATAGCCTATGGGAAGGCATTTGGCCACCGCTAAAAAACTCCCTTGCCATCCAGTCTGCATCGTCATTATCTTCAAACGGATAGGCAACTCTTTGGTGGGAAAATATATGTACAAAAAGCTTTCCTTCCTTTTTTAACCACAAATTAACTCTGCCAAGTAGTTTTTCATAATTGCGCATATGCTCAAACATCTCGATTGAAACAACTCGATCAAACAATCCCTCAGCCTCAAAATCATTCATGTCTGCAGTGATAACCCTGACATTGTCTAGCTTAAGCTGTCTGCATCTCTCTTCTATAAACAGCCTCTGGTCATTAGAGTTGCTAACTGCGGTAATTTTACTTTTTGGAAAATGCTCCGCCATATAGAGCGTTAAAGACCCCCATCCGCACCCTAACTCTAATATATCTTGGCCATCAACCAATTCTGCTCTCTGCGTTGTCAGCTCTAGCATGGCAGATTCAGACTGATCTAGCGAAGACACCCCTTTTGGCCAATGGCCGGAGCTATATTTAAGCCTCTTTCCGAGCACGAGCTCAAAGAGTCTTGGCGGAACCTCATAATGCTGTTCGTTTGCTTTTTCTGGAACAAGTGCAATTGGGCTTTTCTTTAAAACTTCAACCCATGCGGCATGCTCCTTTTCCATATCATCATCACTAAAGCTTGTTGCCTTCACCAAGCGTTGACTGCATAGGCGCTTTATTCCGAGCCTGATTAATGAGTCCGGCAACCACCCTTTTTCTGCAAGTTTAATTAATAAAGTAATCATAAGTTAATATGTAATTTGAGTGTTTCTTGAATCCGGCTTAGCAAATACAAGCTGAAAGTCTCCAATTAGGTTTTCAAGAAAACCTGCTTCACAGTAGACCAGGTAAAAATTCCAAATCCTCGTAAAAGGCTCTGAAAAACCAAGCTCTTTAACCTGAGGCAAAACAGCTAGAAAGTCTTCTCGCCAAATCTCTAGGGTTCTTGCATAATGATGAGTAATGTCTTCAGAGTGTATCATCGCCATATCAGTCTTATCTTTGATGGCTTGCAATATTTGTGGCATTGCAACAAGACATGAGCCTGGAAAAATATACTTCCTTATAAAGTCAACTGATCTCTTGTAAGAATCAAAGTCGGGGTCATTGTAGGTTATCCCTTGAAGCAGCATGAGTCCATTTATTTTCATTAATGAGGATGCTTTTTCGAAGAACCCAGGAACGTACTCTGCGCCGACAGCCTCTATCATTTCAATAGAAACAACCTTGTCAAATGAACCCTCAAGCTCTCGATAGTCTTTGCTTAAAAGTGTTATTTTGTTATCAAGGCCTTCTTTAGATATAAGCTCTGATGCATATTGAAACTGTTTATCAGAGATGGTTGTTGTTGTAACCTTGCAGCCATAGTTTTTAGCGGCATGAATTGCAAAGCTTCCCCACCCTGTGCCAATTTCAAGAACATGGTCTGTGTTTTTAAGCTTGAGTTTTCTACAGATTCTATCTAATTTTTCAATAGAAGCCTCTTTCATGCTTGAGCTCTTATTAAGAAAAACTCCACTTGAATAGGTCATTGTTGGATCTAGCCAAAGCTTGTAAAAATCATTACTCAAATCATAGTGGGCCAAGATATTGTTTTTACTTCCAGCTAAAGTATTTTGTCTTTTTTTGTGAATTAGTTTTGTAATTGGATTGGCCAGTCTTGCTAAGCCAGACTCAAGGCCAAGCAAAGTTTTTTTATTTTTAATAATAAGCTGTATCAACTTGACAAGGTTGTTGGAGCCCCAGTATCCAGCAGTGAAGGCCTCTGCAGCGCCATTTGTCCCCCCACTTCCTAAAAAAACATAAAACTCTTGCGAAAAAACCTCCAGCTCTGCCTTAAACTCAGAATCTGGATTACCAAAAACGTGTTTGTGGTCTCCATCAATAATGGTTAGCTCACCACTATTAATGCTTTTTAGCTTTCTAAATAAAATGCTTTTAAAAAAAGACGTTGTGCGTGTGCTTTTTTGCATTTCTTGAATGCTGTTCGCAAGAGCGTCAACGGATAGCTTGTCTTTGAACTGTTTTTCTTTTGTCATAATTTATCTGGGTGTGTAAAAAATGGAGCCCTTCTGATTAAAAGCATCAGGGCTTGCCAATGTATTCTGTAGACAACCATCATAGTTGCAAACGGAAACCTAAGAATAGCCTTAATAAGGCCTTTCTTACTGAAGGCTTGCCTTTTTAAGCTCAGCGCAACATTGAACACCTTTTCTCCATCTTTATAGTTTTTCATTATTACATTTAACGCCTCTTCAGGATTAGAAAAAAACCACTCATATTCGTGGTCCATTCCCCAAAAAGGGCTGACATGGAATTGTTTTTTTGGAGTGGCAGTAAAGCTTAGTTTGCTGCTCGACTCTAGCCGCTCATTTATAACGTATGCGTGCCTTTCTTTCCATGGAGTATTAGTAACTTCGGCCATTATAGCCTCAACTTTTTTATCATTTTCATCAAAACAGTAATAAAAACTAACTGGATTAAAGCAGTGTCCAAAGTATCTTAAGTGTGTAAGAAGCCTGATTGGACCTTTGAATTCTATACCTGTTTTTTCATGCATAGTTTTTCTAACAGCCTCTTCAAGGCCTATTGATGGGTCCCCATGATAGTCCTGTCTCCTGTAGGAAACGATTGCAGGCTTGTTGATGTTCCAAAGCATAGATGGCTTCATGACAGAGGCTAAATTAGAGATATCAATATAAGCCATAAAAATAGGGTACTTAAAAAAACGGCTGAATGGAGTATGCCTATGGTGACTAATAGTTCCCCAGTATAAGTGATGCATTTTAGAAAGGCTCATAGCGAGACCCCAAAAGCCTTGCAGACATCGAGCGCACTATTGACTCCGTCTTCATGAAAACCATTGCCCCAGTAGGCGCCACAATAATATGTATTATTTTGGCCACTGATTTGGTTTTTTTTCTTCTGAGCATGGACTCCATTAACCGTAAAGAGGGGGTGCGAATAATCAATTTTTTTGATTATTTTTGAAGGGTTGATTTCGTTCAAACTGTTAAGGGTCACCAAAAAGTCTGGTTTCGCGTCCAATGACTGAAGAATATTCATATTATAAGTCAGTGTGACGGGTCTATTTGGGTCGCCACTCAACAAATAATTCCAGCTTGACCAGGTTTTTTTAATTTTTGGCATTAGTGTCACATCAGTGTGAACTATAGCTGTATTTTTTTGATAGGGCAAGGCCTCAAGAACTGACTTTTCATCATTGCTTGGGTCCTTAAGCAATGCTAGCGCTTGGTCGCTATGGGTAGCAAAGACAACTTTATCAAAAAATAATGGATCAGCTTCTTTTTCACAATAAATCTTGACCTCAGAGGGGTTGCGCTCTACTTTTATTACTGGCTTAGATAGAAGAATTTTTTCCTGAAAACCCTCAATTATTTTTTGAACATAGGACTTAGAGCCGCCCTTGATAACAAACCATTGTGGGCGATTAAATATCTGGAGAAGACCATGGTTTTTAAAAAAACGAATGAAAAAAGCTGCGGGCATTTCCGTTGTTTTGTTAGCTGCAGTTGACCAAATAGCCGCACCCATTGGAATAATGTAATTCTCCACAAAGGGCTTGCTAAACTTATGTTTTTCTAAGAAACTAAGAATAGTTGTTGTCTCGTCAGCCTTGGAAAGCTCTTTTGCAGCTAGGCGATTAAAGCGAAGAACGTCCTTCAGCATAATCAAAAAGGCTGGCTTGAACAAATTAAGTCTCTGGGCAAAAACCGTATTTAGAGACCCCCCAGAATACTCAAGGTTTTGTGATGGCGCCTTAACACTGAAACCCATTGTAGTCTTTTGGACCTTTACCTTTAGTTTTTTTAGAAGCTTAATGAAATTAGGGTAGGTTTTTTCGTTGTAAACAATAAAGCCTGAATCGACCTTCCACATTTTGTTGTTCTGGCTTATTTCGTGTGTGTGGGTATGTCCACCAATATAGTCATTTGCTTCAAAAACAGTAATGTCGTGGTCTTTGTGTAAAAGGTATGCAGTGGTTAAGCCCGATATTCCACTGCCAATAATCGCAATCTTCATAAACAACAATTAAATATATAATGTTGAGCCTCCCCTTTAATAGCTCTAAGCACTATCATAACCAAAAACTGCGCAGGAAAAACGAAAAAAGGCCCAATTATAACGAGTCTTTTTTTGGGATGCGTCGAATACTCTAAAAGCCTTACACAGAAAAACAGGCAGCCAAATAGTCTTTGCGTATTTAGAAAAAATATGGGATAATTGTCGCCTTTCAGCATTTTAGCTGGAAAAGGAACGGCATTGTATTAACAACGTCAGTAATTTAATGTATCACACAGCGCCCCAATATTAGTCAGGGTGCCCTTTAAAAGGGGTTGGCTAATAGGCAATGTGGAAGTCTTAACCCAGGAGAAATGTATGGCGAAAGCGTCAATGAAAAAAATGTTAGAGGCCGGTGTTCACTTCGGCCACAGGTCTCGTTTTTGGCACCCAAAAATGGAGCCTTATATTTACGGAACACGAAACGGTGTTCACATAATCAATTTAGAAAAAACACTGCCCCAGTTTAATGATGTACTAAACTTTGCAAGCAAAACTGCATCTCAAGGAGGATCAATTCTCTTTGTAGGAACAAAAAGAGCTGCAAGCAACATAATTAAAGATGAGGCAATTCGTTGCGGCATGCCTTACGTTAATCATCGCTGGTTAGGCGGAATGATGACAAACTACAAAACTATCAAGGCGTCTATAAAACGACTTAAAGATTTAGAGTTTCTAGCAGAAGAAAACTTTGCTCAATTTACTAAGAAAGAAGCCCTAGTAATGACCCGCGAGATGGAGAAGCTAGAAAGAAGCCTTGGCGGCATTAAAGACTTGGGCACCATACCTGATGTTGTTTTTGTGGTTGACATTGGTCATGAAAAAAATGCTGTTAGAGAAGCTCAAACTCTTCGCCTGCCAATTATAGGCGTTGTAGACTCTAATCATAATCCTGAGGGCATCGATTATGTGATAGCTGGAAATGATGATTCAATTAGAGCAATTGGATACTATGCAAGAAAAATTGCAGACGCGGTTTTGGAGGCTAAAGCTTCTATCGTTGAGACAAAGCCTGCAGCAAAGAAAGAGGCTACTAAAAAGCCTGCAGCAAAGAAAGAGGTTTCTGAAGAAAGCACTGAAGCGGAAGCGCCTGCTGAAGAGAAAAAACCTGCAGCTAAAAAGCCTGCAGCAAAGAAAAAGGTTTCTGAAGAAAGCACTGAAGCGGAAGCGCCTGCTGAAGAGAAAAAACCTGCAGCTAAAAAGCCTGCAGCTAAAAAGCCTGCAGAAAAGAAAGAGGCTACTAAAAAGCCTGCAGCTAAAAAGCCTGCAGCAAAGAAAACCTCAGCTAAGAAAACTGAGGCCGACAAGTAATCAAGTTCGGTTTATATAGGAGACATTAATATGGCAATCACAGCCGCTTTAGTTAAAGAATTAAGAGAAAGAACTGGTGCAGGAATGATGGACTGCAAGAAAGCGCTCGTTGAAACCAATGCAGATCTTGAGGCAGCAATTGACTTGATGCGCGCTTCAGGAGCTGCAAAAGCTGCAAAGAAAGCTGGTCGAGTTGCTTCTGAAGGATTGGTGAATGTTACTATCAGTGATGATAACAAACATGCTGCAATTCTTGAGGTCAACTCTGAAACTGACTTCGTCACAAAAGGCTCTGCATTTATAGATTTTGTAGAAGCCTTAGGTGCACTAGCGCTCAAAAATAAGCCTGAGTCAGTTGAAAGCTTTGTAAGCCAGAAGCTAGATTCTGGAGAAACTGTTGATGAGGCTAGAGAGGGAATTATTGCGAAGATTGGAGAAAATATTTCAGTTAGAAGAGTGCAAATTGTAAGCACTGATAGTGGTGTTTTAGGCGCCTATAAACATGGTGATCGAATTGCAGTGCTTGCAGTGCTCTCGTCTGAGGATGCTGAATTAGCTAAAGATGTGGCTATGCACATTGCCGCTTCTAGGCCTGAGTGTGTAAGTGAAGATCAGCTTTCCAGCGAACTGCTAGAGAGGGAGAAAGCAATCTTTATTGAACAAGCAAAAGAGAGTGGCAAGCCAGATAACATCATTGAAAAGATGATTGTGGGAAGAATGAAAAAATTTGTAAACGAGGTAACCCTTTACGGACAGGCATTTGTTAAGGACCCAGACATGGCTGTTGGAGACCTTGTAAAATCGAAAAATTCTGAAGTTTTATCGTTTGTTCGATATGAAGTTGGCGAAGGAATAGAGAAAAAAGAAGACAACTTCGTTGAAGAGGTTATGGCGCAAGCTCAAGCCTAACAACCATAGTTTTTTCGAAAAAAAGGCGCTTTTAAGCGCCTTTTTTATGTCTTCATTACAGGCTTGTTTTGTCTTTGATGATTATTTTCATAATTGCTGGCATCAGAAAAAAATCAGCTAGCAATGCAACCAATATTGCGCTTGCGGTTAAAATTCCAAAATCAAACATGTTGTTCATCTGAGAAAAGGTAAGCACAAGAAAACCAAGAGCCAGAACAATAGATGTAAGCGTTATTGCTCTTCCAGTTCCTAGTAGTGTTAAACGAACCGCCTTGTCTACATCGTTATACTGCAACTCATACCTTCTGAAGTTGTGCATAAAGTGAACCGTATCGTCAACAGCCAGGCCTAGTGCAATAGCCCCAATTAAAAGTGTAAACATATCTAAAGGCATTTTGAAAATCACCATGATTGTTGAAAGGATAATGATTGGCAAAAGATTAGGAATCATACTAATGAGCCCAATCTTAATATTTCCAATCAATAAAACCATTAATATAGCGATAAGAGAAAATGCCAAAATATAACTCACAGCACTACTATAAATAGCCTCTTCAAAGGTCACTGTCATGAGGGTGCCTATCCCTGTAAAGGTTACTTTTGCCAAGGAGCCAAACTTTTCGTCGAGATAAAGCTGCGCATTATCAATAAAAGTGTTTGCCTCAAGAGAGTCTATGAATGGAGTTTTTAGAGTTAGCCTGGCTTTAGAATAGTTAGAGTCAACGAGACTGGCTAAATCATTATTGCCGCTACTTTCAAACAGTAAAAATTCTTGGGCAATAAGGTCAGGGTCGTCTGGAATAGCGTAGTATTCATCACGGTTTTCATTTAAAGCTCTATTGGTTTCTTTGATGACATCAATGTAGCTTATGACCTTTCCAACAAACATATTTCCTGTTGAAATCGAATTGATGTTTTGAGAGACGTCATCAATAACCCTTAAGACTTCTGGATTATAGAGGCCGTTTGTTTTCTCAGTATCAATAATCACTTCTAGAGTAAGGGAGCCCTTTAAGTTTTTATCAACCTCCTCTGTTGCTATTCGTGCAAAATTATCCTCTGGGAGCCACTGAAGCGGGAAGTGAGAAAACCTTAGTTGAGAAGCAATAATAGCTGCACATATTATTAAAACAGCGCTTAGTGAAACAATTAACTTTGGCTTGCTGGTTGCAAAAACGCTGATCCCAATAAGCGCTTTATCCATAAACGTTTGGCCATCCTTTCCTGTCCTTTGCTTGATTGGCCTAAACTTGGTTACTGAAATCAAAGATGGAAGAAAGATTAATGTAAAAACAAGCCCAACCATTACCCCGCTACTAGCAAAAACACCAAGATCTGCTACAGGCGCCACTCCAGAAAACGAGAAAGACCACAGGCCTACAGCAGTTGTAATTGAGGTCATTATAATCGCCAATCCAGAGTGTCCCATTGCATATCTAAGAGACTTTTTTGTATCATTGGTTGTTGCGAAATCCTTATAAAATACTGCCAGTAAGTGAATGGACGCACTTGTCACAACCGCAAGAAGAAATGTTGGCATGATTTGAGTAGCCATAGTAAATGGTGCGGAAAAAATTGACATCAGGGACACTGTCATTATTAGTGTCAATGAAACACAGGCCAATGGCAATATGACTCCGGACACCCTTCTAAATAAAGCGAACAAAACAACCATGATAACAATCATCATTAAACTAATAAAAACAGCCGAATCATTCATAAGCGCCTGCTTAAAAATACCTGCAATTGCCGCAGAACCTGACAAGTAGATCTCAAAATTACTGTCATTAAATCGCTCCATAATTCTTTGCGTTTCAGCAATGATTTCGTCATTTTCAGCATCAGTTAAATAGAGCCTCTGCTCACCAAGAGTATCGTCATCAAACTCCAGCCCATCATCAAACTCCAGCCCATCATCAAACTCCAGCCCATCATCAAACTCCAGCCCATCATCAAACTCAAAGCTTTGTGTCTCTTGGGGGGCGCCTGAGCTTGAATAAGTCTCTGTATCAATCGTCACTGTAGTCATAGTGAAGTCTTCACTATATAGTGAGTTTTCATAAAGACTATTGTTAGTTACTGTTTCTTTAAGCTTAATGAGGTCATCTTTATTTTTTGGCAAGCTGTCTATTAAGGGCTCAACAATAAGCTCTCCCTCAATTCCGTAAGTATTTCTTGCATTAATTAGTGAGTCGACCGCCTTAATATTTGGCAGTTCATTCTCTAAGGCATGGTGAAAATTATCGAGTTTTTCTAAAAAATTAAGATCAAAGATGTTATTTGTTTTAACGGCGATCATTAGCTTTTCATCACGACCAAATTGGTCTCTGAAAACATCGTACTCAACCCTCATTGGGTCTGTTTTATGCAAAAAACCTTCAGTAGTTGTGTCCACCTTTAGAGAAGGCAATTGAGATCCAATTGCAACTACTAATACAAAAATCGCTAGGATCATTTTCTTAGCGTTATCAAAAATCCAGTCAGAAAAGTTCTCTAATTTATTTTCAGTTCTTGTGCGCCAGTTCATATTTATAGAATAATTTAAAATTCAGATGCTAGAAGACTTGAGTCGATTCAAGCCAAGATATTATAGTGAAGTATATATAGGTGTTTGTTTAAAACACAAGCAAAAACATGTAGCTGCATTTGTGCAAGGCCTTTTTCTTACAGGGGCTCTATTAGTTTTTCTTTGTCTTCTGCTTGTCCGTCATTATTTTTCATAACACGCCAAGACACAAAGAGGCCACTTCCCATAATAACAAAAAGCCCAATAATTGCCTGAAGATTTGGAATATAACCAAAGACAACGTAGCTCAAAGCAATGGCACCAACAATTTCAAAATAATTAAAAGGACTTAGTTCAGAAGCGCTTGCGAACTCGAAAGCTTTAATAATAAAGAAATGTGATGCTGCAGCAAAAAAACCCATGGCTGCACCCAGCAACATACCCTTCAAGTCGGGCGCCGTCCAAGAAAACAAAGCTAGGGGCAACATAATTGCAATTCCAACAACTGCCGAATAAAAAAGAGTTAGGACGGGAGGCGCCTTAAAGGAAAGTTTTTTTGTAAAGATAATATAGAGAGCATAACAAATGCCCGCAACTACTGCTAAAAGAAGACTTGGCTTAAACTCTTCACTTGAAGGCTGCAGAACAACAACTACGCCAAAAAACCCTACTACCACTCCAGCCCCAATAAACAAATCAAATCGCTCTCCCAATAAAGCTGGCGAAAGCATAGCTACCACCAAAGGAGAGATAAAAAGCAGGGTCAGCGCGTTAGGAATAGGGTTAGACTTTATGGCTGCAAAGAAGAAAAGCGTTGCTAGGGTTAACATGAGCCCCCTCATGAACTGAAGGCCTAAGCTCTCTGGAACCCTCTTCCACTGGACTTGCTGCCATAGTATTATGGGTATCAACCAGCAAGCATGGAAAAAAAACCGGGTCCACGTAACCTGCATCACAGAATAATCCTCACTCAAAAGTTTTGCAAAGACATCTAAAAAAGGAACAGTGCTCATGCCCAAAAGCATCAAGCCTATCCCCTTAAGGACGGTTTTATTCAGAAGGCTCATAGAATAGTGAGTAAGAAACTATGCTGATTGTACAATAACAAACAGCATTATTACAGTTAAATTAAGTGGTGCCGTCGGACGGAGTCGAACCGTCACAGCTTGCGCTACAGCCCCCTCAAGGCTGCGTGTCTACCAATTTCACCACGACGGCTTAAACTAATTGCTTGGAATTTCGCTCGTATCTGAATCAAAGCCGTCATCACTCATAACACTTTGGGTCATAATACTTTGCTCAGGATCTGCGGCAACTCTTTCATTTGATGCAAAGTAAGCAAGACTGATGCTTGTTACAAAAAAACCAATAGCCAAAACGGCGGTTAGTTTATATAAAAAAGAGTGTGCGCCTCTCGCACCAAAAACCGAACCGGCTGCGCCAGAACCAAATGCAGCCCCTGCATCTGCGCCCTTGCCATGCTGGATAAGGATTAGCCCAACAAGGCCAAGAGCCAATAACACATGAATAACTAAAATAATTTGAAACGTCATATTAACCTGCCTTACATATTTGTAAAAAATCTTCTGCCTTAAGGGCGGCGCCTCCAATGAGTCCGCCATCGATATCTGAACAAGAAATTAAATCAGCCGCATTGCCAGCATTCATACTTCCGCCATAAAGTATGGGTGTGTTTTGAGCAATGCTCTCACTACTGCCAGCTAAAAGGTTGCGGATAAATAAATGAACAGACTGCGCCTGCTCGGGTGTCGCCGTCAAGCCTGTTCCAATAGCCCATACTGGCTCATATGCAACAATAATACCATTAAAGGCCTCAATTCCTAGGAGGCCGACCACTGCGTTAAGCTGTTCTTCAACAACAGCCTCTGTATTTCCAGACTCTCTTTCTTCAAAAGACTCTCCAACACATAGAATAGGGGTTAAGCCAGCATCAACTGCTGCTTTTGTTTTTTCTGCGACAATAGTACTTGTTTCACCATAAAGGCTTCTTCTCTCTGAATGTCCAACAAGCACGTGCTGAGCGCCAAAGTCCTTGATCATTTCTGCACTAACCTCTCCAGTAAAAGCTCCTTTTGAATTAACATTTAAGTTTTGTGCACCAAGCATTAGGTCGGAATTAATGATTAAAGCCTCTACTTGTGAGAGATATGGAAAGGGGGCGCAAACTATAACATCAGAGGAAACATCACTCATGCCTGAAAGAATTCCATTAATTAGAGAATTAACTGACTCTTTACTCGCATTCATTTTCCAGTTTCCAGCAACTATCGTTTTTCGCATCCTAATTGGCCATCATAAAAAGAGGGCAATGTTACTCTAAATCACTCATAAAATCAATTAAGAAAGGGGTTTTCAGCGCCTATTTAAGGCTTGGCATCTCTCTCATAAACATACCTCTTTGGATGTCTTCTTCATCTGCTTCAAAGTTTTGTGCTGCCAAGTGCCCCAAATAAACTGCGTCAGCTATAAGCCCTGGAGCTTCAGCATCGCCAATGATTTTAATATTATATTGTGTTTTTCCTTCTAAATTATTTTGCATTAAGCTGTCATAAAGGGCGGTGTCTGATATACGCTCAGTCACCATAACTATAGACTCACAAGGGAGTTTTGTAATGGCGCCTGTATATGTACACTCTAACAGAGCAATTCCATCCTCTATGTTGCTAATTGATTGATTACAAATAATTTTCACTCCAGAATTAATCAACGATGCTTGGACTTTTTTTTGCTCTAGAGTTGAATCAGTCCATGGCGAGACAACACTAGCTGGCGTTACAAAAACAACCTCAATGTTCTTGGCATTTAGATGGTCTGCAACTACTCCAGCCAAGTAGCCCTGCTCATCGTCATAAATTACAAGCGGGCCCTTAATGTCTTTGTAGTTTTGAATAGCCTCTTCTGGAGAATAGACTTTAACGCTTTCCAGTCCTTGAATGGGCGCCCTTCTGCTTCTTCCAATTCCATCTTTTCTCCAGTTTGAGCCAGTAGCCAAAAATATATTGTTGACGCCAAACTCATTAATGTGTTCAGCTGTAAGTCTGCTCTCTTTGTAAACCTCTATGTTGCTTTTCTGAAGAATCTCATGAACCCTATTGTCAACAACTCTTTTCCATGCTGAAAGGCCCTTTAGGCTAGACTCGAACAAAACCCTCCCACCTAGTTTGCCCTCAGCCTCAGCAAGAACCACCTGGTAACCACGTCTTGCTAGTTGAACTGTGCACTCAAGCCCTGATGGCCCAGAGCCGACAACCAATGCCCTTTGATCTGTAACCTTAGGTTTAATGTTTTCTGGGTCCCAACCTCTTCGCCACTCCTCCCCCATAGTGGGGTTTTGCGTGCAGCGAATAGGAACTGTAAAGTTGTCACTAGATACACAAATATTACAGCCAATACACTCTTTAATTTGATCTGTTTTTTGTCCTTTTATTTTGTTTGGTAAATAGGGGTCTGCAATAGAGGGTCTCGCTGCACCAATTAGATCCAAAGCGCCTCTTTCAACAAGCTTAACCATTAGATCTGGAGAAGTAAGCCTTCCAACCCCAACCACTGGCTTGGTAGTAATGCTTTTGACAAATTCAACATATGGCATTTGGTATGCCTCTTCTGGTTGAAATCGTGAGGTTTGAGAATCGTTAGACCAGTCAGAAACGTTCACATCCCAAAGATCGGGGTGCTCTGCAAGAAGCTCAACAACTGCTCGTCCCTCTTCTTGAAACTGCATGCCATCTTTTCCTTTAAGCTCATCGACAGCGAACCTAAAAGCAATGCCACAACTATCTCCAATAGCCTCTTTCGTTTCTTCGAGTAATTCTCTTGTTAGTCTTAATCTATTTTCTAAACTTCCGCCATATTCGTCAGATCGGTTATTCATATCGGGCAGTATAAATTGCTGGGCCACAGACATACCATGACCAGCATACACATAAACAATATCAAAACCAGCAGCCTTTGCGTTTAGGGCGGCTTGTCTATGCCACGCCCTGAAGTTCGAAATATCTTGTTTAGACATTCTTCTTGCTTGTTTTGGATATAAAAAGTTCACCGCCTGTGCGTTTGGCGACATAGCTGGAATTCTTGAAAAAAGATTGGTTGAATTGTGGCCACTATGAGTAAGTTCAATGGCTGCTAAGGCGCCGTATTTGTGAACAGCATCAGTCATCAGCTGGAGAGCAGGAATATCTTTTTTGTCCCAAATCCTTTGTTCTGCATAAGGAGCCAAATCTGAACTTGGGTGAATCTCAGCCTCTTCTGTACTAACAACACCCCAGCCCCCCTTCGCTTTAACACCCCTCATAGCTGCATGAGCTCTAGGTCTTACATGGCCCATGCCACAACAATGTGGAACTTGATAAAAACGATTTTTTGTTACAACTGGGCCTATCTGAACAGGCTCAAAAAGTTTACTATATGGATTCTTACTCATGGCTCAGTTATACAATATT